>NZ_JBCNKH010000024.1:0-89193 GCF_039596135.1 Chitinophaga sp.
CCTGGCCCCATTACCATTGGTTATGAATGGTTTTCCATCGGCAGGGGCATTCACCGCCTTAAACACGCACCATAAATTAACTGGCGCTAATTTTGTTATAATTTAACTATCATGAACAAGGATCGGAAATCCCCACACATACTGAACACCTCTACGAATTTGTTAGGCTTTTGCCTGATTGTATTGACATCGATCAAGGTAGCGGGGTTCAACAATACTACAGTCATTGATGATGTAACAGGTATAGCGGCTATATTACTAATGGCCAGCTGTTTGTTATCCTTCCTTTCTTTACGCTCTACCAATCCACCGTGGAGCAATAAACTTGAAACAATAGCTGATTATACCTTCCTGGCAGCACTGATCTGCATCAGCATTACTATTATCTTTGTATCCTTTAATTTATTGAAGTAATTTTATTCTTCCTTATTTGTATCCATAATTTCCTCATTTTCCACTTTCAACATGAAATATGGAAAATTAGATTTCTTCTTTTGTAACATCACTACAAATGGCTTGTCAAAAATAAGATTGGGTGGCCGTTTTACTTCTACTGAGTCTGTTGAAACTTCTATAGATGCTAAATCTATTACTTTCGCCCCTTCCTGATCCAGCGTAAAAGTAGTCTTCTGACGCGCCGTTGTTATCGTATACCCCTTTCCTTTTGCTTTAAACTCAATACCCTCCAGCTCCTTAAAATGCTCTTCTTCCATAAACTTCAATACCGGTATCTGCAAGGTCGCATATTCTTTAATCGTCGTTCCCTTCCTGATAGCCCCCTGGATTTGCTGCAGGATGACATGTAGGTTAGCTCCCTTATTGAATCCCTTTGCCAATATCATATCTGAAGACTTATCTTTTGAATCTAAGTTCATCACAAAGTGATCTTCATCCCTATAATAAACCAGGTGAGCCTCTCCAATAATTTCCGGATCATAATCCTGCATCCCAAAGGCCTTCACCGCCTTACCATTAAATTGAAGTGTCTCACGAAGCGGTTGCATGGGTACATCAAATCCCAATTCCTTTTGAAAGTTAACCAGTACAGCAATATTACCCCCATCAATTTGCACATCTTTTTTATACTCCCTGGCACTCAACATATCCCCTGAAAACGGACTATCATTCATCCACTTCACCGCCTTCGCCTTATTATTAATAGGCGCCCCTACCTGCTTCCGCATTTCATTCCATGCCAATGTAAAACTCGCCGCAAACGCGATATTTTTACTCGCATCCACCGGCGTCAGCATATTAGAAACAATCTGTGATCTTGAATAATATCTTGTTTTTTTACAGGCGATCATCAGCACCATGGCCGCCAGCAAATAGGGATATAAAGTTTTCATAACTCTAAGTTATAACAAAATTCGGCTACCTTTACGCTGATGCTGAACAGAGTCATATTTTTCATAGCCAGTCAAACACACATTCTCGACCTCGCCGGACCAGTACAGGTGTTCTACGAGTCAGCTGAATACGGACACCCTTATGAAATCATTTACCTCTCTGATCAACCGGAAAAAGCCTGCTCCTCCGGCCTGATGATTGGCCAACTCCAACATATCAACGATATCGCTATTGACAAAGATGATATCATTTTCATCCCCGGTTTTCAATTAAATGCCGACAATCAGGCCCTCCGGAACTGGCTGATTCACATCGCTCACATTGGTGCCACCCTCTGCTCAGTATGTACAGGTTCTTTTGCCCTGGCTGCCGCCGGCATCCTTGATGGACATGGTTGTACTACCCACTGGAAATATACCCGGCGCCTGCAGGAGGAATATCCGGAGACGAAGGTTTTCACAAACCGTCTCTTTGTAAAAAGCGGGAATATCTATACCAGCGCCGGTATCACCACCGGTATCGACCTGGCGCTATTCATTATTGAGGAACGCCATGGCCCTGCGTTCGCCTGGCAACTGGCTGCTGAACTGGTGGTGTACATTCGTCGTGATGGAGAAGATTCCCAGCAAAGCGTCTACCTCCGGTACCGCCGACATATCAATAATCATATTCACCAGGTGCAGGATTTTATCATTCACCATCTTGATCAGAAGCTCTCACTTGATATCCTGGCCGCCCAGGTGCATACTGGTTCCCGGAACCTGACAAGGATGTTTAAAGCCGCTACCGGAATCACTATTGGTCAATATATTGATAAACTGAGGGTGGAGAAAGCCATCAATTTATTAAAGGAAAATAATAAAGTCACCATTGTAGCCCAGCAATGCGGGTTCAAAAGTGTTGTGCAATTAAGAACGATGGTAAAAAAACATACCGGCGTACTGCCTTCAAAGATGTCCTGATTCTTTCCTTTCTTGTCCTTCTCCCACTTTTTCCCGCCCCCTACCTTTACCCCATAAAATTACCGCCATTATGAAACGGATCATCTCAATCGTGCTTTTTACAATGCTGACCGCCTTTGCCAGCGCACAGACTTACGTTTGCCCACCTTGCAATGGCCCGGGCTGCGACACCCTCACCTTTATGAAACCCGGCAAATGCCCACACTGTGGCATGAAGCTGATCAAAAAAGAAGAAGAAATTAAGAAACTGAATGTTTGCTTCTACCTGTATGATGGAATAGAAGTGCTGGACTTTGCCGGTCCGCTGGAAGTATTTTCCTATGCTGGCTGCAATATCTCTATCGTGTCCAAAACTACCGATCCGCTTCGTGCACAGGGTGTACTCAAGGTACTCCCTACCTATAGTATTGAAAATGCCCCTCCTGCAGACATCTTTGTTACCTTCGGGGGTAATGACGGTGTAGCGGCAAACGACCCTGAAGTGATTAAATGGATTCAATCCCGGATTCCGGATACCAAATACTTTATGTCCGTATGCACCGGCGCCTTTATTTTGGGAAAAGCAGGTATCCTGGATCATAAAACGGTGACCACGTTCCACAACAGCATTGAAAACCTGCGAAAGGCGTTGCCTAACAGCACGGTACTGGCTGATAAACGCTTTGTAGAAGATGGAAATGTATTAACAACTGCGGGGATTTCTGCCGGAATAGATGGGGCACTGCACCTGGTTGAGAAATTACGGGGGCATGATGCAGCTATGCAGATAGCGAAACAAATGGAATATGATAAGTGGGTACCGGGAGAAGGATTGGTTGTAAATCAATAAAGTAAATGAGGGAGCTGTGGTAGCTCCCTCATTTACTTTATACAGCGATTGCTATATTTATCCTGTACTTCACCGGCAACAAATCTTTCGATTAAGCCATTTCTATACAGCGATTGCCTCTTTATTATACTTATTCCTGTACTCCACCGGCGATAACCCCGTCTTTCTCTTAAATACAGTTCTAAAAGCTTTATTATCCGCATACCCCACCTCACACATCACCTCATTAATATTTTTACGGCTGGTTTCAAAACCCTTTTTAGCAGCTTCAACTTTCACCCGTTGAATATATTCAGAAACGGTATTGCTGGTCGCCTTCTTGAACCGCCTTTCAAAACTCCGTCTACCCATAGTACAAAGCGATGCCAGTTGATCGACGGTAATACGCTCCTGGAAGTTTTTCTCAATAAAATCCTGTGCCCGCTTGATATCTTCATCCAGATGATCCCGCTGTCCGCGGAACATGATAAATGGTGACTGGCTAAACCGATCAATTTCAATAGCAAAATACTTCGCGCAAAAGATCGCCATTTCCCGGTCGGTATATTTTTCTACCAGGTACAGGAGTAAATTCCAAAAGGAATTAGCGCCGCCACTGGAATAAATTCCGTTCTCGTCGGTGATAATCCTATCAGAGACCATTTCCACATCCGGAAACATCTTTCTGAACAAATGTTCAGACTGCCAGTGGGTACTGCATTTCTTGCCTTCCAGCAAACCGGTGGCTGCCAGCAGGAAAGCACCTACACAAAGGCTTGCAACCTCCGCACCGCGGTTGTATTGCGCCCTGATCCAGGGGAAGAACCCGCTGTTAGCGGCGATCACTTTGTCCATTTCCCCATTTACGGCAGGGATAATGATCAGGTCAGTGTCGAAATCATCCTGTATACTCAGGTCCGGGGTTACTTTACAAAATCCATCGTATACCATGGCATCGTGTGTCAAACCCACCAGTTGGATCGTGAATAAAGGGTCGTCTCCCCGATCAATCAGGAAGTTATTCACGTTAAAGAACATTTTGTGTGCGCCTTCAATACAGCCCAGGGACGCGGCACCTCTGGGAATTAATATAGATATGTGTTTCATTGTAGGTCATCTTGTGCGAACCCTAAGTTACAGAAAAATGTAACTTCTCAATCCACTGGCGATATTGTGCCCGAACATAGCTTTGTACAAGCGGCCAGCCAATTAATTTAACACACCAACCAGCACCGGGCAACTTTCCAGTCTTTTAATTTACTGCACCAACCCGCGCTGCACGCCGGGTATTTCCATAATTAATTCCGTGCCATAAGCAGTAGCGGGCGTCTGATACCCCGGCGTAAATTCCTTGTTCAATACTTTCCTGGTAATCAACAAAGCAGCCAATGCAGTAAGTGTATATGCTTCCGGCACCACCATATTCGCGGTAAGCGTATTTCCGTTCTCATTACTCACCTGTGCCCATATAAGCGTATTCGTCTTATCCCGTGTTGCCTTATCCGGACCAGGTGATTGTCTTTTTACTATCGCATTAGCAATTCCCCGTACAAGTTTAGTTTTGAGTAACCAATTATAAGCGCCTTGCCCCTTCAGAAAAAACCAGGCAGCTTTATTCATATTGATGTACGTTTCTATATTCGGTATCCCGGTAGATACATAAGCTGTACTGAGGTCACCCCACGGCAGACTCATTGTAAAAAGCTTCTTTTTCATTCCTGGAAATTGCACATACATTCCTCTCTTCCCCACCGGCTCTTCCACCAGTTTTCCATCTATTCTCGATAATCCGGGCAGTCCCAATTTAAGCACTGTATTAATAGCCGTACCTCTTGATAATGAACTATTCAATACAGCAAATGCAATCTTTAACGAACGCGCGTCCGGCATTTGTTGTTTCAGCCACAAAGCAAGGCAGTCAGTAGGCACCACATCATAACCAGCACCCGGCAGCAACATGACTCCGCTGTCTTTGGCAGCCTTATCATAAGTGTGGATCATGTCGTAAATAATAGCATCCCCATTTAAATCCAGATAATGGCGGCCTTCGGCAATGCATGCTTCAACAAGTTGCTTTGCTGTAAAATCATATGGCCCGGCAGCATTTACAACCACGGGTACTTCCTGCAAAGCCTGTTGCATAGCAATTTTATCGTCCAATGCAAATACCCTGACAGGCAGCTTCAACTCCGCGCCCAGTTGCTCTAATGCCTGTTTATTTCTGCCAGCCAGTATAGGTTGCAGGCCGTATGCTGCCGCATAGCGGGCTATTAATTCTCCGGTGTACCCGTTTGCTCCATAGAGCAGGAATGCTTGATCCAACATGGGAGAAAAGTACAAATATTCTTTGGTTCTCCATCACCTCCCTATGCCCTCACCCTCGACGGCGCCACCCCATACACCTTCTTAAACACAAACGAAAAATGTGACAAATCCTTAAAACCCACTTCCAGGTACACATCCGTTGACTTCCACCCTTTTTCCTTGATCAGATAATAAGCATCCTCCAATCTCTTCTGCTGCAACCACTTCCCCGGCGTAGTATGAAACACTTTCTCAAAATCCCGCTTGAACGTCGCCAAACTCCTCCCCGTCAGATACGCAAACCTGCTGATATCCACATTGAACTTATAATGTTCATTCATATACGCCTCCAGGTCTATCTTTCCCGGTGTACTAAAATCAAATAACAAATTCTTCAGCTCAGGCTTCAACTGCAACAACAATAGGGCCGCTTCCTTCACCTTCATCATTGTCAACACCGGGTTATGCACTCCCTGCCCATCTATATATGGCTGCAATGAATCCCTGTAATGTGTGAGCAGCTGATGCTCCGGCAAATGGAAATTCTTCTCGCCCCTAAAAATACCCTCCGCCTTCAAACCTGTCTCCTGGCTCAAACTATGCAGCAACTCCTGGTCTATTCTAATTCCTACCGTCTTAAAATCACCGCCCCCAACAGGTGGAATTTTTACAAACTTCGCCAGCTGATTCCTCGCAAAGAACCTGAAATCACCTTCCTTAAACACATAATGCGTTCCATCTAAAAACACTTCCTGCGTTCCCGAAACCACATACCCCAACGAATGCTCTCCAATAAAATTCTCACCCTCCCTACTCACGTGATGGTAACAAGACACCAGTATTCTATCCTTTTCTAACATAAGTTACAATTAAATTTCGGCGGGAATTTCACTTCCCGCCGGTCATTTTTGTTCATTATTTCAACCTGTATGCCGATCTGTTCATTCCCTGATGATCGTCTTCGGCTCCACATATTCTTCCAATCCAAAGGTACCATATTCTCTCCCGATACCTGACTGTTTAAATCCACCAAACGGTGCCAGCGGATCATGCTGCAAACTATTCACCATTACTCTACCTGCCACTATCTGCTCCGCTACCTTCCGCGCTCTCTCTTCGTTCGTACTACTCACATACGCAGCCAATCCGTATGTGGTATCGTTCGCCATCGCTATCGCCTCTTCCTCCGTTTGATAAGTCAATACTGAGATGACTGGCCCAAATATTTCCTCCCTTGCTATACGCATATCAGGAGTTACATTTGCAAACACAGTTGGTTTTACAAAGTTACCTCCCTCCAGTCCTTCCGGATGTCCGGCGCCACCTGCCAGCACCTCCGCACCCTGTTCTATCCCTGACTGTATATAAGACTGCACACGTTCATATTGCTTCACACTCACCATTGGTCCAATCGCCGTATTTGCATCCGCAGGATCTCCTACTTTTACATTTGCTACCGCCTCTTTCAATAATTCTTTCACTTCGCTCAGACGGGATGCCGGTACCAGCAACCTTGTACCTGCTATACATGCCTGTCCGCTATTCATAAAACCCGCTGCCACCGCCATCGGTATGGCTTTTGAAAAATCAGCATCATCAAGGATGATATTGGGCGACTTTCCACCCAACTCCAACGTTACCCTCTTCATAGTATCCACTGCACCCCTGGCAATCGTTTTACCCACAGCCGTAGAACCTGTAAATGATATCTTCGCTACATCCGGATGACGTGTCAGTTCAGCCCCCACTACACTCCCCAAACCATTCACCACATTGTAAATCCCCGCAGGCAATCCGGCTTCATGAAACGCCTCTAATACAACCTGTGTTTGCAATGCACTCATTTCACTCGGCTTGATTACTACCGTACAACCAGCAGAAATCGCTGTCGCCAGCTTTCCACAAATGAAATTCGCATTCGCATTCCAGGGAGTAATGATCCCTACCACTCCCAGCGGCTCCATCCTCACCTGTGAACGACCTACCTTGCGCTCAAACTCAAAGTCAAATAACACCTCCTGTGCATGCAGGAAAGTAGCCAGCGCCATCTCTGTACTCGCCTTTGCCCGGGAAGCCGGTGCTCCATATTCCAGGATGGTAGCAGCAGTAAGATCATCGATACGACGCAAAAGCGCATCATGCAATTTTTGCAGGTATTCAATCCTCGTTTCCCTGGAAGAAAGAGAAAATGTCTTAAACGCTTCCTTTGCACTCGCTATCGCCAGTTGCGCATCCCTTTCATCACCCAGTCTTACCTGGCCAATGAGTGTATTTGTAGCTGGATTTATCAGCTCAAACATTTCCTGTCCGTGTGGGGTCACAAACGCCCCGTTGATATAAATTTTATCTATCGTTTTCATAATTGATATTTTGATAGATCAAAGGTAGGACGGGAAGGGGTCACGCTGTTTTGTTCTAAAGCTCAAATTACTTTGTTATAAGGGTCAATTTATTTTTCCTATAAGCAGTCTATTTTGCTACAACTCAGCTACAAATAATCAACTATTCTCCTTCAATAAACGGTTCAGACTCCGCACGCTAATACCCATATACCCCGCCAGATCCTGTTTGGTAAAACCAATCTGCTGCGCAGCCAGCATTTTCTGTAACTGGGGTAATAGCTCCGCCATGGTATATAATTGCTGCCTGGCCATTTTCACTGAAGAATTCGCTACCCTGGTAGCCAGCAGCCGCATCACCAGGTTATTAAAAGCAGGAATGGTCTGTAAAAAATAATGGAACTGGCCCACTCCCATAGCATACAGGCTTACAGGGGTTACGGCATCCACACTGCAAATAGTCTTTGTACCCCGAATAGCCTCCACCTCTCCCAGCATTTCACCTTCTCCCAGGAATTCAAGTATATATTCCTTGCCATTCTCTTCCGTAATCAGGGGTTTTACCACACCAGCACGAATGATATATACCTGCAGGATCTCCTGCCCCTGGAATATAAACCGCTGTCCGGCGTCAAACTGTCGCACGGTAATTGCACCTCCCGCTGCAGGCAGCATGTCATTGATTAATTGTAATAAGGCGGAGTTTGTTTGGATCATATTGTAAATTGGGACAAATGTCCCGCGATTAATTTTTACCCAAAGTAAATTTACATTCTCAATTGATTATATGAAAATACTCATTACTGGCAGCACCGGGCACCTCGGCGAAGCATTGGTCAGAACCCTCTCTCCGCAGGGGCATGACATCGTCGCCGTCGACATACAACCTTCTTCGTTTACTACCCATACCGGCAATATCGCCGATCCCTTCTTTGTACAGGAATGTATGAAAGGTGTGGATATCGTGCTGCATACTGCCACCCTGCACAAACCACATGTAGGCACTCACTCCCGCCAGGAATTCATTGACACCAATATTACCGGCACCCTGCAATTGCTGGAAGCAGCTACCGCCAATAAGGTAAAAGCCTTCATCTTCACCAGTACCACCAGTGTATTCGGAGATGCGCTCATACCGCCTCCCGGCCAGCCAGCCGCCTGGATCACAGAAGAAGTAACGCCTCAACCTAAAAATATCTACGGCGTTACTAAAACTGCTGCCGAAGATCTTTGCCAGCTCTTTTACCGCAATCAAAAACTGCCTGTTCTTATCCTGCGCACGTCCCGCTTTTTTCCTGAACAGGATGATAATAAAGGTATGCGTGATGCATTTGACGATGATAATCTTAAAGCACTGGAGTACCTGTACCGCCGTGTAGATGTTGAAGATGTTGTTACTGCACATATTGTAGCAATGCATCGTGCACAGGAAATTGGTTTTGGGAAATATATTATCAGTGCAACAACACCTTTTACTACAGCAGATCTTCCTGTATTAAGAGCGCATGCGCCTCAGGTTATAAAACAAATTTATCCAGCGGCAGCAGACATCTTTGCACAGCATAACTGGAAATTTCTTCCACATATAGACAGGGTATATGTCAATGAAAAAGCACGCAGGGAACTGCATTGGCAACCACAACACGACTTTGGCTCCCTGTTACAAAAACTACAACAGGGGCAATCAATAAAAAGTAAACTGGCAGATATTATTGGTGCAAAGGGTTATCACGCAACGTCCTTCTCCGAAGGTCCTTATCCTGTTAATCATTAAGTAAGATCGTATTAAAAAGAGAGCCCGTATCAAAAGTTCAAGATACAGGCTCTCTTAATTCGGGTACCTGGGTATCGTTTAAAACGATTCTCAGGACATGATTTTATCTTTGATACATCCTACCTGCCTCTATAACGCATCTTTACTAATAATCGTCCAATCCTTATTTCCAAACCCTTTCTCTATCCACTCATCCATCACCTTTGCCACCACCGGTATCACATTCAGTTCCGTACCAGCAGCTGCAGTCGCTTCCATAAACAGCCCTGCATCTTTCCTGGCCATATTCAATTCCCATGACGGATCATCATAAGGCGCTGACAACATCCGCTTCAACCTGGATGTAACAGACAGTCCCGGATTCCAATCCCCCAGCAAAGTCAATATATCATCACCATTTACACCCAGTGCTTTACCTACTGCAAGCATATCCGTCAAACCTGCCGTGAGGCATATTAAGAATGAATTCCCTACCAGTTTCATCGCAGCAGCCTTGCCCGTTTCAGCACCAAAGTTCACCAGCTTACCTGTCATAGGTGCCAGCACAGGTTCTAATTTGCTTAACACAGCAGCATCCCCGGACACCAGCATAAACCCTGTACTGTCCAGTGCATTGCCCGGTCCCATGAACACAGGTGCATGCTGATAAGTAAACCCTTTTGCTTTCCATTCTTTCGTACGTTCCTTTGCACCTTCCACAGTAGTGGTAGTATGATCAATGATCACAGCGCCCGGTTTTAATCCAGGTTCCGCTGCTGCCAGCACTTCATTCACCGCTGCATCATCCTTCACCACTATATGTACATAATCTGCACCCTTCACAGCATCCGCCACATTTGCAAAGGCCTTTGCTCCAAAAGCCTCCATAGCGGTAGCCCTCGAAGTCGTTCTGTTCCATACCTGTACCTGCTCTCCTTTTTTAATTAAAGCCTTCGTGAAATTTGATCCTAAAAGGCCCATACCTAAGAATGCTCTCATAATTCCGTTATTTTTAATAAAGTTACGAAATTTCATTCTTTAGGTTTTGTGGTTGCCAATAGCAATGGAGGAACAGGCATTACTGTTATCATTCTCTTTATGAAAAAAGCCTCAATTATATCCCTATCTTAGCACCCATGTTCAAGTTTAGTTTAAAGTATTTTGTACTGGCCCTGGCCCTCTTTATTATCGAGGTATTGATAGCCCTATACGTACACGACTCCTTCATCCGCCCATATGCAGGCGATTATCTCGTTGTTATCTTCATTTACTGCGTAGTAAGAAGTATCTACCAGGCACCGGTAAAACGTGTTGCCCTGGGCGTATTACTCTTTTCTTACCTGATTGAGATAGGCCAATATTTCAATCTTGTGAGCCTACTGGGACTGCAACATAACAAAGCTGCCAGGATTATTATCGGGACCAGTTTTGCGTGGAGTGACCTGATTGCCTATACTTTAGGCATCCTGACGGTCATACTGGTAGAGAAAAAACGATAGGATACTGCAATTTCCTTAAATGAATTATACCCATTTTCTGCATAAAAGATTGATCCTCCGGAAGCTTTCTCCAGAACTAGAAGATATAGGTCTGTAATGATGTGTTCTGTAAAATCCATAGTTATTTCATTTGCCCCATTATCATTTTATCAAACATCTTATCCGACAGCAATTTCCTTGCAATGACGGCCTGTTTTGCCATATAACCGCCTACATAACGGAACTTCGGTTTGGGCGCTTCTATGCTTTTCAGGATTAGTGTGGTTATTACTTCGGGTGCTGCATTTTTTGCAGTTGCTCTTTTCATAAAATCAGCCAATTTATCAATGGTTGCTTTATAAGCTGATTGAGTAGAATTCTTCACCAAATTATCATAGGCAATGCCTGCCCACTCCGATTTTACACCTCCCGGTTCTATCACAATTACATCAATTCCGAATTGCTTTACTTCATTGCGGAGTGCATCGCTCAATGCCTCCAAAGCAAATTTACTGGCATGATACCAACCACCATAGGGCAATGCAAACTTTCCGCCTATGGAAGATATGTTTACGATCTTCCCGAATCTGTTTTCCCTCATTTTTGGCAACACTAATTGTGTTAGTCGCATTGCACCAAATACATTTACTTCTAACTGGTATTTAGCATCAGCCATAGATACATCTTCTATCGTTCCATAAGCCCCGAAACCTGCGTTGTTGATTAAAATGTCAATTCGTTTTTCCGCATTTAATATTTGCTGCGCGCCATTAACCAGTGAGGTTTCATCAGTAACATCCATTGAAAGGGTTTTTATTCCCAACAGTTCAAGATCTTTCATTTTATCCAGCCGTCTTGCCGCTGCATACACCGTATAATTGTTTTGAGCTAACAGCTTTGCTGTTTCTTTTCCCATTCCTGCGGAAGCTCCTGTTATTAACACTACTTTTTTCATCGCTTTAATATTTGTTCATAAATCGGAGTCACAGGAACATTCCTAAAATATCCTCCGATAAATGCCGTTACAAATATGCAATGAAAGCAAACCAGGCTGTTTTTGTCAGTAGCTCAATGTTACTTTGCTCAACAGCTCATCAAGGGCTAACGGCCATTTTCATCGCTGTTATGCGGTGTATTCTTTCCTCCTTATTATATGGTTCGGCTTGTTTAAGTCCTGTATTATCATAACTGCCATATTCAATTTTATTATTGCTCAAAAACTCAATCCGCTCAACCGTTCTAATGCTTTCAGGCACATTAGCTCCAAACCATTGTTCATCTGCCTGCAATTGCCAGGTTACGCCATATAGTACTGCACCCACCGGGTAATTACCATCACCGCTTACTTTAGCATAGTTATAAGCGGGATCGTTGCCATACAGTACTGTTACCGAGCTGTCTTTTGGATGAATAGAACTGGTTATTGCATTCAGCAATAATGGATTTTCAGGTAAATCTCCTAAACTGTTTATAGAAGCCTTTTCATTCAGGCCCAATTCGTTTTTTGGCGTACAGCTAAATATTGAAAGACTTACTATGCTTACGAGGATGTATAGGCTGTGTTTCATTTTGTTTAATCTTTTAGATATAACGGTTTTGTAAATACATAATCATTTTCTTTTAGGGATTTGTGGCAGGAAATACATTCGGTGGTAAATGTAGCCCTTGCGCCATAGGGTTTCAGGTCAATGCCCCGCCATCGGCCCCAGCCCCAGCCAGCTGTATGAGCATACTTTTGAGCATCTCTGATCATAAATTCGACCTGTACAAATTCTCCCGCTGAAATACTTCCATCATTATTGGTCTGTTGTTTCCATGCCGTTTTTGCAAGAATAGCCCCATCCGGCCACGGATTTGTAGTGTGATTTTGTATTGCTTTTACAGCGATATCATTCCCGTAGATCATCCGCACCGTACCATTGTCAAAACGGTCCGAAATGCTGATCACCTGCCAATTGCGATAATCGGGTATATACTCAATCCCATTGGGAGCAGGTTGAACAGATTGTTTTGATGTGTATAGCTTTCCTTTTACAAAATCGGAAAACTGTTGGCTGGCGACCTGGATCTGCAAACTGTCAATTTTCCTGCGAGGTGTTCGCGTCACCAGAAAATCCTTGAACGTCGTAATATCTTTCCCGGAAAGTTTCGCTTTGGAATGAATAGCCGTATAAGAAGGCAGTGGCATTTCTTCCTCCAGGATTTTGTTGAGCGAATAATACAATTTTGCATTCTGTACTGCAGGTTCCAACGAGTCCCATTTTGAAAAATCCAGTGCCGCCCTTCCTTTTAAGACATGATCGTATACAATATAATTAGCAGGTGTCAACTTGTCATACCATCTTAGTTCGGTTTGTGTTGAATGGCAGTCAAAACAGGAACTCCTGATAATGGCATTTACTTCTTTCGGTATTCCGGTCAGGTCATTGACAGGCTCATACTTCGGTACTTCTGGTCCGATGAATTGCAACAATCCTATTAAAGTCGCAACCAGCAACAGTATTAAACTTACTTTTTTCATGATTCCAAACAATCATTTTATTATGTCAAAACTATTATTAATGAATTAGTTATGAAATAAACAGCCGATCAAAGGGAGAAAATAACGGGTAAAAGGGAATAATGGACTTTAAAGCGGAATAGGAAAACATAGGTAAGTTGAAGGCATTTAAGTTTTCACCACTTTATAAAAAAACTAATTTAGCTCCATTGATTTTTTTATAATGACCAAAGCCAAACTATACATCCTTACATTCCTGGTGATTGCCATTGTGTCTACATTGGCAAGCGTGGGAGCATTACATTATTTTTATATAAATGCGAAGGATGCTCTTATAGAAGAGAAAATACAATCCGGTCAACGGGAAATAAGGGAGTTGGGTATCTTACTGGAACAGGAGCTGCTGTCCGGTACGCCATCAGCCAAAGTAATTGATCACCTGCAACAAAGCATCCTGAATACAGATATTCAGAGCGAATTTGTATGTATGTACAATACTGGGGGAATAGAGTTATGTCATCCTAATCCGGCACTGGTTGGAATGAGAATAGAGACAGGTAATTCCAGTTTTTCAAAAGCTGGCAATACGCAAAGTTTCCGGAACTTGCTCCAAAACGGTCAACCTGCTTCTGGTATCAGAACTTTCCCGGAAAATATGAACCGTAGCTCTGAAATTGTAAGTGTTTACCCGGTAAAAGGGACGAACTGGATGCTGGCAAGCCACGCTAATATCAAAGCGTTACAAACACAATTGGATCATTTGTACCAAAGATTTTTAACAGGTTCATTATTAATAACCATTGTCCTTATCGGGAGTTGTTTTTGGCTGATAAGAATAATATATAGAAAACACGAAAAGGAAATAAATATAAAGATCTCCGATCTAAATGATGAAATCAATAATTTGAGTATCATTAACAGACAACTGGAAGTAAAACAGAAAAATATAGTCGATAGCACACCTTCCAAAGAAGAAAATACAAGAAAACGCCTCATTACCTACGAAAAAGACAAAATCATAACCATTGATACAACGGAGATTGTTTACATTGCTCTGAATGAAAATGTCGTTTCAGTACTTACATTTCAAGGTAAAACATATACGCTGAACAGTACTTTAGATGATTTAATGAAGGAATTGGATAATGTAATTTATTACCGGGCCAACCGTCAATACATTGTGAACATCAATGCGATTGAAAGTATATGGATCTATGGGCGTAATCAGTTGCACATAGAAACCAGGCTTAAAAGCCAGGAGCCGATTATCATCAGTAAAAACAAAGTTTCCGAATTTAAAAAGTGGCTGGACCGATGATCAAAAAGCGCTTGTCAATCTGATGATTTATGTGAAACAAGACTGGATGGGGAATACCCAAAATGTTTTTTAAAAGTTGTAGAGAAGTGGGAAAGATTTTCAAAACCAGCTGCCAGGTAAGCATCAGAAGGTTTTATATTCTTTTCTGAAATCAGGTAGCGAGCCTGGCTTAACCTTTTTTCCAATAACCATTTCTGAGGGTAGGTGTTGAATATTTTTTGAAAGTCTCTTTTGAAAGTTGCAAGGCTTCTGCCCGTGAGGTAAGCAAAACGTGCTAATGGAATATTGAACGTAAAACTCTTTAGCATAAATTCGGCAAGGTCAATTTTACCTCTTTCTGAAAAGTTAGCCAATATGCCATCTGTACTTATATCAACAGTTCTGAGTATGGTAATGGCTTCCTGCAATTTAATGTTAGTCAGGCGTTCCGGAAGACTCTCTCCGTGCAAATCGTAATATGGTAAAATTGAGCCAAACAAGCTGATAAGTAAAGGATGTTTTTCTATTCTTTTAGCCTCCCATTTTGGTTTTGAATTTCCGTCAGGCTGATTAAGTGAATAAAATTCTTGCAAAAAGGGCTGAGAAAACAATATGGAAATGGATTTGAATTCCGCATTTTCCGATGGATGCTTAATAAACTTTGCCAACATATTTCTGTAAAACAGAAATGTTTCGCCTTCATGCATGGTGTACGTACCATTGATATCTGTCACCGTCATGCTTCCCGAATAGATGTATACCAAAGCATGTTCTGCAACAGTGTTTTCATTGCTTCTGTGTTCTTGCTCCGTACAGGAGAAGAATATATCCGATTTTGATATGTAATTGATCTGTGCCAGTGGTCTATAAACACATTGATTCTTATAACGAATTTACAAAATATCCTTAGCGTGAAAACTTTAGAATAAAAAAAGCGCTTTCACCATACGGCAAAAGCGCTTTGGGTTTTGTCAATTAAGATTACAAACGTATCAGTTTCACACTCTCCTTCCGCGTACCCACTGCGTTAGAAAGCTTCACTATCCATGTACCTGCTGGTACTTTACTAATATCTACACTTATCATCTGCGCACCCTTTGCGCCCGCTGTATAAATCTTTCTCACTACCGGACCAGTACCATCTACACTCCACAATTCAAGAACCACCTGCTCACCGGCAGCTGCACTTACTTTCACCTGCAATGTACTACCTGTCACAGGATTAGGATATACCGTTACAGGAATTGTATCAGCTGTTGCATAAGTCGTAGTCGTATTGGCTACTCTGGCACTACTGCTGCAGGCACCCAGTGGCTGCCACCAGTAATCAGCTGTACCCGGTGTTACATTGTACAAACCATTCGCCAGTGACACATACAGATAACCATTGTACACCACCTTATCGCCTGCATTGTACACAGCAGGATAAGGCTGGTATGTAGCCACACCTGCACAATTGCCTGTGCCGGTAGAACCGGATACTGTAATGCTCACCGCGCTGCTGGTAGTAGCAGCACCCCCATTATCAGTTGCTTTTGCTGTCAGGGAATAAGTACCTGCGGCCACACTTGTCCAGCTGTAGGTATAAGGAGAAGCTGTAGACGTACCTAACAATGTAGATCCATTATAGAACTCTACCTTAGCAATACTACCATCTGCATCAGTTGCACTGGCAGTAATGCTCACAGTAGCAGGAGCCGTGTAAGAAGCACCTGACGCAGGAGCAGTAAGACTTACAGTAGGCGCCTTGTTACCAGTAGAAGAACCACAATCACTTACATAAGCCCACACCTGGCCATCGCCGGTATGTGTATCAGGTTGTTCATTCTGCGTCCACCATTTAGCAGTATACAATTTATTATTGTACACCACCTGTGCACCACCGAGATAAATACCCGTCGCCGTCCAGGTAGCTACACCACTACAATTACCACCATTATTGCCACCACCTACGGTGATCGTTACGGTAGAACTGGTTGCAGTAGCACCTTTGTTATCCGTTGCTTTTGCGGTAAGGGAATAAGTACCTGCTGCCACACCTGCCCAGCTGTAGGTATAAGGAGCAGCTGTAGCCGTACCTAACAGCGTACTGCCGTTATAGAATTCTACTTTGGCCACACTACCATCTGCATCAGCAGCATTGGCAGTAATACTTACAGTAGCACCAGCCGTAAATGTAGCATTGTTAGCAGGAGAGGTGACGCTCACTGTAGGAGATTGGTTACCTGTATTACCACCGCTTTTCACCAGGTATTCATCATGAATAGCAGACAGCAGTGAATAAGTACCCGTAGCATCCATAGATAATTCCCATATCATGATACCACCGCCCTGATCGTAAGCCAGGTCTGTTTTACTCTTGATAGTCGTAATACCATTATACCCCACGCCATTGTAGGTATCGGCATAAGGGCTGGCACCCCTGGCGATCAGCGCTGCATAACTTTCCCAGGAAGGACGCCCGTAGAAAGGTACACCTAATACTGTCTTGGATGCAGGCAGCCCTTTACCTTTCCAGTAAGAAATGGATTGAGAAGCATAGGTATAGGTAGAGTGATCATAATTATTATAGTCATACGCCATCAGGTTCAGGAAATCTACCTGTGAAAATACGCTGCTGAGTACCCCATCGCCACCAGTACCTACTACCGCAGCTGTTAATAATTTACCCTGGGCATGCAGGGAAGTAGCCAGCGCAGTCATGAGGGATACATAGTTGTTCGCAGAAGTACCTGCATCCGGGTATTCCCAGTCAATGTCAGCGCCATCCAGGTTGTACTGGTTTACGAGGTTCATGATGTTGGTCACGAATGCAGAACGGTAACTACTATTGCCAGCCAGTGTCTCAAAACCGCTGTCATCACCATTGTTCCAGCCACCTACAGAGATCAGCACCTTTACACCGTTGGCATGCGCCAGCGATACAAGGCTCTGTAATTTAGACGGATTATCAAGCGCTTGTAATCCACCGGTGGCTGTAGGTAAAATGAATGCGTAATTGATGTGAGTCAGTTTGCTGTACTGTACAGCATTCACATCTCCCTGCCAGGAGGGCATGTAGCCGATTACTTTGAACTGTGCATGGGACAAAAAGGAGGTGATAAGGAACAAACAGGATAGTATTCCTGCTCTTATCATTTGTTTTGTTGTCATTTATTTGGTTTTTTAGGGATGGTTATTATGAGTATGCACAGTAGTCGTACGAGAGGGGCAACAGTACTATATTTGAGGTAAAAAAAAAGCTCCTGTCTTACAACAGGAGCTTTTTTAAATAATTAGTATAAGTACCTAAACTTAATCGTTCCTTCTATCTCCTTCAATCCCTTCAGCACCTGCTTATCATATTCCGCCGTCACATCCGTAATCACATAACCTATCTGATCGTTCGTCATCAAAAACTGGCTGATAATATTAATACCTCTCTCTGCAAATACCTGGTTCACTTTCGCAATCATACCCGGTACATTCCGATGAATCCCAATCAGGCGATGTGCATTTTCAACTGCCGGTAATTGCAAATGAGGAAAATTACTACTCTTGAAAGTATCTCCATTATTAATAAATCTCGCTACCCGTTTCGCAACTGACAATGGCTTCTTCAAATTGTCGAACACCACAATACCACGGGTCGTACAGGCATCATAAGCAATGTGCGCACCACCATCGCCCATATATCCTATTACTTTCAGCTTAGGCGCCTGGTCCAGCAATGCCTGGTCCACTTTTACTCCCGCTGCTAACAAAAGCATCCCTGCATCCCCAATCGCTTCATTCGAATGCGCTATAGTAAACCCATCTTTTTTCAGGAAATGTACCGCCTCATGATCCACATCGCCCACTACCACACAGGTAATCCTGTTTTTAGGATAAGACAACGCACTGGGTAAGTTATTCACGTACAGGAATTCATCAAAACTCGGTGTCACGTGATCTGCTTTTTCCGCCACCGCCTTTCTACTGATATTCTCTGTAAAGGCAAAGAACTTCCTGATCATCCCAAACTCTTTTAGCTGAAAGTCTGAATGCCCATCCCCGATACCATAAATATCGCCTGCTAATTGCATGTCCTTCAGTAACTTCACCTTACCACCTTCGTCAGAAAGCGGGTTCGTTTCGTCAAAACCTATGATTTTACCATCAGCATCGAACACAAAAGTATTAGCGTATATATTCTCTTTTTTGATATGATAAGGCAGTACCACCGGGGTAATGAACTCCTTGAACCCTCCGGATACTATCAATACATCGTCTGCATGGTGCTTGAAAAACTTCTTATTCCTGGAAAAAGAGACAGATACCTGCTTTTTCAGGTGTTTGATCAGCAACCCCAGGTGCTCTTTGCTGGCTTCCAGGAGCTTCACCCTGCCGGAAAGACTCTCCCTGAAAGACAGTTTCCCTTCCATAGCCAGGTTAGTCAGCTCTTCAATCTTTTTGTAGATGGCCTCCCGCTCCGGGTGGTCCTGTAATGAAATGCGCGCCAGCTCATCCAATGCTTCGACCTGCGTAAAAGTGCTGTCGAAATCAATAATGTAATAGTTTTTATTCACAGATCAATTGGTTTATAGCTACACTCAGTGGGGGTAGCTCCCCAAAACAGGCGCTAAAACTACAAACGAAACGGGAATTTTCTAAGCGAAAAATTAAAAATGCCCGCCCGCAACTTTTTAGGGCGTGCTTACTCCCACCCCTTTTTCCCCCACTGATGCAGGGCCTGCACTATTTCCAGCAGGGCTGCCCCCTTTTCCGTCACCTCATACTTTACCTGGCAAGGCACGGTATCCGGCACATTATACTTAATAGCCAGCCCTTCCGTAACAATCTCGCCCAGTCGCCGGGCCAATACCTGGTCCGAAATAGTAGGAAACACCTTCTTCAGCTGACTAAACTGGTACACCTCCTGAGAGATACAAAAAAGCACCTGCATTTTCCACCGCGGGCTGATCAGCTCCAATACTTCCGACACCTGGCAATGATCTGCCAATACCCGCAGATTGTGTGCATTCATGGAACTTGCTTTGACTTTTGTTGCCATAATTAAATCATTATGCGACTCACTTTGGGGTGAGTTATTGAATACCCAAATGACTACTTCTACTTTTGAGGTACAAAAATATCACAAAAATGAAAGGAAAATTTTTCTATTGTCTGCTGCTATCCTTTGCAGTGGCCGGGTTGAGTCATGCCCAGACTTTCGTGCTGGTACACGGTGCATGGCACGGGGGCTGGTGCTGGAAGGAAGTAGCGAAAGAATTGCAGGCGAAAGGCGCGGAAGTATACACACCCACCTTAAGCGGATTGGGAGAGCACCAACATGTACTCGACACCAGTATCAACCTGGAAACACATATCCAGGATATTGTCAGTTTTATTAACATGCAGGATTTGCATGATGTTATATTGGTAGGCCATAGTTATGCCGGAGCAGTGATAGCTGGTGTAGCAGATCGCATACCCACAAGGCTGAAAAAACTAATCTTCTTAGATGCCATGCTGATTGAAAATGGCAGGAGTGCACTCACTTCACAACCGGCCAACCTCTCTGATAATGTAAGGGCTTCGACTGCATCCAGTCATGGACTGTCCGTACCCGTATGGTCTCCCGAAGTATTTGGGGTGACTGATACAGCACAGGTCAGATGGGTGAGCGCAAGACTGACACCGCAACCATTCAGAAGTTTTGATCAGACACTAAAACTCAACCATCCTTATGGCAATCATTTGCCACTGATCTACATTGCCTGTACCCAGCCGCAGATGGCGCAGTTAAAAGTATTCGGCGATAAGGCAAAAAACAGCAGGGATTGGAGTTATTATGAATTACCAACCGGCCATGATGCAATGATTACAATGCCGGAAGAATTGACGGCATTATTATACAAAATTTCTAACTAGCTGGTCGCAAAAAAGCTATGGCTTTCGCCGAAGGTGAAAGCCATAACTTTTTGAAAGAATTAAAACTATCCTTTTGCCAGATAGTCTTTCAGAGAGATGGTCATGAGATGTGTCCAGCCGCCTCTGAAGCTGTCCACAGCGAAGTCCGGATGTTTAGGGAAGCTATCTAATCCCTCGTGAGTAAGCTTTAACCTGGTTTTATCTCCTTCGTCAAACAGTTCAAATGTAACTGTAGAATAACCTTCATAATCCTTGTATTGCCAACTATATTGCAATTTTTCCAAAGGCACAGCAATAGTCACTTCGCAAAGATGAATGTACTGTTCTCCTTTGTGTCCCTGTCCCGGAAAACTAAATTTAAATCCTTTCTCTGCTTTAAAATCATCGACATTGAAATACCATTGTTTCATCTTTTCCTTGTCAGTAAGGGCCTGCCACACCTTTTCCACGGGCGCATTGAATGTCTCTTCAATTACAACAATAGGATTGCTCATTTCTTTTTGGTTTTACGTGGTGATGAATTGTCTTCAAGAAAGTTTTTCAATGCCTGCATTTTGTGTTTCCAGAACGATTCATACTGACTGATCCATTCCTGTACTTCCTGTAATTTCTCCAGCCGGGCCGCGCAATACCGTTCCCTGCCCTGTTGCCTGATCTCAATCAGACCACACTCTGCTAAAATCTTTATGTGCAGGGAAATAGCCTGTCTGCTCACGTCAAAGTTCTCCGCGATTGCATTGAGATGACGGGGCTCGCGGGAGATCAGGTGAATGATTTCCCGCCTGGTAGGGTCTGCTATTGCCTGGAATACGTCTCTTCTGGCCTCCATAAATAAGCAAGCATTTGCTTGCACAAATAAACAACAAAAAAGGCATATAGACGCCTTTTTAAAAAAAAATTATTTTCGTAGACACGCCTGCATTACCTCACCTGGTAGCCCTCTGCTTTCAAAGCCTTGTGGATATCCATCGTGCCGAACTGGTTATCATGAATAAATAAATTACTCACCACCCTGCCTACACCATAAATAGCCAGACCATTTTTTGCACCACTCACTTTATTTCGTTCGATAATCGCATCCTGTACATCATTTATTTCACCCCCCGGAGATACCCGGATATAGCTTTTTCCACTTAAGACATTCCTTCTTACCAAAGATCCTATGTTCAACCCGGGATATCCTGAACCAATAATGTTAATTTGTTGCTCTCCCCGAAATTTATCTTTCTGACTCACCTGTGGGGTATAAGTGCCATCGCTCAATTCACAATCTACAATGTCAATGTACCAGTTAGGTTGCCGGCCATAATTCACATAAGAGCCTTTGCCTATGATACCTGCACTGCGTTGCATTTTCAATCCTGCGATCACACAGTTTTGGGCAGAGCCATAAAACTGGTAAGCACCGGCATCAGTAGCAGTGTTATTCACAAAGAACAAATGGTCGCGAATGGTAGTGATGCTAATAACTGAACTGGTATCGGGCTGTACCAGAAATGGTTCATCCAGTTCAATCCTGTCTATCGTGTGTTTTACAATTCTTCTGAACTGTCCGGATCCTTTGCCATCAATAATAAACAGCCCTCCGCCAATCCATTTATTGGCAGTCCATTGAAAGGTATTACCATCTTTTCTGAGCATGATACTATTGCCAGTGGCGCCGCCTACCTTTCCAAAATAGCCACCACTACCACCATCCAGGGTCATCACTTCCCGGTCATTGATATAATTGAATGGAGTGCTATTCCTGGCTTCGTATAAATCATAGCTTTCGTCGATGGTGGCACCATACCCATATCCGTTAGTTTGCTTATAGCAGTCTTCGAAGATCAAACCTTCCGGGTGAATTTTCATGTAGGTCTTTACACTACCACCTGTCTTTTCAAATCTGCAACGCTGAATAAATCCACTGACACCTACAAATGAAAACATACCGGCAGATTTGAACACACAATCCCTGACCCTGATACCCGGCCCTTTTAACTGAATCCCTGTCTTATTCCATTTGCTATCCAGTTCAGCAAGGGCATTGCCAATATCTTGCTGTATCACGAGTCTTTCTAATATTACATGTCCTTCTCCACTATTCATGATGATACCTGACGCCCGGGTAGCCTGAATGCTGAGGTCAGTAATACCAAAATGATCCGTACCAGTGATGAGACTAGCAGATGAAACAGGTTTAAAATTCAACACCGTTCCCTTTTGTCCTTTTACGATCACGCCACCAGGAATAACCAGTCCATCTGATAATATATAGTTACCAGCAGGAACGTTTACAACGCCACCGGCATGTGCAGCTGCCAGTGCTTTCTTAAACGCTTCGGTATCATCCTGCGAACCATTCCCCTTTGCTCCGTATGTTTTTACATTGTATGCCTGGGTGGGCCACAACTCTTTTTTTACAATATTGACAGTGAGGGGCGCGCTCCATGCTGTTTTTCCACCCAAACCATTGTGGTAATACAGTTGATATTTACCTGGCTGAATAGTAGCGGGAATAATTATCTTCACTGAATAGTCATCATAACTGCTATCCACTTTTAAGTTGGTTATTTTCCCATTGCTGACCAATGCCACTTGTCCGCCAGCCCCTTTACGAAGCAGGTTCTTCCCCTGTATTCTCAATACATCGCCGGCGGCAGCTGCATTATAACCATTTTCACTAATTACCCAGTTTACAATCGGAACGTTTACATAAAACCCACTGACTGCACCCTTATTATCTGTCATGCGCACACAATAAACACCTTGCTGTAAGCCATCTGGTACAATGACTTTTACCGACTTTTCATTTTGCTGTACTTTATCCACAGGCATCATTCTTTCGCCTGCGGCAATCTTACTGCCTTTGGAATCCGGTAAATGATCGGCCTCCGGCAATGGCACGTATATAGGCGATGAATTATCAACCCGCACATCTGCGAGTCGGCCTATTTCGATTTTTGATATCTGGTCAATACCTTCTCCTCTTATTAACACGGTCTCTCCGGGTGCAGTAGCTGCGGTAGTGACCTGAAAGAGTTGTGGTGTGTTTTGAGCAAATGCAGGTAGATAAAAAATAATGGCGGCTAGTAAAAAGAGACGTTGCATAGCATTACTTGTTTCAGTAAACGAAGGACTGTACTATATATGCGCAGAAACTATGCCATGGTCGTTATTATTTGCATTCAAATACAACAAATCCCAGTACCTTTGCCTTATCAAACCCATCAAAAAAATGAAAAGTATAACGGTCTTTTGTGGCTCCAGCAATGGCACTGACAATATCTTTATGGAACAAGCCTTTCAGCTGGGAAAAACATTGGCAGAAAATAATATCGGGCTGGTATATGGTGGTGCAAAAGTAGGTCTCATGGGCGCAGTAGCAGATGGTGCATTGTCAGCCGGGGGGAGTGTGACGGGAGTGATTCCTGACTTCCTGAGGGCAAAAGAAATTGCGCATACCGGTTTGACAGAATTGCTGATTGTAGATAGTATGCATACCCGCAAGATGAAGATGAATGAACTGTGTGAAGGTGTCATTACACTGCCAGGGGGGTATGGTACAATGGAAGAGTTTTTTGAAATGCTCACATGGGCGCAACTGGGTCTGCATAAAAAACCGATTGGCATATTGAATACCAATGGGTATTATGATGCGATGATTACACTTGTACAAACAATGGTGGATAAAGGTTTTTTGAAAGAGACTTATCAGGATATGATTCTCATTAGTGATGATATCGATACCTTGCTGGATAAAATGAAAAATTATGTAGCACCTACAGTGGGTAAGTGGATTAATAAAGACGAAGTCTAAACATCACAACGCCGTCTGAAATCGTTTCCTGTATTCAGACGGCGTCACATCAAATACTTTCAGGAATACCCGCCGCATATTCTCCCCATTCTTAAACCCACATGCAACAGCGATCTCTTCCTGTGTCAGATGTTGCTCCGTTAAACTCCTGCATGCCGCCTCCACACGCATCTTTTCCATAAATTTCACAGGCGTAATATTCATTTCCTTTACAAACACCCGGGCAAAATTTCTTGGGCTCATCAGCACTTTCTCCGCCAATTCTTCCACAGTTATTTCCGTTTGCAAATTCTCCATGATCCAGTCCACCGCTTCCCTTACCGGCGCATGATCTATAGCCTGCGCTGCAAGTACAGTACTATATTGCGCCTGATTACCGGGTCTTTTTAAAAATAAAACCATTTGCCTGGCAATCTCCAATGCAAACCGTTTTCCCATATCTTCTTCCAGCAATGCCAGCGCCAGGTCCATACCCGTGGTAATCCCTGCGGAGGTATACACATTTCCATCCCTGACAAAAATGGGTGCTACATCTACGCTGATAGCCGGGTAAGCGGCAGCCAGTCTTTCACAAAGACTCCAATGTGTAGTAGCTTTTTTACCATTTAATAAACCAGCTTCTGCCAGGATAAAAGCACCTGAGCAAACGGAACAGATTCTTCTGATCTGCGGCGCCTGTTGCTGAATCCAGGCAATAGCTGCAGGATGGATATTTGTTGGCAGGTCTTTAGGAAGCCCTGCTATGATCAGGGTATCTATAGATTGATGAAATGTGGCATAATTATGCTCACAGGTAATATGCATACCTGAAGAAGTCCTGATCTGATTCGTTTCTTCCAATGACACAATATGCGTTTGGTATACCGGGCCAGCCTTGTCGATAGCTTTGGTAAATAC
Organism: Chitinophaga sp.; assembly: GCF_039596135.1. GTDB lineage: Bacteria > Bacteroidota > Bacteroidia > Chitinophagales > Chitinophagaceae > Chitinophaga. The sequence goes on from NZ_JBCNKH010000024.1 coordinate 25,383, forward strand.
TTCCAGCGGCCCGGCAAAGTCCAGCAGGGTAGAATTGTGCGTGATTAATAAGGCAATGTGTTTCACAAAAAAAGCAACTGATTGGAAATATGTTTCTCTGAAACATAAGTGACTGATTGGAAATACAAATAACCAATTGGAAAATATGTTTCTCAGCAACAAAGTTACCTCTTTTGGCAGGAATTGCAGGTTCTTTGTCTTTCTGCCAACCAGCTATTCCTCCTAATTTTGCTTCATGGAAACAATTCTCTTACTACATGGATGGCCGCAGACCTCGCACATCTGGCGGCATGTAATTCCTGCGCTCTCTGCACAATACCATATACTGGCCCCCGACCTCCCCGGGCTAGGCAATAGCCCTTTTGCATCACAGTACGACACCGCCCATATTGCGCAATTGATAAAGGATTACCTCAATGAGCAACAAGTACTGCAATGTCACGTAGTGGGCCACGATATAGGTGGCTGGGTAGCAGTAGCCTTTGCCTTACAGTTTGAGTCTATCTGTTTATCCCTCACAGTGATGGATGCGGGCATTCCCGGATTGATGCCATTACAGCTATTCCAACCTGATAATGCCGGAAGGGTATGGCAGTTTTATTTCCATGCAGTACCCGACATTCCGGAAATACTGGTGCTCGGCAGGGAAAAAGAATATTTAAACTGGTATTTCAGTCACAAGACCTTTGTAAAAGGGAGTATTGATACCGAAGTTTATTACGAAGCATATAAAGGGAAAGATCGCCTGGCAGCAGGTTTTAATTATTACAGGGCATTCAATACAAGTGCGGTACAGAACAAAACACAATTGAGAAAATTGAAAATACCGGTCATGACTGTAGGAGGGGAGTACGCAGTGGGAGAAAATATGCGGGCGGTAGCAGAGGCGTTGTCAGAAGCAGGGCGAACAGTGGTGATACCGGGCTGTGGGCATTATATCCCGGAAGAACAGCCGGTAGCTGTGGTTGAACTATTGCGTGAGTTTTGGAAATGAGTTGCCACCTACTCAATTATTAATCTTTCATCCCCCCAAATATCCCCCCTCCTGCGCAGCATTACATTTTTATATATATTTATCCCTCTAAAAGACCTATTCCTATGATCGACAATCATGTCATTGATACGGTGATCCCTCACCTGGCTGGTTTGATGTTCACTGCCCCCGACAAATTCTTTGACCAGACCAAAACGGTCGCAGCCCAAATGTCCCCTAAAACACTCCCTGTGTTACGTAGCCGCATGCATGCCAACCTGACTATCCCCGACGATGTAGATCAGTCACAACTGGGCCTTACAGGATGGCTGTCCGCTTGTCAGTACACCATTTTCGAAGTCATTTATCACATCGGTACCCCGGCAGTTCCCATGCTAAAAGAGATTGCCTTTGGCGAATATGACTGGATTCAGGCAAATGCCCTTGACCTGCTCACCCGATTCTACATGGATGGCAAACTAACGGTGGATATCATCGATGAGATTGATTCTAATCTGGGCGACATGCGATATGAATCACATTTATATTACGCACAACATTTGATAGCTTTGAGGCGGAAAGATCAACGATATGAGACGCAGGTGATACAGCGGATTAAAAATCAGGATCTGCATGACGCCATCAAAGAAATCATGGATGAAAGATGACTTATGAACGGCCACTAAACGAACGGGAAGAAGCCTACTTCAAAAGCAAACTACGACACCGCAACTGGTGCAGGATAGCCATCTGGCCATTACTGGGGCTTTTAATCGGCATACTTACACAAGCATGGCAGGGCATCCTTCTCTTTCTTGCCCTTGGTACATGGCTAACATTTTTTATCAACTTTCATTACCGCGAAGCCTGGCGTTTTTTACAAAAGAACCGAATTACCGTGCTGCCCATACGAGCCACCCGGTATCTAAAAGTGAAAGAAGATGACCTGTATCTGTTTCAATTAACAGATGATACGATCATCGCGGTGAATATTTTTGAGAAAGTAGACCCTACAGACGATTTTGAGATTATTACCGGCTATGGCATGCATGAGCAGATCATCTACCGGAAGTTTATACACATCGGCGATCCCATACCACTCGTAGCAGAGATCCGCCATCCCTTGCACAATCCTCCTTTTGAATTGACGGAATATCCAACTTATAGCATTGCACACGGCAAAATTGAAGATCTGCTGGCATAATTATTCCTTCTTGCACTTTATCAAATAAAAAGGGTAGTTCTCCGTTACCTCACTCACCTCAAACAATCCCGCATTCCCAAATTCTGCCTGCACAGCCTCCCTGTCATAAAAGTACATATTCACCCCACCAAACATTTCATACCTGTCCGGGCTAAGGTACCTACCCTGCCCATAAGTAGGCGCGGCCTTCGATATTACTGTAAATACCATATATCCACCTGTCTTCAGTTGTCCATAGCAGTCCCTTATCAGTTTTGCCCGCTCATTTCCATCCAGCAAATGAATCAGTGCATAACAAAACACACCATCATATTGCTCCTGGTCAAAAGGCATCTCCGTTACGGAACCATGATAGATGGTCATCTCTGTTCCATAATGTTTTCGCGCCATCTCTATCGCAGTCCGGGATATCTCAATCCCGGTCACATCCATCCCATTATCCCTGAAAATTTGCGCATTCCGGCCATACCCAAACCCAGGTACCAGCACTTTTTTAACCCCATGTGTCAGGAAGAAATCCTTCGTCAATACAGCTGATTGGGCAGGCTCAAAGCCCCACATCTCCTGCTTTTCGTTAAAACTCTTTTCCCAGAATTCCGGCTTTTCATTTATCATAATTGGCTACCTTTATTAAAATTATTTTGAATGACGTCTTTTTCACACACTTCTAAAATATCTCAACCTGTATATATCAAATTTCTCTACGGATATTTCTATAAAAAACCGGCTATTATTGTCATTCACCTCTTTGGTCTTTACTTCCTTTCAAGAATCATAACCGGTACTGCAGGCATCCCCTCATTTGAATTCTATTTCGTCATTTTCAGCATCATTTTCCCTACCTTAATGGTGTTTATTGACATGAATAAGCCCGGTGTTAAAAAATATGTTTACGCCCCATTACAATACACATTTACGGATAATACCATTCTCATACAAGGGAATAACTTCAAAACCGAACTAAACTGGTCTGCCATACGTAAAGTGAAAGTAATGAAAGACCTCCTTTTTTTCAAAACAAGCAGGACCAATGGCACCCTGTTCGATAAGCATCTCCTCACACCTGATCAACTGGAATTTATCCGGTCCAAAGCAAGCGCTTAAGGCCACCGCATAAATTTTCAGCTGCTTTTAAAAAGCAGCTGAAAACTCTTTTGCAAAATCTTCAATCGTCGTTTTTCCCATTACTTCTGGCGGATGTAAATCATAATCAGATCTCAAAGCGCCGCTGTGAATCGCTGCACCCAGTTCTACCAGCGGAGCCACCTGAAATGGCTGCATTCCCCTGTCCAGCAGTGTCTTTGTCAGCTCCTCATCTGAGAAAGTGATCCACTGCAGATCTGGTTTGCCAATAGCCGCCCCAATGGCCTTTGCTGCAGCACTGGCAGTGATGTCTGTACTGGCTACATAACGCACCGGATCACTTGCTGTTTTTACTAACTCCGCTGCTGCAACAGTTGCAATATCCCGCGGATGTACCATCACTACCTTATCTTCTCCGCCATAATTGGAACCAATAAATCCCGTATGTCTGATCATATCCACAAACCTATACAGGTTGGTATAAAAAGAACCAGGACGTAAATGTGTCACATTACGCAGGGCATTCATCACCTGCTCTGCATGATAAGAGCCGGTGATAAAACCAGTTCCTTTTTCCAAATGCGCTCCCCAGCTGCTGAGGTGTACTACACGCTTTACACCTGCCGCCTTCACAGCTGCTACATAACTATGTGCAATGGTAGTATAATATACAATATGATCCGGCGCCCCAAAATTAGGCGGCTCCATTGCAAACAGTGCATCTGTACCTGTCAAAGTCTTTGTAAGAAAAGCAACATCTTCCAATTTACCAATAGCGGCCTTTGCACCCAGCGCTTCTATTTCCTTTTGTTTTTCAGGATTACTGCTGATGACGGTGACAGCGTGTCCCTGTTGTAATAAATCCTGCGTCAACGGCTTGCCTATGTTCCCAAGAGAACCAGTGATAACAATGTGCATAGTGAATGAATTTTATGGGAACAAAGTTCTATCGAAATAGATTTCCGGGTAAGGGCTGAAAGATGGGAGGATTGGGTTAAATGTCGGAACCTTGTTTATAAGTAGCGGGAGACATGCCGGTTTGATTCTTAAAAAACTTACCGAAGGTAGACTGATCTGCAAAATGCAGCATGTCTGAAATTTGTGAGATATTCAGTGAAGGGCGCTGTAATAAGACTTTCGCTTCCAGGGTAACCGCTTCTGATATCCAGTCACCAGCAGTTTTACCAGTAACCTCCCGCAGCGTTTCTGTGAGGTGCTTAGGGGTAATAAAAAGCTGGTCTGCATAAAATTTCAGGCTTCGCTCCTGCATGCAATGAGTATTGACCAGTCGCTTGAAATCCGCTACCAGTATTTGCCCCCTGCTTAAATTTGCAGTGGAAGCCACTGTATAAATGGCGGCTATTTCATAAAGCAAACTATTGATCAGGTTACGGAGTACATCATCTTTGTAACGTTGTTCTTCCAGGCATTTTTGTTGTAAAAAACGGATGGAATTAATAATCGGCTGGGATGATGGCAAGTCAATTACACACCTGGCACCCGCCCAGAAGAAACTGAATTTATCAGGATTGACATGATTGTTAGTCGTAATAAAATCTCTTGTAAAGAAGATATCTGCCAGCTCATAATCAGGCGACATGTATTTCCACTGCTTGATCATATGCGGAGACAGTATGACCAGGTTTCCCGGCACTACCTGGTATGTATCCAGGTTGACGCTCACTTCCGCATGCCCCCTCACACATACCCCCAGTTTGTAATAATTACTGCGGTAAGGCTGATCGATAGCGATCTTCGGAAACGCAGTCTTTTGTCCAAGAAAGAAGACTCCCTGTGCATCGTTGGTAGTCAGCTCGCCGAGTTGATATGTGGGAATGTGGTGGCTCATGTAGGTAAATTTACGGATTATTCTCCCATCCCACCATTTCTCTGTACACCACTGGCGATACCTCTGCATTATTCTTAAAAAACCGGCTGAAATAAAACTCATCATTAAAACCCAACTCAAATGCAATCCGCTTCACCGGCTTGGCAGTCATATACAATTCCCGCTTAGCCTCCGTCATAATCCTTTCCGCAATCAGGTTACCCAGTGTTCTGTTGAAATGCGTCTTACTCAACCTGTTCAATGCCTTCGGCGTGATATTCAATAAGCCCGCATAATACCCCGGACTATGTTCCTTTCTATAGTATTGTTCTATCGCATCTTTCAATGACTGTAAAATGAAAGGCTCATTACCAACAGGCACCCGCTCTTCCTGCCTTTCCAGTTTCATCCTGGATGCATTGATCAGGAAGATCTTCAAAAATGCCATCACCACCTCGTATTGCGCCAATGCCGGCCGGGACAACTCCTGTTCGATCTGTTGTACAATATGCAATAAGGCTTCCATTTCAGCAGCCTTTAATTGCATCAAAGGCGGTGCATAAATATTATTAAATAATACACCATTGCAGGCCACTTCATCCTCATGCTGATAAATGCAAAAGAAGTCAGGATGAAAATTGATCAACACTCCTTCTACATCTCCTTTGACCTGGAAAGGCTGATACAGCCCCAATGCCAGTAACGTATTCTCCCCGAAAGCATATTCATACAACTGCCCGCGTCCTTTCGTGACCAACAGGATGGAATAATAATGATATCCCTTCTGCTCCTGCAGCAAGGTACCCGCTTCAAAGCGGGATACCCTGAAAGCCATATTCCCCGTCCGCGAACTGACCAATGTATACATGCCATAAAGTTAGAAAAGTTTACGCTCAGATACGGCAATCGACAGGTCATTAATACTGGCAAACCGTCTTTGCATCAGACCGTTCTCATCAAATTCCCAATTTTCATTGCCATAACTCCGGTACCATTGGCCCTGCGCATCGTGCCATTCATATTCAAATCTGACAGCAATGCGGTTGTCCATAAATGCCCATAATTCTTTCTTTAATTTATATTCCAATTCCCGCTCCCATTTGCGCTGCAAAAAAGCTTTGACCGCTTCCCGTCCATTGATAAACTCATGTCGGTTACGCCATTCGGTATTTACTGTATATGCTAAACTTACGCGCTCAGGATCTTTTGAATTCCAGGCGTCTTCTGCTTTCTGTACCTTTAGTAAGGCTGTTTCTAATGTAAATTTCATGCTGCAAAGTTGCAATGATCTCCTCAACCAGTACATGGACAAATGGAATGAGTGCATGGACAATCCGGCCATAATAAGTACCTTTATCTCATCATGCAACACATTCCCATCAGGACAAATACCAGTTTCAGCATCCGGGATATCAACGGTCAGAACATGGTCCAACCACTTCACCGGCATGATTTCTACTATTTATTAATCTTACAAAAAGGAGCGGGGACGCATAGTATTGACTTCATAGATTATCCTGTCAGTGACCATTCCATCTTCCTGCTTCGCCCCGGGCAGGTGCATGCCATCAACCTTCATTCCAGCAGCACGGGTTATTTAGTGCAATTCAATCCGGGCTTCGATCCCAGTCCATTATTGCGCACCGCCGCACAACAAAACTATTACCAGCTCGAAAACACCCTTGCTTTGTGCACTCAAATTGTTGAAGAATTCTCCAACCCTAAAGAAAAGCATGAAGAAGTCATCAAATCATTACTACATATCTTTTTTATCCACCTCATCCGCGCCCAAAAAACACCACCGGCAAACGATCAATTACAAATCCTGCAGGAACTGATCGCCACTAATATCACCACACATAAACAGGTAGCGGATTACGCTGCCCTGCTACACCTATCTCCCTATCAGCTCAATGCTATTACTAAATCATCCCTTGGCAAAACCTGCTCTACCCTGATCAATGATCATATCATTCTTGAAGCCAAACGCCAGCTACTCGCCACTACTAACCTGATCAATGAAATTGCCTGGCAACTAGGCTATGAAGACGTTTCCTACTTTATTCGTTTCTTCAAAAAACATACAGGACAAACACCTGAATCTTTCCGTCAAAACTTTAAATAGATCCGATTCAATTTCATTTTTGTCCTATCACCATGCCTGCATCAGCGACTAACTTTGTCAACATGACAAACGAGCAATACAAAGCCAGATGGGATGACCGCTATCGCGAAACTGATTTCGCCTATGGCAAAACACCTAATCTATTCTTCAAAGAATGGTTAGACAAACTTGAAAAAGGCACTATCCTTATGCCTGCAGATGGCGAAGGTCGAAACGGCGTATACGCTGCGGCAACAGGCTGGCAGGTGACGGCCACAGACCTGAGCCAGGAAGGAAAAACCAAAGCCCTGCAATTAGCCAGTGAATTACAAACAACACTCACTTATATTGTAGGCGATCTCGAAACTATTCAATTCGAACCTGCATCTTTCGATGCCATTGGTTTGATCTATGCACATTTTCTTCCTGAAAAGAAATCAATATTACACCGTCAGTTAGATGCCTATTTAAAACCAGGTGGCAGTATTATCTTTGAAGCATTCAGCAAAAACCACAAGGCCAATGCACAGGTAGGTGGCCCTACAGATGCAGCATGGCTGTTCTCTGAAGAAGAAATAAAACAAGACTTCCCTGATTATGAGATATTACTATTGAAAGAAGAAATTGTAGGATTAGAAGAAGGGAAATATCACAACGGCCAGGGAACAGTAATAAGATTTATAGGTAGAAAAAAAGCCGTCTGATACAAGACGGCCTTTGCACTTTAATAAAAATTTACGTTTTATTTAAATAGAACATCTATTTAAAATAATTCGCCTCCATATCCGCTATCAATCCAATCTCCTTCGGCTGCCATCCCAGTTTCTCCTGCGTAATCTTACTTGAACTTGGCTGATCCATAGACCACATTATACCAAAGAACCCCATGCTTGCACCCGCCTCCTCCGCAGTAATGCTTTTCAATGGCATATCCAGGTGCTTCGCCATCACCCCTGCCAGCTCCTTTGTGGTAATCCCCTCTTCAGCCACTGCATGATAAATAGCCCCGGGAGTAGATTGTTCCATTGCCAGCACAAACAACCTCGCCGCATCATCCCGATGCACTGCCGGCCATCTGTTCTGACCTTCACCAATATAAAATGCTGCGCCACGTGTCTTTGCCGCATTGATAATAATTGGAATAAATCCCTGATCCCCATTGCCATGCACAGTAGGTGTCAGTCTAACGAGAGATGCATTTCCCCCACGCGCCACCACGGCAGCAACCGCCTCTTCTGTAGCAACCCGTGGCAATAAATCAGCACTCACTACTGGCTGATCCAGCTCAGTGGTCACAGTTCCCCTGGCTATCAGCGCCGTTCCTGAAGCCACCACTATTGGACCTTTTACTACCTCACCCATCGCCTCAATCACGCTCCGGTCCACTTCACAATATTTCTTAAAATCAGTAAAGTCATGGATAAACCCGGTATGTATCACAGCATCTGCCTTTGCCGCACCACGTTTTATACTTTCCAGGTCTTCCAGGTGTCCGTTGTGTACCTCTACACCTGCTGCTTCCAGTTTTTGTACAGCGGCATCATTGCGTGCCAGCCCGATTGGATGATGTCCTGCCTTCAATAATTCCTTTACAATGGCAGAGCCTATAAAGCCCGTAGCGCCAGTCAAAAATACCCGCATAAAAATTTGATTTTATACCACAAATTTGCCCCTGGATCACCTCTTAAAACAAGGTCATTTGACACAATTTTATTACTTTCAGGGTATGTTTGATCGTCTGGAAGCATTATTAACCGCACAACATCCCTTTACAGCTGACGAGTTGCAGGCAATACGCTCGGGGGCCCAGGTCAGGAAAGTACGCAGAAAACAATTGCTGCTACAGGAAGGAGAGGTATGCCTATATAAGATGTTTGTGGCCGAAGGTCTGCTCAAGACATATTATATAAAAGACGACGGTTCCGAACACATTCTCCGGTTTTCTCCTGAAGGCGGCTGGACCACCGATGCCCGGAGTCTTCATAATCAAACGGTATCCAAACTGAACATCGAAGTCATGGAGGATAGCGTTGTTTTACTATGGACACATGAGGTATTAAGCTCCCTTGTGAATACCATTCCTGCCTTACAGGCATATACCAATGACCTGATCAGCCAGAACCTCTATTCCAGTTACGAGCGGATCCTCAGCAATATCAGTGCAACCTCCGAAGAAAAATACCAGGAGTTTGTCAATAACTATCCTGATCTGATCAACAGGGTGCCGCTGCATATGATTGCATCCTTCCTGGGAGTATCGCGGGAAACCCTTAGCCGGATCCGCCACGCACAGCTGAAGCAATCCCACTAACCTGGACTACCACTATTATTACAAATGGACTATATGAATCATCCAGCCATGTAATACATTTGTTCCATGACTTTCAATATTCAACCCACCTTAGAAAACGACCAGGCCCTGCTGGAACCACTGCAGGCAGCTGACTACGATGCGCTTTTTGCCGTGGCTGCCGACCCGGCTATATGGGCACAGCACCCGCAAAATGACCGTTGGAAAGAAGAAGTATTCCGCGACTTTTTCGACATGGCCATTAGCAGTCATGGCGCATTTAGCATCATTGACAAAGCCACAGGTGAAATCGCAGGTAGTACCCGGTACTATGAATATGATCCGGGTAAAAGCATCATCCATATCGGTTACACTTTCTACGCCACCAAATACTGGGGAACGGGTTTTAATAAGGCAGTAAAGAAACTCATGCTGGATTATGCCTTTCAATTTGTGGATAATGTAGGTTTCCATGTAGGCGCAAACAATATCCGTTCACAAATAGCAGTAACCCGCCTGGGTGCCATCAAAGTAGCAGAGGTAGAAATGACTTACCCTGGCCAGCCTGCCCGGCCAAATTTTATATACAATCTCCCTAAGAATGATTATTTGCTTTGAAGGGCTTTCTTTATAGATTTGTTCCATGGAAAATAAATCCGCCCATTGGGAACATGTATATGAAACCAAAGGTCCGGCCGATGTGAGCTGGACCCAGGAAGTACCACAAACCTCCCTCAATTATATCAATGAATGCCAGCTTCCTAAAGACGCCAACATCATCGACATCGGCGGTGGCGACAGCAAACTCGTAGATTTCCTGCTGGAAGCAGGTTATCAAAACATCACTGTGCTCGACATCTCAAAAGCTGCGCTTAATAAAGCACAACAACGCCTGGGCGAAAAAGCATCGCTCGTCACATGGATCGTGCAGGATATTACCACATTTTCGCCGAAAACCACCTACGATTGCTGGCATGACAGAGCCGCATTTCACTTCATGACTACCCCGGAACAAATTCAGCAATACATCTCCGTAGCATCTAACTATATCAGGAAAGGTGGCTACGCCATCATCGGCACCTTTTCAAACGATGGTCCTGAAAAATGTAGTGGTCTCCCTGTAGCCCGCTATTCAGAAACTGCATTGACAGCAACCCTGCAGGTACAGTTCGAAAAGATAAAATGCATTACAGAGGATCATATCACTCCATTCAATACTACGCAGCATTTCTTATTTTGTGCATTCAGGAAAAAGTAATTTATGGCAAAAGAAATAGAAAGGAAATTCCTGCTTAATTTCGATCAATGGCAACAGGTTGAAAAGCCCAAAGGGGAGCATTTCAGACAAGGCTACCTGGTCACCGACCCGCAAAAAACAATCCGCGTAAGGATGACAGATACCACCGGCTATCTCACCATCAAAGGGATTTCTGTCGGCGCCACCCGGCTGGAATATGAATACGAAATTCCCTTCACTGAAGCCAAAGAGCTCTTAGATAATTTTGCTACTTCTGAACTTTCCAAGATCAGGTACAAAATCACCTATCACGATAAAGTATGGGAAGTAGATGAATTCCAGGGTGCCAACGAAGGGTTGCTTGTAGCCGAAATAGAACTGCAAAGTGAAGATGAGACCTTCGACCTGCCAGCATGGGTGGCAAAAGAAGTAACGGGAGAAGAGAAATATTACAACTCTAACCTGACTACACATCCCTATAAAAACTGGTAATCCAATATGATTATCTCATTTGACCTTGACGATACACTGATACCCGGCATCAAAAAGTTCGATACTGTAGAGCGCACATTTTTGCAAAAACTCTGGAAGGTAGAGCAGCTACGTGCTGGAACGATTGAATTGATGCAAGCTTGTCAGGCCAGAGGTCATAAGGTATATGTATACACAACATCTTACCGGCCGCCACGTAGAATATGGTGGATGTTTTATTTATATGGGATCAAACTGGACAGGGTGATCAATCAGCAGGTGCATAATAAATTCGTACATATACCTGCCAGGCCATCTAAATATCCACCTGCTTTTAATATTGATTTACACATTGATGATTCAAAAGGAGTGGAGATGGAAGGTACCCATTTTAACTTCCGGACTATAATCGTCGGTGAAGATAATTTGAACTGGACCAGGGATATTCTGGCGGCAATAGGATAAGCTCTCTTAATGAAAAGGATTCAAGCTGATTACATGCAATTGAATGAATCCCATCGGTAAAGATAACCCAAACTGGGTCTTCGATATGATGATCGCAATAGAATGAGCCCGGTTTTTGATACTATGCTTACTTAAATTCCATCAATATGATCAGACCTATTCAACGCTGTGCAACAATACTGGCATTTACCCTGGCGTCGTGTAGCTCACCCAACGGCGAGCATGTCAATAACCAAACCGACAGTACAGGTACCGACAGCCTCCTCGCACCCGTGGAAACCAAAGCACCTAATTCCGATTACAAACCCGCCTTCAAAGGCCAGACCCGAATTGGTGGTGTAAAAACCAAAACACCCTACGAATTCAAAGTCCTCACTACCGGACTCGAGAATCCATGGGGCATCACCCAATTACCCGACGGCCGCTTTCTCATCACAGAGAAAAAAGGCGATCTCCGCATAGCTACCACTACCGGCGAACTCAGTGCCCCCATCACCGGCCTGCCAGCTGTCAATTCCGCTGGTCAGGGAGGTCTCTTAGGCATCCGGGTAGACCCTGACTTTAGCAAAAACAGGATGGTGTACTGGGTATTCTCTGACCCACTGCCAGAAGGTAACCTGACCGCCGTGGCCAAAGGCAAACTCTCCGCCGACGAAAAAACAATCGAAGGCGCCACTGTTATTTACAAAGCCACGCCTGCCTACAATGGTACCCTCCACTATGGCGGCAGAATTGTTTTCGATAAAGACGGCAACCTCTTCATCAGTACCGGCGAACGTTCTGACCTTCAAACCCGTCCACAGGCCCAACAGCTCAACTCCGCACTTGGCAAAATCTTACACATCACCAAAGACGGCCAACCTGTAGCAGGTAACCCATTTGCAGGACAGGCGGACAAACGTGCTGAAATATGGAGCTATGGCCACAGAAATGTACAAGGTCTTGCTTTCCATCCTGAAACCGGCGACCTGTGGGAAACTGAATTTGGTCCTCGTGGCGGTGATGAAGTGAATCGCATCGAAAAAGGTAAAAACTATGGCTGGGCTACTATCACCTACGGCATTGAATATTCCGGAGAAAAAGTAGGCGAAGGTATTCAGCAGAAAGCGGGTCTGGAACAACCTGTTTATTATTACGATCCTGTGATCAGCCCAAGTGGTATTACTTTCTATTCCGGCAGCGCTATTCCTGAATGGAAAAACAACCTCTTTATTGGCGCGCTGAGTGGCATGCACATTGCCCGCCTGGTGATCAGGGATAATAAAGTAGTGGGAGAGGAAAGACTGCTGGCTGATGAGCAACAACGATTCAGGGATATTACTGAAGGAAAAGATGGCGCTTTGTATGCGATTACAGATGGTGGAAGATTGTATACGATTCATAAGAAATAATGGCATTCCAGCAAATGATTTGATTTTTGCAAAAAACAGATTGATTCCTTTAAACACCACCCGTCCATCCGCTCTTAACTTTGCTATAAACATTACAAAATGGCAAACAAAATAGCACTCATCACCGGCGGCAGCCGCGGCATAGGCCGCGACTCAGCCTTAAACCTGGCTGATAAAGGACTGGATATCATCATCACTTACAATACCCGCATAGAAGATGCGCAAGCTGTAGTCGCTCAAATCGAAGCAACCGGGCAAAAAGCAGCTGCACTCCAGCTAAACACTGGTACCATCAGCAGTTTTGAAGATTTCGCCACACAGCTAAAAAACACCTTAAGTACCCACTTTGGTACAGACCACTTTGATTACTTAGTAAACAACGCTGGCCAGGGTGGATATAGCGCCATCATCGAAGTCACCGAAGCCTTTTTCGACGACCTGCTGAATGTACACTTCAAAGGCGTATATTTTTTAACACAAAAACTCATTCCACTCCTGAATGATGGCGGTGGTATCGTAAATATCTCATCCGGTCTGACCCGTGTATCATTCCCAGGATCATCTGTATACGCCTCTTTCAAAAGTGCAGTAGAGACCTTCACCCGCTATCTTGCAAAAGAACTCGGCAGCAGGGGCATCAGGGCAAACGTAGTAGCACCCGGCGCTACCATGACTGATTTCGGTGGCGCACACCTGCGCAGCAATGCAGAAACGCAGAAAACAGTAGCTGGTGCAACTGCCTTAGGCAGAGTAGGAAAAGCAGAAGATATAGGCGGCGCCATCGCCTTTCTTTGTACAGACGATGCCCGCTGGGTAAACGGACAAAGAATAGAAGCTTCCGGTGGAATGCTTGTATAATATAAATGCCTGCCGTAGTGTGTACGGCAGGCATTTAACAAAATAGTACCTTTATTGTATGCTTACCAATACTTCACTCGAAGAATTTTACAAACGTAACGCCGCCACCTTTCCGGCAGGCCTTACAAAGGATACAGGACATTTCAATGTCTTTGATCCCCAAAAACTCTTTGACAAAGCAACCGGTAATCGCATCATGCCCTACAGCCGCAGGGCCTACTATAAGATCAGCTGGCTAAACGGCAAAAGCCGCGCAGAATATGCTGACAAAGTGATCGAAGTAGAGAAAAATGCACTCCTCTTCGCCACTCCCAAAATCCCATATCACTGGATTCCTGCCGATAGCAACCAGCACGGTCTCTTCTGTATTTTCACCGCCGACTTTCTCATGCCCCGCAAATCAGGTGTTGTACTGGAAGAACTGCCACTATTCCAACCCGGTCACGTGCCGCTTTTTCATTTGAATGACGAAGAAGCACAGGAAGTAGCATATATCTTTAAAAAGATGCAGAAAGAACTGGCTGCTGATTATAAATTCAAATTCGACCTGCTACGCAACCTCGTCATGGAGCTCATCCATTATGGTCAAAAACTGCAACCACTCACCGCACTCAATACCACTCAAAATGCCTCTCAACGTATTTCCATGTTGTTTCTGGAACTACTGGAAAGGCAATTTCCACTGGAATCGCCGGAACAAAGACTAAGCCTGCGTACCCCAAAAGAATACGCAGACCGGCTGGCAGTACATGTAAACCACCTGAATAAAGTATTGAAAGAATCTACAGGTCGTACTACTTCTGAACTCATCAGCAAACGACTGGTAGAAGAAGCAAAGATCCTGCTGAAACAAACCAGCTGGAGCGTTGCTGACATTGCTTATGCTTTAGGCTTTGACGAAGTTTCCCACTTCTCTAATTACTTCAAAAAGCAAACAGCTATCGCGCCACTTACTTTCAGGACATAAATATCTCTAATCCTATCCTCAAAATGTAAACAGCTGCCGCGCCTCTTACATTCCCCATTTCATTCAAAACATACCCTTTAGGACATAATTTTCTCCAACTCTTCCCCAATCGAAAGTTTCAATTTCCTAATCTTCCCCACCGCCTTCTCAAACCCTTTCACATCCCCCGCTTTATGCATCAATAACGCCTGCGTTTCATAAAACGGGTTCAACACCTCCTTATCCTCTATCGCCGCTATCGTCTTCATACACATCTTACTATGCTTCAACCCCTCCACAATCTCACCATGCTCATAACAATGATAGGCCAGACTATTATGCGCATTGCGCAATGCAGCCCGTATAGGATTATGCTCCTCCAGGTACTCCCACAATGTAACCTTCCCCAATTCAGCAATCATCTTACGGCATATCGCCAATGATTCCTCCCGCTGTCCCGCCTCGTACAATGCATACCGCTGATGATCCCATACATATGCCCACAAACGCATTTCACCACTTTGTGCATCAATCAGTAATTTCTCCACCTGCGCCAACCCGCTTAATGCCAGTTCAAATTGCTTATCCTGCACCAATAATGAAGCCTCCCGCATTTGCTCATCAAACGTATCCTGGTTAAACTCATACACACCCGGCACCTCTGGCAATTGAAACGCTGCATAAGCATATTTTATCCACTCCTCTTCATCTATCTCCCCCGCCTTCGCGATATCCTGCGATTGCCGCCAATACTCTTTTGCCGGTTTTTCATCGCCTTTTAAATAACTGATCCATCCCAGGTAATAAACAGCCTGATGACGATAGCTATCTCCTACCTTTACCAACTGCTGTACCGCCAACTCATAATCTCCATTTATAATCAACCCCAATCCCCGGTTCACCGACACATACCCTGCTTCAACCCGCTTTCCAAACCGCTTATCCACTATCTCAAAAGTAGCTGCATAATGCTGATGTGGCACATATATACTAAGCGCTGGCTTCCTTGCCACCACCGCTGCACAAAACTCCGGATCGCGCAATTCAAGCGGTACAAATTTGAAATTTGCAACATCTCTACCCACAGCAATCGCACATATCTTAGCCGTACGCATAGCCAGTGGTACCGCATCTAAATTATAAAACTCACTACCACTAAATACTTTTTCACAAAGCGCTAAGGTCAGCATCGATTTTGGTACATACAGGAAATCATATGCATACAAATCAACCGCTTCCTCCGCTATCTTGGGGGTGATATACTGAGCAGGTACATTATACAAGTGGTCTCCCGCTTTCAGCGCTTTGAGAATAAACGCTTCATCCCAAAAACAGGCCCATACATTTTCAAAAGTATTATAGTCGAATTCTTCCGTCTCCAGGTATTCATTGGTAATGTCCTTCCGCTCTTCCCATGCCGCCGGCATCGACCCGGCCAGGTACTTTTTATAATACGCATAACTATGCTTATTAATCCGCCGAACATCTACCTTATCAATTGTATGCCGCAAAATATGTTGCCCCATCTCTTCCACATCACTCCGTGAACCATAGCGCCAGCGCTCCCTGTTATACTGATCTACAATAAACGGCCACTCGCGCTCCTGCCCATATTTTGCAAAGGCATAATCATATACCTCCTTATCCACCAGTCTTGCAGGAATATTACCAATGGCATGTATCCCCAGGTCTATGGCCTGTAGTATATATTCATTGGTATAATATTTCTTTGGCAGGGGCTTATAATTAACATCTCTCAACCCACCACCAGCTATCAGCGCGATATTCATTCGTTCATCCCTGAATGCCTCCGGTATATGATTATAATTGTATTGATCAAATTTCACCTTTTCAAAACACATCTCATACGTCATCTTCTCTTTTGGCAGATACGCCAGCGACACCCCATGCGGATGCACGGCAAACACCTCCTCCGTCAGGAACTCCGCTGGTATTTCCTCATACCTAAGCGGCGACTCCCTGTCCACTGCCTGCAGGATGATCTCCTGCGTATACAATGCCGGACTTATATATTTTAATATATGCCCGTCCACATCTTTTTGCAATAACAAAGTGGATACCATCTGGCTCGTCCTGAATTGTTCCGGCACCCGCAGCAGGTTATCAAACGATACTGTATTACTATTAAAGAACTCATTCCAATACGCCTGGTCCTTTACTATTTGCGAAGGCCCTTCCGCATCCCAGTTCACCCTCACATTATCGCCATAGAAATAATGCAGGGTCGTATGCTGCTCATAAGGCTGCGCCTTTTTACTATAATAGCTGGCCGTATCATAATTTTTAATCGCCTCCTGCTTATTCCCCTTTAAGTAATAAGCCAGCCCCAACAACCAGGAATTTGAGAAAACAGATCTTACTTCTACCGACTTCTCCAGCAAAACGATCGCCTCATCCAACTTACCTTGCAATATCAACGCTTCGCCCCATACACGCCTCAGGAAATAATCAGATTCACGGCCTGTTTTAGCAAGTTCAATGGCGGCATCATAATTACCCAATCGTACTTCACAAAGCGCCGCTTGCGCGATACAACCATAATCGTATAATAACTTTTCCGGCGATAGCGGAATTCCTTTTTTAAAGTACACCAACGCCTGCTCATAAGCCCTTTCACCAAACAAACATTCTCCTGCTTTGAAATAAGGTAAATAATAACCCGGGGCCGCGGCAATGGCTGCTTTGAAACGATGATAGGCTTCCGGTTTCTCCTGCTGCCCCCTCAGTATCATTCCCTGCTCTGTTAATTGAATCCCTTCCGGCGTCACTCCATCCTTCCATACAGACTGGTTATTCTTCAACGCTTCATAGAATGCACTGAGATTTATACCAAGCATATCATAATGCGCCGCTTCCACCACATAGCACAACTCAGGCCGGAATGCCAATGCATAATTATGCCATGCAAGAAAAACATTATTGGTTTTATAATAGTCCAGTGAATCCTGATCATACAGTGCAGTGATGACCGTATCAGGCCCAAACTCAAAACAATCCAGGTCATAAAACCAGGAAAAGAAATAAGGGGCATTGATTTTTCTGAAAGGCATCTTATGCACCATTTCATCATCCTGTCCCCATGCTACTGCCATATATCGAATGGTTTCTGTGCCGGCAGTATATTGTAATGTATTCAGAATCAGGTAATCGGCAGTAGTATTCCCGGTTACATAATAAGGCACATCCAGTTTTCCGGCTACAGTCAGGTTACCAATCACTACCAATAAACTTCCAGCCCCATCCAGGTTTTTATTCACCTGTAAATCGCCTTCGTATACATAGATATCTCCGTAGTCTTCAAAGTATTCTTCTTCTGTATCATACCCATATTGCCCATCCCAGTTGTCGAATAACTGATCTACATCTAACAGGTCCAATACTTCTCTATAAGGCAGTTCTTTAAATCCATATTCATTGGCCTCTTCTGAAGCTTCTGCTGAAGTTTCTTCTGACACCTCTTCTAAGGCATCTTCTGAAGATTCCACAACTACCTTCTCAGTCACAGTATACGTCGCCCCCGCCTTCGCCTCCAACACCGGTGCCAGTAACTCCATAAACTCCTCCTCACTATAATGCTGAAACTCCTTCTCAAAATATATCAGATAAATCCCCACAGGATTATTCACCAATACCCACTTCTCATCTCCACTAATAA
Source organism: Chitinophaga sp. (assembly GCF_039596135.1). Lineage (GTDB taxonomy): Bacteria > Bacteroidota > Bacteroidia > Chitinophagales > Chitinophagaceae > Chitinophaga. The sequence goes on from NZ_JBCNKH010000024.1 coordinate 43,909, forward strand.
TCAACCCTAACACAATCGTCCGCTGGGATAAAAAATCCCGCTCATCATCCAATGCATCAAAATGACAGCTGTGTATATGGCAATAAACAGAAAGAAACCCATACAGGTTATTCGCATTCTGCCCATTTTCATCAAAAGCATAAATGGCACAAACAAAATCATCCTTGTCAAAAAAGAAAGAACCCTTTTCCAGCCAGTAAGCCTGAAATTCCTCATCCATGGGGAATCCCACAGCTGCTTCCATCTCTTTGATGTGATCAGCCGTTACAGGTGTAATTTCTACCTTGTCAGGAAACTGCGCTTCCAGTATCCTGGCTACCGCTATTAAATCATTGTACAACTCTTTGGGTGGCAGGTCTTCCACCACAGGTTTGTAGCCTTTCTTTGTTTTTTCAGCAATGAGTTTTTCTGCTGCTTTGATACAGTCTTCTACAGAGGAGAATAGTTTTGTCTGAGCTTGTCCCGTTGTGCCGTATTTCCCAAATATTACGGTCAGACTTGTTAGGTTAATCTCAATGTTCCAAAATTTGTGCGAATTCTCGTCCTGGTAAATGAATTTCTTCTTCATGCAGTAATGGGGGTCGGTTTACGGGCGCCAAATTATATAAATAATTTCAATAACCTATAACCCCCATTACGCTATCATTAAATTTTATATCTCAACCCGCCATAAAACATTCTTCCAATCACCGGTCCCCATACCATACCCGCATCAAAACCAGCACCAAACGGCTGTCCCGCATTAATCACCGGATCCTTCTGGTAAAAATTAGTCAGGTTCTCTGCACCCACATAGATATCCAGTCTCTTCGCAAATGTCTTACTCACCTGTGCATTCATGGTCACATAACTTTGTGAATATGCTTCAGGACTCACCGCCGTCATCGGTATCCGCTTAGGACCATTGTAATTCACTGTATAATCAAATTTCCAGGTCTTCACCCCATACGCCAGGTTAGCAAATACACGATGCTTAGCCGTGAGCGGTCTTTGTTTTAAAATACCGCTATAAGTGGTCTTTACATCAAAATAACGGTAAGCTACCCGCACATCCAGTTTAGGCAATGGTTCCGCCGTAATCTCTGCCTGCATACTATTGGAATAAGACTTTCCATCCAGGTTATAAAACTTTGCGGCTGTTGGATCTTCTAAATCCACTACCACCTGGTCATTGAAATCATTCCTGAAATAATCCACACTCACCATCGCATCGCGGCCAAACAACGTCAGCTTTTGGTCTACACTGATCCCTTTATTCCACGCTACTTCCGGGTTCAAACCATACGCCTTGCCACCCGTCGTACCCAGGATATTGATGTTCCTCGCACTCGCCATCACACTCATATTCTCCGCCAGGATGTTCGCCGTCCGCTGACCTCTACCCGCACTTACACGTACGGTAGTTCCCGGAAAAGGCTCATACCTCACATGAATACGAGGTGTCAGGAAAAAGCCAAACAGGCTGTTATTATCTCCACGCAAACCTGCTACTACACTGAAGGTTTCAACAGGCGTAAAGGTGTATTCGAAAAATGCACCCGGTACCACCTCTGTTCTTTTATACTTCAGCGCATTCAAAGTCTCATTATAGTTGTCATTCAAAAAGCTCAAACCTGTTCTGAACTTATGGGTAGTCGTACCAATAATAGACTGATAAATCAGGTTTGCATACACACTCTTCTGATCGCCATCATACTTCGTCACACCAAAATAAGAGTTCTGCGTATGACTGATACCCGCTAACTGCAACCCTACGCTCTTATAAGGTTTAGATGGAAAGGTATACCCAATCTTTGCAAACGCCTCATACCTGTCTGTATTAATACCCAGTCCATACAAAGAAGAACCGGATTTATAATCTATCTGTCCGCCCTTCTTTTCATCTTTCAACACCTTCACCCCAAAGATGGTCATAAACCCTTTTCCATTATCATACTTCCACCTGTTCACCGCGCTGAACAGGTTCCCGGTAGGTACATCCCTAAAACCATCTTTCGTGAAATCTACTTTCTTATTTGCCAGGAAATCATCGTGCAATAACAACCCTACAGACCACTTTGAATTGATCTTTTGCGCCAGGTTCACATTTACATCCGTCTTGCCAAAGTCGTTCACATACACATTAGCATATAATTGTTCACTATTCTCTGGTTTCTTTAATTCCACGTTGATTTGCCCGGCTATGCTTTCATAACCATTCGCTACTGAACCAATCCCTTTGGTCAGCTGGATAGATTCTACCCATGGGCCTGCAATTGAGTTCAGACCTAATGGCGTAGCCAAACCTCGCGGACCAGGCAGGTTTTCCACCGTCAGTTGGGTATAATTCCCACTCAGTCCTAATAACTGGATCTGTTTGGAACCAGTGATGGCATCATTATAAGATACATCTACTGAAGGATTGGTTTCAAAGCTCTCGCTTAAATTACAACAGGCAGCCTTTAATAATTCCTTACTGGTCATTACTTCTGTCCTTGCGGTAGCAAGAGAAGATATTTGCGTAGTTTTGACACGGGTATTCACCACCACCTCTTTTAACTGCTGTTCATTCACCCTGTAGTGACAACATTCCGGCAATGCATTGTAAGCCTTTGCACTGGCCTTCTTATTATCTACGTCATGCCCTGCTTTCAGAATACGGTCTTCAATTGTATTTACATTTGTTTGTGTAGAATCATACTCCAGGTGCAGCATTTTACTTTCTACATCCCAATGAGCCATATTCACACCACTACCTTTGGCGGCAGTTTCAATTCTATGCTGACATTGGTCACAAACGCCGGATACAGGTATAGATATATGTTGTTGTGCAGATAGGATATTTGAATAGCATAATAGGAAACCTATTAGCATAATAAACTTATACATAAAGTTAAAACTTGAAAAATAAATAGAAAGAAATCACATCTTAGCCTGAGGATGGCTAATTCACTTATTGTGGGGTATCAAACTCTATAAATACAATGCAGAATATAACCGGGGACAATATTATGTAGTGGTGGCCCATTACCACAATTCAACTGGTAGGGCAGATCTGTTACAGGTTCTGCAGTCCATGCACTAAGCTGTACATTCACCAGTGTAAAGAAGAATGTGGATGGAACAGTCACACCCGCAGCAGAGAAATGACTATCCTCTACCTTCAGGGTCTTAAAGGCCGTTTCGCAACAACCCTTGTGCTCCTTCTCCATTTCGCACTCATGCTTGGTAGCACCCGCCAGCCCAACGGAGACCTCCTTCAGCTTACCACAACAATAAAACTGCTTTACACCCAGACCAACAAGGGTCAGAGAGTAAAGCAGTAATAAACATATTGCGGTTATCCTTTTCATGTACCAACAAAGATACAACTCCGGATGTATATAATTTAAGATAAGATTTATATTATTTCAGCAAAAGGGTCCGCCTAACCTAAGTCATACATAATCAAAACGTTAACTGTTGAATAATGGTCGGATCCTGGATCTCTTTGTCCCTTGCAAGTAACAATACTTTAGACATCACTTCGGCTGACTTAGGATCGTCGTCTGCAAATGGCAGGAACAATCTTCCCCGCTGCTGTGAATGCACCGGCAGGATAGACAGGTACCTGCCCGGCATCATATGTACAATGGCACTTCCCAGGTGTACACTGTATTCGCCGTATTGCCCCCTGATCTTCGCGTGGTTACCCACTACAGTCACGTTGTCCAGTTTAAACAACCTCGCGGTTTCTTTCAGCAATACCGCCCTCATTTCGATAGTAGAATGACTTGCCTCCGGATCTACACCACCCACATGCGCCACACTTACCACCAGGTCAATATCGCGCATGACCTCACTGAAGATGCGTGGGTCAATATCTTTGAAGGCGACATTCTTATACGTCTTCAGGTCATGGAAGATCACCTCTTCCAGCACCGGGCTTTCTACTTCCGCAGGGGAGAACCAGTTTGCCTGTGCATACATCTTCACCACAAACCCTTCCTTGTGGAATGCCTTTTGCAAACCTTCTTCATGGTCTACTTTCCAGCCTCTTGATTTCAGCAATGCCACCGTCTTCGCTGGCTGTACCTGGTGACCAGCGTAACGGCGGGAGATGGATTTCTCTTCCAGTTCTTCTGCCAATGGAGTATACAGTTCGCGGAAGATTTGTTTAAACGGTTGTTGTAAGCGCTGCGCAAAACAATAATGCTGGTAATCCGCCCAACTACCACTGGCATAGAGGTCTGTACAGTGTGCTATGCGCACCACCTCATCTTCCGCAATCATCACTTTAGTGCCAGCAGCTGATACCAATGTATGATCCTTCCAGAAACCATGTCCTTTACTGGTCACAAACACCAGCTTTTCCAAATGCTTTGCAATCACCGGGTGACTAAACAAACCAGCCAACTCTGGCGCTTCAAAGCCATCACCTCTTACCATGGCTTCTTCCAGCGACTTACGTGAACGACGGAATTGCTCCTTCAGTGTTTTCTTAAACTCCTGTAGTTCCAGTACTTTCTTATCCTTCTTATACTTTGCCGGTACAGCCGCCAGTTTTTTATCACCTTTGAAAGCCACTACATCTGCTTCGCCATCATCTTCGATGATCAGGCCAATCAGCACATCATCATATTGTACCTGTGTTTCTTTAGCAAGAATATGCTGTACCTGTTTGGTTTCCATTGCCCAGCTCAGGCGCATCGGATCAGCATACCCTGCATTCCTTGCCAGGTTCTCCATCGCAATGCGGATAGCAATACCTTCGCTGGTTTGTTTTTGCGCACCAAACTGTTTGCTCTCCTTTTTGAATTGCTGAATGTATTCATATCTGCCAAGGATATCCTTTTGTGGATTTGCCTTGCTCAATGGAATCAATCCATACATGCGCAGGTAATCCTGGTCTCTTTTCTCCTTCACCTTTTGAGTCACCTCTTTGATCTTCAGATCACCGGTGATTACATCGGCATACAAACGTGCCCTGCGATGACCATTTCCATCACTGATATATTTCGCAGCGTTATACACTTTTTGCCAACGGTCTTTACCAATTTCTTTGTATGCCTGCTGGAACCAGTCTTTATCCACCGCACCATCTTTAAAGTCCTGCAACTCAATAGAAGTATACAGTGCTACAGCGCTTTCAAAATCAGCATTATTGGCGGAGTAAGCGTCAGATTTGGTATGCACATGCAACCACCAGATAGCGGTATCCAGCCCTTTCCAGTTCAGATAACCACTTACCAGCTTTTGCCATTGCGGGGCATATACCGCAGCTTCTATCAGTCGTTCTTCTTTTGCACTGATGGCACGCATGGCATCGTTAAATTGTTCCTGCGTATCAGTAGAAGATGGATAACATTTTTTAAGCAGCGAACTGAATTGCTGTTGCTTATTTTTATGATCAGCAGAATAGATATATCCTTTATGTAAGGAGTCTTTACCCAACCCGGCCAGTATTTGTGCAAAACGATGCGTACCTTCCAGTCTTTCTATTGCAGTCACAAAAGCCGATACAGGAGTAGCAGAGTCACCGCGTTTCAATTCAATATCCAGCAATTGTTCTCTCACACGGATGTACATGTCCTGCAGGAATGGATAGTCAGCAAAGTAATCACGCTGTCCCTTATACCTCCGTTTTGTAGATAACTCCCGGATATGATCGCGGGATATTATTCCCCTATACATTTCACTTTCAGCAATCACACCTGTGCTAAATGCGCGGCAGAACAGATCCAACGGGGGTATGGCAGCCATGACATTCTCCTTCAGACCGCTAAACTGGCGCCAGTGGTACAATTGCCATACAGGGGCTACCAGGTGATCCGGAATTTTAGATACATTTATTTTTAACAGGAACCAGTTCAGCATTTGCTCGGACTGCCAGCCATAGTTATAATTGCCTTTAGTGAGCCGGCTTTCGGGAATGTTTGCAAACAATCGGGTAGTAGCCCCCACCAGGAATGCTGTCTGCTCATTGAATGGGAATACCAGTCGCAGGGCATTAAGGATACTGCTGACCAGGTGGAGTTTTCCGGTACGCACTTCCTGCGTAATTTCCTTAGGCAGGTAAGCCGCCATTTTGGGGATATATGATTCTGCCAGTGGCTCAGCCTCCTGGTAACTATAGTGGTATTGCTTCGCAGCAATTTCGTCCATTATATACAGATCTCGCGGTTGTAACCCCGATGCTTCAAACCATTGTTTCCATATTTCAGGTAATGGGTAGGCAGCGTATTGTTCTTCAGTCGTCAGACTGTCGGGGATCCTGTAATACTTACTGCGGAAAACATTTCCCAGCAGCAGCTTGTATCTTGCATCGTCGTAATGTTCTACTTCATACTCATGATCCTGGTTAGCGACTAACAGGTCTATCAATTTCTTAATTTCTTCCTGAATGTATGCTGCGGGTTTAGAGAAGCCAAATGGCGACTCCTTTATACATTTACCATAATAGTCATTCTCATCAATCACAGGCCTGGTGGGAGCCTGTATCAATGCAGGATTATACAAACCATATCCATTCTCCTCATTATAAACGATAGTCGCATTTTCGGTCGTGAGCTCCTTCAGTAATATTTCTTCTTTCGGAGAGATATTCTTCCTTTCGCTGAATACCAGCAACAATGGATGAATTTCAGCAGTGAGACGATCCCGCTGTTTACACTGACTGGCTATGTCCAGGCCAGCCAGCCGTTGTTCGCCATCACCCTGCAGCAAGGCATTCACTGCATATAACAACAGTTCATCCGTTTGATTTAACAGGATTCCGATAGCCCTGCTTCTCATACCGCTACTCTTGCGTCTGAGCATATCAATCAATACAGTATTCTCCGTTTCGTCCAGCTGCAAAGTATCCAGCACATTGAAAGCAGCTTTTTGCAGAAAGTCGCCTTTCTCTTTAATAATGCGCATAGCGAAGTTGCGCTGAAAACTGGTAACGGCAGTTTTGGGCTTGCTATTATCCCAATAATATACAGCATAACCAGGCAGGATTACTTTTGCCAGTTTCTCCTTTACATCCAGGGTCATTTCTTCGAAGTAGGAAAGTACAATGTCCAGTCGGTCGGGGTATTCCAATACCAGTTCAACCATGGAGCTGAGTACGTTACTCCTGCTATAAGTCAGGTTCAACCAGGAAAATGCAATGCCGCTAAAAGTCTTTTCCTTTACAGCAGAGCGTTGCAGGATCCGGTGCAGCTTATCGAACAGGCCGGGGTAGTACTGGTCATAATGTTTAGCATTGTAGTACATCCGAAGCTGAAGCATGTTCACAGCTATAGCATTCACTACCAGGCTCTCGTCTTCAATACCCGCCATAATTACAGGCAGGTCCAGTTGAAAATGGCCTGCTTCCAGTGCAAACTTCACAGCTATTACACGCTTTTCTTCTGATGGCGATTGCAGTAACTCCTGCAGGTAAGGAAGTGTGTCATCTACATTATACACACCTTGTGCCCAAAGGGCCATATATACGTCTGCATTATTTTTGCTTTTTACCCCTTCCGGAATTTCGGAAGTGTTAAACATGTAATAACTTGCTTTGAGCAGGAAAGCGTTGATAGCCGATTCTTTTTCAGCTTCCCAGCTTACACCCGCCCATACGTCGATAGCCCTGATCACAGCGGCAAACCTGGTGAGCTTATTATCTGCAATCACGCGCAACATATGTCTGAAAGCGCCAGGGGTACTGGTATCAACAGATTCGACGATGGATTGTCTTAAGCCCTCCTGTCTTTGCGCAGCAAGCAATAATTTTTCCACCAGTACCCAGCAGTCTTCGCGCTCGCTCACCAGCAGGGCTTTGATGATATTGTTGGTCACTTTTCCGGTTTCAGCCTTGTTGTATACAATATCTTCCATCAGCTGAAAAACCGCTTCATTACCAGCATCCAGTGCTGCAGCCCATATATGGTACAGGTAGCCCATAGACTGCTGATGATCCCAGGAGATCTGTTCCTGGATAGTAGTATCGTATACCTGATAAGAATAAGTAGTGCCATATTCTTTGTGATATACCTGGAAGATAGCATTGACGAGGAAATCCAACTGATTGGGCAGGTACAATTCCCTGGTGCCCCGGGAGCGGAACGAGCGGCGATAGTAGCCTTTCTGATAGGCCAGCCGGGGAAACTTCTTCCATGCAATGCGCACATATTCTGCTTTTTCATCGCCAAATATATAGCGGAGCAGGTTATACATTTCAGGATCGTCCCACTCGTTGTCAGGCAGCAATTCTACCATACCGAAATAGCGTTTGCTGCCGTATTTGATATCAGTAGTATAATCATTGTGGGGAATCTCGTATCCTTCAAATTTCCCCAATAGTAACAGGGCTACCTGTGTATTTCGCTTTGTGAGCAGTTCGTGTGTGGCATCGCCATTGTACACGGATACTAAAGTTGTAATGAGGTTTTTCTCAAAATCCGGAATGATCCTCGTGTCGAGGAACTCTTTTGCATTCATCGTAAAAATGATTTTAGGGTCCGGTTACCAAATGCTACCGGATAAAAATGTTAATCGGATAAAGGTGATAACTGTATCTGGGTTAAGGTCAAAATGATCACTTAATTTTTTCAGTTCTTCCTCGTTGGCAAATATGGCATACATACCATCTTCAAATGCTTGTAGAGCCGTTTCCTGCGCTTTGGTCAGATCTGCTTTTTCTTCATTGTAAATGCTACCGAAGCCGATCTTGCCATTTGCAGCTTGTCCCTCCATTTGTTCACTGGTCAGGTATGGCAATGCATTTGTACCCGGTTTTTTAGTATTGTATGCATGTACCTGTTGTTTGACCACGGCAGTGATCAGGTCCTTTACAGTGGGTTGGGGGCCAATATCATCCAGCTCTATTTTTTGTTTTTCAAGAATGGCATGTTTTCGTCCCGCTTGTTTAATATTAATGATTACGAACATCAGGGTTAAAATTTAAACAAATCGGCGGCAATATATATAAATTATCTGACGAATGATGTCCATTTTTGACAGACTGGCCATTAACTGCTAAAATGACTGTCTATTTTCTATTTGGCATAAAAGATGATATTTATCAGTATTAAAAGAAGATAACATGGCTAATCAAACTGCAATACTTGCTGGTGGTTGTTTTTGGGGTGTAGAGGAACTCATCCGTGCGCTGCCGGGTGTGATCAATACACATGTAGGTTATACGGGTGGTGATGTGCCAAACGCGACTTACCGGAATCATGGAACACATGCAGAGGGGATAAAGATAGAATTCGATCCTGGGGTGATTACTTATCGCCAGCTGCTGGAGTTCTTTTTCCAGATACATAATCCTACTACCCGGAATAGGCAGGGGAATGATATAGGTACATCTTACCGTTCTGCGATCTTTTACCTGGATGCTGCACAGCAGGAAACAGCGGTGGCACTGATTAAAGAACTGGAAGCAGCAAAGATTTATCCTAATCCGATTGTGACAGAGGTAGTACCGGCTGGTGATTTTTGGGATGCGGAAGAAGAGCATCAGGATTATTTGCAGAAGCACCCTAATGGGTATACCTGTCATTATATCCGTCCGGAATGGGCGTTGACGAAATAATTTACAATCCCTGTCGGCAGATCGCTGGCAGGGATTTTTCCTGATGCCTGGTCAGCTATCGCCCCCCTAACAGTGATTGTCTGCAGGCATTTTTTCTGCCAGACCTATTACCCTGAGCAATGAGTTCGAAGCTAAAATATTCCAGCTTGGCAGCATGGCAGAAGGATGATAAGATTATGTTCCTGTTTAATGATAAGCCGGTGAATGTAGAGGTGACGGAGATTGGGCAGCGTGCAAAGAGGATTTATTATTATAGTAAGTCTGATTGTTTTTATATGACGCTGGATGCGGGAAATGGGAAGATTACGAGGAGTAAGTTCTTCTCTAATACGGATCAGCCTACGGCGATGCCGAGGTTAGGGTCTATTATTGGGAATGAAATGTATATGGTGGGGAAGACGGATAGGGCGTTGGCGAAGAGTAAATTAGCGATTGGGAAAATTTCGATTAAGTAATAAAGAGAGGCGGCCCGGCGGGCCGCCTCTCTTTTATTTTGCGATTGTATTAAACCCGATCTTACCGTAATCCACTACTGGTTTAATAGGATGAGTCCTCCAATAACTCTGTCTAACTGCTTCTGAAAATGCGTTCCATTCAGCACGTTCTTCAGGCGTATTAGGCCAGGAACCCGGTGCATCATTCTTAAGCAATTCTTCATTGTCTTCTTCCGGAATGGTGATAAATGTTGCCATGTAAAAATCAGTTTAAGTTATTATTGAATATTGTGAACGTGTCAAATGTCGCTGGCTCGTATTCCAGCCGTTCTATTTTATCATTTGGATAATAATATCTATGTTGATATAAAGCACCAATCAACGATTTAGAATACAACATAGTATTAGGCTCTGTAGAAAATCTTCCGGCACCACCTCACCCTCAAATAGCGATATCAGCATACAGTCTTTTCTATACTCACTCAACTTCGAAGAAAAATAAGTATAATAACTATCCCTATACACCTTATCCACATAAGGCCACTCAATTAAAAACCATACCGACTCCCTCAGCCGGTCAATATGAGTTTTCAAATGAGTATCATATAAATCTTCTGCAATCTCCAACGACACTTGAAATATCTTTTGAAGCAGTGGAATTAAAATACTTCGTATTTCAGGATTGGAACAAATAATGGTACTATGATTCATTGAAAAGTTGGACAATGAAAATTAAACAATGGTTAAAGCAATTTGCGCGTTGTATACCTGCAAGGTAAACACTTTACTACCGTACAAAAAAATATTTTTTCGTACTACTCAATCTTAAAAAACACTACACAATCAACTTGTACCCCGCCCCCCTTATACTCATCAACTGCACCCCACTCTCCCCCTTCAACATCTTCCTCAAATGACTCATAAACACATCCATACTCCTCGCATTATAATACGTATCATCCCCCCATATCTTCAACAAAGGCACCTGCCTCGGAACAAGTGTATTTTTATTCTGCAACAACAACTCCAACAACGCCGCCTCCTTATAAGACAACGTATACCTCCCCACCGAAGTCTCCAACTCCTGCGTCACCGGATCCAACTTGCAACTCCCAAACGTATACACAGCCCCCGCCGCCTGCCGCACCCCAAACCGACTCAACAACGACTCCATCCTTATCAACAGCTCCCCCATATTAAAAGGCTTACGCAAATAATCATTCCCCCCACTCTTAAAACCCTTTATCACATCCTCCGGCAATGACTTCGCACTTAAAAAGATAATCGGCACCCCCGCATCCAACTTCCTGATATCCTCCGCCAACGTATACCCATCCTTCAGGGGCATCATCACATCCAACACACAAATATCCGGCGGCGTATGCTGAAACGCCTCCAACGCCTGGCTCCCATCCGTCGCCAATACCACCTCATACCCACTCTGCCGCAAACCATCACTAATGATCTGAGCCAACGTCAACTCATCTTCTGCATACAATACTTTATACTTCATTATAAACTGGTAATTCAATGATAAATTCACTTCCCTTCCCCAACTCACTCACCACACGTATTTTTCCCCCATGCTTCTCCACTATCTGCTTCACATAATTTAACCCTAACCCCGATCCCTTCACATTATGCACATCCACATTATCCTGCACCCTAAAAAACCTTTCAAAAATCCGCGCATGATAAATCTTAGAAATCCCCGGCCCATTATCTTTCACACTGATAATAATTTTATCCTCCGTACAGGCACAACTCACATCCACCCGCACATCCTTCCCTCCATACTTCAGCGCATTGTCAATTAAATTATAAAACACATTTGTCAAATGCACAGGATCCCCATCCAAAAAACAAGGCTCCGCCGAAGGATGATAATGGATCCCCGCCGACTTATTCTGCAACTGCATCGAAGTCACCACCTGCTCTAACCCCTGCTGCACATCATACAGTTCTGACCGTAACCGCGTCTGCCCATTATCTACCTCATCCAGGTTCAGTACCTTCTCTATCATCATATTCAACCTGTGCAACTCCGTCTTACTAATATCGATATATTGCAACAACTTCTCGGGATCTGCCGTCAACTGATAACGCGTAATTGCATCCAACGCCGCCTCCATCACCGCCACCGGCGTTTTCAACTCATGCGTCATATTGCTGGTAAATGCAATCCTCGCCTGCGCATAAATATGCTGATGCTTCATCAATCTAAACACAAAATAAAACGCTGCCCCCGTCAATAACAACATCAAAAATGAGGACAATAAATAATACCGCATCTGGTAAAACACAATCTCCTTCAATGAAGGTACTACCAACTGGAAATTATTATACAACCGGATATTATAACTATACTGCTCACTATGATAATCCGCCTCACGAATCTCTGCTGCTGTATGATGATTGACAATCATCCCCTCCTCCCAATCATACTTCACTACAAAATAATTCACTTTGAGGTGATTCTTCCTCAATTCCTGGTCCACCAAACTATCCAACCGGGCATACTCCACTGAATCCAACGCCAGCTGCCCCTCCTGCGTTTCACCCTTGTCAAAAATTCGCTGTACCTTATGTTTCTTCCGCTCGTACTTTTTGTTCGGTATCCTGATACTGATATCCACCAGCGTACTATCCCCCTTCACATCCGACTCAAACCGGCTGACCACCTTATGTCCTCTCATCCGGCTATACGCCTCCTTAAACTGCAACCACTCCGGCGACTGAAAAAAGCTCAGGAAGTTCTCATCCCCTTCATTCCCCGGCAACATACTCATAAGATTACTGCTCCGTACCACATTATTCACCACCTGATCCAAATCCCGCCTTACCTGCACCAGTTGTGACCTGTACAACTGCCGCAACCACACCACCTGCAATACGACACTGACAATCATGGCCAGTATCACCAAAGGATATGCATATTTTTTAGAAAACCATTTCATGTTACAAAGATGGGGTGTTTATAGTCCCGAAAATACGATTTAACCTTATTTAACCTAGTTTAACCGGCCTTAATATCACATCGGAGTACGTTTGTTGCATGAAAAAGATATACATACTCCTCCTGACATTACTGCCCTTATTTGCAGTCGCACAGTCCACCATCACCGGCACTGTCACCGATGCCGAAGGTCACTTGCTCGACGGTGTTACCATTACCCTTAGCCAGCAAAATAAATACATCGCCACCGCCATCACCGACCTTGGCCATTTTACCCTTACAAACATTAAAGGGACCCAAGGCTACACCCTCACGGCCACATCCATGGGTTTTCAGCCTTACACCAGGGAACTCCAACTCCCTGCTGACTCTATCCCCATCATCCTGCAACCAGACCAGAAACAACTACAAGGCATCACCGTATCTGCTGCCAAACCGCTCATCGAGCGCCAGACAGACCGCGTAGTCTTCAATGTCGAAAACAGCATCATCGCCAGCGGTGGCACCTCCTGGGATGCCCTGACCAAAGCCCCCGGGGTCACTGTCAACTCAGACAACTCCATCTCTGCCTACCGCAAAGGGGTAGAAGTCTACATGGATGGCAAACCACTCCACCTCTCCGGCGATGACCTGGTGAATTACCTGCAGGGGCTGCCTTCTTCCATGATAACAAGAATTGAAGTTCTTACCAATCCGCCTGCCAGTTTCGAAGCCCAGGGTGGATCTGTGATCAATATCGTTACTAAAAAAGTGAAAAAGCAGGGCATCAACCTCGCCCTCAATGGCAACTACATTCAGGGCATCTACGGCTCTTACAATGGCAGCGCCACTTTCAACTACCGCAAGGATAAAGTAAACATCTATGGCAACTATGGCTATGGCCATAAGCATACCTATATGGATAACAGGACCGACATCAACTTCGGCGACTCCTGGTGGAAAACCAACGACCACAATGTGCTCACTTCCAACAGCCATAACTATCGTCTTGGTGTAGACTACCAGCTCACTGACAACCAGATCCTGGGTGTGCTCGTAACCGGCAATAACCGCGCTGGCCACAGCGATGGCAATATCCCTACCTACATTTACAGCGCCGATAAATCTACCCTCGACTCCACTATTGCCACCAGTTCTACCGATAAAAAATATGGCAGCGGCTATACCTACAATATCAACTATAGCCTGAAACTGGATAGTGGCAAACGCAGCCTGAATATAGACGTAGATTACGCCCCCTACGCCACCAGCAGCTATGCACACGTGAACGCTGATAATGCTTACCGCATCTATACCCCCACCACTCAACACATTAACATTTTCTCCGGCAAAACAGATTACGTCTACACACTAAACAAGTGGAACCTCACCTCCGGTTTTAAATACAGCAGCATCGAAAGCGATAATAAATTCACCTTCATCGAAAGCGATGTGCTCATGCCTGAAAAAAGCAATCATTTTAAATATACTGAAAACACCACCGCCCTATACACCAATATCTCGGGTACCTTCAACAAACTAACCGTACAGGGTGGCCTGAGAGCTGAATACACCAACACCCGTGGTTACTCCATCACACTGGATTCTTTAAACAAACGCAGTTACCTGAAGCTGTTCCCTACTGTATTTTTACAATACAAACTCAATGACGACAACCAGTTTCAACTGACCTACGGCTACCGCATAGACAGGCCTGAATATGCACGCATGAACCCCGCCCGGCATTACTCATCTCCGTACAATTACTATGTAGGTAATCCTGCCCTGCAACCAGCCTTTGTGCACAATGTAGAACTCGGCTACACCTACAAGGAAAATTATACCATCACTGCCAACTACACATCTATCAGCAATATATTCACCAACGTTACCGTACAGGACAATACTACTAAAAACTACTACATTACCCATCAGAACCTGGGCCTGAGTGTCAATGCCGGTCTGCGGATCGCTGCTGCTTTTCATCCAGCTGACTGGTGGGACGTCAATGTAGAAGCAGGTGGATATTACACACAGGAAAAATCTGCTTACCTGCAAAGCCATTATAATTTCAAAATGTTCTCCTACGATGGCCGGTTGAACCAGACCTTCACCATCAATAAAAAGAATGGTATTGCAGCAGAAATTACAGCGCTCTACTCCAGTCCTGGTATTCAAAACATTTATCGCTTCAAGGAATTAAGCGAGGTAGACCTGGGTGTAAAAGCCAATGTGCTGAAAGGCAAAGGTACCCTGCGCCTCACCGCCAATGATATCTTTAATGCATTCACTTACCGTGTCGATATCAATTATCTCGATCAGCAGAGTAGTTTCTATCATAAAAATGAATCAAGACTGGCTACATTAAGCTTCTCCTACCGCCTCGGCAAAGACATCAAGGCCGCCAGGAGCAGAAGTACTGCCAGTGAAGAAGAAAAAAAGCGCGCCCAGTAAGGTGCGTTTTTTTTTAAATCAAACAGGAAATTTTATACCTTCAGGTATCAAAATTCATGACTACATACCGTCCCCTGCGCTACAGCCCTACATCGATGGTTTCCGCATCATCGAATGCGAGGAACTAATTATCAACAGGGTATTACCAGGCATTGTCCCTGTATTGGCGCTGCGGTTAAAAGGTAATATCTCTTTACAGAACGAATCACTGCCTACTTACACGCTTTCTGGTCTGAGAAAAACACCCCGCCTCATTCAATATAATCCCGGCACATCCAATCTGTTGATACTCTTCAAAGAAGGCGGGATCAATGCATTCTTTGACATTCCCGCACATGAATTTTTCAATGAAAGCATCGCCCTCGATAACCTGGTTGACATCACCGCTTTAGAAGATCAACTGGGCAACGCCACAGACTGCATTTCTGTTGCAGAGAACTTCCTGCTGCAACAACTCAAACGCCGCAAGCCAGATCAACTAATATTAACAGCTACCAGGGAGATCAAACAGCAACAAGGTAATTTAAACATCTCCCAGCTCGCCTCCTCACTCTACATCAGCCAGGACGCATTTGAAAAACGCTTTAGAAAAGTAATCGGCACCACCCCAAAGCAATTTGCTTCTTTAGTACGCATGCAGGCTATTGTAAAAAACTATTCTTCCAAAGACTTCACTGACCTCGCCCTCGAAGCCGGCTACTTCGACCAGGCACACTTCAACAAAGCCTTCAAACAATTCACCGGCCTCACCCCATCCAGTTTCTTCAATACACCTCCCCAATGGTAAAATCAATGATTTTTTACTATTTCCCCCGCCTGTAGTGGCGCATCTTTGCTATATGAAACATTTACTCATCGCAATGCTGCTCTTTGCCAGCACCGCCAAAAACACGCAACCCATGAAATCATTTGTCGTACTTGTCAGCGTACCGGTTACTTATACTACAGAACAAGCCAAAGCCGTCGGTCCCCAATGGGATAAAGCGATTGCCGACTGGAAAGCATCCGGCCATTACATCACCAGCTTTGCCTATCCGGGAGAAAACAAGGTGATTGGCCAACCAGCAGAAAAACAAAATCTGAGACAGGTAAGCAGCATCCTGCTGCGTGCAGAGAATATAGACCAGGCAACAGAACTGGCCAAAGCCTGCCCCGTATTAAAATATGGAGGGAGTGCGGAAGTCAGGGAAATTCCTAAGGGAGAGCCTGAAATATTTCCTCCTTTACAATAAAGGAATTGCTTCCAGCAAACGAATCAATGACTCACCCGGTTCAGGCAGAAAATATTCAACCTTTGGAGGCAACTGCGCATACACCACTTTCCGGATGATGCCATGTGCCTCCAATTCTTTTATTTACTGATTCAATACCTGCCTCGCTGCAATTGGCGGCCAATAGGTTTGATTTTCTTAACTTTACCAGATGGCAACACGAATCAGTACCTGCATTGGCGCAGATTTAAGATCAAAGGGGTTTAAAGTACATGTAGTATTCGACATTGTACCGGCTGCAGAAGTACCTGCCAGAAGAGATTATTATAAAATAGTGATGGTAACGGGAGATTTCCTCCTGAAATTCGGAGATAAAACCGTGGAGATAAATGGAACTTACCTCTTCTTCGCCAATCCGAATGTCCATCATACGATTGTTCCCCGTTCCCTTACACGATCCGGTTATGCCTGTGCCTTCACTGAAGATTTCATTGCTGGCAGGGAACTGACCAACCTGGTGCAGCATTCACCGTTATTCCGTTCATCCGAATCACCAATACTTCCTCTCAACACAGAACAGGTAGCATTTCTAACAGGTATATACAGGAAAATGCTCACCGTATATAACAGTGATTATGAGCACAGAGACGAATTGCTCCGCAACTGTATTGAACTCATTATTCACGAAGCCCTCCAGGTACAGCCTGCCAGCCAGGACCTGAGAGAACACAATGCCGCTACCCGCGTGACCCGGTCTTTTTTAGAATTGCTGGAAAAACAGTTTCCCATCGATAACCCTGCTGAACCGCTCAGGTTACGCACTGCACAGGATTTTGCCCAATCCCTGTCAGTACATACCAATTACCTGAACCGTACAGTAAAGGCCATCACCGGTAAACCCACCTCCGTACTCATAGCCGAGAGAATTACCGCCGAAGCCAGGGCACTGCTCCAGCATACCAACTGGAGCGTAGCAGATATCGCCTATGGATTGGGGTTTGAATATCCCACCTATTTTAATAACTATTTCAAGAGAATCACCGGCACTACTCCAAATGCCATCAGGAAGGTTTGAAAATTATATTTATTGGTTGAAGGGTCTTTAGCAGGAAGCGCTCACTTCCCTAAAATTATCTATATTAGCCAGCATGAAATATGCCTGCTACCAGATTGATTGTTTTACCGACGAAATATTCAAAGGCAACCCTGCATGTGTAGTTCCTTTGGAAGAATGGCTGCCTGACGAAATATTAATGAAGATAGCCGAAGAAATGGCGCTGCCGGAAACTGCCTTCTTTATACACAAGAATAATGAATACCATCTCAGGTGGTTTACCCCGGAAATAGAAATGGATCTGTGTGGACATGCCACACTGGCCACTGCTTACGTGCTGATGAACCACCTGCAATCTGCACACCAGCTCACTTTCAAAACGGTGAGTGGAGAGGTAGCCGTTGCATTTAACAATGGATTATACTACCTGGACTTTCCCACACGCAAACCAGTACCAACTACTCTTCCGGAACAGATAGCCAGGGGATTGAGCAAACAACCGATCGCTGTATTAAAGGCAAGAGATTATGTTTTAGTATACGAGAACGAAAGTGATATCAGGAACATTACGCTCAACAGGCAGGTTATAGATGAAATCAATCTCGATCCCGGAGGTATAGTTTTGACCAGCCGGGGAGAAACATATGATTTTGTTTCCCGCTTTTTTACCCCACAGGCATCCATCTTCGAAGATCCTGTCACAGGCTCTGCACACTGCTCCCTGATTCCTTACTGGCAGGAGCAATTATCTAAAACTGATATGATGGCGGCCCAACTTTCAAAACGAGGGGGCATCCTGCATTGTATGTACAAAGGAGACCGGGTACTCATTGGCGGCAATGCCAGAACATTTTCAACCGGCACTTTTACCTGCGGGTAGTTTTCATTGGCCTACAAAAGAGAATGCCTCCTTCGGGCCCAACCACCTACACCTATTAGAGATCTAATAAAGTGCAATTCTTTTGATATGCACCGGCCCCACATTCCCCGTAATCATCAACCTCCACCTACCCGCCATCACCGGACTAAAAGTCTGCAACCGCTTATGCCCCACAGATTCCCCTGTAGCCACCTCCTTCCATTTTTCACCTATCATCGCCTGCAGACTATATTCCAAAACATTTTCCCCATATTCCAGGTCTTCCATAATCATTACCTGCCCCACTGCCTTCCCGCTTTTATTTTCCAACTCAATTATAGACTGTGTCACATTATTACGCACCGCCAACGGCGCTGAAAAAACCTGTTTTAAACGATGCCCAAGACTATCAAAAACCAGGGAATCTGCCCTGGGTATAAGCCCACTGGTATCCACCACCATTCCTACCAGCATATTCGTATTCCTGCCCACACTCTTATAATACTTCTCCACCAGCTCATTCACTGAAAACAGATCTTTATCTTCCCCTGTCTTCCACAACCATCCGCCATTCCATGCATAATTTCTTCGTATAGGAAAATCCGATTCCCCCGGACACCAGTATTTACCCTCCACATCCCCATGCAATCCATCTATTTTAACTGTCCCATCAGCTGCCGTCGTTTCATTCGCCCTGCTCCATTGCGGATAAGCAGCAAATCCATCTTCATTACCAATCCAGCGAATAGTATTCCCTGCTTTCAAAGGTCCCTGAAAAAGAATTGCCTGTGGTTGTTTTTCATGAATCATTTTCAATACTTCCGCTTCCAGCTCATTTCGCAAACCTCCATCAAACCATATTTCAAACATAGGACCGTAATTACTCCATATCTCATTCAACTGCGCCAGCACAGCTTTTTGATACACTTCGTCATGGGTGCTATAATAAGTATTGGTATTTGTATTATAATACAACCCTGGACGCAGGCCATATTTCTTACAGGAGGCGATAAAAGCCTGCAGAATGTCTTTCTTATAAGGCGTATGCCCTACATTATAATCATTCACCGCAGAAGGCCAGAGGCAAAAGCCGGTACCATGTTTTACCGTGAGTACAGCATACTTTGCACCCGCTGCTTTTGCCGTCTTAACCCATTGATCTGTATTTAGTTTTGACGGATGGAAGACGGATAAATCAGGTAGGGTTTCTTTCCTTTTATAATCAAAAGATTCAGGTGCAAAGATGTTGATATCCAGGTGGATAATAACGCCAATCTCCGCATCCGCCCATGCTACCTGGTCTTTCGAAGGAAGGACCTGCTGAGAGAAAGCTGGAATATACGCCAAGGCAATGAACATCAAAATTAAAGACAACCTGATCATAACGTTCCCATATTTATATAAACTTACCTAATTTTACGGCCCTACGCTAGTAATAAATCACAATTCAACTCCACATCATCCACCGTCGCTCCCATTTTTTGATAAAACGCAATCGCATGTTGGTTCCAGTTGGACACCTGCCACCTGACCTTTTTACAATTTTGAGATCGGGCCAGTTCGATCACTGCCTGCAATAAGCCCTTTCCCATTCCTTGTTTTCTATAGGAAGGTTGTAAGTACAGGTCATCCAGGTACAGTGCCTTCCCGCTCCAGGAATAATACGCCCAAAAGAAGGTTGCAAACCCAACAATGCCTCCATCCACTTCCACTACAAACGCCTGAAACAGCTCCTTTTCGGCTTGCATCTGCGCCGGGGTAATACTGACCTTATCCAATGATTTTTGGAAAGTTGCAAACTCGCGGATTAGTAAAAAAATAGCAGGAAAATCTTTTTCCTCAGCAAGTCGGATAGAAAATGGTTGCATAACTTTGCGGTCTGAAATTTTGAAGGATACCAATGAAAGGTAATGAGATTAAAGGAATAATACTAGCCCTTTCGGTAACCATACTTTTGAGAATGTCTGGCAATCACCACCCGCATGCTGATCACCCCGGCTTTATCTGTATTTTGGTTAAATACCCGCTTTATAGCCATTGATTGGATTGGCAGTTTGTGTATCTTGGCTATGGCATTCGTGCTCAGCTACCAAAAACGGATTGCCACCCACGTTCAATGAAATTCAGATCACTGCTAACGATTTGTTGCCTGCATACCATTGCCACCTTTGGCCAGATTGCCATCCAGGTAGACCTCAAAAAAGAAAAAGGCCCGCTCAAACCCATCTGGGCCTGGTTCGGTTATGATGAGCCGAATTATACCTATATGAAAGACGGGAAGAAGTTGCTCTCCGAACTGGCGGCCCTCAGTCCTGTTCCCGTATACGTGCGGGCACATAACCTGATGAATACCGGCGATGGCTCCGCCGCCCTGAAATGGGGCTCTACGAATATGTATACAGAAGATGCGAATGGGAATCCTGTTTACAACTGGCAGATCGTAGATTCTATCTTCGACACTTATATCAGCCGGAAAATGAAACCATTGGCACAAATTGGTTTCATGCCGGAGGCGTTATCCACACATCCCACTCCTTACAGACATTACTGGCAACCCGGGCATGATTACAAAGAAATCTGTACCGGCTGGGCGTATCCTCCAAAAGACTATCATAAATGGGAGGAATTGATTTACCAATGGGTAAAACATTGCGTAGATCGTTATGGCAGGGCAGAAGTGGAAAGCTGGTACTGGGAGCTCTGGAACGAAGCAGATGGATACTATTTAATGGTGGATGACAAAATCGCTACTTATTGCAAAATGTATGACTATGCTGCTGCCGGTGTGAGGAGGGCCCTGCCTGCAGCCAAAGTAGGAGGCCCGCATGCTACAGGTGGGGCAGGAGAGTTCATGCGTAGATTTATCACTCACTGCTTAAAAGAAAAAAACGAAGCTACCGGGCAGATAGGCGCGCCTGTTGACTTTCTGGCTTTTCATGCCAAAGGTGCACCTGTGTTTACTGACAACCGTGTACGGATGGGTATGAATAATCAATTGAAAGATGTGAACCGGCATTTAAAAATCATTTCTTCCTTTCCGGAATTAAAGAATATACCCATTATCATTGGGGAATCTGACCCTGAGGGTTGTGCCGCTTGCGGAATGAAAACCGATCCGCAGAATGCTTACAGAAATGGGACCATGTATTCCAGTTATACAGCAGCAGCTATCGCACGTATTATTGAATTGAATGACACCTATGGTACGAACATTATTGGTGCGGTGAACTGGTCTTTTGAATTTGAGAACCAACCATGGTTTTATGGGTTCAGGGAACTGGCAACGAATGGTGTGGATAAACCGGTATTGAATGTGTTCAGGATGATGGGCATGATGTCGGGCAACAGGTTGGCCATTGCTGGCGATTTAGCATATGATGCGCAATCTATTATGACGAATGGTGTGCGGGGTGATAAAACGGATGTGAATGCGCTGGCATCAGCAGATAAAACAGCTACAGCTATCCTGTTGTGGAATTATCATGATGACGATATCACTACTGGTGAAGCAACTGTGGAATTAACTATTCAGCATATTCCCGGTAAAACAGCTACACTTTATCACTATCGGATAGACCGGGAGCATAGTAATTCATATGAAGTCTGGAAGAAAATGGGATCGCCTGCAACCCCGACGCCTGAACAGTATACAACGCTGGAAAAATCGGGTCAACTGGCATTGCTGACGGCGCCTGAGAAAATAAAAATTACAAACGGGATGTACAAAATGAAAGTAAGTTTACCGAGACAGGCGGTGTCATTGATTAAGATTGCTTACGAGTAAAAGCCAGCCCTTATTACTTCCGGCTAAACTCCAGCGCATTCCCATACTGCTTACTGATTTTCCTTGTCAGTATCCAGTCCTTTAACAATTCAAAATACCCTTTTGAATGCCCCCTGTCTTCCTCAATCATCCCATGATCTGCATTGGGAAAAATAACCAGATCAAAAGGCGCTCCCTGCGCCTGCAATGCCTTCACGCGTGCAATCGTCTCCTCGTTCGGCGCCTCTGTATCCTTCCCTGCTATCACCCATAGCATAGGATCTTTTACCTTCCTGAGCGCCGGCATAGGATCATATTCCAAATCAATATCCATACTAAACAATTGCTTAAACTCAGCTATCTGCGCATCCGTTGCATTCGCCAATAAACCTGTATAATCACCTCCCAGTTTTTTATACCACTCCGCATCGCCATATTTATTTTTCAACTCCTTCAATTCAGCCATCCCCTCTTTAAATTTGCTCTCCACCACACGATCTGTTACCGCCGCCACTGCCAGCGCCTGTGGCTTATATGCCGTATCTGTCAATGCATGTATCACCTCCTGCCTGTTCTCCTCCTGCGGACTAATCGCCAGACTATAACTCGCTATTACAAAATCCACTTGCGTCAACGACGCAGTTAACGGTACCACCCATCCACCCTGGCTCTCACCCATAATTCCCAAAGGTATTTTTTGCAATTCCCGCATAGTCCGTATCTTCTCCACCGCCGCCGCCATATCTTTCGCCATCCGCACAAAATCAGCCGTATATTCTCCCTTCGACTTCCCCGTTCCTCTCTTATCAAACACAAACACAGCAATGTCGTCGCCAGGCAGCAAATACTGCACATAATTATTCGCTACCGCCGATTCCTTACCTGACCCAAATTGCAGCACAACCACTGCCTTTACCTGCGCAGGCGGTAAAAACAACTCCCCATACAAACTATCTCCAAACGTAACGGGTATATTTTTTAACAAGATCTTCTTCCCATGCAACTCCTTTCCATTCTCCCTGAATGAAATTACATCTTTAGTAAACCGTACAAAAATATTCGGTGATTGCTTCTCCGCCCAACCCGGCGCTGATATATAACTACTATCCGGTTGCAAAAACAATCTACCCGAAGCACCATCCATTTTTCTATACCGGAAATCAGGTGCATACGAAGGCGTAATTATTAGTCTGCTCTTATCCTCCATGGTGTACAAACCAGTCTGGGCAAAGCTTTTCAAGCTACAGCATATGACACAGACAATCAGGTAGTTTTTCATATTCTAAATATAACAAAAAGGAGATCATTACAGATCCCCTTTATTTTCAATCTTTCCTTGTGTCAGTTCTTTTTCCGCTTCCTTCCATGCATGATCTTCCGGGTAAAACGCACTCCGCAGGTAAGCCCACGTCAATTGCTGTACTGCCGCCACTCTCTCCGGATTTTCATCCGATGTTTCCGTCACAAGATATCCTGAAATCCCTCCGAGTAAATGTTCTCCGCCATACAGTGTCACCAGCGATTTAGGCCCCGGACTCAATGTGTACGGATCCGTAAACCAATCCCAGCCACGCACCGTCAATGGTGAGAAATCTTTATCACCAGCCACAACTAATGTTGGTTTCTTCATCCCACTAAAATCAGGGTTCATAAATGGATAATGTTCTGCCGCAAACGGGCTCAGATCCGCTCCACCACGTCCACCGGCACAAAGTAAAATACCTACCTGTATACGGGCATCAGACATATCTTCATCCACACGCATTCCTAATAACAACCCTACAGTCTGCGCACCAAATGAATGTCCCACTGCCGCAATACGGGTGGTATCCACACGTTCGCTCAAACCAGGTACTACACTGATAATATCATTTAAATGATCTAACACCCGCTTCATATCCGCCAACCGGATTTTCCAGATATCAGGTGTACGAGGATCATCCGGTCTCAATCCTATTCTTTTCGAATCCAGGAAACTGGGCTGTATCACTACAAATCCCCTCGCTGCCCAGTAATTAACGAGCGGTGCATAACCATCCAATGAATTACCATAACCATGTGCAAACAAAATAACCGGGAGCCGGTCACCTTTGATTGGTGCTGAAATCCGTACCTGCAAATCTATACCACGTTCTGGTGCAGAAAGTACAACAGGACTCACTGAAATAACTTGTTCCATGCGCTTTTTTTATGCAAAGCTCCGCTGAAATTTTCCTTGCTGATAATGACAATCAAACCATTCATTAAGATTTTCAAACCTCTGCTTATTTACAGCAAAATGATGCAGATAGTACCGTATATTTATCCACTCCAATTACTGAAATGCTGATATATGCAATTTCTCAAAGACCATATTGAAAAAATACTGCCGCTCACCGATGAAGAGTTTTCATTTGTAAGCGCACATTTTACCACCAGGAAATATAAGAAACACCAGTACCTTATACAGGAAGGTGATGAGGTAAAGTACTGTTACCTGGTCATTTCCGGCCTGTTAAAACTCGTTTACAACGATAACAACGGGAAAGACCATATCGTCTCCTTCGCCATGGAAGACTGGTGGGAAAGCGACTATTATGCATTTTATACCCAGTCAACAGCTACCATGTCTTTAGCATGTATAGAAGACACAACAGTCTACTGCTTTTCCTTCGAAAATTATAAAAAGCTCTGCGCAGAACTCCCTAAAATAGAGCATTTCTTTCTGCAGAAATCTACCTTTGGTTTTTTGGCAGCGCAGCGCCGCATTCTCTCCCTCCTCACCTCCAATGCCAAAGAACGTTATGAGCAGTTGCTCAAACAGCATCCTTCCCTCTTACAGCGTGTTCCCAAAAGCCTACTGGCAGCATACCTCGGTGTATCCAGGGAAACCCTGAGCCGGTTGGTGTGACATACCTCACAGTATAATAGTGAGGTACATCAAGGGTTGATTCCCTCACTTATGCGGAGCTTTGCCCTCATGGAAACAAGAAACATCAATCCCTGGACCTGGCAGGACGAACGTAGTTATTCCCAGGCAGTAGAAGTAAAAAACGCCACCAGCACCCTCTACTGTGCAGGGCAGGCAGCCGTATTTCCGGATGGTACCTCCAGTAAGGAGGATATGAAAAGCCAGTTGATGCACGCGATCGCTAACCTGGAACAGGTGATTACCACCGCCGGTTATGAGCCTAAAGGCATTGTCAGGCTGAATATCTATACCACATCCTCAGCAGACCTCTGGCCACACTTCTCCCTGCTGCAGGAGTGGATTGCAAAGCATGGCATCCGGCAGGCAAGTACCCTCATGGAAGTAAAATCACTTTTCGAAACATTGCAGGTAGAACTGGAAGCTACAGTAGTAAAATAATCCTAATTTTGTGCCCATGAGTTACTACATCCGTATCCTGGGCACACAAGACCCGGACATTCATCTCGATGATATTTCAGAAGAGCTGGACGCAGAAGCACTGTCGGCTCAATTTGGGGTGCTCAAAAATGAGAAGCCTGAAAAGTGGTCGGTGTTTGAACTGAAAAATGAAAAGGGAAAGTTGCTGGCGACGGTAGAAAGGAACCCCGTAACTACCGAAGGCATTGGCAGGGAGGAGCTGGATGAATTCAAACAAACCATTCTCGAATTTCAGCCGGCATCAGCGGCAAAGTGGCTGCATGAATTCTTTGACCGTGTGAAAGTGATATATGCGATTGAGTTATTGCCAATCGGTTTGGAGGCAGAGAACTATCATATCATTACCACTACGCAGGGTATTATCTGGGACCATGTAAATGGTATTTTGCAGGCAGATGAGGAAGGGTTTACGAATGAGGAAGGATATCATATACTTTGGCAGTTTCCGGATGATGCAGATGGCGAATGGAATTGTGCAGTGCTGAATGCGGAGGGGAAATGGGAGAATTTTAATATGGATCTGGCAGATGAGCAACAAAGGTCTGCATTTAAGGCAGGGAAGGTGCCAGAGGGTGCGAAAAAAGTGAAATAAATATGGCATGCTTTTTTTAGTATTTTTCTTATGAAAAAGAAACGTGTGCTAAAAATCATTGGCCGGTATTACGAACGACTCAATAAAAAAAGCCGCCAAATGCCCCCTGCATACGATCCGGAAGTCATTCACAAGTTCAGAACAAACTACAAGAGATTAAAAGCATTTCTACATATGATTCAGCTTCCCGGTATCCCAGGGAAGCTGAAAGACTTTTACCACCAGCTTGGTACGCTCCGCGACCTGCAGTTGCAGGAGCAATCTACCAGGCGGGACGCCCGGCATTTACCCACTTACAGGAAGATTATACACAAGCAGGCAGAACAGTCTAAATTACAATTGCATCAATCGCTTTCTAAAAAACCGGTGACGAAAGCCAGCAGGAAAACACTGACTAAAGTTAAAACCGGCTTCAGCCGTAAAACCTACCAACAGTATTTAGAAAATAAAACCGCCGCTATCCAGCAAATGCTACAACCTGCTTCTTTTAGTGATAATGACCTGCATGCCATCAGGAAAACCTTTAAGGAGTTGTTACATAATGACCAGTTACACGATTCAAAATTGCAGGATAAACTAGGTGACTACCAGGACAAACGCAATGCACTCCGGTTGCTTAGAAAATACCGTCCTGCCAGGCTGGGTAAGAAAGAGGCATTGTACCTCAGGCACAAAGAGGAGGCATTAATCAAAGAAAAGAAAAAGATGAAGGCATGGTTAGTCAGAGAGTTAAAGACAATATCCTAACGCTGATAAAGATGCTCCGGCACCTTCGCCAAAGTAGAACGATGCACCTTTTCACCCAATCCATACAACTCCTGAAAACTCATTATCAATGGCCGCCATTTATCAGGATCCACACGATCCGGCATATCCTTATACCTGATATCCTCATGTAAATGAACGCGTTGAATCTTCAATTCCATCGTTAATACATTGATCTTTTCTGACGTCAGCGGATGAACACTCAGCAATGTCGCTTCCAGGTGTACCGGGCACTCTTCAACTCTCATGGCCTGCACACCATCCGCTGGCAACGGCGTAAATCCTGCCCGGCCAAATTTATCCGGTTCATACACATATCCTTTCATCAATTTACCCGGAGGCACAGGATCAGACCCCGTAGTAAGTGCTAACTTGTTCACCTGCGCAACTTGTGCTACCGATGGCAGATTCAACACGCACTCCTTTGTACGCAGCAGGTTTTCAGTCGTTTTAGAGCTGGCAGCAATACCGATCATACAGTGATATCCCAACCAGAAGACAGAGGAAATAGGAGCAAGATTATATGTTCCGTCTTCATTCACCGTGCTGACTAACACCACTGGTGTACCAAAGTAAAGAATAGACGGATGACTTACATAGTGCATAAACATTTGATTGTGATAGCAAAGCTGACACAATTTAATAACAGCAAAAATCCGGTTCCTGCGGAATATGAATTTTTTGTACCTTTTCTGTATGTCAAAAAGAAATTTATCCCTACACCAACAATCACGCGCCTATGATCCTTTAGCTGAATTTTTCGGCTATTTATTTGGCATCACTTTGCTCATCAGTCTCCCCCTGATCTTCTGGACGTTGAGCATCTATTGGCGCACATTAATAAATGGTTACGCGTTGCTTTTGCTGGCAATATGTATAGGGTTTTCAATTACTATTCTTTTTAGAAAACGAATAGATTTTTCATCAGAAAAATATGACTTACCACATGGTGTAAAGTTGATTTTATTCTGTGTGTGCAATAGCTTTTCGTTGGGAACGATCATTATATTTTCAATACTTTGGAGTAATCAGGCATATGGAGGACGTTCACACACAGCAATGAAATTAGCCGTTACGTCTTTTGGACATACCAGGGCAACCAGGAATAGCTATCCGGTACCGTTTGTAGAGACGATGTATAAGGATAAGAGGCTAGTGAAGTATTACCCGCGGTATGCGGAGGTAGATCATGTAGATAGTTTGCAGGTAAGGGTAATGAATGGCTGGCTGGGATATGAGGTAGTGGTGGTGGAATAAAAAAGCCCCATAGTCTCTCAACTATGGAGCTTTTCAATACTTTTCATTACTCAACCGTCACCGTTACTTCATTCACCTTTGTCAAACCACTCACGCCTTCTCCCTGGTAAACTACTTTATAAGTACCAGGAGCTTCGATCTTGTAGCCTGTCAGCAAATCTATCTCAGCAGATACACTTCCTTTAGCAGGTACTTTGATATAAGCATCTGCAGGTGGTGGCATTATCCTTTTCGCCATCACACCTTTGTATTGTACCGGCTCGCCTTTGCTGTCAGTCACTTCAAAGAATGAATTCATAAACCACCGTTCGAACGGCGTATGCCATTTACAGAACGCCTGTTCTTTGTCAGCAGGGTTGTTAACAGTAAATTTCAGCAGAATAGGTTTGCCTGCTTTCACCTTGTCAGGCGCAGACATTACAGTTTCCAGTACAGAAGCGCTGCTGGTATCGGCAGCTACAGGTTCGGCTACAGAAGATGCCTGTTGGGTAGTGTCCTTTTGTACACCTTGTGCATTTGGGGACTGCTGGCATGCAGTAAAAGAAAGAATGGACAGACCAACTGCCATTGTAATAAACTGGTTTCTCATTTAAATTAATTATGGCGGGAAATTAATTCTTTTTGAACACAAGAATGTACTTCTTAAAGAAATACTTCCATGGCATGGCAATAATAGGCAATGGTACCAGGGCAAAAACCATTACCATGCCTGTTGCCGGAGAATGCATTAACTGGCCGGCCCTGTATAACGGAAACGCTACTATGATCAGCCAGATAGATTTGTACAATATTTCAAGCATTACAATGGCCAGCATTCTAAGTGGTTGAAAAATACCAAAGAAAGATAATAGAGAATAAGACGCCCAGATAGAAAAGTTCATAGCTTCAGCCGGATCCCATGGCCCCTTATGTGTAAAAATATAGGTCCACGCATCCTTTCCGAGAAATACAAACATCAGGACATACAATAATCTTAACAGGTAAATTTTGTAAATGGGAACACCTTCCCAACGAGGATTTGACATGTTTATTTTATGATTGTTGAAATATAATGCATACAGTTGTAGGATCCAATACAGCGAACTCCTTCAGTCCCCAGGGTTGTTGTTTGATATAATTCAGGTTCGGATGCAGAATGGATGGGCGCCTTGACTTAATATCAGCATAAACTGCTTCAATATCATCTGTAGCAATTCTGATTTCTGGCCTGCTATCTTTGACAGCCAGTTCAGGTTCTACCATCAGTTGGAAGGTTGCATTGTCCCTGTTCACGATATACAATACCTCATCGTGATAGCCTAATTCGAATCCCAGTCCATCAATAAAGAAGTCGAGTGCTTGCTGGATGTCAGCATAAAATATTTTGGGTAATACGGCGATCAGGCCCATAATGTCAATATTTATTTACAATATAATCCATTATTTCTATTGTGCGGGATGATCCCAAAAAACTTTCGGCAGTAAAGAAAATCTACCACGTTTTTTCTCATCATCAACCCAGCGTTATCTGGTAACACCCACTGGCTTTTCAAATTTATCTGCATTAAAAATCCGTTCTCTATGCTGCAATCCCCAATCCGCCAGGCCGTCAGTTAATTCCTTTAAAGCCTTTCCATATTGCGAAATCGTATAAGTCACCGCCAGCGGCTGGCCATCCGATACCTCTCTGATAATAAGCCCATTTA
Organism: Chitinophaga sp.; assembly: GCF_039596135.1. Taxonomy (GTDB): domain Bacteria; phylum Bacteroidota; class Bacteroidia; order Chitinophagales; family Chitinophagaceae; genus Chitinophaga. Next base: position 73,835 of record NZ_JBCNKH010000024.1, read on the forward strand.
TCTCCAGCTCTTTCAGTTCTCTGCTCAACACCTTTCCTGCTATACCATTCAGGTCTTTTAACAACTCTGAATATCGCATAGGTTTATAACATAAATGTGCGAGGAGTACGACTTTCCATTTCCCACTCAGGATATGAAGGGTATCATCAATCGCGCGGACCTTTCTCATACATTCAGTGAATGTTGGATATCCTAAATTCTCATTTTCCATATACAAGTTGGTTACTTTTTTGTCACTAAGGTTACTCGTATGTCACCGCCTAAAGTTACTTATTTACATCAAGTGAATTTACTTTTGTTGAAAATTGGAATAACATGAGTTTACTTGAAGATTTACAGTGGCGCTATGCCACCAAAAAGATGAATGGTAGGAAGGTTCCCCAGGAAAAATTAGACTACATTTTAGAGGCTGCACGTATGGCGCCATCGTCTTCCGGTTTACAGCAATATAAATTGATCGTCATTTCTGACAGGGCATTACTGGAAAAAATAAAAGGTATAGCTTATAATCAAAGCCAGATTACGGATTGTTCCCATTTGCTGGTTTGGATTGCCTGGGATGGGTATAGTGATGCGCGGATCAGCAGTGTATTCAACTATACAATGGATGAGCGTGGATTACCGCACGACACAATGGATGGTTATAAGAGTGTGATCTTAAACCTGTATGAGGTCAAAGGACAGGAGTGGCAGGCAAGTCATGCAGCAAAGCAAAGTTATATTTCATTTGCAATGGCCATTGCAGCAGCTGCGGAGCAGAAGGTAGATGCGACACCGATGGAAGGATTCCTTCCTGAGAAACTGGATGAGTTGTTGAATTTAAAGGGAAGTGGGTATAAGAGTACGGTGATATTGCCTTTAGGATATAGGGAAGCGGAGAATGACTGGTTGGTGAATATGAAGAAAGTTCGGACGCCGAAGGAGGAGTTTATTACTGAAATGACGATAGCGGATGCGGCGGAGATAGGTGAGGATAGAGTGGACCTGGATCTGACTACTATTATAAAGAAATAATTGTTAGGGGCTATCTAAATTAATTAGATAGCCCTGTCTTTTATTTAGCTATTTCGTACGGAACTTGTATTGAATCAATTCGCACATTATTTCTATTTAATCAATTCATATGGCATTCCTATTTAACCAACTCATACACTGGCAATCTATCCAAAGGCACTACCTGCTCAATCGTCTTTGGCCCCTTGAACACTTCCCCCTTATCACTTCTCCATTTTCCCTTCGGCAAAACAACAGACTGCTTCCCATCCTTTGCCATCACAGGCGCCACTAAATACCGCTCCCCCAGCATAAACTGCCCCTTCACCTCGGCAAATCCCTGACCAGGAAACGCATACTCCATACTTCTCACAATAGGCTCCCCACTGAATGCCGATGCCTTGGCCAGCTGCATAATATAAGGCGTATACTTTTCCCTGATCTCCACCGCCTTTTTAACTATTGCAAGATGCTCCTGGCTCAGCACCCGCCATGGCGCTACAGAAAACTGCATCATCGGCATCAAAGCAGAACACTGCGCAGAGCGCACTACCAGCTCCTCATCTAATTTATCTCGCCCTATAAAAGACCCATATTCGCCACCACCAATCATATCCGGACAAGTGAAATTATAACCCAATAATCCAGCAAGTGTAATATGAGGGATCAGTTTCTGTAAATCCACCCATGTATGCTGCTTATCTCTTAGCCTTTGCACAAGTGGCTCCCCAGCCATTTTCCACATAGCCCGGTATTCATTCAAAGCATAGCCTAAACCCATTTCACCCCACAACTGGCTATGATCATTAGGTATCGCCTTCCCATAAGAGATCGCATCCGATGGATAAAAATCAGCATCACCGGCATCAAATTTAAACCCATCCAGGTGATAAGTATGTACCATATAATCCAGTCGGCCCTTAAACCACTCCTTCGCTGCCGGATTGGTAAAATCTAATACCGCGCTATAGCCATTCCACCAGCTTAAAATAGCTGGGTTATTAGCATCTTTGTTCAATAGCAGTTTTTTACTTTGCAATTCTCTGAACACTTCTGTATCAGGAGAAATAAAAGGGCTTATCCACAACATCACTTTAAATCCCATTTTGTGCAGGCTATCGATCATGCCTGTGGCATTCTCAAATCTATCTTTTCTGAAATCAAAGCGACCGTAATAGTCTGCCCAGTTATCATCAATCATCAATACACCAGCAGGAAATCCATTGGCGATGATAGCCTTTGCATATTTAAGAATGTCAGCCTGGTTTTGGTTATATACCAGTTCAATCCATGTGTTATACTGAGGTCTGGACAAGAGCAGCGTATCAGGCAATTTTCCTTTTGCAGGAAAATGCTTTTTCGCAGCATTTACAAAAGCTTCTCTTAAGTTATGACCAAGGGAATCCAGTTCTACAGGCTGTGTAGCATGGGTAATTTCCAAAGCATCTCCTTTCACTGTAAAAGTGAATGGACCATCACTCCATATATACCTTCCACTGGTAGATAACAATAGCGGAGCCGCCTGGTTACCACCGGTATTCGCAAAGAGGTTAAATGTATAACCATCTTTAAGCGGCATTTGCTGACCTTCGGAGACAGCGCCGCCGTACCAGTGTTCGCCATTTTTAATTTGAATAGTTTTGGTTTGTGCAAATGTGCACTTGCAGATAGCGGTGATTAGAACAGTTGATAATACTTTTCCCCAGGGCATGATTTCGGTTGTTTTACCTTCTAAAATAACTTTATTTAAGGAGAGAGTTGTTACGCAACCGGTTGTGTGAATTTGTAGCGTATGCTGCCAGACAAAAAAAGGGTAGTATCACTACTACCCTTTTGAACTTAATAAAAGATTTAATTAATCTTACCACCCAAAGGAAATGTGAAAGCTTCCATCCACATAATCCTCTCTAACCTTGATGAACTTCTTCTTCATCCACTGCTTTGGGTTTTTTGAAACTAATTTCCAGTTAGGATGATCTCTGTACTTCAACTTTTCAGGTTTGTCTGTACCATCTTCACAATATTCCAGGTAGGAATAGCGAATATCCCAACAGGTGGTCCAGAAATTACCGTGCCATGGACATCTGCAACATCTTGCATATAAATTCTTGCTAACAAGATTATAGGTACGGCGATGCATTGTTTCCTTCAGGGATTTGTGATGTTTCATTTTGTAAAGTTTTAGCTTTACAAGGCATCAAACTTCTTCTTCATGGGTTCGGGTTTATTTTTTGTCAATCATATAAACTATCATAAATATCATCCCAATCCGCATTTTTGTCTTTAACAACACAATGCTTTAAATGTACATTGTAATATCTTTCTACTACTGCAAAAACCAACTCAGAAATTAATTCCTGCGCTACTTTTAACGGCATGGGGTCTTCAGGAGCCTCCTGTTTAGCAGTATGTGTAAAACGATCCAGTGTTGCTTTTGAAAAATCGAATGAGGTCAAAGCATCCCCTCTAGCAGCAATAAATGATTTTATTAGATTGTACCCCAGCAGCATACTTTTAAAATCCATTCCCTGACTAAAAGCCAACAACAAATCTCTTATAAAAACCTCAGCAGGGACTAATTTAAGCAAATGAGCCATTGGGTTTTCATCATCTTCTATACCTGGTTTATAAACAGAAAAATCAACATGGAGAGTTGCTGGAATATTACCAGCCCGTTGAACATTAGCAATACTAAATGTATTCAAATCAATTACCGTCGTTAGCGTGATTTTATTGACATTGTCCTTATTTTCAAAAAGCAAATAGGATAATCCATCTATAAACCTTACTAACTGGCGGGCTTGTGCATTCACCTCATCATCTGGTGTGGCGGATAAATATTCAGAACTAAATAAATACAGGGGCTGTCCGTCATTGAGAAAACACCATATCCTAAACCCTTTATCTACAAGGATTTCTGTTAATCCAACTATGTAATTATTAGCATAATCTATTTCAAATGCCCAATTTGCCATATAATTGAATTAATTAAATTATACCAAATGTAACAAAACCGGACGAGCCTTTTGCATAAATCATTTATACAATAAATGACAAATTTCATAGCCCGGGATGGAGGATCTCACCTCAAACACAATACACCGATCCCCGCCCCGTACAATTCGCCATTTGTTTTATTACCAGCAACAGCTGCTTGATCATGTTGTATAGCAACCTCACATTGGGAAAGTGTCTGGAACATCTCGTCTTCTTCCTTTGTAAGAGGCCATATGCATGTTAGTCCAGATGCTATCTGTAGTTCAGGAATAGCCTGTTAAATCTGACGAATTTGTGTTATTGTCAATTTGATGAACGCGTTATATCTTGTGTCCTTCAATACATTTTATGACCCAGATCTGGACTAATAACAACAAAGGGGACAAAATTATTGCATTCGCTAACAACACATTGTACAAAGCTAATCCCCCCAAAGATAAAGTATCATTGCTTGTTGCCTGTATGCAGGCCAACGATTTTTCTGATCCTGCGCTATTCAGATTACCACTTGACATTATCAGGGGAATCCAGTGGCAGGAAGGTAATGATTATATACAGGTATTTTTCAGCCGGGAATCAGAAGAGCACTTCACTATTAAGGATGACGCCATGCGGGAAGAGATATTCAATTACCTGAAAGCGCATATCCCAGGTGCCACCTATGGTATAGATAGATATGACGGGGTAAGAGCTGCCCGTAAGCCACTGGCAGGCCTCGCAGTTGTATGTGTGCTGCTTGTTTATACGATATATGTGATCTCTGAACTGAACAGTGGAGCAGAAGTGGTTACTTTCGGCCGTATAGGTGGATTAATAGTGGGTCTGATTTCATTGGGTTCTGTTAACGTTCTGCTGATCTATGGAGCGTTGATTGCTATCGCTGTTTTTTCTGTTTACAAAAAGATGAAGAATCCGCCGGTAGTACATGTCATCAGTCTGAGACGGGTTGTCTGAATTTAAACGTATTTATAGAAATACCTTTTTGCTGGGGCGCTGTTCACCAGATGGTAGACGCTCCATTGTACCCATTCCATTTTATCAACAAAACAAGCTTAAACATTTCATAAATCCCTCAATCAGCAGATCAGAAAACCGCTTAATTTTCCCAGTTCCAATTTTGTTATACGCATAATTAGGTAACAAATCTATGTTGTGCCTAAACCGGAAAAAGGAGATCAATTTCCTGATCTCCTTTTCCGGATTTTTTGTCGGGATGACCCGACACTTTTCGAACTTTTTAATTCATGATTTAAACAAAGTCAGGTATTTAATTCTACCTTTTTACACAACGTGCTGCAAAACTCCTGTCTATTTCTTACACGCGCTAGTGCATACATGCCCTTTTTCTCCATGTGCATACACATGTTTACCACTATCATGACACGCCTGGGTGCATACGTGGTCTTTCATCTTCATTTTCTTCTCTGTCTTAGTTTTTGGAGCTTCCTGCTTTTTGTCTTGTGCCACAGTCACCAAAGATAATTGGGCGAGCATAAGCGTTGCGATAAACATTTTAAGGATTGATTTCATGTTAATGTATTTTTATTGTTATTGAAGCGTTACCTTAATAATATTGCTGATAGCCGGCAATGTCGTAAACCCGTTCGGGTTGGGAACAGCAGCTATTACCTTCGATTCTGTTAACGGAGTGCCTGCCAGGTTAAACTGTGTGATGCCAGCCCCGGGAAACTGGTTCACGGCAGTTCCATCATCAAACAATCCGATTGTGGATGAGAGGTCGCCTTTCTGCGTAGCATCCCAATCATTGCCTGAAGTAGCAAAGAACCAGTCATTAGAAAAACCGTACATCGTGGCAATAGCAATCCTGTCACCTTTTACCACAGATAATTGTTGAGTTACACTTCCACCCGCAGCGCCATCAATCCGGGGTAATAAAACCGTGTTAGTAGGATCTTTAAGCACATATACAGATTTAACTCCTTGTTTCGTTTTCAGCGCTGCCGCCAGTGCATCAGCACTCCCTTTCTGTGCCAGATCTTTTAAGCCCTCGCCACGATCATTTTCCCCAATCATAAAGAATGGATTTTGCGGACCATTATATACAACTACCAATACAGGCGACAGCGGTGTAAAAATGCCCGTTTTGCTCATCAGGTAAGTGTTCAGCACAGAGTTGTCACCCATTTCAGCAATATTGGTAAGACCATTGGCTGACAATTTGCCCGCCGAGTAGATCGCTTCCGGCAATAACTGATTTCCGCCTGCTACGTAAGAGATGGTCCATACACCTGGACTGAAAGGCGTTTCATTGGTTGTACCTCCCGATATATTGCTGATTGTAACCGTGAACATAGAATTCCCGTTATACGTCAGCAATACCTGCATCAGTTTTGAAGCAGCCAGGTAGGCATTGCCATAATCATCTGTACCGCTCACCTCCTTAATATTCTTAGGTGCCATTTCGGCCGTGCCAGGATGAACAACTGCCGAACCCGGCACCTGATTTACCCTGGTACCATTATCCCACAACTTTATCTGGTCAGATACATCCCCGGTAATGGGGGTACCATCGTCGTTGTACAATCGGATGCCCGGATTATCCGGCGCAAAAAACAGATCATTGCTCCAGCCATACATTGTAGCAAAAGTGAGCCGCTGGTTTTTAGCTGCAGAAAAAGTAAAACTGGTGGATTGACCCGGTAAAATAACGGGTGGTGTGCCGGTTCCCTGAAAGGTACCGGTTTCAACCAATGGTTTGCTATCCAGCACATTCTCAATACTAATGGTAGTTGACTGGGCCGATGGCATATCATCATCTTTCTTACAGGCAGCCAGCGTCAATACAGAAGCAAATAAATAACACGTTTTCAACAGGTTGTAATTCATTTTGGGTATATTTTAGTACCACAAAACAAATGAAATGGTATCCCACAGGTATTTCAGAATTGTAACAAAAGTATCACAGTGACAATTCCTGTGTTTTATTTAGCAACTTTGTCATAATCGTTGATTATGGAAAACAAAACTGTATTGATTATTGAAGATGATCATAACATAGTGGAACTGCTCCGCATACATTTGTATGACCTGGGTTGCAGAGTTGCCACCGAAAGCGATGGCTTGAAAGGACTGGCATCTGCAAAGGAAGGCCATTTTAACCTGATCATACTCGATATTACATTACCTGGACTGAATGGCATGGAAGTTTGCCGGAAGCTAAGACAAACCGACCGGCAAACGCCTATTCTGATGCTTACCGCCCGAAGTGAAGAAATTGATAAGGTGATGGGACTGGAAACCGGCGCTGATGACTATCTCACCAAACCATTCAGCATTCGGGAATTTATTGCCCGGGTAAAAGTCATCTTTCGCAGAAACGAAGATTTTTCAGCTGAAGCCGCTACTGCCACTGTCTCCCCGGTCATAGCCTACAACGGATTGGAAATCGATCTGGATAAAAGGAAGGTAACCCTTCACAACAACCGCGTAGATCTATCACCAAAAGAATTTGAACTGATTACCCTCCTGGCCTCCAATCCCGGCAAAAGCTATAGCAGAAAACGGCTGCTGAACCTTGTTTGGGGCTACGATTTTGAAGGTTATGAACATACGGTGAACAGTCACATCAATCGCCTGCGGGCAAAGATTGAAGCCGATGTATCGAAACCTCAGTTTATACTAACCACCTGGGGCGTAGGCTACAGGTTTAACGAGGAACTATAAATGTCAGTAAGAACTATAAAAGGCAACCTTTTGTTCTGGAAAATCACAATTGTGTTTACCGCATTATTAATCATGCTGGGAGTAGTATTCGTGGGCATTGCCTCAAATTTTTCCAGAACTTATTATACCTCCGCACAGCAGGAGTTAAATGGTGATATCGCACAGCACCTCGCTTCATTTACCCAGCCCTTTAAAAATGGCCAACCAGATACCAGTGTCACACATGACATCATTCATAGTACCATGGTGGCCAACCCAATCGTGGAGGTTTATTTGCTGGATACGGCAGGTAATATCAAAGACTATGTGGTGCCAGATAAAACAGTGCAGATACACCGGGTAAATATCAAAAAGGTACATCAATGGCTCGCCGCAGACAGAATGCAACGCCCCATGGGTGACAATCCCAAACAACCCGGTGAGCCCAGTATATTTTCTGCAGCACCGGTTTATGAAAAAGGAAAGTTAGTAGGGTATGTATACGCGGTGCTGGCAAGTGAAAAACAAAAAGCTATCCTGCAGTCGCTGGATAATAACTTATACCTGCGTCTTGCCAGCTATATGTTTTATGCCGCACTCATTGTAGCATTTATAGTAGGGGTAGTTACGTTTTTCCTGATTACTGATAGCATCTGCCGGATTGCAGGAGTGGTAAAGCGATTTAAAGAAGGTGATTACACGGCGCGTATAGAAGGATATGTAAAAGGAAATCTGGGAATGCTTACCTCTACCTTTAACGAAATGGCAGACGTAATCGTGGATAACATTGAAAGGATCTCTGCAACTGACAAATTCAGACAGGAATTAATTGCTAACATTTCACACGATCTTCGCACCCCTTTATCTATTATGCAGGGATATGTCGAAACACTGATGATGAAAAAGAATGAGCTGACAGACACAGACACCGAAAAATACCTGACGATCGTATATGACAGTAATCGTAAGCTTTCCGTACTGGTAGAACAACTCTTTCAATATGCCAAACTGGAAGCTAACCTGATAACACCTGATAAAGAACTATTCCAAATCGCCGAGCTGGCAGCAGATGTAATGATGGCTTATCAGTTGCAGGCAAAAGATAAACAAATCCGCCTTGTTTTTTATGCACCCGATAACTTACCACTGGTATTTGCAGATATTTCGCTCACCGAGCGTGTATTACAAAATCTACTGGACAATGCATTTAAATTTACATCTGCCGGAGGGACCATTGCTATTCATTTAACTGAAACCAATGCTGGTGTAAAGATAACTGTATCAGATACAGGTGTGGGTATTTCGTCTGAAGATCTGGCTAATATTTTTGAACGCTATAAACAATCACAACCTCGCTTCGAAACCGCAAAAGGCATGGGCATTGGTCTGGCAATCGTAAAAAAAATTCTGGAATTACATCAGACAGTGATTACAGTTGCCAGCGAGCCTGGCAAGAGCACTACTTTTAATTTTGAATTACAGACTATATGAAAATTGCCAGAGGGCGTATCAGGACGGAAGAAAGGGGACTGATTTTATTGAATTTACACTACATAGGTAGACCTACTCAATTATTTTTTCACAAGTGTGTCTGCCAGATTTATTGTTTGATCCTGTTGTTTAATAAACCCTTCAAGCTTTCCTGTATTGGGCATGTTATCCTTTTGGTATTTTTCAATAACAGGCAGGGTCTTTACAATTTTCAAAACTGTATGAAGGTCAGAAATTTTCATTTCTTTTTGTCCAATAGTTTTCAATAATCCGCTGTGCTTGGCAATTCGGGAATTGTATTTTGTCAGATTGCTGGCAACTAAAAGTTTCATTTCGTTCCTCAATAACGAGTCGCTAATTTCTGAAACCCTAAAGTCTATTGATCTGAAATATGATTGTATCTTCCCATTAAATTTGTCAAATGACGCTGTTGAGTCACCCTTACTGCTATTGAGGTCATCAATCATTGCTTCAAGTCTCTTCAGCTCATCATCCTTACTGACAAGTTCATTATAAAGGCCTTCTACTAAATCATCACCACGTCGTCCTTTTGAAATCATCTCAAAAGCGCTTTTGTCCTCCAGCGCTTTTGGGCCCTCTTGTATAGGCTTGTCCTGTGTACGGTTATTGTGACAGGCAGCAAGTGTAAACACTAAAAATATGGATAGGAATATTTTCTTTGTCATCATAGGATACAGCCTTTTTCCGGTTTTTTTGTCGGGATGAGCGGACACTTTTCGAACTATTTTATCAATGATTTACTCATTCTGGTAACAATATATAATAAAACTCTATGGAACTGTCTCAACATTTTTAGACAAGCACCAAACATATCCTAACGATTCCTCTATCTTTACCACTGCATCTTCTTTCATTGCTATGTCTATCCATGCATCAACTTGCTTGGGAGTCAAGTGTAATGTATCTACAATTTCAGTTTTAGCAACTGGTTTATTTTTAAAATTATTAAACCAAAGAGCAACAAATAATTTAAAAAAATCTAAATCGGTTAATTTGATTTGCATAGTTTCTTTAGCACGTTCAGAAATATCCCTCTCAACCAGAAGTGTTCTTTTATCTTCAGGAACTCTACTTGTTTCCTTTGCTTCACCTGAGAATAAAGTAAGCTCTTCTTTAGGTTGCCAGGCTTGAACTAAATCTGCAATTTGCATACTTTTATTCTCTGGTATCCACCTGCCTCCAAGTTTCACTATCTCCTGATTACCCTTCTCTGTAGATGGATAAACCCAAATAGGCACCCATTTATTTTTAAGATTTTCCTTTGCACCTTCCCATGTACCTCCTTTTATATCAGCTTTTACAACAATTGTAGCTTCTGACAGCGCATAAATTAACTTATTACGCCCCATTGCATTTCCTGCATTAAAACTAGCTTCAGGATTATAAGGAGAAATCAGAACAAGTTTATTACTGCCAATATAATTTCTATATTCAGGACTCGTTGACTTCTTAATTAAAGAATCAGCTAAAATACCTACGCAGATTCCTCCAGCAGCAAGCAAACCAATCATCACCGCCTCATCAACACCTTTTGCGCCACCAGATACAATACCAAAATTCTCCAAAGAAATATCCTGACCGATTTTTGTTAACCTTATTGTTAAAAACCTGTGCCAGAAGGTTTACTATTGCTTTCTGAGCATTGGGAAATAAATGTGCCTCGGGTTCTTCAATGTAAATAGTCGTCCCTATTGGATTGAAATATACACTATTTAATATTCTTAAGATAACTATTAAAGGTAGCGTCTCCTGATGTCCTTCTTCCCAGTCCCTTGCGGGCCAATAAGAATATTGATAGGCTTAAACTCAAAGTCCATCTCCCGCAAAATTTTGAATGCTGATTTTTTCCATACGTCCGGATTCTAACAAACCAAATATACCAAAAACAAAAAGGAGATCAATTTCTTGATCTCCTTTTCCCGGTTTTTTGTCGGGGCGGCAAGATTCGAACTTGCGACCTCCTGCTCCCAAAGCAGGCGCGATAACCGGACTACGCTACGCCCCGTGCGCCCTTTTTCTCTCTTTCTTCACTACCATTCTTCGTCGTTGGGGATGCAAAGATAGGAATTGTTCAATTCATTCCAAATATTTTTTAAAAAATCTTAGAAAAAATTTTTCACCCCTCTCTTTTTACCACCAATTTGTTCGAGTGTTCTATACTCTTTCTATACTGTTTCTATACTCTTTGTTCGACCGTTCTATACTCTTTGTATACTCTTTCTTCGCCGCTAGTTCGCCGCTAGTTCGCTCCTTCTTCGATTAAACCCTTTCCCCAATTTTTTATACTTTTACCCCAATCCTATGAAAAAATGAACGCCAAATTATTCCTCCACCTATTCTTATCCACCTGCCTCCTGGCAGCCACCACCTCCTTTGCCCAAAAACCAGAAGCCATCCGCCTCTCCCAAAGAGAAATCCGCTTCGACAATAACTGGCTCTTCCAAAAAGACTCCCTAAAAAAAACCGTTCAGCTCCCCCACGACTGGAGCATCGAAGACCTCCCTAACCAAAACGACAGCACCATCATTGGCCCCTTCTACAAATACAGCCCCGGTAAAGAACAAAGCGCCTATACCGTAGGCGGCACCGCCTGGTACAAAAAATCATTCACCCTCCCTGACCTAAACAACCATCAAATCCACATCCGCTTCGACGGCGTCTACATGAACAGCGACGTTTGGATCAACGGCCACCACCTCGGCAATCACCCTTATGGCTATACTCCCTTTACCTACGACCTGACTCCCTACCTCTCCCCAGCAGGAAAAGTCAACACCATCGAGGTAAAAGTAAAAAATGAAGGTCTCAACTCCCGCTGGTACACCGGCTCCGGCATCTACCGCCATGTATACCTGCTCAACCTGCCCACCCAACACCTGGATGTGGAAAACATCGCCATCATCACCAAACAGGATACCATTCACGTCAATACCACCATCCCCACAGGAACTAATATGCACCTCCGCCTCCTCGACGCCTCCAACACCGTCGTGGCAGAATCCAATACTAACTTCCTGACTACCACCAACCTCCAACGCTGGTCTCCAGACCATCCATATCGCTATAAAACCGAAATAAGCCTCCAAAAAGACAATATTACCCTCGATAAGGTAATCATTTCGACCGGCATCAGAGAAGTCAAAATTGACCCTAAGACCGGCCTTTTAATCAATGGTACCCACACCCTCCTCAGGGGTGCCTGCATACACCACGACAATGGCCTCCTCGGCACCGCCGCCTTTGACCGCGCCGAAGAAAGGAAAATCGTACTCTTAAAAGAAAATGGTTTCAACGCCATCCGTACCGCCCACAACCCTCCCTCACCAAGGTTTTTAGAAGTCTGCGACAGCCTCGGCATGCTCGTTATCGACGAAGCCTTCGATACCTGGGAAGATGAAAAAACACCTTTCGACTACTCCCGCTACTTCCGCGATCATCATACAAAAGACCTCGAATCCATGATCCGTCGCGACAGAAACCACCCCGCCGTCATTATGTGGAGCATTGGCAATGAAATTCCTGAAAGAGCTGAATTCAGAGGAGTCCTTATTACCAAAGAGCTCATCGCTACCATCCAATCTCTCGATACCACCCGCCTCATCACCGCCGCCTTTAACAATTTTGGCCGTGGCTCCCTCAAATGGGAAGATGCAGACGCCCCCCTCGCCCTCCTGGACGTAGCTGGGTACAATTACATGTGGGGCAATTATTTCCTCGACAAAAAGAGAGTACCCGGCCGGATCATGATGGGTACCGAAACCACCCCACGGGATCTGCAAAACGCCTGGAATCATGTAGAAGGGTTAAACTGGATCATCGGTGACTTTGTCTGGTCAGGAATGGACTACCTTGGCGAAGCAGGTATCGGCCACTCCATTCACGCCAGCCAGGACAGTGCACGCCTTACCTGGCCATGGTTCAATGCATGGTGCGGAGACCTCGACATTACCGGTGAGAAAAAGCCACAATCCTATTACAGAGACGTGGTATGGAGAAGGAGCCCTATCGAAATACTCGTACACTCACCAGATACCACAAATGAAAAAACCAGTTTCTGGGGCTGGCCGGATGAACTCCCCCGCTGGTCATATCCTGAACATGTAAGAAAGCCCCTGAAGGTAAAAGTCTTTACCAGGGGGAATTACGTAAAACTGGAACAAAACGGAGAAGTACTCGCTACAAAAGAAACCGCCACAGACCTGACTGCTACCTTCGAAGTAATGGTCAAACCAGGAACGATCGTAGCCAATGCTCTGGATAGAAATAAAAAGCCGATAGGTGTAAGGTACCTGGTGTCTACTTCCGAACCTGCTGCCATTGCATTACATGCAGATACCTCCATCATTCATGCAGACTCCGAATCACTGTCATATATCAACGTAGCCGTAATGGATGCGGAAGGGAACGTAGTACCTTACGCCGACCTTAAATTGAATATCAAAATTACGGGTCCCGCTGTACTGGCTGGCGCAGGTAGTGGTTGTCCAAATAGAATGGCCAGTTTTCAGCAGCCAACCCTTACCACCTTCAGAGGCAAAGGATTGATTATCCTGCGGAATACCGGCCATAAGGGGAAAATAAAAGTAGAAGTAACCGGCGATAACCTGAAGGCAGGATATACTACCGTGAGCGTTAAATAACTAATGTGTCACTATCGCATCATCTCCCTCATGCATCACTATCGGATGCTTGATCTGCCTGCGCCCAATCACCAGCAATAACACCGATGTTATTGCAGTTCCTGCCATTATCATTACCATGGGCAATGCCGTGTGACTATCAAACAAACTCACGCCTACTGACGCCAATGCCCCTACGCCCATCTGCGTAGCCCCCATCAGCGCCGCTGCACTACCCGCATGCTTCTTAAAAGGTGCTATTGACAACGCAGATGTATTGGGATTCGCAAACCCCACACAACTCAAAAATATAAATAACAATACTATCACCTGTGGCAACTGATACCACCCCTGGTATTCTCCTATCACAAATAACACCCCGGTCAATGCCTGCGCCACAACCGCCACCTTTACCACCTGGTCACTCCTGTAATGGCGCAACACCCAGCTATTCACCTGGCTGGACCCTATCAATCCCACCGACAATCCCGCAAAGATCCACCCATACACCGTTTTATCCAGGTGAAATATCTCCATAAATACCACCGGAGAACCAGACACATAAGCGAACAATCCCGCAAATGCAAATGAACCCGATAAGGTATACGTATAAAACTGCGGCTCTTTGATCACCGCCAAAAAGTTACTGATAATAGGTCCTGGTTTTAAAGACATATTCACATCCGGCTCATAACTCTCAGGTAATAAGAAAATACTCGCCAGTAATATCAATACCCCCAATCCACCTAAGATGATGAACACTGCATGCCAGCCTAAAGCCAACGTAACATACCCACCTATAGTAGGTGCAATCATAGGAGAAGCCCCTACCACCAGCATCAGCAATGCAAATACCCGGGCATTCTGCTCCACCGGAAATAAATCCCTGACCATCGCAATAGCTGTTACCGCCGCCGCACAACTACCTATCGCCTGAAAGAAACGTAATATCACCAACCCCTGCAGGCTGTGCACCAATGTACACCCTGCAGATGTTAAGATATAAAGACAAAGCCCACAATACAACGGTTTTTTACGACCAAAACGGTCTAAGAGTGGTCCGTATAATAACTGCCCGGCAGAGATGCCGATAAAATAACTCGATAGGGAAAGGCCGACTTCTGCCGTAGTTACGCCCAGGTCTTTTGCAATGGAGTCAAAGCCCGGAAGATACATATCAATAGAAAAGGGTCCTAATGCTGTCAATGATCCTAATATAAAAATGAGAAGGGTTTTCCCGCGCGACGAGGATTCCAATGTTTGCATAGCTCGTGATTAAATCACGAAATTAAAAACCTTTCAGCGAAAAAAAGCTTTTACCATTGGCAAAAGCTTTCTTCATTGAATCGTAGGAAAATACTATTTAAAAAATCCTCCCGCCGTTGTCATCGCCTCTACCCATATCCCACATCCCTTCGGCAACACAAACTCACTCACGCCCACTCTATTCACCCTCGGGTTCCAATCATACGTATATCCCATCCTCGTCCATGGATAGTGCGCGCCTCCCGGCGCCAGCGGCTGAAAATAAGAAGATATAATATACCCGTTGAACCACGCCTTATACTCCTCCGA
>NZ_JBCNKH010000025.1:0-84425 GCF_039596135.1 Chitinophaga sp.
ACGGCATGCCCCCAGTGCATAGGGCCCCAAATGGTAGCATCCGGATTGTGCTGAAAAAATAAATGATAGGTGCCATTATAATATACCATCCCATTTGGGTCGTTCATCCATCCTTTTTTAGGGGTGAAATGTATGCCCGGGCGATGCATTTCTCCATCCTGTGCCAAGGTAAAAACCGGTAATAGTATTGCAATTAAAAAATGCCTTACCCACATAATTTGAGCTTTTTTTCTGATTAATCAATCTGGTATAATTTCAGGTTTTTAACCTGCATGCTGCCATTTACAGCGTAAAATCCCCAATAGTTATTGGACAGTGAATATATCCGCGAAGTCAGCGCCACCTTATCATCTACATACACCGTGCATACAGAACCATCTATTACTGCTTTTATCTGGTACTCTTTGCCGGGGTCAAAAGCAAAATTTATAGTGGCATTCATACGCTGCATATAGATCCCGGAGATACTATTCTTTGTTCCATCAAAGTCGATATGATAATAGTTACCATTCAGGAATGACTTATCCATCCCGAACACAAGGCTGAACTGCGCGTTGATGTCGACACCTGATAGCGTGGCTGTTATCATTTTTTTACCACTTATCTGATCAAAAACTATAACGGCGGGAGTGGCTGCCGCTTTAAAAGCAATGCCTGCCTGATCCTGCCCGATAGCGGCATCTTTATATACGGTATGTGGTGTAACATAATCTGTAAGCCGGCTCTCCATTCCCCCCGGCAGCTTTACGTTTAGCGTACCATCGCTATTTTGAGACAACTGATGGGAAACCAGGTTACCTCCCCAAAGCCGGGCACCGTTATCATTGTTGTCGGTATTGCGGGGCACCCATCCGCTCAGGTAACGCTCCGTTTCATTTCCAGCTGTTTTACCTGCATAAAAATATGCGCCATCCAGCAAGTCATTGGCAGGTTTTGTCCAGGGACCATTGATAGAGCTGCTATAGCGATAGTGCACCATTGGGTGATCTCCGTTTTCGGAGAATACCAGGTACCAGTAGTCACCAAACTTAAATACGTCAGGACATTCCATCATTACATAATTATCTACGTCCGCTGTATAAAATAACCCTTTATAGGTCCAGTTGTCCGCAGCAGGATCTGTAGTGGTATATTTTGTAATGACAGCCCTGTTATTAAACCTGGAAGCTACCAGCATCAGGTACTCGTTTGCTTCTTTGTTATAAATGACCGCTGCATCTCTGAAATTATACAGGTCAGTAAACCCATCCGGCGAATAGATGGTATATCCGTAATGTTTGGTCCAGTTCTTCAGATCTGTACTGGTGGCGTACATAATACACTCCCTCGACTTTCCGAAAGCCCAGTTCCCTTCATCAGAATAAGTATAATACATGTAATATTTGTTCCCAATTTTGATGACTGAGCCGGTTCCTATTTTGGTATCCGGCTGATCGGCATTCCCAAAGGGCATTATCCTTCCATCATATTGGTAGCCCGAAAAATCAATTGTTTCAAATGCATGAATGGGGTGAAATCCGTAGGAGGTCCAATCTCCGTCATGCAGATAAAAAATATGATAAGCGCCGCTATCATAAAATGGCATGGGATCCCCGACAAACCCGGAAGAATAATATGGCTGGGTGCCTGCAGGCTGCATCCACATAGCCGGTGGTGCGGGATACAGGGGTTTGCCAGCTATGGCATCGGGAGTGAGTGTTGCCGTATCGCTTTTCTTACAGGCAAACAAAGTAAGGACCGCACACATGCACCAGAAATGCTTATAAGTGATATACATAATAGTACAGATATTTTTAAGGATGCGTTACAGTAATATTGCTGAAAGTGGCATCGCTGTGATCTACAAAAATCCCCCAGGTGGTATTGGGTGCCCGGTAAATACGATTGGTGAATGCCACCTGGTCGTTGATATATACTACCACCACGGAATGTTCCACTACAATCTGCACCTTATAATTGGTATTAGGTACAAGTGTTACCGGCACATCATTTACAGGGATGCTATCTACCAGGCTCCGGGGTTTCGTTTCAAACCTGAATTTATTAAGGGCTGGTACAAACCTCAGCTGGTACGTATTCTCATAGCCATCGCAGGCCCCGATAAAAAATCCAAAGTCCTTCGATGAGCTGGCGTAAGATACTGTTGTCGTAATCATATATTGATCCCTGTTTACAGGATTATATAATACGTTTGCCACATCAAAATCGGCATTGCTAACAAGCCGGTATGACTCCGTGCCGGGGACTGTGTTTGTTACATTTCCCCATTGGCTGTTTTTGGTAAATGCCTCAGGCGTATTTTCCAGCCAGGATTTTACGGTATGAGGGATGGAAGTAGCAAGATCACCATTGGGCAAAGTATATATCTTATGCGGGACCAGGTTTCCACCCCATTCAGGGGTTCCACTATCTGTATTACCGGATAAAGTATAGCACCAGCCAAATATATACGCATCCCCATATCCATCAGGAATAGCCTTTGCTGCATAAAAGGCGTTTCCGTCGATACGGTCAGGCCCTACCGGCATACTCCAGGGACCATTTAAGGAAGTGCTCTTCCTGTAATGTACATATCTTTTACTGGCATCATTAATGCTCTGATCCGAAAATAGCAGGTAATAATAACTGCCATATTTAAGGATAGACGGACATTCCATGTTAAAATAATTGTCATTTCCACCATCATAGAAAACATCCTGGTAAGTCCAGTTCAACAGGTCAGTGGAAGTATACTTTGCTATTACACCGCGCCATGCACCATTATGATTTTTTCGCGCAGCGATCAGCATCATCCAATTATTATTATCGTTGTCACGGATTACGAATGGATCCCGCCAGTTATCATTCTCGTCATAACCAATGCCTACCGGTGAGTAGATGGTGGTAAAGCTGGTATCTTTCACAAATCCGGCTACAGGATTGGTGGAGCTGGCCAGCATCACCCCCTCTCTTTTTACGCCATTTGTACACCCGGCAATGTCCGGATTATGGCCTGTGTAAAATGCATAATAGGTATTCCCATTTTTTACTACTCCTCCTGCACCAACAGAATTATCCTGGGCACAGGCATCACTGGCTGATGCGATAATAGTACCGGTTTCCGTATAATTATGAAAATCGGATGTCACAAAGCCAAACCAGGGGTGTTTTTGCCCTGCGGCACTCCAGATATTTTTTAAGAAATACAGTTTATAGTTACTGGCAGCAGCATCATAGTAAGGTGTAATATCCCCCACCCGCACATTGTCTGAGCACATGCGGTATATTGAGTAATTGATGTTTTCTGCTTCTGCTGTGCATTGAGGTGCAGTTGTAGTGCTTAACGTTTTGTTTTTTACAGCACTGATAGTTTCATAAGAATGTTTATTACAGGCGGTTGACGCAACTGTAATCATCAACGTGAAATGAACAAGTTGTTTATGCATGCCGGTAAGGTTTATTATTTATTCAGATACTTCAGCACATTTGCTGTCATCTTCTTAACATTGGGCAGGTAGCTGTTTACAGGCTGATTTGCTGCATTTGCAGGATCAGCTTCTGAATACCAGTCATAACAACCCGAACTAATGGTAATAGCTTTACCATGTTCTGCAGTTCTGGGAAACTCAGCCATGGTCACTACCGTATTATGATCGCCGTCCCATTCTGTACTACCCAGGTCAATACCTCCTGTTTGCGCACGCCAGTTGGCGATGGTACCATAGCCTCCCCAATCTGGTATGTACCACTGTGCAGTATGATTGAGCCGGTAGGTACCATTGGAAAGCGTATAGGCAGTGGCATAGGGTTTATCAGGTGTTAGTGTGAGGCCCGCGAATGCAGGATGGTCTTCATGCCCTTTGAAAGATATACCCCAGGCCCAGTTTGGTTCAAGCCATTGTTTGCCGGCCGGATCGCCGAATGAGTTATTGGGTGCCTTTCCTGCCGGTACTATGCCCAGCCCTTCCACATATTTTGCACCATAAGCAGTAAGGAGGAAAGAACCTCCATTGGCATAATATGTTTTTAATGCGGAAATCACAGCAGCATCAAAAGCTATTGCCGGCAGGTCCTGGGTATTATCTTCATGCCACCAGATGGCCCCGTAAGTGCTGAGATCAGCACTGTGATTTTTGATACTGGCGAAAGACATGAACTGTGCCTCCGGGTTGTCATTGATCAACCATGTCCATGCTGCTTTTTCATCGGGATCGGCAATATCATTTGCAGTAGCGGCGGTGCTTAAGAACGCAACTTTTACCGGTGAGGTAATTGTTACTGTATAGTCGATAGTCACCTGGCCTTTGGTAATCTTATAGATCACCGGGTCTGTAAAATCTACCACCTGCCCACTGTCGGGAGTTGCAGTTGCCCCGGTCACAAGTTGTATACCAGGAGTGAGCACTGTAAGATCAGTACCTGATGGCACAGTTGCTTTAATTGTGCGTGCAGTATTGTCTATCTCCGCGTTTACACCTTTTACAACGAATGCATGGATGACCGTTTCTTCTGAGGCCGTCGCTGTATAGTCCTTATAAATATTGCCGTTAATGACCCGAAACCGTACAGCATTTTTCATATTTACCGTGGCGCCGGAAGCTGGTGTTACGGTGGCCCCCGTTGGCAGATCAATTACAGGTGCAACTTTGGTGAGATCGGTACCGAAGGGTAATGTAATATCAATAGTACCTTTTGCCGTATCAATGGTACCCTTCGCTCCATTTACTGAAAAAGAAGTAATAGCAATATTGCCGGAAAGATCCAGTGCTATACCGCCGTTATTCTTCTCACAGGAAGAGAGCAATAATAGCGCTATTATATAAGACAGAATTCTTTTCATAACGTAGCAATCTTAATAGTTGATATTTTGTTTGTATACGCCCCTGCTAAAATTGAGCTGATTCTGAGGAATGGGAAGGTATTCATGCTTGTTTTTTGTGAAATTCCCGCTGTTAAGGAAAGGATGCCGGGTTCTTTCCACACTGAAATAACTGTTTAATGTTTCGGCAGCTACCCCCCAGCGTACCAGGTCGAAGAAGCGTTGATTTTCCTGGCCCAGTTCCAGGCGGCGTTCAAATCGCAGGGCCTTCCGTGCGGTGGCCTGATCCCAGGTGATATTAACTCCGGGTGTATATAGGCCCACTTTATAATTGGCCTCATAACTGCCATCAGCTTTTTTCAATCGACCCGTACTATTGGCAGCACGCTGACGTACAGCATTGATTAACGGCAGGGCATCTGCCTGGCGCCCCAGTTCAATGAGTGCTTCGGCTTTCATCAACAGCACTTCGGCAAAACGCATCAGGATCTTGTTCTTTGAATTGGGGAAGAAGGGCGGGCGGGCTAAAAAGTATTCACCGTCCGGGGATACGTTTTCTTTCATGGAAGCGTAGTCGCCATATACAGCAGGATTACGGTTCCAGGTTTCTTTATACACCCGGGTAGATTCATATTTCCAGTTGAATTCCGGAATACCAACAGTATGATTTAACCTGGGGTCTACATTATCCTGTTTGGGCGCAATGTTAACATCATTAAAATTATCCAAAAGGGGAAGCCCGTTTACATCTGTTCTGAATGCATTTACAAAGTTCTGGCTGGGTTTGTGAAAATCGCAACATCCCAATCCTTGTGGCACACTCAGTGCTTCACCAATATTAAGGTGTCCTGCATCAGTACCGTCATTTTGGGAGAACTGTATTGCAAACATACTCTCCGGGCCGTTTTCATATGTTCCCGGCAAAAAATTATTACCATAATCGTCTTCAAGATGATAAGCTGAATTCATGGCCTGGTCGCATGCATCTACTACCTGTTGCATTTTCTGCATATCTACCCCGGTTACATTATATTGTTCGTCCTGTTTAAATCCCTGGTAGAGCCTTGTTTTGGCCAGGAAGGCATAGGCAGTCGCTTTAGTGGCACGGCCCTTATCTGTTTGTACAACCGGTAAATGGTCAGCTGCGTATTGAAAATCCCCTGCAATATTTTCCCAGATACTGTCGCTGCTGAGTGCAGTATTTGATACCTTTCCATAATCATCCAGTGGCACGTTTTCATCCAGGTAAGGTATCCTGTTAAACAATTCTTTCAGCATGAAATAATAAATGCCTCTTAGCAACCGTACTTCTCCGGTACGTTGTTCTTTTAGCGGAAATGCTGTTTTATCAATTTTATTAAGATAACCCAATGCGGTATTAGCTCTGCCGACTCCCAGATAGATCCGGAACCATTGGCCGTCAAAAGGCCAGAAATCCGCACGGGTATTGGCAAATGTTTCCATAAAATGAAACTCCTGCCCGTCGCCTTCATCGCGGCCACCTTTATACGCATCGTCAGAGCGCACATCGCCATATTCCCATAAGCTATACGATACATTAATGTCCCCACTGGTTAATATAGCGTAAGCAGCGGTTACAAACTGATCTATATTTTCAGGGGTTGCTACCTGTTCGGGGCTCAATACTCCCTGTGGTTCTATATTCAACTGCTTGTTACAACTTACTGTTAAGATGCCTGCTACAATGAGAATATATATTATCCGTTTCATGGTAAAGTTGTTCGTGGTAAAGAATTAAAAGGTTACATTCACACCTCCTGTAAACACGGCAGGATTGGGATATCCGAATCCAGGATTCTCGGGATCAAGACCGGTAAATGATTTGTTCTTATGTATGAGCCAAACATTATCTCCCCCTACATACACCCTTAATTTTTGAATACTGAGACTGTTGAGTAACTGTTTTGAGAAGGTATAACCCAGCTGAATATTTCTGAGCTTCAGGTAATCGCCCTTTTCTACAAAATAGGTAGAGAACCTGGATTCAAAATTGTCGTCTGTAGCTGATAATGCGGGAATAGACGAATTCGGGTTTTGCGGTGACCATGCATTCAGCAACCGGCTTCCTTTATTGGAACCTGTTTCCCGCACACTCCAGAAGTCCGTATTGTATTTTACATCATTTATAACGTGGTTGCCCTGTACTCCCTGGAAGAAAGCCGAAAAATCAAGGTTTCGCCATTGCAGGCCCAGGTTTAGTCCGTAAATAAAATCAGGATGTGGGGTGCCTATCCAGGTACGGTCTTTGTCATTAATGACGCCGTCATTGTTCAGGTCTTTATAGCGGATACGACCCAGTCCTTTGCCCAACTGTGTGGCAGATTCCTCTACTTCATGCTGTGTTCTGAACAACCCATCTGTAACATATCCATAATAGGAATTCAGGGCCCGTCCAAGAATGTTATCATCCAATCCGTTGCCGCCGTAGTTGTTCACCACAGATTCCGGCAGTTTGGTGACTTTATTTTTATACCCTGATATATTTCCGGATACCTGGAATTCAACTTCACCAACATGCCCATGGTATGCAAGCACCAGCTCCCAGCCCCTGTTTTCCATGGAGGCACCGTTTACCCATTGATTGCCAGCTTCGCCCATCACACCGATATAAGGCGGCAATACCAATATATCATTTGTCTTCTTTATAAAGTATTCGAAACTCCCCGTCAGTTGCTGATCCCAGAATCCAAAATCAACTCCGTAATTGCTCATGGTGGTGGCTTCCCATTTGAGCTGATCATTTCCCCGCTGTGTAATATGATATCCTGATGGCAGTGTACCGGTATTGGCCCCTGCTATATCGTAAGATGTACCATTATAATCCGTTACATAAATGGAGTAAGCACCGATATTGCTGATTTCCTGGTTGCCTGTCTGGCCCCAGCCGTAACGGAGTTTCAGATCGCTGATAAAGGAAGGGACATTTTTCCTGAAGTACTCCTCCTGGCTCAAACGCCAGCCCAGTGAAAATGCAGGGAAAGTGCCAAATTTGTGGTGGCTACCGAACCGGGAAGAGCCATCCCGGCGTATGGTAAATGAAGCGAGGTACCTGGAGTCGTAAGTATAGTTTACTTTTCCGAAGTAAGACATCAGCGCATTGATGGCGCCGCCCCCGCCATTATTTTTCTCCCCCGTTCCCGCATCCAGGTAAGTATAGTCCGGATCTTCTATTGCATAATTTTTTCGGCTGGCCCAGAAGGAGAAATCATTTTGTTTATAACTTTCAGTTCCTGCTACCGCGTTTACCAAATGCTTGCCAAAGGTGCGGTTATAATTTAGAGTATTGGTCCATGTAACCCGGGAACTGTTGGAATAATTCATTGTTAACAGGTTTTCATTACCTACCAGGTAGCCTGACTGGTACTTTTTCTGAAAATTGTCAGATAGGTAATTACCATAATCAATACCCGCACTGGTACGCAGGTTCAGCCCTTTGATAATGGACAGGTCCGCGTATACATTTCCGAATATTCTAAGATACTTGTATCCATTTTGCTGATTATCCATCAACAGTCTTACGGGGTTCTGCCGATCGTTCATGCCCCCCCAGGGACCTCCCCAGCCAATACCATCTACCGTATGAACAGGTACAATAGGCAGTGCCTGCAAAGACAGATTTAATACACCCGGGTCCTGCACTTCTTTGGTACGGTTGATCGTAAAATTCTCCCCCACCTGCAGGCGTCCTTTCAGCAATTTGTTATTAGCATTCATTCGTGCAGACAGGCGATTAAACCCCGTGGTTTTTATTACACCTTTATTATCAAAATATCCGACAGAGAACAGGTAGCTGCCTTTCTCCGTCCCATTTGTAATAGACATATCATAAGACTGCACAATACCCGTCTGGGATATGGCATCAAACCAGTCCGTATTGGAAGTACGCATAGTCCTTCTGTCTCCATCGATGTATTCCGGCAAGAGGATCTTATCCAGTACTGGTGTTCCATTATCTACATGCCATAGGAAATTATACCCGATACTATTGGCGTTAGGGTCCCTGCCGGTATTGACAGCCGCCTGCCAGTAGGCCTGGCCGTAACCACCTGCATTCAGCAATTTAGGTTTTGTAGTGTAGGTTTGTACGGCCGTATAAGCATTGGCATTTACCTGCATTCTTCCGGAGCGACCTTGTTTGGTAGTAATAATAATGACACCATTGGCAGCACGCGCTCCATAAATACTGGCAGCTGATGCATCTTTCAGCACCTGCATGGTTTCTATATCACTGGAGTTTAGTTCGTGCAAGCCGGCTTTGGTAGGTACACCGTCGATGATATACAGGGGGTCGTTATCATTCAGTGTGCCTACACCTCTTATACGTACCGTTACCGGTGCACTGGGTGAGCCACTGGATGTAATAAAAACACCCGGTACCTGCCCCTGTAATGCTTTGATTGGACTTGCTACCGCCTGTTTCTTTACGTCTCCTACATTTACAACACTTACAGCCCCGGTAAGATCTGCTTTGCGCTGCGTTTGATAACCGGTTATTACCACCTGGTTCAGGTCTGAAATGTTAGCAGACAATTCCGCAGTCACTTTCCCGGTTGCGGGCACGGCTACCGTGATGGTGTTCATACCCACACATGAAATAGTGATCAGTTCTTTTACATCGGCTTTTAGTGAAAAGTGCCCGGTGCTGTCTGTAATAGCTGTTTGTTTTTGCGAGATGACCGTGGCACCAATAATAGGGGTGTGATTACTCTTGTCTGTTACAGTACCTTCGACCTTCATTTGTTGTGCAAAGCCCTGACTGGCTATACACAAAAAGATCATTGTTAGAATTTTTCTCATAGTCGTGGAACGTTTTACAATAAAATAGTTCGTTTATCAATCGTGGATATTAGCCCGGTCTACTTCACTGACATGATAATCCGGGCAGCCACCTTCCTTTGTGGCTACAAATGCCCCTACTTTGCAGGCAAACGTGAGTGCTGCATCAATATCTTTATTTTCAATAAATTTTGATAGAAATGCTGCGAGGAAACTATCGCCGCTGCCTATGGTATCGGCTACCTGTACTTTAAAGCCTTCATGCAAATAGTACTGATTGTGGTAGCTGACAGCGGCTCCCTTTGCGCCCCGGGTCACGATGAGTGTTTCTATGTTGAACCTGTCCTGCACCAACCGCATTTTTTCTTCAATACCGATATAGTTGCCATACCAACCGGCTACGAGTCCCAGTTCTTCTTCATTCATTTTCACTACCTCTGCTTTCCCAAGCTGATAGGTTATATGCTCCCTGTTAATAAAAGGGGCTCTCAGGTTAATGTCGAGTACTTTCCTGCAGGGCAGTTCCATTAAATCCAGTAAGGTATTCCTTGATGTTTTGCTACGCATGGCCAGGCTGCCAAAAACAAAATAGCGGGCCTGGGAAATGAGGACTTCGTGATCAGGTTGTCGCTCTATATAATCCCAGGCAACATCTTCTACGATATCGTATTTCATATCCCCCGCTTCGTTGGGGTTGGCAAGTACAATACCTGTTTTGCGGTTTCCCCCCATTTGCACAAAGCTGGTATCAATACCCCTGCCTTCAAAGATCTTAATCAGGGCAATACCTCTCTGATCGCCCCCCACCCTGGAAATAAGTGTAGCTTTGCGCCCGAGTTTTGACAGGTGGTAGGTAACATTCATTGGTGCTCCTCCCGGTAGTTCCCGGCCGGGCAATACGTCCCACAGGATCTCACCAAAACAGACAATCTCGTTGTGCTGATTCGTCATAATAATTGGTTCTTATAATTAAAAGGTCTTAAACTGGCTGGGTAATGGTTCCAACACTTTTAGCTTCTAATTTTTTTTCCATCTCTTCCAGCGATACACCTTTCGTTTCCGGCATTTTCAGTAATACCCAAAGCAATTGCCCTATCATCATCACGGTAAAGAACAGGAAGATCTTTGCAGGACCGATGGCAGGGTTATTGGCAAAAAATGGAAATACGCTGGTAATAATGGCCGCCATGACCCAGTGAACAGAACTTCCCAGCGACTGGCCATAAGAGCGCACCTGGTTAGGAAAAATTTCGGAGATAAATACCCATATCACGGCCCCCTGCCCTATAGCATGGGAGGCAATGAAAAGAAATACAAGTGCAGGTACTACCATGCCGCCCAGGTATTGGAAGTAAAATGCGGCGGCGATAGCGCCTAAAGAAATGATGTACCCGACAGAGCCGATCAGCATCAGGCTTCTGCGCCCCAGCTGATCTATCAGCCAGAGTCCCAGCATGGTAAAAATCATGTTTACCAGGCCAACCCCGGCGCTTTGCAGGAAGGCAGCACTTTTGCCCAGACCCGCTAATTCAAATACGCGCGGGGCGAAGTAAATAATGGCATTAATACCTGAAAGCTGGTTAAACATGGCAACGAGTACCGCCATGATAATGGGCCTGATATAGCGCTTTGAAAAGAAACCCGACAAACTGGCCTTTTCCCTGTCTGCACTTTCCTCCTGCCGGATTGCCAGGATAGCGTCATCCACTCCTTCCGGATCTGATATCGCTAATATTTTACGGGCGGCGGCGTAATCATTCCTGTGCACCATCAGCCAGCGTGGGCTTTCGGGCACAAAATAGAGTAGTACTACAAACAGGGCTGCCGGTATAGCCAGTACTCCCAACATCAGACGCCAGGCTTCCGGCCCCTGCGAGGTGAGCAGGAAGTTGGAAAAATAAGCCAATAAAATACCAAACACGATATTGAACTGGAAGGTGGCTACCAGTTTTCCCCGGCTTCGGGCAGGGGCAATTTCTGAAATAAACATAGGTGCCACTACGGAAGAAGCCCCCACACCTAACCCACCGATAAAGCGGAAGATCATAAAAGTAATAACGTCATGTGCCAGGGCGGAACCTAACGAGGATATAAAAAATGAGATCCCAATCCAGAGTAATACTTTTTTACGCCCATACTTTTCTGCAGGAATGCCTCCCAGTAATGCGCCGATAATTGTTCCATATAATGCTGCTGCCAGTGCCTGGCCGTGGACTATATCGCTTAAGTGCCAGATTTGCTGTATTTGTTGTTCGGCCCCTGAGATGACCGCTACATCCATTCCAAAAAGCAAGCCTCCCAGCGCAATTACAATGCTCCAAAATAAAAGTCTGTTTTTCATAACGTCGTGAATCAATCTTTTTTAATTGCTCCGAAAATAGAACCAGGAGGTGCAAGGCATATTTCAATTTTGTTTCAATTACTTGCAAACTTTAAAAATGATTCAAATATATGGTTATCAATATCATAAAATTATCACAACCGATCCTTTTTTAATTTTTGTTTCAGTTCGTTTCAAAATTGTATCACTTTATTATACTTTTGGTCAGGATGATTTCAAAAACAGGTTTCCTTTATCTGGCTATATTATTGCTCCCTGCCTGCCAGGAGAAGCAGGATAAGACATTTGTGATCGGCATATCCCAATTGGGTGATGCAGATACCTGGCGCAGGGAAATGAAAGAGGAGATCGACCGGGAACTGGTATTTAACCCCGATTTAAAAATATTGTACAGGCAAGCCGACTATAACAGTTCGGAACAAGTACAGCAGATCAGGGAGCTGGCTGCCAATAAAATTGACCTGCTGATCGTATCCCCCAATGAAGCAGCGCCGCTCACACCAGTTATAGACAGTTTATATAAGAAAGGAATCCCTGTGGTGGTGGTAGACAGGAACATTTCTTCAGACTCTTATAATTCATTTATAGGTGCGGATAATATTGAAGTGGGCAAACTTGCCGGTCAATATGCCGCCAGTTACCTGAACAAAGCCGGTAATATCATTGAAATTACCGGGCTCTCCTCCTCCTCCCCTGCCTTACAGCGGGAAAAAGGATTTGGCGATGAAATGGCCCGTTATCCACATATAAATCTTACGGTAATAAAAGGAGATTGGCTGGAAGGAAGTGTGCAACAGCAGCTGCCGCGAATGGGAAAAGTGCTGCAAAATACCCGGCTCATTTTTGCACATAACGACGTGATGGCCAATACTGCCGCCACCATTTGTAAACAACTGGGATTTCCCGATATCAAGGTTATTGGAGTGGATGCACAGCCGCGTACCGGCCTGGCCTTTGTGGAAAAGAAGTCACTGCTGGCTTCCGTACTCTACCCCACAGGGGGAGGTGAAGCTATAAGGGCCGCGGCTAAGATCCTTCATGGCCAGCAAGCTCCCAAACGTGACTTCCTGAGAACCATTATTGTGGACAGCACCAATGTGGTGATGTTGCAACAACAGTTCAACCGGGTTATTGCACAGCAAAAGGACATTGTACGGCAGGATGGCCTGTTAAAAGAACAAGCGAGAACTTTTAGGACGCAAAAAAACCTGATCCTGATCTTAATCGGCAACCTGGCGTTGCTATTGATGCTTTCCGGGCTGCTTATTTATTTGAGAAGAAAAAATATAAAGGCTTATAAGCTGCTTCAGTCTCAAAACAGTGAAATACGCTCCCAGAGCGAGCATATCAAAGAAATGGCGCAGCAGGTACAGTTGGCCAGCGATCAAAGGAGCAATTTTTTCACCAATATCTCGCATGAATTAAAAACGCCGCTCACCCTTATTCTTGCGCCGACAGAAGAAGGTCTGCAAAACCCTAAGACACCCTCCCATATCCGTTCGCAGTTTGCCCTGATCAGGAAAAATGCCTCCCGCCTGTCGCTGCTGGTCAATCAGTTAATGGATTTTCGCAAGCTGGAACTAAACAAAACACGGCTGAAGATACAGGAGGTAGACATGCTTCCATTTATCAACGATATTCTCGACGCATTTAAAGGGCTGGCGCAACAACATCATATAGACTGTAGACTGATTACCAGGGAAGCGTCGGTTAAACTATGGATAGATCCGGAGAAGATAGAGAAAGTATTTTTTAACTTACTTTCCAATGCATTTAAGTTCACCGCTGATGGCGGCCATATTTATGTGATGATCGAAAAAAACGACAATGTCACCATAAAAGTGGTCGATTCGGGATATGGGTTGAGTGCCCAGGATAAAGAACGGATATTTGATTTCTTTTACTACGGGGATGTTCACAATCAAAATGGCAGTGGCATTGGCCTGGCATTGTCAAAAGAGTTTATAGAGCTGCATCACGGAACAATTGTTGCGGACAGTGAAAAGGGCAAGGGTACCGAATTTACGATTACGCTCCCTATGGGTAATGCTCATTACAGCGACGAACAAATTGTACCTGTCAAAGACTGGGGCTACAGCAGCGAAACGGATACATGGATTGCTGATTACGATATCGGCACTTCACTGGCGGCTGTTCATCCTCCGCAGGCAGGATCCGGGCCAGCTACCGGCAATACCCTCCTCATTGTTGAAGATAATGATGACCTGAGAACATTCCTCGCCAATCGCCTGAGTGCACAGTTTTCTATAGTGACCGCAAAAAATGGTACGGAAGGTATTCGCATGACTTTTGAAGAAATGCCGGACCTGATTATATCAGATATTATGATGCCGCAAACTGATGGATTGCAGATGGCCAAAATACTGAAAGCAGATATCCGGACATCACATATTCCCATCATCCTGTTAACAGCAAAAATTACCGACGAGCAAAAGGTTGTAGGATTAAAAACTCATGTAGATGCCTATATCACCAAGCCATTCAACAATGAAGTATTAGAAGAAACGATCAAAAACCTGTTGGAAAACCGGCAGCGCCTGAAAACGCATATTGTTGCCGATATTCCCAGAGAGGCGCTGCCGCAGGCCAATAAAAGTGAAAAAGCGTTTCTGGCAAATTTCAATGCGATTATAGAAAAGAATTTATCGAATGAGAATTTTTCCATCCAGGAACTGTGCGATGAAATGGGCTTGTCGAAGATCCAGTTGTACCGGAAAACAAAGCCGCTGCTTGATGTAAGCATTACAGAATACATTCTTATACAACGGGTGCAGAAAGCGAAATATTTAATACAGCATCACGATCTTTCTTTTGCTGAAATAGCGTATGAAACGGGTTTTGCTACGCCTTCTTATTTTTCGACTTCGTTTAAAAAAATAACAGGGGTAACGCCTAAGGCGTATAAGGAGAAGTATGGGGCGAAATCATAGTCGTCTTACCGCATCATCCCCTGGTGATGGCTCCACAATTTCGCATACGCCCTATCCTTCTTCATCAGCTGGTAATGTGTGCCTTCTTCTGCCAGCAGACCATTTTCCAATACAATTATCTTATCTGCATTCACCACAGTGCTCAACCGGTGTGCAATCACAATTACGGTTTTCCCAGCTTCACGCAACTGCTGCATTACCTCCTGTACCATATGATCAGAGATAGGATCCAGCGACGAGGTGGCCTCATCCATGATCAGTACCTGGGGATCGCGGTAAAGCGCCCTTGCAATTGCCAGCCGCTGACGTTGCCCTCCGGACAGATTGGCGCCATGCTCCCCGAGCAGGGTATTGAAACCATCCGGCAGCTGCTCAATAAAGCCGGTAATATCCAGCCACTGTGCCACCTGGATCACGCGTTGCATATCCGGTTCAAATTCACCGACAGCAATATTGGAGGCTACGCTTCCGTGAAAGAGATCGATGTGTTGGGGCACCACGCCTATCCAGCGGCGTAGACTTTCAGGGTGGATGTACCGGATATCCGTTTTCCCAATGGAGATATTTCCTTCCTTCAATGGATAGATATTCTGTAACAACGCCATCAGCGTGGATTTACCCGAACCACTCTCCCCTACTACCGCCGTTATGCTTCCTTTCCTGATGTGCATACTGAACTGCCTGAATACTTCTTTCCGGGTACCATAACTGAAAGAAACATTATTGAAAGTAATATCCCCGCTATGCTGTGGGGAGAGGTCCATTTTATTGGCAGTATCTTCCTGCTGCAGGTCCATGATCTCAAAAAGGCGGTCAGCAGCAATCAGCGCATCCTGCACGCTTTTGTTGGCGCCAATAAGACTGGCGGCAGGCCCGGTAAAGTAATTGATCAGCGCATAAAATGATAACAGGGCGCCAACACTCAGCTGCTGATCCAGTACATAAGTGGAGCCCGTCCACAGGATGATGATCACAAAAAAGTTAGTGATAATACCTGCAAAGCTGCCGATATACATGTTGGCCATAGAAGAATGGTAAGTGGTTTGCAATACCTGAACGAAGCGGCTTTCCGTTTTCATATTGGCGAATTCCTCCAGTGCAAAACGCTTGATTGTGGCCACACTGTTCAGCGATTCTACAAGCTGGCTGCCCAGTTCCGCGTTTTCTTCCATCAGCCTGCGCTGGTATTTCCTGTTAACCCTGTTACTGACCGCATAAATAATGAGGAAGAGGGGAATGATAAGTAGCATGATCAGCGACAATTTCCAATTATAACTGAACATGAGCCCAAAGGAAAATACTACGATGAAGCTGTTCACCACCAACGATATGGATACGTCGTTGATGAAAGCACGGATCTTGATAGCATCGTTAATGCGGGAAGTAATTTCCCCTACCCGCATGGTATCGAAAAACTGCTGGGGCAACAGGAGGAGGTGCTTATAATAGCCTAGTATGAGCCGGGCATCCAGTTGCTGGCCGGTTTTGAAGATGAAGATACTTTTCAGGTTACCGATGAACAGTTGCAATACGAGGATGATCAGCATAGCAACGCTGAGCAGATGGAGTAGGTTTCTGTTCCCATCTACCAATACATTATCTACAATTTTTTGTACATAGATAGATGTAGACAACCCCAGTACAGTATAGATCATGGCGCCAAAGATAGCCTGTATCACCACAGAGCGGTGCGGGCGCATTAGATACCAGAAACGCTGCAGGTGCGATACTTTCCTGTTGCCCGCCTGGAATTCATCTCCGGGCAGCAGCAGTACCAATACGTTCGTCCACATTGCTTTAAATACCTCGTGGGTAAGCCTGTGGTACTGGCCATCGCCGGGGTCCATTACTACCACATGTTTGGCTGTTACCTGGTAGATGACCACAAAATGCTGTAACAACCCGTTCACCACTACATGGGCTATAGCGGGCCTGGGAATGCCGGCCAGGGCTTCGAACGGCCCTTTCACGCCTTTTGCCTGGAAACCCAGCTGCTGGGCAGCGGTAATCACCCCCATCACACTGGTACCCTTTCTATCGGTACCTGCATATTGCCGGATCACCGCCAGGGGGATTTGCAGTTTATACCAGGCTGCCACAGAAGCCAGGCAGGCAGCACCGCAGTCAGTAATATCGTGTTGTTTGATCTTCGCCCCGCGTTTCAGCCGGGCAGAATGATTAGCGTTCATGTGTCAGTAATAAAAGATCAGGTTTTGTTTTCAGCTACAGCCGCAGGACCCTTTCGGGTATTCGGATTGATCCAGTCGTCGGTTTTATCGTATAATAGCTGGAAAAGGCTACGCTGGGTAAGAATGAACCTGGCCTGCAAGGTCATTCCCTTTCTTAACGAGGCGCTCACTCCATTGGTGGTGGTAAGCGTGGTGCCGGCAAACTGGCATCGTACCTTGAATGCAGGCTGGTTGTTGATCAGGACAAAGTCATTATCGATTGACATTATTTCGCCCTTTGCCATTCCCCATTCGTTATAATTGAAGGCATCCACCTGGAACCTGGCTGTCATTCCTTTTTTAAGGTAGCCGATATCGCGGGGGGAAACATAGCATTCTGCGATGATATTGGAGTCCGGGGAAATGATTCCAAGCAGGTCACCAGCCTGGAGATAGCCTCCCGCATACTTTCCTGTAAATTGTTGCAGGGTGCCGCTCACCGGTGCTTTGATGAGGTTCCATTCTTTTTCTTTGGAGAGCTGCTGGTTATCGGCGCGCAGGCGATTATCTTCCAGCCGCAGCTGGTTCAGGTCATTGGCCCAGGTGCTGCGCTGTTGTTGTACAACTGATTCGAAGGCTGCTTTGCTTTTTTCATATTCATATTTCCGGTCCAGGTATTCTTTTCTGGCAATTACCTTTTCCCTGAAGAGCTTTTCATACATTTCCAGGTCGAGCCGCAGTTTTTCCACGGTAGCGGCCTGTTCCTGCAGGGAGGCGCGAAAACGGGCATATTGCTGCTGGTATAGCGGGGATTGAAGCCTGTTGCCGCCTGCTACCAGTGTTTGAAGATCCTTTATCTGGGCTTCCCGCTGGGATAATTCGAAATTATTCTGTGCCAGTTTGCTGTTGTTGATATCTTCCTGTAAGCGCAGAAGTACCTGTCCTTTCTCTACCCTGGCGCCATCGGTTACAAGTACCTGTTCTATCGTACCTGCCACCAGGCTCCGTAACTCCGTTTTTTCGGTAACCGGCCGCACGATCCCGTTGGCGGCGATGGATACATCTACCTTAATTAACGGCAAAGCTGCCAATATACACAGGATGCCTACCAATACGGTTACATAAATTACCTGGGTATGCGCACGTACCCGGGGCAACCAGTTAAATACGGAATGCTGCATGATAGCGGCAGGAAAAAGGGTGGGTTTCATGAATGGGATCAGAATGGTTATGTCTAATATAACCATTTAGCACTCACGGGTACTGGAATGGCAAAACAAAAAACAAACTGAACAATGATCTTCAAAATGAATAAAAATGAACAACCAATCTGAGCGTAAATTCAATCCTGAAGTATTAAATTCGGTAACTGTAGTCATGTTCAGAGAAGCCAGTCTTCAGCAACGTTAGCCATCAATCATACCTTCCCCAACATATTAGAGGTTAATTACGATAAACCCAGTATGACCTTTTTATAATATGCTAAATTTTACAACATGAAAAACATCTATCAACTAGAACCCTTGTCTGAGCAGGAACTGATCAGCACAAACGGAGGTGGTTTACTCGATGGCCTCGGTGGCCTGGGCCTTGGCAGTACCGGTAGCTCAGTAGATTATACTGGCTATACGTATGCAATGGGCACCTCCTACATAGCCACCAACAGTGGCTTTGCCAGTTATATGGCAGCTCTTGGTCTGGGAACAACCTATTTTCTAAGCCAATTGAAGTTTCCGACTTCCTGAGGTAACCCGAACTCAATTATTTACATTTTCTCAAAAAAAACCACATGAAAAATTTCGAACAATTCGAACAGTTTACCGCATTGAATTTGGATGAAGCTACAGAGATTAACGGGGGCAGCCTGTTAGGTCTGGGCGAACTGGGACAAGGTTTAGGCGTTGGTCTGGCTGGTCTGGGCGGTGGTCTTGGCGGCGGACTTCTTAACCTGGGTACTGGCCTGGGTAGCGGCTTTGCTGGTCTTGGTTCCGGCCTACTCCTTACCGGTGCTGGTTTGGGCATCGGTCTCGCCAATATTGGCATCGGCATCAAAAACGTAGGAAGCATTTTAACACCCGGAGCATAGGTATAACAGACTTCAGAGGTTGTTCCGGATTTCGGGACAACCTCTGAAGGTTTTACAAATCGAAACTTCTGGCGGATAGGATGGACGGGGAACTGCGGATATAGGAAGCAGGGCAGCCTATTTGCAATTCACTTTGAATTATTACTTAACTTCAGACAAAGTTAATTTAACCATATATGAGTAAATTCGTTATCACCCAAAGCTCCAACGGAGAATTTCGTTTTAAACTCAATGCCGGCAACGGTGAGCCTATCCTGGCCAGTGAAGGCTATAACGCCAAAGCAGGTTGCACAAACGGTATAGAATCTGTGCGCACCAACTCCCAACATGATGAACGATTCGAGAAGAAAACTGCTGCAAATGGGAAACACTATTTTAACCTGAAGGCTACAAACGGCCAGGTAATTGGCACCAGCGAGATGTATGAAAGCACCTCCGGCCGTGATAATGGCATTGCTTCTGTTAAGAATAATGCCCCTACGGCTACTGTCGATGACCGTACTGTTTAAGACTTTTTATTACATGGCCGGATTATGGGTCCGGTCATGTATGGTATTTAGAAACTACTTTCCTTCCAGCCAAACATAGCAAAGCTTCGCCGCAGTTACAAATACATCTATCTTTTTCGGATCTTTCTGGCTGTACGCTCATTACATCTCTTGCATAAATCAGGTAGGATTTGAAGCTTTTAAGTGACTATTAACAACTCAAAACCAAATACACAAGATGATAAGTAATCATACTTCTTTCTTTTCTACCCCATCAAATGGAATCTGGAAGATTTTTGCGTAAACCTCCATTTGCTCCGGCACAGACTCATTATTATCCAGCCAATCCAGTTGGATCTCTAATGGCTTTCTCCCATCAATAAAGGACAATATCAGGTAAATAAATAAACTGCTTTCACCGACTTCCTTCCTTATAGCATAACTGCGTAAAGACTTCCAGCCATAAGTCTCTTTTTTGTACATGATACCTTCCTGGTTCAGTTCCAGTACCAGGGAATTTCGAATAGCAGTCCAGCTACAGCCGCAGCATGCAATCAGGCCGACAATCAGAAATAACCAACCAAAAAATGAACCAACACTTCCACTTACCAACCAGTAACAGCCCTGGCATGCGGCAAGGAAACCAAAGAGTGCCGCTACTGAATAGGCGAGGCGGTGCCTTCTATATTGTACTGTGGGTAATTCCATATGCGTGCAATTCAGCAATATTACACAATTTCCAGCGGATGGCACCCTGTATGAAGAAGGGGTAAACCGGGTAATCGATTGTTGAATTTAAATAAATTGAAGCCGCTGCACCCCTTGATCAGTATTGTTGACGGCATCAATAATCATATTGAGGTAATGTTCAGTTGTGAATCCCATATCACAGGATTTTACAAGATTAGTTATACCGACAAAATCAAAGGCAAAGTTAAGTACGGGCAAGGTTATTATGATTTTGATGAAGGTGGATTGTTATTCGCTGCCCCCAATCAATTAATGGGTGGCAGCGAACACAATGGCCCTTATTCCGGCTATAGTCTCTTCATACATCCCGACTTCTTATTGGGTTACCCGCTAGCAAAAAAAATAAAACAATATGGTTTCTTTTCTTATGCTACTAATGAAGCATTGCATCTTTCGGATGCAGAGAGGAATACGATCATTGCTATTTTAAAAAGTATCGAAACCGAACTGGCACTACCAATTGATGACTTCACCCAGGAAGTATTGATAACGCAAATAGAGCTGCTACTCAATTACAGCAACCGCTATTACAAGCGCCAGTTCATTACCCGTAAGGCCGTCAATGCAGGTGTGCTGCAAAAAATGGAAGCCATTCTGGATGACTACATCAATAGCGAAAAAGGCATCCCAACCGTTCAATATCTGGCAGAGCAGTTAACGATTTCTCCCAGTTATTTGAGCGATATGCTCCGCATCCTTACCGGCCAAAATGCACAGTATTATATCCATGAAAAGCTGATTGAAAAAGCAAAAGAACAGCTGACAACAACGAACCTGTCGGTTGCAGAAATTGCTTATAAATTGGGCTTTGAGCACTCCCAATCCCTAAGCAGACTATTCAAGATCAAAACTAACATGAGTCCTGTAGCATTCAGGGCCTCATTTCATTAAACCGCAACGCACGCTACGTCAATACTAACCATTTAACAGCAACAAAGCGGTTTGCCACCTATCCCTCGTGGAAATACAGAAAGACAATAGATATCAAACAAAATAATGGATAACGTTAAGATCCGGGGTCGATGATCAGATATCGAACCAAAAAAGGCTTCAAAACAAATAAGTTCTGAAGCCTTTTTATTTCGTGATCCCGTTGGGACTCGAACCCAAGACCCATACATTAAAAGTGTATTGCTCTACCAACTGAGCTACGGAATCTGACCTCGTTTTCTTTCAAACGGAGCGCGAAGATATGGAAATATTTATTCCTGCCAAATAATTTCCATATTTTTGTTTTCATGAGACGTTAGCCAATCTGATAACCCAATGAGTAACTGGAATACCGCTATCTGCAAAACAAACAATATCACCATTCACTATACCAGAACCGGTGGAAATAAACCTCCTCTCATTCTCCTGCACGGATTAATGACGAATGGCCTGTGCTGGACAGACCTGGCACGTACACTGGAAAAGGATTACGATGTGATCATGCCGGACGCAAGAGGACATGGACTATCAAGTGTGCCTGATTATGGTTATCAATATGATGACCTGGCAAATGATGTAGCAGGCCTGATACAGGCGTTAAAACTACCGCCGCCTTTCCTGGTTGGGCATTCAATGGGTGGCATGACGGCTGCAGTGGTAGCAGGTAGTAAACCCAATATACTAAAAGGCGTGATATTGGCCGATCCGCCCTTTATCAGCCCTGAAGTGCAACGCGAAGTGTGGGATAGCGACGTAGCCGAGCAGCATAGAAAGGTGTTGCAGCTATCATTGGAAGAGGTAATAGCAGATGGACGGGCCAGACATCCTCACCGCTCATTGGAAACAATAGAACTGTTTGCAAAGGCCAGATTGCAAACCAGTATGGCCGCTTTTAACGTATTGACACCGCCATATCCTGATTATAAGACATTGGTGAGTAGCATCGATATTCCGGCATTGCTCGTATTTGGCGACAGAGGTGTTGTGACTGCTGAAATTGCAAAGGAGCTGCAGGGACTACAGGTAGAACAAATTGCCAACGCCGGGCATAGTTTGCATATGGACCAGCCGGAACGCTTTGCTGCTATTGTTAAAGCATTTCTGTCATGATAAATGTCTTTGACAGCCAATACTCACTCCCGCAGCCTTTCAATCATTAAAGATGAAAAGCTCCTCACTCCTACCCTTATACTCTCTTCATCCACCTTAAAACCAGGTGCATGGTTCACCACATTAGATCCACCGAGAAAGAAATAAACGCCCGGTACTTTCTGCTGGAAATAAGCGAAATCGTCGTTAAAATATGGAACCTGTCCATAGTCAGGCACGATAATATTATTCCCATAGATCTTTCTTAAAGTATTTACTGCGTTTTTAGTCAGTTCTTCATCATTAACGACTGTTGGATTTTCCTGTATGAAAGAAACGTCTCCCCCCACTAGTTGTTTAATGCCGGGGATGATTTTTTGAAGATTCGCAGCATTGGTTTCGTATAAATAAGTCTCTAAAAAAAGCGAGTCGTTTTGGGTATAGCTATTAAAAGGCTGATCCATGATCAGGTAGTCTTTAAATATCGTATTGGGGTTTATTAATCCCAGATCACGATCACCGATATGTTGTATTTCCCAGGGCTTGCTATTTGCTGGCACACGTGACAATGAACTGTAAATCTTCGCAGATAATTCCTCCGCATCTCCCTCCTTTAATTTAATCCTTACACGTTTCTGGTAGGCAAACATCTCATTTGGCTTTACCATCATTACACCTACGGGTAATACGGTTACATGCAAAGCATATATTTCATCAGGGTGTATTACTGAAAATAATTGATGGTCAATCATACCTCTCGCCCCCTGAAACGTTTCTTCTTCTGATTGAAAAATGAAATACACGGTCCCGGCCAATGAAGCTCTATGTTTTGCAAGTACTTCCGCTATTCCCAGTGCAACGGCCATATGTACATCATGCCCACAACTATGTTGTACACCTTTTATGATAGATTTAAAGGGTACCTCATCAGGAAAGTTATTAGGTAAGGCATCCATCTCTGCCCGCCAGGCGATTTGCTTACCGGGTTTACTGCCTTTTAAAATGCCTACCAGGCTATAACCGTAAATGTCTGTCTGTACTTCAAGTCCCAGGTTGAGTAAATATTGTTTTATGAATGCCTGGGTGTGAATTTCATTTCCTGCCAATTCGGGATTTGCATGAAAGTCTCTTCTGATCCTGATAAGCTTATCATAAATGCTGTCGGTTTCTGACCTGATCTGTTCATGG
Source organism: Chitinophaga sp. (assembly GCF_039596135.1). GTDB lineage: Bacteria > Bacteroidota > Bacteroidia > Chitinophagales > Chitinophagaceae > Chitinophaga. Next base: position 23,587 of record NZ_JBCNKH010000025.1, read on the forward strand.
ATGCCCGTTTGCCGCCAGCAGGCAAGGGCTGTTAATAATATAAAACACAGCGTTTTCATGATTCAATTTAGGTCATAATAATGCCGTATAGCTGTAAATGTGATAAAATGTAGCGATCGTGGGATAAAAATTCTTACCTGAGATCAGTGATCCTGCAAGGTATTTCCAAATCTTCTGACAAGTAGTAAATAGAACAAACACGATGATAGCCGTCTGCAACAATCAGCCGGGGAGAACGAACCAGCAATACCGGTGACAGCTTTTTCCCGGACTTGACCTTTTGGATATTCTCCTGCACATGAATGTTATCAGCTGGTAATAAAGGCAGCCTGCTGGCACGTAATATATCTTTCGCTTTCTTTTTTACGGTTTTTTCTTTCCTGAGGGCGGCTACAATCGCCCGGACCTTGTTTCGGGGTAGTAAGAGATCAAGATAATCGGCAGCAGCCGGATAGTTGCTCTCTCTTGGGTTTTTAAGCCATACTTTTGTATCAATGTTCATTTGTTTCATGGGGAGTTATTTTTATTTGTGCAGTTTATTAAGTGCTACTCTCACCGGGTTGCAATAAATCCCATAGATTACCATACAAATCTTCAAATACAGCGACCCAACCATAAGGCTCTTCTTTAGGTGGGCGAACAAACTTCACACCTTTGGCAAGCATGGTATCATAATCCCTCCAAAAGTCATCTGTAAATAAGAACAACGCTACCCTACCTCCGGTTTGATTGCCTACACTTGCCAGCTGTTGATCATTTACTGCCTTAGCAAGCAAAAGGCCACACTCCTTTGCACCTTTTGGTGCAACTAATACCCATCGCTTGTCCTCAGACAACCGCGTGTCTTCCAGCAATTGAAAATCCAACTTTTCTGTATAAAATCGAATTGCATCGTCGTAATCCTTTACGACCAGGGTGATATGGGCGATTCTCCGGTTCATATTGTATAAATATCGACAATGGCAGGGAAATTTCAGAAAATAATCTTATCATTGCTTCCACTTGAGGCATTAATACCCAATGCCCGCCAATTCAACGTTTCGTGAAAATAAACTACCAATTCCACTCATTATGATAAAGGGAATAATCACCTTATCACTTTTACTAGGAGTGATATATGCACGTGGACAGGACCACAGCAACTACCAAACGATTGCCAACGTCAAAGGCCCCACACTGGGTTACTCCACCGCTTCAGGAGTAAAAGTCCTGACCATTGGCAAACTTCATTTCAAAGACCTGAATAAAAATGGGAAACTGGATAAATACGAAGACTGGCGATTGCCTATAGAAGAAAGAGCCAAAGACCTGGTAGCAAAAATGACAGTGGAACAGATGGCAGGGCTAATGTTATACAGCCTTCACCAGGCACTCCCCGCCCATGAAACTGGTTTTGCCAGTGGTACCTATAATGGCCTCCCTTTTAGTAAAAGCGGTGCAGCCCCCTCTGACATCAGCGATCAGCAAAAACAATTCCTGAAAGCGGATAACCTCCGCCATATACTGATAACCACTGTCGCCAATCCGGGTGTTGCGGCGGAATGGAATAATAAGGTTCAGGCTTATGTGGAAGGATTGAGTTTAGGTATCCCGGTCAACAACAGCTCAGATCCCCGGCATGTGACCCAGTCGAATGCTGAATTCAATGCCGGTGCCGGCGGCGCCATTTCTCAATGGCCGGATGGACTGGGTCTTGCAGCCACATTCGATCCCAATATCGTACTACAATTTGGCAGCATTGCAGCCAAAGAATATAGAGCTTTGGGCCTCACCACTGCCCTTTCCCCACAGGTAGACCTGGCGACAGAGCCAAGATGGTACAGGCTCATTTCCACCTTTGGTGAAAGCCCTGCATTGTCTACAGATATGGCCCGGGCTTATATCGATGGATTTCAGACGGCCACAGGTGCCGATGAAATAAAAGACGGCTGGGGATGGACCAGTGTCAATGCGATGGTCAAACACTGGCCCGGCGGTGGCCCGGAAGAAGGCGGCAGAGACGCTCACTTTGCCTATGGGAAGTTTGCAGTTTACCCCGGCAAAAACTTCTCCGCTCACATTGCGCCATTTGTAAACGGCGCCTTACAACTGAATGGTAAAACCAAAGAGGTAGCCGCTGTGATGCCTTATTATACCATCTCTTATGGCATTGACCCCAGTGGTAACAATGTCGGGAATGGCTATAGCAAATACCTGCTCACGGACCTGCTCAGGCAGCAATACCACTTCGATGGTGTAATATGTACTGACTGGATCATCACTGCCAATGAAGGAGCTGCCCCGGAAATTTTTGAAGGAAAGCCCTGGGGGCTGGAAGCCAAAACAGTGGATGAAAGACACTACCAGGCAATAATAGCAGGAGTTGACCAGTTTGGGGGGAATAATGATGTAAAGCCTGTTATAGCAGCTTACCAGATGGGTGTAAAAGAACATGGTGAAGCATTTATGAAAGAAAGGTTCCAGCGCTCTGCAGTACGCCTGCTGAAAAATATCTTTCGTGTAGGATTGTTTGAAAACCCTTACCTGGATATTGAGAAAAGCAAAGCAATTGTGGGCAATCCGGCATTTATGAAAGCGGGTTTTGAAGCACAACTGAAGTCTGTCGTGATGCTGAAAAATCACGCAAATGTGCTGCCGGTAGCCGGCAGAAAAACAGTATATATTCCAAAGATTTATTACCCCATGGTAAAGAACTGGTGGGGCATAGCCACCTTACCACACTTCGACTACCCTGTGGATACGAATACAATAAAGAAATATTATAACATTACTGATGTTCCGGCTCTGGCAGATTTTGCACTGGTATTTGTAACCAGCCCCGTTAGTGCAGACAATGGTTATAGTGCAGAAGACAGAAAGACCGGGGGGAACGGATACCTGCCTATCAGTCTGCAATATGGTATGTACAAGGCCGTGGATGCAAGGGAACAAAGCATTGCTGCTGGTGATCCGGTAGTAGCACCTGCAGTAAAAAACAGATCTTACAAAGGCAAAACTATTACCGCGAATAACTACATGGACTTACAAACCATCCTGGATACCAGGTCTGTAATGAATGGCAAACCTGTTATTGTAGCGGTGAATGCCGGCAAACCGATGGTGTTTAGTGAGTTTGAGAAAAGTGTGGATGGATTGCTCATACATTTTGGTGTGTCTACCAGTGCATTGATGGAAATCATTTCAGGAAAAACGGAGCCTTCCGGTTTGCTGCCATTGCAGATGCCGAAAGATATGGCAACTGTGGAGAAACAAAGTGAAGATGTGCCTTATGATATGGATTGCTACCAGGATAGTGATGGGAATAGTTATGATTTTGGATATGGGTTGGATTGGAAAGGGGTGATACATGATGGCAGGAATGCGAAGTATCATAAAGAATAATCTACTTCTTAAAAATCCCAAATCCGCTTCTATCGCATGATAGAAGCGGATTTTTTTCATACATGCTGCCCCGAAATAATAAATGATTGAACCGCCTTTCCTGAAGGCCATCTAAAAATAATAGCCCACCTTTATGGAAGCTTCCGGATTTATAACCGGCAATGTAAAACTCTTATTATCGACCGGTACGTTTTTATCACCGGCTATCCGAAGGCTTAAGCTCCCCCACGGTGACAGGTAAAAATGCTTATACAGTGTAAAATTATACCCTAAACTTCCGTTGACCAGAAAATTGTTAAATTCTGCCGTTTGCATCCTTGCATCTGTTTGAATCGTACTATTCCAGTAAACGACTCCAGCCCCGATCCACCAGCCCTTCCAGTCCTTTTTCAGGAACCGGTCTAACAGCAACGCATAGGCATGCACCTGATGATTGGAAAAATCCTTAGCAGTGGACCAGTCAGGCTTTTTTACGAAAGCTGTCAGCGCTCTTATTCTCCAAACATCTTTTCCAACCCATCCCGCTCCAAAATAACCACCCGTAGCATAGGGAAGGGCATCCAATTCCAGTCCAAACTGTGTTTTACCAGGTTTATCCTGTGCCTGTATATTCAGGCAAACACAAAGTGAGAGTACCAGAAAGAAAAACTTCAGCATTTTGTTATTGGTTAATCCGTTCCAAAAGTAATGCATTTGAATAACGGGGAGAATGTCCTACCGCAGCCAAATACCTGGAAACCAGCTGATCTTCGTCATGTTACCAGTAGAAAAAATCGCTACTAGCCAGAATTATCAAACAGAATGACCACAATCAGCCACGATGCAAATTTTCTTACCCATCTTCGGACGTTGCTATTCTGGCAAATCAAATGAAAATTTAAAATTTCAAACAGCTATGTTACAATTTGACTGGATTATAGTGCTTCTGTACTTTGTACTGGTATCGCTGTACGGCTATTGGATCTATAAGCGCAAGAAAAAGGCGGAGACCAGCTCAGCCGACTTTTTCCTGGCGGAGGGCTCATTGACCTGGTGGGCGATTGGCGCTTCTCTCATCGCTTCCAATATCTCTGCCGAGCAGATGACCGGCATGAGCGGTTCAGGTTTCCAACTGGGCTTAGCCATTTCATCCTATGAATGGATGGCGGCGCTGACCCTTATCATCGTGGCGGTGTTCTTTATGCCGGTGTACCTAAAGAACAAGATCTTTACGATGCCACAATTTCTGAACCAGCGATATAATGGCAAAGTGGCCATCATCATGGCGGTGTTCTGGCTATTGCTATATATAGTAGTAAACCTGTTATCGATATTGTACCTGGGTGCAGTAGCCATTTCCGGCATCACGGGCTGGGACTTTACCCTGTGTGTTTTCCTGCTGGCAATATTTTCGGTATTCATTGCGTTGGGCGGTATGAAGGTAGTCGGGTATACTTCGGCCATACAGGTATTTTTCCTGGTGGTGAGCGGTTTTATTGCCCTCTATATTTCGCTGAACATGATCGGTAGCGGCGGTGGTATGGTAAAAGGCTTTACCATCCTGCATGCGGAGGCAAAGGACCACTTTCAAATGATATTCGATAAAAAAAGCCCATTTTACTCCGACCTGCCGGGTATCAGCGTACTGATCGGCGGCATGTGGATCGCCAACCTGAACTACTGGGGCTGCAACCAGTATATTACACAACGTGCGCTGGGCGCTAGTTTACCAGTGGCGAGAAGAGGGCTCCTGTTTGCAGCCTTTTTAAAAATGCTGATGCCCGTTATCATCGTTGTTCCCGGTATAGCTATTTATTACCTGTACCAACATAATATGATAGACAACTCACTGATCAATATTACCAAAAACGGACAGGTGATCGCCGACAGCAATAAAGCCTATCCGGCCCTGCTGAAACTGTTGCCTGAAGGTGTAAAAGGTGTAACAGTAGCAGCCTTTGCGGCTACGGTGATCGCTTCGCTGGCTGCCAAGGTAAATAGTATCAGCACCATCTTTACACTGGATATTTATAAAAAAGTATACAACGCAGAAGCCAGCGAGCAAAAGCTGGTGTTCATCGGTAAAGCAGCGATCATTGTGTCTACCATCATCGGCATATTGCTTACCCTGGAATTGGGCGACGCGCTGATGGGTGAAGGTAAACAGGGATTCCAGTACATACAGGAATATACAGGTTTTGTTTCACCGGGTATCTTCGCTATGTTCCTGCTGGGATTTTTCTGGAAGAAAAGCACCTCCAATGCAGCATTGTTTGCGACCATTGGTGGTTTTATATTCTCTGTCATCCTCAAGTTCCTGCCCGGTCTGGTCAATCTCGAAGCATTGTATGCTATCGGCTTTGCGGTGCCCGATGCGCAGGGAGTATACCAAATACCTTTCCTGGATAGGATGGCTATCGTATTCGTGCTGTGCGTTATCGGTATGTTTATCATTAGCATCATCGAAAACAGAAAAGGTGTTCAACCAAACGGCCTGGTCATCGATACTAAAATGTTCAGAACATCCACAGGTTTTGCAGTGGGTTCACTGATCATTATTGGTCTGCTGGTGGCGTTATATATGGCTTTCTGGTAACAGGTTTTTCAGAATTTATAAAAGAAGCTCCCAAACCGTTATGGTTTAGGAGCTTCTTTTATGTTGATAAAGTATACATTTATAATTTGTCGTAAATTGCTCAATTCAATAACATTGATAAAAAGTTAAATTCAATGGGAAGGATAGTATTATTCATGCATACATCGCTCGATGGTTTTGCTGCCGGTAAAAACGGTGAAATGGATTGGATCCATGTAGATCAGGAGATTTTTGATTTTGTAGCGGAAAGGATCAACAAAACCAATACCGCATTATATGGGAGGGTCACCTTCCAGATGATGGAAAGCTATTGGCCAACGGCTGCGGATCAACCGGGGGCAAGCAAGCATGACAGGGAACATGCTGCCTGGTACAAGAGCGTGCACAAAGTAGTATTGTCAAATACGTTGAACCAGGCAACACTCATGAACACGACGGTGATTGGCAAGGACTATGCTGCTGCCCTTCGTAAATTAAAGGAGGAAACAACGGGAGAAATTCTGTTATTTGGAAGTCCGACCACAACGCACACCCTTCTGGCAGAAAATCTGATAGATGAATGCTGGCTTTTCGTCAATCCGACATTGCTGGGTGAAGGAATTCCGGTGTTTAAAGGTATTAAAGAAAAACAGTTATTGAAGCTCCTGAAAACACATGTTTTTAGCTCAGGTGTAGTTTGTCTTTATTACGAAGTGCAGCGTGAAAACTAATTGGTGATGATTGGGATGCAATTTTTGAAATGCTCAAATGCTGGTGGCCGATGCCTTAAAATATTGCTGTAATCATTTGCAAAACTTTCACATTAAATATCAATTTTGTGTGAAATAAAATAAGTTATATTAAATAATTTTTTTGTAGTTTAGTATAACTAGATTAAGACGTAAACGTAAACCCCTCAAAATTACAACCAATGAAAACGCTGTTCTGCTCCGGAATCGGAAAGTGATACCGCTTTAATTCCAACTCAATAAAATTAAAAGACTGAGCTGCTTTGGTAGAGATATATTCTCTATTGAAGAATGTGTACATCTTTTATAAGCCATATCTGGCCTTGCTTCACTGTGTCCGGCCTGGACTAAATTTTACAGATTAATATTACGCTTATGTGAAATTAAAAAACCAAACCCCATGAACACACTTGAACTACTTAATACCCAATTTAAGTACCCCTTCCCAACATTAAAGAATCCCAATGCAGATCAACTGCAGGAAATTACAGAAAATCAATGGATCGACGGAGAATACCTATGGCTTTATGAAAACAACCCTGATCTGCGAAAAAAGTACAAAAAAACCAAAACTGCACATATTGCTGCCCAATGGTTTCCCACAGCACCAGTTGAACGTTTCAAACCCATCTGCAGACTAATGCTCTGGACATTATATAATGATGATCTTTATGAAGAAAGTGACCCCAATGACATTGAAAATGTACGTGCCCAATCTATTGCCATACTGAATGGGGAAATCAGCAGTGCAGGGGCAACAATTCCTTTGGGTGCTATGCTCACATCATTAAGGCAGGAATTGTTACAGTTCATTCCAGAGGAATCGATTTCCCGTTTCACCCAGATGATCAACAAATACTTTCTCGGGCTGCAAACCGAACTAAGGTATAAACAAAATAAAAAGTTCCCAACAATAACGGAATGTATTGCCTTAAGGGAAGATTCCATCTGCCTGTACCCTTTCCTTCAGCTCACAGAAATAGAAACCGGGATCATTCTGCCTCCTGAAATCCATGAGCATCCGGTAATCCGCCGTCTGCAGGCATTAGCATGTCATCTGGTAACTTTTTTCAATGAAGTGCAATCAGTAATGAAAGACGAAGCTACAGGAAGTATCTATTATAATATCGTAAAAGTAATCCAGAACGAACGTCAGATCTCACTGGAAGAAGCCTGCCTGGAAGACCTGCGGCTTCATAATGAAGACCTCCGGGAATTTGTAGCACTACAGGCTTCACTCCCTGATTTCGGAATCTGGCACGAAGCTGTGGTCAACTGGGTACATTATATGAGCATGGTACTGAGCGGCTGGAAAAATATATCCACTAAACTCGACCGTTACAATGCAGTGGAATTTCCAGCAGCAAAAGAATTAAAAGAAACACTAAACCAAATATAATATTATCAGTTAACAGGCTTTTCCAGTTTACTTATTGCAGTGGCCTGGTAAACGACCTTTCATTCATTTTAAATTAAAAACCACATATTATGAGCAAGCAATTTAATGTGCCCAAGCCAGTATATCCCTGGGAAACCCTTCAAAGCCCCTTTGCAGGAGCCTTCTATGAAGAAGAAACCAATTGGTATGATCAGGACTATCAATTCTTATCAAAAGAGGCGATGGCAAGGTACAGAAAGATGCGATTAATCGATGTAGGCCCCTTTATGATACCTGCTGCTACAGAAAAGGACAAAGTTCTCCATGCAACGCGTTTTGCTATTTATATGACGGTCACTGATGATTATGCAGAACTTTTACCAATAAAGGAAATAGCAGCTTTCAGAGACCGGATTTTTGAGGTAATGATGGGAGACGATCCCCGGCAGGAGGAAATAGGAATATTTCGTCAAATGCAAACAAACAGAAAGGAGTGGATTGACCTTGGTATGCCGGACTTCTGGCTTGAGCGGATAGCTAAGAATTATAAATATCGTTTTGTTACTGACGGAATTATGGAAGAATCACCATATAAAATCAGTAAGGACATTCCTCCTATTCCGCTCTTTCATTTAATCCGTGCCAATTCCATAGGAATGATTCCATTTGTTGATTTGATTTGTCCTTCAACTGGTTTTGCTTTACCTGATTATATCTATAATCATACCGTTATCCAACGTATTATTATGCTGCAAGCAATCATTGTTGCGCTTCAGAACGATTTTGCAACTATCGGCAAAGAGCTCGCAATAGAATCAGAAATTTTCAATATCATCAAATTACTACAGCATCATCATAAAATATCTTTTGATGAAGCCTGCGAGGAAGGAATGAAGATTCATGACGAGCTTGTAAACGAACTTGTAACATTATCAAATCATCTGCCTGATTTCAGTCCATACCAAAAGGAAACAGATGAATTTATTTATTACATAAAACAAATGATCAGTGGTTTAAACAATTGGTATTATCAAAGCGGAACAAAACGGTATGAACCTGGTGGATTTGCTGTGCCACCCAACGGAAAGGGTGAGACGATAGAAAGAGTAGAAATTAAGTACTTCTAGCGCTGGCAAACGCCAAATGACGCCCAGGTAAGTCATTTGGCGTTTGCCGCTGTATGGTGGTCCCGTCGAACCAGTTCCCTGCAAATTTAATGCTATTGTGGCTGACCTGCTATCATGCTATTTCAACCTTTCAAACCGATTTTTTCCCGATCGCGTAAATCTTTTTCCGGATACGATCAGGTAAATTTATCATGACACCTGACCTTTGCGGCATATCTGTACATATGAGCAAATTACTGTTCGGGCTGCCTTTCTTTTTACTGCCCGTTATCGCCAGGGGACAGCGATCAACTGATTCAACCAGGATCCATTATCTGAAAAATGTTACAATTAGTGGTATCCGTACCATCCGGGGTACCGGCCATCTCCCGGAAGAAAGAGAAGGAATTATCTATTCCGGAAAGAAAAACGAAGTAATTATTGTAGACAGCCTGGATGCCAATAAGGCCATTAACAATACCCGTCAGATACTGGGTCGGGTTCCAGGCCTGAACATAGCCGAAACCGAAACCGGCGGTTTTACAGCCAATGGTATTGCTACCCGTGGGTTGAATCCCTCCCAGAGCATTGAAATGAATACCCGGCAAAACGGGTATAACATCAGCTCAGATATTTACGGCTATAATGAAGCATATTACCTGCCTCCTATGGAGGCTGTAAGCCGTATCGAAATGGTGAGGGGCGCTGCTGCTCTCCAGTTCGGACCGCAGTTCGGTGGTTTGGTGAATTATGTACTGAACGACCCACCCAAAAATAAACCTTTTGAGTTCACTACCTCTCAGACTGCCGGAAGCTTTGGCTTATTCAATTCTTTCAATTCCTTTGCCGGTACTATCAAAAAATGGAGCTATTACAGTTTTATCCAGTACCGTACCCTGCAAGGTTACCGCCCCAATAGCCATCAACAGCAGCTATCAGGTTTTGGGAGAGTGCAATACAACGCCTCGGACAAACTCACTGTTGGCGTGGAATATACCCTTTTACGTAATCGTATTAAAATGCCAGGAGGCTTAACAGATAGTATGTTCAATGCTGACCCTAAAGCTTCATTCCGTGCGCGAAACTGGCTCAAAAGTCCATGGAATATAGTAACCGGGTATCTGAACTATACTTTTTCTCCTGCTACTTCTTTAAATATAAAATCGTCTTACCTGTTCAGCAGCAGATCACTGGTATGGCGTAATGAAGATGGTGGCCCCGGTGTTTTAGATACTATAGATCCATCAACCGGCGAGTATATTCCGAGGGAGGTAGAAAAAGAAGCCATGCATAATATCACTACCGAAATACGCCTGCTGCATCACTATAAACTGGGTAACACCAGTAATACCCTGGCCGGCGGCCTGCGGCACAGTTACGCCTGGTTTAAAAGGCAAGGCGGCGGCGAAGGAACCACTGGTTCAGACTTTGACCTGAGTATTCAGGGGGAATATGAGTACGACCTGGATTTTACCACTACCAATATTGCTCCCTTTATAGAAAATATTTTCCGGGTCAATAAATATTTTTCTGTCACCCCCGGAGTTCGGTTTGAGCACCTGAGAAGCACTGCAAAGGGATACATCACTGATGACGGAAAGGTTACTACAGATAACAAAAGGAACAGAACCATCTTATTATTTGGTATAGGTACAGAATATAAAACCAGCAGGTATACCAATCTTTACGCCAATATCAGTCAGGCTTACCGGCCTATTGATTATGCCCAGCTAACTCCTATTGGTACGACTTCCAAAATTGATCCTAATCTGAAAGATGCAGATGGATTCAATGCAGACCTGGGCTATAGAGGCACCGTAAGCAATTTCCTGAACTTTGATATAGGATTATTCTACCTGGCTTATAATCGCAGAATAGGTACTGTTTTATTAACAAATCCGGATGGCGAGCCTTATACTTACAGAACTAATGTGGCTAACAGCGTACATAAAGGGCTGGAAAGTTATATAGAATTTAATATTTTAAAATACCTGCATCCTGCTACCAAAAGAGGAATAAGCATATTTGATTCGTTTGGCTACACAGATGCAAAATATACATCCGGTGAATTTAAAAACAATCGGGTAGAAACAGCTGTAAAATACATTAACCGGGTTGGGATCATTTATAACGATCAGCACTTCTCTGCAACCTTCCAGGTGAATAATGTAGGAGATTCCTATGGGGATGCAACCAATGCAAAGTTTAGTACTGACCCGGTAGCTGGATATATACCTGCTTATACTGTATTTGATCTAAGTGCAACTTATAAATTGGGCAGATATGCGTGCAAAGCAGGAATCAATAATATCGGTAATAAAGCATATTTCACCCGTAGAACAGATGAATACCCCGGACCTGGAATCATTCCTTCTGATGGCAGAAGTTTTTATATTGGGATATCTGGCAGGTTTTAAAAAAGGAATATCATAATGTATTAAGGCCGGCTCTGAGGGAAAGCGCTTTCCCTCAGAGCCTGTCCCGGTTATATTGCAACGCCTTGTTAGGATAAGCCGGATAAATTTAGTAAATATGTATATGTATTATTCCTTTTCTCCTTCAACCGACATCAATAAAACAGGTATCTATCCACAAGCCATCAGCGATACCAAACCATTTGAATGGTTATTGCCACCTATGAATGAACAAGTACGGCTCGACAGGTTTTTGACCTTTGAACCTGATTTTGAGATCATCTTAAACCATAACGCTTATTTAACCGATGTGGTGGACAGGGCTTCCTTGTCTTTCGGATTAGTCGTGAACCAAAAAGTAAAAGACATACTTACATCATTCAAACTACCAGATTGCAGGTTTTATCAAATAAAAGTAAAACAGGAAGATTGCTTGTTTGATTACTATTGGTTTCATTTTTATACAGATTTATTCAACTATCTCGATTACAGCGAAACGACATTCGAGATATACCGGATTTCGGACTTTAAAGTAATGGAAACATTTAGCATATCGTCCAGGGAAGAATTACAGGCGAAACGAAAATCTTTGGATTTTCAAAGACATATCCGGTTAAAAAAAATGATTTTGACGGCCGAATTTCCTTCCTATGATGTAATGGTAGATAACGTTTTCAGCTTTAGCACTTTTATATCCAAAAAACTGAAAGACGCGTTTATTGAAAGCGGGGTTACAGGGTATGATATAAAACAATATGATTTGATCCATTGGCGCAGGTTCTAATAAAAAACGCCCGGATAAAACGGTTTTTAACACTTATATACTCCTCTATTATCAAATTACAGCAACCACTTAAGTCATCAATGCAGATAACTATATTATCAGGATCTTTTAATAGCAACTTAATTAAATCCATACCTATAAAGCCGTATTCCCCGGTTACCAGAATTACATCCCCTTACCATTTGACAGATCGTTGTTTCGAATGGTCGTTTTACTCTTTTTAATATTACCCGTCATCTTACCAAAATTGTAATTTACGGTCAACATAATAAGCCGGTAATAAACCCTGTTGTTGGATGTCTGATAAAAATTAGTACCGGTAGTATATGTACGACTGTCTCTGTATTTATTAAATGGATTATTGATACCAGTATCAACAGTTAGCTTACCATTCAATAAATCCTTGCTCAATCCAAATGAAGTAGCCAGCAATCCATTAGATGTGCCCTGGAACCCGGTAGGATTTTTACTGAGCAGATTCCCATCAGCCCTTGCACGCCATCCATGCATGAAACTATAAGATATCGTAAGGTTAACTGCATAAGTTAGCAGTTCATTCTTTATGATAGTACCATTCTCCAGCCCATCAATCCAAAAATAAATAACATTCCCATTTACATCCGTACTAAAATGCCCGGTAACGTTGTAAACCGCATATACAAATGCACTCAACCCTTTTATATTACCAGTATTTGCAAAAGTACTGGTGGTAATATTTGTCAATGAATCGTAGGTAGTGATTGGAAGATCAACTTTACGCAGCCAGGTGTAATCTGCCCCGCCGGTAAAGTTAATCTTCCCGGGGATGTTGTAACCTGCAGACACAGAATTGACTATAACTGGTTTTAATTCGGGATTGCCGGTGAAAACAAAACCAGGGTCCTGACGATCCACAAATGGATTTAGTCGGTTTATACCCGGACGTTTCATTCGCTGGCTAAAGCCCACATTCAAACTATGGTTATTTTTAAATCCTTTATTAATACTTACATTCGGAAAGAAATTGACATAATCCTGTTTTACCTTTTTTGTATCCCCAAGAAAATCAGCATCAATGTTCGTTTTCTCCACTCTAAGTCCTCCCTGAAAGTTCCAGCTCTTCACATTATAAGTGTAAGAATTGTAAGCTGCAAGTACCGTCTGATTGTAATTGAACAGGTCTGACAGATCTGATTGCAACTCAAATCCTTTGCTGGATTCATCATACTCATAGTATTTATATTCGCTTTTATTATCCCTGAAGATCCCTTTCACACCCGCTTCTATTGTCAGGTTGCTCATTGGATATACATAATCGACCTGTGCTGTATGCTCTTTTGTCTGCTGATCATTCTCCTGCATATAATCAGCCATATTGAAGTTGAGCGTGTCACTTATATCTCCCCTATTTTCAGGATAACCATTGGAGGTACTGTACTTGTAAGAGAAGGTCAATCTACGGTCTTTGTTCTTTTTACCACTGATCTGATAGTCGACACCAGCATCCATCCCATTACTGGAATTATTTATTGAATTGGCCAGGTTATATTCCTGTGAAGGAGCACCACCAGTCGTTTGTCTTGATTCAAAATACTTGTTATTCTCCTGTTGATTACCATTGATATTAAATTTACCAGTCACCAGTTGCACACTATCAATCCCGTAGCTTAATTCAACACCTGCGTAACCAGTTCGGCCCTTCCCTTTTTCCTTGCTGCCTTGTGTGAGAACCTTAGGCGTTTCTACCAACGTGTTTCTCTCTGTTACATTATCTGTTGTAGGGGTATTGGAAAAGTTGCCCCCCATAAAAATTGAAAAGCCCCAATTATCCTTCTTCAGGGTAAACGATCCACCAGCGCCGGGGCCTCCTACAGGTCCTTTTTCTGAAATACTGATATTTCCCTTGTATTCATCTTTTACTTTAGGTACAGTGACAATATTAATTACACCACCAGCACCTTCTGCATCAAAACGTGCAGGAGGAATGGTATATACATCGATACGTGCAATGGAGGAAGCAGGCATCGTTCTCAATATATTCTTCAGATCACGCTCAAACATACCTGATGACTTTCCATTGATCAATACCCTAAAATCAGAATTCCCCTTCAATGTGATATTTTCATTCGCATCCAGCGAGAGATAAGGGATCTTCCTTACCATCATTAGCACGTTGCTGGATTTACTGTCAGGATCCGCCTGCATATCGTAGGAGATCATGCCTGCTTTTTGTTTCACAATAGGTTTGTTTGCTACGATGCCTACTTCTTTTAACTGCACATGCTGCAGTTCCAAATAAACGGTATCCATCACCACCTCTACCACACTGCTATCCTCAAACCGGAAGTCAACTGACTTTGCCTGGTAGTTCATGGCAGAGAATGTAACCGCATATTTACCTGTTTTATCTACACCATTGATCAGGAATTTTCCATCAGGCCCGGATACACCTACTTTTGCCACGGTGCCATCTGCCTGCTTTAATCTTATCGCAACAAATGCAGCACCGGCGTGATTATTTGCATCCACGACTATCCCCTTTACAATACCCTGCCCTGGCGCTTGCTGCGCGAACATCATATTACATGGTAGTAATAAAAAAATCAATAAAACAATCTGATTAACTAATTTTTGATTCATATGGGCTAAATTTAAGGGGCTGGGCAAGGCAATGGCTCGCATACCTGTTTTTTTAAAAAAACAAGTAATCCAAACCAGGTCACTACAATAAAATTATTATGGACAGGCTAAAAACCTGGAAAGAGTCAACGTCTTCGCAAAAGGTTTAATGTAAAAAATATTAAGGTTACTTTTTTATCCTGGTAATTAGATGGTAAGTCACTAAACTGATACCGCTAAATAAAAATATCATTGAAATATAACTGGTGTTTTTCTCCACACCATTCTTCCCTAAAATTGCACCGGCCACTGTACCTATTGCTATTCCAATTGCCATCATTCCGTATTTCAGGGATTGTTCCTCCTTTTGAAAAGATTTCGGATCTACGCCCCTTTCCAACATAGTAATACGTTCCCGGTGGCGGGAAATAAAGTATATGTAAGCTATTCCAAATATTGCGGCAAAGGCGGCTATAGAAACGAGGCAATCTCTTGTAATTTCGTCCATATTTTACTAGTTTTACTTCATAAGTAAGAGTCGATTAAGAGAACACTGGTTACAAAATTTAAAGGTTTTTTAAATTTTTTCATCTTACCAAACCGCACAACTATCATAATTAATTGAATTTCTACTATTTACACCAAAAATGAGCTTAAAATAATTTTATCGACAATTTTTGTAACCACTGACGAAAAACTACCCTCTTATAAGAAAACTGCTATATCTGCATGACTCATATAGAAGAGCAGGAATATATCCAAAGAATAATAGATGGCGATTCTAGTGCTTATGCTTTTCTCGTAGATAAGTATAAAAATATGGCTTATACCATCTCTCTAAAAATGATCCGTGACCCTGCCGGGGCAGAAGATGCTGCCCAGGAAAGCTTCATAAAAGCTTATGAAGCCATCAGATCGTTCAGGGGAGGTGCCAAATTTTCTACCTGGCTTTATACAATTGTATATAGAACCTGCCTGGCCCACATCAAGCAAAGAAAAGCACTACCGGTTAGCAAACAGTCTCCTGATGAATATTACAACCGGTTTGACGATCAGCCGCATAAACTGGAAAAAATGCAACAGGAGGAAAAATCAAAATACATTTACAGGGCAATTAATGAACTCCCAGCCAATGAAGCTATACTGGTCACACTGTACTATATGAACGAAAACTCCATCAAAGAGATTAACGAAATTACCGGACAATCAACAGCCAATATCAAAGTACAGTTATTCCGTGCGAGGAAAAAACTTGAACAAAAATTATCAGGTTTAATTTAATCCAGGCTTTATGAACAAGGAAGAACAATTGAAACGACTCATACAATCTATCGGGGCTGATCAGACCCGATCTGATTTTACAATAAAGGTGATGGAAGGTATTGAGGAGCAGGCCGCAGATACGGATACTCTCCTCCATCTGCTGCATAACCTTCCAACCGAGAAAGTTACCCTGCGTTTTACAGAAAAAACAATGGATAGTCTTATTCCAAAGAAAATACAACCTATTATCAGCAAAAAAACCTGGTGGGCCATTGCCGTATGCCTCACTGGTGTAATCTTTTTCGCAGTCATTCAGGATAAATCCAATCACTACCCGCTTAAAAAATCCAGCCACATCAGCCAAACATATGTCACTTTGTTCAATAACATACAAAGTGAATACTTTATTCTTTTACCCATACTTTTCGCCATCTATATGTTCCTGGTGATCGACTTCCTGATAGGCCGTTCCAGGAATGGATTATTTCACCCCGGCCGCTAATTAGTGAAACCTGGTTTAACGCAGCAGAAGTCGTTCTTGATGGAAGAAGGCGGGTTGTAAAGCCCAAAGTAGTTTCTACAGAAGGCTTGCCATTGAGAGTCTTTTTGAAGTGTCCAAACTGTAACCGGAAATAAAAGACCTTCTCAAGGTAGATTTAAAAAAGATATCAAATATTGATCTACTCTATGAAAATGGAGATATAGAAGTAAAGAGAACAATTATAAGTTCGATGTTCCCCGAATTTCTGGAATTTGACGGAACATGACATCGAACCCAAAGATTAAATTCTGCTATAACGCACTATTATCAGAATGCCAAGGGGCTGGAAGGGAAAAAAAAATGGGACAAGCCTTTCTTTTTTAGACTTGCCCCAGAAGGTGATCCCGTTGGGACTCGAACCCAAGACCCATACATTAAAAGTGTATTGCTCTACCAACTGAGCTACGGAATCATTCCCCATTTTCTCTCAAACGGGACGCGAAGATAATAGTTTCTATTTACTATCCAAATATTTTTTTGAATTCTTTGCTACCGACGACCCTCTCACCTTCATCTTCGTCTTCAGCACCACCTCCCTCGGCTCTGCCGAAACCTTCTCTGCATCCAGCCTATCCAACAATAACCCAATCACCTTATGCGCTATCTTTTCTATCGGCTGTGCGATAGCCGTTACCGGTGTTGCAAACAATTCAAAGATGTCGTGATCATCAAAAGAGATCACCGCCAGATCTTCCGGCACCTTCATCTTTAACTGTGTCATGGCTTTGAGTCCACAGGCGCCCGCCTGTATCGCACCAAATAAAATCGCATCCAGCTTAGGATTAGCCACCAAAAAATCACGTACGGTCTGTACCATTACTTTTTCTTCTGGCGTGAAATCAATTTCCAGCACACAGGATTTTAACCCTGCCTCTCGGATCGCATTCTTATATCCCTTCAACCGTCCCTTCATCTGCGTCAGCGAAGATGAAAAGGTAATGAGGCCAATATTGCTATACCCCTGCTTAATCAGGTAATTGGTGGCATTCTCCGCACTCGGCTCATTGTCGATGACTACGTAATCCGTCTTTACCTTAGGTAAATACCGGTCGAACATCACCACCGGCATCCCTGCCTTAATCAGTTCATTAACTTCCTTCTCCACTCCCGGAGGCGGAGAAATAATATAACCATCTACGTTTCTATCCTTCAATACATTGATTAGCTCCTTCGTCTTCTCCGTATCATTGTCCGTACTGCAATAGATAATCCTGTACCCTTCCTTATACGCCTCATTCTCAATCAAACGGGCAATAGTAGCAAAGAATGGGTCAGAGATACTCTCTACCATCAAACCAATAATATGAGACTTCCCCGTTCTCAAACCACGGGCAATAGGACTTGGCCTGTACCCCACCTCCTGTATATATTTCTCTACCCGCTCTACCAGTTCCCCGCTGATCCGCTTTTCCTCTGCTTTTCCATTCAGGATAAAAGAGACCGCTGTCTTGGATATATTCAGACCATCCGCAATATCCTTGATTCTTAATTTCTTCACAAGTGGTTATTTAAGATCAAAAATAGATTAATTTTTACCCAGCCGTGGGTAATTATACCCAAATAATAATATCACGATATAACAAATGACAGGCAGATAGTACGCCGCAGCTACATTGTGGTTAGCGATCAGCCCCATCAAAGGCGGAAAAATTCCACCTCCTACCACTCCCATCACGATGAATGAAGAAGCCTGCTGCGTGCGTTTTCCCAGGTTCTTCAACCCCAGGCTAAAAATGGTCGGGAACATAATGCTGAAAAAGAAATTGATCATTAACAAAGCCACAAACGAGACCCAGCCCCACTGCTGCGCAACAATAATACACATCATTATATTCATACCCGCAAAGAGGGTCAATAATTTATAAGGGGTAATAATACGCATCAAACCCGTACCCACAAAGCGACCTATCATCAGCAGTATCATACTCAGAGAGAAAAAATATCCGGCCTTTTCATCGCTCAACCCCATCACATCATGCCCATAATTGATAAAATATGCCCAGGTCCCCCCCTGTGCCGCTGTATTAAAAAACTGCGCCACCGCCGCAAATACAAAGTGCTTTTGCCGGATCAGGGGCTTTGCTCCCTCCAGGTGTTCATGCGTAGCATACTGCACCGGGGGTACCTTTATAAACAAAAACACGACTGCCAGCACAGCAATCACCCCGCCTATCACCATATACAGATCCCGCACAGCCAGTAAATCATTCGATTCTTTCAGGATCACATAACTCCCCAGCGCAGGGCCGATCACGCCTCCCAGTCCATTGAATGACTGGGCAAAATTGATACGCTGATCACTGGTACGCTGATCTCCCAAGGCCGCTATCAACGGGTGCGCAACCGTTTCCAGAGTGGCCAGCCCACAAGCCAACACAAACAACGCCAGCCGGAAAAAATTAAAAGAAACCGCTTCTGCCGCCGGGATAAACAAAAATGCGCCCGAGGCATACAACAACAAACCCAGTAAAATTCCACGCTTATAACCAAACCGCTTCATGAATATACCCGCCGGTATCCCCATTACCGCATACGCCCCAAAAAGGGATAACTGTACCAACCCGGATCTTGACTTTGAAATGTGCAACACATGCTGAAAATGTCGATTCAATACATCCCCAAGGGTCAGTGCCACTCCCCAGCATAAAAACAGGGAGGTCACAAATAAAAAGATAGTCAGGTATTTTCTTTCCGTGAAATTTGGTCGAGCGCTCATTATTATTCCTTTTTACCGGCAACCGCGACAGCTACTCTCGAATCCGCACAGCCGTAATAAAGGAACCATTTATTCCTGAATAACACAAGTCCTTCTATAAAAACAGTACCCGCCGGGTATTGTCCGCTTTTCTCAAAAGCCTCCTGCGGTACCAGGAAAGGCTGATCCAGCCGGTCTAACAACACATCCGGGGCATTTAGATCAAATAATGCCTGCCCTGCCGCATAGGTGTTTGCTGTATAGCGTTTGTCTCCATTTGTCGCATTGTTCTTTCCATTGTACAACAATACAATTCCCTGGGAAGTCTTTACCGCCGGAGGGCCACATTCTGTGAGGTCACTATCGAAATACCCTTTTCGGGGAGACATCAGCTCTTTCAGTTTACCATCCGGGGTCGTAAGCGGGGTCCATTCATACAGGTTATCGGAAGTTGCAGCATAGACATGATGCTCGCCCCAATACATCCAGTATTTGCCATTTACTTTAGCAATCACCAGCTGGCCATTATCCACTTCTGTAAGGATAGAGGCAGATTTGGAAGCAATATCCCGGAAGGCGCCTTTGAACACAGGGCCTTTCTTCTCCCAATGAACCAGATCTCTGGACAGCGCAGCCCCCAAACGGGGTACTTTATTATTCCATTCTGTATATAATACGAGGTAAGTACCATCTTTTGTCACCGCTACACGGGGATCTTCGCAGCCCCCTTTCCATTCAAATTCCTTTGCATTGTCATTGTCAGGGAATAAAACAGGTGCTTTCAAACGGCTCTGAATATGCAGCCCGTCTTCACTCGTAGCCAGTCCCAAACGGGAGGTACGCATCCCGATCCCTTTGCCGGAACGGTCTTCTGCCCGGTAAAGAATACAGATTTTACCGTCTTTTAAAACAGCTGCAGGATTAAATGTATCATTGGATTCCCAGCCTACCTGCTCCCCCGTCATAGGATCGCGAAAGGCGGTGGTCGTATCAGGGCTTATTAATGGATTTACGCCCGCAGGGCGGGTAAATGGACCAAGTACCCAGGAACCGGAAGAAGTGAGCGAAAATGGCCTGTCTGCCGGTTTTATTCCTCTTTTAAAGTTAGGCTCAGGCCCCATTACAAGGTGCAACACCCCTCCATTCATAATAGCCGTATGGGTGATATAGTTATGCTCATAAGGCACCCCATTCAATGTCGCTGACTGGATGTATACATTTTGCGGACTGTTATTCTCCGCCTCTACAATAAATTCCCGTCCATTTTCGAGTGTGATCGTCATTTTTGGAAACAAAGGACTACCTATCACATACTGATCTGTTCCCGGGCATACACTATAGAATCCCGCAGCACTCAACACATACCAACTTGACATCTGCCCCTGATCTTCATCGCCGGGGTAACCATTCTCAGTTGCATTGTACATGTTCTGCATAATCTGCCTTACATGCCACTGGGTTTTCCATGGCTGCCCCGCATAATTATACAGGTACACCAAGTGGTGAATCGGCTCATTCCCCTGTGCATACTGCCCCATTTTGAAAGCCGCCATCTCTGTCATTTCATGAATCACCTGACCATAACCACCTACTTTGATAGTGCCCGGTATGCTGAATACGGAATCGATTTTATTGGTAAACTGCTGCTCCCCGCCCATCAGGTTGATCAATCCCTGCACATCGTGAAATACGGACCACGTCCAGTGCCACGCATTCCCCTCTGTATAAGGACCACCCCAATCCAACGGATCGAACGGTGTAACCCAATTCCCTTCTGCATCTTTTGCACGCATAAAACCAGTGGCAGGGTCATACAGGTTTTTGTAATTATACATCTGGCGACTAAACACGTTTTCATAGAATGGCTGATTCGTCATCTTTGCCAGCTGGTAGCCACAAAAGTCATCGTAAGCAAATTCCAGTGTCCAGGACGAAGCGCCTAATGTCTTTTCTGAATACGGACAATACCCCATTTCATAATATTCCTTCCACCCCGGCCGGCCATTGGCACTACCCCATGGACCTTTGTTCGTCGCTTCATGAAAGTAAGCCTTCAATGCTTGCTGCGGATCAAAAGTACGGATCCCTTTTACCCAGGCATCTGCCAATAAAGAAATGGCATGATTACCCAGCATCCCCCCTGTCTCTCCCGGAAATGACCAGGCAGGAAACCAGCCACATTGCTCCTGCGCATCCAGCAATGCCTGTGTATAACGACCTTCCATAGTTGGATGCATAATAGTGTTCAAAGGAAACTGCCCCCTGAAAGTATCCCAGAAACCATTGTCGGTATACATATACCCGGAATGGATTTTGCCATCGTAAGGACTGAAGTAATAAGGATGTCCCTCCTTGTCATACTCGAAGAACTGATGCGAAAAGAGATTGGCGTGGTAGAGGCAGGAATAAAATGTAGCCTTTTGTTCTGCCGTACCACCTTCTACTTTCATCCTTGAAAGCAGGGTATTCCAAACCTTATCAGCACCTGTATGCGTCTCTTCAAAACTATGATTCAATTCACGCTGTAATGTGAGTGTAGCCTGCTCCGGACTGATATAGGAAGAAGCCACTTTTGCTTCTACCTGTTTTGCATTGCCAAAGTCTATATAAGCACCTACACCCTCCCCTTCTGCCTCAGCATTATCAGCATTTATTTTATCTTTCTCCCATGTACCATATGCCTTAAATGGCTTATCAAATATTATCTCAAAATAGTTGCGGAAGTTCTGTGGCGCCCATCGGGCGTTATTGACATAACCAGTAATTTTGCGGCCAACGGCATCTATTTTCACCTGGCTCATTTTGGTATACCCGTCTAATACAATGATAGCTTTCTTAGCAGGAAATGAAAACCGAAAATGTACCCCTCTTTCTGTTGGAGAAAATTCTGTCTTAATCCCATTATCAAAAGTCACTTTATAATAACCCGGTTGTGCGGTTTCATTTTCATGTTTAAAAGCAGCCGCACGTTTATCTTCATCCACCACCAACGCTGCTTCAGGAAAAAGAGAAAACACCGCATAGTCATTCACCCACGAACTGCACTGGTGCGATTGCTGAAAACCCCTGATCGTATGTACAAAATACTGGTACTTCCATCCATCTCCATTCTTCCCCGTTTGCGGCGTCCAGGTATGCATACCAAAAGGCAATGCCGTAGCCGGATAGGTATTTCCATAAGAAAATTCATATTTGCTGTTGGTTCCCTGTCTTGTATTCACATAGCTAACCTGGCTCATGCCACGCATCACTACAGCACACAGGAACAAGGCTAATAATAATTGCTTCATCAATGAGTTAATTTAAGTCTGAGAAAACGTGGACGATATAAATGCGGATGTTTTTGCAGGTCGTTAAAAAATTCTACTGAATTCACATTATAACTGATCAACAGTTCGCCAGGCGCAGAAATGCCCGGATGCGCCTTGGCATTGTACATTACATAGGTTTTCTCTTCCGCATCCTTACTGCAATCCCATAATCTGATCACAGGTCCAAAAGGGCCAACAGGCGAAGTACCTACACGCATACCGATGGTGGTACCTAAACCACCTTCCTGGAAAATGAGTGCGTATTTACCATCAGGCAATGGCGACACGCTGAGTTCATTCGACACTTTATTTGTTACATCAACAGCCTTATTCATCTCCTTCACCCATGCCCTGCCATCATAAAAACGCCATTGATCAAAATGATCAAATTCAGCAGGTTTTACCCTGGCCACTACCATGCCCTTTTCCATGCCATGTACCCCGTAGACATACACATAGCCATCAGGTGCAGGCGCGCCTGCCTTCTTTGTATTCACATAAATACCCGCACCATATGAACCAATCTGCCCGGATTTATCTGTAAAAAAGAAAGGCGTATCCATCTGCTCATACTTTGTAAATGGGGGCTTTGTGCCTTTCGAAATTTTTATCAGTGTATTCCCCACCTCCCTGAATCCAAAAGCCTCCTGCGATACATTGTGGATGCGATAGCCAAATATATAAAGCGTATTATCCTGCTCCTGGTTCACAAAACCATCTCCCAGCCAATAGTAGTCATTCTTCTCCGTGAGTGGCGTAGATGGTTCAAATACGGATACTGCTTCATGTTGCTCATTTTCCGGCCAGTAGAATTTCATCTCATGCCCGTTCCAGATCGCCACACTATTGTGAATCATGCGGGAGCCGGGTTGTAATGAATCATTTTCTATTGTGCCAATCATGGAATCACTAAAAATAAAAAGCAGGCTGTCTGACCGACGGTTCTCCACCCCATTAAAAGGAATAGAATAAATACCATCACCACCAAACCAACCATTATTCCTGATGAACAATGCGGACCACTCAGGCACCTCTTCTACCCTGTATTGTGCCTGTATATTTAAAAACGGTAACAGACCTGAGAATATAAAAAGCAGTCTCTTCATAACTACGGAATTTGTTTTGTAGATGAAAAATAAGATCTACCCGTTAACCAAACAAATCCTGCCACCCCTCCGGCCATAAAAAGTAAGGCAATCATCTGCGCCTGGCTCAACTGAAAGAGGGTATATTTTGGCGTTACTCTCAATATTTCAATATAATACCGTTCCACCCCATTTAATACCAGGTATAAAAAAAACATTGCCCCCGGCACCCGCAATCTTTTCCTGACCATCCACATCCCCAGGAATAATAAAATACACAACACTGCTTCGTACAAAGGTGTAGGATATACACCTGCAGGCAGTTCATAATACCCCTGTTTAAACACACCCGCATTAATTGCATTGTGCGGATAGGTATATGCCCATGCCCATTGCGGTATCCAGCCCGGCTTTATATGCCTGTTTACAATTCCCCAGTCTCCGTCACCTGACAACTGGCAACCAATCCGCCCTATGCCATATGCCAACATCATGCCCGGAGAACCGATATCTGCCATATGGATCAGTTTGATTTTATGCCGGTATCCTATGTACAGATAAGTCAATGCCCCGAATATAAGCCCCCCGTAATAAGTAAACCCACTGCGTGAAAACAGTACTGTTACAGGGTTATATAAAAGCTCCTGAAAATGCTCTACCGCATCAAATAGTTTGGCGCCAATAAAACCCCATACCGCCACCATGAATACAATGTAGGGCATGAGTTGGTAGGGATGTATAAATTGTGACGCCATTGCTTTATGAGTGCTATATGCCCATATGCCCCATACGAATGCCAGCCCCCCCCCTGCTATCCAATTTCCACGCAGGGAAAACAACAACGCAACCGGATCCTGCCCCTGCCAGAGCGCCAGTAATATCGCCACCACCTTATACCCTATCAGGAAACCTATACATGCATTCACTATCACTTCCATGGTTTTACTGGCGGTTTTGACCTTCACAATACTTATCGTTCCATCATTCTCCTTTCGCTTAAACTCAGCTACAAACACTACATAGGCCCCGGCAAAAGCCAGGGCCATGCATGAACCAAAAGTCTGAAGGTTTACCTTCGCGTTAACGTGGAATATGTAACTGATAAGATCTCCGATAGTAGGAAACATATGCTTATAGACTTAATTGTACACCTAAGTTAACCACCCGCTGGTTAATATACGCATCCCCCGCAGTATTCGTACTGATCTCAGGATCCTGCTGATATTTACGGTAGTTATCCCAGGTAAACAGGTTGTAAGCACTCATATACACCCGCGCACTGTTCAGGTGAAAAGGCAGCATCTTCGTAGGGAACTGATAACCCAGGTCCACTGTCTTCAAACGAATATAATGCGCATTCACCAACCAGTAATCGGATGGATAATAGGTCGGACTATTCACTGATGACTTATTCGTTGTCAGTCGTGGATACTTTGCACTGCCTGCTGTCTCAGGTGTCCAGGCTTCCAGGTGGATTGGCTGGAACTGACCAATGAATGGTTCTATGCCTGTACCTGTAATGATAAAACTGTAGTTGAAAGATCCCTGCAGCAGCACACTCAGACTAAGCCCTTTATAAGATGCCTGCAGGTTCAGACCCAGGTTCGTATTAGGCAGGTTGGGATGCCCGATGGCACGCTGATCGAATACATTGATAAAACCATCTCCGTTCAGGTCCTGATACTTCAGGTCACCTGCATGCAATGGCAATCCATTATCCGGCACTGCCACCGTCTTGTTCCCGGCATTGCTGCCACCATTCGTTGACATATATGCATTCACATTATCAATGTCCTCCTGTGTATAGTACCCTAATGAATGATAACCGAATGGCTGGTTCAACGGCTTGCCGGTATGTGCTAACCAGGGATAAGCCGGTGATGCCTCACTCTGGTACAGGATCTTATTCTTTGCATAAGAGAAGACAAAATTTGCTCCCCACTGTACATTTCCAATACTGCTGTGATAACCGATCTGACCGTCAAAGCCCTGGTTCTGTGTACGGCCTATGTTCACAGCCGGCAATCCTACCCCAATGATATCAGGTACATTGTTAGGTACGATCAGCTGATCATAACGAACATTCCTGAACACCTCGATAGTAGCTGAAAGTTTGTTATTCTTCAGCATATTGATATCAATGGCCAGGTTGGTTTCCCTTTGTTTCTCCCATACCACATTACTGTTTGCCAGGTTACCTTCGTAGAACATGGTATAGTTGGAAGGAGATTCTCCAAACGGATAAGTATTCCCATTCTGAATATAGTTCTGCGCATAGATATACCGGTTATTAGGCGCCACATCAGACCCCACTATACCATAAGAACCACGGATCTTGAACAAACCAAATACCGGAAATGCTTCTTTGAAGAATTTCTCGCCAGACAGGTTATACCCCAGACCAATTGCAGGGAACAAACCAAAGCGATGGCTGGCCGCAAACCGGTCCGTACCATTGTAAGCAGCTTTCAGATCCACCAGGTACTTACCGGCATATTCATAATTTGCAGAGGCGCTAACCCCCTGAAATTTTGCAGGCACCCCTACTGACGCTGCATCCAGGTTATCATAGGCATCAAATGTCTGGGATTGCTGATTCAATAATAACAGACCCGTCACATGATGCTTCTGATTAAAGGTGCGGTCATAGTTGGAAAAGAATTGCAAGTTCACATTGTTTGTATAAATATTCGTATTCCCTGAATAGTAAATATTGGAGAATACATAAGAACCTGCAGGATTCAATGTATAAGATTGATCAGTAGGATCGTAATGATAAGAAGGGATAGAACCAAAATTGCCCGTACCCCTGGTATATTGTTCCTGGCTGGAATAAGCGATACGCGCGCTGATAGACAAGCCATCCGTTATCTTATTCAGTTGCTGAGTAGCATTGAATACGATGTTGTAATCCGTTCTCTTTGCGTTTTGATAACCACCTGTAGCCAGTCTTGCATTTAAGGTCGGTAAATGTCCGGTATTGAAACGGGAATATGCGTATGCATAAGAACCATTTGGATTTAAAAATGGCGCTGTAAACGGCGTCAGCTTACTAAAATCAAATACCTCTGACAGCGCACTGTTTGCTGATAAATTCGGTGAATTTGTCGTTGAAAAACGAGTGGTCACATCCAGTCGCATCGTCAATGTCTTATTCGCTCTCAAATCCAGGTTAGACCTGAAATTGTACCTTTTAAAATTGTAATTGGTATTCACCGTACCACGTGGATCAGGAAATGAACGCACCAGCCCATTCTGGTTCATAGCCCCACCTGAGATGAAGTACTTCACAGTTTCATTACCACCTGAGATATCGAGATTTGTATTCTGCTGATAACTGAACTGTTTGAAAATTGCATCATACCAGTTTACATCAGGATGACCATAAGGGTCGGTATGATTCTTAAATGCATCCAGGTCTGCCTGTGTGAACTCAGCTGTCAGACCATCATTTGCATCTGCCTGGTTGATGAGGCGTGCAGACTCATATGCATCCAGGAACTTAGGTATCTTGGTCGGTGTTTGTGCACCACCTTCCACACGTACATTGATCTGCGGTTTACCCAGCTTACCACGGCGGGTAGTTACTACCAGTACACCATTCGCCCCTTTGATACCATAGATGGCAGTGGTACTGGCATCTTTCAATACAGAGATAGAAGCGATTTCATTCACATTGATCTGTTGCAGCTGATCATAAGTATACTCCACGTCATCCACGATGATCAAAGGCTTATTCCCGGCAGGGTTCAGTGAGCTTACACCACGAATATAAAAGTCAGACGCATCTTTACCAGGCTGACCGGATGACTGTTGAGAAAAGAAACCCGGCAATCTGCCAGACAGTGCATTCTGTACATTAGCTGTAGGCACGTTCCTGATTTCAGCAGCATTGATAGTGTTGACAGAACCGGTGCTGGTGATACGGGTGGTTTTACCATATCCCACTACCACTACCTCATCCAATGCCTGGTTATCTGAAGCCAATGTTACATCTATCCCATCACTCTTCCCGGCCACATTCAGTTCCCGGGTCACATAACCAAGGTAACGGAACACGAGCACATTGGAAGCACCTTTTAATGTCAGTTTAAATTTACCCGCTGCATCAGTGATCATACCATTCGTAGGTACCCCTTTTTCCGCCACTGTCACCCCAGGCAGTGGCCCCTGAATGTCACGCACAGCGCCGGTGATAACCCGGTGCTGCGCCAGCAGCACGCCGGGGAGTAAATTTATTATTATACAAATCAGCAGTATTATTTTCCGCATATCTGATTGTTTGTAATTTTTAAGAATTGAGTAGCTTACCATCCCGGATTTTGCTTCATAACCGGGTTCTTCGCCACTTCATTGTAAGGGATCGGATACAGGTATTGGTTGTCTTTGAACACAGTAGTCAGAATGTTAGCGACATTATAGGTATAGGAAGAACCGTTCTTTACAATGGTTATACCCCTACGTGGCTGATTCATGACAGTACCTGCTATCTTCCAGCGACGGATGTCGAAGTAACGGTGCTCTTCAAAGGCGAACTCAATTCTCCATTCATTTTGTATTACGGCCCTCATCTCTGCCTGTGTCATATTAGGTGTCAGACCATAGTTGCCATCATCTCCTGCTGCAATACCTGCTCTTGCCCTGATGGCATACAATTGCTCATATACATCTGACTGTGGTGCAGACTCTGCTTCATTACGGGCTTCTGCATATCCCAGCAAAATTTCTGCATAGCGCAGTACAATCCAGTCGGCAGAATGATTGCTGTAGGTAGTGGCAGCTTCAAAGTCACCCATAAATTTGCGCATGTAATAACCACTCTCCGTTTGTTGCTGAGAAGAATTTGGCTTACTCTTACCACCTTCATAAGTATCTACTGTGCTGCTTAACCAGGTAGCACCATTGTAAAAGATAGTCGCATTAAACCGGGGATCACGTTTTACATCATTCAGTAAACTATACGGATCAGCTGCGAGATAACCAGAAGCAGGATTCGTAATGGGCAGCCCATTCTGCATGGGGAAGGCATCTACCAATTCCTGTGTAGGACTGGTATTGCCCGTGCCTCCAGCCTGAAAACCTACAGGACCGTTCCTGGTTTCGATTCCGGTAGAATTATTGCCGGGGCGAATAAAGATCCGCTCACTGTTATTCTGGTCCAGGAAGATATGTGTGAATGAAGGCAACAGGGCATACACCCCCAGGTCCATCACATCTTTTGCAGCCTGTGCCGCCTGTGTCCAGCGGTTTACATCATAATCGGTATAGCCGGTGAGGGCATTGCCACTCTCAATATTGCCACCATTAAATAGCGGGCTTGCTGCGAGCAACAAGGTTTTTGCCTTCAGTGCCAGCGCGGCTCCTTTTGTAGCCCTGTAGTTATCACCATCTGATGCAGGTGCAGAAATCAGGCTGTCTTTGATTGCATCACATTCACTTACGATATAGGTGATACAGTCTGCAAAAGTATTCCGTGGAATTTCCAGGTTATCTTCGATATTATATACTTTATCACCCAGCAATGGCACGCCGCCATAGCGCCTTACCAGTTCGAAGTAAAAGTAGGCCCGGAGAAAACGTGCTTCACTTCTCCATACCTGTGCTGTAGTCGTACCATTGGGTAAACTACCTTTTACAGGCACCACGCCTATGCCATTGATAAAGATGTTTGCATTACGAATCCCCGCCCAGAAAGCATCCGGCACGCCAGAGCTGGTAGGCGCCTGTGAGAGGTTCGTACCTTCCCAGTAATTCTCCGCACCCGGAAAATTGAACGATGTCACCGCATTTGTAGCCAATAGCGTCACAGCGATATTGCTACCCGTCTGTGAAGACACCGCATCATCACCCGCCGCATCCAGGTAATCACCATCTGCACGGTTGTGTCCATTCTTTACGATGGCATAGATACCATACAGGAAAGATTGTGCATTCACACCCGCAGAATCAAGCGGATCGAAGACATAATTGCCTGTCACTTTATCTACCGGAAACTGCTCGTACTTTTTGCAACCACTGATAAGGGCAGCGAGCAGCAGTATTTTATGAATATGTTTTTTCATGGCTCAATCTCTTTTATAACTTAATACTAACACCTGTACTGACTACCCGCTGAATGGGATAATTGTATGGTTGTACCTCCGGGTCCATGCCTTTAAAACCCGCGATGGTAAAGAGGTTCTCGCCATCCACGAATATTTTCAAGCCGGAAATGCGTATTCTCTTCAGCAGACTATAAGGCAATGAATACCCGATCTCTGCATTGCGGAGTCTTACATAATTGCCGCTCTTCAGGTAGAAAGTAGAGAACATCGTATTGTTGTTCGTAGCAGATACTGCCAGTCTTGACAGTGTGGCCTGACCTGCCGTCTCCGGCGTCCAGCGGCCAGTAGCATTTTCGTACACCTGTCCGTTGGTGGTATTATAGTCCATACCAAAATGGTCAACAGCATTATTCAATGCACTGATCTGCCTGTTACCTACCCCCTGTATGACGAAACTGAAGTTGAACCCTTTGTAATTTCCACCCAGTGTGACACCGAAGAAAGCCAATGGTTTGGTGCCGCCAATGGTAGACTGATCAAAGGCATCTATCACACCGTCTCCATTCAGGTCTTTGTATTTGATATCGCCGGGTTGCGGGCTGTAACCAGCGATGTGCGCACTGCTTGCTGCATCTTCTGCATCCTGGTATAGCCCTAAAGATGTATAGCCATAAAAAGTTCCTGATACCGGTAAACCGGTTCTTCTGTTCCAGGCATAAGGCGTAGCCAGTTCATCGTTGAAAATGATTTTGGAATAGGCCAGGTTGCCATTGGTAGTTACGAAGTAGTTGAAATTGCCCAGGTGGTTATTGTAAGTCAGTGACAACTCTATACCATGGTAAAGGTTCTTACCAATGTTTTCCAGCGGATAACCGGTACCCAGCAAAGCAATAGAATTGCCACGATAACCCAGGATGTCTGAATACACATCATGATAGTAATCTGCTGTGAGTTGTAAATGACTCCGGAAGAAAGAAATGTCAGTACCCACATCAAACTTGTTCCCTTTTTCCCAGGTGATATAAGGATTGGCCAGTGAACCTTCGTACTGGTAATAGACGGTAGTGTAGCCGGTACCTACCTGGTAATTCTTACCATTGTTATTCGAAGAATAGGTTTGAGAATAAGCGTAATATAAGGATGCGTTCAGATCAATATTGGCATTGCCTGTTTTGGCATAAGTGGCTCTCCATTTCCAACCGCTGATCCATGGCAGGTTTTCTTTGATGAAGTCTTCATTACCCATCTCCCATCCAAGGCCGCCACCGTAGAAGAGCCCCCAGCGTTTGCCATCTGGATAACGGTTATTGCCGCTACCTATCAATGTGGCATTTACAAAGTATTTCTTATTGTAGTCATAACCGATCCTGCCACCTGCATTGGTAGTAGTAGAAGCCAGGTCATAGTTTGCCACAATAGACTTGCGGTCGTACATCAGCTGCGCGTTCACATTACTCTTTTCGAAGCTCCTGTCATAATTCAGGCTACCCTGTGCGTATGACTGACGGGAAGTAAACACCGTGCGGAATGCATTGTGCTGTGAAGTAGTTGTACCATAGATCACATAGACGCTGTCTACATATCCATAGGAAGGGTTCTGTAAGCTCCTGTCCAGTGCAGTGATAGACTGGTATGCCAGGTTGCCTTTTATTTTGAAAGTTAAACCCTTCAATACACTATTCAGGTTATAATTCAAATCTAAATTCGCCAGAATGTCATTGGTGTTGTTTTGTGTGTAGCCGGAATACTGTGCTCTTGACAACAGGTTATTGCTGTAAGGGCCACCATTACCGCCAATATTGTTACCCCCAAAAGTACCATTGCGGTTATAGATAGGATATGCATTGTTAGGTGTGGAAAACAGTGCATTCAGCAAACCATTGTAATCACTGCCCGGCTCGCGGGTATTTTGTACACGGCCGAATAACTGCAGGTCCACATTCAGGTTCTGGTTCACCTGCACACCGATATCGGAATTGATGACATAGCGCTTCAGGCTATTGTTCGTGCTGTAAGATACATCCGGGCTGGTTTTGAAAATACCCTCCTGATCAAAATAGCTGAGCGACACAGAATAGCGGGCTACATTTGTACCACCATTCACATTCAGCTTGTAGTTAGAGATAGGTGTATAGTCCTTTAACAGGGTCTTGAACCAGTTAATATCCGGATGACCATAAGGATCGGTATGATTCTTATAGGCATTGAAGTCTTCTGCACTGTACAGGGCAGGCTTACCATCGTTCATCAGTGTTTCATTCAGCAGGTAAGCATATTGATAAGCAGGTAATGGCTTAGGTAAACCTAGAGACTGCTGCACGCCTGTCTGCGCGGTAAATGTGATATGCGGGCGGCCCATTTCTCCTCTCCTCGTAGTCACCAGCAGCACCGGTCGGGAACTATTATTACCTAATAATAAGGTAGACAACCCATCTTTCAGCACAGAAATAGATTCAATGGATTCCGGGTCGATAGAAGAGATTTCTCTTTGCACGCCATCAATGACGGTGATAGGTGTCTGTCCACGTACACTCAGACTGATTTCGGAGTTATCGGTAGAGCGGTTATTATTGGAGGAGGCGTTCACCAGTGTTTGTCCGATTACGGCGGAAGAAGAAATCTCACTCACATTAAAAGAAGTGAAGCCGCTGTTTTGCTTGGTATACACGCCTGCCAGCTGACCGGGAAATGCGTATACATATAAAGAAGCAGGAGTCGTGGTAAGTTGTTTGGTATAGATGGTAGACACCGCACCCAGTACTTTAGACCGGTCTACTCTTTCATACAGCATATCGACCTGCTGTGGAGATTTCAGGAATGCATCTGTGAGCTGTACAGACATTTCGGAAGCAGCTTTCAGCTCGCGGGTATAGTAATCTTTCCACAGGAATACTAACACGGTACCGGGAGGTGTATCTATATGAAACTCCCCGTTTGCATCTGTGAATATTTCCTTTTTTGTATCCTTCACCATGACCTTTACACCGGCCATAGGTTCGCTGAATTCATTGACAACAGTGCCATTGATGCCGGACTTCTTTGTGTCCTGGGCAAAGATCTTTTGTTGCGTGATGGCAAACAGGCAGATCAGGCAAAATATGTAGCGCATAATCATCCACATTTAAATTTGTAAGTGAAAGGAGCAGTGGTGTTACCATATCCCACCTGTTTGGTGCCGGTTTTATCTGTGATGAAGTAAGTCATGTTGGTAACGGTCTGGCTATCGCTCACACCGAAGAATGACCGGGGCCAGAGGGTAATCTCATAGCGGCCGCCACCTACAGCTTTCATCAGTGTTTTAGTAGTCTGTTCACAGATGGTGATGGTTTGTCCATCACTGGTGGTACCGGTGGCACAGAGGTATACTTCATCACTGCCGGAGAGTTCCGTCTCAATTACATTGGAGTCGAATGAGATGGTGACCAGGTCATTGTCCAGCGACTTAGGTGGGGAAACGGTTGTGAGTTGCGGATTACAAAAGTCAACCAGGTCGCCGCTACCGCCGGTTACAGTAAAGCAATCGCCCACATACTGGTTGTAATATTCAGCGGTAGGGCCATAGCCTTCATCGAAATAGGTATCGGAGGTAAAGCCGTTGGATGTATTTGCGACTACATAAGCCAGTTTTACAACAGTAGGATTATCATCAGCACCTACCTTCAGGTTGATATAAATGGAGCCGGTGATCTTATCGCCATTGGCATAGGTGAATGGATTATCACTCTGCATCACGACCCATTCCATATCATCAATGAGGTTACCGGCAATGCCGAAGGTAGCTCTCATATAGTCCGGCCAGTTCTTGCCATCTCCGTGAGCAGCAGGGGTAGTGAGTGGCACCATGGTGAAGGAGCCGTCGCCCTTGCTGCTCCGGTAGGTAGCTGTCATATTCTGCGTACCTTTCCAGCCCTTGGGCATCAGTACACCGAGAATGAGGCGATCGCTACCGCTGGAGTTGCAGGATTCATCAATGTCCAGTTGAATGGGTACCACATCACCTACCTTGGCGGACGCAGGGATGGTAACTTTAGTAATTTTTATATGACAGAAGCTGAACACTATGCCGATAAGGAGCAATGCGGACAGCATCCAGATCTTACGCCCTTTAATATTTAAACGTGGAAGCATAAAATTATCAGTTATCTTTTTCCAGTGTATAGATATATGCATTCAGGTTACAGCCGGGCACAAAGGTGAGGTTCAGTTGCCGCACGCCTGCCGTAGTGATGTAATTGAAAGAGGTAGCCACAGCAGATCCCCCCTGCGGCGTGAAGGTGATCTTGAATGGATAGGCAGGATCATCCAGTGCATAGGTGCCATCAGTACTCACGAGAAAAGGCACCCTGTTCACGATGGTATAGCTGCCCATGGAATCAAACTTCACCCTGAATTGTGTGAAGTCAAACGCGTTGGTAATATCAGTTCCGTTCCTCGTCGCCTTCAGGATCTTCCAGCTACCGGCAATATTTTTCGGTGCTTCGCCAACCGGAGAAACCTCTTCTATCTTGCAGGAGAAAAGCAGCAGGCAAAGGAGTGTTTGAATAATATAGCGATTCATAACATGCAATGATTAAAGATTAATACCCGGGATTTTGTACCAGTTCCGGGGATTTACCTGTTTCAGATAATGGGAATGGCCACAGGTACATGGCTGCACGGAAGTTGTGCTTGGTTACATTGAAAAAGCTGTAACCTACGGTTCCGTTAAAGCGGTTCACTTCCATGCCCTGTGATTGAATATTTTCTGTTTGCGGCGCAATCTTCCATCTCCTCACATCCCAGAAACGGTGACCTTCATATGCCAGTTCTATGCGTCGTTCATTTTGAATATAGGTTCTCATTTCAGACTGGGAAAGGCCGGCAGGTAGCTGGTAGGGGTCCAGTCCTGCACGTTGGCGAATTGCTTCAACAGCAGCGTAGACATTGCCGGTAGGCCCTTCGTATTCATTGGCTGCTTCTGCATAGTTGAGCAGGATCTCTGCATAGCGCATCAAAGGTTGTACCCTGTCGGAACCATGATTGATAGTCGCTGCAATCGCCTCAGGATCCAGCATTTTATTATTGTAATAGCCCGTGAGAGTACCCTGGTGAACAGCATCCTGACCAGTAGATACACCGTTATAATTACCTACATAAATATTCACAGGTGCGGAGCCGTTGATCTGACCATTGCTGGTACGCACGAGCAATACTGTCTGATCGTGGATGATACTGTAATCCAGCCTGGGATCACGGTTCTTATACGGATCATTCGGATCATAACCAGAAGTAGGATCGGTAATGAGTTTGCCATTCTTCATGGGGAAGGCATCTACCAATCCCTGGTAAGGGAAAGAACCCGTGCCATTGCTACCACGGGATGGGGGCAGGAACATATTTTCGAAGTCACTGTTGCCCGTAGGGCGCATGAGTTCAAAGATGTATTCTGTATTTACACGCTGTGGAAACAGGCCCTGGAAGCCGTATCCGGGAGTGCTGGTCTGGTAATCATTCTTTGTATTGAGTGTATAGGTGCCCAGGGTAATCACGGCCTGCGCAGCATCTTCTGCCAGTTTCCAGCGATTGTTATCAGCAGTAGGATAGCCTACCAGTGCCGGATCTACACTCACACCACCACCGGGGCCGGCATCAGCAGGTAAGGTAGTACCATTGAATAATGGACTGGCGGCATAGAGGAGTACCCTTGCTTTGAGGGCCAGGCAGGCGCCTTTGGAGGCACGGCCATAGTTGAGGCCCGTTTGTGTAACGGGCAAGATAGCGCCGGCAGCATCTAATTCGGAGAGGATGTAGTTGATACATTCTTCATAGGTGCTTCTTGTAGCCTGAATAGGTTTATCATAGGATAGTAACGTATCGCCAACTAACGGTACGCCCGCATAGTGCTGCACGAGAATAGCATAAAACCAGGCACGCAGGAAGCGGGCTTCCGCAATCATCTGTGTTTTATAGGCCTGCCTTAAAGGGGCATTGTCTATATTCTTTAACAGCACATTGACAGCGCGGATTTGTGAATAGCAGGTTTTGTACGGCTCTTCACCAATGATACCTGCATTCACAGTGCCGGTGGCAAACTGGGTAGCAGGTGTGGAGAATGCGTGTGAAGGCTCAGCTTCGTCACAGGCAGCTTCTAACCCACCACATACGATGAAGTTGTAGGAAAAGCGGCTAAGGCTTGCGCTCAAACCTACATTAGAGTAAATGTTGGCAAGGAATCCCACTGTTCTGGAACTATCGCCAAATACACTTTTTTCATCCAGGTTCGTGGTAGTGGTTGCTGCCAGGAATCCCTCCTTGCGGCAGGAGGAATAGATGAGAGCGGATGCCATTAGTATAAAAACGGGAATACAGCGTTTTATCATAAATGGACGTGATTTATTTGTATCAGAATATTAACGTGGTATAGTTAAGTAGTCAAACCGATTTAGCTTAATAAAAACGTGAAATCTTTCCCCCTTGTTCTTAGCTCTGTTCTGGTTGATTGTTCGTCAGAACACTAAAATACAATTGTTAAACCGATTTAGCAAATTAAAGTTAGTATTTTCTACTGAAATAATTGTGAAAGAACAATGCCTGATACTGGATTGAATTCGACCAATACTCCCATGTATGGCCACCCGGCCTTACTGTATAATCATGTGGAATATTCCTTTCCAGCAGCTTTTCATGCAGCCTTTCGTTACAGTTATGGAAAAAATCATCCGCACCACAATCGATCGTCAGCTCCAGCAGGTTTGGAATCAACAGGTGTACCATATTGATTACACTGTTTTTCTCCCATCGCTCCGGGAACTCACTATACTTTCCCAACACCTTCTCCAGGTCCCAGTTAAGTGGAAAGGGGCGCAGGTCCACTCCCCCACTCATACTGCCCGCCGCACCAAAAGTACCGGGATGGCGAAAAGCCAGGAACAATGCACCGTGTCCGCCCATACTCAGGCCGGTAATAGCCCGGCCTGTTCTATTGGGAATGGTGGAATAGTGTTGATCCATCCAGTTGACCAGCTCTGTTCCTACATAAGTTTCGTACCTGGAATTCTTCTTTGCTTCACTATCAAAATACCAGCTACCAAAGTCCCCATCCGGGCATACAATGATCATATGATACAGGTCTGTCAGTGTGGTCAATGCCGGATCCTTTTTAATCCAATCGCCATAGTTGCCGCTATAGCCATGCAACAAATACAATACAGGAAAATGGCGGCTGCTGGTATAATCAGCCGGTGTAATCACCACCGCCTTAATTTCCTTTTGCATAGACGAACTATAAGTCTTGACGGTATCTACGCTGGCTGCCAGCAGGCGAACCGTACTCAGTACAAAAAGTAACGATAAGATATATCTCATAAATCGGGTTATCTGGCTGCAACAATGGCTACTTTGTGCAACTGAGGTTTATTGATTTCATAAATTTTATTGATCAGCACATCCTGCTCCTGCTGCCATACTTCGCGCAATGCTTTGTAACGGGAGCGGGTATAGTTGTCCCTGTTGCCAGCCACAAAGATGTTGCTCGCAGCAAAGGCATTCACGGAATCCATCGCAGCATTGTTATCTTTGTACAGCAGACCTTTTCCTTTCAGGAAGTCATAGTTCATCCAGGCATACATTCTTGTTCTTCTCTCAATGTCCCAGCGTTCTTCGTTCATTTCACGAATCTGGATGGCCTGCTGGTATTCAGGGGTACGGGTGTTTTCTGCGAGGTTGATACCTGCACTGAGTTCACCGGCATCATAAGTGCCTACTTTCTCACCATCCATGAGCAGGTTGTATTTGCCTGCTTTCAGACCGCTTACCTGTAGTATCTCCTGGTTGAAATCTTTGTTGAAAGGCACTACTTTCAGGGCATCAGCTTGTTTGTGTAACTGGCCCCAGCCACGTGGAATAGTGTCCAGGGGATAAGGCAGTGACTGTGCCAGGTAACCAAAACTAATACCATCAGCAGTGGCAGCTACGCCACTGATCTGGCAATTGGTTTGCTGCTTTACCTGCCTGGTGCCTGCATCTACATGAATAACAGCTACAGGTTTGTTGTCCAGGCCCTGTGCTTTCAGGAACAGGTAAGCCATGACCATATGCCCGTCGTTGTCAGGGTGAATACGGTCACTGGGCGTCAGGCTAAAAGTAGAATCCTTTTGTTGCTCACGTTGATTGATTGCCATCATCGGATGGTAAAAATCAACAAAAGCCCAGCCATTCTTCCGTGCTGCCTGTTCCTGGAAAGCCACTATTTCAGTAAGGGCCTCGGTTTTATTAGGAAATCGGTTTTTATCATTGAACTTAGCAGTGTAGTCATAAGGAGAACCACCGATGAAGATCTTTCTGATATCAGCTCTTTGTTTCAGTTTCTCTTCGATCTTACCATAGTACTTGTAAGAATTGGCTATCCTTTTCTGCATAGTATCCTTGCCATCTGCACGGTACCATTCGAAATATCCTGAATCGTTCATGCCCCAGGTCAGGGTGAGCACAGTGGGTTTCTTCGATAATATATCATCGTCAAAACGTTCGTAGATCTGCTGTGCCACATCCCCGCCAATCCCTGCATTCACACAGGTAATGCGTCTGTCAGGGAAATGCGTCATGTAATACAGCCAGATATAGGAATGATAATGCCCACCATCTGTGATACTATTGCCAACGAAGACAACACGGTCTCCTTTTTGAAAAGGTGCAGCTTGTTGTTGTGCTTTCGCCGTCATCGCGCCGGCGGCCATGAACAGAATCAGTAATTTCTTTCGCATGTGAAATTTAGTTATTTAGTGATACCCCATTGCTCATTCGGAGATGGGCCCATTACAAGTTCCAGTACGCCGCCTTTTACAATATCCTTGTAGTCGATATAACATTGATTGAAAGGCTTACCATTCAGACGGGCGCTCTGTATATAGATATTTTCTGGTGAATTGTTAGTGGCTTTGATGGTGAAGTTGCCAATGACAGCCTTGTCAAATACGGGGCTGGTGATCTCCTGTCGGGTATCGCCGGGGCATACCGGGTGAATGCCAATAGCTGCCAGTACATACCAGGCAGACATCTGACCTACGTCTTCATTACCAACCAGGCCTTCTACACCATCGTGGTAAGCCCGGCGGCAAATGGCCCGGGTCCATTTCTGTGTGAGCCAGGGCTTATTGAGCCTGTTAAAGAGGAAAGGTACATGGTGCACCGGTTCGTTGGCGTGATTGTAATAGTCATTCCACATCATGTTTTCAGGCGTTTTCTCAAAGAAGTATTCAAGGTCCTTTACTACTTTGTCCCTGCCCCCCATGAGTGCGACCATGCCATCTACATCCTGTGGCACAAACCATCCCTGCTGGTAAGGGTTAGCTTCGATACTGCCATACCATTGTTTTAACCTGCCTTCTTCCGGCCAGGGCAACCAGTTACCGTCTTTGTCTTTTGGTCTGAACCATCCTTTTTCTTTGTCAAAGATGTTTTTGTAAGCACCGCCATCAGCAGGATAGGTTTCACCCTGCCATTTTGCTAACTGGCCTACACACCAATCGGTATACGCATACTCCAAAGTATAGGAAATGCTCAGATCACCGGGGGTATACCCCAGCTGGCTATTGCCAAAACGTTTCTGAGAATTGACAGATAACTGGTAGGCATCTTTAACATTGTATTTACGAATACCTTTTGCATAGGCATCTGTAATCACTGACACCGCAGGATTGCCGAGCATACAACCGGAATAAGCATTCAGCAGTTCCCAGCGTTCCAGGTAGTCTTTGTTTTTCTCCTTTGCCAGGGTGACGAGAGAATTGATCAGGTCATTGATCAATGAAGGGTTGATGATCGTTTGCAGCGGCATCTGGCTACGGAATACATCCCAGCCACTGAAAATAGAACGTTTGTGAAAAGTGCTGCCGGTGTGTACCTTGCCATCACCACCGATATATTTACCATCTACATCGGCTACGATGCGGGGATCAATCATGGTATGATAGAGGGCGGTGTAGAATACTTTCTTTTCTTCGGTCGTGCCACCGGAGATTTTTATTTTAGCAAGCGCTTTGTCCCAGCTGGCATAAGCACGTTTTTTCACCCCATCAAAACTCCAGTTGGTGATCTCATGACGAAGGTTATTAGCAGCACCTTCCATGCTTACGAAAGAGATACCTGCCTTCATGAGCACCTGCTCGCCGGCTTTGGTATCAAATTCGGTATAGAAGCCGAGGTGTTTACCTTCTTTTTCTTTGATCTTTGGAAGAATGGCAGCTTTGGCAACCTGTTGTAAATAACGGTCGCTGGTCACGTCTTCCATTTTTCGGGTCCAGCTATCAGGAATGTCGGCACTCCATACGCCATAGTTGCGCAGTGGCTTGCTGAATACCGCATAGAAGTACACAGTATAATCAGCATGGCCCTCACCATCTCCCCAGCCACCACCTTCAGGCGGGCATTGCATCCAACCGGTGATGGTACTGTCGTTTAAGACTTTAATATATTGTTTGGTACTCGTACCTCCTACCCTGCGGGCCAGATCGATCTGAATCCGGGATTGATGACTGGTAGGAAAAGTAAAACGGAGCATACCACTATGTGAGGCGGCTGTCATTTCTGCCTGAATATGATTGGCCAGTTCAACGGAATAAAACCCGGCAGCGGCCTTTTCAGTTGATTTGATATACTCTGACCGGTAACCGTCTTTGCTGGTCTTTAATGGCCCCAAAGTGGGCATTACGAGGAAATTACCCAGGTCTCCATTCCAGCCGATCCCACTCATCTGTGTAAAGGCAAAGCCTTCGATGCTTGTATGTTCATAACTATATCCGGAACCATTATCTCCCCCGGTAATAGTATTAGGACTGACCTGCACCATGCCATAAGGTGTAGTAGCTCCGGGGAAGGTTTTGCCCAGCCCATGGTAAATACCTGCCGCACCTACGCTGGTACTGGCCCCGATAAATGGATTGACATAGTCAGCAGGAGATTGCGCCAGGGCCCTGCCGGCAATTAAAGAGAGTATGAGTGCATGCCTCAGCTTCATCATTGTGGATTTATTGAAAGTGTACGAATAGCAAAACGAGGTAAATCTACTATTACCTGCTTATTGTTCATAATTGCTTTCGTTTTTTCGTTTCCATTTAATTCTACCAATGTGGCTCCTCCTATTTCCTTTTTGAAAGACAGCCGGGCATGACAGGTTTTGGTAGAAGGATTGTACAATCTCACGATCAGATGGCCATCTTTCCAGGTCATTGATGTCACCTGCACGGGAGCGCCTTCCAGCGTAAAAATTGAATTTTGACTGATGAGCGGCTCATTCCATTGCATGTTTGCAGCGGGGATGTTGCCCTGCTCCCAGTTGCCTTTATGTGGTACAATAGCATAATGAATGGTCGTAGCACCATCTATGGTATAGTTCCTGCCCCAGAGGCCCATTCCTGAATATTGCATATTCAATCCCAAAGGAAAGTTGCGGCCATGCGTGTAACTGGTTGTATGATCTGTGAATAATGCCAGTCCATATTTACCATCGGAAATGTCTACCCAGTTCAGAATGATGTTGTTCCTGATACTATCCCAACTATTAAAGAAGGTATTGTCCAGTTGGCTTTCTGTTACATCAAACGGCGCATCTTTTGACACACGTCCGTTTTTTATAGTATTGGGAAAGAGTGCCAGCAATTTACTGCTATCATTGTAGAAAGGCTTTTGCGGTATTTCCCATTTATATTCGCCTTTCAGCGGTTGGCCAATTCCGGTATTTTCTTTCCAGTCAATATTTAAAACAAAATCAATCTTATCAGTTAAATGGATGGTTTGTGTAAAAGGGGTACCTGCAATCAGGCCTTTCATTTCAAGACCATCAGGTAATTTGGTTACATTAACAGGAGACTCCATAGAAGAATGACGGCCGCCTTTTTCATAGAAATTACCACGTAATTCATTGAAACCACTCATCGCAAATTCCCTATGTATTTTTTTTGCGTACAAACCAGTGATCACACCACCGTGTACAGTATCTATAGCGATACGGTACATGTCATTCTCTAATTGATAACCATTTTTGATGTGGGTAATGTGTGCCTGATCGTGTTTGGTATACGCTACATCCACCAGGCTATCACATATATGATGTGTTTGTGCTGTCCAGTTACGTACCTTATCCGCCCAGGTATCGCCAGATTGTCCATTGTAAGGAACGATCCAGCAATCATGATGTTCTGCCAGTAATAAAGTTCGCCACGCGTTATCAAATGCCGCCTGTGGCCATTGCATTTTTCCTTCCCACACCGCCATGGCGACCAGTTTTTCCGTCTGCAGAATTTTATTTTCCGCCGCCCGCACCTGTTGTGCAATTCGTTGTGTCACCTGCGAACCCCATACGAGGTTAACGAGTATATCTTCCTGTGACACCTGCCATTTGGTGGCACTGTCTTTATTGACCACATGTTCAAAGTAATTGCGCCAGGTGGTATAGTTTGCATTATTACCCATAAAAGGGCCACCTTTCCAACCCGCATCCTGCAAGGTCATACCAATTGGATGCAGTATTCCATCGTTGTGTGCACTATGCAAATAACCCGGACTATTATTCCAGGCAATCGTTTGCCAGGTAGATTTATCAGAAAGCGCTTCCACCGCGTAACGGGGAGAAGTGAGGATCACACTGCCATCCGGCCCTGTCCAGTATACTTTTTCCCCGCCATATGCACGGGTATAACCACCAAAACAGGTATTCGGATTCTTCAGCGATGCATATTTAAAACCAAATGAAGTAAGGATCTGTGGCAATGCGCTGGTAAAACAAGGCTCTTCAGATGAATAGGTAGTAAATTCAGCATTCGGAAAATACTTTTTAACTAATTGCATACCATACTGAAACTGCCTGATAATGCTTTCGCCGGAAACATTGTATAAGTATGGCTGCGCATAAGTAGGATTGACATATTCAATCCGCCCCGCGTCGAAGAACTTTCTGAAGTCATTAAATGCCAGGGAATCGACCTGGATAGCCCGTGCCCAGGTTTCCGGTTCAATTTCTATATTAATATTCCAGTCGGGATGCGCTGCCAGCTGATCTGCCATAAACCGGGTATTCCAGTCGGGATAATGCCCCCATACACCACCATGGTATCCATCTATATACCAGGCGTCCTGCGCCGAGGCAGTTCCACATATAACCCAGGCCAGTAGCAGGAATAAGGTACTTTTCATAAACGTGAAATTCGCTAAACTGATTTAGCAAATAAAGAATAAAAGAATTTATCCTGCAATAACATTAACATATTATTTTTATCATAATACTTATATAGCTATTTACTATATGTTTGAAAAAATCACCTAAACCGGTTTAGCAAATATTTTTTATTCTCAGGAACAATCTATAATCTTTGCGGAAACATTTTACCACTTATGAAATCAATTGCATTGTTGCTATTATTCCATGTTACTGGTACTATACTCTATGGTCAGCAACTTCAATGGAAAATCAGTCCGCAAGCCGAAACAAAGGCTGCTGCCGCGGACATTGCCACAGCAGGATTCAATGACAGCAACTGGGTGCCCGGCATCGTTCCCGGCACCGTATTCTATGCCTATGTAAAAGCCGGAAAAGAATCGGATCCCGATTATGCAGAAAACATTTACAAGGTGGATAAGGCAAAATATAACCGTCCTTTCTGGTACAGGACTGAGTTTGCCGCACCCCGCCTCAAAAACAACCAGCGCGTATGGCTAAAATTTAATGGTATTAATAAGTATGCAACCATTTACCTCAATGGAAAATTGCTCGGCTCCTTGCATGGTCACATGCAAAGAGGTATTTATGATGTCACCGGTTTATTAAAAAGCAAAAACGCCATCGGTGTGCTGATCACACCTCCCCGGTGGGATCCGGACCATGATCATCCTTTGGCCAACTGGGAAAGTCCTACCTACATCTGTAGCGGCAGCTGGGACTGGATGCCGGCAGTACCCGGTCTGAACAGTGGTATCACCGATACGGTGGCACTCACAGTCACCGGTCCGGTTAGTATTTCCGATCCATGGGTGCGTGCCGTGATGCCAGATACCAATTCGGCTACCTTACACATTGCTGCACAGTTGACGAACTCCGCCCCTGTTGCCATCAGCGGCAAACTGAAAGCCGTCATTACACCCGGGAACATCACTATCAGTTCAAACCAGGTGACTTTAGCCCCCGGTACGAACCAGGAAATTTCGCTGCCACAGCAACTGTTACAACATCCTCACCTGTGGTGGCCCAATGGCTATGGCGATCAGTTCCTCTATTCCTGCAAACTCTCTTTCGAAACAGCCACACCTGTGACACAACACTTCGGCATCCGGAAAGTGACCAGCGATACCACAGCCCTAAATGGCCCTATGCGCCTCTACATCAATAATGTACCTATTCTTGTTAAAGGTGGCAACTGGGGCATGTCTGACTATATGCTTAAGGTGAGGGGCAAAGACTATGAACCACGCATCCGTATGCACCAGGATATGCACTTCAACATGATCCGTAACTGGACCGGCGAAGTTACCGACATTGCCTTCTATGATTACTGCGACAAATACGGCATCATGGTATGGGATGACTTCTGGTTGAATAACATAGGCGGGATTGATAGTCTGCAAATGTTCTCTGACAACGTGGTTGAAAAACTCAAAAAACTCAGGAACCATCCCAGCATCGTCATCTGGTGTGGTGCAAACGAAGGCACACCCGGTAGTAATGCACATGGGGATATCAGCAATGCTATTACTACTGCCATCAAACATTACGATGCGGATGATAAACTTTACCTGCCCCGTTCCAATGCAAGTGTAGACAATCCCAACTTCTCCATTCATGGAAGCAGCAAGGTACTTTCCGGTAGCGGCATATGGGCGAATGTAGATCCTAAAGTTTATTTCACGGATCCACACAATGGTTATCTTTTCTCTGCCAACAGCTGGGGGATGCGCAGTGAATTGGGTACAGCG
Organism: Chitinophaga sp.; assembly: GCF_039596135.1. Lineage (GTDB taxonomy): Bacteria > Bacteroidota > Bacteroidia > Chitinophagales > Chitinophagaceae > Chitinophaga. The sequence continues at coordinate 68,430 of NZ_JBCNKH010000025.1, forward strand.
ACCTTCGTCAATGCCGAAAGCTTCAAAAAGTTTATGCCAAAGGAATTTTGGGTAGCCCCTACGCCCGAAGCGGTGAACAGTAAGGATAATATGTGGGCAAGGCATTTCTTCTGCACAGATTTCGGTCTCGGTGGCGGTGCCGATCCGGTAAAGTATATCAATGATATCAATCACCACTATGGACAGTCTCAGTCCCTGGAAGACTTCTGTAAAAAAGCACAGCTGCTGAACCTCGAAACCATGAAAGCCATGTTCGAAGGCTGGAATGACCATATGTGGAATGATGCATCCGGTATGCTCATCTGGATGAGTCAGTCAGCCTACCCAACCATGATCTGGCAGACATACGACTATTATTACGACCTGACAGGCGCGTATTTTGGTGCTAAATCAGCTTGTGAGCCAATCCATGTGCAATGGAATCCGGCCAGTAAAATGGTGAAGGTGATCAATAATAAAAACTATCCTTTGCAGGATGTAACAGTGGAAGCCAGCATCTATAATGCCGATGGCAAACAGATCGCTGTTAAAAAAGCGAATGTAAAAGTAGCACCTACAAATATCAGTGATGTATTCACTACTATGGAAGATACTACAGGTTTATCTTTCCTGCGACTGAAATTATATGACCATGGAAAGCTATTATCTGCGAATGAATACATGGTGGGTGATTATACCTTATTAAATAAGCTACCGGCAGCAAAGCTTTTAATTACTAAAAAAGGGAAAAACGCTTATACAGTTAAAAACAACTCAAATATACCTGCTGTAGGTATCCGCCTTCAATTGCAAGACAGTAAAGGCAACCAGATCCTGCCAGCTATCATCAGCGATTCGTACTTCTCCTTAATGCAGGGGGAAGAAAGAGAAATAAAAACAGATGTGGATGGACAATTAGTAGCTACTCCTTACAATTAAACAAAAAGCCACATCTCATACGGTGTGGCTTTTTTAATAAATTTCGCATAGGTATTTATTCTACATTCCAGTTTTCAAGTCTGAATGCATCCAGGGATTGCCAGTACTTATCCTTGTACACATCCCATTCTATCTCTATCTTCTTTGCATATTTATTACTGATGGTATCAGCAGCCCTTGCCAGCCTGCGGAATTCGCGGCTGACGAAGTAAATACTCCGGCAATTCCCAGATGTTTCACGGCCTATGTCCAGGAAATCAGTATCCGGCAATAATGCTCTCACTTCCTCCTCAACTTCATCCATAAAAGTGAGGGTCTCATTATCCGGCAAACCGTCACTCCCATTATATTTCATAATAAATTCCAGGATCCACGGATAGGAAGCAGGATGCGCATATTGCATGGCGCCTGTATTGATCACCAGCAACATCGGTACACCGTCATTATCCTCACCAGATAGAAGGGAATAATTATCTTTGGCTTTATCATAACTGACCCCGTCGTATTTCTCTACAAATTCCTTTTCCCGCCAGTCGATATAAGCCTTCAGTTTATGAATAGGTATGAGCTCCTTATCCGTGTCTTCCTTCCCTCCTATTTCCACCGCATCAATGACAGTGACGGACTTAAGTTCTCCCAGGTAATTATCCAGGAAGATATATACCCCCATAAACATTTGCTCCCTTGCCTCCGGTGTATACTGCTCGTGCACAACAGTAATGCTTATCTTGTCAGGATAAGCAGGGTCTTCATTGGCATAAAAAAACAGCGTATTGTAGTCAAAGCGGAAACCGCCCATTCCAATAGACTGGGTTTCGGTAAGGGAAGCCGGCTTGGAGGCGATAAACATCCACCCGGTAATAGCTGGTGCTGCTGCGACCAGGTCTTCTACAAATGGAATATTTTTAATCTTACCATCTGCTGTAAAAATCAGTTCGGCCGTCCCTTTATTTATACCTGCCAGGAAAAAATAGCCTTCCCTGACTTTTGCCAACCGTGCAGCAAGCGGGTTAATAAACTGTCCCTGAATGTCTCCTTTTTCCTGCAGTACCCTAAAAAAGTCCCTTTCGTGCTTTTTGAACCAATTCCAGAAATCGGCATTCGGACTGGGTTGTTTTAAAAAATCAAATAGTCCCATGGGGTCACGAATCTTTTAATGAAGAGGAAAGTTAATGTTTTGTCCCCAATCTAACTACACCGGCATCCAAACAGATAAAATTCTTAGCTTTGCTGCGCATTATAACATTTAAACGGGAATGCATCACACTAACTGGTACAAAGATGAAAATTGCATACATTACCTATGCCGGGGATATCAGGTATTCCGCAGCCAATGGGTTTAACGAGTACAACGACGTATTACCTTTCCTACAAAATAAGGGGCTGGATATTGAACCCGCCATATGGGATGACCCTGCTGTAGACTGGACCAGGTATGATGTAGCTTTATTAAAAACACCCTGGGATTACCACCAGAAAATAGATGCGTTCAAAACATGGCTGGATAAAATTGAATCACTGAATATCTGCCTCCTGAATGACTATAAAACCGTTCGCTGGAACCTGGATAAGCATTATCTGAAAGAGATCATTGCTGATGGTTTTGATGTGATCCCTTCCGCATTTTTAGAACAGGGTTGGAAAGGTGATCTCTTACCTTTATTTGAGGAATTAAAAACAGCTGCCATTATTATCAAACCCTGTGTAAGCGGTGGTTCCAAAAATACCATTGTAGTGCGCAAAAACGAAGCTGCTGCCGGTTATGACGAGGTGGTAACCTTGCTGGCTGATGGTGCCTACATTGTACAACCGTTAATGCATGAAGTACAAAACGGGGAATGGTCGTATACCTTCTTCAACGGTCAGTACAGTCATACCATTCTGAAAAAGCCCAAAGCAGGCGATTTCAGGGTACAACAGATCTATGGGGGATCTATTGAAACCCTCTATCCTTCCCATGAGGAAATAGCCCATGCCGCGACTTATGTAGAACGGTACGCAAAGAACTGCCTATATGCCCGTGTAGATGGCTTAATGGTCAATGGTCATTTTGTGCTGATGGAACTGGAACTGATTGAGCCATACCTGTATCTTTCCTATGGAGAGAATGCCGTGGAAAAGTATTACGAGGCTATTTTAACTAAGCTTTTATAAAAAAGGCCCGGAGTTTTTCCGGGCCTTTTTATCTATTTTTTTACACTCACATTGTGCGTCACTATATGCACAATTGATTTATAAGGCTGGTCATGGTGCGTACCTACAGCCTTCTCACTGTAAGATACTTCTAACAGGTGTTGCCCCGCCTGTACAGGCGTAAAGTCAGCCACACCATTCTTCCCGCTCTTCAGTTCCTTTACCCAGCCATCAGGAGAAATCACTTCTACCTTTGCATCTGCCAGGGCTACTTTGTTTTTATATATGGTCAGGGGCAGGGTGCCGAAGCCTTTAGGTTCCTCCGTACCAGGTACTACAGACAGGAATGTACTGCCGGCTAGCTGAGAAGTACTCTCTTTACCTACAACTACGGTAGCGGTTGCATAGTATTCAATCTTCGCTTCTCCGTATATTGTTTCGACTGTATGACTGATAGATAAGGTATAAGTACCTTCTGTAGCAGGTGTGAACTGACCGGCCAGGCTTCTGCCGTCTGCTTTGAGGGAAACCTCCTCATGCGCACCGGCAGGTGTGGTCACAAACAATCTGACATCCTTCATATTGCTAAACCAGTTGCTGACTGAGTCCCTTTCATTAGCGGCATATTCTCCCAGGAAAACACGAATGTCCTGGGCCTTGTTCTTTGTGCCTTTTAGAGCGGTTTCAATCCAAACTGCATGGGCGGACGCAAAAAATGCGCACAATAACAGCGCGATACTGAGGGTAAGTTTCTTCATCTAGGTTGAATTTGCCGCAAAAATGGGGGAATCAAAATGGATGAATTACGCCAATCCGAAATTTTATTTACGCAAAACGTAATTTTTTTTTAAAAATCTATATGACCTTTTACCCCCTTTCCTGTCTTTAGCATATACCACCATCGATGAAGGAAAATCAAAAACTAATAGAATTACTTGAGAAATATCAGGCGGGGACTACATCTGACGAGGAAAATGCGATGCTGGAGTCCTGGTATAATATGGAAGCAATCAAAAGGTCGGCCGCCATTGACGATGTGCAGGAAAGCCTGGATCGTATCAGCAACCGGCTCCCCCTGCCCAGGAAGATCAGTGTCTGGCCCAGGCTCGCTGCTGCCGCCGCCGTACTATTATTGGCAGTATTTTATTTTTTCCATACGGGGAGCAGGGTTAAACATAAACATGTTTTGGTGCACAAAACTGACTCCATCCGCCCCGGTGGCAATCATGCCGTGCTAAAACTGGCCTCCGGTCAGCAAATCGTGCTGAACAGCCAGCAACCCGGCATTGTGGTCAAAGGGAAACAGGTGCTGTATAAAGATGGAAATGAGGTTACAACAGCCAATATGGGGTTACAGTACATGCAACTGATCACCCCAAAAGGAGGACAATACCAGGTCACCCTACCTGATGGTACCCAGGTATGGCTCAATTCCGCCACTAAACTAACCTATCCCGACCATTTCGAAGGCGATACCAGGCAGGTGGAACTGGATGGCGAAGCCTATTTCGCTGTTTCCAAAGGCACACAACCTTTTATTGTAAAAAGCCGCGGACAGGCAGTACAGGTATTAGGAACTGAATTTAATATCATGGCCTATGCTGATGAAAGCACTATCCAGACTGCCCTGGTAACTGGTGCTGTCAAAGTAAATGAAACACTGCTAAAACCGGGTTTTGAGGCCCATTTCTCCCCCGATGGTATTCAGGTGGTACCATCAGACATAAAAGTAGTAACTGCCTGGAAAAACGGCTTGTTTTACTTCAAAGATGCCAGTTTACAAACCGTCATGAACCAGCTGCAACGCTGGTACAATATAGAAGTGATTTATCAGTCAGAACGAAAAGGAGATGAATTTAATGGTCAAATACCGCGGGATAAACCGCTTGAAAAGGTTTTGGAGATCTTACAACTATCAGGAGTCAACTTTAAAATGAATGGCCGGCAATTAATCGTATACTAACTTAATTAACTACATGAAAATCGAATTTCACCCGCCGTGATAAATAATTTATTTATCTGATTTCTCGCGTACCACAACGAAGGAAAAGCTGGTAAGTGCAGCAACACTTACCAGCGGAAAACAATGCCTTGCTATCCCGCATGTCGAAGGGCCGGATAGCGACTGGCTATGCTTTTATTAAAATCAACCAAAAGTATGCATTTTAATCTTGGGGCTAAAATCTTTATTAGCCGGAAATCGCTGTGTACCAGCGTTTCAGTACTCCTGCTACTCATTTTTGTGAGTATTCAGGCCCATGCACAGGTCACTATCTCTGCCAAAAACATTTCACTCGATCAGGCTTTTGATCAACTCAGCCACAAAACAGGCTATACTTTTTTTTACAACAACAAGGACATCCGCAAACTCGGGAAAGTAGATATAGATCTCAAAAACGTAAGCCTGGAAACAGCCCTGGGACAACTGTTGAAAGGCCTGCCGCTCAACTGGCATATCGTAGACAAAACGGTCGTAATCAGGTTCACCACGCCCCCCAATGTTCAGGATACAATCAGGGAAATCATCGGTATGGTACGGAACCGGCTCAACGAACCACTGCCCCGTGTAAGCATCCGGGTACTAAATGAAGTATTTCAGACCAATAATAACGGGGAATTTAAAATCAGGGTTGGAGACGAAATTGCTCCCATCACCTTTAGTTTTATCGGGTACCAGTCTGCCGTATACAGAGCCGAACAGGCTAAAAACGGCAAACTCAATGTCATTCTTGAAGACTCCAAAATTGGTCTGAACGAAGTAGTGGTAAACGGCTACCAGGAAATACACCGCGACAACTACACTGGTACTGCCGTTGTCGTAAGCGGTGAAAAGCTGAAAGAACTGAGTCCGCAAAACCTGTTGCAGGGTATGCAGATGGTAGATCCGTCCTTTAAAATCCTCAACAACAACTTCAATGGTTCCAATCCGAATAGTCTGCCGGTGATCAATGTAAGAGGATCCTCTGCCCTGCCCACCGGTAGTGATGGTATACTCAGAAGGGATAATATCACCAGCTCTGTGAACCTGCCGGCTTTCATCCTGGATGGATATGAAGTAAGTCTTGAAAAAGTATTTGACCTGGATATGAACCGCATTGCCACCGTAACCCTGCTCAAAGATGCTGCAGCTACTGCCATCTATGGTTCCCGCGCGGCAAACGGGGTACTGGTCATCACGACCAAAATACCCGCCAATGGAAAACTACAGGTTACCTACAATCACGAAACCAATATCAATGGTCCCGATCTCACAGACTACCATGTACTGAACGCTTCACAGAAACTTCAATACGAACAGCAGGCAGGCGTGTACGACGCCGGTAAGCAAAACGTGCCACAGGATAACCTGGACATACTCTACTATGAGAAATTAAAAAATGTAACCGGCGGCGTGAATACTTACTGGTTGTCACAACCACTGCGCACCGCTGTCGGGCAGAAACACGGCGTATACCTGCAGGGTGGAGCGGAGAATTTCAGGTACGGCATCGACCTCCGCTATCAGACCAGACCCGGTGTGATGAAAGGCTCTTCCCGCGACCAATATTCAGGTGGCATGAATTTCAGCTATAACCTCAGCAACCGGATCAAATTCCAGAACGAGCTGACCATCACACAGGTAAAGGCAAAGGAATCGCCCTATGGTAGTTTTTCAGATTATGTAAAAACCAACCCTTACTACCGAATTACAGATGATAACGGGAATATGCTACGGGAACTGGAAACATGGAGCGATAAGAATGGTACAGGCGGCGCCTATCAATATGATCATGTCCTGAATCCGTTGTACAACTCCATTCTCAGTAGCTTTAATAATACCAGTTACAGCGAAATCATTGACAACTTTGCGGCTGAATTTGAAATAGCGAAAGGGCTGCGGGTACGTGGGCAGATGAGCCTTACCAGCAGGCAAACCAACGGCGATAATTTTCTTTCTCCACTCGCTAATGAATTCTACTTCTACGCTGCATCAGAGACAGATCAGAAAGGTTCCTATGCCAGTAGTAAAACGAAAGAAACTTACTGGGACGGAAACATTCGTTTGAACTATGTGAGGCAGTTAAATTACCATAGCATCAACCTTGTGGCGGGTGCGAATATCAGAACAGAACTGGCCGACTATTCTTCTTTTACTGCCATTGGCTTTCCCAATGACCGCTTTACCAGCGTGGGCTTTGCCAAAGGGTATGCTGAAGGCGCTCACCCCAGCAGTAGTATAGAAAGGTCAAGGTTGTTCGGAGACTTTATCAGCACGAACTATTCTTACAAAGACAGGTACCTGATGGATGCCACCCTGCGTACAGACGGTTCTTCCAAGTTTGGTACGGATAACAGGCTGGCGCCCTTCTGGTCCCTGGGTGCAGGATGGAACCTGCATAAAGAACCCTGGTTCAGCAATCCCGTTATCAGCCAGTTAAGACTGCGTTTCACTACAGGTCTTACAGGTTCTGTCCAATTTAGCCCTTACCTCTCCCGCACTACCTATACCTATGACCAGGATAACTGGTACTCCTCCGGCATAGGTGCCATCGTTGACAATTACGGCAATAAAAACCTGGGGTGGCAAAAAACACGCAGCACAGACTTCGGCTTTGACCTGGGCTTATTCAATGACAGGATCTTCCTTTCTCCCCGCGTGTACTACAAGCTCACGAAAGACCTGCTGGCAGATATCAGCATTGCACCTTCTACAGGCTTTAGCTCCTACAAGGAAAACCTGGGAGATATGGAGAACAAAGGGATTGAAATCAGTATGCGGGCTGTGGTGGTACAAAACAGGAACTGGAGTGTAAACATCTACGCGAACCTTGTACACAATACCAATAAGATCGTTCGCATTTCCAACTCACTGGAAGCATATAACGATAAAGTGAACCAGGAACAGGCGAATAACGGCAATTATAAAGGCGTACCACTCCTCCGTTACAAAGAAGGACAATCATACGATGCTATCTATGCTGTACGCTCACTGGGCATTGACCCGGAAAATGGAAAGGAGATTTTTGTGAAACAGGATGGCACGCTCACCTATCAGTGGGACGCCCGTGATGTAAGGGTAGTAGGCGATGCAACACCTTTTGCCCAAGGTTCATTCGGCGGTACTTTTCATTATAAGAAATTCATGATGAGCCTGAACTTCCAGACAGAGTTTGGTGGAGACATGTACAACCAGACACTGGTAGACAGGGTGGAAAATGCCAATCCCCGCTATAATGTAGACAGCCGGGTATTTGCAGAAAAATGGAAGAAACCGGGGGACAAAACTTTTTATAAAAACATTTCAGACTGGGGAACAACACAGGTATCCTCCCGCTTCATTCAACCAAACAATGTACTGTCTCTGCAAAGCATCTACTGCTCTTATGACCTGCGGGTAATAAAAAGAATGGTCCGGCTGGGAATGACGGCCAATGACATATTGCGCTGGTCATCAGTAGAGCAGGAAAGAGGGATAGACTATCCCTTTGCGCGCAGCATCACCTTTTCATTACAAGCCCAATTCTGATTATCATGCGATTACTAATAACAACATTGATACTGGCCGTTATATTAACTTCCTGTAAAAAATGGCTGGACATACAGCCTGAAAGTGAGATCTCTGACGAGGTTTTATTTTCAACACAAGACGGTTTCAGGGAAGCACTGATCGGGGTGTATACCAAATGCTCACAGGAGTCGCTCTATGGCAAAGAACTGACTGTAGGCACGCCTGAAGTACTGGCGCAAAACTATACCCTCACTGATAATGATGCGTATTATTACCTGAAGACCAGCAATTACATTTATACCGACGCAGACTTCATCAGCAGGAAAAATAATATCTGGCTGGGATTATACAATGCCATTGCCAATTGCAACCTGCTTCTCTCCAATATTGACGGTAAACAAAAGATCTTTACTGGCAATAACTATGCACTGATCAAAGGCGAAGCACTGGCACTCAGAGCCTACCTGCACTTTGATCTGCTACGCATGTTTGCACCTGTCACTCTTTCTGCCACCGGCATTCCTTATGTTACGAAATATTCAAAAGACATCACGAAGATGTCTACAGTAGGTGCGGTGCTGGACTCTGCCATCAGTGATCTGACCAAAGCAAAAGAACTGCTGGCCATTGATCCGATCCTCAGCAAGTCTTATGTGGTAGGCTACCCTACCGAAACCGATACCACCCTGAATACAGAAGAAAGCAACCCGGAGCTATTTTTACAAAACCGCCGGCACCGGTTGAACTATTATGCAGTATGTGGTACGCTGGCAAGGGTATACCTTTATAAGAATGATAAAACCAATGCACTCGCCAACGCACTCGAAGTAATCAATTCCAAAAAATTTCCCTGGACAAACAACAGTGATTTCCTCGCTGTAGACGATGATAAGAAAGACCACATTCTATACAAGGAACTGCTATTTGGCTGGTATATACCATCAATGGCCACTACCTATAAGAATTCATTTTTCCTGAGCAGTACCAGCGGTATTCACCTCTCAGAAAATGCAGGGCAATCCATTTATGAAACCGGCGGTGCAGGTGCAGATGATCTTCGCTACAAAGAATGGTTTGTGTCCAGCAGTGGTACAACGGCCAATACACTGAACATTACCAAGTACAACCATAACACAGACAATACTGCCACAGATGCGAACCTGCACTACATGATGGCTCCTGCCATCCGCCTGAGCGAAATGTACTACATCGCAGCAGAATGTACTTCCAATGCCGACTACCTCAATACGGTACGCACCCACAGGGGTATTGGCAGTGCTATCACCGGCGATCTGATCACAGAGCTATTAAAAGATGCCCGTAAAGAATGGTATGCCGAAGGACAGATCTTTTACATGTACAAAAGATTGAACCATGACATTGCCAACCAGAGCGGCGGCAACATTCCTGCCTCAGACAAAATATTTGTATTACCACTTCCAAACGATGAGATTCTTTATGGCGGAAGATAAAAAAGACTACACCATGAAAAGGATATATATCATTCTACTGATGGCACTGTTGCCGGCATGTAAGAAAGCAGCAGAACTACATTTTGACCATGCAGCCAATATCCATTTTGACCTGAGCGGCGGGGATAAAGATAGCATTGTATATACTTTTGCCTATACGCCTACGCTCTCGCAAGACACCATCTGGCTACCTGTACAACTCGCAGGCATACAGGAGAACCAGGACAGAACATATAGCGCCTATGTAGAAACAGACTCTTCTACCGCACAGGCAGGTGTGCATTATGAGCCATTGAAACCAGGTTATACGTTGCGTGCAGATACTGGCAGGGCATCTATTCCCGTAATTATCTACAATGTGGCAGACCTCGAAAATGAGTCAGTCTCATTAATGATAAAACTGAAAGCAACCAGCGACCTTGGGATTGGCATTCCCACCGCCGATGATGGCAGTAACCTGCTGAAAGCGAAGATCGTCTTCTCTGCCATGCTCGAAAAACCAAACTGGTGGAACATGTGGCTGGGTAGCTATTATTCCCGTACCAAGCATCAGCTGTTCCTGATCGTAACAGGTGTGACCACCCTTACTACCGCTGGACTGGATGCTCCCCGCAATCTCTACCTGGTCAACCTGCTCACAACGATGCTGAATGATCCGTTTAAATGGGTGGCTAATAATCCTAAAAAAGGATATGTACTGGAAGCCAGTGGCAACGACTACTACTTCTACAACACAGAAAATCCTGCGAGGAAGATACTGCTGCGCAAAAATGCGGCAGCTGGTAAATATTATTTCATTGACGAAAACGGAGAGGAGGTAAATTAATATGAAAAATCATCTCACAGCAATAATATGTTTTCTGCTCCTGACGGCGTGCTATAAAGACAAGGGTAATTATGATATAAATATGCCGCTTAATCCCACCGTCAGCGGACTGGATTCTATCTATGAGGCAGTAGTGGGCGATAGCCTGATCATCACACCAAAGGTAACGATTGGCAACAGTGACTCACTGGTATTGGAATGGCGAATCAGTGCACCAGAGGTGGAAACAGGATACCTGTATTACACAGGTTCTTCCCTGCGTATGCTCTTTGGCCTGCAGGCCAACTTATACTCTGCCCGGCTCTCGGTATACGACAAGAATAACGGTATCCGGTATTTTTATTCTTTCCAGATTCAGGGGATGACGGAATTCACCGCAGGTACGACAGTGCTGAGTGTAGAAAACGGGGTGACGAAGTTATCTTTCATTACACCCGGGGGGCAGGTAAAACCTAACATTTATGAAACAGTCAATGGGCATAGTCTGCCCCCCAACCCATTGCACCTGTATTATATGAAAGACCAGATGCAGGGGAATATGGCACTGGGTTACTGGATCATTTGTAAAAAAGACGGCGTACGACTGAATGTGAGCAGCCTGCAGGACGATCCTACCTATCCTAATACACTGGTGAATAATTTCTTTTCTGCACCGGATAGCATTATAGTAGGCTCCATCCAGCAAGGCAACAGGGGTTTCCTGACAGGCATTATCAACGACAAGTTCTATGCTGGTTATACCACTACCTGGAACCAGGCCACTACCTATGGAATGTTTGGAGACTATGCATCGGGCACCTATAACCTCGCACCTTCCTTTATTTCTACATTGATCAATGGGGCTTATTCCTACATCGGTTTTGAAAAGGATAAGCAGCAGTTTGTACGCATCAGTGGTACGCCATTCTATTATGGTACGCAGTATACAACCACTAGTACAGCAGCATTTGACCCTACGAATGTAGGGTTGTCACTCATACATATGGAGCAGATCAACAGTGGCGATTGCTTTGCATATTGCCGCGCTGCCGACGGTACTATATATGAATTAAAGTTTACCGTCAGCTTTACGAATAGTCCTTACACTTTCACACCCGTTCACAAGCGCGCTTTCATACAACCAGGCCTGATCAATGAAGATACCAAATGGCAGGCCGCCATCAATGGAGTGCTTTATATCGCATCAGGAAAAAAGGTGTACCGGTATAATCCATTAAACCAGGAAGTGCGTGCGCTGGAAACTTCATTCGGTGAGAACACGGTTAGTATGATCAAACTCTCTGACAACCAGGATACACTTATTGCAGGGGCTGGTAACTCACTCTATTATATGGATATCAGCACCGGCAAATATGGTGTGCTGGCAAGAACAATCACAGGTATTCCCGGACAGCCGGTAGACATCGCATGGCGTCCATAACATATAAACTTATTCACTATGCATAAATTAATATTCACTTTATTGCTGCCGGTAATTGGCGTAGCACAACAAAAGAACTTCAGTATCCAGGGCACTACACCTGCTGTTAAAAATGGTTGTAAAGTTTACCTGGATTACCAGTCAGACGGTAAGAACCAGGTAGATTCTACCGTGGTAAAAAATGGACATTTCTCCTTTACTGGAACCGTGCAGGAACTCTGTTATGCCCGGATGGTATTCGACCATGAAAACAAAGGTAGGTATTGGGTGGTAAATGTTGGAGACCGTTTCTATTTCTACCTGGCGAATGAAACTTACAAAGTAGCAATTACGGATTCTCTTAAAAAAGCAACCGTGACCGGCTCTCCTACCCACAAAGCATATGCAGCTTTCCTGTCGCAGATAGGTGGCGGGTTTATGAATATTATCGATTCTGCCAACCAGGAAATGAGTGCGGCAACAGATACAGCAGCCATTCCCGCTATCCGGAAAAAATACGATAGCAAATTTGCAGCCATGCATGAAAAAGAGAGAAAATTCATAAGCGCGCATCCTGATTCTTACTTCTCTATCGTTGCATTGACGGATGTGGCGAACAAAGCGCCTATGAGCGAAGTAGAGGCTATGTATAAGGGATTGAGTGAGCGGGTACGTACCACTACTCCCGGCAAGGAGATGCAGTCAAGAATAACAGCAGCCCATACAATCAAGGTAGGCCTTGCTGCGCCCGACTTTGAACAACCGGATGTAAACGGCAAGCCCATTAAGCTCTCCGACTTCAGGGGGAAATATGTACTGGTGGATTTCTGGGCCAGCTGGTGCCATCCGTGCAGGGAAGAAAATCCCAACCTGAAAAAAGCTTATGGTGTATACAAAGACAAAGGGCTGGAAGTACTGGCAGTATCGCTGGATGACAGGCAAACCAGGAATGCCTGGATCAAAGCGATCGAGACAGATGGGCTGCCATGGGTGCATGTTTCTGATCTGAAAGGCTGGCAGAACCAGGTGGCGGTATTATATGGTATACGGGCAGTGCCACAGAATTATCTGGTTAATCCTGAAGGCAAGATTGTCGCTCAAAACCTGAGAGGCCCGGAACTGGCCACTAAACTGGCAGAATATATACATTAATTGCTCAGAATCGCCTGTTTTCGTCAGGCCCCCGGATAAAAAGAGCCTGTATCTTACTTTTAAGATACGGGCTCTTTTATTTTTTGTTTATTTTTTATACTTTTCTTCGGCATAGTTACATTTAACACTATATACTTGGCAAAACCTGACATTGCACTCGAATTACTACCAGATCAGCAACTGCTGCAGCTGCTTGCGGCAGGAAGCCAGGCGAGCTATACCGTCATTTATGCGCGGTATAGTGAAATATTGTTCAGGCATGCCTATAATATGCTCGAAGACCGGGCAGAAGCGGAGGATGTGATACAGGAGGTGTTCCTGGTACTGTGGACGAAGAGAGCCGATGTAGCAGGGGCGAAGTCACTTTCCGCATACTTATACACCAGTGTTCGTAATCGTATATTAAATCACCTCACCCACCAGAAGGTTGTAGACAAATACCTGGATAGCATTCGTAATTATATGGAAACAGGCGGTTATAACGCCGATGAACTGCTGCGAGAAAAAGAGCTGGCAGCAGTGATAGAAAAAGAAATTGGGGCCATGCCGCCGAAAATGAGGGAGATCTTTTTGATGAGTCGTGATCAGCAGTTGTCACATAAGTCTATTGGAGAGTTGCTGAATATTTCTGATAAAACAGTGAAACAGCAGGTGTATAAAGCGGTGAAGCAATTAAAGGGAAGGGTAGATAATTTCTTTAAGGTGATACCAATATTTTTTTAGAATCAATAGTAGACCTATCAAATTCCATACACTCATAATCACCCACTTACATACTTTATCCTCCTCCCTCTCTCTCCCTATCAAAATTATTCTATATTTGACCCGATAAACTAATGTGGCTTTTTCTTTCCCTATCACTTAAAATCCACATGAAAACTGTACCCGTTTTTTCTTCCCATATCATTAAAAACCGGGTATCCTATGTCCATCAAAATAACCTAAATAAACACAATGAAAAGAACAGTTGTCTTATTGATTAACCTGCTCCTCGCAGCTTTCACCTACGCACAAACACCCGTATCCCTCAATGGCCAGTTGAAAGTAGTCGGCACCAAACTCTGTAATCAGAACGGCTACCCTATTCAACTCAGGGGTATGAGCACCCACGGTATCCAATGGTACGCCGGCTGCATCACCGATGCCTCCCTGGATACACTCAAAAACGACTGGGGTGCAGACATTGTACGCATTGCCATGTACGTACAGGAAGGTGGTTACGAAACCAATCCCTCCTACTACACCTCCCTCGTTAAAACCTATGTAGACAAAGTCACCGCCCGTGGCCTTTACGCCCTCATCGACTTCCACATCCTGACTCCCGGTGATCCCAATTACAATACCGACAGGGCAAAAACATTCTTCACCGACATTGCCAACACCTACAAAAACTACAACAATGTTTTGTACGAAATATGCAATGAACCAAACGGTGTTACCTGGGCCACAATTAAGAACTACGCTGATCAGATCATTCCACTCATCAGGGGAATCGACAATGACGCTGTCATTTGCGTAGGCACCCGGGGCTGGTCTTCACTCGGCCTCTCCGAAGGCAGCACTTCCCAGGAGATACTGGACAATCCCCTCAGCTATGCCAACGTGATGTACAGCTTCCACTTCTATGCAAAAAGCCACCAGGATTATTACATCAATCACCTGGACTGGGCATCTGACCGCCTGCCTATCTTCGTGACCGAATTCGGTACACAGGAAGCTTCCGGCGATGGCGCCAATGATCTCACCATGAGCCAGCGATACCTGGATCTGTGCAAAAATAAAAAGATCAGCTGGACCAACTGGAACTTCAGTGATAACCCATACAGCGGCGCCGTATGGAACAGCGGTACCTGCTCCGGCAATACCTGGACCACCAGCCAATTGAAAGAAGCAGGTGTTTTTATTCGCAATAACATGCGGACTGCCGATGATTTTGGCTCCGCTAACAGCGGTACGAATATCGCCCTGGGAAAAACTGTTACTGTATCTTCTACTGAAAGCTCAACCACTTCTCTCGCTGGTGCCAATGCTGTAGATGGCAATGCCGCCACCCGCTGGTCTTCTACGCTTTATGCCGATCCACAATGGATCACTGTAGATTTGGGCAACAGCTATAACATTTCCGAAGTAAAACTAACCTGGGAAGCCGCCTATGCCAAAGACTACCTCGTTCAGGTATCTGCAGATAATACCAACTGGACTACTGTCAAAACAGTTTCAGGCAATACCAGCTTGGCGAACGATCACACCGGCTTATCTGCTACCGGTAGGTATGTACGCATCTATGGTACTGCACGCGGTTCTGCCTATGGCTATTCAATATATGAACTGGAAGTATACGGCACGCTCGCTAATACCTCCAACCTCGCACTGAATAAAACCGTTACTACCTCTTCAGTAGAAACAGGTGGTCTGGAAGGTAAATACGCCGTAGATGGTAATGCCGCCACCCGCTGGTCTTCTACGCTTTATGCCGATCCACAATGGATCACTGTAGATCTGGGCAACAGCTATAACATTGCCGAAGTAAAACTAACCTGGGAAGCTGCTTATGCCAAAGATTATCTCGTACAGGTATCTGCAGATAATACCAACTGGACTACTGTCA
>NZ_JBCNKH010000026.1:0-84281 GCF_039596135.1 Chitinophaga sp.
AAGGTATTAAAGTTGCCGGTGAGGCGTGCTGTGGGGACACAGGCAGCCAAAGAAGCTGGCAACATGGTAGACCTGGACAATGACCCTACCAAACTCATTGAGATCGTAGAGATTGGCAAACAGCTACTCATGACCCGTGGTACACTCACCACGTTCTCCATTGCCAACGACGTGGCTAAATATTTCGCCATCGTACCTGCACTGTTCGTGACAGCAATACCAGCGCTGCAGGGTTTGAACATTATGCACCTGAAAAGCCCCGAAAGCGCCATTCTCTCTGCCGTGATCTTCAATGCCATTATCATCCCGGCATTGATCCCACTGGCACTGAAAGGAGTTGCTTACAAGCCGATTGGTGCAAGCGCACTGTTGCGCAGAAACCTGTTCATCTATGGTCTGGGTGGTGTGATTATCCCCTTCATCGGTATCAAACTGATAGACCTGTTCCTGTCAATCTTTATGTAAAAAATGTAATCATGAAAAAGTATCTCTTACCATCTATAAAACTCACCCTGGTCTTAATATTAGTACTCGGTGTAGCATATCCCCTGCTCATTGCAGGTGTCGCACACTTTGCTATGGGCCATGGTAAAGGACGCACACTTACCGTAAACGGCAAAGTGGTGGGCTATGAAAATGTAGGCCAGAAATTCACCGACGACAAATACTTCCAGGGCCGTCCATCTGCCGTTGATTACAACGCTGCAGGTTCCGGTGGTTCAAACAAGGCTGCCAGCAATCCTGACTACCTGAAAACAGTGCAGGAACGTATTGATACCTTCCTGGCACACAATCCAGGCACCGTACAGGCCGACATTCCAAGTGAACTGGTAACTGCCTCCGGTAGCGGTCTCGATCCGGACATCTCTCCCGCTGCTGCAGAGATCCAGGTAAAAAGGATCGCTGCTGCCCGTCACCTGGAAGAAGCAGCTATTCAAAAATTAGTTGCTGACCACACCGACAAATCATGGTTAGGACCAGATAAAATCAATGTATTAAAACTCAATATCGCGCTGGACGCGTTAAAATAGTAAGGACAATGGAACACGACCGGATTATCGTCAGAAAGGCCACCCTTTCTGACATTCAATATGCCGCTACAATTACTGATGAAATGGAAGCCTCGGCCAAAGCCAGGGGTACCGGAATAGGCAGGAGACCCGTATCCACTATCATTGACAAAATCAGGCAGGGAAAAGGAGTCATAGCTATAACGGCCGATAAAGTTTGGGTAGGATTTTCTTATGTTGAAATATGGGGGCATGGAGCATACGTTTCTAACTCCGGCCTGATCGTCAACCCTGAGTTCCGTAACCAGGGTATTGCTTCCAGGATCAAGAAAAAGATCTTTCGCTTATCACGGGAATTGTACCCTGCTGCAAAAGTTTTCAGCATCACAAGTGGTTTGGCTATTATGAAAATGAATACCAAACTGGGTTTTGAGCCCGTCACCTTCAGTGAAATTACAAGGGATGAAAACTTCTGGGCAGGATGTAAAGGTTGTGTCAACTACGACATCTTACAAAAAAAAGAATTTAAACATTGTATCTGTACGGCCATGCTGTATACGCCGCAGGAACATGCAGTCACACCTTACAGTGAAAAACTGGTAGCTACCATCCATGACTGAAAAAGAAAATAATGTCCAACATTTCCTGGACCTGATCCGTCAGTCCCGACGGGGAAAATTTAAAGTCTACATCGGCATGAGTGCCGGTGTAGGCAAAACCTATCGCATGCTCACGGAGGCAAAAACCCTGCTGCGGAACGGTGTCAACATTCAGATCGCATACATAGAAACACATAACAGGCCCGAAACCCACTCCTTACTGGAGGGGTTGCCTGTTATACCACGCCGCCAGCTTTTTTATAAAGGCAAAATGCTGGATGAACTGGATATGCAGGCAGTACTGAACCTGCACCCCGAAGTGGTAGTCATCGATGAACTGGCCCACTCCAACATCGAAGGCAGTAAAAACGAAAAACGCTGGCAGGATGTAATAGAGATCCTGGATGCCGGTATCAATGTAATCAGCGCCGTGAACATCCAGCACATCGAAAGCCTGCAGGAAGAAGTGAAAAACATCACCGGCATTGATGTATCGGAGCGGATACCAGACAGCATCCTGCTACAGGCCGATGAAGTAGTGAATATCGACCTCACCGCCGATGAACTCATTACCCGCCTGCAGGAAGGAAAGATCTACACGCCGGACAAGATTGCCGTAGCGATGAAGAACTTCTTTCAGCCGGAAAAGATCTTACAACTGCGCGAGCTGGCATTGAAAGAAGTGGCATCGCAGGTAGAGCGTAAAATAGAAACGGCCCTCCCCCGCACCGCCCACCTGCGCAGTGAACGATTCCTGGCCTGCATTAGCACCAACCATGTCATTGCCCGCAAGGTGATCCGGAAAACAGCCAGGCTGGCAGCGTACTACCATAGCCGCTTTTACGTATTGTACGTGCAGACGCCCCGGGAAAATATGGAAAGGATCGAACTGGCCTCCCAGCGCCACCTGATCAACAATTTCAAACTTGCCATGGAGCAGGGCGGAGAAGTACTGAAAGTAAAAAGTAGTAATATTGCCAAAACGATTATGGTCACAGCCGAAGAAAAGAATATTACCACCATCTGCATGGGTAAACCGCACCTCAGTGTATTAGGGATGGTAATGAATACAGCTGTATTTTCCCAGCTGCTGGGTAAATTGTCCGAATCGGATATTGACATCGTAATTCTGTCATAAGATGCGCCTGAAAACAAAATTAAGTATAGGCATTGGGTTTTTATTTACGGCCATCCTTGTATCCGGATTGCTCGGCATCTTCTCTATCAACCTGATGAAGAAGGATGCACATCTTGTATTAAAAGACAATTATGAAACCCTGGTCTACAGCAACAATATGCTGCAGACACTGGAACAGTTTCGCAAAGATCCCAAAAGCATTCAAACATTTGAGCAAAACCTGTCCCGGCAGGAAGCGAACATCACCGAACCCGGAGAAGGAGAAGCGACGGCTGCGGTAAGAGATCTTTTTGAAAAATTAAAAGCTTCCCCGGGCAATGACTCCCTGCAGCAACTGTTAAGAGAGAAAATATACCTCATTAATACTGCCAATCAACAGGCCATCTTTGCCAAGAACAGCACCGCCATGTCCAATGCAAAGCGCTTTAGTAACTGGCAGATGATCATCTTCTCATTACTCTCATTGATTGCATTTACACTGGCGGTAAACTTTCCGGGCATTATCAGTGAGCCGATCAATGCCCTCTCAGAAGGGATCAAATCTATTGTCAATAAAGACTACTCCCGCAGAATACACCTGAGTCAACACGATGAATTCGGCGAACTCGCACAGGCTTTCAATACCATGGCGGAGAAACTGAATGAATACGAGCATAGTAATCTCGCAAAAATTAAATTCGAGAAGTCCCGTATTGACACCATCATCAACCAGATGAATGATGGCATTATCGGGCTCGATGATACCCGCCATATTCTCTTTGCAAACCGGGTAGCTGAAAAACTATTAGGTCTCAAAGAAATGGAGATTGCCGGCAAATATGCACCAGACGTAGCATTACAGAATGACCTGATGCGCAGCTTACTACAGGAAAAGAGTAAAGAAAAAGAATTAAAGATCTTTGCTGATAATAAAGAGAGTTACTTTCATTTAGACGTAATTAACGTAGATAACAATGAACGCGTGATCGGGCAGGTAATTGTACTGCGCAATATTACCCCTTTCCATGAACTGAATGAGGCAAAGACAAACTTCATTGCCACTATCTCCCATGAATTAAAAACGCCTATTGCAAGCATTAAAATGAGCGCACAGCTATTGGCAGATTCCCGGATAGGCGATGTCAACAAAGAGCAGGAAGAACTGATTAAAAGCATTACAGACGATTCAGACAGGCTGTTAAAGATCACCAGTGAGTTGCTGAATATGAGCCAGGTAGAAACAGGACATATCCAGTTGAAGATAGCCCCCGTCAGCCCTGCGATCATCATTGAAAATGCCACCAGCACAGTGAGCTTTTTAGCCCAGCAAAAAAATATCCGGGTCCGCGTTGAACAGGCTGCCACACCTTGTAAAATGCTGACAGACCCGGAAAAAACAGCATGGGTGTTAACGAATTTCCTCACGAATGCAGTCAAGTATTCACCCGAAGATGATGAAATTGTATTGACCACTGCCGTCAACAAAAATAATATCTCCTTTACAGTGGCCGATCATGGCAGGGGAATAGACGAAAAGTACCTGCCTAAAATATTTGACAGGTACTTTAAAGTGCCTGGTACGCCTGAAAAAACGGGTACCGGGTTAGGTTTGTCTATATCCAGGGAGTTTATTGAAGCCCAGGGGGGAAAGATATGGGTAAACAGTAAATTGGGGGAAGGTGCCACCTTTGGGTTTAGTCTTCCCATAGCAGTATAACTCAGCTTTTACTATTTTTATAATTCTCTCTCATTTCCGCTCTTTTTGCCTTCTTATTCTCCTGGAATTTCTTAAACTGGTCATCGGTCAACACGGGTTTCAACGCTGCATCCCGCTCCTGGTCTGCAGCTTTAAACTGCTGTAACTTAGCCAGTTTACCGCCACCAGCCTGCTTAATCCCCGCCATCTTTGTCAAAAACTGTGTATTAATATCATACACCTTCTTATACTGATCATCATTCAGTGACAAGTGCACCTGCATTGAATCAGTCATTGTTTTTGCAAACTGCTTATCCTGTGCAAACGCCCCCTGGCACAGGCCCAAAAACAATACAAAAAATGCGATTAATCCAACTTTGTTTCTCATATTTTAGATTTACAGCAAATAGACTGAAATTTACCCAACAGGGACCTTCTTTCTCCGGTGAAGCGGACAAATTCAAGGGTGAAGTATCGTACATTTGAATACCTTACTAAAAGCAGTAAATATGAAAGTAATCGTCACCGGTACCACCGGTATGGTAGGCGAAGGCGTACTGGAAGAATGCCTCCGCAACCCACTGGTCACAGAAGTCGTATCCTTTGCCCGGAAACCCTTTGGCAAGTCGCATCCTAAATTAAAAGAAGTCATCCATCCTGACTTTTTTGATATCCGCCCTGTTGCCGATCAGCTAAAGGGGTATGATGCCTGTTTCTTTTGCCTGGGGGTGACTTCAATTGGCAAAAGTGAAGCTGATTATACCCATGCTACCTATACACTGACCCTACATGTAGCAGAAGTACTTAGCGCACAAGATCCGGGCATGACCTTCTGCTATATATCCGGCAGCGGTACAGACAGTTCAGAAAAAGGCCGCCTCATGTGGGCACGGGTAAAAGGCAAAACCGAAAACGACCTCATGAAACTCCCTTTCAAACAGGTATTTGCCTTCCGCCCCGGTTTCCTGCGGGCAGATAAAGGCGCCCGGCACGTGCTGAAAGGGTATAAATATATTGACTGGATCTACCCGATAGGCCGCGCATTATTTAAAAATGGTTTTTGCACACTGGCAGAATTGGGCAAAGCAATGATCAAAGTAACGGAGAAAGGTTACTTTAAAAAGACAATAGAAGTGAAAGACATAGTTGCGTTGGCACAATCATAATGAATACGCCTGCCGTTTTTGCAGCAATGCCTGCAGATGTTTAATCTCCTGCCCGAAAGGACTCATAATCACCTGTTTCACCGAAGCAGATGCAGGTGATAATGTCTTTGTAAGCAGGTTACTGCAACTCCCCGAAGGACTACAATCTATATAAAAACAAGGGCCGGCATTTTCCAGTCTTTCAATAGCAGCACTAAAAGCGATGGGTTCACGCACCACATCCCAGAAATAGTCCGCATCTAACTGGTACACAGGAGCAGATTGAATGCCTGAAATAAAAGTCGCCTCCGGCACGCTGTAACGCAGTTGCTGCATGATACGGATAAATGGCCCCCGGGCAGGCTCCATCAGCGGACTGTGAAATGGATAACGCACCGGTAACTGGCTGTAAGATATTTCATGACTGTCCAGCCAAAGCCGTACAGCCAGCAAAGTACGGTCATCTGCCGCCAGGGTAAAATGTCCTTTATGATCCACCGCAGCCAGTGTGGTGTTTTCATACAATAGCGGCTCCTGCTCATAAATAGCAGGATCTGCTAAAATGGAGATCATTCCACCCCGGGTGCACAGCCGCTCAATAATCCGTGCCTGGTCTATCATAGCAGTAAGCATATCCGCAGGCGATACCATACCGCTCACGGCGGCCGCCACCATCTCACCTACACTGCTACCCAGTACATAGTCTGGCTTTACCAGCAGTTCTTCCTGTAGCAAACGGGCCAGGGCGTATTGGACCATGAAGAGCGCAGGATTGGTATACCGGATGTCGTCAAAAACACCCTCAGCATTGAAACGCCTGCCATAAAGGTATTCAACCACCGAAGTACCCGTGTGGTTACGAACTTCCTTATCCAGGTGAAGAATCGTGTTCCTGAAAAATACATTGCTGTGGTATAACATAGCGCCCATGTTATAATATTGGCTACCATGGCCGGCGAACATGAATACAAAGTCAGGCATAGCGGGGTCGGGTTTTGGGGTTAAACAATAATAAGTTATGGGGTCAAACAATAATAACTTAAGTTAAATTTTTTATCGCGAAAAAGCAAGTGGGTGCGCGTTAAAACTCTCTAAATACTTATCAATGAATTCCTGTTTCCGCTTCGCCCTGTACTGCATCACAAACCGCGGATGCTCCAACGGTACAATTTTCTTAAAAAACCCCTCCTTCTCGTTTAATTTTATCAAAAACTGGCTGTTCTTCCCCGTCCCCAAACAATAACACACGCTCCGATCCACCCCAAACTCCAATTGCTTTTTTATATTCTCCACCATAAAAGGATAGACTGCCTTCGTCAACTCCGCACTATCGTAATAATTATAATTGATCTCTGTTCCATCTTCCTTCACTGCAGTAAACCCCAACGGCGACACCGACGCAAAATAAAAATCATGATAAAACTTCTCCGCTCCCCCGTACGCAGCAATTACATCATAAATGAACACTGACGAGGGCTCATGTGTTTGTATACCGGAAATGGATATACCACACACCGACTGCAACCGCTTGGTATCAGTAAAAGGAATCCCCGTAGCACCTGAACCTAAGCGACCCGGATTAATACCCATAATAATCTGCCTGGGGTGCTGATCTCCATAAAACCGGCGGTAAAATTGCTGCATAATATCCATTACCTGCGGCTGTTCACGAAAGGGGTTCATAATCCGGATGCCACTGGGCAACTTGCCTGTATACTGTAAGTTGGTATTAAAATCGATCACGTGATCTGCGAAGGTCTTTTTCATGAACCGAAAATAATTAATAATTTAGTTGTACATAACTTTAAAACCATGCAGCACTCGGCAAAGATTACGACGCTATTCCTGGACATCGGTGGGGTTTTATTAAGCAACGGCTGGGACCGTGCAGCCCGCAAAGAAGCAGCCAGGATTTTCGATCTGGACATTATAGAACTGGAAGAACGCCATCACCTCACCTTCGACACCTACGAAGAAGGCAAGCTGACACTGGACGAATACCTCACAAGAATTGTCTTTTACGAACACAGGGATTTTACCAGGAATGATTTCAAGGAGTTCATGTACAGCCGTACCACCCCTTATCCTGAAATGATAGACCTGATCTGCCAGTTAAAAGAGCACTACAAACTGAAGATCGCAATCGTCAACAACGAAGGCCGGGAACTCAATGAATACCGCATCCGTACCTTCGGTATCGACAAATTCGTAGACTTCTTTATCTCATCCTGCTTCGTGCACTTCCGCAAGCCCGATGCCGATATCTGGCGTATGGCCCTCGATATCGCCCTCGTAAAGCCACAGGAGGTCCTGTACATCGAAGACCGCGCCATGTTCATACACGTCGCCGAAGGCCTGGGGATCAATGGTCTCCTGCACGAAAACTACACAAAGACAGTTGAGAAATTAAAAGAATGGGGGCTTGGCCTCCCGCCACAATAAAAGAGCCTCCCGATATGGGAGGCTACATATAAAGCATCTCCACAAAGGAGATGCTTTTTGCATTCAACTATTTCCAACTCAATGTCACCACAGCTCCCCCCTTTAGCTCATATTTATAAACCCGGTCCCCATCCTGCACAGAAAAGGCCCTTGCCTGCTCCCCGCTATTCAACACCACCAGCACCCGGCTGCCATCCTTATTCAGGAAGGCCACATTCTCCAGGGAATCCGGATGCGCAGAATAAATCCTTTTCGCCCCCGGCCGTACAAACTTGCTGAAATGCGCCAGCGCATAGTACTCCACATTCCTTATCACCGTACCACTGTCTGACTTCACGGTCACCACTCCCCTGCACGTCATACATCCCCGGTTTACACTATCTCCCGCCGGCCCGGGTTGATTGGTTGTAGGCCCATTATGCTCATCCAGCGCCATATTCCAGAGCAATACGTTCTTTGACCAGTTATTCACAGTCCCTATCATCAGGTTGCCAACCATATATTTCAGGTTGCCCGCAAAGTCAGGCGCCCAGCTACCACCTGAGCACTCTGTGAAATACAACCCCTTGTCAGGATGAGCGGCATGCACAAGGCTCATGGCCCCTACAGCCCCTTCATAGCAATGGAAAGCCGCACCCGTTACATATTTACCCGCCGCAGTATCATCTAAAATAGAAATCGGGTATTCCGGGCTGTTCCAGTTATGATCAAACAATAATATCTCCGTGTTAATACCCTTTTGTTGCAACACTGGCCCCAGGTGATCCTTAATAAAGGTCAACTGCGCTGGCGCCGTCATCTTCATAGTGGGATAGGCAGCCTCATATTGCGGCTCATTTTGTACACTCAGACTGGTCACCTTAATACCTTCAGCCCCCAATGCCTGGATATATTTTGCAAAATATTCCGCATACGCAGCATAAGCATCAGGTCTTAATGAACCACCCTCCAGTTTATCACTCGTCTTCATCCATCCCGGTGCGCTCCAGGGTGTGGCCATGATATGAATACCGGGATTAATCGCCACCACTTCCTTTAAAACAGGAATCAAAGCCCCCGTATCCTTTGCGATACTGAAATGCTGCAAACTATCATCCCGCTTACCGACAGGCATATCGTCATAGCTGTAAGGCGACAAAGAGAAATCTGATGCGCCGATAGAAAGACGGATATAATTTATCCCGATCCCTTTTTCTGCATCAAACAATTCATCCAGCAGTGCTTTGCGCTTAGGTGCAGTCATGTATTGCTGCATCACATATGCCGATGACCCGGTCATAGCCGCACCAAAACCTTCTATCTCCTGGTATTGCTGGCTGGTATCTATTCTCAGGTTTAGTAATGCGGTATCCTTTACCGATTTTAACAAGGGCTGCTCCTGGAATAATTGTTTTTCGTCTCCCGTAGTCAGGAAAACTGTTGCATTCTCATTTTTCTGGGCACAGCCTCCCAGTACCGATGCTAAACATCCGGCATACAACCATAACTTCATGATAGGAAAGTTGAATGATGTGGGGGCCGCTACGCCCCCCACATGAATTATAATTTAAACTTCGCGGTCAGTTTCGCCACATGCACTTCAAAATCACCAGGCTCCAATATTGGTTTACCATCCACACCCGCAAATGCTAATTGCGCTACTGGAATCTCAAAGGTCACAGTCCTGCTTTCGCCTGCCTGTAACAATATTTTCTCAAACCCACGCAGCCGCTTCACATCCGGAGAAATCAATGTAGCCAGCAGGTCTGACGTATATACTTCTACCGCCTCCTTACCTGCCCTGCTACCCGTATTCTTTACATCCACACTTACTTTCACCGTACGGTTATCAACTGCAGCATGGAGGTTGCTATATTCGAAAGTCGTATAACTCAACCCTGTACCAAATGCATACTGCGGATTGTAATCTGCTTCGTAGTTATACACTCCTTCTGCCTTTGTCTGCTCTTCAGATGGCTTGTGGATATAACCAATCAGTGCATTTGGATAACGGGGATAGGTATATGGCAATTTACCGGAGGGGTTCACATCCCCATACAGTACATCTGCAATGGCATCGCCACCAAAGTTGCCAGGCAGGTAACCAAGTACCACACCTTTCACACCGGGCTCAAACCTGCTAATGATACGCGGGCGACCTTCTGTCAGGACCAACACGACTGGTTTACCGGTAGCAATCAGTTGTTGCGCCAGTGTAGTCTGCTCATCACCAATGTACAGGTCATTCAGGTCACCAGGTTTTTCTGCATAAGAATTTTCACCCAGGCACAACACAATCACATCCGCATTTTTTGCAGCGGCTACTGCATCTGCCAGGCGGTCAGGTGATTCTTCGTACCACTTGCCATCTGCCTTGTAGCTCACGCCAGGAATGTAAGTCACATTCTCTGCCCCTGCTTTCTTTTTCAGGGCGGCGAGAATAGTGTTGTACTGCGTAGTAAATTGTGGCACCTTTTCGCCCTGCCAGCTATAGCTCCATGCGCCATCCAGTGTACGCATGTCATTCGCATTCGGACCAGTTACCAGTATCTTCTTACCTTTTGCCAGTGGCAGTATGTTGCCTTCATTCTTCAGCAAAGTAATCGCCTCTGCGGCTGCATCATAAGATGCTTTTTCAAACTCCTTACTGCCAAATAAAGGATAGTCTTTATAGTTAGTTACCGGTTTTTCAAACAGTCCCAGTTCAAACTTCACACGCAGAATTCTGCGCACGGCATCATCCACTCTTGCTTGTGGCACTTTTCCTTCCTTCACTAATGCTACCAGTCCATCGCAGAATGGTTCATAGTTGTAAGGAATCATAGACATATCAATACCGGCATTGATCGCCAGCATAATGGCTTCCTTATCGCTGGCAGCTATATGATCACGACGGTACAGGTTCTCAATATCTGCCCAGTCAGTCACAGCCAGTCCTTTAAAGCCCAGCTCTTCTTTCAGTAATTTTGTAAGAATTTCGTAGTTCGCATGTACAGGAATACCGTTGATCTGACCTGAGTTAATCATAATGGTATGCGCACCAGCTTCTACCCCGGCCTTAAAAGCAGGCAGGTGGTATTCATATAGTTGCTGTTTGCTGATGTTCGCAGGGGTACGGTCCTTACCTGATACCGGTGCCTGGTAACCCAGGAAATGCTTGATGCTCGCTGCTACGTGGGTCACATCATGCACATCGTTCTTCTCCCCTTCATAGCCTTTCACAATTTCATGTCCCATCTGTGCACCAATGTATGGATCTTCTCCAAATGATTCCCATATGCGCGGGAAACGTGGGTCTGCACCTAAGTCCAGCACCGGCGAAAATACCCATGGGGTATTGCTTGCCCTGGTTTCGTAAGCAGTGATCTCTGCACCTTTGCGCACCAGTGCCCTGTTGCGGGTAGCTGCCTGCGCAATCTGCTGCGGAAACAATGTAGCTCCTGCTGTATAAGTAGCACCATGAATAGCGTCAATACCAAAAATCACGGGTATCTGCAAGGCATTACCTTTCATAGATACCTGCTGAATATAGCTCACTACCTCCCACCATCTTTGTGGGGTGAGTGCCTTGTTGTTTGCAGTGTTCAGTACGGAACCGATTTTGTACTTCACCAATGCTTTCTGCATCTCTGCAGTATCGATTACCAGCGGATCGAAGCTCGAGAAACGGTTCGGTCCTTTCCCCACTACGTCCAGCGTAATCTGTGCCATCTGGCCTACCTTTTCTTCGAGAGACATCTTTGCCAGCAAAGCTTCTACCCTTGCATTAATAGTCGCGGAATCATAAGCAACCACTTTTGCGGGTGGCGCTGCCTTTGCTTTTTTCTGCGCGTGCACCTGTGTAAGCGGGCATATCATACCACCCACCAGTGCAACTGTCAGCAGACGTTTTCCAAAATGCATGTTGTTGTGTGTTTTAGAGTCGCTATAGTTTATATTTCTCAGCGGGAATTGAGCACATTCCCGCTGAGAAGATAGCCCCCTTTTACAGGTTAAACAATGATTAATATCCTGTATTCTGGGTCAGATTTTTGTTCAACAACCTGTCCTGTTGTGGAATGGGGAATAAATACTGATGCTTGTCAGTATTCACGCCATAATTGATCGTTGTTCCGGATTCATCTTTCTGGCTGTTCATCAGGGTCACTACATTCACATACCCATTTTTCTCTGCACGCATCAGGTCATTCCAGCGGGTACATTCGTTCACCAATTCCAGTCTTCTTTCGTTCAGGATGGCATTCGCCAGATCGGTCTTTGTAGTCGCCGTGGTATTTGGCAGGCCGGCACGGGTACGGATCTGGTTCAGTAAGGTAGTGGCAGTCGCCGTGTTGCCCAACTCGTTATTCGCTTCTGCTGCTAATAAAATAATATCCGCGAGTCTCAATAAAGTGATATTATCGGTACTGTTCCAGCCACTTGGATCCGGAAATTTGTTCATAAACGGCACCTCTTTGGTATAATCCCATGCCGCTGCGGGACTGTTAAAGCTCGCATTGGCCACCTGCCAGTTGAACGTTGCTTTGTAGCGGGCCAGTGTATCGCCGGCCGCCTTGAATGCCTGCACCAGGTCATAGGAACCGATATTACGTTTTGCCCACTGATCAGATGCTACATAAGCGAACATCTCCGCACCCCAGAAGCTATACGTGCTGCCGGAAAACTGGATCTCCAGGATCGCTTCACTGTTGTTCTTATTAGCAGCCCCCCACAAATTTGCATAGTTGCCCACCAGTGAATAAGTACCGCTGCTGATCACCTTATTGGCATAGGCAAGACAGTTAGTATAGTCGCCCATCTGCGCATAAGTTCTGGCCAGCATTGCATCGGCAGCGCCCTTGGTAGCCCGGCCATATTGACCATTGTAAGGGGAGGCATTCAAAGTACTGTCAGCATACACCAGGTCTGTAATGATCTGCGCATATACCTCCGTGCTGGTGGCACGGGAAGGGTAATAGTCACCCCCGTTATCTTCTGAAGTAATCAGTGGTACATCGCCCCACTCAGTCACTAACCAGTAGTAGTTCATGGCACGCAGAAAACGGGCTTCACCCAGTATCTGGGATTTGCGGGTCGTACCAGCCCACTCGTCAGAGTTCAGGCCCGGTACTGCATCCAGCACCGCATTCACAGCGCGGATGTTATTGTACAATTCCTGCCAGTCGCGCTGTATATTGGTATTTGTCGCCACGTAGGTAAACATTTCCAATGGTTGTTCCGCCGCAGTGTTATCACCGTTTACATAGCAGTTATCAGACCGGCCGTCTGTATTCATCATGTTATCATACTGGAAGAAGTTGCCATTGGCCATAGTACGGTAAGCACCAGTCAGCCCCTCTTCCGCATCTGTAGCAGAGGCATAGAAACTACCGGTGCTCAGATCAGATTCAGGTTTTTTATCGAGAAAGCTCTTTTTGCAGGCAGCAAATGCCATGGCGAAAGAAAGCGTATATAAGAATTGTTTTTTCATGTTTCCAGGATTAAAGCGGTTAGAACTGTACATTCAGGCCCAGGGTATAGGTCTTTGCAGCAGGGTACGTACCATTGTCTACACCCAGTGTCATCAGGCTCGCGCTGGAACCGGCATTGGTAGCCTGGTTGTTGGTACCTGTACCAAAACCATTGATCTCAGGATAGTATCCTTTATAATTGGTGATGGTGAACAGGTTCTGAGCAGTGGCATATACGCGCAGTCCTGCAATACCAATATGTTTCAGCAGGGATGCATCAAAGTTATAAGCCAGGGTAGCACTACGCAGGCGGAAGAAGGAACCGTCCTCCACGTAGTTGCTTGCAATCTGGCTTTGCAGTAATGCAGCCGCTGTTGCATTGGTGGTACCGTTATCCTTTGCACGTGGAATGTCTGTTACATCGCCCGGCTGTTTCCAGCGGCGCAGTACAGATGCGCT
This sequence comes from Chitinophaga sp., assembly GCF_039596135.1. Classification (GTDB taxonomy): domain Bacteria; phylum Bacteroidota; class Bacteroidia; order Chitinophagales; family Chitinophagaceae; genus Chitinophaga. Next base: position 13,898 of record NZ_JBCNKH010000026.1, read on the forward strand.
TTCGTTCGTATAACCGGTCAGGTTTTCAATTTCCATACGGGTTTCGTTGTACACTTTGTTGCCATGTACCCCGTCGAACAATACATCCAGTGAGAAGTTTTTGTAGTGGAAATTAGAATTGATACCGTAAGTATATTTAGGCAGTGCATTGCCCAGGTCCATCATGTTGGCGCTGTACACCATGTTGCCCGTTTGCGGATCTACGCCCATTGCTTTGTAACCCCAGAAAGTACCGAGAGAATAACCATTCTTGATCAGACCTGTGTAAATAGGTTGTTTACTACCACCTACACTTACACCACCCGTCTGGTAAGAAGTGGTGGAATCCATACCAGTGATCTTGTTATTATTGAAAGAGATATTCGCACTCACATCCCAGCCCCAGTCTTTCTTGTCTACTACTACAGCACTCGCACTCAGTTCCACACCTTTGTTGATATCGTGACCAGGCAGGTTCACAGCCGTGGTAGCACCGCCCGTGGTGAGTGGCAATTGCTGGGTAAAGATCATGTCGTCCACTTTCTTGTAGTAATAGTCAGCAGAGAAGGTGATTCTTGATTGCAGGAAGCTCGCATCAAAACCTATGTTCGCTTGCTTGGCACTTTCCCATTTCAGGTTCGGGTTGCCAATCTGGCTGTTAGGGCTCACACCCGGACTAGCCGCACCGGAGCTGTAGGAATAAGCAGAACCGGCACTCAGCAGGCTATAAGTAGGATACAGCATGGTATATGGAGGCAGGTTACCGGTAGCACCATAACCAGCACGGATCTTCAGGTTTTGCACAAAGGTCACGTTCTCCATAAATTTCTCCTGGCTCACTTTCCAACCCAGGGATACCGCAGGGAAGGTACCCCACCTGTTATTGGTACCTACACGGCTGGAACCGTCTGCACGCAGGGTAGCGGTCAGCAGGTAGCGATCTGCATAGGAGTACATCACACGACCAAAATAAGAATTCGTGGTCCAGTTGTACCTGCCGGTGCTGATAGAATAGTTCGTACTTGCACCATTCAGGGTGGTCACGGAACCGGAAGCAAACCCGGTTCCATACTGGCTACCAGTTGAGATTTTCTCTTCCAGTGCAGAAGAACCGACTACTACATTCAGCGCATGTTTACCAAAATGCTTGTCGTAGGTCAGGGTATTATCCCAGCTGTAGCGGAACACTTCAGATGTGTTTTCACGGCCTGCACCAGTGAGGGAGATCCCATACAGACTGGAATAAGGATCCAGGAACCAGTCGTAGCGGGAGTTTTCCATAATGGCGTTGAACTGGCTACGATATTTAATGTTGAATGGCAGGGTAATCTCGGTGTACACATTGCCCAGCAGGTTGTTGGCAATGGTCTTGTTGTCGGCCTGCCAGATATCAGACAATGGGTTATCGCCGGAGAAGAAGTTGCTGTAACCATACACGCCGGGGTACGGAGAGCCCGCAGGCATCTTAATCGGAATATATTCGGGTGTCACGAGGGCGGCAATCACGGCGCCACCGTTCTGTGTAGAAGCATTCTGCGGAGTAGAGCGCTGATAAGAGCGGTTGTAGCTTACGTTACCACCTATGCGCAGCCATTCTTTTGGCTTTTGATCCAGGCTCAGTTTTACGGAATAACGGTTGAAGTTAGAACCGACCATAATACCGTCCTGGTTCAGGTAACCTACGTTGAAATAGAAAGTACCCTTGTCAGAACCGCCGCTCATACCCACGTTGGCACCTGTCTGCATGGCCTTGCGGTAAATGATATCCTGCCAGTTATTGTTGGTGGAATCCAGGTTGTAATAAGAAGGCAGGCTTGGTGTAGTACCATGAATGTCAGTCATGAGGTCTACCCATTGACTATTGTTGAGCACCGGCAGTTTTTTTACGATCTGCTGCATACCAGTGTACACATTGGCATCTACTTTCATAGCACCTTTGGTACCCTGCTTGGTCGTGATCATCACCACCCCGTTTGTAGAACCGGCTGCACCGTAGATACCGGCAGCGGAGGCATCTTTCAGTACGCTGATAGACTCGATGGTGTTCGGGTCGATGGTTTTGATATCGCTGGCCAGCACCCCATCTACCACGTAGAGTGGTTCACCGCCATTCGGGCTACCAATACCGCGCACTCTTACTGAGAGATCTCCACCCGGCTGGCCGGAAGGAACAGAAACCTGTACACCTGGCGCTTTGCCGGTGATGGCTTCTACCGCGCTCACGATCGGGCGGCTGGAAATGTCTTTGGTAGATACAGAGGCAATAGCAGATGTTACGTCCTGTTTCTTCTGCGTACCGTAGCCGATCACGACTACCTCGCCCAGGTCGGTTTTACCATCTGTCATAGTGATGTTAATAGTGGAGCGGCCGTTTACGGCAATCTCCTGGGAAGCATAGCCTACATAAGAAACCTCTAACGTGGCAGTGCCGGGAACAGTAAGGCTGAAAGAGCCATCGCCCTGGCTGGTGGTTCCCTGATTGGTGCCCTTGACCCTGATGGTGACCCCAGGCAAGGCATTTCCTTTACTGTCTTTGATTTGTCCCCTGATGTTGCTGTTTCCCTGTGCGAACAACTGGCAGCATAACATTAACAGGAAGGCTGTCAGGAATGTTACCCTTTTTTTCATAATGTGTGTTTACTTCAGTTTGAATTTGTGGAAAAGGATACGACTGTATCAATTGAATTCATAACGTTTCATGGGGATAAAGTTAAGGGTATTTACAGGTACCGATCAAAAATATTTTCTCATAAATAGTTGACTTTAAGCAAGTTATATAAAAATTGATACGCTTCAGTACCGTTCATTAATACGCTTTAAAAAGCTTGATAATGATGCATTACATGACAATTTTCCCTATATCTGGGTGGATACCCATGATACGGTTTAATACCACTTATAATAAGTAAAAAAATAATTAGTTGATGCGGTCAACCATCCTCTTTATCGTCCAAAACCAGTAAACTCCATCCCTGCCCATTGGCATTTTTGAGTGCTTTTTTCCTTTCATCCATCATTTTGATAATGCGGGAGGCGTAAGACCAACAGGTACTCTGGCGGATTTCCAGTATCCCTGACAGCTTATGGGAAGAGATCTTCCCTTTGCTGCTATAAACTAAAAAGGTGAGATAGAAGGCTTTATTAATAGGAATACGGATATTCTGGTAAATAGTATAGGCAGTGGCAGATTCCTCATAGCTACATTTGGTGCAACGGCGGCTGAAAGGCTGGTGACCGGGATAGAAATTATCATTCCCACACTTGCGGCAATGGTAGGGGCCTGTCCACTTCAGGTCTGCCAGGAATTGGAGACAGCTTTCCTTGTCAGGATAAATCTTGCTAAATTCCTCAAAGTCAAGGGCGGTAGAGAGGGCGCGGGCACGACTCACCTCTTCCACATTTGTTTGCAGCTGCTTATTGTGCTGCTCCAGCAGGGCGTTCATACGGGAGATTTCTGCCGCCTGCTCGGAAATTTCTTTAGTCCTGGCTTTAACCTGGGCTTCCAGTTCCCTGTTCAGGTTATCTTTTAAACGGGCATTTTCCGTCATCTGGCGTATCATCTGGCGATGGGCTTTGTCCCGCTTGCGTTTTAACAACCGTACTTTATCACCCACGGCAAAGCTGAGGAAAAACATTTCCAATATAAAACAGCAGCTCAGGCTATAATAGCTGATGGCCCCAAAATTCAGCCAGGTATACCCCAGCATGATAAAAAACTTGAGCATAAAGCCCAGGAACAGGAAGGTATACCCCAATACAAAGAAACGGGCCGGCCGGTAGCCTTTGGCCCAGACATGGATACCTGTATAGAAAGCGACAGCCAGGGGAAGCAGTTCTATAAACTTATAATTGAACCAATAAGGATTGATGAATAAACACCCCAGGAAATAGATGCACCTGGCGATAATCACCACCTGGATCAGGCGGTACAAAAACGGCTGCCGGACCTTGAGGTGCAATAAACTGCTGGTAAACAACAAGGCGAAGATGCTCATGGTAAGCAGGGGCCAGGCAAACGCCTGCTGGTTCCAGAGGGGCCAGTTGGGCCAGAGCCATTGATACGCAATGCCGTCTGTGCAGAGCTCGTACAGTGCCACACTCATCACATACAATACATAATAAAGGTATTGGCGCTGCCGCATGGCAATGAACATGATCAGGTTGTAAAAGCTGAAAATGAGGATCATGCCATAGAAGATCCCGAAAGTAAGGTATTCAGACAGGGCGTAGCTTACAAACCGGTCGATGGAGCGGAGTACGATAATAATATCCGCCGTCTGGGAGGATTGGATCCGGAAATAATACACGGCGCTGTCCTGCCGGAGGTTGTCGAGGGGGATTTCGAAGTTCTTGTGGCGGAACCATCTTTGCTCAAAAGGGTATTTGGCACCAATATGAACTTCCTTGAAATGCCCCGTGGTATCTGGCAGATAGGCGGTGATGTCGTCAATAGTCTGGTCAAAGAATTCCAGTAAATAGTATTTATCGGCCTCCCTGTTATGGCCAATGCGGATGCGGTACCAGCGAACCGCGCCCAGTTCCCTGTTCTGAGGGGTGCTTTCCTGGCTGGTGCGAAACTGTGCCTGCATGGCTGGCTGTGTCACATCGTGGATGCGCAGGTTGCCATGCGGGTCGTTCAGGTATTCGATCTGGGCATAGGTAAATATATGTTCATTCAGCGAGCTGTCAATATGCACTACTTCCTGCCCTTTGGCAATAGTGGCCAGAAACAGCCATACCCCCCATAAAAACCAATTACGCATAGGGAACAAAAGTACGGTTATTTCATTTTTGCCGTAGGCCCTGCGATGGTAAAAATCTTATCCTCTTCTTTTGGGGGTAATAGATGTGGCTGCCGGGGGCGAGGCCTTAATCCCACATGCCATACAGTTTCTTTACTTCCGGTAAGTTATAATATTTCTGTTGTTTGAGATAATCCTGGATGCCATGATCAACCGGCTCCAGGTTAAAAATTAATTCAGTCGTCGGCCAACCCGGGCCACCAAATTTTTCCTTCAAAGGAATGAAAATATTATCTACATAGGCCGCCATCTTCCTTTTCTCATTCAGGGTAAACTCGCCTTTATTTTCAAACTGATGGTACACATAGTAATATACCGCGTCCAACATCCTATGTTCTTCCTTATCGGTGTGTTCTTTTATCCAGTTCAACAGTCCTTCCCTGATCACCAGTTGCTTATTACAGCCTTGCTTAAAAATGATGTACGGTACCTGTTTAATACCATCATCATTGCCCTTCATGTACTCGTTCATAACAAGGTCATTGATCTTTGGCTCTTTTGTATAACCATAAGCCTCAACCAGGGAAATCAAAAACTGTTTATCGTTATTCAATAATATGGCCAGATCAGCCTTACTGTCATTAAACAGGTACTTATTCCTTGCAACCAGACCCTGGGCCATTGCGCTATTGGCATTCACTTTAAAATGATCATTATCTACAAAAGTGCCCAGCGATGCAATCAAAGGTATGCGTGTAATAAAACCAAACTCCTTAGACGCTGCCATATCGTATGTCATTATTGGAAATTCATAGTCCCGATCTCCTCCCTGCCCTTCCCAAAGCATGGTAAATTTTCCATATTCCTTCATGCGGCAGCTATTACCTGCACTAAAATTCTCTGCAAATATTTCGTGCAACTTTTGCTGAAAAACATCTTTTGCAGGAGGCTGGTAACCCTTAATTTTCAAAATCTCTGCGATTATTGGCAGCGCCACATCCATATCTTTTTCCTGGTAACGATAATTTCCCCCGCCTTCATCATTTAAATTTCCCTGTAAACTATCCTGCCTGTGCAATTCGGGGTTGTTCATAATTACTTCCTTTTCGTTGTTCTGTGTTATTTGAGTGGTATCCTTCTCCTGTTGTTGCCCGCCCTTTGTGGCCGGTTCACAACCGAAAATTCCGATCACTCCTGCTATAAAAATTAAATGCCTCATTTGTTATTATTTGAAGATCTTATTCCCAGGTGAAAATGGTCCTGATGCACGGTTGCATAGTCCCCACTCGAAAACTTAATCTTATCTTTATAAACATAGTTATTTACAAATTTCCATTTATCAGCCAGTTCAAGCAAAGCTTCCAGTTTCGCAACAAAATCAGCTGTTGTAGGGAATGCCTTCGCTGCGTCAGACCACAATACCTTGCCACTTTTATTCGTGCTACCCGGATACCTGATATCAATATCTACGCCTACCTTATGCGAACTATGCCCGATATTCCGGCCATCATTTGCTGAAATATCATTATAGTACAGGGTATCATCATACCCCTTTACAGGCAGGTTAAAGAAATAGCCAAACAATCGGGCTGCCATTTCGGGCGAAGCCCAGTTGTCTCCACCGGTATCTCTTGAGCCAAAACGGCCCCAGTTGGGTCCCGTCTCAGGAAACTCGAGCAACCGGGTCTTTGCCCGCCCCTGCTTGGTCAATACTTCTACATCATTTGCATTAATATACCTTACATATACGGACTTTTTATTAACGAATACTTCGTACCGGTATTGCTTTGAATTTGGATTTGTATATTCAAGCACCACATCCTGGTTATCTACATCAACTTTATACCTGTTACAATCCTTTTCCGGCACCACCTCTCCAAATTTACATTCCGGCACTTTGAATACAACAGATGTATTTTTTTCAAATGACTTTTTCTTAATTCCCCAGGCTGTTTCGCCATCAGCCCTGTCCTGGTTTGCACCCACCATTCCACTGATAATATCTACATTCTTTTGCTTGTTAGCCGCATAATTGATCTTTATAATTTTCCAGAAGGCCATAGAGGAAAGCACCGAAATCTTAACATCTGTTCTTAACAATTCCGAATTGTCTACAATATTGCCTCCTTCTTTACTTGTATAAGCATTTGCCTGGGTATAGTTCGATCTGCCGGTCAGCTGCAAAGGCCCCATTCCACGGAATTTCCAGCCATCCCCTTCATCTGTATTTCCCAATTCCTTACCCTTGGCAGACTGTGGCCCGTAAGCATAATTAGCTACTTTCGCCTGCGCATTATCATCCAGCCCATTTACATTTTCTTTTGTGGCCCGGCCTAACTCTTTTGCCTTCTTTATTCCTTCTGCCGTTCTGAACGCCGCAAACCTGCCCAGTTCCTTGTAGTAATAATTAAAATTTTCATCGGTCGATACATCCAGTTCGTCGCCAGACTCCCCATACACCTGTGCAAAAAAGTGCGCCTTATTCCAGCACGTATTCATTCCCAGCTCCGCCATGTACTTTGTATAATTGGCGGCTATCACAGTCAGGTCCTCCTTCTTTGCTTTGGGGAAGATCTTTTGCAATTGTGCCAGCGTCACCTTATCATTACAATTCGGACAACCTGAACCAGCCGGGGCTTTCGGTGCCGGTTCATCCTTCAGTACTGCAGGCGCATTCTTATCTGCCAGCTGACTCCATTCCCCTGCATGCGCATCAGACATTTTCAAATGCTGGAAAAAATAAACCTGGTTCGGAAAATGCTGCCCTTCATCCGTTACCTCTTTAGGATACATGAAGGTTTTCGCCTCATCAGATTTAATAATCAGGTAAAAAGCACTGTACCCGTCATTCCTTGCTTTATTGGCATGCTTCAGCTCATTGGTATCCAGGTGAATGGTGACTAGTTCAGTATTGTCTGGCTTTACCTTCTTATCTGCATTCATCTTCTCATCCGGCAGCTTGTACCGGTTGTCCCAGAATTCCACCGTCAGTTCCTTTCCTGCCAGGTTACGCGTCTGGATCCTGATATCAATTTTCTCACCATACTTGTATACCCTGTAGGCCAGGTTGCCACCAGGTTCAAAGTATTTCACATCTACCACCTCCGGGCGTTTGCTGATGTACACATATTTGCCCGTTTCATTCCCCCTCATGTTACTTTCCTTTGCAGGAAAAATATATTCCTTCCCGTTGCAGGTCACTTTCTTTACCCCGTCAAACTGCAACCCTGATTTGGTTGGCAGCAGCACAAAGAATACATCATACTCATCCCCTTCAAACCATAATTCACTCAGCTTGCTCTTCAGGTCATTCGTATTGACCTCAATACTCAATACCCCATCTGCCCCAAAAGTGCCCTTTTTAGGCCCTAAAATATAGTTTGGCGCTGAATGCTTGTTGGCCTCCAGGATGTGCAGTTCTACGGCTTCATTGGCCGCATTTTCGCTCTTGATGATCATCTTAAGCGTCTCATTCCAACCCGCCTTCGCTTTGTAAGTACCTTCTTTATCGCCAAAATACCAGGCATCTATCTTTGCAAAATCTGCATTTACTTCCAGTACTTTTTGGGATGCACCCAATGTAGCTGTCACATAAGCCTTCCCTTTCTGCGCAGCATACACACCCGCAATCTTATCGCCCTTGCCCAGCGCCGGCGACCAGGTAAATGGTCCATCCTTTGCTGCATCATAAGGCATCTTTGTCGTAGCGACTACATTGTATTTCTTACCGACTATCCAGTTCTTATTATTATTTTCTTCCCGGATGTCAGTAATGGTATTGTGCGCTACTTCAAACTGCCAGTCGTCTTTTTTATGGGCAGCCGGCGCATTCTTCTTCGCATTCCAGGCATCTGCTGCAAACACATAGGCTTCTACTACATACTGACCCGTTTCAGCAAAATACAGGTTGCCATCCAGCGTGATGGATTTACCCGTACCTACATCCTTTCCATTCAGTTGCCATTTAATCTGCCCTGCTTCAAAATCTTCCAGTTGAGTGGTATAGGTCATCTCACTTACCTGGAAAGACATGCTGGTACGAGGCCTGATCACGGTAGCCTGCTGATCGTTCGTCACTGCCACTACCCCATTGGCTTCTGACTTCATTTCTTTTGTCACCACCTGCTCACCCATCCTTGCTGTCACAATATAGGTAGCAGCAGAGTTATCTACCTTAAAAGTGATCTTGTCTGTACCTGCCGCTGTAGCCGCGATGATATTGCCTGCCATATCAGTTACCTGCATAGATACCTGCTGCTTCTCTTCAGCAGTAGGTGGATCTATTTCGTATACAGCATTGACAGTTACATTCATCCCTCTTCTCACACGGTACTGCTGTTTTACAAAATGGCCCAGCAATCCGTTCATATTGAATTCATCTTTCAGTTTATTCACCGCCACTGTAACGTCGATAGAGCAGGTCGGATCTCCTTTGCCATCAGCACCATAAGCCATTACCCTGTAGGTACCTACCGTATCAAAGTTCATTTTGAAATCAGGTCCGATAGTTTCAAAGATCAGAGTACCTGTTTCAGAGAACCCGTGTCCTTTGAATACTTTCCAGCTCACCTTTGCCTTATCTGCATTGCCGGGATTGAAATATTCCTTTACTTTAAAGATTACATCTTCATCTACTCGGGTTACCAGTTCGGGTATCTTCTTTCCACTCACTTCAGGTGCTGAGGCAGCAGCGGCTTTCCCTTCGATAGATTTTACCCTGGGGAGTTGTAAGTTATTGTCGGGTGGTGCCGCCATGGGGTTCAGGGCTGCCATGGTTGATACCTCCACATTATCAAAGTGTGCACTGCTCACCTGGGCCACCTGTCCGTGATTGATGATGGTGATGCAGGGATTACCCCCCACTGCACAGGTAGCCTTGCTATCTTCTGTAAGAATCCTGCCACCGTTGGTAAGCGTGATTTTATTGTAGAAACCATCCCATTGGGTAATGTTCACATTGCAGCCACTGTTCACCTTACTACAGCGGCCAAATGTTTTAGCCTCCAGGGGTTGGCCAATGTCTTTCGTACTGGCAATAGGTTTAGCATCTCCACTACCATCGTTGATATAGTCACGGTCATTGGAGGATATCTTCAATTTATCGGGGGAAGCACCATAATCGCATTTGCAGGTAGCTCCCTGTACTACAAAGTGTTTTTCACTCATACTACAGTTGCTTTAATCGGGTTACAAACAGCCGTGAGTTGGGTACGGCGGGGGCTACCATCCTGCTCAAAATGCCATTCGGCAGTGATGGTATCAATCATTTTAGTCAGTTTATTCACAGTGAACTGAATGTCGTGTTCATAGGGTACCGGCTCCCTGAAAGGAACTAGCTGGTAAGCCGTACGCTTACCACCCGTAGCCAGGTTACACCAGCAGGTAAGGAACAAATCCTGTTGCAGGGCACGTAGTACGGCGCCTTCATCCTGCAGGGCTTTGCCGGTGGCACTGATATATTCAGTCGCCCCGGGACCTGCAAAATATTCCTGCAACCGGGGTTCCTTTTCCGTCCATCTTTTCAATATTTCAGGGTGATTAAAAATCCCCGTGATACTACCGCCTGTAGCTACACTCACCTGCAACGGGTAGAGTACCTGCCCGCATTGTGCTGCCAGGTCTGCAGCGAGGTAATCGGAAGCAGCGTCTCCATTTACCATCACTTCGCCCCTGTCAAACTGGAAGAAAATCTGGTGATCATCTTCCACCTTCATCCGGCTCACAGTCATGGTATATTCCAGTACAGAAGGGTATTGTATTTTCACAGTATATTCCACGGGGGTCAGGACTTCCACACGGGGCGTTCTCTTGCCAAATAAGTTAAAGATGCCCATTACTGTGTACATTTATTGTCCAGCGTATCGGTTTTACCGTTGACTTCCATTGTCCACAAGCCGTGGAGAGAATCTGTGCTGCAACGTTCAAAACGGTATTCACCCTTGTAGTCTTCCAGCTCCTGTTTGATATCGTTGTGTATGTCCCAGTAGTCTTCCTTACCTTTCAGATAACTTTTTGTATTGTCTGACAACCGGTAAAACTGTATGAAGTAACGAATGTAATGTGCTTCCACATCCTGCTTGTTCACTGCACTATCGCAATATTTCAGAATAATTTGTTTGAGGCTGTCGGCAGCGGCAGGTGCATTTTCAATGAGTGCGAAGCGGTAATAACCGGGACCGTACTGCCCGTTTACTTCCACTTCAGCTTTGTGATCCAGCTTGTCCAGGTATATAACACGAACGCCTGTAGGTTTCGATGTACAGGCCCATAGTCCCAAACTTAGTAATAGTATGAAAGTATACTTCATTATCGCTTATTTTTCCTTTCCTGCGCACCCTCGTGTATATTGCCGGAAAATTCCTTTGTAAATTGCATTTTCGTTAAGAATGGTCTGTACCCCCTGAGATGCTGTAAGAGGAACCATGCACGGAAGCCGGCGCCCCAGGAATAGAACTTTTCCATATCAGGGAGGTCGAGACCAAAGTGGTCCCATAGCTGCACTTCGTACCGGGCTTTGTATGTGTCGCCGGTTTGCTTAAAACTCAGCAAGGTTACTTTGTAACTCCACACATCATTGACCGCAATGGTCAGGCCTTTTAACAGGTTGTAGTCCCTGCTGTAAGGGTATGATGGATGACCGTATGGATGGGAAGTTTTGTAACCAGCTTCACTACCGGAATACACCTTCTTATCTTCCATGGTAATCAGTTCCCCGCCTGCCTTTTTGATGCGCTCTGCCATCTCATCTTCTATGCCCATACAAAAGCGCTGGGTAGAAGGATTGGCCTGTGCAGCAGCAGTGAGTTTGGCATTTTCATACACCCCGCCCTCATTCTTCTGGAACTTATTGATCATGGCCTTGATGTTGTCATTCAGATCGCCCCGGGCCATGGTTTCTACCATTACCCTAAAGTCGAGGAACAGGGCATCGTCATTACCTGCAGCATTGGATAGTTGCATGAGGTAGCCGGTATCCAGGATCTGCTTTTCGTTGTAGATAGCGCTGTAAGTGGCACCGCTGGCGGCATTGGCGTACTTCGCATCTTTTATTACATCAAAGCCGTCGTTGACATAAGAATTTTTGTAGGCATCCACCTCTCCTTTCGTATATACGGGTCGTTTGGCCACACCTTTTCCAAAGGCCATATCATTGGCAATATCCGTACCGTCTTCATTGAGGCCGGGAGTACGATATACATCTACCACCAGTGGCAGGTAAATGATTTTCGTAGTGGTTACAACCTTCGTATCCGGCTTGCGGAAAAAGGCATAGACACTTACTTCCTGATCCACAGTATTACCATCTACTGTGATAGATTTATAGGCCACGCCTTTCTCCACGCGGGTAGTACCAGTTTTGAAAGGCGTGATGGTCTTGCCGCCATCGAACGAAAAAGCCCAGCTTACCAGCCGGAGCTGGTTGTCAGGTACCTGTTCACTAAAAGAAGTTGCTTTGAATTCGTAGGTATTCCCGTTTACAACGCTTTTGGGTCCTTCTACTTTCAGTACTTTGATGGTAGTGCCGGCGTTTAGTACCACGGGGTCATTTTTGTGAAAGGAAACGCCTTGTTTACCGTGAATATTGATCCGTTTGCCGGATTGCAGGGCAGTTTCGCCAGCACTGTTCCAGCGGACTTTCTCCCCGTTTTCAGTATAGTTTTTGGCGACAATGACGAGGTTTCCCGTACTGTTATCTCCCATGGTTTTTCAATTAAAGATGAGGGTCAGAATAGTTTGGATTTCTCTGCGCTCTTGATGGCGACGGACTTTCCGGAGTTGATGGTCATTTCCTCTTTGGAGCTGTCCACTTTTACCTGTTCGGCCGTTTTTTCAATGCTCCGGGCCTGCACGTCCATATTTTCTGAAGCAATCTTGGTAATGTTGGTTGCACTCAGTTTATAGTCATTGACAGAATACTGGGTAATGCTGTCGCCGGCATTGTGCATAATGTTCATACCTGCACTGGCAGTCAGGTCGTAGCCGGCACTGTTACTCAGGTAGGTACCCGCTGTCACATCTACGCTCTCAGCGGCGAGAATATTGATATTCCGGGCCTGTATCCTGATGTTTTGTAAGGCGGTGATAGAGATGTTCTGACCATTGGTATCCATCACGATGGTATTGCCCCCTTTGTCGTTGATGGTAATGAACTCCTGGCCGGCGGTATCATCGAGGCGGATGGTGTGACCACTGCGGGTTCTGATAGCTTTTACGTTATTGTCTGCATCCCCATAATCTGCCTTACCGCCCCCGTTATAGAGGGTACCGGTAATGTAGGGTGCTTCGGGGTTACCGCCTTCAAAATCTACCCATACTTCTTCGCCTGTTTCAGGCAGGAAGTAAAAACCTTTGTCTCCACCGCCGTGTGGTTGTATAAGGCGGATCCAGGGCGTCATCCCATTTTGCCAGTTGAAGCGAACACGTACGCGGCCCAGGCCTTTAGGATCGAAATTTTCAACTACTACGGCGCTTTGTGCTTCGCACCAGGGAATATTTTCGATGTTCATGGGTGGTACGGCAGTAGCTGCAGGTATGCCTTCGAAGCGATTATAGTATTCACCATTGCCATCACAGAAATGTTCCAGTGCGGTGAGGAAGAATTCTCCATGATCGGCGGTAGAGAAGATATTTTCCTGGATGCTGATGGTATCGCCGAGTCGCAGGGCAGTGCTTTTACTACGGCCATTGATCTGCACCATATGGGCCATTTGTGCCTGTTGCTGGCGCTTACCGGTATTTTCCAGTTCTTCTTTGGCATTGCTGCTAAAAGCGTGAGGAACTTTGTAAGTAAAGGCGCGGTTGTAGAGTTTATCGCTGACGTTTTTTGCGTTTTGCGTATAGTTATCTACGCTACCGGTGGAGATAGTATTGGTATTGAAATCCACATCAGAATAGTTCCGGTACTCCTGCCCTTTCAGGGCCTGGTTGTTGGGCACTGCTCTAAGTGAGATATTATATTCAACAAGGTTCACCTGGTGATACAGGGTTATCTTTTGCGGGGTGTTTTTCCCGAATATGATGCGTTGTCCATTATAAAAAAACCACTCTCCATAGCGCTGTGATAAGCGGGTTAAAAACTGGTAGCCGGTTTCTTTATACTGTACAATGTATTTGAGCTGGGTGGTATACCCGGGGTTCACTTCGGGAGTGCCGGGAAAGGCGCTGCTGGTCTTCAACACAGTGTTGACAATGCTGGCCAGGTTCTGTGTTTCGAATGACTGCATATGCGGATTGCCATCGAGCAGAATGGTAGGACTGGATGCATACACGGTGCAATGACCATTGATCGCGTTGCTTTCCTTACCGAAAGTAACGGATGTGACAATGCCGTTGAAAGACAAAGGCGTACCATTGCCGGAGGCTTCCATGCTTTCTACCGTCATGCGTACTTCTTTCCCTAAAAAGGATTGCCCGGAAGAGACAGGATCTTTTCCTAATTTAAGCAGCCAGTCGTAGCCAATTTTGATTTCCAGGGTGTGATGCCCTGTTATGGACTGTTTCAGATAAAGGGAATGAAATTGCCTGAATTGTTCATCTCCTATTGATACAGAGGTTTGGGTATATAAAGCCATTCGCTCAATAAATTGATATGGTATGCGGTTAACTAAATAGGTTAATTACTTACAAACGACCCGAAATTATAAAAAAATTTTGAATCTGTTGTTTAAACAGACATAATTTTAATATTATTAATGATTAAATATAGATTATAAGTCTAATCTAAAAGGCAGTTACCATTTCATAAAAAGTAGCAATATCATTGATCGCTTCCAGGAGTTCAGGGTATTCACGGTTTGCATTCAGCCAATATACACGATAACCATCAGGGCTACAGAAAAACAGTTCATTTTTAACCTGTAAAAAGGCATCTTCCGTATTGGGGAAGTAGTTTTTAAACTGATAATTTTCCACACCAGCTACTACAGTTAGTAATCCCTGGATCATATCCGGGCTTTCTCCTGCCTTTACCAGGTCATGGTAATCACAGCTGTCCATATTGTTAATAAGGTAACTATTTCCACCTGAGACTACCAGGTGGTAGGGAAACTGGTACCCGATGGCATCCGTTGCAGGATTCACAGATACAAGGGTGGCGGGTCTGTTTGAAAAGGCCATGAGCAACAGGTCTGTTATCATACGTTCTTTCCATAATTTGACGAGTGGGGTGGCAGACAGCATAGGCAATTCTACACAAACACCGGCATCTCCGATTTTTCGAATATATATTTCCATGTTACAGGGGGGTTAGGCCGAAGGTAAGGCGGAGGAGAATACCATAACGTTAATACGGTGTTAACAGATCATAGGTTCACTATAGCCTTACTTCCAAAAGATCACTATAAGGGTATCAAAAGGGCACCTCATTATCCCAAGGGATATTGAGGTGCCCTTTTGGTGCCCTTATAGTACCCTGATAACACTATAGCTATAGTATAGTTATGCTATAGCCGGACACCGGATGTACCAAAAACGGACAGGCAACAGTTTATAATTAATTGAAAATGAGTATATTTCTTTCTGGCAAGGTTTTTCTGCCTGCAGCAACATTTAATCCAACACCATGCACAGGAACTACATAAAAATGGCTATCAGGTACCTGCTTAAAAACAAGGTACATTCCTTTATCAATATCGCCGGTTTATCTGTCGGGATGACGGTTGCTATGCTCATTGGATTATGGATCAGGGATGAATTTACTTATGACCGGTTCCCGGAGCATTATGACCGGATTGCCCAGGTATATAAGAGCGAGGCATTCAATGGCGAGATCAAAACCCGTAATGTAGTGAGTATCCCCTTATCAAATGCCCTGAAGGAGCGTTACGGTAATTATTTTAAGAATATGTCACTGAGCTCCTGGAACTGGGGCCATGTACTAGCGGTGGGCGAAAAGAAGCTCCTGCAAAAAGGGAATTTCATGGAAGCTTCCATGCCGGAAATGTTTAGCCTGAAAATGGTGCGCGGAGACCAGAAGGGGCTGGCAGATCCGAATGGGCTGATGCTGTCACAAACGGTGGCGAAAGCATTGTTTGGGGATGCGGACCCGATGGGACAACTGGTGAAACTGGACAATGAACAGAGCTTTAAGGTGACGGGGGTGTATGAAGACTTTCCATATAACAGCAGTTTTAATGAAATATCATTTATAGCGCCATGGTCGTATTATATCAATAACCCGGGCCTCGTAAAACCCACTTCCAAAGATGACTGGGGGGACAATTCTTATCAATTGTATGTGCAGCTGGCTGATCATGCGGATATGAAAACAGTGAGTGCAAAGATTGCTGATGTGGCAATGAAAGAGGTGGATGCTTTTACCAGGCAGTATGAACCTACGATCCTGCTGCATCCTATGAGTCAGTGGCACCTGTATTCGACATTTAAGAACGGTGTAGCTGTAGGCGATCGTCTGCAGTATGTGTGGTTGTTTGGAATTATCGGGGTGTTTGTATTATTGCTGGCGTGTATCAACTTTATGAACCTGAGTACAGCGAAGAGTGAAAAGCGGGCAAAGGAAGTGGGCATCCGCAAATCCATCGGTTCTATGCGCCAACAGCTGGTAGCGCAGTTTTTTACAGAGTCTTTGTTTGTGACGGGGATTGCCTATATCCTGGCCATTGCATTTGTGTTACTCCTGTTACCAGCGTTTAATGAAGTGGCAGATAAGAAAATTGTGCTGCCATGGACCAGTCCTTTGTTCTGGCTGGCGGGGCTGACCTTTACAGTGGCAACAGGATTGATAGCGGGTAGTTATCCGGCGTTTTATTTGTCTTCTTTTCAGCCGGTAAAGGTATTGAAAGGGGCATACAAGGCAGGCAAGGCTGCTTCTACGCCGAGAAAGGTACTGGTAGTACTGCAGTTTAGTGTATCCGTTACATTGATCATTGGTACTATCGTGGTATTCCGGCAGATACAGCATGCACGCAACCGGCCGGTAGGATATGACCGGGAAGGTCTGATAACCCTGCCAACGATTACAGATGCAATTGCGAATCATTTTGAAGCATTCCGCCATGAGCTGATGGCATCAGGTAAGATCGATGAAGTAGCGTTTTCAACCAGTGCCACAACGACGGTAAATAACAATACGAGTGGCGTGAGATGGACGGGGAAAGATCCGAACATGACGGTGGAATTTGCCAATATCGGGATCACCTTTGGATATGGAAAGGCTGTGGGCTGGCAGTTTACAGCCGGGCGAAACTTTGATGCAGGTATGCCCACAGATTCTGATGGTATGGTGATAAACCAAAGGGCAGTGGAATATATGAACCTGAAGGATCCCGTGGGGCAGTTTATTACCTGGGGCGACCACCAGTTTAAGATCCTGGGTGTAATACGTGATATGGTGATGGTAAATCCATATGAGCCGGTAATGCCTACAATATTTTATATCAGGGACAAGTTCAGGGATAACTACGTCAACATACGGATTAACCCAAAGAGTAGTCCTGTAGCCGCCGTGGCGCTGATAGAAGAAGTGTGCAGGAAGTATGATCCGGAAAGCCCCGTGAACTATAAATTTGCAGATGCTGAATATGCTGACAAATTTAAAGACGAGATACGGGTGGGAAAACTGGCTGGAATTTTTGCTCTGCTGGCAGTCTTTATTTCCTGCCTGGGACTGTTTGGCATGGCTTCGTTTATGGCGGAGCAGCGCACGAAAGAATTGGGCATACGCAAGATTTTAGGTGCTTCTATATTCAATTTATGGGGGATGCTGTCAAAGGAGTTTATTATACTGGTAACGATTTCATTTTTGATAGCAATGCCACTGGCACATATAGGAATGCAGGCGTGGCTGGCGAAGTATACCTATCGTACAGATATGCCGTGGTGGACGTTTGTAGTGGCAGGTGGTGGTGCGCTGCTCATTACATTATTAACGGTGAGTTTCCAGGGCATCAGGGCAGCGATGATGAATCCGGTAAAGAGTTTAAAAACGGAATAACGTCTTTTTCAGAAAGCCGTCTGCAAAGACCTGCTCCGAACAAAAAGCCACTTTTGCCAAAGGTAAAAGTGGCTTTTTTGTGGACAACTTCAGGTATAAATACCTGATTGGTATATAATTAAATTCCCCTAACTTGCCCTTAAATTAATCCCAAAAAACTTCACTGTATGAAAAAGCTTCTATTGCTTTCATTGTGCGCCCCTGCACTTTTATTATTGTCATTCTCATTCCAGCAGGTACCCGGCGTAAAGCGGGTAAGCACACACCTCTACACTGTTTCCAAAGTTGCCAGCAAGCGCGTGTCTGTAGCTGACCAGGAAGAAATTAAACGTGTAGTAGCAGAACACTATGGTATTAAGGATTTCGGCCGCGGCAAAATCACTATTGCCTCCAACAATCCGCTGAACAGGAGGATGGGCGGTATCCTGGATAACTCAATTTACAAAGATTGGGTATCTACCAAGTTCATTTTCTGGAAGCAGATTAAAACGCTGCCTGAAGAAGTGGTTAAAGCAAACGAGATCATGAGCCGCTATGCACCAGCCGCCAGGTAACAGACCCAAACGATGGCTGGCACGCAATCAGCCAGCCATCGTGCTGTTTCGCAAACGGGGTCTGTATGCATGGATGGCTGCACACCTGCTCCTTATCATTGTCATCAATAGTGTCAGTGCCTACAAGGCATACCATGAGTTTCATCATACACCGGGGGAATCTCTTGTGGTGCAGAAACTAACGCCCGTTCTGGAAGCGAAACCTATACGCTATTATGGCCGCTATACCGGGGCAGAAACCGGGTACGGCTTTTTTGGCATCAATGTACGATCCAATGGAATATTGATTGGTGAATGTGGCGGTACGCCTATTACTGCTGATTTCAGATCGTACGAGACATCACTCAGGTTTTTTTCAATGGCCAATGCACTGACGGATGATTTTATTAAGCCGGATGCACGCGATAGTCTGCCCGGAGGATTGCTGGGAGAATATAATAACCTTGTCTTTAAAAATATTGCTGTCACTTTGTTTCAGCAGCACGGCTGTGTAGACAGTACTGTAATTTTAAGTTACAATGTATTGCAGTTCCCTACCCTGCAGGCAGTACGTGCAGGTACACCCCGGGAATACCAGCTTACGAAATTAGTGACCGGTACCTATAGTCTGACTCCACATGCGCAATAAGACGTATCCCGGATGGCTGTTCTTTTTCCGGGTAAATATGGCGGGTTTTGCTTTACTCCATTTCCTGGCTATACAGCCGGATTTCGACATGTTGTATTCATTCAAAGGGTATATTTACCCGGACATCATGGATACAGCGACGGATCATTTTAGTCCTACCCTCATCAGCCTGCAGCATTATGCGGGCATACAATATGAGACATTATTATGGATTTGCCGAATTGCATACCCGTTAGCGTTAGTAAGCCTGATCCTTGGGTTTTGTACAAGGGTGAGTGCCGTACTATCGTTGTTTTTGCAATTATTATTGTTGAAGTCCATACACCTGTATGAGTATGGGGTGGATGGGTATACCACCATCGCGTTGTTCTATTGCTGTATATTTCCTGTGGGATATATTTATTCGGTAGATAATAGGTTGCGAAAATTTATCATTGCACCTGTACATGAGCATTGGTTAGTTTTATTGAAAGCACATTTGTGTATTGCCTATTTCTTTTCGGGATTTGACAAGGTGATCGGGGTGACCTGGAGAAACGGAGAAGCATTATGGAAGACCCTGCACAGTCATAACTACTACAGTTTGTTTAGCCTGGACTTTTTGGTAAATACCCCTTTCTTTCTGGTAGCAGGCTGGGGCACCATTATTCTGGAGATGGCTTATTGTATAGGTATGAATATACGGGCTACACGGATGTGGTGGCTGGGGGCAATAGTTTGTCTCCATTTATTTATCGCATTATTCATGGGGCTGTTCTTCTTTTCAGCCATGATGATCCTGCTGAACCTCTGTGCTTACTACACCCCTTATATAGACCCTGAAAGAATAAGAAAAAAGCCTTCGGCATAGAACACCGAAGGCCTTGTCGAAAGTTCTTTTTTCCTTCGCTGGCATTACCCAGAGCAGGTACTAAGGGTATTATCTCAGGTTTAATTGCTATAACCACCCCTATTGAACTTTCTTTCGATTAATATAGTGAAAGAATCGTGCCAGCCATTTAAAAGGGATTTTGCCGGTTTTTCAGGGGTTTTATTACTACGAATTGTGTCTTTTTGGGGCAGTAAATCACTGATGAGGACTCCATTTTTCGCGTCATTTTGGGTGGCATTATTTTTCCGCTCCTATAAGAAAACTATTCTTATGGCAACTACAACCGTAAATGCGCCTACGGCGTATGATAGCAAACTGAAGCAATTTTTTATTGACCAGTTGAAAGACATTTACTGGGCAGAGAAAAAATTGGTAAAAACAATGCCTAAGCTGAGCCAGGCAGCAACTACCCGTCAACTGAAAAATGCTATTGACAGTCACCTGGCAGAGACTGAAAATCATGTAGCAAGACTGGAAGATGTATTTGACCTGATTGGCGAAGAAGCGGATACAAAGAAATGTCATGCCATCATAGGAATTCTGGAAGAAGGGGAAGACCTGATTGATGAAACAGAAACCGATACCTGTCAGCGGGATGTGGCGTTGATATTTGCCTGTCAGAAGGCAGAACATTACGAGATAGCAACGTATGGTGGATTGGTAACGCTGGCCGCTACCCTGGGGTATAACGAGGCCGCGACAATACTGAGCCAGACCCTGGAAGAAGAAAAGGCGGCAGATGCGAAGCTGACACAGATAGCGGAGAATGACGTTAATTATAAGGCGAGCCAGGAAATAGAATAAACTCCGGAAGTTTCTATAAGATTTTCCAAAAGGTAAGGCCTTATCTTTTGGAAAATCTTCATTTTAAGACAGAGAAATGATCTGTTTTTAACCCTACCTGATCTATTTTTATCAAATCAGCATTAGAATTAGTACAAAAAACCCGATAATATAAACAATAATAGGGAATTCTCCTAGGACGGCTATTAGTCGAATGGTACTATCTTTGGTATCAAATTGCGCCCGGCAGTTTGCCATATCATTGATTCACATTCTAAAATTCAATAGCGTGGTCTTATTAAGTCAAACGAAAATAGCAACAACAGGTAAGAAAAGAGTAGTGATCATAGGCGGGGGATTTGGTGGGATGGAATTAGCGAAGTCCCTTGCCGGAACAGACTTGCAGGTAGTACTGATAGACAAACATAACTTCCACACTTTCCAGCCTTTATTGTACCAGGTAGCTACTACCAACCTGGAAGCGCCCTCCATTGTAGCCCCCTACCGCAAAATCTTCAAGCAACAGTCGAATTTCTTTTTCCGCATGGCGGAAGCGCGGGAAATTGATACTGCCAGTCAGACGGTGGAAACATCTATCGGATTGATCCGGTATGATTACCTCGTGATTGCGACGGGTGCTACCACAAATTTTTATGGGAATGAGGAGATTGCAGCGAGGGCGATTAGTATCAAGAGCCTGGAAGATGCATTGCTGTTGAGAAATACCATTGTCAGCAACTTTGAAAAAGCATTGCAGGTGGAAGATGAAGTGCAGTTGAATAGCCTGATGGACTTTGTGATTGTAGGTGGCGGGCCTACGGGAGTTGAGATAGCAGGCGCGCTGAGTGAGCTGAAAAGACACGTGTTTCCGAAGGATTATAAAGAGCTGGATTTTGTGAAGATGGATATACACCTGATTCAGAGCGGTGGAGAGCTCCTGAAGGGAATGTCGCCGGCGGCATCGAGAGAGGCGTTGAAGATGCTGAATGACTTAGGCGTACGCGTGTGGTTAAACAGAAGGGTGATTTCTTATGATGGATTCGGGGTGAAGTTGAGTACGGGAGAGCAATTGTGTACGAGAACATTGATCTGGGCTGCCGGGGTAGCTGGTTTACCGGTAGAAGGGTTGTCTAAAGAATGTATGCTGGATTCAAGGATAAAGGTAGATGAGTATAGTAAGGTGGCAGGCTACGATAATGTGTTTGCGATTGGGGATATAGCGGCGATGGTGACGGAGGAAGCACCTCATGGGTACCCGATGCTGGCGCAGCCGGCTATACAGCAGGGCAAATTGTTAGGCCGTAATATTCAGAGATGGGAAGCCGGGAAGGAACCGAAGCCTTTTAAATACAATGATATGGGAACGATGGCAACAATTGGGAAGAACCATGCAGTGGCAGATTTGATGGTGTTTAAGAAACAGATCCGGACGCAGGGATTCAGGGCATGGCTGATATGGATGTTTGTACACCTGATGTCGTTGGTAGGGTTCAGGAACAGAATA
Source organism: Chitinophaga sp. (assembly GCF_039596135.1). Classification (GTDB taxonomy): domain Bacteria; phylum Bacteroidota; class Bacteroidia; order Chitinophagales; family Chitinophagaceae; genus Chitinophaga. The sequence continues at coordinate 35,911 of NZ_JBCNKH010000026.1, forward strand.
GTGGTGTTGATTAATTGGGTGTGGAAGTATTTCACGAACGATGCGGGGTTTGGGACGATTATTGGCAAGCCGAAGGAAAACATCCCGGTAGAAAAGGTTACAGAAAAAGTATTGGTATAAATGACAAAGAAAACGCTTTTACCTTCGGTAAAAGCGTTTTCTTTTGAGGGGCAGGGAAACTAAATTATTTATTGCTTGTCTGCGCCAGCGTGCTGCCAAATACAGTCTTCAACAAATCAGTTACGCGTGCAGCAGGATCCTGCCTGATCTTCGCTTCTTCAGCAGCTACTTCTACATAAATACCAGCAATCGCTTTTTCGGTTACGTAAGCAGAAAGATCGGTATTTACAGGTGTGCTGGAAAATTTGTTATAGAGAGAAAATACATCCCCCCAATACTTTGTAGCATCCACTTTCTTCAATGCCTCTGCAATCACGGGTTTGAAAGCATTGGTCAGGTCAGCAGTCGTTTTTTGTTTGAAATAATTGGTCGCCGCATTGTTACCTCCTCTCAGAATACCAATAGCATCTGTAATACTCATTTGCTTAATGGCATTTACAAAGATCGGTGTAGCGGATTTAGCTGCTTCTTCAGCACCTCTGTTCATAGACAGAATTGCTTTGTCTACTACGCTACCCATACCCAGGTTACGCAAGGTAGACTCTACCTTCTGCGCTTCCGGCGGCATCAGGATTTTCAGGGCGGCATTTGCAAAGAACCCATTCACAGCAGACAGGCGGTTCGTACCATTTTGTGTGCCAATAGTCAGTGCTTCTTTCAGACCGGCTGCGATCTGTGTAGATGTAGGCTGCCCGGCTACAGCAGGAAGATTTTGTAAAATCTGCTGCGAGGTTTCACAGCTGGTAGAAAAGCATAAAATGCCCAGGCATACAAGAAAAAGACGCTTCATAGTACAGTATTAATTTACTCGACGGCTGCAAAGATATATTACGCCATTTATATGTACATCATATTGCGGAAAAATAGCTAACTTATATGCCATGTCACGCATTTACCTCTTCCTTTGCCTCCTGCTCCCCTGCCTCGCTTACGCGCAGGATACGCCCATTGTGATGCATTTATGGCCCAATGGTGCTCCCGGTTATGAAAACCGCAAAAACGAGCCGGAAATAGCCAAAGATTACTATGTAAAGAACATCCATAATCCCAGTATCACGGTTTACCTTCCCCCTAAGGAAAAGGCGACAGGTGCAGCAGTAGTCATTTGCCCCGGCGGCGGATTCCGGTTGCTGGTCTATAATTCTGAAGGGGTGAATCCTGCCAGGTACCTGAATGAGCTGGGCATTGCCGCCATTATTCTCAAGTATCGCCTGTTCAGGGAAGATTCTACCTATTCACTTGAAAAAGAAGTGCGACAGGACGCTTACCGCGCCATGCGACTGGTGCGTAGTCATGCGCAGGATTGGGGAATAGATACTGCCCGCGTAGGTATGTGGGGCTTTAGCGCCGGAGGGGAAGTTGTGACGCAGGTAGCTTATGCCCGCGGTGATGGTGATAAAAATGCGCAAGATCCTGTAGACAGGTTGAACGGTAAGCCGGATTTCCAGATCCTGGCCTATCCCGGTCCATTGGGTATTCCCCAATCAGTGCCTGCTGATGCGCCGAAAGCGTTTTTGGTGGTGGCTAACAATGATGCCTGCTGTTCCGCTCCCATTGTCACCTTATTAAGCGCCTACAGGGACGCAAAGGTCCCTGTAGAAGCACATATCTTCGCCAATGGAGATCATGCCTTTAATATGGGTTACAAAACGGATCTGCTCTCCTTAAAGGCATGGCCATCCCTGTTGACCAACTGGATGATCGATAGCCATATTATACCTCCTGTTCATGCCGTTCATGCCTCACGACCACCGCAGTAGACCGATCATCGAAAGTGAGCAATGCAAAATGCCGGTCATTACGGGTGATATTATCCACCAGCTGACTGGATTTCAATGGGCGCTGGTACACTTCTTCCCCATCGGTCAGTTCCGCTGGCAGTAGTACCGGTGCTTTGCGCTCAGGATCGAAGAGTTTGGCAATTTGTTCCCTTATAGTGGGATCATTTTCATCTTCAATATGTTCAATTCTGTCTGCAATATTTTCTATGAAATCTACATCATAGCGGCGTTTGCCCCTGGTGTAGATACAATAATATGTTTCTGAATGATCGGTACTGAAAGGAATAGGCGCGTACCGGGGCTTCTTTTGGATTGTTACATTCTGCATGATTGCCGCCATGAAAAATGAACAGATCGCCAATCCAATACACACGTACATCACCGGAAAATAAGAAGAATGTTGCTGTGCCTTTGCATAGCTAAAATAGGTCCCAAAAAGTGAGAATACAAACAATATAGCAGGCACAGCCACCCACATGTTAATTCCACTCTTTTTCATAACTATTGTATTTAAGGTGATACAATAACATTTACAAAATGAGAGAGCAGCTGATTTGTGAAATAATACCTCACTTCCATCGGGGCTGCATCCTCACCTGCTGTAATTTTACCATGGGCCAACGTTCGGCCATTTTTGCTGATTGCGTAATAAGCAAAGAGCTCGTTGATGCCCTGTTCCGGAACTTTGGTAGCATAACCAGTAATCCCCAGTCCCCAATAGGCTGTAAATATGTAACAGACATGATCCGCCATTTGTTGAGCTATCTGCCTGGAAACACAATTTACCTGCTCACCGTGGATCGGATCAATGTGTAAATGCCTCGACTTCTGCCCGATATTATATGCCGTAATGCCGCCCTGAAAATAGCTGGAGGCCTGGTCTGCCAAAGAAAGGGCCAACTGGAGGTGACCGGAAGTGACACTTTCGGCCACTGCTACAGTCTGACCTTTTTCAAGTAGCAGATCCCTGATATTATTGATAAGATCCAGATCAAATGTGTTCATGCGCTTCCACCTTTGAAGTATCGTGCGAAATATCCAGGTGCTCCAGGTCACGATCTGCCGGCGTATTCAGCACACGGCCGTCTACGTCATAGCGGGCACCATGGCAGGGGCAATCCCATGATTTTTCTGCCATATTCCAGCTTACCTCACATTTTAGGTGGGTACATACCGGGTTTACGGCGTGCAGCTTACCACTTTCATCTTTGTACATGGCTACCCGGTGCCCCTCATAGCTGACCACCTGCGCCTGACCCGGTGCCAGTTCTGCCAGCTCCATGAGCTTATAAGCCGGGAATAGCTTGCCGAAGAAAAGTTTTACCACATCGGCATTGTGAGTCAGAAAATTCGTAAACCCTGCAATCGGTTTAATCCTGTTAGGATCAAACAATTTTTCAGTGGCACGATGTTTACCCACGATGATATTCCGGATCACCATCGCTGCTACCCCACTATATACCATGCCATTGCCACCAAAGCCCGTAGCTACATACACATTGTCTGGCTGCCCGGGCATGTAGCCGATATAAGGTAATCCATCTGCAGATTCGTAAAACTGGGAGGACCATTTATAGTCTACTGACTTTACGTTGAACTGTTCGCGGACCAGGGCTTCCAGGTTACGGAAACACTGATCTGTATTTTCAACGTGCCCGGTTTTGTGATCTTCGCCCCCGACAACCAGGTATTTCTTTCCGTTTACTACCTGTGTTCTGTAGTAATGATAAGGTTCATGCATATCATAGAGCAATGCATTTGGATAAGCATTGTCCGCCAGTCTGACTGCTATAGCATAACTACGATAAGGTGTGCAACGCAGGTGCAGCAGGTTAATGCCCGGAGGTATATGTGTCGCATATACGATATTCATACCAGTGAATTCACCAATAGAGGTATCTACTTTGATATGCTGTGTATTGTGAATTTCAATCACCCTGCAATCCTGTACGATCACGCCGCCGGCTTTCTCAAAGGCATGGGCCAGTCCATATATGTAGGGCAATGGATTAAAACTGGCCTGATCAGTAATTTTATATGCTTTTGCAAATGGGATAGCTGCAGGCAGCTGATCCTGCATGGTAATGTTCACTCCTGCTTCGCGCGTAGCTTTGGCAATAATATCCAGTGCTTCAGCCTGCTTTTCATGCTGCGCAAATAAATACGCATCTGTATAGTTAAAGCCACAGTCGATACTGAAACGTTCAACATTTTGCTGAATCAGCCCAATGGCAGCCCCTACTGATTCCCGGACCAGCCCGGCGCTCTCCTTATCGAAGTTCTTTTCGATCTGATCGTAAGAAGTATCTAAAATCGTATTCAGGTGTGCAGTTGTACCACCGGTGGTACCAAACCCAATGTTCGCAGCTTCCAGCAACAGGCAGCGCTTACCTGCTTCCTGCAATAAAAGAGCGGTTGTAAGACCGGTAATGCCACCGCCTACGATAACTACATCATATGTCGCATTGTGATCAGCCGTCAACGTGGGTTGAAAGGGGTCTATGTTTCCCTGCCATAAACTAATAGTGGATGCATCTCTCGATATCATAGTTTCCGGATTTGATTCTAATAACTAGTACCATAATTTATGCCGGACAGGGTCAGATTTGGGTGGGGGTCTCTTTTGTCAAAAAGATTAAATGTGTAATAAATTTAATAAATTATTTATTTTTATAAAAAATGAATGAATGCTTATTTTGCATCAACCAATTTTTCTTTCAAACCCCAAAATATAGCTTGCTAAAGCTGTAGCTAAAACCAAAACATCGAGACATGTCTATTACGCCACTAAAAAAGGTTTTTGCCGATACCACCGGCAAGACCACTCATTACGATGAGTACAACGTAGATCACACTGACAGCCCTATTGTAATGAACTTATTTCCCGGTACCACCGGGCAATCTGCTGTATCCGATGTGATTGTTGATTCCAGCAGGAAAGGGAGCAATATCCAGGGCGCCATCTCCAATTTTACTATTGGCACCGGCAATTCCCTCGTCAACAAATTCCTGGAAGTATATACCATCATCACCGATGTATCTACTACCTCGAATCTCACCAGTCTTGACTTCTCCCTCACCGGCGGTGTAGTGCCTTACCGGTACAAAATGGAAAGAACAGTGCAGGAACAGGGTGATTCTGCCGCTTACAAAATCACAATTTTCTTCACTGACTTTTCTTAATACCACCCTCATGAAACGAATACCATTTATAGTCGTGATACTGGCCATGCTATGCCTGAACGCAAAGGCCCAGCTGAATATTGACACCACCATTACACTGGATGTATTGAAATCGCCGGTATCGCCGGCTTTTAATATGCTGGGCATCTCTACCAGTGCGATTGAACGGCCTTCTGATCTGAATAGTTTCCGGTTATCAGTACAGAATGCAACAAATAATCTGACGGCCATTCCGAATAGCTATGCTTTTGAAATTGCCCCCTTCCTGTGGGGTGCAAAGAAGTATACGCTGAAGGATTTTGACAGCAGCAAACACGCCTTTCTGCAATCATTTACTATCTCTGCGGGCTTTACACATATGGGGCCGGACGGGCAGGAAGATGTGGATAGTCTGAAGACAACGAAAGTCGCTATCGGGATCAAATTTGCCATTATCAGGCCCAAATGGTCTACTACTACCCGCAAGGCGTATTGGGAGCTGATTAAGGCGCAGGAAGACCTGCTAAAGGCATATGAAACGCCGAATATGCTCAATGATTCGCTGAAGATCGTCATGGACCTGCGTGCGGCACTGGGTGCCAATACGACCTTGCCGGTAGATGTAAAGCGGGATAGCATCCGCAAACTGATCGCCATTTACCGCGACCTGGATAGCCGCAGGGATTCTATCCAGCAGGACATTCTGCCTACTACGGAACCATTTCAGCGGGCCAAAGCCATTGCAGCTGCATTTCCCACTGAGCGCAAAGGTGTATTCCTGGATTTCACCACCGGTATGGTGGCCGACTTCCCCGACAATCGCTTCGACAATAGCCTGGTCAATAAAGCAGGCGCATGGATCACGGGGGGGTATGAAAACGGGAATAAAGGGATTACCTCCATGTTTATAGCCCGCTACCTATATCATCCCGAAGTGGTTTTTGCAGACCCTGAAGGCAAAATCAGTGCAGACCATGCATCTACATTCGATGTGGGCGCGCGTTTTCTGCTCAGTACACTGAATGATAAATTTACACTGAGTGGTGAGGGACTATACCGCAGTGTAATTGGCAGCAGTGTGCTGGATCCGTCATGGCGGCTGGTGTTGAGCACAGAATATGAGGTGGCGAAAAACAGGAAGGTGACCTTCTCTTTTGGCCGGAATTTTGACGGGGCAATCAGTAAGGGCGGCAATTTAATAGCAGCGATCAACTTCATAGCAGGATTTGGTGGAGAAAGGAAAGTGAAAAATTAATCGAAACGTTGTTTTTTAAATTATTTTGTATATTAGCAACGAGAGACAACGTTCAGGTATTACGATTCCACGATTACATTCTATAGAAAACTTCCATTGATAGTATCCACCATAATCATTACTATCAATGACGAACATCACCATTCCACTGCTTTATTTCTTTTACCTTTAAACTGATTTAAAAATTAAACGCTATGAAAAAAAATGTCGGTACAGTTGATGGATTGATCCGCGTGGTTCTAGCCATCATCACCATCTTCCTGTTTTACAACAAGATACTTACAGACAGCCTTTTCATGATCATAGCAGTTATTCTTCTGCTGACCAGCCTAACTGGCTTCTGCCCTTTGTATTCGCTGCTGGGGCTGAAAACAAAACATGAGGCACCTAAGGAGCCCGCGCGGAGTTAATGTACTTGTCATAACAACAATAACGAAGCTGCTATCTTCATAGATGGCAGCTTCTTCTTTTTTGGGGGGTATACTGGTTAAAATGCAGGTGTAAGCAGGTAAAAAGCAGGAGTTCCGTACCTGAATAATTCGATAATCTTGGTCATTCAATTTTAAACCCTCAAAAGAACAACTATGAAACGCCTGTCTCTATTGATGGCTGTAGCATGCCTTGCGCTCAGCTGTAGCAAAAAAGAATCTGACCGCCCCGATCAAAACAATCAACTGGCTGTAGCAGCCGCTGTAGGAGATGCTTATACCTGGCCCACGTACTCTCCCACGCTCAATTACAATTTCAGAAGTGAGTATCCATCACTCACCATGCCTGCGAATATACTGAATGACTGTCCGCAGGTGGTAGGTACCCAATCGTCAGACTGGTGGACGTTCCGCTGGGGGCCTAACAAGAATTCCAAAGTGACCAGTGCCGCAATTACACCCATGCTGGCACGACTGAACAAAGACTTTGCTTACTTCCGTGACACCATGGGCTGGCCACCGGATCTGAGGGCTAAAAAGGGCTATAAAAGCGCCGTGTACCTCTATGGCTCCGGCCTCTGTACAGACAATGCTGCCAATACAGAGTTAGGCGGCTGGCAGAGTGCTATTTATTACAATGGCACCAGTTGGCCCATGATCCTGGCCTCCTACTACCCGGTGTATGCCTTTGATCCGTCTAATACCGCTTCGGATGCTGCGTACCAGCAGGGAGCGATGGTTCATGAAGGCATTCACGCAGTACTCGCCGACCTGCCCGGAGCCCGAAATGCCGCATGGTTCCATGAAGGTGGAGATGTATGGCTGCAACAAACAGCCGATGCCAGGAGGTCCAACAATTTCAGTTCGCTCGGATTCCTGAATGGAACGGATTTCATTGCACCGTTTATGCCCATTGAATGTTACAGCGGCTGGCTGCAGGATGGCAGCTTTGGCGGCCCTTCGGCCGAAGGGGTGAACATGTTCAATGGCTCGCAGCAGATTTGTACCTGGCGCAATTTTTTAGGCGGGCACCAGTACAGCAGTACCTTCCCTACATTTGTAGGCAATGTATTGGGAGATGGCGCTGTACCCTGGATCTGGCGCTATGCCAGCAACCGCATCCTGGATGGGATGGCATCTGGCCTGGGTGATACCCAGATGCGCAGACTGATTACCGAATACAGGGCCAAACAGGCCACGGTAGATTTCGGGAAATGGAAGAATGCATGCCTGGCATTGCTGAATGCTGATTTCGGAATGTCGATTGCAGCAGAGTGGCAGCCCAGCTGGTTAAACCCGGCAGCCTGGATTGCTACACCGTATGTAAAAACCACTAACAGCGGCGGCACACTGACCCCGGATACCCTCACCCTGCCGGGATGGTCAGGGGCGAACCAGATTCCGCTGACAGTAAACGGAACGACTGTGTCAGTGAACTTTCAGCCTATTGGCCAGAACATGACCTGCCAGCTGGTATACCGCAGTACCACAGGGGTACCGGTGTACAGTCCGTATGTGAGCAGCGGCACCTGTACTTTACGATTGGACAAGGCACCTGCAAACAGTGTAGTCATAGCAGTTATAACCAATACAGATTATACGTATAATGGCGATGCAACGAGGAAAAAGAAATATGATTACCGGTTGCAACTGGTAAGTGGCGTGAGTGGTGCTGCAGATATTCATACGAAGTGGTATAATTCAGCCTCACTGTCAACTGCAAAAGAAAGAGCAGGAACGGTAGGAATAGACTGGTCGAAGTATTGTTATGGCAAACAATAATCATAAAAATGGACGCTTTTCCGGCGTCCATTTTTTTTGGGAATAAATTATTCCCTATCTTGCTTTTAAATCATAGGGACATGTAATAGAATTTTTGAGAATTGTTAGCACCCAGTTTTCCTATTTAATTTTCTGATTATCATGAGAACTATCCTGACCTGGCTCATCATCGGCGTCGTAGTGGGTTATTTCGTGTATACGAAGGTTTTACCTTTATTTTCAATTAAAAAAAAGAAGCAACCATTTACCCCGATATACCGTGACGAGCATAGCACCCTGACAGACAACCAGTACAGGAAAATAGCATTGGGCGCCATTTACAGCGAGATGACGCATGCGTATATCAATACCCTGGCCACAGGCCTGGACAGATCGTATGTAACCGGCACCCTGCTATACAGCTACTGGAAACTGAAATCCGCGGATGAGGCCAGGGCGAAACTGGTCTACCTGCGGGATAAAGGGTTTCGCTATTACCTGCCGGCTATTTACAGGGCCCTGATGGCCCGGACGGCAGAGGGGCAGGAAGGGATTATAGATCAAAGTTTTCAGGAAGAAGAAGAGAAGGAAAAAGCGTATTCCCAACTGCATAACCTGATAGATACGATGCCTGAATTGCTGCAGGACGGTATTCTTCACGACGAACAGGATATTCTGAAATACGGTCTGATCGGCTGGGATTGTGGCCGGCTCGTCTTCCTCACAAGACTCTGCCTCGAAGCCCGCATTATCACTGAATCAGAAGCCTGGGCCTTCATTGACGCCGCCAGTGAACTGGCCCACATCACCTATACAGATTGGGGATCTTATGCTAAAAGTTATGTGCTCGGTCGTGCCATGTGGGGAGGTATCCACTCCGGTAACCGGGATGTAGCTGCAATTGCCGGATATCTATTGGAGAAGGACGAAAGTCCCTGGATCCAACTGTCCTGGTAAAAACGAAAGAAGATGAAAAAGACATTTAGATTTTACAAAACTGAAAAAGGTAGCTGGTATATAGACCTACCGGAATGGACAGATGGCATTGAAGCCCTGCAAATGGTAGAAGGTGCCGACACGATGCTCGATACGGTGAGCAATCAATCAAATGAAGTGTACCTGGAACTAAGCGACGAACCTTTTGAAGGTGCAGATGTGCTCCACCTTACAGAAAACCTTCAGGACAGCGTCACAGGTGGTATCTATATGATGCCTTACTACAAGGGTACTGAAATCAATCATCCCATGTGGTTATGTGGGGTAACAGAGTTTGTGTTTAAGGGATTACCACCGCAGATTTATGTGGGTTATCCTGCCTGATAGAATATGCAAATAATGCGAAGCATACGGATCGGCAATGCACTGCATTGCCACCGTATGTTTTGCTCCCTCCTATCCTGCCAGAAATTTTTATAAATGGTAATGACCGTCATCATATAAACCATCCAACATCATAGTATGCCAGCCCCCTAAAAGATAGCTTTGTATCAAATAAACGCCATATGAGAAACGCCGTCAAACTCTTCCGCATTAAGGGTATCCCGGTGGGGGTACACTGGATCTTTCTGCTGGTCAGCTGCTGGATACTATTTGTTCCGATCATTTCACGAGGCGATTCACAGAGTATAGGATGGACAGCCCTGGGCATACTGTCTATCTTCGGTTGTGTCATGCTGCATGAACTGGGCCATACCGTGGCGAGTATGCATGCCGGCATACCTGTCAAAAATATCCGTTTGCTGCCTACCGGCGGCCTGCCTACAATCGCTATGCGGCCTGAAAAAACCAGGGATCAGTTACTGATTACCTTTGCTGGCCCTGCTGTGAACCTGGTCATTGCGTTGCTGCTGCTGCCATTCCTGGATGACTATATACCATTCTGGGATACACACCAGCTGGTATTCAATATCACACCCAATAACTACCTGGTATTCCTGCATAATATCAACGTAATGCTCGTGGTGTTTAACCTGCTTCCCGCTTTTCCGATGGATATGGAAAGACTCCTGTCTCCGCATGCATCACTGATGGGTACCCGTATACTGGGGGTGCTGTTCTTCGTTGGCGGCACTGTGACACTGAACCGCTGGCTGGTTTTCTTTGGATTGTACCTGCTGCTGATGGGAGCTACTGAAAAGAGACTGGTACTGAAACCCAACATAAAGAATGTGTGCCTGGGCGACATTGTGAATACCGACTTCAAAACAGTGAATGCTTCCTTTACTATGGAAGAAGCCAATGCTTACCTGATGGGTGATCATCACCGCTCTTATGTGGTGCTGAACAACCAGTCTCCAATAGGGATTATTGACAGCCAGGTCATTCACTTCAGCCAGGCACCCGGCTATTACAGGAGGAAAGTGTATACCATGATGGACAAGGATGCGAAACTGATGAATGGGAATATGACCATTTTTGATTGCTGGGATGAGTTGCCGGAAGAACACCTGGCACAGGTGCCGGTCGTGAAAGATGGGAGATTGATAGGGGTTGTGAGCAGGGAAACGGTGAAAGAATATTTAACCAGCTTTGCATAAAATAAGAAGAGCGGTTGCTGTAGCAACCGCTCTTCTTATTTTATGCGAATAATACCGTGCGCAGGTATTTTGCGCTTTCTGTAATACTCTCGTAAGGATCGATGGAGAAATTCTCCTGTTCTACGATATAATATTTAAGACCGGCAGTTTTTGCTTTTGCAAAGATGGCTTTGAAATCAATACTACCTTTACCAACTTCGGTGTTCAGTTCAGGGTTAGCCTTATCCATGTCTTTTACATGTACCATGGTAAAGCGGCCAGGGTATTTGTTGATCCAGGCAACAGGGTCCTGTTTGGCACGCACTACCCAGTAAATATCCATTTCGAAATGCACCAGCGCAGGGTTGGTACCTTTCAGCAGTTCTTCATACAGCATTACACCATCCACAGTTTTGAATTCGAAGTCGTGGTTATGGTACGCCATTTTCAGACCATGTTTCTTCACTTTTTCAGCCAGTTTATTTACTTCAGCTACAAGGTTTTTGATATCAGCGGCGGTTTTACGCTTCTTTTCATCGATGTATGGCATGGTCAGGTATTCCTGGCCCAGAATTTTTGCCGCTTCGATTGCATCATCCTGGTCCTGTTCTGACTCCAGGCCGTAGTGTCCACTCGGGCTGGTGAGGCCATGTTTGGTGAGCAGGGCCTTAAACTCCTGGGCGCTAAGTCCCCAGAAGCCCTTCTTTTTGCTATAGCCGTAGGTTTCAACTTGTTTGTAGCCGGCAGCAGCTACTTTTGCGATCACGCCTTTAACATCTTTGGGTAATTCTTCGCGGAGGGAATAGAGCTGCAAACCTGCTTTTGCATTGATCTTACCAGCGGCCAGTAAACGGTTCGACGAGAGTCCGAACGCCAATCCGGCGCCCAACAGGCCTGCCTGGGTAAGGAAAGTTCTTCTTGTGGTCATACTTTTATTAAGTTTTAATAAGTTTCCGGGAGAGACAAAATAAGGCGGAAATGTGAATTATGCAAACAGTGAATGGTATAGGGCTGACTTTTGCAAGGGCATTTGTGAAGCAAAAGCCTTGTTACAACTTACCGAAACCAACCCCGGCGCTTTCAGCGCAACCATGATTTGAAATTCTTAAGGAATGGATTGAAATTCGTTAACCTGCAGGGGGCATCATGATGGAACTTTGCAGCATGAACGACATCTTTCAAAGATTAAAAGAGGGCAGGTTGGTGCCACTCCATGATCCGGAATTTTACCGGGTAGATGAAATTGTTGCCCGCACAATGGCGCTCTCTCCTGCGCTGAATGCTTCGACAAGTATAGCAGAGGTACGCCTTAGATTGAGCGAAATTATCGGTACTTCACTGGACGAGACGACAACTGTCTTCACTCCTTTCCATACAAACTTTGGCCGCTTCATTACCATCGGCAAACACGTATTTATTAACCATGGCTGTTCCTTCCTGGATATGGGGGGAATTACGCTTGAAGATCATGTGCTGATCGGGCCCAAAGTGAACCTGGTTACGGAAAATCATCCATTGGAACCGGCCACTCGCCGCGGCATGCAGTGTAACCCTATCCTGCTAAAACGCAACGCCTGGATTGGTGCGGGTGCTATCATTCTGCCAGGAGTGACTGTAGGTGAAAATGCCGTTGTTGCAGCAGGTGCGGTGGTAAGCAGGGATGTACCTGCCAATACTGTGGTAGCCGGTATACCTGCAAAAGTTATTAAATCTATCAACAATTAGTACATAAAATGAAAAAAGTAGTAGTTGCTTTTTTGATCCGGCACTATAGATGATTAATCATTTAAAATAAAAGGGATCAGTCGTCATGCTTATTAAATAACCTTCTGGTTTCGGAACCCGGTAGGATTTACACCTGTCAATCGTTTAAAAAAATTATTAAAATAGGTGGGATAATCAAATCCAAGCGAGTAAGCAATATCAGAAACAGGCCAGTTAGTATGTTGCAAAAGCGCTTTTGCTTCACTAATAATACGCTCTGTAATATGCGTAGTCGTCGACTTTCCGGTTATCTCTTTTATAGTCCGGTTCAGATGATTAATATGCACACCCAGTGCGTTTGCATAGTCAACTGCACTTTTTAACTGCAAAGGCTGTTTAACTGTTTCAATAGGAAACTGGCGTTCGAGCAACTCGAGGAACACAGCAGCAAGTCGACCAGAAGCATTTTTCTTCATATCAAAGTTTTCCGAAGGCTGCATTTTCAACGCCTCATGGATAATGATGTTGATATAATTCCGGATCAGATCGTCTTTAAAAGCGTAGTCAGCACTTTGCTCTTCAATCATCTTAAGAAAAATAGCATTCAAATATTCACGCTGCCCGGGAGAGATATTCATAATAGGGGTTCCTCCTATCTTAAACAAAGGTGAATGCTGCAAACTTTCAGAACGATCTGCCCCTTTTAAAAAATCTTCGGAAAACAGGCAGGTATAACCTACATAATGACTGGAAAGCGTTTCCCAGGAATAAGGTACATGTGGATTACCAAAAAAAAGTATGATCCCGTCTGCTTCGTAGCTCCGGTCAGCATAATGGATAAGGCTTTTACCTGTAGTCAGACAGATCTTGTAGAAATCCTTTCTGCTATAAACTTTTGTAGCATTCCCGTCGGCTTCTATCTGAAACACATTAAAGCCTTTCAATTTCAGCTCATTATTATAGGCAGATACCGTACGTAAGGTGTTGCTTATCATTAAATAAAGTTAAGAAGAATTATTGCACATAAAGCCACTGTCCGGGCGCTGTTGCTGACTCATTTTTAAGATAGTTAAAGATGCCTCCCTTGTAAAAAGGAGGCCGCTTACACCCATATATACGGGAGCAACCTACTCCCAGGATTGAAATAGTGGCTATTGCCATTCTATTTCAAATATTAAGTACCGCTTTTTGAAAGAGATCGTGCCATTCATCACAAAATTACTTCCGTCCATCTTTCCATAAATATGATTTACAGGCAATCTGTTAAGAATATCAAACAACGCTCAAACCAGCCATCCTGCAATATTTGATTATCTTAATTATATGTTTGATATTCTTAACTACGAGTTGATATCTCTGCTTATTATTTTGCCTATACTTGCAGTTAAAGACCCAGACTATGATCTCTTTTACGCTCAATAATAAAGCCTGCCAGCTGGATGCTTCCCCTGACATGCCCCTGCTTTGGGCATTACGGGACATTATCGGCCTTACCGGCACCAAATATGGTTGTGGTGTTGCCCAATGTGGCGCATGTACCGTACATCTGGATGGCGAAGCAGTCAGATCCTGCATTACCAGATTAAGCAGGGTATCTGGTAAACATGTCACCACCATTGAAGGGCTCTCTGCATTAAATGATCACCCTTTGCAACAGGCCTGGGCTACAATAGATGTACCCCAATGCGGTTATTGTCATTCCGGGCAGATCATGTCAGCAGCTGTGTTATTGAGAGAAAAACCCAATCCTACTGATGAAGATATTGACAATGCGATGGCTGGTAATATTTGCAGATGTGGTACCTATCTGAGGATCAGAAAAGCCATTCATCTGGCAGCGTCGTTACAGCAAAACACCCCGCAAGGGCCTGGTAAATAGCTCACTTAATCTGTACTCAACATGAAGTTCAAACTGCTTATTTATGCTGGTATTATTGCCCTTGCAGGGATGTCGTTTTACAACGTAAGCGATCATGATATTATGGCTACGGGGAAAGACAGCGTGGTTTCCGGGAAGGATAGCGAAGCTAATGGAAAAGACAACATAGCCTCAGGGAAAGGCAGCGTAGCTATCGGGAAAGACAACCTGCCTTCAGGGAAAGACAGCATCGCCTCCATCAAAGCATTCAGCAAGGTATATTCCGTACTCATGAGCCCGCGCTGCATGAACTGTCATCCGGCAGGAGATATTCCACTACAGGGCGACGATAATCATTTGCACACCATGTATCCTAAGCGGGGGGCGGATGGTAAAGGTCTTTTTGCTATGAAATGCGCTAATTGCCACCAGCCTGAAAATACACCTGGCGTGCATACTCCGCCCGGCAATCCAAACTGGCACCTGCCACCCGCAGATATGAAAATGGTTTTTCAAGGCCGGTCAGCGCATGACCTTGCAAAGCAACTGGTAGATCCCGCACAGAATGGCCATAAAAATATGCAACAACTCATCGCTCATGCAGATGATGGATTAGTGCTCTCAGGCTGGAACATGGGCGAAGGAAGAACCCTGCCTCCCATGAGCCATGCAGCTTTTAAAAAAGCATGGATCGAATGGATTAAGACCGGTGCTTACGCACCGCCGGTAAACTGAGCCCTCCAATTGAAAAACTTGCAACATGAAAAATGCAGATAAAAATATTGATACTTTATCCGGGGGAGTATCCCGCAAAGACTTTCTAAAAACATCGGGACTCGGCATTGCCTCTCTCTTCCTGGGTATATACTTTCCCGCCAGCGGACAGATCGTAAATATGCTTTCTGCCAATGAAGAGGAAGAAACCGGTAACATTCCCCTGAATGCCTGGATACATATAGATACGAATGGTAAGGTCACACTCTTTGACCACCGGGCAGAAATGGGACAAGGCTCCTACCACTCCGTTCCGCAAATTATTGCCGAAGAGCTGGAAGTAGACCTGAATGCCATCCAGGTATCATTTGCTCCCGGCAACAGAACCTTGTATGGCGGGCAAACTACAGGCGGTAGCTCAACTATCCGCGGCAGCTATAAAAAACTGCTTAAACTTAGCGCGACAGCCAGGATCATGCTCATACAGGCAGCTGCCGCACAATGGAATGTACCCACCACGGAATGTTATGCAGCATCAGGTACAGTCATCCACAAACCTTCCGGCAATAAATTGAATTACGGACAGCTGGTTGTGGCCGCCTCCAAACTGGAGCCACCCAAAGACATCCCATTAAAACCTGTCGCTGATTATAAATTGATCAGGAAACCCGTTAAAAGGATTGATACGCCCCTGAAAACAAATGGTAGTGCTGTTTTCGGACTCGATAAGCGCATTCCCGGTATGCTGTATGCAACTGTACTACGCAACCCCCGCATGCGGGGAACCATTAGCACCTACGATGCTTCTGCTACACTAAAAACACCTGGTGTAAAAAAAGTATTCAAAGTAAGAATGAAGGTATTTAATACCTGGCGCGAAGGTATCGCTGTGGTCGCAGATTCCACATGGGCGGCAATTAAGGGAAAGAATGCCCTGAAAGTAACCTGGGATGATAGTCACTTTGAACACGTCAATACAGCAGATATTTACAAACGCCAGCGGGAGCTGCTCTCCTCCCGGGAAGGGTTGGTTTTTCAAACCCAGGGCGATGCGACAGGTACTATTGCGTCTGCTGCCGGCACTCACCTGGACGTAGTATATGAAACACCATACCAGTCGCATTATGCCATGGAACCAGTCAACTGCATCGCAGAATGGAAAACGGATAATACAGTAGAGATATGGGGCCCGATACAATCGCCGGAAATGGTACAGGATGCTATAGCCGCTGAATTTGGTATTCCCTGGCAAAATATAAAAGTGAACCTGACATTCCTGGGCGGAGGTTTTGGCAGGAAGGCATTTATGGATTATCCCTTCGAAGCAGCGGTAGTATCCAAAGAACTTGGGGGGCCCGTACAGGTTGTATGGACCCGCGAAGATGATGCCACCCAGGGGCCTTACCGCCCAGGCATTTCTTACCGGTGCGAAGGAGTTGTAGCCGACGATAAAATCAGTGCCCTGAAAGTGCGCCTTTGCGGCCAGAATATTGGTCATTTCAGTAGCACAGACCGATCTAAACCCAACGGTAGCGTCAGTGAAGGGTTTTTAAAACCATATACAAAATCTATACAGCACCTGACCATTGCTGATGTGCCATTTGAACTACCCGTGCCTGTGCTGTGGTGGCGCTCTGTATATGCTTCCACAAATGGCTTTGCTTACGAGAGTTTTATAGATGAACTGGCAATAGCTGCGGGAAAAGATCCCCTCGCATTCCGCAGGGAACACTTACCTGACGAACGGGTTCATAAACTTATCGATAAACTGGCTGAAATATCAGGGTGGCAAAATCGTGGGGCTAAACAGGGCTATGGTGTGGCCATTACAGAATGCTTTGGTACAACTGTAGGCCAGGTTGTAAAGGTTTCAGGAAATGCTACCGGGGGAGTTAAAATTGATCAGGTATGGGTTGTTATGGATTGTGGCTGGTATGTAAATCCTGACATCATCCACGCGCAGATTGAAGGCAGTATTATCATGGGACTTGGCGCTGCTACTATGCACGAAATTACGTTTACAGACGGCCTGGTTGACCAGAAAAATTTCTATGACTATAAGATACCGAGGATAATGGATATGCCGCCCGTTCAGGTTCATATAATGGATAATGAAGAAAATGCAGGGGGTGTAGGAGAACCGGCATTGCCTCCTTTTGCGCCTGCGCTTGCTAATGCAGTTTATGATCTGACTGGGAAAAGAATAAGAAAGTTGCCTTTTGACTTAAATGCTGTATAGGAGTTATGTTATCAGATTTGAATTACATAATATACCCACCGCTGCATCCACCTCCTCTTCCTTGGTAAACCTACCCAGGCTGAACCGGATAGAGTCATGGGCTGCGGTCTCTCCCAATCCCATGGCCATTATTACATGCGAAGGAATACGCTGCGCACTGCTACATGCACTTCCCCGGCTCAGTGCCAGTCGTGCCGATACTGCCAGTAACAGCTGTTCTCCATTTACGCCCGGAAACAATACACTGGTTACCTGTGGTAAACGCGTTACCTTTCCGCCATTGATCCTTATACCCGCTACAGCACTCAATAGTGCCGCTTCTAACCGATTACGCAGGCCAGCCAGCCTGATACCTTCTGTTGATGTTGACAATTCCTGCTGACAGATGCTGGCCGCTTCACCAATACCGACAATCGCAGGCACGTTCAGCGTACCACTCCGCCGGCCCCTTTCGTGATTGCCACCATGCTGCTGAATGGACAGGTTGATTTTCGACTGATTATTTACATATAAAACACCAATTCCCTTCGGCCCATAAATTTTATGCCCGGAAAATGCAAGCATATCAATTTTATCTGCTACCACATCCACTGGGATCTTACCAACTGCCTGTGTGGCATCGCACAAAAAGTAAACATTCTTTTTCCGCGCAATGCTCCCAATTTCCCGCACAGGATGGATAACGCCCGTTTCGTTATTGGCATATTGAATGGCAATAACTGCAGTATCCGGTCTGACAGCATTTTCCAGGGCCTCCAGTGATATA
Source organism: Chitinophaga sp. (assembly GCF_039596135.1). Lineage (GTDB taxonomy): Bacteria > Bacteroidota > Bacteroidia > Chitinophagales > Chitinophagaceae > Chitinophaga. The sequence continues at coordinate 54,215 of NZ_JBCNKH010000026.1, forward strand.
CTTCCCTGCTCATCCACATCGAGCCAGGTCACTTCGTACCCCTTATCTTCCAGGTAAGCACAGGTATCCAGCACTGCTTTATGCTCCGCCCTGTTTGTGATAATATGTTTACCGCGGGTAGTTCCTGACTCCATGAGCCCTTTCAATGCCAGGTTGATAGCCTCTGTAGCACCGGATGTAAAAGTAATTTCACTGCTCTTTCCGTGAATCAGCCTGGCGACCTTTTCACGCGCTTCGTCTACGGCCTCCTTTGCTTCCCAGCCAAATATATGGTCTCCACTGGCTGCATTACCAAATACCCCGGTAAAGAATGGCAACATTTTTTCCACCACTCCCGGGTCGCAGGGTGTGGTGGCACAATAGTCCATATATATTGCCTTATGCATGATCATTACCCTTGTTAAATATTATCCGATTATAATCTGCTGCTGTATCTATATCAATAGCACCTGCCTCAAATACGACGGTAGCAAGATCATCTTTATTTTGATGCACAATTCTCTTTGCACCCTCCTCCCTTGTCAGACCACGCAAAGCGGGGAAATATTTCCCGTCAAATAATACTGGCGTACCCGTTGTACCACTGTATGAACAGGCTACAATACCTTTCCCTGAAACAGTTTTACAATTGATCATTGCAGCAAACAGATCTGCTGTTACAAAAGGCTGGTCAGCCACAACGAATATTACCTGCGCAAGGTTATATTTTTCCAGCAGGAAATTGAGCCCGGTGGTCAGAGACCCGGCCATACCAGTATGGTACGCATGGTTGATGGCGATATGAATTTTCAAATCCTGTATCTCAGGAACGATAGCGTCGCTGTAAGCGCCCAATACCACCACTACCGGGTGAGCAGGCTCCCTGACAGCTTCCATCGTGATGCGGCGTATAAAAGAATTTCCCTCGTATTGTATAAGCTGTTTCGGCTTTCCCATCCGGGAGGCCGTACCGGCAGCCAAAATGATGATCCCCGTTTGCGACATTATACTTTTTGATTAACCGCACATATAAAGTCTTTAGGAGATGATGCCTCCCTATGAACAGGTATAAGGTGATCTCCATTAAAACGGTCATGAATAGGCGCTCTTTTCCATTTGAGGGAAGTACCCACCTTATGGTTCATGACTGCTTTAATTTCTGCGATGATGGCAATCGCCACTTCATCAGCCGTCTCTGCACCAATATCCAATCCAACAGGTCCATACACTTTTGACAGGTACTCATCCCGTATCTCAGCACCTGCTTCGTGCATTTCGTTGAGCATCCTGTCCAGCTTCTTTTTCGGTCCCAGGCAACCAATATAAGGTGTTCGCTGATCTAACAGCGATTCCAGCATAGCCTTGTCGAAATTGTAGTTATGCGTCATCAGCACAAAAGCTGTCCATTCATCAATCCGAAGTTGTGGAACAATATCCGCCGGACTACCCACTATAATGCGATCTGCCTCCGGGAAACGCGCGATGCTGGCATGCGTAGACCTTCCATCTGCAACCACGACCTGCCAGCCAAGACTCTTTGCTGCCGCTACTACAGGCAATGCATCGTTTCCGGCACCGGCAACGATCAGTGAGATCCGTGGCTGTATCACTTCTATCAGGCAGCTATAAACATGATTCCCGAGGACATATTGCCTGATAGCAGATATTTTATCGTTCAATGCAATGGTAGCATCCTTTTTCAACGCTGCTGTAACATCCGTTAGCTTTCCGTGCAGGGTATCGCCTGTGAACAGCAATGCTGTTCCCGGCTGATCCACCGAAGAATGAGGAGAAAAAAATGTGCACAATGCAACAGGTTTCCGATCTGCCTCAAGCGTTTGTTGTAATAACTCCACGGGGTTGTCCGGGTCAGCAAAATCAATATATTCGAAAAGAATATGCACGATACCATTGCATCCTAACTGTACACCAAAGGTGACATCATCATCAGTGGTATCATACGTAACGATCCTGTTCTTTTGCTGAACGATCGCAAGGAGTGCCTTTCGCAAAGCATCTCCTTCCAGGCAACCGCCACTGATAGCGCCTGTGATCTGCCCTTTTTCAGTGACCAGCATTCTGGCACCTGGCTTCCGGTAAGAAGACCCTTCCACATGTACTACGGTGGCGAGTGCAACCCTTTCATTGGATTGCTTAGCCAGTTGGTATGACTGGATGATCGCTGTAATTTCTTTCATCTCCAAAGCGGTTTAAAAGGACGGATGCGATATGATTTGGCACATAGCCCTGCTTGTGTTTTTATCAGGCCCCCAGGTCAATGGGCAGGTTATAAATCCGTTTCCCGGTAGCTGCAAATATTGCATTGCATAATGCCGGCGTGAAAGGAGGAACCGGTGGTTCTCCCACACCTGTGGGCTTTGCCTGGCTTTCCACAATATGCACACGTATTTCCCGGGGCGACTCCGGCATCCTGATGATCTGGTAACCATCAAAGTTACTTTGCTCTACCTGGCCATTCTTTATTGTAATAGCGCTTTTCAAAGCCAGACTGGCGGCAAACTGCGCACCACCTTCGAACTGGGACCGAACCCTGTCAACGTTTACCGCGACACCGCAATCCACTGCATAGTCAACCTGCTGTATGGTGATCCGGTTATTGGCATCGACCTGTACCTTTACGACACAGGCCACGTAGGTCAGAAAACTTTTGTGGGCGGCAAATCCCATCCCGGTACCGGCAGGCAATTGCTCCCCCCAACCGGATTCAGTAGCGACGCGCTGAATAACCCCTTTCATGCGGCTCACCTCCCATGGATAATCAGCAATATCTTCTCCATAATTGGGATAAGCACCTTTCACCATTTCTTCGCTAAAGGTGATATTGCGGTCTGGCCCTAACAAGTCCAATGCATTGGCAACGGGATCCATTCCCCTTGCCACCGCTACCTCATCCAGCATGGTGCCAATAGCAAATACCTGTGGGATATTACGAACAGAACGCAACCAGCCTATACGGACATGTGCCGCAGCGTCGTGCGTTTCTACTTTGATATTTGGTACATCAAAGGGGAAATCCGTTGGCCCCTGCATCAGCTCACCATCACCCGGTTGCAGCGCTTTCAGATCTTCTGTAGCACCAATGGATGGATAGGCTATGTGATGGTTCCAGCCGCTCAGTTTATTGTGCTGATCAATGGTGGCAACTATGCGTTGTACACTCATTGCATGGAAGTAATCGTGGTGTATATCATCTTCCCTTGTCCACTGAACTTTTACAGGAAGGCCGGAAGCCTGTGCTATCACAGCTGCTTCCACAACATAGTCTGGTTTGGACTTCCTGCCAAACCCGCCGCCCAGCAGGGTCACATTTACCTTTACCTTATCAGCAGGGAGTCCCAATGCTTCAACGACTGCGTCTTTTGCACCCTGGGGGTTCTGTGTAGGGGCCCATATTTCGCAGGTACCGTTCTTCACGACGGCTGTGGCATTGGGTGGTTCAAGCGTGGCATGTGCAAGGTAGGGTGCAATGTAAGTATGGTCGATCACCTTTGTGGCTTTTGCCCTGGCTGCATTAAAATCTCCCCTCTTCCGGCGCACAGTACCATTCTGGGCCATCTTCGCCGTCAATTCAGTAATCTGCTGTGCGGAGTCATACCCCGCATTGGGGCCTGGTTCCCATTCTACTTCCAGTAGTTCGCGCCCCTTTATAGCAGCCCAGGTATTTTCGGCAATGACAGCTACACCTGCCAGCGGCTTTCTCAGGGTAGCCGGTAAACCTGCCCCCCTGACCTGCACCACTTTAATAACACCGGGTACGGCAAGGGTCTTTGTATCATTCACTGATTTTACAGTTCCGCCTACTACCGGGCATCTTTTTACCACCGCAATTTTCAATCCCTCTGTTACCGCATCGATACCAAACACGGCCTTGCCGGTCACTATATCATGCAGGTCAATAATAGGTGTTGCTTTTCCAATCAGGTTGAACCGCTGGGGTTCTTTCAATTTTACATCTTTGGCGGTAGGTATTGGCAACTGACTGGCTATCTCTACCACCTCTCCAAAATTAAGTTTCCTGTCAGAGCCTTTATGTATAACCTGGCTGTTTGCTGTATCGCATTCTTCCACCGGCACCTGCCATTTCTTTGCGGCAGCCTGCATAAGCAGCAGTTTTGCGATGGCTCCGGCTTCCCGCATCGGCTTATAAAAAGATCGTACTGAAAAAGAACCATCTGTATTCTGGTTCCCATATTTCTTTTCATCCCCTTCTGCCTGTACCACTTTCACCTTGCTCCAGTCGGCCCCCAGTTCATCTGCCAATATAAGCGGCAGCCCTGTCCGGATGCCCTGGCCCATTTCTACCCTATGCGCCACAATCGTTACCTGCCCATCCGAAGTGATACTTAAATACACATTGGGCGCTAATGTGACTAATTTCTTCCCTTTATCATTGCAGCTCCAGAAACTCACTCCCAACATGAGTCCTCCTGAAAGAATACCGCCTACTTTTAAAAAGTCTCTCCTGGAAGCGCTAAACACTTCAGGTTCGACGGTAATCGATTTTACCTTTTTCTGAAAAGGAGATAATATCTTCATTTTAAACAAATTAGCTATTCGGTAATAACAGCCGGAGCAACGGTGGCTGGCGAGGCTACACTGAGGATGGCTGTTTTAATACGGTTATAGGTACCACACCGGCAGAGGTTTCCCTGCATGGCCTGTTCAATCTCATGGCCGGAAGGATGTGGATTTTTTTTCAGCAAAGCAGCCGCATTCATGATCTGCCCTGTCTGACAATAACCGCATTGGGGTACTACATACTTTTCCCAGGCCTGCTGCAGCGGATGATCACCATTTTCAGATAACCCCTCTATAGTCGTGATCTTACTATCGCCCACTGCTGATATAGGATAACTGCAGGAACGGATGGCATTCCCATCCAGGTGAACCGTACATGCCCCACATAATGCCCTGCCACAACCAAACTTGGTTCCCTTTAATCCTATGATATCACGCAATACCCACAACAAAGGCATATCTTCCAGGGCATCTACCTCGTGTTTCGTGCCATTTACCAGGATTGAATACTTAGCCATATTCATATTATTTATTGATAACAAAGCTATTTATTTACCGGCTGATGATCATTATGAAAAAGAAAGTAATACTTAAGAAATTCAAACAACACGGCTTTCAAATGGAATAAAAGTTATTATTTTTAATGTTAACAAAAAACAGGCAGCGGAAGTTCGGGCGATATTGCATACCTGACAGCAGGAAAATAATCACACCCGGAAGGTAACCTAAAACAGCATCATGGAAAATCCTATCAATAAAATTCTAAAAGGCAGCGAACATTCCCTGGTAAACGGTAGCCTTTGGATTGAAACAGGCAACGGTACCCATTTCATTGGCCCCGGCCCCATAGAGCTACTGGAACGCATTGCCGATACCGGCTCTATCAGTAAAGCTGCCGCAGAAATGGGTATGTCCTACAAAAAATCATGGGTGCTGATCAATAACCTGAATGCTTATACCGCTACCCCAATAGTGATTCCCCAGGCAGGCGGCGAAAAAGGAGGCGGATCCATCGTAACGGAAGCCGGATGGGCGCTGATTAACTATCACCGTGAACTAAGGAAAAGATTCACTGCCTTTCTGACGGAAGAAAGCAAAAGATTGAAAGCCGCCAAATAATTTGATATCCTTAATCATTCGTTTGTTTTCCATAATCCTGGTATTATCATCTAACCGATATTTACACGAATACATAACGCTACCTACATGTATAAGTTTTACCTGATCACCAGCACTATCATATTACTTTATTGTACAGGCATTGCGCAGCAAAAACAGGCAACAGACAGTATAAAAACCCAGGAACTGGAAGGTATTGTCGTTTCGGCCAGCCGTACCCATGAAAAGATATTACAGGCGCCGGTAAGCATTGAAAAGCTGTCTTCCGGCGACATCCGGCGTTCTGCACAACCCTCTTTCTTTGATGCCATCGAAAATCTGAAAGGGGTGCAAATGATTACCCCCAGTCTTGGATTTAAAGTCATCAACGCGCGAGGGTTCACCAATACTACAAACGTGAGGTTCGTGCAGATGGTGGATGGCGACGACATACAGGCTCCTCACATTGGCGCTCCAATAGGCAATGCCCTTGGCCCCGGCGACCTGGACATCAGCAGTGTGGAAGTTGTGCCCGGCTCCGCCTCCGCATTGTATGGTATGAATGCCATCAACGGTACGGCCAACTTTATTACCAAAGACCCATTTAACAGCCAGGGATTGAGCATCTCTCAAAAAACGGGGATGAACCACATTGGAGACCGGGAACACAGCGCTGCCATTTATACCGAATCGGCTATTCGCGTGGCAAAAGCCTTTAAGGATAAATTCGCATTTAAGGTCAATTTCATCTATAACCAGGGAACTGACTGGTATGCCGATAACCGGATGGATCTGAACCCAAATGCCAATACATCCACAGGGTTGACGGGAGCCAACAACCCCGGAAGCGATCGTGTAAACATATATGCAGATGAATCGTCTAACCGCAGAACACTTACATTAGGCGGCAAGCAATACGTGGTGAGCAGAACAGGCTATGCAGAAAAAGACATGGCCAGTTATAGCCTGCAAAATTTTAAAGGAGATGCAACGCTGGCGTATAAATTCAACACGAACACCACTTTATCCTACACCTTCCGGGGGGCTCATACCAATACTATCTACCAACGTACTAATCGCTTCCGCCTGGACGATTATGTGACCACCCAGCATAGCCTGACCTTAAAGACCAGCTCTATACAGGCCAGAATATATGTAAACACGGAGAATACGGGCAACTCATACAATATCCGTTCGATGGCAGAAAACGTAGACCGCAGCTTTAAAACAGATAACAACTGGTTCTCTGATTTCTCTAACCAGTTCAACACCGCTACAGCCAATGGTGCCGATGTGAATACAGCCATGCAGGCAGCCCGTAACTTCGCCGATGCCGGACGGCCTGCCCCCCATTCTGCCCGGGCAGACTCCCTGATCAGCAAACTCCGGGATATAAATAACTGGGACCAGGGGGCTGCATTACGTGTTAAATCTGCCATGTACCATGCAGAGATGCAGCATAATCTTACAGATGACATTTTCACCAGTCTCCAGACAGATCATCAACTGTCCATTATGTATGGCGCAGACTACAGGCGGTATGTAGTAGTACCGGATGGAAATTACTTTATCAATCCTGAAAATAACGGCAAAGACCTGGTCTATTGGAAGTTGGGCGGATTCATCCAGGCGTCGAAATTATTACTGGCCCATCGACTCAAGATCAATGCTGTACTGAGAGTAGACAAAAACCAATACTTCTCTGCAAAATTTAATCCCCGCATTGCCCTGGTGTACTCTCCGGTGCCTGCGCATAATTTTCGCCTCGCATTTCAGCAGGGGTACAGGTTTCCAAGTTTATTTGAAGCATTTTCAAATATCAACAGTGGAGGTGTGAAAAGAGTTGGCGGGTTGCCGGTTATGTCTCACGGAATATTTGAAAACAGCTACCTCCGTGCCTCTATTGACGCCTTCCAGGCTGCGAATACCAATGACATCAACAACAATGGTCTCACACTGGATGAGGCGATGGCCAAAAACCAGGGGTTGCTCAAAAAGAACACTTATACCTATTTACAACCAGAGTCTGTGAAAGGACTGGAAGGCGGTTACCGCACCACCTTATTGGACAACAGGTTAGCGATAGATATCGACTTTTACTATAACACATATAAGAACCTGATGGCCCAGGTAGAAGCGAATATACCCGGGAATTCGTCTCCAGACAGCCTGCTGTATGCGTTGAATAACAGGCAGTCGCAGGCTCGCTATCGCCTCTGGACAAATTCAAAAACAGTGAGCCATAACTATGGGAGTACATTGGGTATCTCCTACACCCTTCCTCATCATTATACAATAGGCGGTAATGTGACAATGGCGAAGTTGAAACGCACCAGCCAGAACGATGGACTGGAAGATGGATTCAATACGCCCTCATGGATGTATAATTTGCAAATTGGTAATCCTGCAGTTGTCAGAAACTTTGGTTTCGAAATTAACTACAGGTGGCAAAGCAAATACCTATGGCAGTCATCACTTGCCACAGGCAATGTGAGCGCTTATGGAACGGTGGATGCACAGGTACAATACCAGTTACTGCAATCTAAAGCAGGTATTAAATTAGGAGCTACCAATCTGCTGAATCATTATTATTACTCCTTTACCGGGGGGCCGTCAATCGGAGGGTTTTATTATTCCAGCCTGACAATTAATTTATAAAACAGAAGCTATATCACCTTATAACTAACAAAAGCAATTTTTCTGCTATCAGGACTCCACGAAGGTACATTAATAGTACCCTGCCCACCGTAAAATACCGGGGTAAGGTCTTTGACTGCTTTGGTGACAGGATTCAGCAGCCGGAGTTTGACATCCTTACCAAATAAATGATTCTGCTGCTGATCTAAAGTATAAGCAATGTATACAATCCACTTATTGTCAGGAGAAGGATGTGCAAACCAATTGGAATTCGAATCGAAGGTGAGTTGTTCCGGCTGACTGCCATCGGCCAGCATACGCCAGATTTGCATATGCCCGGTTCTGTAAGAATTAAAATAAATGTACTTCCCGTCAGGAGAATAATCAGGACCGTCATCCAGGCCGTCTGTCTGCGTTAACCGTTTTTCCTGACCACCTGCTATCCCTATAGTATAAATATCAAAATTCCCGTTACGTTCACCACAGTAAGCGATCGTTTTCCCGTCGGGGGACCAGCCATGCCAGAAGGATGGAACCTGCGATGTAATTCTTTGCGGTACACCGCCGTTAATGTCCATTTTGTAGATAGCGGACTTGTAGGGTTTAGAAGACGAATCAAGCTTGTCATTATGACTAATCATCAGCCACTTACCATCCGGAGATATGCCATGATCATTATTACACTGGTCAGCGAAGGCGGTATTAATCAAAACCAACTTCCCGGAGCTGAGATCTAATTGATAGATTTTACCCCTGCTGTTGAGAATAAGGTAGTTGTGCGGATGCCAGTTAGGCGCTTCAAAATGGTCTTTTACGGTAAGAATGGTATCTATCTTTCCGGTATTGATATCAAGTGTTTGAATATAACTGATGGTATCCATGCTTTGCTGTGCGGAAGCCTGTAAGCAGATAAGCAGGGAAAATAGCAGGATACGTGGATGAAATATGGTAATCATAGCGTGGAATTTAGATAAGCGAAAGTATGATATTTCCTGCTTAAAGCGTCAATGCCTTTAGCTTATCCACGGCCACCTCTACTGATGGATGAAAAGCATCGCCCGCCATATATTTTTCCAGACTATACAGCAGTTGTGCTGATTCAATCCGCTGCTGCGCATCTGAAATAAAGTCAATGCCAGACAACATTAACTTACCCTTACCCACTTTGCATTCAAATAATAATCCCAGCGATCGGGCTGTTACCCAATCATCAATCACCCTTAAAACAGGTGACAGATTTTTGGCGATCGAGTCGGAGATAATTACATTAGAATGACTCATTGCATCCCACCATTGCCAGTTACTGAAATACTGGGTTGGAAATTCCTGAAAGGCCGGATGACCAGGCGTGCAGAGTATTCCTAAGGTATGTGGTGGCTGTCCATGCGTCCAGGCTGTGTTCCAGAATATGCTTGAAAAACCCACGGCTATGTTACCGCCATAGTCTTTTTTAAGGGTACCTTGTTTTAATGTAAGTAGTACACTCCCGCCATTTTGCAGGAATGCTTCCGCCTTTTCGTCAAGCGTTTGGGTGACCAGTATTTTATTGTCTAAAACAGGTTTTGCGGCAGGGTATACAAAAATATCCCAGTTGTTTTGAAAATCGTTAACAGCAACTGTTAATGTAAGTTTTGACGGTTGCCGGATGGACTGCAGGTCCTGTTTTATTTCACCCAGCTGGAAACAATTGCCCAGCGGAATATCGGTTTGCCTAAGTTCCCCTTTGAACAACACCCTGCCATTTTCATCAGACAGTTTCCATACAGGTTTTGCATTTTTGATGGTAGCTGCACCATAATGCGCCACTTCTACCGGTACAGACAATTTTTCATTATTCAGGTAAATCATTTTGGGAAGTCTTACTAACGGCACAGTTGAATTGCAAAAACTGCTGAACTCTTTTGCAGTGATATACCCTTTGTTTTCCCAGAATGCGTTTAATACGCCTACCAGTGCAGTTCCCTGTCCCGGAAAATCACATAATCCCAGTAATTGAAATCCGCCAAACCCGGGGGTACGCAGGGCAGCTTCAATATCTGCTTTGTAACATAAGGATTGCAGTTTGCCCGATGCCAGCAAGAAGCTATCTGCCAAATGGCCCATTCCATTTTCGTTGAGCATATTTTGAAAAATCTCGAAGTTCTTTGCTTTTAAAACACCCTTGTATTTTTCAATTTCTTTAAAATCAGGATATACACACCATTGTCCAATTTCATGGCTGACTGTTGGCACCTGCCAGTTCTTAATTATACCAGACCAATCATAGTCTGATCTGGGCGGCTGTCCGTTGATGATGCTTTTCAATCCGGCGCCCCATGCCTGAATACGGGGATCGGGTGTAACATTATATTGGTTTTCCGGAATAACAGGCCATCCGGAACCTGCTGTATAAATTCTGCGGGCGTCTTTTTTCTTCCAGTAGTTTGTAAATTCTGCCAGGTATTCTTTGTATCGTTCTCCTGCTGGCTCGTTACCATAGGTGAGCATGCAAAAAGAAGGATGATTACCGTACGCTTTTACAATTGCTTCGCTCTCATTATAGATATATTGATCGATGGGCGCTCCATCACCTATCCGGGTATCGCTATTGGCCCATGATGAACATTCAATCTGCAAATAGAAACCCAGTTGGTCTGCCGCCTGAAATGCCGCGCTGGGCGGGCACCATGAATGAAATCGCAAATGGTTGAGTCCATAAGATCTGGCAATTTTGAAAATACGCTGCCAGGATGCTATATCTGTGGAGGGATACCCTGTAAGTGGGAAAACAGCACATTCTAACGTTCCTCTTAAAAAAACTTTTCTGCCATTGATAGTTAACTCCCGGCCTTCTGCTTTGAACTCCCGCATACCGAAATCAGTATTACTGGTCTCATCATTGCCTAGCCTTGCCTTCATGGTATATATATTGGGATGGAATTCATCCCACAGCAAGGGTTTATCACCCATATCATAAGTAGTATCAAAGAGCAAACTATCGGTGGGCACTGTAATAGGCGTCGTCAGGTGTTTCCCTTTTACACTTAGCCGGATGGTGGTAGTGACAGGCGCACCCGTGGTGTTTTTTATCAACGCCTGTACCCGCACCTTTTTATTGATCACATCCGGGAACAATTGTATATCGTCAATAAACACTTTAGATCGTGCGGAGATAAATAACTGACCGATCATACCGTTCCAGTTGGTTTGTGTATGATCTGATATGCTGTGTGAATTCCGCCCTACATTGATGTCTTTTACCCGGTTATCTATGCGGATGGTGAGCTGGTGTACACCTGCCTGTAACAAACCGGTAAGATCAAAAACGTGGGCAGTGCCCAGGCTGTTTTTCTTCCCTACCCATTTATCATCTACCCATACGGTGGTTTCCCAATGGCTTCTTTCTATAAATAATTCCAGGTGCCGGTTGGCCCAGGATGCTGGTATTGTTATCGTTTTTTGGTACCAGGCAGCGCCTTTATAGTATTTTGATGGTTGTAACCAGAAGGGTACTTTTATATTTCCCGGGGCCCTGTAGGGCGCATACTGTGGCTGAAAAAAATAAGAGGAGTCAACGATCTCTCCTGTCCAGGGGGTATTTAAATCTATATCGTTTCCTTTACCATTTGAGGTCATAGAACCGGGCAAATTAATAGTTTCCTTCAGTTTCCCTGTAAACCATTTATCAGTGATGCCCTGATCTGCCGGATCTGCCTGAAAGCGCCATTCACCTGCAAGGGGAATCTGATCTGTGCCCTGTGCGTATGCCACAGTAATAAAAGCCAATAGCACTATGTGTAATAAAATGACTATTTGTTTTGTCATAAACTTGAGTTCTTTGTGATAATACCTTCCAACTCTTCAAGCGTTTTGCCTTTTGTTTCCCTTACTTTAAGCAAAACAAAGAGGAAACCCACTGCACATATAATTGCATAAATATAAAAAGACCTGTTCCCTGTTTTTTCAAATAATACAGGGAATGTAAATACTAAAATAAAATAAGCGATCCAAAGGCAAATAATTGCAATGGTAGTGGCTGTACTTCTTACCTTATTGGGGAATATTTCGGAGATCAATACCCAGGTTACCGGTGCCAGTGACATTGCATATATACCGATGGCAGAGAGTAAAAACCAGGCTACACCCGTCGAACCTGCAGCCAGCATATTTGCCACCACAACATACAATACGGCAAGGCCACCCGCTCCTATCAGCATCAATGGCTTCCGCCCCAGTTTGTCTACCAGCAACATAGCCAGCAGTGTAAAAACGACATTTACACTACCTATAAATACGGTTTGTAGCAGTTGATCATCCTGTGATGCGCCAATACTTTCAAAGATTTTTGGCGCATAGTTGAAAACGACATTAATACCACATAGTTGTTGAAAAACGGCTAGTCCAATACCTATCAGCACAGCCGGTAAAACTGCGCTGTTATAAATAGCCCGGAAATTGGTTTTTGTAGTATGCTGTAATGAGTCTTCAATACTTTGCATGGATGCAGCAGCAAAGTCATTCCCGCCTATCTTGTTAAGCACAGCAGCGGCATCCCCAATCCTACCGGTTTTTACTAACCAACGGGGGCTTTCCGGTAATAACAGTGCGCCGGCAAAAAACAATACTGCAGGCACAGCCCCTAAGCCAAACATATAACGCCATGCATCCTCGCCGTTATTCCTTAATGTATAATTAACCAGGTTAGTGATTAGTATGCCGAGTACAATGGTTAGCTGATTGATAGCAACCATACGGCCCCGTAAACGGGCAGGAGAAATTTCGGCAATGTACATAGGAGATAACATGGAAGCCATACCGACACTGATACCTGCAACAAAGCGGGCCATAATAAAAAAGTCTCTTTCTGTTGCTGTTGCCATTAGTAAAGAGGATATGGTAAAGATACCGGCCGCCAGGAGCAGGCCCGGTTTCCGGCCATATTTTTCAGCAATATTGCCTGCTATTACGCATCCTGCTATGGCACCCAATGCCAGGCTACCTGTTGCAAATCCTTCCCAGTATGCATTTAGCAAAAACTGCTTTTGCAAAAAAGGTAATGCACCTGATATGACTGCAAAGTCAAATCCAAATAAGTAACCGCCGAGGGCTGAAATAAATGAAATACCTAAAATATAAAATGTGTTAAAGCGATATCCTGGTGAATGGGTTCCTGCAACATCGCTGTGAGAAATGATTGTGGCCATATGAATCAGTTTAGGGGATCATTTTTTTATGTATGAGTGCACCCTGATGGTTATTGTCTGATTGCAGCACCTGGTCAAATAATTGCTGTGTTTTATTTCCATATCCATGACCAAGGCCCAGGTAACCCAGCCCCATCAGGTACAGGCAATGAATATGGTTGCGCAGGTCCAGATCCACCTCAAATACCAGCAGGTCAGGTAAGGATACGGCAAAGTAATCCAGGCTTATTTTATCATGCAGGTGTTGCATGCCGAAATCGATTAATTGCTGGAAGATCTTATTTGCCTTATCAGGTTGGTTCAATTCCTGCCATGCAAGTCCCTGGTAAAATATTTTGTCTGGTTGCTGGTCGTTGTAAAAAATGGCCTGTACCGGTTGTGATATGCCCCGGGTCGCCAATTCAAAATAGTGGTTGGCTTCCTGAGGCTGTTGCAGCGCTTTATGCGCCATGCCTTTCCAATAGTGAATATCGTTCTCCTGGGTGCCATATAATTTTCCTTCTCCAAGATTGTCGGGATAATTTTCAGCGGCCATGAGCAGGGCCAGGGCCTCCCTGGGTTGATGGTTACCCATTGCTTTTTTGGCCAGTGCTATATGGGCGATTAAATATTGATTTACCACCTTTCCTTCTCCTCCTTCCCAGGGATGGAAAGTGAAATCAGCAATCAACGATCTGGCCTGTTCATGGTCTCCCAATTGATTATACAGGGTAATTCTTTCGAGATAAAGATCTTCGCGCTCCATTACCAGCGGCATATTTGCTTCCAGTAATTTCAACCTGTCTATATGGTTTTTATTTAGCTTTTTGTACAACTGATCGAGTTCCATCAATACCCGGGCATCTGTTTTGTCAAGCTGGAAGGCTTTTTCCAATGCAGCTAATGCTCGTTCCTCATCATTTAGTTTGTTGTGATATGCGAGTGAGAGATTCCGGAAAACTGTTGGAAAGTCTGCCGTTATTTTTGCCGACTGTTCCCAGCATTCAATGGCCTCTTTGTATTGGCGCTTGTCATACCAGAAATTACCTAAATAATAGTATGCCTTTGCATCCCGTGGATTTATATCAATGGCTGTTTGCAGCACAAGCAGGTCTTCAATTCTGTTTGGGAAAACGAAGTCGGGGCTCAGCGTGGCAGCTGTTTTGAACTGTGCTTCGGCAGTTTGATGGTGCCCAGCCTGGTAATTAAACCATCCAAGATAATATGCTACTAATGTATGCGGCGGGTTGACGTTTTTATAGACCATTAAAAATTGAATGGCTTCGTCATATAATCCGGTATGGGCATAGTCAAGTGCGTACTCTATAAAGTTATGGTCCCAGTTACGGCTGATAGTTGTCAGTTGTTCCAGAACGGGCTCCGCATGCTGCAACAACAAATATTTTTCAAACAGGCAACCATAATTGAACGGATCTAAGGCCAGGGATTCTTCGGCCAGTATCAGTGCCTCGGCTGCCAGGTTCAGCTTTCGGAGCAGGGCCGTTTTGAGGTGTCGTGCGGTATGGCTGTGATAATTACGAATCAATGATTTCTCAATAAACTGCAATGCATTTTCATACTCATGTTGCATAACAGCAATTCGTGCAAGGTTCAGGTATCCTGCATGTTGCCAGGCATCATTCCATATGGCCTTATAAAAAGCGTCAAATGCTGCCTCCGTTTTTCCCTGCATCTTTAATGCCCAGCCCAGGTTGTAATAGGCTTCCCCATCATAAGGGTTGGGATTGCGCTGGGTAAGTGTGTTGACAGCCTGTTGCAAATATTGTCCGGCATTTGCGAACTGCCCGCGACGCAACAAATAAAGTCCCATGGCATTATTGCATCGCGCATCTTTCGGATCCCGGCGCAGCGCTTCTTCATAATAGTCAGCAGGAAGGTAAGTAGCATGCCTGTATTGTTCCAGGTGCAAGCCGGTTAAAAATAGCTGTTCATTATTTTCAACATCTGCCGGTTTCAGGGCTGCGGCGGCTGGCGGCGGAATGTTCAGTGGTTGCTCCTTTTCTTTTTGATAAGATACCAGTTGTTTGCCGGTTTGCAGATCGGTGACAGTGACCATTATATCTTCTGCAGGGATACCGGGATCAATTGAAACTTCCCCGATATAGGGATTGAATGGTGAAGAGGAAAAGGTCTGACTCCATAGTATATTCCTGCCAACGGAAAAGGCAAGTTGTAAATGGCTGAATGCGGATGTTACGTATACTTTTACGGTGGCGTTCTTATCCTTGTATTCAACATTTATAACAGCTTCCCTGGAAGCGTTCTTCACTTCCCCGACCTCCCTGTAGGGCATAAAATACTGTGTAAATGTCTTTTCCTCCCCGGGCTGTATCCAGCTAAAATCCGGCTGATTGTCGGTATATATACCGGTCATTAGCTCAATATAGGGTCCGTCTTCGTCGGTTAGCTGTCTGTCCCAGGCCTGACCAAACTTCCCATTGCCCCAGGTCCATTGTTTCTTGCCGGGAGCGATGTGATGGTCAGCGATGTGGAGCAGGCCACCATTGGAATCGTGCTCGTAACCACCTATAAAATTGTACCTGGAACTAACTGCCATATAGGAAGTAGGAACGGGGATATTGCTGTAACGGGCGATATCTGTACCCGGGGAATAATCCACTTTGTAATAAGTGCCTGTGGCAATGGGAAAGGCCGATACATCCCGCCTGCCATGATCGAATACGGCGTGTACGTCAGGCGGGAATATGGTCTGGTAAGCGTCATTTACTTTTACGGCAGGATTGGCCCACCAAAGAAAGGTTTGTGGGAATGGTGTACGGTTATACAGTTTGCCCTGAATTTCGAGGTATGCCTTGTCGGGGTACAAAGTAAACCCTGCCATACCTTTAGTACGAAACATTCTTTCTACTTCATTCACCCAGACTGTTTTACTGCCATCCTTATTTTCGGTAATGGTAAAGTCGACAGGTTCAAAGGTCGATGGGCGGTGGTGTTGCGGCCAGTTGAATTCAATCCCGCCGGAGATCCAGGGACCGGTAAGGCCGACCAGCGCTGGCTTAATGACCTGGTTGTAGTAAATAAAATGCCGTTGTTTTACCTTATCGTAGGCCATCTGTATTCTGCCTCCAAGTTCGGGCAGCACCATGATTTTCAGGTATTGGTTTTCCAGGTAAACTGCCTGGTAGGCTTTATCTGTTTTTTCATCGTAGATCTTTTCAATTACGGGATGGGGGTAGACGACGCCGCTACTTCCCTGGTAAACCCGCTTTTCCAGAAACATGGGATTTTTTTCCGGTTTACCTATAGCATAGGTAGGTATCATAACCACCTCTTTCCATACCTTAACGTGGTGTTCCATAACGTTGATGCTAATTGTGTATAATTGTCATCAAAACTAATCATGCCGCTGGAATAAATTATGGATTAACTTTGGATTAGTATGGATTATTCTACGATTTGAGGATATAAAAATGACGTTCATGAATATGCAGCGAAAAAAGGAGGGTTTTCAGGGGCAAAAGGCCATAGTGATTCCCAAGCAGATTATCTCCAGCCAATGTGCCGGCAATTCCATCATCGGCCATTTGTATGTGACTGATATCGGATATTATCCGAAAGCAAAATTTCATTATCGGGAGCGATTACATGGTTCAGACCAGTATATTTTCATCTATTGTATAGAAGGCAAAGGAGTTGTTTCCATTAAAAAAGACCATTATACTATTGAAGGGGGAGATTTCTTTATTGTACCCCCGAAAGTGGCGCATTCCTATATGGCTGATGCAGAGAATCCATGGACTATTTACTGGATACATTTTAAAGGGACAGCTGCCGATGCGATAACTGAAATGTTTTTGACGAGGAATAATGGCTATAAGGGGTTTAAACACTATAATGATCATAGTCTACAACTTTTTGATGAGATATATCATCATCTTGAGCGCGGCTATAGCATTGATCATCTTATTTACTCTAATATGTGCCTGCTACATTTTCTGGGTTCATTTTTATTTCCAAAGAATGAGAGCCATCAATGGTCGGTAAGCCAGGAAGATAGTCACAACATAGCAATTGATTTCCTGAACAGGAACCTGGACAGCATGCTAACCGTGGAGGATATGGCCCGTTCGGTCAACCTGTCTCCGTCTCACTTCAGTTATGTATTTAAAAAGAAAACCGGTTTCACGCCTATTGAATATTTCAATCATCTGAAAGTACAGAAGGCCTGTCAGTATCTTTTGTTTACCAAATTAAGAATAAAGGAAATAGCGTATGAATTGGGGATAGAGGATCAATCTTATTTTTCAAGGTTGTTTACAAAGGTGATGGGAATTTCACCAAATGAGTATAGGGAAAAAAGAATAGACTGATTACCCGACTAAATCATTTTAGCAACCCCATCGGCTAAAATCCGGTCACTCTTTGTTAATTCCCGTAAACTCCTTCTCCATTTTTCACAATACTTTTCCACCCAGCATCACCCAACTGTAGTTATGAAAACAATTGTAAACGATTACTCTCATTCACCCAAGGGACAACATCCTTTATTGCACCCACGCGAAAAACTGTTTTATTATGAAAAGAAATGTAAACGATTACGTTCCAGCCTGGCCTTTTTTTATTATAGAATGATGCAAACGTTTGCAATACACTATTAAAAGGGGATTCCATTTAGTAAAACCAATTCCTACATCCATGATTAAACGACTACTCTTACAATGGTCGGTAGCCCTCCTATTGCTTCAACTGATAGGATTACCCACCACCCACGGGCAAAGCCCCCTTACTGTAAGCGGTACGGTACGCTCCGGCAATGAGACTCTCATTGGCGTGAGCATCTACCAGAAGAATAATATCAACATCGCTACCAAAACAGACGAAAACGGTCATTTCAAAATTACTGTACCAGACAATGCTACCCTCATTTTCTCCTTCATCGGTTATCACCGCCAGGAGGTGAGTGTCAACGCCCGTCCTGTACTTAACGTGAACCTCGTCACCGAAGACAAAGCCCTCGGTGAAGTGGTCGTAGTCGGCTATGGCAAGCAAAAAGCACCTACCGTCACCGGCGCCATCTCTACCGTAGGCGGCAAAGAGCTTGTCTCAACGCCGGTCTCTAACATCACCAATATGCTCGTAGGCCGTGCCTCCGGCATCAGCGCCGTACAGGCCAGTGGTGAACCCGGTCAGAATGCTGCCACCATCCACATCCGCGGTATTGCGACCCTGAATGGCCAGGACCCGCTCATCGTGATCGATGGTATCCAGCAACCCGCAGAACAACCCTATGTAGTACTCAATGCCATGGATGCGAACGAAATCGATGGCATCTCTATTCTGAAAGATGCTTCTGCCACCGCGGTATACGGTATCAGGGGTGCCAACGGTGTCATCATCGTCACCACCAAAAGAGGTAAAATCAATAAACCCACCTTCGGCTTTACCGCCAATGGAGGTTTTACAAATGCCACCTCCCTCCTGCCCATTCTCAACTCTTATCAGTACGCCCTCTTCCGCAACGAAGGTGTGCGCAATGCGGAAGCCGCCGGCAACAGCAGCTTTGATAACCTGCTCTTCACTGACAAAGAATTGTGGAAGTTTAAAAACAACAGGGACTATACCGAGGATGAAATCAATAACCTTGAAATCGGAAATGGAGACAGACAGGCACTGGCCAACAGCCCCGCCCTGTACTATACCTCTCACAACTATTTCAAGGAAATATTTGGCGGAAAGGGGCAACAACAACAATATAACATGAACATCTCCGGCGGGGTGGAAAAAGTAAGGTATTTTGCTTCGCTGGGTTATTACCATCAGCAGGGGATCCTTAATGACTACAACTACGGCGGTGCCAATACGAATTCCAATTTCAAACGCTATAACTTCCGTTCGAACTTCGACATCGACGTATTCAAAAACTTCCAGATCAGTGTGAACCTGGCGGGTCAGTCAACCGTTGGTCACGTGCCCTCAGGCGGCTATAGCTCTAACGACCAGGGCGACCGCTACCAGCTCATTATCCAGAAGATATTTGAAAGCAGCCCCTTCGTAGGGCCTAACTTCGTGAATGGTAAACTGGTAAATGGGTTTATCGGTACCTCCGGCGATGGCATCAACCCCTTGGTAGACAAGGGCGGCAGTGGAGTATCTCCTATCAGTGATTTCCTTGGCGCCGGCGTACTGAATCAGTATATCACTACCCTCACCAGCACCGTGAACCTGAAGCACCAGATGGACTACATCACCAAAGGCCTGAACCTGAGTGGAAAGATCGCCTACGATGACAGTTATACGAAAGGCTTCTACGAACAGACCAGCATTCCACTTTACAAAGCTATGCGTGATCCCAATAATCCTAACAATATCGTGCTGGCTGGTGGTCAGTTAAACCCTGACTATACTTCCGACAACTGGGGCAACGGCGCCTGGCGCAAAGTATACCTGGAAGCATCGATTGACTATGCACACAGCTTTGGCAATCACAACATATCCGCGCTATTCCTGGGTAATGCCCAAAAGTATACCGCGCACGATCTTGCCTATAACACACCTTCCGGGTTGATGGGCTTAGTAGGCCGCGTTACGTACAACTTCAATGAACGCTACCTGCTGGAATTCAATATGGGGTTAAATGGAACTGAAAACTTCGCCCCTAAGCGCCGCTTCGGGTATTTCCCCGCAGTATCTGCCGGCTGGGTTGTGACAAAAGAACCTTTCTTCCCCAAAAACAATGTGCTCACCTGGCTCAAACTCCGCGGCTCCTATGGAGAAGTAGGTAGTGACCGGCTGGAAAAACGCCGGTACCTGTACCTGCCCAATGCATGGTCATCCAGCACCAGCGGGTACTATTTTGGCAACAGCAATGGCAGCAATGCGAACCCTTACTTCTCAGGCGCAAGCGAAACCACCCTCGGTAATCCTGAAGTGACCTGGGAACGTGCAAAGAAACTGAACCTGGCCGCTGACCTGCGTTTCTGGAAAGATAAGGTGACCCTTTCCGGTACCATCTTCAGGGAAAAAAGGAATAACATCCTTGTGAACCTGCAAACCATACCGGCTACCTATGGCGTATCCTCCTCCATCGTACCACCTGCCAACATCGGTCGCGTGAGCAACCAGGGGTATGAAATAGAACTGGGGTACAATGATAATATCGGCAATCTTACTTACTTCCTGCGGGGCAACTTCTCCTACGCCCGGAATAAGATTGAATACATGGCAGAGCCTTCTTATCAGTACCCATGGATGAACCAGACAGGTTATAGCATCGATCAGTATAAAGGCTATGTTTGGGATGGCTTCTTCAACACCACTGAAGAACTGAATAACCGCCCGTATAACACCAACGGCAACCAGGCAAGGCTGGGCAATATCCGGTATAAGGATATCAACGGCGATGGCATCATTGATACCAAAGACCAGGTGCCTATCGGCTACTCTAACCTGCCCCGGATTGCTTACAACCTGACCATCGGTTTCTCTTATAAAGGTTTCGATATCTCTGCCCTCTTCATCGGTACGGCACAGGGTTCTTTCCCACAATCCGGTTATGTGCTGAGCACTCCTTTTGCCAAAAATGTAGGCGCTGTATTCCAACCCTACTACGATGGCCACTGGACACAGGAGAAGTATGACAAGGGCGAAAAGATTACCTATCCATCCTTCTCTTTCAGCGGTTCGGGACCCAATAACCTGTTCAGCGACTTCTGGCTCAAGTCTAACAACTTTAAGCGCCTCAAGAACCTGGAAATAGGTTACAGCATCCAGGACAGGGGGTTACTCACGCGCGCGCATATTCGCAGTATCCGGTTCTATGCCAATGGTAACAACCTCATTACATGGAGCAAAGAAGTGATGAAAGGTATTGACCCTGAGCTGGCGGATGATGGCAAGAATAGTATGGGATATATGTACCCGCTGACCCGCACGTTCAATTTCGGTACTAATATCCAGTTCTGATTCATTAAAAATTATTCGGGATGAAACCTTACTATATCATATGCATGGTGCTATTGCTGTTTGCCTGCCAGAAGGACTTTCTGCAAATGCCCATTTCTAATACAACAACAACAGATTCGATATTCTCTACGACCATCAAAGCGCAGGGAGCTATCGCCAACGCCTATAAGAAAGTTCTGTGTCAGGGGCTGCCCTACCAGGGTAACTGGAACTCACTCATCCAGGACAATATTTCCGGCGCCCTCACTTACGGCTTCTCCTGGACATGGGGTTATGGCATTGCCACCAGTACCGGTCTCACTGCCACCGGCAATACGGAAGACATGGACGGCTATGCTTACAACTTTACTGCTATCAGGCAAGCCTACCTGGTCAAAGAAAACATCGACAAGGTCACTGACATGACGAGTGCTGACAAGACCATTGTGAAGGCAGAAATGACGGCTCTCATCGCCTACACCTACGAACAGATGGTGATCATGTATGGCGGTGTTCCTATCGTGACCAAAGCACTGACTGTAAACGATGACCTGAACATTCCCCGTGCACCTGTGGCAGAGGTGATGGACTCTATCAGCAGCTGGTGCGATGCCGCTGCGGCTATTTTACCATCTGTATGGCCTTCGACCTGGACAGGCCGTATGACAAAGTCCGCCGCCCTGGCCATCAAAGCAAAGGCATTGTTGTATGCGGCACGCCCGCTCTTCAATACCGCTACCCCTTATCTCGATTTAGGCGCCAGCAATCAGCTGATCTGCATGGGCAATGCAGATGCCTCCCGCTGGCAAACTGCCGCCACCGCCGCCGAAGCGGTGATCAAAGAAGCGGAGACCAATGCTGGTATTAAAATCATCAACACAGGCAATCCCCTGGATGACTATGGTACCGCAACGTCCACCCCTGCCAATGCTGAAATCATCCTGGCTTTTAAATACGACGCCGGCGGCAGCAGCATGAACACCTTTTACAACATGCATACCTGGCAGGCCTATGGGAATGGCTTAACCACCAGTTATCTCGAGAACTATTACAAAGCAGATGGTACCGACCAGGTATGGCCCACGGCCACTACTGCCTTCTCTGACTATACCACCCGTATGCAGGCCATGGAGCCTCGTTTCAAAGCGAGTTTCAAAGCATGGGAAATAGATACCTGGAACAACCCGAACGATAATAACTGGGCGAATTCCAACCTGTTTCAATGGGCCATGAATGTAGCCGCTGTACCTGTGAAGTTTTATTACAAGGCAGGCACCCGCAACTGGTTTGAGTTCCCCATCTTTCGCCTCGCAGCTTATTACTTATCAGCAGCAGAAGCGTACAATGAAATGGGGCAACCCGCCAATGCCCTCGCTAAGCTCAATATTATTCACCAGCGTGCCGGCCTGCCTGCTATTACAGAAACGGACGTTGCGAAACTGCGTGCCATTATCCAGCGGGAATGGGCTGCTGAATTTTTCGACGAAAACTACTGGCTGCATGACATCAAGCACTGGAAAAGAGCAGACATCGGTAATGGCCTGATAGGCGGCGTGATCCGCACCCTGCATTTTAACAATGATGTAGGATCAAAAATGACAGGTAATACGGACTATCATGATGGTAAGATGTACCTGGGCTTCTGGGCACCCCGTCAGTTCCTCAATCCTTTTCCGCAAACGGAAATCAACAAGGGTACCCTGGTTCAGAATCCCGGCTACTAATCACGCTTTAAAAATTACTACACATGCGCTACAGAACGTTGCTATATATGCTGGCCTTTTCCGGTAAAGTGCTGGCGCAATCCGTTCCTGATTCGATACCTACGGCATCCGTGTCAAAGGTATCCGGAGAGGAACTGTACAAGACACCGGCAGCCAACATCACCAATACCTTTTACGGCCGCCTGCCGGGTATCATTACCCAACAAGCCAGCGGTGAGCCGGGCTATGACAATGCCAGCTTTGTAATAAGAGGGATTGGTACTTACGATAATAATGACATTGCCATATTTGTGGATGGATTCCAGGTCAATAATACCTACTTCCAATATTTATCGGCTGTAGAAATTGCCTCCGTTACATTGTATAAAGATGCCGCCGCACTCGCTGCCTTTGGTATGCGTGGGGCAAATGGTGTACTTTGGATCACCACTAAAAGAGGCCGTGCAGGCAAACCTACTGTACAGGTACAGGTCAGAAATGGCGTTCAACAGGCAGAACATATCAACAAGCCATTGCGGTCTTACGACTATGCACGTCTCTACAACCAGGCTGTGAGCAATGACCTCTATGCCGTGAATGGCCATCAGTATATATATACACCTAAGTATACCAATACCCAGCTGGATGCCTATAAAAATGGTACCGGTACTGATATAGACTGGTTCGATGAAGTGCTGAAAAAGAACGCTGTATTCAGAGATGCGAATATCACCTTCAGTGGCGGCGATACCACTACCCGCTATGCACTCATTGTAGATTATATGAAGAACCAGGGTTTGTACAATGTGGAGACCAATGCCACTACTTCGAATGCACAGATCCAGCGCTTTAACCTGCGGGCCAACCTGGATTTTAGCTTCTTCAAAATATTCGAAGCAAAAGTAGACCTGGGTGGCCGTATTGAAGACAGGCGCTATCCGAACTTCAACGGGCCAAATTTGTGGAATAATATGGCCGTATACCCTTCCAATGTATACCCGGTGAAAGACGAAACGGGCAACTGGTCAGGTACTACCATCTACCCCAACAACCCGGTGGCATCGCTGAAAGCATTGGGCTGGGCATCCACACACGACAGAACATTGCAGGCGAATTTTAACCTGAAGGAAAAACTGGATTTCATTACGCCCGGGTTATACCTGAATGAAGCGGTGAGTTTCAATACATGGACCCGGAGCTCTGCCAGCAAAACAGCCACCTATGCGCGGTATTACAATGGTGTACAAACCACTACTGATATCACTTCTGACATCGTAGCCAGTGCCAGTGTGCCCACGAACCAGTACGACTGGAAACAGGCGAACCTGAGCGCGGGGTATGACCGTACTTTTGGCCCCCATGCTGTGCATGCGCTGGTGAATTATTTTGCGAGTAATTATATTGAAGACTGGAATGGTAATTTCAATGGTTCAGGATATAATACAGGCAATAACATCTTTCATCACTATACCAACCTGGGAGGTACCATCGATTACAGGTACCGTGAAAAGTATATGCTGGGCTTCGGTTTTGGGTATAGTGGTTCAGATAATTATGCCATGGGGCATAACCATGGTTTCTATCCGGCCATATCTGCAGGATGGATTGCATTAACCGATCCTTTATACCTGAAAGTCAGGGCCTCTGCCGGCAAATCAGGGAATGAAAACTCTGCACAGGGAAGGTATCTTTACCAGCAGTATTATGGTACATCCACCGCATTTTATACCGGGGTGACCAGTTTGAATTCCAACACCGCTATCGCACCTACCTATATTGCCAACCCGGACATCTTTGCAGAGCATAGTATGAAATACAATGCAGGCTTTGATATGACCCTGTTTAAAAAACTGGACATCACAGCAGACGCATACATGGATAAGCGGAGCGGCATTATTACTTACGATATGGCAAGTTATGCCGCAACGATCGGTACATCGCTGATGTTTAAGAACATCGGGAAGATGACGAACAGGGGGTTTGAACTCACGGTGAACTACCATGATACCTGGAAAGGACTGGGGTATCATGTAGGCGGCAGCATGCTGTATCACAAGAACAAGGTAGACTACAAAGCAGAAATTGCCCCTGTGAACAGTTTTAGTAAAACAACGGGCTTATCTACAGGTACACCTACAGGTCTGATAGCCGAAGGGTTTTACCAGGTGGAAGATTTCAATGCAGATGGGAGCCTTAAATCAGGACAACCCGTACCTGTGTTTGGTGCGGTACAACCAGGCGATCTGAAATACAAAGATCTTGACAACAGTGGGTTCGTGGATCAGAATGATGTGACTAAAATCGGGCATCCGGCCTATCCATCCTTGTATTATGCATTCAATGCATCGCTGGATTACAAAGGATTTGACGTGGCCATTTTATTCCAGGGCGGGGCAGGTGCAGATTTCAATATGCTAAATGCTACGACCCAGACACTGGCTTTCGTGAACAATAACAATGCCTTTGCAATCGCCAAAGGTGCCTGGGCTTATTACCCCGCAGAAGGCATTGATACCCGGAGCAGTGCTACTTATCCCCGCCTGACTACACAGGCAAATACCAATAACTACCGGAATTCCACTTTCTGGATAAAGAAAAACAATTACCTGCGGATCAGGAATATAGAAGTAGGATATTCTTTGCCAGAGGCATTCCTGAAAAGAGCACACCTGAGCCGTTTGCGCCTGTTCATGAGTGCCACCAATCCTGTGACCATCAGCAAGCTACTAAGGGACTACAACTTTGATCCGGAAACACCGATAGGATACCCTGGGCTGAAGTCGTACGTCGGTGGACTCAGTGTTTCTTTTAACTAATAAAATGACCATCATGCAAAAACTAACATGCTATATAATCATTTTGCTGGTGCTGAGTGCCTGTTCAAAAGACTTTCTGAATACGAAGATAGATTCATCCGAAACAGATAAGACCATCAGTTCGGATTACAGCACCCTCATTTCGCTGGCCAATGCGCCGTATGCATATATCAGGAACGGCTTTCTGGCTTTGGATGATAACCTCTTTGCAGCGGCTACAGACGAAGCGGAACAAACATCCGGCAGCTCCGCCGCACAGCTCTTTAACCAGGGAAGCTGGAATGCGACCACTAACCCGGATAACTATTACAATAGCTATTACATGGGGATCAGGGCGGCGAACTACTTCCTGGAGCACTCCGTGAATTACAAAGATATCTTAGGCACTAACAGGGATACGATCTCTGCCGCCGGGGCTATCAGTTACAAAAATGATGTCGCGAATGTGGCATGGTACAGGGCGGAGGCACATATCTTAAGGGCATATTTCTATTTTGAATTGTCTAAAAGATATGGCGGCGTACCACTGGTGACAAGAGTGCTGAATGCGAATGAGAATACAATTATGCCGGCGGTTACTTATGATAGTGTGCTGAACTTTGTAGTGAACGAAGTAGAACTCTATAAAGACAGTTTGCAGGTGAACTGGAAGACGTCTTCCTTTTCCAACTACGATGGCCGGTTTACAAAAGGCGTGGCACTGGCGTTGAAAGCAAGAGCCTTGCTCTTTAGGGCCAGTCCCCTGCACAATACAACCGGGGATGTGAACAGATGGCAGCTGGCAGCAGCGGCGGCACATGATGTCATTGCCCTGGGGATATACAGTTTATCGACAGACTACAGGAAATACTTTTTGCAAAGTAATACATTAAGCAGTGGTGAAACGATATTGGCAATCAGGCAGGCAGCCAACCATTATATGGAAACGGTGAACTATCCTATCAGTACTTCCGGTGGTCAGAGCGGGGTGACACCCTCTGAGAACCTGGTGGCTGATTATGAATACACAGGTACCCCTGATCCGACCAATCCATATGCGAACCGGGATCCAAGACTGGGCATGAGCGTGGTGACGAATGGCAGTACCTGGAATAACAGGGTCATCAATGAGGCACCTGGGGGTACGGATGATATGGCAAATACAAATGCGAGCAGAACGGGGTATTACCTGAAAAAGTTCCTGAATGATGGGTTGAACCTGGTGCAGGGAGGAACGGCTACGCACCATTGGGTGATTATGCGATATGGAGAGGTATTGCTGGAATATGCAGAGGCGATGAATGAAGCGTACGGTCCGGATAATGATAATGGGTATGGGTTGACTGCACGGGCGGCGATTAATATGGTACGGGCACGTACGGGGGTAAATATGCCGGCGGTGACCGCTACTTCCCAGGACGAGTTCAGGACTGCTGTAAAACATGAGAGAAGGATAGAACTGGCATTTGAGGATTACAGGTATTGGGACCTGCTGAGGTGGAAGGATGCGGGAACGGCGTTAAATAAGCCGCTTTTAGGCGTGAAAGTGAATAATGGGGTATATACCACCTTTACGGTGGAAGAGCGGGTTTTTGATGCCGGGAAGATGTATTATTATCCATTTCCGCAAACGGAGGTGAGCATTTCGAAGGGAGTGCTGGTGCAAAATCCGGGTTGGTAATAATTATTTCATTTTTCACAGGTAGAAATTTAATTTCATGAAACAGTCTATCATCATATTCATTTTATCGCTATTATGGGCATGTAAAAAAGACAAGGACACCTATGGTATTCCGAATATTTACATGCCACAGGCGCTCAATGTATCCGGTGGCATCAGTGCAAACTATCCTGTACCTACCGGTACAGATTCTTCCACTTATAATTATGCCATTGACGCCGCTGCCAAAAAGCTCAATATTATTCTCGGCGTAGCGCAGTCCAGTACGAACAAATCAGAAGGATATACTGTCAATATTGTCACCGATGCTGACACTATTAATCTTCTGAAGTTTAATAATATCCTGGATGCCAATACATTACTGATGCCTGCCGGGCTTTATACCCTTCCTGCTGCTGTCAATGTTCCTGCTGGAAAAAGTGAGGGGAACTTCTTGTTATCCCTCGATATTGACCAGCTCAAATCTTCTGACTATGAAGGAAAAAAACTGGCACTGGCAGTTCGCCTGCAAAGCGCAGGAAAATATGCAATAGCAGCCAATGCAGCTGTTACTATCGTAATAGTAGATGTAGATGCGCTGGTAATAGGTCCATCAAAAGACATCTCTTCCCAATATCTCAAAAACACCTCTACTCCATTCACTGTAGCCGGTATGCACTCCGGTGGCCGCTGGGGTACGCTAACAGACTGGATCGCCAACACAGCCGCCAAAAGCCATGATGGTTATGGGGGGTATGCGAGTGATGAAGGAGGTACGATAGACATGGAAAGCGGCTGGGGATCACCGGCTATACATAACGGCAAGATCTGGCAAACTACCAGTAGTGCGCTGCCGGCAGGCACTTATACGCTTGATGTATCGAACCTGGACTGGCAGGGAACAAAAGATCCGACTTATATAGTAGTGGCACCGGGATTAGATACTATTCCGGATTATGGGGATATAAATGGGAATACGACGATTCATTATACATTGTTCAGTGCTCCGAAGATTACGTTTACATTAACAGAAGAGCGAAAGGTGACGGTGGGTTTTGCGGTGAACTATGTACAGGATCAGCAGGGGTTTAAGATTTATAGTGTGAAGTTGTTGAATTATCCGAAGCATTTGTAGGAGATAACCGGGCTGTCTTATGTTTTTTGGGGACAGCCCGGTTATTGTTAGCCTGTGGATTCTCCCCAATTTTTAGTATATTGTCTATACTATGAAACAATTATCCCCTCAAAAAACCGCCCCCGGCCATTCCGCTGTTGCTCATCATACGGCTATCAAAGGCATCTCTCATCCCGCTGCCTCCACAACAGGCTTCCCCATTCAGCGAAAAGCCGCCTTCGATGTGGAGCCTGACGATTCAGAAAAGGTGCCCACGGAAATAGCAGAGCAATGGAAGGCCACTGTAGAACTGGCCTTGCAATCACTGGTCAATTCAAGTCCTGAAATGAAAGAATTAATAACAGAAATACAAACCGACGGACTGAATGTAAATTTTATTCTTGCAAATACTAACCAAACTGCTAAAACCGCCATTGGCAAAACCAAAAACCCGGAGGTTCCTGCTGTTATTGATGCACTGGCAACAACTCCCGAAGGACAGTTAGACGTAAGTCACCTGACTTCCGCTCCCAAAAAAGAGCTAAACATCTACATTTATAAGCAAAAGATTGATGGCGCGGGTATGACATTACAGACCCGGTATGATTTATCTCACCCGCAAATTCATAGTACGATTCTACATGAGCTGCTGATGCATGGACATCCACACCATGAACATATAAAATTAAGGGAAGAGTTAACAGACCGGCCCCAAACAGTGGAGAACAAGATTGAGGAATTGGAGAAATACAGTATTCCGGAATTATTCACCAGTTTAAATGCAATTGTTGAGGCGAAAGATCATAAGCTCCTGTCGCTGTGGCAGAAAAAAGGAGAAGCTGCAAAGGCATATAAGGATAACGACCTGGTGAGTAGCAAAGAAATGGTTTTACATCATGTAAATGATATATTGGAACATATATCTATGGATAAATTTGATGACAAAACCCGTGAAAAGCTGGTAGAGGAATTAATCAGTATTTCAGCAGAGATGGATGATACGAAGATAAAGGCAGCCATTACGGATACGGCCAGGTTACTGCATGAAGAAGTGCTGAGAAGCGGTACTAAATACGGCGTTTCTATGACTGAAGATAGAAAAAGTGCCATTGAAACCTTATATTCAAAATTTCCTTCTCCGGAGGAAAAGAGTCCTTTAACTTCAAACGAGGAAAGCGAAGAGTCTGAAGAAAAACTACCCCAGGTGAAAAAGAAGAAATTGATACCTCAACCACAAACCAGGTCTTCCCTGCCATTCCTGCCACCACCTAAAAACACCCCTGGAGGTAATTCGAACCCGGGGCCTATACCATTTTCGCTGGACACATTCCCATCAGGAAAACGGTCGTCACTGTTTGATACTCTTCCCCAACCACAAAATACACCTACTAACAGACCATCACTGTTTGACACCCTTCCCCAACCACTAAATACACCTACCAACAGACCATCACTAT
>NZ_JBCNKH010000027.1:0-83009 GCF_039596135.1 Chitinophaga sp.
TCAAAATAAAATCATTGAACGTGCAAAAGAAATGCTTTCAACAACCGATCTGTCGGTTAGTGAAATAGCTTATTCCTTAGGGTTCGATTACCCACAATCGTTTCAGAGACTGTTTAAGAACTATACCAAAACATCTCCGCTTGAATATAGAAATTCATTCAATTAACACTGCTTTAAAGATTATATTTTGCGGAAGCAGTTCGGCGATCCGGCTGGAAGAGTGAGGTAGCTATCCTCTTTTTTAAACAGGAATTTCACCTGCTTAAATTGCCAGGCTTTTCCTCGTACACCCAAATTGCCATTTTGTCATTTAAATTAAATGATCAACCTATTCTTATCAATCCTTCATTAAGGCTTGCAAATTCACTTAAAGCCTTTAAATCCCGTATCAGCAGGTTAGAAATCTGTCCAGTCGTCCCGACGTAGTTAAGGCACGTAAAACGCAGGTTTTATGTGCCTTTTGTGTTTTTGGGGTGTAGTTTAGGTGAATCGATATCGATTTGTTCGTGAGTTAAAAGGTGAATCGTTTTGTGAATTATATTCGTGATTCACGGAATAGCGTGCAAATGATTGATCTTTATTTAATTATGTCGAATTAATCGGGGTTGTTTGATATGATTTCAATTTCATTTTTCGTGGCTTGTGAGTGAGCTTTTGGTGTAATTGATTTTTAACACGTAAAAATGATTTTAATGGAAAGAAAAGATTCCTTTGGGGGGCACTTTGTGTTGCGCCGGATGAAAAGCGGGAAAACTACATTTATGCCCGGGTAGTAGTAAACGGAACTATCAGCGAGGTAGGGGCTAAGCAGGAGATCGCTGCAAACAGCTAGAATTATGACAGCGGTTGTGCAAAACCTAAAACGGATGAATTAAAAAGGATTAACAGTTATCTGGAAGAAATGAGGGGAAAGCTGGTAAGGCATTATCAGCAGTTACGTTTGGGAGATGAGGCAATAAGTGCGGATATGGTGAAGCAGGCATTTTTGAATTATGATAAACCTAAAGAGCAGCATTCTTTAATGTGGCTCATTGATCACCACAACAAGATTATGAAATCGGTTCTTGCCTGTGAATTTCGAATCCTGTTGACCACCAGTCCGCTATCTTGACCAGCACCGTAATTAGACTCTTATATTATCATATTGATTATCATTACTCTAGAGGGGTCAACATGCCGGAACGACATAAATAATTTATCCTGCCAGGTGGTCAATATGCCGTTACGGCATATTGACCACCCGTAGTTTCCATGAGTTTATTTGTTTTGGGGTATAAAATCCCCCGGAAGATGTCAGGAGAAACTATCAGCATGATTAAGCTAAAGCAAATCTTTTTGCATCGAAGGAATGGAATGGCGCTGGAAGCCATTGCCAGAGCTATGTCTACCTCTCGTAATACTGTAAAAAAGTATATTCGTTTAGCTCAATTAAAGGGTTTAAACATTGAAGAATTAGCTTCAATGGAAGACCATCAATTGGAGCGGCTTTTTGCTGAACCTACGGTAGTAAGCAAATCCAGATATGAACAACTCGAAGGGATGTTTGTCTGGATTGAACAGGAGTTGAAGCGAACGGGAGTAACGCGCTGGATTTTATGGGGCGAGTATAAGGCCCGTTATCCCGATGGCTATGCATATACACAATTTTGCGAGTACTATCGTGAATGGTTAGAACATAGGGGGGCGACTATGCATCTTGAACATCAGCCAGGTGATAAGCTTTTCATTGACTTCGCAGGTAAAAAGCTACGTCTCATAAACTATGAAGATGGTTTAGTTACAGATGTGGAAGTTTATATCGCGATCCTTGGTTATAGTCAGTTAACATACATTGAGGCCCTTTACACTCAAAGAAAGGAAGACTTTTTACACGCTACAGCTAATGCATTAAGTTATCTCGGAGGTGTACCAAGGGCTTTAATTACAGATAATTTGAAATCTGCTGTGACATCAGCGGACAACTATGAGCCGGAGATTAATGAAAACTTTCTTGATTTTGGAAACCATTACCAAACAACGATCTATCCGACCAGGAGCAGGCGACCAAAGGACAAAGCGGTTGTGGAGAGTGCTGTAAACATCATGTATAAAAGAGTCTACGCGCCATTAAGGAATAAGAACTTCTTTGATCTGAAGGAATTAAATACTGCTATTCACGAACTGCTGGAGCGACATAACAATGAATTATTACAAAAAGAGGGAATAAGTCGAAGGAAGAAATTTGAACTGTCAGAATTGAAATGTCTGTCACCATTACCCGTAGAAACCTACCAGTTTAAACAGTATAAAGTCGCCAAAGTAATGAAGAACTGCCATGTGCAGCTTGAGAAACATTATTATAGTACACCATATCGCTTCATCGGTAAAGAGGTTAAAATTATATACTCAAAAGATCATGTACACATATTCTTTAAAGCAGAAAGAATAGCCTACCACACCAGAAGTTACCAACCTTATACATATACAACTATAGGAGATCACTTACCATCCACTCATCAATTTGTAAATGACTGGAATCCGGAAAAGTTCCTGTCATGGGCCGATAGTATTGCTCCTCAGGTAAGGTTATATCTGGAAGAAATCCTGGAGCAGAGAGTATATCCTGAACAGGCTTATAAGAGCTGTTTAGGTATTTTAACGTTGGCAAAGAAAACTGGTAAAGAAAGATTGATAAAGGCTGTTGAACGTGCAAGCTATTACCAGATATATAATTATAAAACGATAAAGAAAATCTTGGATGGAGGATTAGAAATGTTATTTGAACAAGAACTGGAAGAACAACAGAGAAAACTGCCACTTCATAATAATATCCGAGGTAAGGATCACTTCCAATAAGTTTTAAACTAAATATTTATGCAAGAAATTATTAAACAGCAATTGGGCCAAATGAAGCTCTATGGAATGCAACAGGCCTATACTGCAGTATTGGCAAATAAGCGCCCTGATTCTCTTACACACGATGAACTAATCCATTTGCTTGTACAGGCAGAATGGGAAAATAGAGAAAACAGAAAGATCAATCGTTCTATGAAAGGTGCAAAGTTCCGCTACCAGGCAAGCGTCGAAGAAATAGATTTTGATAAGAGCAGAAACCTCGACCGAACGCAGCTCCTACGACTTGCTGAAGGTGTCTTTATTCAAAAGAAGGAAGACCTTCTAATAACAGGAGCCTCTGGTGTGGGTAAAAGTTACATCGCATCAGCACTCGGCCACCAGGCTTGCCAATTAGGATACAGGGTACTGTACTTTAACACACAGAAGCTCTTCTCAAGATTGAAAATGTCAAAAGGTGACGGATCTTATATCAAAGAGATCAATAAAATTGAGAAGTTTGATCTTCTGATCCTGGATGATTTTGCTTTGCAGCCGTTAGACAATCATAATCGCAATACATTGATGGAAATTATTGAAGATAGGCATGGCCGTCGTTCAACGATTATCGCATCACAGTTGCCTGTAAATGTATGGTATGAAGTTATCGGTGAAAGTACTATAGCAGACGCAATACTTGACAGACTTGTTCATAAAGCGCATAGAATTGAACTTCGGGGAGAATCCATGCGAAAATTGAAAAGCAAATAGTGGGACTTTATTACTTTTGTAATAAATCGACATCTTCTTATGGATGGGCCTGCCTCCGGCAGGAATATTATTATGTTATAAAGGTGGTCATGATACCGGACCACTGGTCAGCTTCCCCGAAATACACACTTGCCCAAGGGACTATGAAAAACTACTACACTACTGCGAGCTATTTACAGCTGTTTATTAAAAAACATTATGGTACAAATGATCTGTTGCTCAGGAAGCTGACTTTTGAGTTTATCACGGGTTTTGAGCATTATGTAAGGACCCAGTAACTGATGGAGCATGATCAATGCACCAATAATGGGGCTATGAAGCATATGGAGCGCCTGAAGAAAATAATGAAATGGGCGAAGGATAATGAATGGGTAGATAAAAACCCGTTTGAATTATATAAGTTGAAATTTAAGCATAAGGAGCAGGATTTTCTGAGTCTGGAAGAGTTGAAGTCTATAGAGAATAAGGAATTTGAAAATGAGATGATAAAGCAGCTGTTTCTTTTTCAGTTGTTACACAGGATTAGCATTTGCGACTTTATTAAGTCTGAAACCAGAGAATATATTTAACGCTAATGATGGAATGAAGTGGATCAGGACATCCAGAGCAAAAACTGGTACGACAGTTTACGTACCATTACTCAAACAGGCAATATCTATATTGGATATATACAATCAATCCTCGGAGTATATTTTCCAAACCACTACAAATCAAAATATAAATAGAGGTCTTAAAATAATCAGCGAGATCTGTGAGATAAAAAAGCACCTGACGTTTCACCTTGCCAGGCACACGTTTGCAACTACAATTACCTTAATGAATGGTGTGTCTATAGAATCGATCAGTAAAATGTTAGGTCATACGAAGTTGAGTACAACAATGATTTATGCGAAGGTAACACAGAGCAAAGTAGCGATGGATATGGCGATGTTACAGCAAAAAATGAACAAGAATGAATAGAATCCGAGTTGTATCACGACCTACATTTGTATAACTATGAAAAAAGAGAAGTATCCTTATATATTAAATGAAACGACTGCCAGATTTGACTTTGAGAGTAAGGGGCCAAATGGTACAGTAAAAAAAACGGTCGATTATTATAAAATTGGTAGATGGATAGATGGATCACAAGTATATAACCTTGCTTTTGGTGATTGGGATGAAAACAATAATGTAATAAATGATCTTTCACGAACAGATAATAATGACCGGGATAAAATATTAGCAACCGTTGCAAGTACAGTAATTGATATGGTAGCTGCAATGGAGCACATAGCGATATATGCAGAGGGTAGCACGCCAGCACGCACAAGATTGTACCAGATAGCCATCAATAACAATAAAAAGGAAATAGAAGGGATTCTCAATATTTATGGATATATAGACGAAAAGTGGCAGCTATTTGAATCAGGAAAGAACTATGAAGCGTTTTTGGTTACCAGAAAAAAAGTTTAAATTTGATCAAAAGGAAGAAATTATGTCTGCAAAAATTTCAAAATTCCTTGAAAAAAGGGAAAAGCCAATAGTAGGTAAATCGAGCATTCCAGAAGATGCGGTACGCAATAGCCCTTTTATTATAAAAAAGATAGAGCAGGCTAAGCGCAGATTAAAGGAACATCCTTTTCCTATTGAACTGCTAAAAGCAAAATAATATTTTCTGAATGCCTCACATTGCTGAGGCATTTTCATTTATTTTAAACGAGCTGTACAAATTTGGTGCTACTACTATCGAAAGTAATTTCTCCGTTAACCAATATATAATCCAGATCATTTTAATACAATCCTGATCAATTTTTATACAGGTGTATAATTCTACCCCAGAAATTTGTTACCATTGTGTTTTGATTAGTAAAACAAGAAAAAGTCCCCCGCACACTTATACTTGTCTCTTATGTGAAATTGAGCTAAACAATACTTAGCACAATGAATTTGATTGTTAATAGACAAATATTCTGAAAATGAAAAATGTGATGGTTGAAAAACTTCAACGTGGCAAAGAAGACGGTATTTGAATTGACCAGATTGTAACCCTTAAGCACCTTGAAGCATTTGAAGTAGAATTACTTGCTAAAATCGAATCTCTCCTCTCTGGTTTAAACACGCCAAAGTCCCCACACAAGTGGCTGAAATCTTACCAGGTTAAAGAAATGTTGGGTATTTCTTCAGGTAGACTACAAAAGTACAGGGACAGTGGTACACTTCCGTTTAAGAGAATTGAAGGGGGAAGAAAAGACGGCTTTGGAATGTCTAACACAGTATTTTGGAAAAGCGGATAGGTTACCTTCCACGTCAACCAGAATTCATCATAGTCGTCCGCTATTTAAAAATGTTCAATTCCTCATTATAAACAGGACTTTGTATGCCCAAAAAATTTAAAATACTGTGAAATACATAGTCTTGTGACAATGGACTTTCTGGCTTCAGTTGTTTTAAACTGTTATCAGATGTCCAAACTATAAAAGGAATGTCATATTGTTGTTTCGGCGCCAGGCTTAAAGGCATACCATGCATGTATAGATTTTTTTCTCCTAAAGACTCGCCATGGTCGGAAACAAAAATCATTGCACTTTTATATTCCTTTAATTGTTTTAAATCTTCAATCACATTGTATAAAATATAGTCGGTATAACCAATCGTATTGTCATAAGCGTTGACCAGTTCTGTATTAGAACATTTTGCTAATTCAACGCTATTACAGACTGGCTTAAAAGTTTCGAACTGAGGCGGATATTTTTTGCTATACTCAGGTCCATGACTTGTACTTGTGTGCAATATTATCAATACCTTGTTTTTTGTACTTGCTGCTATTTGCTCTTTCAGGTTATTCAAAAGAACTTCATCGTAATCGCATCTATCGCCTTTACAATCTTTCATCAGCGCCTCTTTGTTCAGGTAATTTTTTATATGAACGGGTGGTTCTCCCCAGTTTGTGGTTCTCCAGACAACCTCTACGCCATTTCTATATAAATAATTGGGCAAGATCTCATACAACTCGCCTGTATTTTTATGTTCTAAAATACACTTTACACCTGCAGTAGTGTAGGTGGCGCAAGAGGTAGCATTAAAATGAAATACACCAGGGGTTTTTGAAAGAAGTGGATTTGTATTTTTACTGTACCCGTATAAAGAAAAATTTTCACTTCTGGCGGATTCTCCTATCACTAACACAACAACCGATTTCTGGTTATCTTTTATGGTAGCATCTGGCAATAATATTTCTTTTTCATTTTCCTGGTGTTTATGTACAAAAAACAGAGAAAGATTTACTGTGTAACTCCATGGCATTGCAAGCCCACCTAATACTTTTGAATTTTTATCAACCCACAACCAATTTTGGGAATTGGCAAATACTACAGTTAACATAAATAATAAACTAGCTAAAGCGATGACTAAAAATCGCTTGAATGTTACACGTAGTATTTTGGCTTTAATGATAATAATGGCAGGTATAATACCAAGCAGAATTATATAGAGTAGTAATTTTATGGAAAAAAAACCAGATGCCTCAGCATAATTGGTATTTTGCACATTACCCATCATTTCTGCATCTATTATAACCCCGTAAGTATTAATAAAGTAAACTGCAATTGCGCTGAAAATAAAGAATAATGCCAGGATAATTTTTCCTACAAAGCGTAATAGAAAGAAAATCAAAAAAAAGGCAAAAGAATTTGCAACCAGCATTAGAATAATAAAACAAGTAATAATGGTAATGCCGTTAAAACTTTTATAATCAACATTATTAAAAACAAATTTGAAAAAGGGAAAATGAAAGAATAAGAAGTTAAGACAACCTATTAATAAAGAAAAGTGAACGATTTTTATATTATCTTTTAATAAACGCATAAACCAGTTTATATAACGGAACAATTGCGCAAGTTAATACAAAATAAAATATTATCAAATTTTTATCTATTATCCGGCTGATTAATGACACACAACAAGCCAGTATTAATAAAATAAAAATCGGATAGTATTTTTTATTGTTCACCCAGGCCCAGATTTTATATTTCCGGCTGATAAAGATTCCTGTCAGTCCCGAGATATATCCGATAATACTGCCAATAATAACGTCTAGCGGATAATGCGCTCCTACGCCTACCCTTGTAAACGCAATAATTAGTCCTGTTATGATTGTAAGAAGAACCCATAAAATTTTATAGGGCAACTTTTCGGGCATAAATGCAAACAACAAAACAGTAAAAGTTGTGAAGACTGTAATTGAGTGTCCAGAGGGTAAACTGGCATACCCAACAGCTGTTTTTCCGATGATGACAAAACAATTATTATCAAACACCACAGCAGGTCTTGGCACCCGAAATATATTTTTTAAACCGACAGAAAATACAAGAGAAGCCAGCGATGCCGATATTAATGACTCCCATATTTTAGGCGCATACAAAATGAAAATACTTAAAAGAGACAAAATAATTGAAGCATCCCCTAATTGGGTAAGATTATAGATGATGTCCGGGAATTGGCCTAAATTATAATTAATAAAAAAGAAATTATCCTTTTGAATCTGTATATATTTATCAGTATGTAAAGAACCCTTGTGGTGTAAAAATAAAGTAATTGCGGCTAACAAGGATATGGGCACAGAAAATAAACATGGTTTGAGTTTAGAATAATTATTAATAACTTTTACATTCATTGTACATTACGAGTTTTTTTTACAAACCTGTTTGATAAATCACCAGATAACCTGACCAACATCACTTTCCAGGATGCAAGCGTTGCTGATCGGCTACATCGCCAGCAAGTTGAATAAAGTCTGTTTCCTGTGAAGTCATTGGACTTATTAGATATTGTGCCGCTAAGGGTAACTTTCTCCTGCGAATATGCCTGGACTACAATGGCAAAAAAAAGTACCGGAAAGGATATAGATTCTGCTTTCATTTACTAAGGGATAGCGTTAAATATTGATATTTTCGGCTAAAGTATATTTTTGTTGACTCCGCATATTTTATATATACAAAATGCCTTACTTTATATATTAAAGTAGCCTTTACATCTAGTAAAATAAATCGCACACTAAGATTTAAGCGTAAGAAGCCTTATTTTCAAAAGACACTATTTCTAATTAGATGGAGACCTTAGTTTCGCGATCAGAACCTGCCATCTTTGGGGTAACGGCTTCTATTTGTTAAACGTTTTTGGAGAAGTGTGGATTGAAATATCTTTTGGGGCTTGTATGTTATTATTCAGCTTTTAGAAGAGGTTTACCATCTTTAAATCATATTTTGGTATATAATTAAAGCGCTTTTGTATAGTAAAGATTTATATTCTTTGCGTATTGCTACATTTGCCAGAAACCTAAAATGGGTTTATGAATAAAACTTTACACAGAAGAACCATGGATGGCAATTGGATGATCCAGTTGACCATTTCAGAAAAATACCGATTTCAACGTCATTTGTTAACGATCGTATTTTGTATTGTTGTTTTGTATTACAGTCCGGCGGACTATGTCGAACCTTTCGAAACCTATAATCGACTGGTCATTTTTTTTCAGATAATTTTATTGGCCTACGGTAATATGTATTTTTCTGTGCCTAAATTTTTGTTTAGAAAAAAATACCTGAGTTATGGTCTTTTTGTGTTTGTGAGCATAATTCTTTGGTTTTACGTTCATGAAGTTTTTTCCTTTTATTTTAAACCTGATTTACTGCCTTACGAGGATGACAATATCAACTTTTTTACCTTTTCCTTTATGGTAATGATGCTTATTATTGCATCGGCAGCAGTTAAATTATTCCAGCAGTGGATATCTGATGCGCAGCTGATTCATGATCTGGACCTGGCAAAAACTAATACCGAACTGGAGCAACTCAAAAATCAGATCAATCCGCATTTCCTTTTTAATATGCTTAATAATGCCAATGTTTTGATTGAGGATGATCCTAAAAAAGCTTCGCAGGTTTTGGTGAAACTAAGTGACCTACTTCGTTATCAGCTCTATGACAGCTCGAGAGATAAAGTTTTATTAACTTCAGAAATCCATTTTTTAGAAGATTTTTTAAACCTGGAAAAAGTTAGACGGGATAATTTTAATTTCTTAATATCAAAAGAAGGTGGATTGAGCGGTGTTCAGGTTCCGCCCTTATTATTTATTTCATTTGTCGAAAATGCTGTAAAACACAATAATGACTCAGCGAAATTATCCTATGTAAATTTGTTTTTCGATGTTCGCCATGCTGAGATTTTTTTCAAATGCATCAACTCAAAACCCGCTGTAAAAGCAGTTAATAAATCTGGAGGATTAGGCCTGGCCAATATTAAAAGAAGATTGGAACTCCTGTTTCCTTCTTCGCATGATTTGAAAATAGAAGACAATTCGGAAACGTACTGCATTACCTTAACTTTAAAATACTAAAATGAACTGCATAATAGTTGATGACGAACCATTAGCAAGAAAAGCAATCCAGAAGCTGGTTTATCAGACAGAAAATCTGGAGTCTATAGCCTCATTTAATGGAGCAGATGCTACAAGGGAATTCCTGGCAAAAAATGCTGTTGATTTAGTGTTTCTTGATATTCAAATGCCGGGCGTGAATGGAATTGAATTTGCCAGAACTATTCCTAAAAAAACTTTAGTGGTATTTACTACCGCTTTTCATGAATTTGCTTCTGAGAGTTATGAAGTCGACGCTATTGACTATTTAATCAAACCTGTAAAATTAGAACGCTTTCAAAAAGCAGTTGAAAAGGCACAGACGTATTGCAAATTATTTCATAATGATTATATAAACAGTAATATAGAAAACATAACCGATGATTATATTTTCGTAAGGGCAGACCGCAGAATGTTCAAAGTACATTTTAGTGACATTCTTTTTATCGAAGGCTTAAAAGACTATGTGGTTATTTATTTAGAAAATCAAAAGGTGATTACGCTGATGAATATTAAAACTATTAATGATTTGCTTCCAAAAAACTTCTTTGTCAGAGTTAGCAAATCTTATATAATCAATGTAAATAAAATAAATTCAGTGGATAATAATACTATATACATAGGAAAGAACGAAATACCGATTGGCAATATTTACAGGGACTTCTTTTTTAATGAATTTGTAACCAAAAAGATTTTGAAGTGATAAAAGGGGGCTGTCGCATTTGCCAAAATAGAATATAAGCTCAACCAGACGCCGACAATTTTTCATACGAATCGTATAATTTTGCCATTGGATATAATTTTCAAAGACTTCTATCTTAAAATTAAAGTTAATGGTTGATACAGAAACATCCAGGCTTTCAAGATTAATCGCTTTATTGACACTGTTACAATCAAAGCGGTTATTTACTGCACCTGAATTTGGAGAAAAATTAGGAGTGAGTGTACGCACAATATATCGGGATATAAAAACATTAGAGCAAGCAGGAGTTCCAATTATAACAGAAGAAGGAAAAGGCTATACGCTTATGGAGGGCTATAAATTGCCGCCGGTAATGCTGACAGAGGATGAAGCAAATGCTTTGATAACTGCTGAAAAACTGGTATTGACAAATAAAGACATTTCTCTTATAAAAAATTATGGTAAGGCTGTTACAAAAATAAAATCTGTATTGCGGAACGATACAAAAGATAATGTTGAATTACTTTCCAGGCGAATTGATTTTTGGTAAGCCTCAAATAATAATTATCAAGAGAGCAACCTCCTGTCTGTTGTTCAAAATGCAATTACCAATTTCTATGTAATTAAAATTGAGTATCACGCTGCACAAAAAGATGAAATTGCACAAAGAAGCATTGAACCTTTTGCCGTTATTAATAAAGTAGGAGAGAATTGGTATTTAATTGCCTGGTGCCGTACCAGAAAAGATTTTCGGCTGTTTCGGTTCGATAGAATAAAAAAACTGCAAATCACGGAAGATACATTTACGCCACACAAAATCAGCCTTCAGCAATACCTGGAAAATTACAGGAAAAATAATTTTTCAGACCCCTGACATAAGGTTGTCACAACCCGTTTTTAGCTTTGTGTTATAATCTTAAAATTATGTATAACAAAGAAGCTGAAAAAATCAAAATAGTTCCCGAAAATTATTCTGCTGTTACGCCCTGGGTTATTTCTCCATCAACGGAGAAGTTAATTGAGTTTCTGAAAGAAGCATTTGATGCTGAAGAAATTCCAAACAGCATTATCAAAAACGAAGAAGGAAGCGTTATCCACGCAGTTATTAAAATAGGAGATGCCATATTGCTGCTGTTTGATGCAAGAGAAGGTTGGGCACCAACGCCGGTTTTTTTGAATTTGTATGTAGAAGATATCGACAAATCATATCAAAGAGCGTTGGCATCTGGAGCTACATCTGTAACAGATATTACAACGCTTTGGTTTGGCGAAAAGGTTTGCAGAGTTTTAGACCCTTTTGGAAATTTGTGGTGGATTAATCAACGTATTGAAGAAGTTGATTTTACCAATCCCGAAGAAGTTCAAAAAAGAGCATCTACTCCCGAAGCGATAGCAAAAATCGGATACATTCAGCAATCACTGGACGAAGCGGTGAAAATCCAACAACACTTCCTGAAAATAAAAACAGAAGATTGATTGTCAATAGTTCGGTAGTTTTTTGAAAAAAGTACCGAACTATTGAACCTTAAAACCGGGCTTGATAAGATATGCCTTTACTTCGCAACTTACACTCTAATAAAGTACAGAATGAAAGTAGATACGGCGAAAGGAATAGAAACTCCTTTTCACCGTATTGTGATCTATTCAGGAATGCCACGCTGTTTGCAGTATTCCCACACTTGTTGGAAATCCTCTATCAATAAGTTCGAAAAGGAAATATTATTTTCAGCCAATATAGCTTTACCCCAAGGCAATTAACGAATGGTACAAAACACATTTGGGATTTGATACTGATCAATTATAGAGTAGAAAATCTGGAGGCTTTAGTTGAAGAGTTAAAGAAAGCGAACGTCACTATAGTAGACAAAATCGAAACATATGATTATGGAAAGTTTGTACACATTTTAGATATTGAGGGAAATAAAATTC
Organism: Chitinophaga sp.; assembly: GCF_039596135.1. Classification (GTDB taxonomy): domain Bacteria; phylum Bacteroidota; class Bacteroidia; order Chitinophagales; family Chitinophagaceae; genus Chitinophaga. The sequence continues at coordinate 12,588 of NZ_JBCNKH010000027.1, forward strand.
AATTATGGGAGCCTAAGGACTAAATTTAGTTCACTTTGTTACACTTTACCTGGCAGCAGCCGTCATTGCCTTACCATTTACTACCAGTTTTAACCGATTTTATTTCCCCAGCCTTTTTCCGGGAGGGGTGATCTTCTGTTCATATTGAGCTGCTGGCTCTATGGATAGCTTATTTCCCGGACTGGTTTAACTGCATTTAACGGTTAAAAAACCTACCAGATTTCAGTTCAAAAACATACCGCCCAACTCATACCCGGATCGAAATCTTTCAAGATACCCTTTTCAGGAAAACGAACTGCCACTCGTTTAACCTTGTGAATTTTGCGTACATTTATGTGCTCCGATCTTAGGCACAAAAATGTTTTGTATCATCCCTTATTGATAAGCAATGAAGAATGGTTTAACGGATATTCCAAAATATAATTTAAAAAATTTCAGGCATATCCATCGGCAAATTAGTTCCGGATCAGCTTTTGGGCATAACGTGCCGGATGCTTCTAAAATAATTGAAGGATTTGAAATTTATTCCAGTGATGGGATGGTCCGATCGAAGGGGCCCTTAAAATCTGAATTTTACCGACTTACCATTACTATTACCGGGTCGCTTAATATGCGTATAGGGCTTGATCAATATACTCATCGGCCAGGTACCCTGGCATTTACTTTCCCTAACCAGACATTTTCTACCAGTGATTTTTCTGACGATGCATCAGGCTACTATGTATTCTTTAATCCGGAATTTTTAAGTGATATTATTCCATCAATAAAAATCGCAGATGAGTTTCCGTTCTACGATAATTCCGGTACGCCTGTATTCCAAATTGCGATTGAAGAGCTGGAAATTATGCTTGCACTGGTCATGAGAATAAATGATGAATTGCAGCATCAAAAGACCGGCCGTGACAAAGCTATTAAAATGTATGTGTATTTATTGCTGCTTGAGGCCAAAAGAAGCTATGAGCGCCAAAGCATTGGTAATGCCGAATCTGCTCTTCAGGACTCTTACAAATTAATTAGCCGTTTCAGGGAATTAGTTACTCAACATTACCTTAATAAAAGGCTTGTTGATGATTATGCGAAAATGTTAGGAGTCAGCTCCAATCACCTAAACAAAACAGTAAAGAAAAGCACAGGAAAGACCGCTTCGGAAGTTATAAAAGAAATGATATTACAAGAAGCTAAATCACTATTGTTGTATACAAATAATTCCGTTTCTGAAATTGCTTATCGTTTGGATTTCCCCGATCCAGCCTCTTTCAATCGTTTTTTCAAGACTATTACAAACGAAACTCCCCTCGTTTACCGATCCAGACATAATTAAGCCAATAAAAGGCATAATTACGCTAATGCCCCATCTTTGATTAATGCCCAATTTTGCTTTAGAATTCAGCCGCAATATTATGGCATTTAATATTGTGGCCGACTGTGCCGCGTGCGTTTCTTTAAAGACAGAGACAGTGGAATTGGCCCTTTTAACACATTAATCATCCTTCTATGAAACGCAGAAATTTTGTAAAAAATACTGCGCTTACTGCTCTGGGAACGGCTTTGATCCGCCCTCTGGAGGTATTGGCAGAAAAAAGTACAAACATGAAAACGAAAGATCAATTAAAGGACATGGAACTGCCGGCAGGTATACGGGAGCGGTACGTAACCGGAGTCAACGGACTGACCGTGCATGTATTGGAAGCCGGTTTTGACACACCAAAACGCCCTGTTATACTTCTGTTGCATGGATTTCCTGAACTTGCCTACAGTTGGCGAAAGGTAATGTTGCCATTGGCCGCTGCGGGTTACAATGTGATCGCTCCTGATCTTCGGGGCTACGGCCGCACAACGGGATGGGACAATAGTTATGATGGAAATTTTGCCTCTTTCAGGACACATGAGCTTTCCCGCGATGCCCTCGGTTTGATGATGGCTATGGGACATGATTCTGTTTACACTATCGTCGGACACGATATTGGCGCGATAGTAGCAGCCTATTGTGCGCTCGTAAGACCGGACTTTTTTCGGTCAGTTGTTCTGCTAAGTTGTCCCTTCGGAGGTGTGCCACCTTTGCCTTTTGGCGTTGGAGAACAAACTGTGCCAAATCTACAACAGCAACAATCTGTACAAGATCCCCTGGCGTCATTACCAAGGCCCCGTAAGGACAGTACTACCTATTTCTCGTCACGTGGCGCCAATAGTGAGATGCTGAACTGCAGGCAGGGCCTGCACGATTTCCTGCGGGCTTACTTTCACGTAAAGAGTGCCGACTGGAGCCAAAATAAGCCGTTTCCACTTACCTCGGGCCTGGCGGAGGAACTTGCTAAGCAGCCGGCTTATTATGTTTTGGATCTTGATAAAACAATGCCGGAAGTAGTAGCTGCTGACATGCCCTCGCCGAAGGAAATATCCGCTTGTAAATGGCTACCGGACAGCGAACTCGATGTCTATACACAGGAGCTTAATCGTACTGGTTTCCAGGGTGCTTTAAATTGGTACCGTTGCACTACCAACGGATTAAACAGGTCTGACCTCGAACTTTTTTCGGGTCACACAATAGATGTGCCTTCTTGTTTTATTTCAGGGATCGCCGATTGGGCAAGATTTCGTCCGCCAGGCGCACTAGAGAAGATGCAGCAGGGGGCCTGCACACAAATGCGGAGCTTTCATATCATTGACGGTGCGGGTCACTGGGTGCAACAAGAACGACCTGAATACCTCACCAAAGTTATAGTCGATTTTTTGCAAAACGTGAAATAGGAGCTTAGCGGCTGAAATTGGAAAATAAACCCCTCCAGGCATTTTCCGAAGGGGTTTTAAAAATACCGAAAGGTTATACCACAGGCAGGGAACCGCCATCAATTGCATAAATTGTTCCGGTCAGGTAGGCTGCGGCCGGCGACACCAGGAAGTAAACCAGCGATGCTACTTCTTCCGGCTCCGCCATCCTTCCCATCGGTATGCCGCCCACCTGGGCAAGCAATTGCTGAAATCCTTCGTCCACTGAGATGCCTGCAGATGCAGCGTAGTCAGCAACGAATTTTTCCATCGGAGGTGTTTTCGTTGCACCCGGTGCTACAGTTAGCACGCGTATGCCTTTGGATGCTAACTCATTTGCAAGGGACTTGCTGTAGCTGTTCAAAGCAGCCTTGGAAACCGCATAAGCCATGTTCAAATTCCATAAAGGTTGCCTGGCAGCAACAGATGAAATGTGAATAATGACCCCGCTTTGCCGTTCAATCATTGTGGGCAGTAAAACCCTGTCTAAACGGATGGCAGAAAGAAGGTTCAATTGCAGTTCACTTTCCCAATGCCCGTCTGTCAGGGTGCTAAAGCCTCCAGAAGGAGCCTTAAGCCCACCTACATTGTTGATAAGGATGTCAATACTGCCAAATTTTTCGGAAATCTGTTCCGCCAGCCCGGTAGTATCCTCCGGTTTGGTCAAGTCTGCTGCAATAAAATGGTGCAGTAAGTCATCCTCATTTGGATGTGTTCTTGCCGTAACAATAACCTGTGCGCCTTGCTGTGCCAGTTTATCCGCAATGGCACGGCCTATCCCTTTTGTTCCCCCTGTTACAAGGGCGGTCTTACCGTTGAGGCTTGTGAATTGATTTGTTGAAATTTCCATGTTTGTTTTATTTTGAAGCAATTGTTTTAAAATAAGGGTGCGCTTCATATTCTGAAATGATCATTTCAGAATATGACAAAAAAATTTTATCCAGATATAAGTTTGATAAAATACTGCCCCATCTTTCTGATTTTGACAGGGTCTTTATGCAAGAGGTAGGCTTCATTCCAGCCGGTCCACGTACTGATAAAGTAATCAGCAAGCAGTTCAGGGTCTTCTTTCTTTGAAATTTTACCCTCCTCTATTGACTTTGAAATTAAAGAATGTAAGAACCGGTAAGCATAATCACTATCTGCTTTAAGGATGTCCTTTACCCTTTGATCATTGGTGGCCACCTCAAAAGCAGTCTTGATAGCCATACAGCTATTTTCTTTGCCGATGATGGATTCAACTGACTCGTTGATATACTCAACCAATACCTCAAAGGATGATTTATGGCTTTTGAGCCGCCTGTCCAAATCCCTTTTCCTTATATCCGTATAGTACTTAACACAGCGAATAAATAACTCATGCTTATCACCTATGGTATTATATAAACTACTGCTATTGATCTTCATGGCGTCGGTAAGGTCCCGGAGAGAAGCGCCGTTATAGCCCTTTTCCCAAAAAACGTTCATCGCTTTTTGGATAGCTTCTTCTTCATTAAATTCTACACTTCTTGCCATAATTGGGCAAATATAAAACTATTTCTGAAACAATCACTTCAAAATGATGGAATATTTAAACTTAACGATTTTTTGGGTATGGCTCATGCCGGCATTATCCTGTTCAAAATCAAATACACCTGCTTGTATTGCTCCATCAGCAGACGGTATTTCTATACTATTATCGCTAACCGTCATTTTGGATACAACCCAACTCAGTTTGGAAACTTCAATCTATATTTTTTAAACGAACTTTGGCGGTGACTTCTGAAGGAACAAATAATGAATCTGATCATTTTTCACATTGCTTTTTGAAGCAGTCTAATTGATTTTCTTTCTATGACAAACGAAAATGTACCATATAAAATTAACTCTATATCAGAGTTGCATCGTATGTTGAGATTACCCAATCCCAAACATTCGCTTATAAGCATGGTTGAAAACTCGCAAATGATCGCAGGTCATGCTTTACAAGGAAAGCCATTTTTGATGGGATTTTATGCAATTTCCTACAAAGCATCTATAGATGGCAAATGGGGTATGGGCAAGGATATTATGATTTTGATGAAGGCGGTATGATATTCACTGCTCCTCTTCAGATTATCGAAAGCCATAACAATACTAATTATACCGGTTACACGATGTTTATCCACGGTCGGAATGCCCAAAAAGTGGAGGAAAAAAGAAGAGAGCTTGGTATTGATCATTTGGAACATTTTGAGGGTCCTTATGATTTGTTGGTTGACGCCAATTTCTTCCAGCCCGGATTTCCTACAGGTGTTTATGTTTGAAGAACTCATCACGAATTGCAAGATGGTTTTTTGTCATAGTATGCCTGAAAGGGATGGGAACCACAATTATTTGCAAGCCTATTGCAAAGATCGTGGTATCTTTTTTATCCCGGGTAGTCAAATGTATTCCGGGCAGCTGGTAAAACAATACCAGTTATTGTTAGAAGGGTTTACCAGGAGAGACCGGACTCCGATTTCGGACGAAGATATCTTGATTCATTGGAAAGTTGGTAACAGGTAATCATATTGCCTTGGTATAAGCTGCCCTGGCTGACAATTGGGTTTGTTACACAAAAACATTATTGCATTGGTAACGGCTAGTGGAATTGCATTTTTGCATATGCGATAGGAAACCATTATACTAAGTTGTCAGGCCCCGGTACCTGAGCTTACTTCATACGCTGTTTAAAAATACTTTTAACCTGGTCAACCTCTTTGGCGTAAATCGTCTTTTTTCGGATGCCAAAGAAAAGCGTGTTTTCGATGATATTGTTTCCCTCCCAAAGCAGATGCAACTCACCTGAACGCATCTCCTCCCGGCACAGGAAATCGGGAATCACTGAAACCCCTTTTTCATTACGCAGACAACGGACAATGGAACTGATGTTGGGCACAATGTAGTTAGGTTTAAAATCAATATGATATTTGAAGTTTAGCTGCCAGAATCGCTTCATATGTTCCATGTCGGCAGCCGTGCTATACCACATTTGCTTCTTCAGCCATGTCGCGGCCTCTTTCAAATTTTTGTCTTTGATGGCTTTGCGGAAAGGTTTACTATCCAGCTTCGATCCGCAGACCAGTACGATCCGCTCTTTGGAGAAGGCTTCGTATTCCAGGTTCTTCTGGTCGCCCTTGTGCGGGGTAACGATCAGATCTAGCACACCCTTGTCCAGATCATGGATCATTTGCGGATAATCGCCAAATTTGATGATCAGGTTAAAGGGTAGCCTGGCAATATGTTCTTCCAGGGTATACTGAAATGTTTCAAAGCACATGCCCAGACTGATAGTAGAACGGTCGGCCTGGGAACTTCTGCCAAAAAGCTGTTCTACCGATTGTAGTTTATCCAAAGGTTCCAGGATAAAATTATACAGCGCCTTACCTCGTTCAGTGGGGACCATCCGCTTGGCGGAGCGGTCAAATAATTTGTAACCGGTAAAGTTTTCCAGCGAGTTCAGATGCAGGCTCACCCCCGGCTGGGAGATGAACAGGCTCTCCGCAGCACTAGTCAGTGTGCCTGTTTCGTAAATGGCCCTAAAGGTGCGTAACCACTCCAGATTAATGGTCATGTTCTATTATTTTAATAATGTAAAAGTATGCAATGTTCTATCATTTTAATAATAGAAAACTATAAGTTAGGTTATTTTGATAATACTAAAGATCGGCGGAGTTTTGCGTTATCAAAATCAAAAAACACTTTAGCTATGGAATATAGAAAATTAGGAAGTAGTGAATTATCTCTCTCGGCCATTACGTATGGCGCTTTTGCCATTGGCGGGACCATGTGGGGTGGCAATGAACGGAAGAACTCCATCGACGCTATCCATGCCTCTATCGAGAGTGGCGTGACAACCCTGGATACAGCGCCTTTCTATGGCTTTGGTCTCAGTGAAGAAATTATCGGGGAAGCCCTGCAGGGCCGTGACCGTACAAAGGTACAGATTCTCACCAAGTTTGGCCTGGTATGGGATGGTTCCAACAAAGGTAAAGGCGAACACTTCTTTGATTTGACTGATAACGGCAAGGAGGTTTCAGTATATAAATACGCCTCCAAAGCGAACGTGATCAAGGAGGTAGAAGAAAGCCTGGTGCGGCTCAGAACTGATTATATTGATCTGCTGCAAATACATTGGCCCGATGGATCTACCCCCATCGATGAAACCATGGAAGCGCTTGCAGCCCTGATCAGACAGGGTAAAATAAGAGCTGCCGGCGTGAGCAACTATAGTGTGTCTCAACTGGAAGAAGCTGCGAAAACGATCTCCATAGCCTCCAACCAGGTAGCCTACAGCATGCTCAATCGTGCTATCGAAAAAGACCTGGTGCCCTATACTACGGACCACAACATCGGCATTATCGCTTACAGCCCACTGGAGCGTGGACTGCTTTCCGGTAAATACTTCGCTGATGCAAAATTGAAGGCAGATGATCACCGCAACGGCTACTTTGGTCAATTCGATCCTGAGAAAGTAAAAGCCCTGATTGGGAAAATTCAACCGCTGGCACAAAGTAAAAATGCCACTGTGGCGCAATTAGTGCTTCGCTGGACATCCTTACAAAAAGGCATTACCGTAGTATTAGCCGGCGCCCGTAATGCAGAACAAGCTATCTCCAACGCGGGAGCAATGGACTTTACCCTTGCTGCTGACGAGTTGCAATTTATTAATACTCAACTTTCAAAATTATAATTTATGAAATCCAATCGCATTTCCAGGATAGCGGCGATTACGGGAGCTGTGTTGTTCGGTCTGTCTCCTGCCTTTGCCCAAAAAGCCAAAGATACCACCGCAAACTGGTACCCATCTGCCTATGGAGCAGGCGACGAGATTGGTGCGGTCAATTTACTCACTCCGGATGTAGTGTTGCAGGCTGCCCAACTGGTAAAAACGGGAAAGACCTACCCACTGGCGGTACCAGTAGATAAACACCTTCCTGCATTCCGTCACCGCAGTTTTAACCTCTATAATATCCAGCCGGGAGAACAGGCCGGCAAAACACTTGGTCCCAACAAGTTCAGCTTTAATGACGAACTGGTCAACGCATGGACCGGTGTAGGCACTCAGCTCAACGGCATTGGCCACATCGGTATAGACAATGTGTATTACAATGGGAACAAGGCTGCCAATTTTGTGACTGTGGAAGGCGTAAAAAAGCTCGGTATTGAAAAGGTGCCGCCGATCGTTACCCGGGGAGTATTATTAGATATGACTACCTATTATGGTAAAGACATTGTTCCGGGCGGCACCGAGATCACGGTGGCGGACATCAGGGCGGTACTGCAAAAACAGGGGTTGACCCTGCGCAAGGGCGACGTGGTGCTGTTTAATACCGGCTGGCTGGAACTTATAGGTAAAGACAACAAGCAGTTTTTGGAAGTAGAACCCGGCATTGGAATGGAAGCAGCCGAATGGCTGGCTGCACAAGGTATTGTAGCCTTTGGTGGCGACACCTGGGCTTCCGAGGTGTATCCCAATCCCGGCAGCAAAGACGAGTTTCCTGTTAACCAGTTCATGCTCGCCAAAAAAGGCATCTACAACCTGGAACTGATTGATAGCCGGGCACTGGTGCGTGATAAGGTCTGGGAGTTCCTCTTCGTACTGGGGCAACCCCTTTATGTAGGCTCTACCCAGGTAAATATCAACCCGGTAGCGATCCGGTAGACGAAACAAATTGACAAAATAGAAAACGAGAATATTATGCTTTTTGAATCATATCAACTTGGAAATTTTACACTGACCAACAGGATCGTTATGCCGCCCATGACAAGATCCCGGGCAGGGGCAGGCGAAGTGGCTACCCCGCTGATGGCAGAATATTATGCACAGCGTGCGTCTGCAGGTTTAATCATCTCCGAAGGCACGCAGATTAGCCGGCAGGGACAAGGATACGCCTGGACGCCGGGTATATACACCCATGCGCAGATTGAAGGATGGAAGAAAGTTACAAAAGCAGTGCATGAGAAAGGCGGGATCATATTTGCGCAACTCTGGCATGTAGGGCGGGTGTCTCATGTGTCACTTCAACAAGATGGCGCAGCCCCTGTTGCCCCGTCAGCGCTGCTTGCTGAAGGTGTAAAGGTTTTTCTGGACGAAGCCGGCAAAGGACCTGATGCAGGCGTGGGCAGTATGGTGCAGCATTCCATGCCCCGGGAACTCACGATCCCTGAAATTAAACAGATTGTTCAGGACTATGCCCAGGCAGCCCGCAATGCGATCGAAGCAGGCTTCGATGGCGTGGAGCTTCACGGTGCCAACGGTTATCTGATAGAGCAGTTCATCGATTCCCAGACGAATCTGAGAACCGACGAATATGGCGGCAGCATTCAAAACCGGCTGCGTTTTCTGGGAGAAGTAGTGCAGGCAGTAGCCGATGCCATTGGCGCAGACCGTGTTGGCGTACGTCAGGCCCCGCTAACCACCCTGATGGGTGCACAGGATGATACCCCGGAAATTACCTATATCGAAGCGGCAAAAGTGTTGGATAAAATCGGCATCGCCTATATCCATATCGCAGAAGCGGATTGGGACGATGCGCCGGTGATGCCGGTAGCATTCAAAGAGGCTTACAGGAAAGCTTTCCGCGGTACGCTGATCTATACCGGGAAGTATACCCGGAACCGGGCGCAGGAAGCCATTGAAAAAGGATGGGCAGACCTTGTGTCCTTCGGCAGGCCTTTTATCGCCAACCCGGACCTGCCTTACCGGTTAAAATACGACTTGCCTCTCAACGAAGCTAACCGGGCTACATTTTTTGGTGGCGGCGCTGCCGGTTACATAGACTATCCATTTGCGGACCGCTGCAATGGTTGTGAGACAAGAACGCTTTAAAAAGATAAAAACAAAAATTTCTTATGTTATTCGACGAGTTTAATAAAGGTTCTCTTTCCCTGATCAACAGGGTCGTGATGGCGCCTATGACAAGGGCCCGTAATCCTAACGGCATTCCAAATTCCATGAACGCGCAATACTATGGGCAGCGCAGTGGTGAAAACGGCGCAGGTTTGATCGTTACCGAAGGAATATCTATTTCTCCTACAGCTGCGGGTGTGTTGCACATTAACGGGCTATTCTCCAACGAACAGGTGGAGGGTTGGAAGCTGGTGACGAAGACGGTGCACGAGGCTGGCAGCAAGGTTTTTGCCCAGCTCTGGCACGTTGGCCGCGTATCTCACTTCACTAACCAGCCTAACGGCGCTGCACCGGTAGCTCCATCAGATATCCGGGCTTCCAACTCCTATGCCTGGGGGTATGATGACAATGGCAAGGAAAATTTCGTCATCTGCTCTAAGCCCCGGGCATTGAGCGCTTTTGAGATCAAAGACGTGGTGCGCGATTTTGCCATTGCTGCATCAAATGCTATCAAAGCTGGTTTTGACGGTGTAGAGCTGCATGGCGCAAATGGTTATTTAATAGAACAGTTCCTAAATCCGGCTGTCAATACCCGCAGTGACGAATACGGCGGCAGTATAGAAAACAGGTGCCGTTTCCTCTTAGAAGCGATCGATGCCTGCATCGCCGAAATTGGTGCAGCGAGGGTAGCTATCCGGCTTACGCCTTATGGTGGTCTGCATGAGTTGCCCCACTACCCGGAGATTGAGCAGACCTATCAATATCTTGCGACCGAACTTTCTCACCGTCAGATTGCTTATATCCATATCATGGACCAGAAATCCCGGGGCAGCTTCGCCTTGCCGGAAGGCTTTCTGTCCAGGTTGCGTTCCTGGTACGAAAGTGGTGTGATCATCCTTGCCGGTGGGTTGGATAAACAAAAAGCTGAAAACCTCTTAAAGGAAGGTTTGATTGACCTCGCGGCCTTTGGAGAGCCCTTTATTGCCAATCCGGACCTGGTTGTAAGGCTGAAAAATGATTGGCCGGTTACGCCTGCCGATCGCTCTTTACATTACGGCGGCGGAGCGCGTGGATATACTGACTATACTGCACTTACCGAAAAAGCTGTTGTATAATAATCAGTAGCGTCTTGCTCAGTTCCGTTCGTACGGTGGCGGAGGGATTGGCATTAATTCTTTAGCATGTGGTAGCGGCGTGTATGCCGCTGCCTTTTTCCCTTTCATAGGATAGCGTTATTGTTCTGCTTTTGCCTTTAGATTTTTCAACCATACCTGCAATGAGGTTTCCAGTCCTTTTTGGAATTTATTACGCATTACATACACCAGCCATCCTTCCATACTTTCTTCAACTTTGACGGTTGTATGGCCATTTTCTGCAACAAAGGTCCAATTGTGGATTGCAAATGCGCCAAGTGCCTTACCTGACCAGCCTATTTTCTGTCCGGGGATGGCCGTGTGAATCGTTGAGTGAATGGTTAGCCCTCCGCTTTTCCAATCGAAACTACTGCCTTTTTCAAACGGACCATTTAACTTAGGTTCTGTCACATCCTGCTGCCACTGCGCCCAATGATCAATATCACTCATGACCTGGTAAACCTTTTCAGGACTGGCATTGATGGTAATTTGCTGATAAGTTTTTACCGGCGCATTCAGGTTAATGGATGTTGAAACCTTGTAGGAGCTGAACAATTCCAGGCAGGCAGCCGTAATGCCGAGCAAACCGATAATGGCAACTATGCTGTAAATTAGCTTTTTCATTTCTTATACTTTTTAAGTGGGAGTGTGTAAATAATACTAGCAAGAGGTTCCATGATTGTTCCCCTTATTTTCTGATACAAATGTAGTCACACGTGTAGTGGGGAAATTGTACGAAAACGAAATGGGGCAACTATGAAATAGGTGTTTCCTGCTAATTTTAAGTGAAATGCAGACTGCTTGCCGCTTTATGCTGTTGCTTAGCCTCCTGTCGAAAACTTTTTCGGTTTCATCCCGATATGTTCTTCAAACACCCTTGTAAAATGACTGAGGTTGGAAAATCCCAGTTTATATCCCACTTCTGAAACGGAGAGCCGCTCATCTTTTAGCAGCCGTGCCGCTTCTTTCATCCTGTATTTTTGATAATGACCGAAAATACTATCACCAAAAATCTGCCTGAACAGTGTTCTTAGTTTAGTGGTGCTCATATTGGCTTCAATTGCTAAATCCTGAATAACAGGCGGCTCATTCAGGTTTGTGAGCATTCGTTCCCTGATATCATAAATAGATTGTACATCTTTACCCTTCAGGGGATACAGTTGTTTTTCCTCTCTTTCTTCCAGCTTCATCAACAACATGCAGATCAATTCCTCTGCTTTAATTTTTCTAAATACCCATTTAAAATTATCATCTATAGCTTCAGAGGTAATCTCGTCCAGTATTTTTTGAATACCTGGTGAGATCATCTGTTCAAATAATAACGGCTGGGCATTTTGGGATAAACTTTGCAGGACCGGTGATTTTTGGGAAAGCGCAAACAGTTCCTCTAAGTATTGCGAATTAACTTCAATATTAACAGAGGCAGTATTCTCCTGGATAGCAATCACTTCATCAGTATTAAACCGGCTGGTGGCTATCAGCACAGAGGGGCTTTGTTTTAAGAAGAGGTTTGAATGGACATTTTGAAATTTGAATAATATCGTTTTGCCAGGGGTATTGAATTCAGGATTCTCAATGATTGTTTCTTCGTTCAATTTATAATTAAGAATAAGCATCCGGATATTTTCGTTGAACACACAGCCTGCACAATAGCCGTTGCCATATAACGCAGGGATATCGACCCTTCCGTTTTTAACTTTTGTAGCCCACAATTTAGCCAGCCGGAAAAAAACAGGAGGTGTAGCATTACCGGTCACTTTTATTTTTGTCATTTACGACTATTTTTTAGCCAAAAGTAGCTATTTTATTCCTGATTAATGATCCAACTTTGCATCATCGAATCATTAAAGGAAATAGATATGAATGCAAACGTTCAAATGAAAGCCATCCGGTACAATACGTATGGAGCTCCTGAAGCTGTTCTTGAAATGGTCCACATTTCTAAACCTGAGCCGCTGGCCGGGCAGATACGAATAAAAGTCCGTGCTGCGGGTGTGAATCCCTCGGATTGGAAAAGAATGGAAGGACAATACAAGGATTTTGAGGAAGTCGTTTTTCCTTCAGGAATTGGTGTGGAAGCATCCGGAGTTGTGGATGCGGTTGGAGCAGGCGTAGCCAGTGTTTCCGTTGGCGACGCTGTTTTTGGCTATGGCAACGATACGATGGCAGAATATGCTATTTTATCACATTGGGTAAAAAAGCCTGAAGGCGTTCCTTTTGAAGTGGCGGGCGCTATTCCTGTTGCCTCAGAGACGGCCTGGCGCTGTTTAGATGATTTAAATGCCAATCCGGGCAGTACCATCCTGGTGAGTGGTGCAGCAGGCGGGATTGGTTCAGCGGTCGTGCAACTGGCACGTAGACGGGGGCTTCAGGTTATTGGAACTGCAGGTGCCGGTAACCAGGAATATTTACATGAATTGGGTGCTATACCTACGACTTATGGCGACGGACTGAAAGAGCGCGTAAAAAAGCTTGCGCCCAATGGCATCGCCGGTGCGCTGGATATAGCAGGTTCAGGAAATATCCCGGAACTGATCGACATAGTGGGCGATCCTTCCAAAGTGGTATCAGTTGCCGATTTCTCCGCAGTGGAATATGGGGCGCGTTTTTCAGCCGGGCCACCAAGACACATTCAACACGTGCTTTCTGAAGTGGCCAATCTGTATGCGAAAGGGCTATACCAGTTGCATATACAAGCGGTTTTCCCGCTGAAAGAAACTGCCCGGGCACAGGCTATCAGTTCGCAGAAAAAAATGAGGGGAAAGCTTGTGATTGTTGTTGACTAATCATTTATACTATTTATGAAATCAAAGCATATTTCCTTATTTATCCTGCTGGCGATTGTTCTGTTAAATTCCATAGGATATTCCATTGTGCTGCCACTGCTGCCATTCCTGGTAGGTAAATACCTGCCGGGGCAGCAGGTGGTAGTGGGCATGAGCACGCTGCTGTCTATATACGCTGCCTCTACCTTTTTTGCGGCCCCGGTACTTGGCGCATTGAGTGACCGGTTTGGCCGGAAAATCATTTTAATAGTCAGTTTACTGGGGTCGGCTGCGGGCTTTGTGTTGTTCGGCATCGGAGGGGCACTATGGGTCCTTTTTCTTGGCCGGCTCATTGACGGGCTTACCGCAGGAAACATCAGTGCCATCTTCTCTTACATCTCAGATACTACAGATGCTAAAGAACGTACCAAATGGTTTGGTTATATAGGATCTGCAATGGGGATTGGAAAAATCGGCGGACCGGCTTTAGGCGGGCTGTTAGGAAGTATCTCGATTGCACTGCCTTTTTATGTTACCGCTTTTCTGATATTCCTTTCTGCACTGTTGGTTTATTTTCTATTGCCCGAATCCCTCGCGTCACATAAAAGAACGCAACGCGTTGCGTTCAACAACTTCAATGTATTCTCGCATTTCAAAAGTACTTTTAGTCTTAAAGGCGTTGCCATACTGTTGGTTACAGGTGTTTTGTTCTATATCGGAATAGGTGTTTTTCAGTTCAATTTCACACTTTTTCTCAAAGATATATACTTATGGACACCTGGGCTGATAGGCAGTTTACTTACGCTGGTCGGCATTTGCGAAATTTTAGTACGTGCTGTGCTATTGCCACGTTTGCTGGAGCGCTTTACCCAGAAGCAGATCGGTATCTGGGGTTTGGTCATGCTTGGTACGGGGCTGGTATTGATACTATCCAGTGTTTATGTGCATACTGTCCTGTTGATTTCACTGGCAGTTATCCTTATCATTTCCGGAGAAGGTTTGTTTGAACCTACATACACCGGAAAACTATCCGAAGCTGTGAATGAAACACAGCAGGGAACATTGCAAGGCGTGAACCAAAGCCTGCAATCGCTCACTAATATTTTGGTGCCTATCGGTGGTGGCGCGATTTACTATTACAGTTCAGGATGGCTGTATGCGACTGCTGCCGCAACTATCTTTATCGCGGTTTGCATTTATGTTAAGTTTATACCGGTAAAGGTACTTGATTGATAAAGCATTGTTTTGGTTACAACAATCATTGATTTGACTAATTCCTCCTTTTATGTTCTTTCCAACTTTGCAGTGTAATCATTTAGTAAATTAAAACACAGAAAAAATGGACACGCAAAAAGTATGGTTTGTAACCGGGGCGTCAAAAGGATTAGGTTTATCTCTGGTAAAAAGATTATTGAACGAGGGCTACCGGGTAGCCGCTACTTCCCGCACTGTTGAAAGTCTGAAAAAAGAAGTAGGGGCATCGGCTAACTTTCTTCCGTTGGAAGTAAATGTAACAGACGAAAAAAGTGTAAAAAGTGCTGTTGCTAAAACATTGGAAACATTTGGCAATATTGACGTGGTAGTGAACAATGCAGGCTATGGACAGTGGGGTACTCTGGAAGAACTGAGCGACAAAGAAACCCGCCGGAATTTTGATGTAAATGTGTTTGGTGCGTTGAATGTAATTAGAAACGTTATGCCACACTTCCGCAGTAATAAATCGGGGCATATCATCAACATTGCTTCTATTGGAGGCTTCGTTGGAACATTTTCCGGCTTTGGAATTTATTTCGCCACAAAGTTTGCAATGGTTGGCTTTACAGAATCTTTGTCTGTAGAAACAAAAGAATTTGGAGTAAAGGCAACGATTGTATATCCCGGATATTTCCGCACTAATTTTTTAGGTGACGATTCACTTAGTCTTCCTCAAAACCCGATTGAAGATTACACATCGGCAAGAGGTTCTGAACAGTGGCACAAAACCGAAATGAACGGCAACCAGTTGGGCAATCCTGACAAAGCAGCCACTGCATTTATCCAGTTAGCCGAAAGCGAAAATCCACCATTGCATTTCTTTATGGGAAGCGATGCTTTTGGAATGGCTTACAGCAAAATTGAAGTTTTGCAAAATGAATTAGCAGCCAACGAAGCGTTGAGCAAATCGACAGACTTTTAATTTCAAACATAAAAGCGATAGAACTATAAATGTTTTATCGCTTTTTTATAATTTTGAAGAGGTATGGAAAGTAAAAAAGTTCATAGATTCAACACCATTGGCGAGATGCATAAAATGAGCGGATTGCCAAAACCTGAACACCCTTTGGTCAGTTTGGTGGATTATGGTTTGGTGGAATATCAAACTGATGAAAAGGAAATCAGTTGGATTCAGAATTTTTACTCAATCGGGTTAAAACGGCATATGCCGCCGGGTAAATTCCGCTACGGACAACAGCAGTATGATTTTGATGAAGGCTTATTATCGTTTATTGCACCCAAACAGCTGATGCAGATTGAGATAGATAAGTCCGAAGTAAAACCAACAGGTTTTCTTTTGCTTATTCACCCCGATTTTATCTGGAAAACATCTTTGGCAAAAAGTATTAAGCAATACGATTTTTTTGGCTACGCTGTAAACGAAGCTCTTTTTCTTTCAGAAAAAGAAGAAATCATTATTACAGATATTATGCACAGTATTCAACGGGAATACCGCTCTAACATTGATAAGTTCAGTCAAAATATCATCATTGCACAAATAGAATTGTTACTTAATTATTGCGAACGTTTTTATCAGCGACAATTCATTACAAGAAAGAAAAGCAGTCATCAAATACTTGAACGATTGGAAAATGTTCTCAACGAATATTTTGAAAATGATGATTTAATAAGCAAAGGTTTGCCTACTGCACAATACATTGCAGGCTTACTAAATTTATCGCCTAATTATTTGGGCAGTTTATTAAAAACACTAACGGGACAACATACGCAGCAGCATATTCACAATAAGTTAATTGAAAAAGCTAAAGAGAAATTATCCACGACTGATTTGTCTGTGAGTGAAATTGCTTATGAATTGGGGTTTGAACATCCGCAGTCGTTCAGTAAATTATTTAAGACGAAGACGAATCAAAGTCCTTTGGAATTTAGGTCGGGTTTTAATTGATAAAGAAAAAAACACATCACTACAACAAATACCAGTTCAGTTTTCAAAGAAGAAGAAATAATGAGAATGCCAGTAAAAAGCATAGTGGGCTAAACAGCCTGGTGTCCAATACGGCAAAAGGAGTTCCTTTTATTTTTTTAAAGAAACCAACGTACCGGAAGTCTCCGATGGATCGGATAAAGAATACAACGATCATTACAATTATTCCATATCGTGTCCATTTTTCTGGTAAAATTGAAGGAAGCCATCCTGTTTTCTCCCACAATAGAAAAGTGGCCAGCAGAAATCCAAGCATTACAACAATACATTCCTTCAACCCCGGGTTCAACACCTGATCGCCATTGTAATTGGTAGGAATGACGGCTTTACTGCCCCAATTGCCACCCACTCCCCAATACAGATGTATTCCTGCAAGAAACAGGAATATTATAGTTAACAGTATACTAATTATATTAAGCATAGTTGAATCTTCTGTCAGCAAAGGTAACTAAGCTCCGAAATTATTATCCGACAATTTTCTTTCGGTGTACAATTCCCCAATCTGTAAGATTGCTGATGATGGTTTGTAGTGTATTGCCATGTTCCGTCAGTTCATATTGAACCGTTATGGGTTGTGTATCTAAAATGGTTCGTTTTACCAACTGGTTTATTTCTAATTCCTTTAGTTCCTTGCTCAACATTCTGTTTGAAATTCCATTTACATCATTCAAAATGTCGGAAAAGCGCCTTTTACCATAACAGCAAATAGACGAAATAATTGCAATCTTCCATTTCCCATTCAGTGCGTCCATTGCATCCTGAACGGCTCTCATTCTTTTCTTTTGTTCCTGTTGAAACTCTGCTATTTTACACCCCATAATGTTACTTTGTTACACCTGTGTTACTGTTATTTTTCAGCACGAAGTTACTAAAAGTAACTTCGTCAATCTAACTTTGTTACTCAATCATTAAAAAAAAGAAATAATGAGTAAGTTAAAAGACAAAGTAACCGTGATTACCGGCGGCAATAGCGGTATCGGGTTTGGGATTGCTGAAGCATTTAAAAGCGAGGGCGCAGTCGGTGCAATTGCCGGAAGAAATGAGGCTACGTTGAACAGCGCTGTTGAAGCCCTGGGTGGTAATTTTATAGGTGTAAAAGGAGACGTAACAAATCCTGATGACCTGGAGCACCTGTATAGGACTACGGCCGATAAGTTTGGGAAGATAGACGCATTGGTGGTGAATGCAGGTGGCGTAGTGGACGGGATTCCGTTGATGGCCATAACCGATGTAACAGAAGAAGGTTACGACCGCTATATGGACCTGAATTTAAAAAGCGTCTATTTCACCGTAAAAAAATCGCTTCCTTATTTAAATGACGGCGCTTCTGTTATACTGATCGCGTCGAATGCTGCACATCGGGCTGCACCCGGAGCCACGATATATGCAGCTGCAAAAGCGGCCGTTATTTCATTGGGCAGAGGCTTATCGCTCGATTTATTGTCAAGAAGAATAAGGGTGAATACAATTTCGCCTGGCTCAATTGATACACCGGTTTTTGGAAAGATGGTACCGCAGGACCTGGTGGACCAGGTAAAGCAGGTATGGATAGATCTTACGCCGCTTGGCAGGCAGGGAACTCCGGCTGAGATCGGGAAAACGGCTGTGTTTTTAGCCTCCGACGATTCAACATTCATCGTAGGTGCCGATATCCTGGCGGACGGTGGTATGGCTAATGCTTTCTCAGTGAAATAAATTTTCAAAAAGATGAGTAAACTAAAAAATAAAGTAGCGATAGTAACGGGTGCTTCAAAAGGAATAGGTGCATCTATCGCAAAACATTTTGCCCGCGAAGGTGCGAAGGTTATTGTAAATTATGCTTCAGGCAAAGAAGCTGCAGATAAAGTAGTGAAAGCCATAACCGACAATGGTGGCACAGCCATGGCAGTGCAGGGCGATGTATCGAAAGAAGCTGATATAAACAGGCTGTTTGAAGAAGCAAAAAACGCTTTCGGTACATTGGATATTTTGGTAAACAATGCAGCCTACCAGGGATACACACCTATTGAACAGGTGTCAGCAGAATCGTTTCATCAGCATTTCAATGTAAATGTTTTGGGTGCTATACTTGCTATCCAATCATCTTTGAAACTGTTTAGCGATAAGGGTGGTAGTATCATCAATATCAGTTCGGGTGCAAGCAAAATGCCACTTCCAACAGCTTCGTTGTATTCTTCAACGAAAGCGGCATTAGATGCCATAACGATTTCTTTGTCGAAAGAATTGGGTGCAAAAAACATTCGTATCAACTCTATATTGCCGGGTGCTACGGAAACAGAAGGAGCCCGTAATGCGGGCGTTACTACCGGCAGTGAGTATGAAAAAATGTTTATTGCCAATACACCGCTTGGTCGTAGGGGCCAGCCTGAAGATATTGCGAAAGTTGCCGTGTTTCTTGCTTCCGATGATGCAGCCTGGATTACGGGAGAGCACATTTCCGTTTCGGGTGGTATGTACGGGTTTTAAGTCTGATCATAAACAAGAGGCCGTCTTGTAAGTAAATTGTGAAATGCCTCCAAAAGTGTCTAACTTTTGGGGGCATTTCCAAGACGACCTGTTACTAAACCTGAATAGCCGAATAAAATAAGAAAAATGATAACACCTTTTGTGATCAATACGTCTGAACAAATTATTGATGATTTAAAATCACGAATCAAAAATACCCGTTGGCCTGATGAAATAATTGATTCAGGATGGAACTATGGAGCCAATCTTTCCTACATGAGAGAACTGGCCGATTATTGGCTAAATATTTTTGACTGGCGGCAGGTTGAAAAGGAAATAAATGCCTATCCTAATTTCATAGCAGACATTGATGGTTACAAAATTCACTTTTTACACATAAAAGGGAAGGGGGGAAATTCAATTCCATTAATCATAACGCATGGATGGCCGGGTTCTTTTTTAGAAATAATGAAACTCATTCCGTTACTGACCAATGATGAGAATGTTTCGTTTGATTTGGTTATCCCTGGTGTAATTGGGTTTGGGTTTTCGGGCAAGGTTACTGAACCGGGCTGTAATAGTGCTGTTGTTGCCGGGTTGTGGAATAAATTAATGAATAAATTAGGTTATGAAAGATATGGTTGCCAGGGAGGAGACATTGGTTCGGGTATTAGCACATGGTTGGCATTAAAACACCCTGAAAGTGTAATAGGCTTACACCTTAACTATATCTCAGGGTCGTATAGACCATTTCTTAAAGATGGAGAACTATTAACAGAGGAAGTAAAAGAATTTCAAAAATTTGCAGGCAACTGGTCGGCTAAGGAAGGTGCTTATGCATACCAGCATAGTACGAAACCAATTACATTGGCCTATGGCTTAAATGATTCACCTATTGGTTTGTGTGCGTGGATAATAGAGAAGTTTAATAGCTGGAGCGACAATAAAGGTAATATCGAAAACGTATTTTCAAAAGATGAGTTACTTGCAAATGTTACCTTATACTGGATTACAGAAAGTATTCACTCTTCAATTCGAATCTATAATGAAAATAGCCAATACCCTTTGCATTTTAGCGAAGAAGATTACGTAAAAGTTCCTGTTGCCTTTGCTAAATTTCCTAAAGAATTGCCTACACCGCCCCGTTCTTATATCGAAAAGGGATTTAATATTCAGCGATGGACTGACATGAATGCCGGTGGACATTTTGCAGCAATGGAACAACCCAATTTATTAGCAAATGATATAAGGGATTTTTTTGGAGGTTTCATGAAACCGGGCCTGTGAACAAGGTTCCATCAGGCAAATATTAACTGATGAAATACTTAACACGCACGATATGGATATTGTCTTTTATCAGCCTGTTCACTGATACGGCCAGTGAAATGCTGTATCCCATCATGCCCATTTATTTAAGGAGCATCGGCTTCTCCGTATTGCTGATTGGCATATTGGAAGGTATTGC
Source organism: Chitinophaga sp. (assembly GCF_039596135.1). Taxonomy (GTDB): domain Bacteria; phylum Bacteroidota; class Bacteroidia; order Chitinophagales; family Chitinophagaceae; genus Chitinophaga. The sequence goes on from NZ_JBCNKH010000027.1 coordinate 33,214, forward strand.
GGAAGCCACTGCCGGATTAAGTAAGGGCTACTTTGGCAAGCTATCCGATCATAAAGGCAAACGGGCCCCATTCGTGCAATTAGGATATGCGCTAAGCGCCATATCCAAACCCATGATGGCTTTATTTATCTACCCGCTTTGGATATTCCTGGCGCGGACAGTTGACCGGTTGGGCAAAGGCATCCGTACCGGGGCAAGGGATGCGTTGCTGTCGGATGAGGCCACTCCCGCTACCAAAGGCCGGGTTTTCGGATTTCACCGTTCAATGGATACGTTGGGGGCTGTTATTGGGCCTGGTATCGCATTGGTTTATCTATTCTTTTATCCTGGGCACTATCGAATATTGTTTCTTATCGCATTTATTCCGGGATTATTGGCGATTGGGTTGTCCTTCTATCTCAAAGAAAAAAATTGGAGGCAGAAAGAAAATAAAACGCCGGTTTCATTCTTTTCCTTCCTGCTTTACTGGAAACATAGTCCTGTTATTTACCGCAAGCTAGTAACGGGGTTATTGGTTTTTACATTATGCAACAGTTCTGACGTTTTTCTGTTGCTAAAAGTAAAGCAGGCGGGGCTGAATGATACAGCTACCATTGGGGTATATATTTTTTACAACATGATATATGCGTTGGCCTCTTTTCCACTGGGAATATTGGCAGACAGAACTGGGCTAAAAAGAATATTCATTGCCGGGTTGTTCCTGTTTACATTAGTGTATGCGGGAATGGCTTATACTGGCGGTATCTATTATTATGGATTTCTTTTTCTGTTGTATGGGGTATATGCCGCTGCAACAGAAGGGATTTCTAAGGCATGGATTAGCAATATCACTGATAAAGCGGATACTGCTACCGCTATAGGTACTTATACCGGTTTTCAGAGTATCTGTACTATGCTGGCAAGCACTGTTACAGGTTGGCTGTGGTTCCAGTATGGGGCGGCTAATGCTTTTTGGGTAACTGCCGTTATCGCGGGGCTTGTTATCGTTTATTTTAAACTAGCTATTCCGGCACCAGGATCTGATAAGGCACAATCAAATATTGGGTAGTCCTTTGTTTTAGTTACACCTCTTGGGCCTATTTTGTTCTAATACGTTTCCAGATAGAAACAGCAATTGTTCCGGCGGCGGTTTTCGCAGGCACTTCGTAATATAATTCATCCTCCTGCAATTTGAAATTTCGGATTTGAGATGTGTTGTCCCAATTAGGATAGGCGGCGTAATCAATTTTGAACTGTAATGTTTTATTCATGGTATCCATTGTAATATGCCCGATATGTGTGCTTATTCCCCCAAGCGCAGCTTTATATTCTGCAGGAGTACCCCGTTTTTTATCTCCTGAAACAAATTTTGGCCGGTCCGGCCGAAAAATTTGTAATGAGTATTGTCCACTTGCATCAATCATTAGTACACCTTTTGCATTCTTGCCGTAGGTGCTGTCTGTAGTGCGGGTTCCATCCGGGAGTATTACCTGGGCTTCTTTTAGCAACCAGGTTCCGGCAAGCGGGAACATGGTTTGTGCTATTGATGAATATACTGATCCCAATATTAAAATAAGAGTGATTACTGTTTTCATGTTGTTCTTTTTTAATAATTAATCAACGTAAAATTATACATCTTCAATCTGCCTCTATTTGTACAATTTTGCGTTTATTTTGTATTTTCATACCCATGAAGGGAGCTACCATACATCAACCATGGGAAATAGAGTGGAGAGAAATGTTACGCTTTAGCAAACCGGCAAGGCGGAACAATTTTTTCGAATTGATCTATATAATAGATGGAACAGGCATTCAAACCGTAAATAAAAACCGCTTCAATTATCGCAAGGGGAATTTGTTTTTACTAACTCCACAGGATGTGTATTCGTTTAGCATTGATGCACCTACCACCTTCTTTTTTCTTCGATTTGACGAGTTATATGTGAAGAACAATATTCATAAAGACAAAGAAGCTGTGAGGCAGGTAAAATATATTTTACAAAATGCAAGTCACCGGCCGGGCTGTATTTTAAAAAACAAGGTGGACAAGCCATTAATAGCATCACTTATAAGCAGTATCCTGAACGAACAGACTAATCAGCAGTTATATTACCATCGAATATCAGAGCAAATCATTAATACGATTATTACTATCGTTGCCAGGAATATTGCATTAAAGCTACCTAAGAATATAAATGAAGCTACCGGCGAGCTTATCCTGGACATGTTGAATTACATTCAACAAAATATTTTTGAACCCAGGCATTTAAAGGCAGTAAAACTGAGCCGGCATTTTAATATTTCCCTCAACTATTTGGGCCGGTATTTTAAGAAGCAAACGGGTGAAACCTTACAGCATTATATCACCAACTACAAAATGAGGTTGGTAGAAGTAAGGTTGCTGCGAAGTGATATGAGGATTAATGAAATTGCTTACGAATTTAACTTTACAGATGAAAGTCATCTGAACAGGGCATTTAAGAAATACAAAGGAATGAACCCTTCCAAATTCAGAAAAATAAATACTGTGGAATTGAATAGTGAAGGGAAACCGATAGGATAGTCACTTATTACGGTAACGTTGTGCCCGATTGGAGGGAAGTGGAAATTTCCTCTTTAATGATAATTATTACCCTTTTTCGCATTCCCCGTCAGGATTGAATTTGCAACCCCTTACCTAAATGCTTTTGATAGCGTTTCCGTGATTCTTTAATTGCAGGCATACTGGCATTGGCCCAGTGGTAAAGATGCATGAGGGGAGGAACCAGGCTTTCGCCAAGCGGCGTTAGCGCATACTCAACTTTAGGCGGAATCTGCGGATACATTTTTCTTGAAACCAATCCATCCGCTTCTAACGTCTTGAGTGTTACGGTTAGCATTCTTTGCGAAATAGTGTCTATCAGTTGATGTAATTCATTAAACCGGAGGGTACCATGATCGCTTAACATGATCACCGTTAGCATTGACCATTTATCACCTACCCGGTAAAGAACATCCTTTATCGGACAATCTTCCCGGTTCTCCTCACATTTTTTTAAATTTTCTTTTTTCATATCCTTTTGGTTATCAGTAATAGTTACACTGATGTAAGTGACTGATTTACAAATGCCTTCTTGTCTTGCATTTAGTTGCCTGCTACTTTTGACTTACGAAAAGTAAGTTGATTAGTAAAAGTAACAAATTATGGACTTAAAATTAAAAGGTAAAAGAGCGCTCGTAACCGGATCGAGCTCGGGCATCGGCGAAGCAATTGTATGTTTACTGGCTAAAGAAGGTGCATCAGTGATCGTACATGGCAGGAACGAAAAGCGCAGCGCAGCAATTGCTGAGAGCATCCGGAAAAACGGTGGATCCGCTGAATATGTTATCGGCGACCTGTCTACAGATGAAGGCGCTGATAGGGTAGCTGCAGCTGCACTGGCTGGTGGTCAGATCGACATTTTAGTGAATAATACAGGCGTTTATAATCCGCAGCCCTGGATGAATGCAACAGTGCAGAATTGGAATGATACTTACAACAGCAATGTACTGTCCTACGTGCGAATGATCCATAACCTGCTGCCACAAATGAAAGTATTAGGTTGGGGACGCATTATCCAGATTGGCTCATCGGCGGCTATACAGCCGATGAATATACAGCCTGACTATAGCGCATCAACAGCTGCCCGGCATAACCTGACGGTTTCTCTGGCCCGGGAACTTAAAGGGACTGGCATCACTTCCAATACTGTCTCGCCTGGTGCCATGCTGGTGGAAACGACTAAAAACATGCTGCTGGGCATGGCTGAAAAATATGGATGGGGACGAGATTGGGCAGAAATTGAGAAGATGGCGGTGGCACAATTTACGTCAAATGATATCGGACGCTTAGGACGTCCGGAAGAAGTTGCAAGTGCTGTGGCTTACCTGGCGAGTCCGCTGGCAGATTACATCAGTGGCACTGTGGTGCGTGTGGATGGAGGTTTGGTACAATCGATATAAATTTTAGTGAGATGAGTTCAAAGACAAAGCATAACATCGGCCTGGTGCTGACAGGCATTATCGTATTGATGCTGGTGGCATCTGCAACAGATAAAATACGTAGTAGTGAACATGCACTTGAAATGAGCAGATCCTTTGGGATTACGGCAGGAGTTTATCAGCTACTTGGCATTATCGAGCTGCTGTCAGTGCTGCTATTTGCTATCCCCAGAACGGGGGTTTTAGGAACTTTACTTTTAGCTTCCTACCTTGGAGGTGCAATGGCAACACATTTGCAACACCAACAAAGCATTTTATTTCCCATGGGAATTGAAGTATTAGTCTGGATTACAGCCACTGTCAGATTCCCTGAACTGGGTACCCGTTTATTTCGTTCGGTTTTGTGAGATGTATCTTCTATAAATTCGTTGAAATTTACAAGAGCCTTCAGACCCTCGGGTTTGAAGGCTCTTTTTAGTTCGAAGCATGGAGAAGTTTTGATTCCTCGCCGCAATTACAAGTCATTTCAAAATATTCATCAATTTATTGAATACGTCTTTAGCCTCAGGCATATTTAGAAAAATCCAAGCATGATACATCTGCTTGTATTCATAATATTTAATGGCTATCTTTTTTTCATTTGCCAGTGCTACCAGCTTTCTTGCATCGGGCAATACCACTTCGTGTGTTCCTGCAAATAAATGAATGGGGGCTAATCCTTCCAGAACGCCATTTATTGGGCTTATCATGTAATTAGAAATATTGGTGTCTGCCGCATAAATTGAAATGGCTTTACGGAATCCCTTTGTATCAATGTAGGGATCATACTTGTCAATTACAGGAATTTCGGGGTTCTGCAACGTGGCATCCAGAAAAGGAGATAATAAAATGATTTGAGAGGGTTGGGCAAGCTGATTGTTCCGGGCATATTGTGCAAGTGAAAAAGCAATCCCCCCACCAGCAGAGAACCCCATCAATACTACATTTTCTCTGCCTACTCGCCCCAGCAGTTCTGCATATGCAGGTACTACCATGTCAAATACATCTTTGTAATTGCTTTTAGGTACCAGCGGGTAGTCGGGTACCACAATTCCCCAACCAGAGTGTTGCACAATCCTGTTTAGAAAAAACCAGTCGTATTTTGTAATATTGGCGACAAAACCGCCTCCATGCAGGAAAAATATATAACGTTGCGGTGTGCTATTCTTTTTCTTTAGTTCCCAGATTGTTCTCCCTGTGGGTGATTTTCGGTATAGGACCTCACACTGACTTTTTACTTTGTCCGGTATGCCGGCAGCTTGATGGAATTTACTGAAATCTCCATTCCTGAATTCCTTTTCGATTTTTGATTTTATACCCATTACGCGGATGAGTACCCGGTAAATTTTGCTTTTGAAACTTGGTCTTTCCATATATTAATAGTTAGTAAAAAGTAAAAGCAAATTTAAATGCAGTAGGAAGATGATTTTTTAGCAAATGCTAAAAACAAGGGTTATCAGATCTGAGCCCGCATACGGCTCAGTGTTACCGGCGACATACCCAGATAGGAAGCTATTGAGGTAAGTGATGCTCTTTGTAGAATAAAGGGGTGCCGCGAAATAAGTTTGCGGTAACGTTCTAAAGCGTTGTCAAATTGAAGCGACAATGTTCTTTCTTCCAAAGCCAGGTAGTGCTTTTCCATCAGGAATCGGTACAGGTTAAACAGGTTGGGGTGTTCCTTGCAGAGGTTTACAAACGTTGCGTAATTTATTTTTAGTAAAATGGAATCTTCTAATATTTCTACATTTTCTTCGCTGCCAGTTTGTGTAAACAATGCATAAGTTGATGTTATGATATCGTTTTCCCTGGCAAATAATGTGGTAATTTCCTTGTCGTTAATAACAGAAAATATCCGCGCAAACCCTTTTTCAATAATGTAGAAATGGTTGGTGCGCTGCCCCTGCTTTATCAGAAAGGAGCCCTTAGGAGCATTCATAAAATCAACATGCTTGTCCAGCAGCTCAATAGCTTCGTTGGACAAGCTTGCCATTTCGAATATATTTTCTAATGCGGAAAACAACTTGATGAATAATGAACCAAAGATAAGGTGGGTTTATAGAAATTCAAATAGTTTTAGTTTTAATCTGGTAACAAGGTTACTTGTAGCAAGCGAAAGTATAATGTACAGAAAAGGGAATACTGTCCGCCGACCAGGGCGGGGAAGGTGCACTACCACACCCGGTTGGTTAGCTAAAAAAAGGGAAAGCGTTAGGGCCAATAATTTTAGACCTGTACAAATGGGGACAGGAGTTTGTAAATAAGTAGTGGAAAATGATAATTACCTGCTGCTATTTTTGATTGAAATTATTTTTACTGGTCCTAACAAACCCGATGGTTGCAAAGGTGAATTGGCTTTATAAAAAGGCTGAGACGTATAAGTAATCTTATTTGTAACGCCGGGTTGTGCATCGCCAATCAAACGGTTCACCCAAAGGTTGGTGACCTTTATTTCCAGCTTATTCTTTCCTGCTTGCAAAGCACTGGTTACATCTATACGAAAAGGTTTTTTCCATACAATACCCAATGGCTTTCCATTTACTACTACTTCGGCCAGATTCTTTACATCACCCAGGTCCAACCACAGTTGTGCTCCTTTTACAATAGCGCCTGATCGCAGATTGATATTCTTTATGTAGGTAGCTGTACCAGAAAAGTATTTGATGCCTGTATCGCGCTGCGTTGTATAAGAAGTTAGTTCAGCAAAGGTAGCACTTGCCGGCGCACCACGGTTGGGCTGAAACATAACCTTCCAGGGACCTTCCACGACTGCTATCTCTTTTTCTGTTTTAGCAGGCAGGGTCATCCTTTTTTTTGTGGCAGGCGACCGGAATACTACAAACACTGCATCATTCGGTGTCAGGTTCAATGTCACGGTCGTACGGCCATTCTCTATTTTGTAAGCAGCAGGTACTATTTTCCCTGTCTCCGGATGCCAGATCTCCGGCACTTTTCCACTAACCCGGAAAACAGCTTCCACTACTTCATCCCGGTCGTTGCGGTTATTTACCCAATAGATATGCCCGTCTGACAGCTTGCGATGCACGTACAGCAGTTGGGCGCTATCGTTCGGTTTATGATACTCAAAATCAGGTTGAATGTTTAATGAAGAAAGAACTTCGCGCAATGGTTTGGCTGAGTATGAAGCAGTCCATATTTCATTTACCAATTTATTGAATTCATTTTGATCATCGGTCAGGCTCAGCGTGCCTATTGGCTTTATACCGGTAATCGTAGCACCTGCTTTTACCAATTCATGTAGTTTACGCAACGCGGGTAATGACATCTTAATGGCGCTGCTGTCTAATACCAGCACACTGTGTCTCATGCCACCTGGTGTAATCAATTTGCCGTCTTTTACCTGCAATACATGCATGAGTGCATCTGTATTGATGAAATCATAATTATATCCCTCGGGAATAGCAGGTGGATTTTTACCAAACAGGTTGGTGATGTTATTATCTTCGCCATAGTAATAAAGAATATCAGCTACAAACCTGCCCTGTTGTAATAGATAGCTACTGCGGGCTAAATAGTCGTTCCATACCTTTGCCTGTTCAGCCCATGTTTCGTGGCGTGTGTACCATTGGCCAAATGGCCCAAGGCCGGGACCGGGAATTTTGTCATCTTTGGGTTGGTGTGGCGAACAATGAATAACAAAGCGGTTTAACCCGCTTGCCAGTTCCAGATCCACGCTCGGTTTTAAATTTCCAGGGTAATAGGCCCACGCAGCTCCTCCAATACCCAGCGCTGTCAATGATTCTGCGGCTACCAGATTTTGCCCATAGAGGTGTGCTACCGATGCAGATTCACGAATATCGATAGTATATTTTGTCTGGTCGTTTTGGTTAATAAGAGGATTGGGTGTCCAGAATGCTGACATGGGGATGGCTGCCGTTCTTTTCACTTCCATACCGTCCGCAATAAACGCACGGCCATCTTCATGCGATTCGGAATACCGTTTCATGCCATATTGTGCAAGAATATTTGTCAATGAATCGTAATGATATTCAGCCACCATTTCGGACAATATTTTCCTGAAATCGAATAGAAATGCTTCGCTTGCAGCTGCGCTTTTAACTATTGCGCCTGTTAGTGCAGGCAGCCAGGGAATAATGCTGTAACCACGGCGTTGTTGAAATTCTGCTGGCAGATTAGCGGTCCAGTTTTGCGCGCCGGCCTCCCAGCTGTCTGTTACCATATATTGCAGGGCGCCTTTGTGACTACCTGCAGCATTTTTATATTGATCCAGATAATTGATGAAATAATTTCTAACCGCAACCGGGTCAAGTTTATCCACCTCCAATCCAGTCGCCTGGTAAGAGGCGGGATGGTTGATAGTACCAAGTAAAGAATACCCAAAACGAACAATTTTCCATTCTCCGCCTTGTGGAGCTATCCAGTTTATCGTTCCGTCTGCATTCAGCTTATCCGTAATATTAATAACTTCGGTTACAATATCGTTACTGGCTGCTGTTGTTTTTTTATCTAATAAATTAGCAGCTGGTGCAAAGGCCGATTTTTCTTCAAACCTGTTAATCCGGTCGGCAGTATGCAAAACGATTTCTGCAATTTCGGTGCCGTCTGAATTTTTTCTGCTTTTATCGGCTAGTCCCATCGTCGCTGCCCTGTTAAAAGGAGCCGGCGGGTTTTTAACTATAATACGGAAATATTTTGCAGTTGTTGCAGGAACCGGAATGGTTTGCTGTAAAATAGCGCCGGGTGGAATATGCGCAATCAACCGGTAGTTCACACCGTCATCGCTTGCCTCCAATGCACGGCCGTCTGCCGGGTCTGCACCCATGCCGAACATTCCGGGGTTGCCGCCACCAACCATGCTTACCGCTTTGATAGTTTGCGGTTGTGGAAAGGCAAACTGTATCCATGCATATCCCTTCACTGTGTCTTTCGGCAAAAGAACGCTTGTACTCAAATCGTCATCAGTAAGTTGGGATAAGGTGAAATGATTACCACTTGACGTTACCACAACGCCCAGGTCACTCAACGATCTGTCGGCCTGCGGCAGCTTGTATGCAAGTACGGCTATATCCCTATAAAATAAGAGATCCTTTGTAATATTCACCTTTCGTTCCCCGAAAGGTTGCATGGGAATGTTTTGGAAAGGGCCTGTAATGCCCAGGGGAGCAGGCAGCTTAATATTTGATGTGCCACCTTTTACACGGGTTTCTGTCCATACAAGTTTTTTCATCCCGTCTTCCGGCTTTACCCAGGAACCGCCGGTTTCGCTAAATCCCGGTGAACCGGCAATAGCCATTTCTAATTTTAGCGAATCGGCCAGTGCAGCGGCAAATCTGAAAGCATCCACCCATTCAGGTGTCATGTAGACAAGCGGTTTATCAACTATCTGCGACTTATCTGAGCGTGCCAGTTCCACTTCAAAATTATGAAAACCGCCAATACCCACACGATGCATCCATTCCAGGTCCTTTCGGATACCGTTTTTGGTAATATTGCCATTCATCCAGTGCCACCACACGCGGGGCCTTGCTTCGTCCGGTGGGTTGATAAAGAATTTATAGAGACTGTCGTTGTTTGCCTGCTGCGCACTTCCTGTAACATAAAAGAAAATAAGTACCAGCATTACTCCTGCCCGTTGCATGAAACTGAAATTAAAATTTAGCCACAAATGTCATTTGTGGCTAAAAAATTAAAAATTGAATGTTGCTGTCATGAAATAGGCCCTTGGCGCTATTGCTACCGTAGAGTAAGGTTTGTTATTCTTAACGGCATCTTCATACATTGCTTTTGTGAAGCCTTGTCTGTCAAGTGCAGCATTGAATGAACCCGGCCGGCTCCAGCTCATTACACCATAAGTGTTAAAAATATTGTTGATGGCTAAACTTAACCGGAAGTTTTTTGACACATCATAGCCGGTGCTAAAATTGAACTGGCTGAAGGACGGCAACAAAAATGCATTGGCCACATTTGCCTGGCGCCTACCCATAAATGACCAGGTAAGCTGCGCATAGAATTTATCAAGATTGTAGGAAGGCGTAATGTTTATAATGCTCCTTGCTATATTATCCGTTTCATTACCGGAAAAAGTAGTAACAAGTGAATCATCCTGTGGGCCAAGGCCATTTGCCAGCCATGTTTTAAAATCTAACGCTTTTGATCGCTGGAAAGTAAGCACACCATGCACATTGAAATGTTTTGCAAAGCCATAATCTGCTTCTATCTCTACGCCATAAGTTCTGTATTTATTGTAAACCGGCGATGGATTGTAACTGGTCTGGTCCACATTCTGAAATGTTTGCAGGTTAGGCACATGACTGAGCAGACTGTAAAAGGGTGTTACAAATAAATTCAGATTACCTGTTTTTGCCTTTATGCCAATTTCAAATTGTTTTATTTTTTGTGCCTGTGGGTCTAGCGTTTTTACAAGAAAATCAGTAGTAGCATTAATATACAAGTCAAGGTCAGGGGCTTTGTTACCCTGTGAAAAGCGACCGTATACTGCAAAGCTGCTATTGATTTTATAATTCAGACCTGCTGAATAGGAAAATGTGCCAATGCTTCTATCAAAGTGGTAAGTATTAGGAGTAGTAGCATAAGCATTGTCATATAAGGTGAGCGGGTTTTTATCTATTCCGCCTGCGGTATCCTGGTTAGCAACAGACGGACTGTTGTATCCTTTTACTTTCATTGTTTCATAGCGTACACCCCAGTCCAGGTTGAGTGCCGGGGTTATCTGCCAGTTGTGACCAAAGAAAAATGCCAGTTGGTTTTGAGTGGCATGGTTCACCGCCTGGCCAACCCTGTCTACGGTCATCACGCCATTTGAATTTGTAACCAGTGATGTAGTACCGTCAGGATTAGTACGGGTAATGGCGACTACCTGTGGCCGGGGTTCTACGGTAGCCAGCGCAAAACCAACCCGCCCATTAAGCCGGTCCAGTTTTGTTCCGCCATAAAAACCACCGAATGTAAAACTCATATTATCCAGTTTTTTAGTTAATGAAAACTGGTCGAGAAATTCCTTGGTTTTATTGCTGATAAATAAAAGGGGTTCATAGAATAATGAATTTGGAGATACCTGGCTACCCGGCAACTGGCTTTGGGTAACGGTAAAATCGTGACCATTCGCAGTTGCTACAGTCGCCAGTTCCCGACCATCCTTCAAATCGCGGATGTGATAAGTGCCCGGTTGTCCGACTGTATTCATACGGGTATAAATAGCCAGGTCGGTCAATTCTATGGGATATACGGACCCGTTGGTATTCCAGGTAGTGCTCTTATCGGAGTAGCGCATGGCGTTATTAAATGTCCAGCCATGGCCAAGCCGTTGCTCCCAATTCATGCCGGCGGATTTGTCTATGGAATGAATGAGGTCTTTATTGTTGTAAATACCTCTCTGGCCGGTCTGGTTGATGCTGAAATTCTGCTGAATGGAAGGCATCAGCACATTGGAACTTTCTGAAAAACCAGGAGCAGGCTTTGGGTTTGTGAAGCTAAGTGTGGGTGTAAATTCAAACCAGCCGTTGTGATCGTTCAGGTATTTGGCGTAGAACTTCAAGGACCCTGTTTTGTATTTTTTCACCAGGTTGCCGCGGAATTGTCCGCCTCTGTTCAATGCATATCCGGGGTACCTGGCACCTTCTGCATAGCGATAAAATCCACCTGCATTCCAAAACCAGTCTTTACCCAGGGGGCCGCCAATATTGATGTCTGTGCGGTAAAAACTGTTTTTTCCGTTCCCTTCCAGGCCATATTTAGCCACTACCTCACCCTTTGTTTCGCTGCCGCCTTCTTTTGTTATATAGTTGAAGATACCACCCGGTGCATTGGCGCCAAGAATAGAAGCCGTTCCGCCACGAACGGCTTCCAGCCGTCCTACTGTGGCGTCGGCACGGAGGAAGTAGTCAGGACCATAATTACTACATGTTACATTGGTTACCGGCAGCCCGTCTTCCTGCATGCTCACATAATAATAGCCTGAAGAGCCATCATTGGAACCAACAGATACACCACGGGAATAAACGGTATTACGAACTTCCCCAAGAGAAGAGTTAACATACACGCCGGGAACATTCTTCAGGAGGTCAGGGGCGCTTACCGGCGCCAACCTGGCCACCTGGGCGGCAGAGATGGTACTGATAGCCACCGATGCTTCCATCTTTTTTCGTTTGTCGAACACCCCGGTCACTACTACCTGGTCCAATGAACTGCTGGTTGGTTTCATATCAATGGCCAGCGAGAAAATAGTACCTTCTTTCAGGATATAGCCAGATAATGTTTGTGACTCAAAACCGATCATAGAAAACGAAAAACTATAAGGGCCACCTGCTGGTACTCGTAAATTGAACACGCCGGCTGTATCTGTTTTGGTGCCGGATACAAAATTGGTTTTCTTATCGCGGGCAACAACCGATACGCTGACCAGTGGCTCGTTGCCAGGGCCTTTTACAATGCCGGTTACCGTACTGGAGGTTTGCTGTGCATGTGAAGCGATTGGCTGAAAAACTTGAACAAGTACAAGGAAGGCTAATAGAAAAGCTCGGAAATTGAAGAACTTTTTCATCATGTGGAATTGTAATTTGTAATAAACAATAAAAATCCTGCTATCGGCATACCGAATAGTCATTCATCAGTGGAATGCAATTAATTTATGTTTGTTTGGTTGTCTTTACCTGCTTATAATGTACGCGTTGTCCTTTCGTGTAATCGTCAGGTGGTGGATCGTGCCGATTTCTTTCAGGATCGTATCTAAAGAGTCTGTTCGATTGTACTTTCGTGTGAAATAAATTTTCTGAATATCTTTTTTATTATAAACAATTTCCACGTTGTACAATGCTGCCAGATTATCGAATACTTCTCCCAGCTGTTGATTATTGAACATGAAATACGGTCTGTCCTGAGCATCAGGCAGGGAAGGATCATCACCCGTCATGATCTGCTCCGGAGCCGCATTGTTGTGAAGTGAAAATGTTCTCACAATTGCCGTTTGGCCTCCATAAACAAATTCCTGGCCTGGTAAGAGATAAACATCATTCTTCATTCGTTTGTTTGTCTTATCTACAGCTTTAATTACCACTTTGCCATTGTACAGGCGAATAATAATATGGCTTGTGTTTCTAAACGCGGTAATGGTAAATTCAGTTCCCAATACGGTAGTTGAAATATCTCCACTGGTCACTGTAAAAGGTTTTGCCTTGTCATGCGCCACTTTGAAATACGCCTTTCCGATCAGTGTTATCTCACGTTTGTCGGCAAACGGCTCCCGGTAGGTCACTTCACTGTTGTTTGCCAAAATGATCAAAGAGCCGTCTGCTAGCTGAATTCTTTTTTCTTTGCCTGTTGTATTGACATCATGTCGTACCGCAAATGCCAGGCTGTCGTTCTTTGTCTCTGTATGCTGCGCAATGGGTATGCCTGGTTTATGGGGGCTGAAGAATATCCAACCCAGCCCAACAACTAAAAGAACTGATGCGGCAACAGCTATCGATATCAACATTCTGCGCATCGATGGTCTTTCTACTTCTTCCGTTATATCTTGTTCAAGACGATTCCATTTATCTTCCAGGTTCGCCTCATCCATTATATATGTCAGGTCTTTCTTTATCTCTGTCAGTTGCCAGGTCTTTTTCAAACGATTAAAATGGCGTAGGTTTTCCTCACTGGCATTGAGCCAGTTTTCAACAATTGCTTTCTCCTGTGCTGTCTCCTCATTAAACAAGTACCTGACCAAAAGCTCATCGTATTGATTGTTGTCTTCCATGTGCATGGTATTATTAATACACTTAATGATGAATTCTTCCCTACAACGAAAAGAAATATTTTTTACATTTTCAATAAAACGTTGAAAATCAATATAAGAAAGATGAGAAACCGGGACAATTTTTCCTTTAATTTCGACATAGCCCTGCTTATTTGGGTATCCACTGTTTTTACAGAGATATTTAACCGGTTGGCTATTTCTGCGTATTTCAGTCCTTCAAATTTTCTGAGTTCAAATATGGTACGCATTTGTTCCGGCAGTTCTGCAATAGCGGCATCAATAGCTGCACTTAATTCCTTTAGATCAATGCTATTAAAAGTTGCTGCTGAAATATCTTCGGAGGTTGTTCTCAACTGGTGGGCTGCATGTTGTTGCTTTACTTTTTCATGCCTTAGGGTATTTAAGCTAAGATTATCAATGATTTTATACAAATAAGATATTGGAGATATACCAGAGGCAAGCGTTTGGCGGGTTTCCCAAAGTTTGATAAAGCCCGAATGAACAATATCTTCCGCCAAATGAATGTCGAAGCTGTACTTCAACCTGCAGTAAATACAAAGAGGAGGGTAGTGTTTTTTAAATAACTCCTTAAAGGCAGCTTTGTCAAACTGCAAATTTTCGGGAGGCACTCCTTCCAAATTGTTCTGTGTGTTGTTGATGCTCATTGGAAAGTGCTCGTATTTGATGGATATTTAATATTCATTGTGCGTTTCGAATGTTTAATATATACGTAAGCGGTTAAATTTCCAATAAATCTTTGGATAATGCTTGGTAAGTAAATGCGAAACGCTATTCCCTACTCGTTGTGGTATCCCATCAATAAATCCTGAGGAGGTTCATTTTGGATTTTAAAGGCGCAATTAGTTTTTATGATATAATATAATAGGCAAAATATCTTCAAATTGAATATGGAAAATAGCTCTTAGGTAATATTGTCAATCTTTCCTTTATAATACTCAAAAATTTCAGGTCCTTCCTGCCAGGCAGCACTTACAGTGGAAGGGATAAGTCTGCCGTCTTTTTCAATATATTCCGAAATAGTTGCAAACCATTTCAATTTTTTAAAGCTTCCGTGTTTTCCTGATTGATAACGATCGTCTGTTTCAAAGCGGATGGCTTCCCCTTTGTCATTAAAGTGAAATACCCCGTTTACTGTAAGGCCCTTATGTGTCAGGGTTGCAGCGGCAGCCCGGTCATTGACCTGGGTCCATTTAATATAGGGCTGCAAAGCATAGGCAGGTACCAGTAGGCTTTCGGATAATACAGTTACCAATGCCGATACATCCATTTCAGGGCCTTTCGCATCAGTCATAGTAAAATAACGCAGCAATTTTATCAGCATATTCCCATGGCCTTCCTGGAATTTATCCCTTGCTTCAAGGGCATAAAAGCCAGCAACCTTTGCCCGCATATAAACGATCCTTGATGGCGCTGTAACGCCATTAAACTGCATGCCCTGTAACGTTATCCACTTTTGTTTTGGTGACATTTTAATCCACATTTCTTTCCATTCAATATGAGCGCACATTTTCTTTTCCCTGCCTACATACCTGCATACATGAAAATATTCCTGCACAGGCGCCGGTAAGTGAGCTATATCGGCCTCCGTAATTATATCCTTTTGCTGGTTGATACAATGCCTGCTTTCTGATTTTACTTCTGCTAAATAGCGCTTCAGTAAAGGTGTCATGATGGAGTGTTTGAAATGAAGTTACGGCATTGCCAGTTCAAAAGGCAGGGTATTCTTTAAACTATGATAAAGATCACGTTTATTAGGCGCAGGTAGCTAAAAACAAAAGAAGGACTTCCCGGTTTCGGGTTCGTCTGCGACAATGGTGGCAATCACATAAGCGCATATACTCAAACCGGCTCGTTGAAAAGCTCCTGCATTTTATTCGTACCATAGGTACTGGTCCTGTTTTCCAATTTACTGCCCCGAAACCTTAGGCGTGAATTGCGCAAGATCATAAATACCTAATTGTTTTTCTATATCAGTCACTTTATCTACAAACTGTTCAAATCCCCCCTCTCCAAAAAGCTGGTGCTCCCGTTTCTCAAAATCTTCACCCAGGCTATCAAATTCATGTTTGCTGATAATATCCCTTAGGGCAGGAAACAAAACCGTATCCTCCCTGGCTTCATGCGGCCTGTACATGCGAATAAAAGAAGTGAGCAAACCATTTAGTTCTTCAGTTTGTATCCGGGGTTGTTTTGCCAATTGCAGCAGCTGATTGGTAACTATTCTACCTTGCTGATGCTGTGTTCTTAATACCTGAACCAGGTCTGTAAGTTTTCGGGCTTTTTCAAAACGTGGGAATAAAAAATCTTCTTCCTGCTTTTCATGATATTCTTCAATGAATGTATGGATAATGCTGGCTGCATCTGTTATTAATTGGGGATTGATGTTTTGCATTGTCAGAAAATGATCGTACACCAGCAACACCCGGTTCAAAATGCCATGTTCACGCATCAGGTCCTCCGGAGGGCTTATTTCCTCTTCTTTTTCCTTGCATCCTGCCAGTAAACCGACACCTGCCATACCGGAAACGACAGTTATTTTTAAGCTACGCTCAATGAAATTCCTCCTGCTATAACCGGAGTTGAAATTATTAGTTAATTCATCCATGGAATAGTTTTAAAAAGGGTGAACAATCTTTATACCACATAACCGCCCCCTAATTAATTTGGCGTCAATTCCATTTTGCGCGGCAAAAATGGTCCATATTGATGGTGGCCCCTCCCCGAACAGCCTTTTTTATCCCCGCCTGCGCTCCTTACCCCGAAATTCTATTACTTTTGTCCCCGGTATTTCAGAACGGTTTAGATTCAGTTAGTATAGCATGCATATATTACTCAAAAACGTACAAATTATTGCTCCAGGTGCTCCCAACCATGGCCAGCAACAGGACATTTTAATCGAAAATGGCGTAATCAGCCAGATTGGAAACAATATCTCCGCGCCCAATGCCCGGATTGTGGAAGGCAAAAACCTGAACGTGTCTCCAGGATGGACCGATGTATTCGCACACTTTTCTGATCCCGGCCAGGAATACAAAGAAGACCTTCAAAGTGGTGCCGCTGCTGCAGCCAAAGGGGGGTATACCACTGTACTTATCGTACCCAATACCCAGCCTGCCCTGCACACCAAGCCACAAATCGAATACGTCATCAGCCGTACCCGCCATACCGGGGTGCAGGTATTGCCCATCGGCGCAGTGACCAAAAATATTGAAGGCACTTCACTGGCAGAGATGTACGAAATGCGGGAAGCCGGCGCCGTCGCCTTCTCCGATGGCCTGAAGCCCATCCAGAGCCCAGGCATCATGCTCAAAGCCCTCCAATATGTAAAAGCCGTAGACGGCACCATCATACAACTGCCTGACGACCTGAGTATCTCTGCTCACGGCCTCATGCACGAAGGCGTGTACAGCACTCAGCTGGGAATGCCCGGAAAACCTGCCATTGCCGAAGAACTGATTATTCAGCGCGACCTGGAACTGGCTGCCTACACCCAATCCAAAATTCACTTTACCGGGGTAAGCACCGCCAAATCCATCCAGCTCATAGCTGCCGCAAAGGAAAAAGGTGTAAAAGTGACCTGCTCTGTCACCCCTTACCACCTGTCACTCACTGATAGTCAGCTGGAAACATACGACTCCAACTTCAAAGTCAATCCGCCCCTCCGCAGCAGGGACGATGTAAAAGCCCTGCAACAGGCGGTAAAAGATGGACTGATTGACTGCTTTGCCACCCACCACCTGCCACAGGACTGGGATGCCAAAGTACTTGAATTTGAATATGCTAAGAATGGGATGATTGGCCTGGAAAGCGCCTTTGGCGTACTCCGCCAATACCTGCCGGAAGTGCCGCTGGAAAAACTGATCGATATGCTGGCCATCCAGCCCCGCAAGATCTTCAACCTCCCGGCTCACAGCCTGGCAGTAGGCGCCGTTGCCAACCTCACCATCTTTGATCCGGAAGAAGAATGGACCCTGACCCCCGCACATCTGGCGAGCAGGTCCAAAAATTCGGCGTATCTTGGCGCCCGGTTAAAAGGTGCTGTAAAAGGTATCATCAACGGCACCAATGCCCAACTTTAATAAATGTCATTTTTGAGTATGAGTAATGCAAATTCTCCCAACCAGGGCGTAAAATGGGGTTTAATAGCAGGAGGAGCCGGCGTAGCCGTCGGGCTGATCTTCTATTTGACCAGTCCGATCAAACTGCAAAGCCTCCTTTTCGGAGGTATAGAACTGGCAGTTACCGCCATTTGTGCCCTCCTGGCCGGACTGGAACGCCGAAAAGCCTTTGGGGGAAAAATTGATTTTAAGACCGCCCTGCAGCCTATCTTTACGACTTTCGTGATCTCCCTGCTGATTGGGGTCATTTTTACCTATGTCCTATTTAATTTTGTCGATTCTTCGCTGGTAGAACAGATGAAACAGGCGCACATCGCCGATGTGAAGGATATGAAAAACCTTTACAAAGCACTGGGTTACTCTGAATCCGATTACAACAGGGAATTAAAAGAGGCCGAAACAGGTGAATATGGCGTGACAATTGCAGGCAGTGTTATAAATTACCTGCAAAAGCTGATTAAATCATTCATCCTTTCTGCCATACTTTCCCTGATTGTACGCAGAAAGTAACCATTAACACATAGTAATTTAAGATGGATATTTCCGTAATCGTTCCCTTAAAAAACGAAGATGAATCACTGCCGGAACTGGCAGCATGGATAGACCGTGTCATGAAGGAGAACCAATTTTCCTACGAAGTGTGGATGGTAGATGATGGTAGCACTGACAATTCCTGGGAGGTGATCCAAAACCTGGCCGCGTCCAATGCAAATATCAAAGGCATCAAGTTCCAGCGCAACTATGGCAAATCTGCTGCCCTCAACGAAGGCTTCAAGATGGCCAAAGGCGACGTAGTTATCACCATGGACGCTGACCTGCAGGATAGCCCTGACGAGATACCTGAGCTGTATAGCATGATCAAAAACGATGGCTTTGACATCGTGAGCGGCTGGAAAAAGAAACGCTACGACAGCGCCCTGACCAAGAACCTGCCTTCTAAATTATACAACTGGACCACTACCAGGATGAGTGGGGTTCAACTGCACGATATGAACTGCGGTCTGAAATCCTACCGTAAAAAAGTGATAAAGAGCATAGAAGTATACGGCGAAATGCACCGTTACATTCCTGTAATTGCGAAATGGAACGGTTTCCGCAACATCGGGGAAAAGGTGGTTGAACACCGCGCCCGTAAATACGGGGTGTCCAAGTTCGGGTTGGAACGCTTTATCAATGGTTTCCTCGACCTGGCTACCATTATGTTCATCGGGAAGTTCGGAAAACGCCCTATGCACCTTTTTGGCGCCCTGGGTACCTTATCGTTTATGATCGGTTTCGTGATTGCAGCCTACCTTGGCTATGAGAAGATCTTCAATGATATCTATAAAATGACTGATCGCCCGATCTTTTATCTCGCACTGCTGGCTATGATCATTGGTTCTCAGTTGTTCCTGGCGGGTTTCATAGGTGAATTGGTGACCAGGAATGCTGTTGAAAGAAACGACTACCTCGTGGAAACTACATTAGACCGAACGAAATAATTGCTGATGGGAAGAAAGAAGATACTTATCCTGGGACCCGCCTGGCCTTATCGTGGCGGTCTTGCTGCCTACAATGAAAGACTGGCTGAAGAACTGCAAAAGGACGCAGATGTTGAAATCTGGACCTTTACCCTTCAATATCCCAAATTCATTTTCCCTGGCAAAAGTCAATATGCTACCGAAGCGGCGCCACCACACCTGCACATCACCCGCCGGATTAATTCCATCAATCCGCTGAACTGGTTGAAAGTAGGCCGGCAAATCCGCAAAATGAAGCCAGACCTGATTATTGCCAAATACTGGTTGCCACTCATGGGCCCTGCCCTGGGTTCCCTGCTGCGTTTAGGTAAGAGAGGCAATACCAAAGTTCTTTCTATCCTCGACAATGTGGTACCTCATGAAAAACGCCCCGGCGATGTGGCATTTACTAAATATTTCCTGAAACCGGTAGATGCCTTCATCGCCATGAGCCAGTCTGTGCTGGATGATCTCAAGGTGTTTGAACCTTCAAAACCGGTATCACTCATACCTCATCCTATTTATGACAACTATGGTACGCCAATTCCAAAGGCAGTTGCTAAAGCAATATTAAACCTGGATGAAAACAAAAAGTACATTCTCTTCTTCGGCTTTATCCGCCAGTACAAAGGTCTCGATCTGCTCATGCAGGCCATGGCCGACGAAAGGATGAAAAAGCTGGATGTACACCTGGTGGTAGCAGGGGAGTTCTATGAAGATGCAACACCCTACAATGAGCTACTCGCTAAACTACAACTGGGTGACCGCATTCTGATGCACACCGATTTTATTGCAAACGATGCTGTTAAAAATTACTTCTGCGCTGCCGACCTGGTAGTACAACCTTATAAAAGCGCTACACAGAGCGGCATTTCACAAATCGCTTACCACTTCGAAAAACCAATGGTTGTAACAAGGGTAGGAGGATTGATCGAAATGGTGCCTGACAATGTAGTGGGTTTCCAATGCGAACCTGATCCTGCAGATATTGCTGCTGCCATAGAAAAATACTATCTGGAAAACAGGGAAGCCGATATGACAGCGGCTGTTCACGTTGAAAAGCAAAAATATTCCTGGGACAGACTGGCAAAAGAAATTCTGCGCCTGACAGGTTTGTAAGATATTTTAACGGTTTTTTAAACCTTTGGCCACAGGAATCATTTATCTTGCCGGTCCATATTATTAAAACATGATCTATCGTAGTAAAGCACCATTACGCCTGGGACTGGCAGGCGGTGGTACCGATGTAAGTCCATATTCTGATATGTTTGGTGGCGCCATCCTCAATGCCACTATCTCGTTATACGCCAGGGCGGCCATCGAGCCGATTGCTGAAAACAAAGTCATTTTCGAATCGGCAGACAGAAAGGAACAACTGGTATGCGAGGCCGTATTCCCACTTACCTGCGATGGCAAACTGGACATCCTGAAGGGTGTCATTAACCGTGTGGCGAAAGACTATGGTATTCCTTCGGGGTTTAAACTCACCACATTTGTAGATGCCCCTGCCGGTTCCGGTCTGGGTACCTCCTCCACACTGGTGGTAGCGGTGCTGGGCGCATTTGCAGAATGGCTGAAACTGCCGCTGGGTGAGTATGATATGGCGCATCTGGCCTATTGTATTGAAAGAGAAGATCTGCAACAGGCAGGTGGTAAACAGGACCAGTATGCAGCCACTTTTGGTGGTGTGAACTTCATGGAATTTTACGGCGATAAGGTGATCGTAAACCCCCTGCGCATCAAGGATAAATACCTGGATGAGCTGGAAAACAACCTGGTATTGTACTACACCTCTACCAGCCGTTTGTCCAGCAGCATTATCTCTGAACAACAGAAGAATGTAACGGAGAAAAAAGAATCCAGCATTGAAGCCATGCACCACCTGAAAGAACAGGCGGTGATGATGAAAGAAGCTTTACTGAAAGGTACTATCGATAAAATTGGAGAGATCCTTGATTATGGTTTTCAGCATAAGAAAAACATGGCAAAAGGTATTTCCAATTCACAACTGGATGAAATTTATGAAGCGGCCAAAGGTGCCGGTGCTTCCGGAGGCAAGATCTCAGGCGCTGGTGGCGGTGGCTTTATGATATTTTACTGTCCCCGCAATACGCGTTATGCCGTAGTCGATGCCCTGAATGCCTTTGGTGGCCAGGTGAAACGCTATCATTTCACGCACCAGGGAGTGAACACCTGGACGATTTAAATGCAGACCCAATGACAGACAAAATTATTAAGACTATTCAGGAAAGCATCGCTGTAAAACAGGCGATTATCAACGACGAAACATTAGTAAGAACTATCGCGCAGGTGGCAAGTGTGATAACAGGTTGCTTTCAGCAAAATCATAAAGTATTATTTGCGGGAAATGGCGGTAGTGCTGCAGATGCGCAACACCTGGCCGCCGAGTTTTCAGGACGTTTTTATAAAGACAGGACACCGCTGTACGCCGAAGCGCTGCATTGCAATACATCATTCCTGACCGCTGTAGGCAATGACTATGGTTACAATGAGGTGTATGCCCGCATGCTGCGTGGTATCGGTCAGCCAGGCGATGTGTTCGTCGGTATTTCTACTTCTGGCAATTCTGCCAATATCCTGGAAGCCATCAAGGTGGCCAAGTCCAAAGGAATGATCGTGGTAAGCATGACTGGCATGTCTGGCGGGAAAATGAAAGATGGTAGCGACTACCTGCTGAATGTACCTTCTGCCGATACACCGCGCATCCAGGAGTCGCATATCACCATTGGCCATATCATTTGTGAAATAGTAGAAAACAATCTATTCGGATCATGATTACAGAATGTATTGTATTAGCAGGAGGGCTGGGTACCCGGTTGCGTAGCGTGGTGGCGGATAAGCCTAAATGCATGGCCCCTGTGGGCGATGTTCCTTTTATAGATTACCTGCTGCGCTACCTGCTCAAAGAGGGTATGACGCATGTGGTATTATCATTGGGACACCTGTCAGAACAGGTGATAGAATACATTGAGAGCAACGAATGGACAATGAAGGTGGATTTTGTGATCGAAGCAGAGCCGCTGGGTACCGGTGGCGCGATCATGAATGCACTGGATGCTCTGGAAGAAGACGAGTTCTTCATCATGAATGGCGATACTCTTTTCAACGTAGACCTGTTTGATTATTCAAACTGGCACCAGGAAAAGGGAAGCAAATTATCCCTGGCACTAAAGCCAATGCAGCAGTTTGATCGCTATGGTAGTGTACAGCTGGATGAAAATAAGCAAATCACGGCTTTTCTGGAAAAACAATATTGTGAAGCAGGGTTGATCAATGGCGGTATCTACGTGGCCAACAGGGAATACCTGGAAAGCCTGGACCTGCCAAAGAAATTCTCCTTTGAAAAAGATGTACTGGAAGCACAGGTAAAAAGCGGTAAAGTGTACGGCTTTGAGAGTGATTCCTATTTTATAGACATTGGCGTACCGGCTGATTATGAGCGGGCGCAGCAAGAACTGGCATGATAGCAATTGATAATAGCTGGACTTTGTTCCTGGACCGGGATGGGGTCATGAATGAGGAAATCAAAGATGGGTATGTGCTGCACTGGGATATGTTCCGGTTTTCGGAAGGTGTGCTGGCGGCGCTGCCTGTATTAGGAGCCCGTTTTGGTCGTATTATAATCACTACAAACCAGCGTTGTATAGGCAAAGGATTACTCACCGAAGAAGGGCTGGCAACCATTCATGCGCATATGCTGGCAGAAATCCGTAACCATGGGGGTAGGATAGATGCCATTTATCACTGTCCGGATGTCAACAATGACAGTCCCTGCCGTAAGCCGCAGCCAGGTATGGCCATGCAGGCGCAATCAGACTACCCGGAGATAGTGTTCAGTAAATCTGTAATGGTGGGCAATACTATGGGGGATATGAAGTTTGGTAAGCAATTGGGAATGAAGACGGTATTTATTCCTTCTACAAAACCGGAGCAGGTATTTCCTGATCCGATGATCGATTTTAAGTGTGACAATTTATTGGAATTTTCAAAGATCATACAATAAATTTGTTTCATATAACGTAAATAAGGCTATGAAGAAAGTGCGCATAATTGGGTTATCCTGTCTGCTGTTTGTGGCTGCTACTGTACGGGGGCAAAGAATCAGTGCGACTGATGCGGCGTCTTTAAATGCGCAGCAGGACTCCCTGAAATACTTGTCTGACCTTATCTTACGTGGCAGGGATGAAGATGCCCGGCAGGGTGCCAATGACCGTTTCATCCCGAAACTGGTGCAGGCACTGAAAACCCCGAATTCTTTCTATTTTCCTTTTGATTCTATTACAACAGTTTCAATTCAATATCCACAGGATAGTACTTTCCGCATTTTCACATGGGGAGTGGAGAAAGAGAATACCTTTTTCCATCATTATGGCGCGATCCAGATGCGTACGGAAGATGGAAAGCTGAAGTTGTTCCCGCTCTTTGATGCCTCTGATTATATCGTGAATACGGATACCATTACGGATAATAAGAACTGGTATGGTTGCCTGTATTATAAGATTCTGCAGCGCAGGTTCTTTAACACGGATTATTATACCTTATTTGGGTGGGATGCGAATAATCTGCGCAGCCAGAAGAAGATGATAGAGATGTTGACCTTTAAGGATGGCAAGCCTGTATTTGGAGGGCCGTTCTTTAGTTATGCGGAAGATACGGTGCCCAAGCCGCTGAGAAACAGGTTTATATTAGAATATAAGAAAGAGGCGACGATCAGCCTGAGTTATAACCCGGAAATGGATATGATTGTGTACGATCATCTAATTTCTGAGACGAATCAGAAAGGAAAGCCTTCGACGTATGTACCGGACCTGGATTATGAAGGGTTTAAGTGGAAAGGGGGGAAGTGGGTGCATATTGAAAAGGTGTTTCATGATGCGCTGCAGTTAGGAAAATATCCCGTGGGGCAGCCATTGGATACGAAAAAGAAGGATTTGACAAATCCGAAAACGGCGGAAGAGATCAATGAAGAGACATTGCAGAAGCAGCAACAGAAGAAGAAGCCGAAATAACGGCTATTTATATAGATAATAATGCCTGATCCTGCTCAGATCATCATTCAACTCATACACCCACGGTATCCCAGTCGGGATGTCTAAATTCGTCACTTCCTCGTCAGACAGGTGATCTATGTACTGTACCAGTGCCCTCAAGCTATTCCCATGCGCACAAATAATTACCTGTTTTTTCTGTTTCAATGCAGGAATGATGGTATTGGTCCAATAAGGGAGTACGCGATCCATCGTTTCACTGAGATTCTCCGTTACCGGCAGTTCATTGGGTAACAAGTCCCTGTACCGGGGATCATTCCCTGGAAAACGCGCATCGGTTTTTTCCAGTGCAGGCGGATGTTCATGCGGATCCCTTCTCCATTTATGTACCTGCTCCTCGCCATATTGCTGCACTGTCTCAGCCTTATTCAACCCCTGCAGGGCACCATAAAACCGCTCATTTAAGCGCCATGATTTCTCTTCGGGAATGTACAGCTGATCCATTTGCTCAAGGGCTAAATGAAGGGTTTTAATCGCTCTTTTGAGCACAGAGGTAAATGCGATGTCAAAGTGAAAGCCATTATCAGCCAGTAATTTTCCTGCATGTATGGCCTGTTCAATGCCTGTTTGGGATAAGTCTACATCTGTCCAGCCTGTAAACCTGTTTTCCAGGTTCCAGCGGCTCTCGCCGTGGCGAAGGAGTACTAATTTTTGCATGCATACAAGTGCGCAAAAATGATGCTATTTTTTCTTTTCTGCTTCGCGGCCAAAAACCTCTCTTAATTTATCTTTCGCCTCTTCCAGCACTTTTACCTGCTTCTCAGGTAAATTCTTCCCCGCCCTGTTGATATAAAAGTTCAACATAGACATCGCCGACCTGTAAGGGGTTGTTTTGCGCCGGTGACTCTTTGTAGAAGAACGTTTCAGTGATTGTGCAATTTCTTTTGGATCCTGGAGGGTAAAAACATCTTTTTCAAGATCCATCGCATTACTGGTCTCTGTTACATGTTTAGACCACTTTTTTTTCTTAGCCATGGCGTTATTGTTTTTAATCTTAATCCTGCAAAAACATGCCATTTACCTGATGGCACCATTTCTGAAGTAATACATAAAACTTATTTTATGCTCATACCATTAATAGCACTAGCTGTAGTCATCATCGGTATCGTCGTCTATATTGTCTCGCAGGCAGGTAGAAAAACCCGTGATCAGGGCAATAAATGATACTCCCAAAGAATAAAGGACATCCATTCCGGATGTCCTTTGTCGCATTCATAAAACGACCTGGTTAACTGTTGAGAAACTGGTCGAGACTCTTTGCGATCGCTTCATAAGGGCGATTGCCTGTGAGGAGCAGCGCCTGCCCTGACCACCCTGAAGTCAGCAGTAACGACGGAAAGCGCGCTATCCGTCTGTAACTCACTTCCTGCAAATCGGTTCTGAACGCATCAACAGTAGCTTTACAGCCCAGCTGGATGCCAAACCTGTCTGCACAAAAGGCTTCGGGATACTCAGCTTCAAGCGCCGCTGCAATCTCAAGCAACACCTCTTTCTTTGCTATATTTTTCCCTTTTACCATTACAGCTTCCCATAAATAATACAAATATTTTTCCTCCATAGCTGCAGACTGCAATGCCGCCGTTTTCACTGCCACACATGCAGGATATGAAGAAGCGGGTGGATCTTTGAACCATATCGTATCGTCGATAGCAGCTCCCGTCATTTGTCGTGCCTGCATCCATACCGGCCCCATTTGCAAAGGCCGGGAGACTGCCTGCACCGGGTCATGGTAATTTTTCCAGCTTGACAGCATGCCGCCCATACAATATCGCAGGGTGAACATATCGCCATATTCCACTTTCAGTTGCCGGAGCACAGGTTCAAATGCCCAGCTCCAGCAACAAAGTGGGTCAGTATAACAAACTACTGCTAATGCAGTGTTATTTTTTACTCCTGCGTTTGCTTCCATTTTCTTTTGCTGACTGGCTCCATACCTGTTCTCCAATAGGTACTGCCATATTAATTTCCTCACTCCGCTGTGCACTCATGCCATGATCTATTTCTTCCACGCCCTGCAGTGTTCTGGCTGTGCCCCTTGGTGATATATCTGTGAGACCATTAGTCTCCAGTACATAGCTTACCGGATCATCTATATACTGCCAGGTTTCACCCAGCTGTGAAGATTCACTTTCATTCCATGGCCCCCTGATATCTGCACCGCTACTCATGTTGAAGTAAAGATTACTATAGCGGGGATCAGATTGCAATACGCCAGGTGGGAAGTTTGGCTGAATAGATTCCAATGCTGCTTCAAACATCTGGAAATGCGCCACCTCCCTTGTCATGAGGAAGTTGAGGGTTTCCTTTACATATGGATCATCCGTAAACTGCAACAGGTATTCGTAAGTTATTTTGGCCCTTGACTCTGCCGCAATATCAGAACGCAAATCTACAGTCAGATCGCCGTTACAGTCACCATTGATGTATGCGGCAGACCATGGAACGCCCTGGCTATTGGTATAAGCAGGGCCGCCACCGGAAGATGCTAAAAACTGCGGCGCGATCATCGCCTTATGAATCAGTTCTTCTTTCGATTTTTTGCCGTCCAGCATCTGCATAATTTCTGATTCGTCTGCTGCTTTTTTCAGATCGCCATTAATGCCCTGCAACAACATCTGGATAGTAGCTCCCACTATTTCAAGATGGCTGAACTCTTCCGTAGCTATATCCATGAGCAGGTCATACTTGTCAGGGAATGGGGATCTTGCCCCAAATGCCTGGCCGAAGTAACGGAGTGCTGCAGCAAGTTCGCCATTGGCACCGCCAAACTGTTCCAATAATAATGTGGCAAATGCAGGGTCGGGTTTAGACACCCTTGCATTGAACTGAAGGTCTTTTACGTGGTAAAACATAATGTAGCTTTTTATCAGGGTTTTAAGAACAATTCACAAAGAAGGGGCCATACCATTTTTAGGGATTCTATACCAGATGAGTGCGTAGTGCAATGTTTCCATTCATACACACAACCGGCAAATAACAAAGCGGTTCAATGGTACTCATTGAACCGCTTATTACTAAACACCAGGATCTGTTTACCTGTCAAACACCTCAAATTCGGTCCTTCTATTCGCCTGATGTTCCTGTTCCGAACAATGCACACCGTTTGCGCAACGGTTAATTAATCTTGTTTCACCGTAACCAGTAGCTGTCAACCGCTCTTTGGCGATGCCCCTGGATACGAAATATGCTAACACAGATGCTGCTCTGCGCTGGGATAATTTCATGTTATAGTTGTCATCTGAACGGCTGTCTGTATGGAAGCCCATCGCCACTTTCCAGGATGGATTCTCCTTCATCAGCTGAATCAGTTTATCCAGCTCCTTTCCTGCATCTGCACGTACATTTGCTTTACCCAGATCGAAATATACATTGGCAGGATTGAAGCGGTTACCAAGATCGATTTTATGTCCTGTCACATTTGCTTTTGCCACGATCAGTGGTTTCTTTTCAGCCGCCGTCACCTGTTTAATTTCTATTTTCTGTAACCACACGTCCTGGTGCAACACCTGTGATTCAGTCAGGCCATTGGTGGTGACAAGCCCATTTTCAGCAGGATTGTAAGTCACCCTGGTTGCATTCAGGCTATAGTCAGACAAACTATCCAGTGCAAATCTGTAGTGACCTTCATCGTCTGTTTCTGCCGTCAGCACAGCGCCGGTAGCCTTATTCGCCAGCGTAACAGTCGCATTGCTTAATGGTGCTTTCGTTACTTTATCAAATGCTTTCCCTTCCAGGCTGAACACGAGAATCTTCCAGGGAGTAAAGCGATAGATATCATCATTCCCATACCCGCCCGGTCTGTTGGAAGAAAAATACATCGTCTTGCCGGTATTGTACGCAGGGCCAAAATCATCCTGTGCACTATTCACAGGGTATCCTATATTTTTCACTTCCCAGTTACCGTCTTTCTGCTTTGCAGAGAAGATATCCAGGCCACCTACGCCGGGTCTGCCATCAGTGGCAAAGTAGAGTACACCTGTGCTATCCATGAATGGAGTACGCTCGCTACCTGCTGTATTGATGGATGGGCCCATGTTTACCGGAATTTCCCACTTGCCGTCTTTACCCCTTGTGCAGTAGTAAATGTCTGTACCTCCTAAACCGCGTGTGCCAAAATCAGCCACAAAGTAAAGCGTACGTCCATCGGCACTGATAAAAGGATCACCTACACTATAATCAAAGATCTCATTATATGGAAAGTTGTCTGTTTCCCAGTTACTATTGGTATTGTTCCATTTAGACGCTTTCAGTTCTACGTTCAGGGTATATAACTGTTCAGCAAACTGACCTCTCTTTTTCACGAGGTTGGTCACGGCATAATACATGGTATTGCCATCGGCTGTATACGTTGCTTTAGCACTGTGATAATCACCATTTACACTGCGGGAAAGCAGGCGGGTTGTGCTACTGTCAAAACCATCGCTTTCGTACAGGTGCAGGTAACTACGGCCGGTAAAACCATATTTTTTTCTGCTGATGTTAGAGTTATTAAGCAGACGATCATGACGCAAGGAATCGTACGGACGATCAGATGCAAATACAAATTTTCCATTTCTGAAACCAGTACCCCAGTCTGCCCACTGTGTGTTCATGGCTTTCAGGTTTTCAAGGTCACCTTTCACAGGTTTGGCCTTCCACTTCACAGCACTGTCACAACCTTGTTTCATGCTTATGGCCAGCGGATCGTTCGGTTGTTTGCCCAGGTAACTATCGAGTGTTACTTTGGCATCCGCATATCTGGCATTATTGATCAACACTTTTGCATAGTTCAGTTCGTCGTTGGCAGTATGCTCAGGTAGCGCTACCAGCTTGTTGTACCAGGTTTCAGCAGCTGCATAGTCATTCAGTAACTGATAGCTATCTGCCACCCCACGGGCGGCTCTGACTGTTACTTTTTTATTGAATGCCTTCTTATACAAAGGAATAGCAGCTGTATAATTATACAAGGATGCCTGTTTGTCTGCTTCTTTTAAAACATATTGTGCATTTGAAGAGGTGGCAGAGAGCAGCATAATGCTGAACAGCGCAATCTTTTTATCCATATACAGGGAAAACGGTTTAAAAATGGATCCTACAGGATCGGTTTCATATAGGCTAAACTGTAACCTTTCATCTCATATCGCTTTGCAAAAGTACCGACAGACTGATCTTCGTCACATAGTAGATATTCTATATATCTGTAGTAGAAGTACTACAAGGAAGAAATTTATAATATTATAATTTCACGAGATGTAATCATATCCCTTTATTGATGAAAACTATTTTGATAGCCTTAGACCCATCCATATTCAGTTATGGACTCAGGCAGATTATAGCCACGATGCCACAGGCCACCCGGATTGAAACAGCTGATACCCTCGACGCTGCAATGACCCTGTTGGATACCCAGGGGTTTGATTTATTCATTACCGATTTACACCCGGAAATATTCGGGCCGGTCAGGGAGAAGTGCCCTGGCATCCGCGTTATGATTTATACGGCAGCCGATGAAAAGACTTTTGCGATTGACTATTTACTGGCGGGAGCAGATGGTTACCTGAGTAAGAGTGCCAAAAAAGAGGAGATGGAGTATGCAGTAAAAACAGTACTGAATGGGGAGAAGTATATGAGTGCTATGGTGCGGCAGGAGATGCTGGACCAGCTCTGGCAAAAGAGAAGAGCTGACCGCAAGGGGATGGGTATATACTAATATACGCCCTTGCAGTCAGCTCTTTTATTAAGCTTCTACTTTGAACGTAGCGGCATATTTCAGGCCACTTTGTTGCTGTAAATTCCTGGGTATTTTGATCTCCAGTTTGCCGTTGTTGAGTTTCCAGCTCAGTTTAGCTTTGGTACCCAGCAGGGAAACACGTTTGATCTTAGCAGGCTTTTCAATTGCAAAAGCGACAGTTTCCGGCAGTTTCACCACATCGCTGTCGGATGTGAAGAATGCGTAGGTAGCAGAGCTGTCTTTCGCCTGGGTATAGAACACGTTGTTGTCAGAGTAAGGTGCTACCGGGCGGGAAGCGTGAATACCTTCGCCATTGATCTTCATCCATGCACCTATGTCAGCCAGTCTTTCGTAAGCCTGTGGCGTCCAGTCGCCTTTTGCGCTTGGGCCGATATTCAGCAGGAAGTTACCGCCCCTGGATACGATCTTTACCAGTAGCGTAACCAGTTTCAGGGAAGACTTCATCTGGTCAGTATGGGTGTATGTCCAGCTATCGCCCATAGACATACAGGTTTCCCATGGATAAGGCAGTGGTTTTTCAGGAAGGGTTTGTTCAGGCGTAGCGTAGTTTTCGAATTCGCCGGGTACTTCTCTGTCTACCACGATCAGGCCGGGCTGATTTTTGCGACCCATGGCAGCAATCTTCGGCATATCGATTTCCTGTTTGCCACCTGGTCTTACCCAGCCACCATCCAGCCAGAGTATGTCGATTGAACCGTAGTTGGTCATCAGCTCTTCGATCTGGCGGTAGGTATATTCTTTAAATGCGGCCCATTTCTCAGGGTACATTTTGATATTGTAGTTCGTGTTACGACCCATTACCGGGTAGTATTTCCACCAGAAATCCTGGCTATGCCAGTCTGGTTTGGAAAAGTAAGCACCGATCATGAAACTGTCCTTGCGGAAAGTATCGAAAATTTCCTTTGCGATATTCGCTTTTGGATTCTTTGAGAAAGGTACGTTCGGAGCGGTGATTTTGTAGTCCGTTTGTTTGGTATCGAACATACAGAAACCATCGTGGTGTTTGGTAGTGAATACCACGTAGCGCATGCCTGCGTTCTTAGCTGCATTCGCCCACTTTTGCGGGTTGAAGTCTACCGGATTGAACTCATTCGGCAATTTCTCATAGGCTTCGCGATATACGTTGTAATCAGCGGAGTAAGGGCCTTTTCTTACCACCCAGTCATCAGGGCAAATGCTCCAGCTTTCAACTTCTTCCCAAAGGGTATAGGGCCCCCAGTGCATAAATAAGCCAAAGCGCTGATCCTGCCATTTATCCAGTTTCCGGATCACGAGAGGATCGGTAGGAGCTACGTAGTCCTTGGACATGTGGTGCAAGCCATCAGTTTCCTGGGCTGTTGCTTGTTTTACAGACAGCATAGCTGCAAATAAAACGGAGCAAGCAACGATTGTTTTCTTCATGTATTCGACCTGTTTTTATTTCAGACTGTAAGATGCGGAATCTTCACGGATTGAGTGCGCATATTTTACCTGATATTGATAGAAAAAGAAAAAAACGCTTCTGCCAGTGGCAAAAGCGTTTTCATTTGGGTGTATATATGTGAATGGTTAGTCCTTTAACGTACTGCTTTAGCGGCGTTTACTTCACCGTCGCCGAAGTACTTATCCTTACCAGGGGTTCCATAATCAGTAGAAGATGCTTTCAGGATCAGGTCTACCAGCAATGGGTTGGCGTGCGGATATTTGTTGTAAATCAGCGCAGCTACGGCAGCAGCATGTGGCGAAGCCATACTGGTACCAGCTGCCCAGCCATAGTAGTAGGTATTGGAGGCTTCGTCCCAGTAACCGATATTGAATACAAAGTCAAATACATATTCATAGTTGATAATACCTCCTACATCCACAACAGTTGTATTGGGAGGTAGGGTGTAGTTACCGCCTGGTGCTGCATAGTGAATGAAGTTTTTACCGTAGTTGGTAAAGATAGAAGGAAGGTATAGAGAAGTATCCTGGTTGATACCCCAGCCCAGCGGACCGCTGGATGAAATAGCCAGTACGCCCAGGGCGGCGGCAGGGTAGGTAATAAAGCGTTTTTCTACGTCGTAGTTGTAACCATCATTACCTGCAGCAGCGATCACAGTAGTACCATTCAGGGTAGCATACAGGGTTGCCCTGTTGATAGCAGTGATCAGTTCTCTTACGTCGCGGTCATATTCCACTACGTAGTCGTCAGATGGATCATCGGGCGTACCGTTGTCGTCTACGAAAGTCTTGAGGGGCAGTTCGCCGCCGAGGCTCATGTTGATCACCTTAGCGCCATGGTTAGTGGCATAGAAGATACCGTCCAGGATGCTGCTAAAGGCACCAGTACCGGCGTCAGACAATACTTTTACGAGTATCAGTTTAGCTTCGGGAGCTACACCGGCTACACCGTTGGAATCTTTCACAGCGGCGATGGTACCGGCTACGTGGCTACCGTGGCTAAAGCCTTCTTCGCCATGGTATTGTACTTCTTCACCCTCCACGAAACTGTGGGTAAGAATAATGTTAGGTTTGATTTCGGGATTGTTCAGCAGGAAACCGCCATCGAGTACGGCTACCTTTACACCACCGCCTTTGTAACCTTTGGCCCATGCTTCGGGTGCATGTACTGCCTGCAGGCCCCATTGCAGAAAACTGTATGGGTCTGTGAGGGGAGCGCTGGCGCTGGATTTGGCATTGACAACAGGTTTGCTGGTGCTGTACGGAATAGAGGAGCGGAAATTGCGCTCTGGCAGGCGCCAGTTCAACACCAGGTCTACAGATACTGATTGCACACCAGCTACTTTCCTGGCCTTTTCAGGAAAAGACGGATCGGGGGTTTGTACACGGATGAAGCCTAATTCCTTATTGGCTTCTTTGAATACAAAACGCTTTGCGCCCAGGTTAGAGATGGCTTCTGCAATTTTGTTCTGATCGACATTTTGCTCAGTAAGAATCAAAAATCCTCTGTCTTGTTTTGGGGTGGTTGTAAGCCCTTTGGCGAGTTTGACTTCCTGTGCGTCTTTGGAGCAGGATGCCAGCAACAGTAATAGCAAGACGGGGAATGAAAACGGCAATAGATTTTTCTTCATGTGGTTTTGGTTTAACAATTATTGAATTTTGGTCCTGGTTGTTCTTGTTAGGGTAGTAGGTGGTATTTATGCTACGGGTTTCAAGGGTAAGTGAATGTACTTAAATACTTTGGAATTACAATATATTTTATTTGTACTTTACACGAATAAATTTAGTTAAGTGAAACCTTTCGTTAGTTTACTCCTCTGCCTGTTTTTTTTGAATGCAAATGCCCAACAGACAAAAGATCCCGCTGCCTTAGTTCAGGAATGGAATACTGCCAATAACAAGCAGGACATCGGGACCCTGATTTATTTTTACGACAATGAAGTGTTGTTTTACGGCACCAAACTGAAGAAGCAGGAATGCATTGCCGGCAAACTCTCCGTCTTTAAGAAGTACCCCACCTTAGACCAGCAGATTGCCGGTCAGGTGAAAACTGAAACCCTGGAAAACGGGGATGTGAAATGCAGCTTTGACAAGGCGGTAAACACCAATGGTGCTATCAAAACCTATGCGTCTTATCTTGTGTTTCATAAGATAGACAATGCATGGAAGATCGTTGTGGAGAGCGACCTTACGACCGATGCCAATGTCGAAAAAAGGAAGTGGAAAGCTAAGGGCGCTGTAGCCTGTGATGTGGATGGGGACGGTGTAAAGGAATATGCTTACCTCGTGCCACCCCCAATCGATACGACAAAGGAAATGGAGTGCCAGGATGATAGCTGTGTAGCACATATTCGTTTTTCTAACAGGGCGATTCCGGATATTAATATCGTAAGCTGTATTGGAGGCGGAGTAGATGTGCTGGGTGACCTGAACAATGACGGGAAAGATGAGATTGGCATCAATCCCCAATGGTGGACCAGCTGCTGGAGCGGATACCATGTATATACCCTGAAAAATGGGAAATGGATAGATGCGGTACCTGTTATCTCTACGCATTGTAATCAATGGGAGCAGGGCGTGAAGGTGATTGAGAAAGACCCCAAAAAGCCGGGGTATGTGATTATACATTATAGTCAGCTCACAGAAGATGATATTGTTACCCGGACAAAGTCTGTTCCTATCAAATAATTTTTTGACCCGCCCCGCATAAATATTTTGCGGATTGCGTTTTCATTGGTTACAATTTCTTTTTCCAAAGCATAAGAGCTAATACCGGTACAAGGCCGGTGTTAGCTCTTTTTATTTATTCAAAATAAGCTACTGTACCATGAAACGCAATTCCAGTTATTTTCTGTTACTCTTTATTATGTTGTCGATGTATTGTAAAAAAGAGCACACCACGACTGTTGAACCACCTGACATTCTCACAGCGCGCCCGCTCATGGTGGAATACTGGGGTGGGTGTTGTTATGACCGCAATGATGTAGGCCCGCTGGATGCTATTCCCGATAGCGTGGATGTGGTAAATATCTTTACCCTTGGTATAGCTAAAACATCCAATGGCAGCTGGGAATTTGAGCACAGGGGGGTATCTGGTTACAATGACTGGAATGATGTATTGACAAAAGCACATGCATTGCAAAAGAGGGGCATCCGCATTGTATGTACATCCTTTTCTGGCAACATGGTCAACTTATCTGGCACAGAAGCGGCTAAGATGGCGGGAATTGTAAAAGATTCACTGGATAAATGGCAACTGGATGGGGTAGACCTGGACCTGGAATATAGTGGTGCCACTACAAAGAATATTGATAGCGCCGTGATTGCATTGGGTAAATATCTGGGGCCAGACTCAAAGACGGGCAGGATTTTATCAGTAGTGGATTATAACAATTACAACATCAGCCAGATTAAGCGTACCAGCAAGTACATTGATTATGTAATGACCATGTCGTACTGGAATACAGCGAAGCAGGTACCGGGTATTGTGAAGTCTTACGGAGCGGCAATCGGCGATACAAAGAATGTACTGATAGGTGTGGGACAGGGATGTGCCATCAATGCAGGACAAGCCACGCCGGCAGGAGAGGAGCTGAAGATTGCAGATACATTGAGGACCACATTGCCAGGCACAGGTATGATGGAGTTTGTGTTTGGATGCAGTTATCATCATACAGATGGCAATGGGAATATTACGAAAGACATTAGTTATACGCAAAATATCATCAGGCATTTGAAAAAGTAGATCTTTGCCCAATAAGGCCTTTCCCCGCTTTTGCCGAAGGCGAAAGCGGGAATTGCCATGAACGCTTAAAAGGAATTTTACTATATTGTAGTAAATCCTGTAGCATGAAACTGTATTTATTACTTATTTCCACGTTATTATTATTTGCCTGTCAGCCCACATCTATCCATCTCAATGGCACCTGGAAACTCCTTTCTCACGCTTCCATCGCCAAAGGCGACACCACTATTACAGACTACACCAAAGGCCAGGAGATGATCAAGATCATCAACGACACCCATTTTGCCTTTTTAAACCACGGCGGTACCTTCGACGCCGGTGGAGGTCGCTATACGCTGAGTGGTGATCAGTATACAGAACACCTCGACTTCTATAACAACAAAGACTGGGAAGGGGGCGTTTTTAATTTCACTGTCACCATTCACGGCGATACGCTTATTCAGAAAGGTATTGAAAAGGTAGAAGGCGCAGGCGTAGATCACGAAATCATAGAGAAGTATATCAAAGTAAAGTAGTAATGACTTAATTTCGATGCATGAAAATATACCAGGCATCGATACAACTACGCGCCAGGCCCCGTGGATACCACCTGATTACTTCCGAAGTATTGCAGGCCATTCCGCAGCTCAGAGAGATAAAGACCGGCATGTGTCAGGTATTCATCCAGCATACTTCAGCTTCACTGACTATCAATGAAAATGCTGACCCGACTGTAAGAATAGATTTCGAAACTTACTTTAATAAAGCCGTGCCTGAAAATGACCCGGACTACGAACACAACGACGAGGGGCCAGACGATATGCCTGCCCACCTGAAAGCGGCGATGCTGGGTAGTTCGGTGATGATCCCGGTCACCAATGGCCGTTTTAACCTGGGTACCTGGCAGGGTATTTACCTGTGCGAACACCGCAATTATGGCGGAGCCAGAAGTTTGGTGATAACAGTTTGGGGAGAATAAATTTTCTATTATGAAGAAAGGCATTTTTATAGGTCTGTGTGCTTTATGGCTCACAGGGGCTAAGGCGCAGCAGATAGACGTACAGCATTATGACATAGACCTGACCCTGAATGATACGACAGATCAGGTAGCAGGTATTGTGACTATTGCCGTAAAGTATTTACAAAATACGACCCGGTTGAAAATTGACCTGGCAGGTATGAAAGTAAGTGGTGTGCATGGGAATAATAAACTGCTGTCCTACGAGCAGGATGCCAATGCCCTTTATATAAAAGTGAATGCCAAAGCAGGTGATCGATCTGCATATACGGTGGTTTACAGTGGTACTCCCAAAGATGGCCTGATCATTTCTAAAAACAAATACGGAGACAGAACATTCTTTACGGATCACTGGCCTGACAGGGCGCATCAGTGGTTGCCCTGTATAGACCATCCTTCTGATAAGGCGACAGTGACGTTTACTATTACTGCTCCTGATCATTATACCGTGGTTGCCAATGGTGCCAAAACAGCGGAAATTAATCTGCCCGGTCAGTTGAAAAGAACTGTATACGATGAAAAAGTTCCGCTGGCTACAAAAGTAATGGCCATTGCAGCAGCAGATTTTGCTGCTACTCACTCCGGCGATGTAGAAAAGATCCCGGTATACAGTTATGTATTCCATGAAGATTCCAGTCATCAGGGATATGCAAGGGCAACGAATATATTACCTTATTTCATCGAAAAGGTAGGTCCTTTCCAGTTTGAAAAGCTTGCGAATATTCAATCCAAAACGATTTTTGGCGGCATGGAAAATGCCGGTGCTATTTTTTATGCAGAGAATTCACCGGAATATCCCGGGCTGGAATCTTTACTGGCCCATGAAATTGCGCACCAATGGTTTGGCGATGCCATCACCGAGACCGACTGGCGGCATCTATGGTTGAGCGAGGGTTTTGCTACTTATATGACGCTGTTGTACATGGAGCATACCTATGGTGTGGATACCCTGAGAGCCTCGCTGAAAGAAGACCAGGCAAAGATTATAGAATTTGGGAAGAAAAGAAAAACACCCGTAGTCGATACCACTGTTCATAGTAATTATATGCAATTGCTGAATGCGAATAGCTATGAAAGAGGAGGTTGGGTACTACATATGTTAAGAAGAAAGCTGGGCGATGAACTGTTCTGGAAAGGCATTCGCCAATATTTCAAAGACTTCAGTGGCCGTAATGCCAGTACAGACGATTTCAGGAAAGAAATGGAAAAGGTCAGTGGGCAGGACCTGAAAACTTTCTTTACACAATGGTTATATACGACTGCTATACCGGAGTTGCAGGTGAACCTGGGTTATAATGAAAATACCCATGCGGTAAAGATGGAGATTATTCAACAGCAGACGCCTTTGTTTGAATTTCCGTTGGAATATACGCTGGATAAGTCAAAAGGGGTGCAGACAATCCAGGTAAAGGATAAAATCACTACTGTTATTATACCGACAGCCCAAAGACCTGCTGGTATCTGGTTGGATCCGGATACGAATCTGCTGGCGGATATCAGGAAATAATTATTTCCGCATTACCTTTTCCAGCTCATACAATCTTCTCCTTAACTCAGTCAGTTCAATCTCCAGCAGATCCACCTTTTCACTGAGCAGGTACTGGTTGTAATCCGAGATAATCGACAATTCTCTAAGCTTTGGAAACAAATCATGTTTAAAAAAGTGAAGGCCGGTTTCCTCGCCAAAAAACTCATGGGCAGTTTTAGTGAGGTGGTTGTACAGGCAGTAGCGTAGACCATCGGAACTATGCGTCCATGGGCTGATGTACAGCAATTCCCAGTTGTTGATCCGAAGCAATTCTACCTCACCTTTCGTATTCACAAACTGATAAGTTGTAGATTCAACATAGCCGTTCGGTTTCAGTGTATCCGTTGTCATCAGTATGTAGGAATATTCCGGAAGTATTGAGACCGATTCCAGGGAATGTAAGGGACTGTAACTACCATCTCCAAATATTGCATAGTATCTCACCATCATTTTCT
This sequence comes from Chitinophaga sp., assembly GCF_039596135.1. GTDB lineage: Bacteria > Bacteroidota > Bacteroidia > Chitinophagales > Chitinophagaceae > Chitinophaga. Next base: position 71,513 of record NZ_JBCNKH010000027.1, read on the forward strand.
ATTGATTTAAATCATTCACATAACCTCTATAAACCTTGACACTGAGGGCGATATGAATTTAAGACAATTGAAACGAAAATATACCAAATATAAAAAAAGTATCTGATACGGTGCCTTTCTGACCAAATTATTTACAATTCTGGCGGGTAACCACTCATAAATTATTAGTCTATCTGTTTGGTAGGTTTTTGTACATTAGTCCCGAGAAAATAAGAAACTATGCAACGTCGCTTTTACAAAATCCTGTTGTCAGGCTGGCTGCTCACCACCTCTATAGCCGCCATGGCACAGCAAAAGAAACATTCAGACCGGCCCAATATCATTTTTATCCTGGCAGATGATCTGGGCTATGGCAACCTGACATCCTACAACCCCCAAAGTCCAATCCCGACTCCAAATATTGACAACCTGGGTACAGAGGGTATTCGCTTTACCCGCTTTTATTCCGGCAATACGGTATGTGCACCCAGCCGTTGTGCCTTACTAACGGGCAGGAATATGGGGCATGCCTATATTCGTGGCAATACCCGGCTTCCGCTACGCCCGCAGGATAGTACCCTGGCTCAGGTGCTTCAGCAAAATGGCTATGCTACCGGTATGTTTGGAAAATGGGGCTTAGGCGAAATGGGAACGACCGGTTCCCCTGAAATTAAAGGCTTCGACGAGTTCTATGGCTATCTCAATCAGGGCCATGCACACGACTATTATACCAACTATCTCTTCCAGGTAAAAGCCGGTAAGATCAGCAGGATTCCCCATGACACCACGGTTTATACCCACGATGAGATCATGGAACATGCCTATTCATTTATCAATGAAAATAAAGACAAACCGTTCTTTCTATACCTTTCTATTACCATTCCGCACGCCGAACTGGATCCTCCCAAAAAGGACCTGCAGCAATGGCTAAACCCGGATGGAACTTCCAAGCTGGCTCCTGAAACGCCGTATGCACAGAATGGCGGTACTTATCGCACCCAGCAATACCCGCATGCCGCCTTTGCCGCCATGGTAAGTAAACTGGATCAGAATGTGGGCCAGATTCAGGCCCTGATCAGGCAACTGGGGCTTGACGACAATACTTACATCTTCTTTACCAGCGACAATGGTCCTCACAAAGAAGGTGGCGCCGACCCGGAGTACTTCAACAGCAATGGCCCTCTGAAAGGCCTGAAGCGTGACCTGTACGAAGGCGGTATTCGTGTGCCATTGCTGGTGCGTGCGCCGGGGCATATTCCTGCCGGTAAAGTGAGTGATGAGGAATGGGCGTTCTGGGACATACTGCCTACATTCAGTGCACTGACACAGTCTAAAACGTTAAAAGGCATTGACGGCCTGAATTACGCTGCTGCCCTGGAAGGCCAAAAGCCCGAAAAGACCCATGATTATTTATACTGGCAGTTCAACGAAGGATACATCCAGGAGGCGGTATTGCAGGGCGACTGGAAATTGATCCGCTTTAAATACAAAGGAAAGCGTGAAAGATTTGAATTGTACAATATTGTTGACGATATTGGAGAGACAAAAGACCTTGCTGCCGAAAATCCGGCTAAAGTTAAAGCCCTGAAAGCCATTATGGCAAAGGCGAAAACCCCGGCAGAAAACAAGGAATTTGATTGGTCTGATACCGAGAAATAAACAATATATGCATCCACGTTTTTACCGGCTGGCTACCATTGGCCTGCTCCTTTGCGCCTTTAAGGCTACTGCACAAGAACCTGTATGGCCTTCTGTAAAGAAGGAAACTAAACCCTGGACCCGCTGGTGGTGGATGGGGAGCGCTGTGGATAGCGCAGGCCTGACCAATGCCCTGATCACTTATAACCAGGTTGGTTTTGGCGGGGTGGAAATAGCGCCTATTTATGGGGCCAAAGGGTTTGAGTCAAAGTATGTGGACTTCCTGTCCCCGCAATGGGTGCATTTATTGGATATTACAACCCGGCAGGCGACCCGTTTACATATGGGGGTAGACCTGACGACTGGCACCGGCTGGCCGTTTGGCGGGCCACAAATCGATCTGGCACATGCTGCGGCGAAGATGGAAGTAAGGGTGTTAAAGCATGACGAGATCGATACGGGCATTGGCACCTTGCAGGCATTGGTGGCTTATAAAGGAGCTACTCCTGTACCTATCTTAGACAAGGTCAAAGATGGTAGCCTGCACTGGGAGCATGCTGCAGATGTATATGCCTTGTACAGCAGTCATACAAAACAGAGAGTAAAACGGGCGGCTCCCGGTGGCGAAGGTTATACCCTCGATCATCTGTCCGGGGAAGCCGTGCAGCTTTACCTGCATCGTTTTGATAACGCATTTAAACAAAAAGTACCGGATATCCGGGCTTTTTATAATGATAGCTACGAAGTATATGGCGCTGACTGGACACCGGAGTTCCTGCCTGAGTTCAGGCGGAGAAGGGGGTATGATCTCACGCGTTTTATCCGGGAACTGGCAGAGAAAAGGATTTCTGATACAGTTGCCCGTGTAAAATCAGATTACAGGGAAACGATGGCAGAATTGCTGCTGGATAACTTTACAAAGCCCTGGACACAGTGGGCACATAATTACCACCGGGTTACGAAGAATCAGGCACATGGTTCGCCAGGCAACCTGATTGATTTGTATGCAGCGGTAGATATTCCGGAGTGCGAGACTTTTGGTTCAACCTATTTCCCTATCCCGGGTTTGCGCAGGGATAGTGCAGATATCAGGAATGTAAGTCCGGATCCGATCATGATGCAATTTGCTACAAGTGCCGGGCATATAGCGGGGCATCCGCTCATTTCCAGCGAGACATTTACCTGGCTGACAGAGCATTTCAAAACATCGTTGTCGCAATGTAAACCAGAGGTGGAACAGGCTTTCCTGGCAGGGGTGAATCATGTGTTTTACCATGGTACAACGTATTCTCCAAAGGAGGTTCCTTTTCCCGGATGGTTATTTTATGCATCAGTGAATTTTGTTCCTGCTAATAGCTGGTGGTCGCATCTGCCGGGGTTGAATGAGTATATTACCCATGTGCAGTCTGTATTACAGGCGGGCAAGCCGGATAATGATTTGCTGGTTTACTGGCCGGTGTACGATATATGGAATGATGCGAAGGGAATGGAAATGCCATTGTCGGTGCACCATATTGATGAGTGGTTGTACCCGACGGCGTTTTATAAACAGGTGATGGGATTGCAGGGAAAAGGGTATACACTGGATTTTGTTTCTGATAGTTGGATATCCAAAACGACGGGATACAAAGCCCTGATTATTCCACAGGCGCATTTGATGCCGGTGACGACTCTACAGAAGATCATTGCACTTGCGCAAAGTGGTACGCCTGTGATCTTTCAGGCTTTGCCCGAAGATGTACCGGGTTTGAATGAGCTTGATAAGCGGCGAAAAGAATTCCAGTTGCTGCTGAAATCTTTAACCGGTAAGAAGAATATCATCATCACTGCTGATGTGGAAGGTGCATTGCGTAAATTGGGGATTCGCCGCGAAGCACTTACGGATGCAGGATTGAAGTTTATTCGCCGGAAAGATGGAGGGAACACTTATTATTACCTGGTGAACCATACGGCAAATGAGATAGCGCAATCTATTCCTATCAATGCCCGTGTATCGCGTGTTGTGATGCTGGATCCATTAAGGGGTGATAGTGGGATTGCGCGGAGTGAGCAAACAGACGGCACAACTAATGTAAAAGTACAACTGGCCTCAGGAGAGTCTATTATTTTAAAAGCAGAAAGCAAACCTTTGCAGGATAATCTTCCAGACTGGGTATATTTAAATTCGCCAGCTACTCCCTTGTTTTTGCAAGGCCCCTGGCAATTGCAATTCAAAGATGGCGGACCGTTTATCCCGGCTGCTGTAAAACTGGATAGCCTGGTAGACTGGACCACCTTACCAGATACAGCTGTTACATCATTCTCGGGAAAGGGGGTATACACAACCAGTTTTCAGCTACCAGCAAAAACTGCCCGCGAATATCTGCTTCAGCTGAACAAGGTACACGAAAGTGCGCACATCTGGATCAATGGACTGGATGCAGGTTATGTATGGAGTATTCCATTTACACTAAGGGTGGGTAAGTATCTGCAGGCGGGTAAAAACGAAATCCGTATTGAAGTGGCGAACCTCATGGCCAATCATATCCGGTATATGGACCAGCATCATATACCATGGCGGCAATATCATGAAATCAATTTCGTCAATATTAATTATAAAGATTTTGACGCATCTAAGTGGACGATACAACCATCGGGGTTAGTTGGCAAAGTGACTATCACGCCTTATAATTAATCAATAGGCATTGGCGACAGCCCTTACAAAACCCCACCCCGCGGGAATTTCAATAAATGCGTCGCATTTATTGAAATTCCCGCCCTTTTTTATCTGCGCAAATACCCTTCACACAACCTTCAGATATTTGCCAATACAATTTATATTGCAAATATGTTATTAACTATCACCAACTCACGCTACCCCGCTACCGACCTGAGTTTTCTGTTACACAAGCACCCCGCCAAAGTGCAATCTGTCGAGGTGACGAACGGTAAAGCCCACGTCTTTTACCCGGAAGTAAGCGATGACAAATGTACCTGTGCAATATTGCTGGATATGGACCCCGTCGGCCTGGTCAGGAACAGTGATGGCAACCCTTTTGCATTGGATCAATACGTAAACGACCGTCCCTATGTCGCTTCCTCATTTATGGCCAGCGCCATTGCTAAGGGTTTTAGCTCCGCATTGAATGGAAATTGCAAGGAAAAACCAGCACTGGTGAGCATCCCCCTGCAACTCGAAGTACAGATCTTCGTACTCTCAGTAAGAGGCGGGGAGGATGTATTGCAGCAACTATTCCTGCCATTGGGCTACGAAATGATAGCTACCCAGCACCCGCTGGACCCGCATTTCCCCGAATGGGGCGATAGCCGCTACTTTACAGTGACCCTGAAGCATACAGTCACCCTGCAGACATTGCTCTCGCATCTCTATGTGCTCATTCCCGTAATGGACAATGAAAAGCATTATTGGGTAACCGAAGAGGAGGTTACAAAGCTCATGAATAAAGGGAAAGGCTGGCTGGAAGACCATCCTGCCAAAGAACTGATTGTTCGCAGGTACCTGCGTTATCAACGTAAACTCTCCAACAACGCATTGTCAGCCATGAAGGTATTGGAAGATACCCCTGTCGTAGAACAGGTACCTAAACAAACGCTACATGATGTAAGACTGCAAGCTGTATACGATGAAATCGCCCGCCTGCGGGTCACATCTGTCATAGATCTGGGTTGTGGAGAAGGTCGTCTCTTAAAACTCCTGCTGGAAAATAAACAGCTGCAACGCATCACTGGTATGGATGTTTCTTCACACAGTCTCGAGGTCGCTGCCAGAAGACTCAAACTGGACAAAATGATCGAATCACAACGCAAGCGAATCAACCTGCTGCAAGGCTCTCTGACTTACAGGGACAGGCGTTTGCAAGGCTATGATGTAGCTGCGCTGGTAGAGGTGATCGAACACCTGGATGAAGACAGGTTGCTGGCATTGGAGAAGAACGTATTCAATGAAATACAACCCAATACGGTTGTGCTGACCACGCCCAACAAGGAATGGAACGTAACTTTTACAGCAGATGAAACTGAAATGCGACATGGTGATCACCGGTTCGAATGGACCCGTGCAGAATTCCAGGCATGGTGTGAACACATTCGCGACGTATATAAATATACTTATGAAATAAAGCCATTGGGCGAGGAGATCGAAACAGCTGGCGCACCCAGCCAGATGGCTGTTTTCTCAAAACAATAACGAATGATGACATTAAATTTTCCGGAACTTTCCCTGGTAGTATTGGTAGGCGCATCAGGATCAGGGAAAAGTACCTTTGCAAAGAAATGGTTCAAGCCTTCAGAGATTGTCAGTAGTGACGCCTGTAGAATGATGCTGAGCAATGATGAAAATACACCCGGTATATCCGAAGATGCATTTGAACTATTGCACTTTATCATTGCAAAAAGACTGAAGAGAGGTTTGCTCACAGTAGTAGATGCTACGAACGTAAATTCACAATACAGAAAACAACTGGTGGCGCTGGCAAGAGAATATCACATTCTGCCTGTCGCGATCATATTGAATATGTCAGACAGGGTGTGCCAGGATAGGAATAAAGCCCGTACCGACAGAGTTCTGCCGCCACGTGCAATCAAAGGCCAGATGCTTACCCTAAAAAGCGGTATCAGCAAGATCAGGGAAGAAGGGTTCAGAAGGCATTTTGAATTCCGTACTCCGGAGGCGGTAGACGGCATCTCTGAAATAATAAGAGAGCCGCTCTACAGTGATCTGAAGCACGAAGAAGGGCCGTTCGATATTATTGGCGATGTGCATGGTTGTTACGATGAACTGTGTACCCTGCTTACAAACCTTGGCCATACAGTAGACAAAACAGCATATCGCATCACAGCTACCAACGGTAGAAAGATTATATTCCTCGGTGACCTGGTCGATAGAGGACCTGCTTCACCGGCGGTATTGAAACTGGTGATGCAGGCAACAGCAGATAAGTATGCACTGTGTGTACCTGGTAACCATGATAACAAACTGCTCAAATACCTGAATGGTAAGAATGTACAGCTGCAGCATGGGCTGGAACGAACGGCGGCACAGCTGGAAGGCGCCGATCCTGCATGGATAGAATCCGTGAAAGTGTTCCTGGATGGATTGGTGAGCCACTATGTGTTGGATCGTGGTAACCTGGTTGTGGTGCATGCGGGCCTTAAGGAAAACATGCAGGGCAGGGGCTCGGGAGCAGTAAGAGAATTCTGTTTGTACGGTGAGACCACCGGTGAAACAGATGAATTTGGATTGCCCGTGCGTTATAACTGGGCAGCTAATTACAATGGTAAAGCAGCCGTGGTGTACGGCCATACACCAGTAGTACGTCCTGAATGGTTCAATAACACAATAGATATAGATACCGGTTGTGTATTTGGAGGAAGTCTCACAGCGCTCCGTTATCCTGAAAAAGAACTGGTGAGCGTACCTGCAGCGCAGGAATATGCGGTGCCGGCAAGGCCGATCAGGGAGTCTATGAATGAGCTGAGTTTACAGCAGGAATATGATAATGTACTTGATATCAGCGATGTCGTTGGCAGGCAGTTGATCGAAACCCGGTTGATGACAAAGGTTGGTATTCGCGAAGGTAATGCTGCATCTGCACTGGAAATCATGAGCAGATGGGGCGTGAATCCTAAGTGGCTGGTATACCTGCCGCCTACGATGTCTCCAACGGCGACCAGTACCTTGCCTGATTACCTCGAACACCCAAATGAAGCCTTTAAGTATTTCGAAGGCGAGGGCGTGAAAAAGGTCATTTGTGAAGAGAAGCATATGGGTTCCCGTGCGGTGGTGATTGTGTGTAAGGATAAGGAAGTGGTAAAGCAGCGCTTTGGTATACAGGAAGATAGTATTGGCATTATCTATACCCGTACGGGTCGTGTGTTCTTTGATGATGAAGCGGTAGAACAGGCTTTCCTGAAAAAGATTGCTGATGTGATTGCAGCGCGTGGTGGCTGGGAAGCTTTTGATACGGACTGGATGATTTGGGATTGTGAGCTCATGCCATGGAACCTGAAAGCACAGCAGTTACTCCGTAATCAGTATGGAGCTACCGCTGCAGCAGGTAGATATGCTATGCAGGAGGCAGTGGCGAATTTGGAAAAAGCAGCTATTAATCCAGCTGCATTGCCTTTGCTGAGGGAGTACAGGGAAAGGGCGGTAATGGTCGATCAGTTTGCCACGGCGTACAGGCAGTATTGCTGGGAGGTAAAAGGGATGGAAGATTATCAGCTGGCGCCGTTTCATCTGTTAGCTACCGAAGGTAAAACTTACTTTGACAAAGACCATGAGTGGCATATGGAGCAATTAGGGGCCTTTGCCGGCGGAGAGGGAAATCCTATTATCGCAACGAAGTACAAAATAGTGGAGTTGGATGATGAGGTAAGTCGGGGTGAAGCCATTACATGGTGGGAATCTATGACTAACAATGGGGGAGAGGGGATGGTGGTAAAGCCATATCACTTCATTACCATGAATGATAAGTTCTTCGTGCAGCCTGCTGTCAAGGTAAGAGGCAGGGAGTACCTGCGGATTATTTATGGCCCGGAGTATACATTGGAAAGGAATCTGACCCGTCTCAGGGAAAGGGGGATGAGTACCAAGCGAATTCTGGCTCAGAAGGAGTTTGCACTTGGCGTAGAAGCGCTGGAAAGGTTTGTGGCAAGGGCTGCGCTGAGTAAGGTGCATCAATGTGTGTTTGGAGTGCTGGCATTGGAGAGTGAGCCGGTGGATCCGAGATTGTAAGTATTGGCTTTAAAACCCAAACCTGAATAACGAATGATACACAGCTCACACTTAAAAAGGTGTGAGATATTAGGGATGCACAGGAAGAATGAGCCTGCCGTACTGGCGGCTCATTTTCTATTGTATTATAAACAAAGGGGAGCCTGTATCATCAATTCTGTTTGAATTTCGTAACTTCGCCCCATGGCAAACAGGGAATCACTCGAAGAATTTTACCAACATAAATTCAACTGGCTGCCTGATAACCTTAAACAGGATATCGGGCATTTTAATGTATTCAGAGTAGAAGATACCTTAAGTCCCGGCGCTACGCCCATCCACTACGCCCGCAGGGATTTTTATAAGATCAGCCTGATCAGGGGCCGTACCGTTTACCATTATGCTGATAAAAGCATTGAAGCAGACGGAACCGCATTGATGTTCTTCAACCCTAATGTACCTTATACTTACGAATCCTTACAGGACGATCGATCTGGCTTCTTCTGCATTTTCAAGGAATCCTTCTTCACAGAGTCGTTAAGAACCAATATCAATGAACTCCCCATGTTTGCAACAGGCAGTAAACCTGCCTACATGCTAAACAAAAACCAGGATAAGCACGTAAGCGCCATCTTCAAAAAGATGCTGGAAGAAATCAACTCCGACTATAAATATAAGTACGACCTGCTACGGAACTATGTAACAGAGCTGATTCACTATGCCCTGAAAATGCAGCCTTCGGAAATGCTATACCAGCATACAGATGCAAACGCCCGCATCACTGCTATCTTCACAGAGCTATTAGAAAGACAATTCCCCATCGAAACCCCTCACCAACGTTTTACCATGCGCTCCGCCCGCGACTTTGCCGATAAACTGGCCGTTCATGTCAACCACCTGAACAGGGCTATCCGCGAAACCACCGGCAAGACTACCACCGATCATATTGCAGAACGGTTACTGGGCGAAGCCAAAGCCCTCCTGAAACATACCAACTGGAATATTGCTGAAATTAGTTACAGTCTTGGTTTTGAAGAACCGGCGCACTTTAACAACTTCTTTAAGAAACATACGAGTAGTACACCCTCATCTTACCGGGTTGTTTAAAAAAAATCCCCGTTGTTTGAATTTTGTAACCAATGGTTTGAACCTTGTAATAACGCAACCCCCTGCACAGTCTAATTTTGTCCTATCAAAACAAGCTAAGATATGGACAACAAAAAGACCTGGTTTGTAACCGGAGCATCCAAAGGACTCGGCTTAAGCCTGGTAAAACAACTGCTTGCCACCGGCCAGTCTGTGGCAGCTACCTCCCGCAATGCTGCTGCATTAAAAGAAGCCGTAGGCAGTAACTCGAATAATTTCCTCCCCCTGCAGGTCGACCTGTCTGATGACAGGAGCGTAGCCCTCGCCATTCAGTCTGCCATCGACAAATTCGGCCAGATAGATGTGGCCGTTAACAATGCCGGATATGGCATCGGTGGCAGTATAGAAGAACTGTCTGATGCAGTGACCCGCACCAGCTTCGACATCAATGTATTTGGCACACTGAATGTAATCAGGCATGTATTGCCTTTTATGCGTCAAAAAAGAAGCGGACATATCATCAATATCTCTTCTATCGCAGGCATCACGGCCAATACAGGTTGGTCTATTTACGCCGCAACAAAATACGCCATCACTGGTCTCACAGATGTACTGGCACAGGACGTAAAAGAATTTGGCATCCATGTCACCCTGGTAGCACCTGGCGCTTTCCGCACCAGTTTCCTCACTGCCGAATCCTTAGTCATGACAGATACCCCCATTGCAGATTACACTGCAATCAGGAACTCGCATGCAAAATATGCAGGCATGGATGGTGCACAAGCCGGAGATCCGGACAAAGCCGCAGCAGCAATGATCCAATTGGTAAATATGCCGGAACCACCAGTGTACCTCTTATTAGGCAGTGATGCTTATCAGCGTGGCCTGAATAAGCTCGAACAATTAGCAGTTGCCTTCAAAGCAACTGAATCTTTAACAAAATCAACCGATTATTAATTATGAGTAAAGTATGGTTTGTAACAGGTGCCTCCAAAGGATTTGGACGCATCCTTGTATCCCAGTTATTAGCCCAGGGTAATAAGGTCGCAGCTACCTCACGTGATGCCGCTTCCTTAGCAGAATTTTCAGGTAATGACTTTCTTCCCCTCACAGTGTCTCTCACTTCAGAAGAGAGTGTAAAGGCCGCTATCGACAAGACAATCAGCACATTTGGTAAAATAGATGTAGTGGTAAATAATGCAGGATACGGACAGGTAGGTGCCCTGGAAGAAGTAAGTGATAAAGATGCCCGGGAAAACTACAACGTAAATGTATTTGGATTGCTGAATGTAATCAGGCAGGTAATGCCGCATTTGCGGGAGCAGCGCTCAGGACATATCATTAATATTGCTTCTGTAGGCGGTATCCTCGGTGGTTTCCCGGGTTGGGCAATCTATTGTTCTACTAAATTTGCAGTAGTAGGATTGACAGAAGGACTGCGTGAAGAGATCAAAGAATTTGGTGTGAAAGCCACTGTCGTATTACCAGGTTATTTCAGAACTTCCTTCCTGGGAGCAGATCTGAGCGTAACAGAAAGTAAATACCAGTCTGTAAAAGATTCTATTCAATGGCATGCAGACCTGGATGGTAAGCAACCCGGCGATCCTGAAAAAGGTGTAGCGGCTATTATCGAAATGGCGAAGAGCGAAAATCCGCCGTTGAATTTCTTAATTGGTAAAGATGCTACAGAACTGGTACCCGAGAAATTAAAGGGTATGCTTGACGAGATCAATGAATGGAAAGATCTTTCAGTAAATACTGTTTTTTAATTCAAAGAAGGCGTATCATCAATGAGATACGCCTTCTTTTATTTGGATACAGGTAAGAGCATTTGCACCGTCACCTTAATCACATCATCAAACCCTCTCTTATCCGCATCCGGTATCTTTGCATACGTACTCAACCCCCACAATGTATTGATCACAAATCGCGCATACACTTTCGCCGATTGCTTTTTATTGATCACCCCCATTTCTTGCCCCTTCCTGATCGCCTTTGCAAACGCCTCTTCCAGCGCCAACCTGTTTTCCGTCACAATCTCCGCCACCTCTTCATCACTCATTCCCAATTCTATCTTGG
>NZ_JBCNKH010000028.1:0-82772 GCF_039596135.1 Chitinophaga sp.
TGCCGGATATGTGCACGACTTTTACACTCGAAGAAGTAATTGCTGTTTTAAGTGCATCATAGGTACTTACAACTGTGGGAGTGGCGGTTCCACCACCTGTTACGCCGCCGTTTTGGCTGGCCCAGCCAACCAGGCTACATTGAGCGTAAGTAAATAAACTGAAAAAGCAGCATAAGGCAGTTAAAGCCAATCTTACATACCGGGTTTTGGTCATAGGAGGTTGTTTTTACAGATAATGGTTATAAATAGAGCAGACTACAGTAAATTTTAAAATGATAGGCCTGAGTGGGTAACGTGTGTATCCCAGATATGGGTAGACGGGAATTTCAGCGCTGCGAATTTATATTTTTTTATAGAAATATAAATTAAAAAATTGCATATTTCATCATCATCTCTGATTATCAGGATGTAGCCATAAGATTTAGATCCTCACACGCGGGCTTCCTGCCTGGCACCAAACCTCCCCGGATTTTTTAAAGCGCACGCCTAAAATCATTTTATATCCCCGTTTATTATCATATCATTGCACCCACATTTTTAATTAACCTGTTCACATGAAATTTATTTATCTCTACCTGTTAACACTTTCAATCAGCATTTCCAGTTTAGCCCAGCAAAAGTCTTCCGTAAAATGGGGAGAGGACATCAAACTTAAAAAAGGCTCTACAGACCTTAAAGTTATTTGCACCGACAATACTGGTATCTACCTGGAGGAAGCCCACATTAAAATGAAATCTTACTTTGTGGTGGGCGCTACCTTCAGAGAATCGGGGACACTTATAAAAATGAACTCCAACCTTTCAGAAATTTACCGCTACAACTACAACAAGGATCTGCGTGGTAAAGAATTTGAACAATTTTTCCCTTTAGGGAATGACCTCTACATCATTGCATCCAATTATAGCAGAGGAGACAGAATGCTTGAATTATTCGCAGCAAAAGTGAATAAGGCATCCGGTGACCTGACTGTAAGATGGCAACGGCTGGCATCCTTACAGCAGGAGTCAAAGAAGGATAAGATTGAGTTCAAACTAACCTACAATACTGACAGCACAAAGATGGTGCTTGTGAGCAGTGTGCAGGGAAAAGAAAGGAACGAGTACAAGGTGCAGGAGTTCGACAGTAAACTAAAGGGCGCTAAACCTGTCGTTATCTCAAATGAATTTGAAGCCAAAAAATACCAGCTGGAAGATGTAATTTATACCATCAACCGAAAGGTAATCCTGGTAGGTCGTACCTATGAATATGAAGAAGGTAAAAGGAAAAAGGAAAAGTTCCTCGACTTTAACCATTACAATATTCGTGTGTATAATGAAGCCGGCAAACAGGAATCAGAAATTAATACAACCGTTAACGGTAAATGGCTGAGTAGTACCAAATTGCTGCAGGAAAAGAACCAGGACCTGATACTGGCGGCATTCTATAGCAATGAAAAGAAAAGCCGGAAAGTAAACGGGCTGCTGGTACAAAGGATCGATGTCAATACCGGGAAAGTAATTTCCACCTTCGATAAAGCCATCAATGATGCCATGTTGTCTAATGATGATAATGTAGAAGATGATGATAAGGAAGATGGTAAGGAAACTAAAGAGAATAAAAAAGATAAAGAAAGCAAAGACAGTAAATCAGCCAAAGCAGGAAAAGAAAACGCAAAAGATACTAAACAGGACGGTAAGGAAGAAGGAGAGGGTTTCTCCCGCTACATGCAGTTCAGAAAGATCTTCTACTCCTCAGATGGTGGGTTGATGATCCTGGCTGAATCTTTTGATACCTATACCTACACATCTTCATATTTCACACCAGGTACAAATGGGGCTCCCGGACGCTGGACATACACTACCTACAGGGTATATTCAAGCGGAGACCTGCTGATGTGTAAAGTAGCTCCCCAGGGCGAAATTGACTGGTTACAGGTAGTACCTAAAGCGCAAAGCGAACGCTATGCCGTTGGCTCAACGTCAACGGGAAGTGGCGCAACAATCAGCGGGTTTAGTTTCTTTTCCTCTTTGAAAATGCCATTTTATTCAGGATTTGGTGTGATCAAATCCGGCGATAACATTCACCTTGTGCTGAATGATAATCCTAAAAATGCCGGTGTGACTCAATCCGGGCAGAAGGTGAAGTCTGTTTTGCGCTTTGGTAAATCAGATTGTTTTATCATTACTGTTGATGAACTGACAGGTAAGATTAGCCGTAAAATGATTTTCAATAACAGGGAAATTCCTACTGCTATGCCAAGGAAAGGCGTTGTATTGGGAAATGACCTGTACCTGGTAGGACGCTCAGATAGGATGTTTGGTAAAACAAAGATTGCTGTTGGGAAGATATCAGTGAAGTAAAGGTAAAAAAGCCTCCAGACTTTCACCTGGAGGCTTTCTAAATTTCGGCGGGCTATGGAGGCCAACTTTTCGACTGGTTGTAGTTCTCTCATTGCTGAGTACTACCTGACCGGCCTGCTACGTGGGCTTACGTACGCTGAGGAAGAAACCCTGCAGGTGCTTACAATTTCCAGAGCAGATGAAAAAGATGGCGATACAGATTCCCCGCAACAAAAGAAGGCAAAGCTTTGCAAAGCAGATAAGGAGACAACAGAAAAATTTAGGCGGCAATACATCAGAAGCATGAAAGTATTTTTTTGATAATAATTATCAAAAGGCAGATGTATGTCGCATGCTGATGTGGTTTATCCAATACCAAACAAACGGACCAGGCAATCATTTTCCGATAACTTTCTTACGATGGGCAAGACCCCAAAAATGAAGTTCGTCTAACACTTTTTCAAGCGACAATCCGTGTGGTGTTATTGAATACTCAACTGTAGGCGGGAAAGTATCATATACATCTCTGCGGACAAGTTTATTTGCCTCCAAACTCTTTAACTCCCTGGACAATGTCTTATCAGTAATTCCGGTGACTTCTTTTGATATCTGCTTAAACCTTTTAGGGCCTTCTGCTAATGAAAACAAAATAAGCAATTTCCATCTTCCCTCAACAGCTTCAAGAGCATCTTTGATAGAAAGCATTGTTTTCGGACAACCTGGATTTGACAACATTTCTTTCCGTTTTTACTTTACTTTCCATTTGGATAGCGCTATCCAAACAGGAAGTAATATCATTTGGATAGCAAAAGTAAATAGATTTGCTGCAACAAGAAAAAAGTTATGGCAACAGAACAAAACACATCGAAAACAATGAACATTATTGTTTGGATTGCACAAGCCCTTTTAGCCGCCATCTTCATTTGGGCAGGGTCTATGAAAATATTTCGCCCCGGCAGTTTACCTTTCCCCTGGATAAAGGACAACCCTAATCTTGCTTTAATTACGGGTATTGTTGATGTACTGGCAGGAGTTGGAATAATACTGCCAGCGTTACTACGCATTAAACCCCAATTAACAATATATGCAGCATACGGGACGATTACTTTGATGGTAGCCGCATGTATTTTTCACATTTCAAGAGGCGAAGCAAAAGATATTGGTTTTAATATTTTTGTTATCGCTCTTGCCATACTCATTGCCTGGGGTAGACAAAAAAAGCACCAATAATACCCACTGCTTAGCGCTTCCCTCTTCTACAAAATGACATCCCCAAAAAAATAAACATGAAAAAAATCTTTTGTCCCGCTAGGGCAGCGGCAGTACTTTGCTTATCTGCATTTACTTTTGTTAAATCATCTGAATGGAAAGTTAATGAAGGAGCTTATAAAGTCAGTTTTTCGGTAAAGGCGCTACCATGGTTCTTTTTTGTACCTCTTGGGCTTCTTCAGATAGAAAAGCAACCCGAAACTTTTGTCCATTATCTCACTACATTTTAAAAGGTGAATAAATGTAGGATCGAAGCGTAAAACAGACAAGATATTCAGCATTTAAATATGTTGGCTTACAACAAATTAAACACTTTTCGGTGAGTCTTTTTTTTCGCCATTTGCGGATTTACCGAAAGGAAATTTGAGTCTTTTTGTAAAATCCGTAAAAAACAAAAGCCTGTAAACACTACGTTTTACAGGCTTTTTTTATTTTTAATTACTTGATCTAGCGGGTTACGGGGGACGAAGTTCGAACCAGTTTACAGAAGATTTATCTGAGATTCACAACTTTATTGGTGAAATGAAATTAAAAATCTGTTGAAAGCCAGATAACGCTCAAATTTTATTTACATCTTAGGGTATACTTGGTTTAATATCGAAACATCAGCGTTACCATATCACCTTCTAAAAATATCAGCCTCTTGCTATCCTATATCTATATTTGATAATAGTATTATATAATTGATAGTGAATTGTTTAACTGTAATTTTTCTTTGCCCAATTGTTGTCATGTATAAAAAATTGAATTATCTTTACATGACAAGTGCCTCATGTATAATTTCTATGTATGAAACCTGATAAGCCATATAATGATCTTATTCCACTGCCTCCACAAAGAACGATGATATAAACCCTGCCTATATTAAGGCAATTGGTTAATTCGTCAGTGGCTCTAGCTGAATTAAAAGGATTGGTCAATATTTTACCCAACCCCAATATTTTGCTCAATGCAGTTATATTAAAAGAAGCAAGTGCCAGTTCAGAGATTGAAAATGTTATTACCACTCAGGATAAACTTTACCAGGCATTATCTGCTGATATATCCTTAATTGATCCGGCAACGAAGGAGGTGCTTCGCTATCGGGAAGCAGTTTTATATGGATTCAGTTTTATCAGGCAGAAAGGCTTTTTAAATACCAACTCCATTGTCAGTATTCAACAAAAGCTGGAAGAGAATAATGCAGGTATACGTAAATTACCAGGAACAGCATTGCGTAATGGAGCGACAGGAGAAGTTATTTATACTCCCCCTGATGACTATGATACTATCCTTAAGCTGATGAAAAACCTGGAAGAATATTTAAATGATAAAGGCGATCTTTCTCCCCTAATTAAACTGGCAGTGCAACATTATCAGTTTGAAAGTATTCATCCCTTCTATGACGGTAATGGTCGCACAGGAAGAATCATCAATGTTCTTTATTTGATCATTCATGGATTAATTGATAGTCCGATATTATATCTGAGTGATTTCATAATAAAGAATAAACCTGATTATTACAGACTGTTACAGAAAGTGCGCATAAGTGGAGAATGGGAGGAATGGATTCTGTATATCCTGAACGGAATCGAGCAAACTGCAAAGCAAACAATTAATCAGATTAAAGAGATTAATAAGTTATTTATTGCCACACAGGAGAAAATAAAACTTGAGGCTGAAAAGCTATACAATAAAGAGTTGGTAGAATTATTATTTGAACAGCCTTATTGTAGAATTGAATATGTGATTGAGCGATTAGGTGTATCAAGAATTACTGCATCTAAGTATCTGAAAGGATTGGAAAAGATAGGGATATTAGAATCCAGGCGTGTGTGGAAGGAAATATTGTATATCAACACAAACTTATTTGCATTGCTAAAAAATTAATTAACATTAGCAGGGAATTGCTACATCAGAAAGTTCAATTGATTTCGAACTTAAATGTAGTTGAAAACAAACAAGTTAGGAATTCATGATTATACATAAAAAAGCAAAACCCGCTCTATGACCGGGTTTTGCTTTTTTGCGGACTACAAGGGACGAAGTTCGAACCTGTTTTCGGAGGATTTATCTAAAATTTGCCAATGGATTAGTGAAATTTATCACTGATTTGCAATTGTGAATTATAGATATTCAGTAAATATTTTTATTACCCTATTTATAAATGATGTCTAAATTCCCAATTCTAACTCTCCTATTTCAATCCACTATGTTCTGAGGCGACTATTAAACAGCCAATTTTAAATTACTGATTTATTCAATGGCCTTATTATTTTGGAGCCACTTATGCAATTATAATGTAGATCAAAACTGTTGAAGAATGTAAATATTCTTTTGTAATAGAAATGATTCTGATTTGTCATGAAAGTGAGCAATTAATATAAATATATTAATTACTCATAATTAATGCTTTGTGTTAAATATTTTGATTTAAAATTAAACTTGCAAATTAACTTATAAGTGAATAGCTTTGTATTAGAAAAATGGGACGATGAAACAGATAAGTGTACATTTTATACAGTACGCAAGGAAGGAGCTAAGAATTCGGAAACGGATAAATTCTTTAAAAAATACTCCGCCATTCCCGAGCTTAAAAAACCTACACAAATACTATTAAGTTTTATTTTGGATAGCATTGGGAATGATTACGGAGCAATTGACTTGTTATTCAATCGATTTGAAAATGAAGTGATTGGCTTACCCAACCAAGGGAAAGCAAAATTAGGCGAGATTACATTTTTTTATCCCAATTTTCCTTTAAGATTATACTCTTTAAGAGTAAATAATCGCTCCGATCTAGTAGTATTATTTAACGGCGGAGTGAAATCAGCATTAACAAACCAAGCAAGCAGAGATCTGAATTTGAAATGGCGGGAAGCTTGCCAATTTGCAAGAAGGATAGAAGAAGCATTACTGAATAAGGAAATCTTCATTGATCAAAAGAAGAGTGAAATGCGAGCTGATGATAGTGGGGAGGAAATCATTTTATAAAAATTATTGGTATGCGAAGTAAAGTAGCAAAACAAATTCTGGAAGAAACACCGGCGGAGGTAAGAATATTTGTAAGACAATATACAGATATTGTTATAAGGATTGAACAGATTTTGCAGGCAAAAGGATATACACAGAAAGACCTCGCAGGAAGAATGGGGAAGAAAGCCTCTGAGATTAATAAGTGGTTAAAAGGGAATCATAATTTCACTTTAATGACATTAGCAAAATTAGAAGCTGAACTCGGTGAACCAATTATCCATATTTCCAGCCAACGTTTACATAAAAAGACAAGAAAGCAAATTGCCTGAAACGCCTTGAGGTAATAGTTTATTGTGAAAATTATAGATGCAATATAACTCCATAAATTTTTAAGCACTGATAACTTTGGCTTTTCTTTCTTTAGTTCTTCGTTAAAAGTTTCAATCAGCTCCCCTGCTTCCTGCTAGACGCAAACTCGAAAACCCCAATTAAATTATTTCATAAATTGGATAGTCATAGCCGTTCTTTTGAAGAAGATTAAGACTAATTTGTATTTCTTCATGTACATGTTTTAAGGATAGATTAAAAACTAAAGAATTGCTTTGGTTATTGCATTTCGAATTACATGACATGAAAAAATCTAGCTCTTTTCCCAAATCAAAAAACTATACCTTCTCACTTTTTGGAGTAGTCGATTATAGTAATTTTTATGGCAAGTCCGCTCCTGGAGATCCGATCGAACAGCTTTTCGAATATCCTACCGATGTATTGATCATCATACTCTCAAGAATAAATGCTATCATTTTTGAATGCCAGGGCAGTCCCAATCAAATTGATACCCAAATATTTCGTTTTGTATTTAATAAAATACACAAATCGGCTTATGAACGTTTAACTCAAATATTTTCAACTCATCAAGGAAAGTATACTGTGGTTTTCACTTCGCAGGCTATCGTGAACCTGATGGCAAAACTAATTGCCCGCTACAGGCCTATAAAAGATATGGACAATATCAATGAAGAAAATGAAGACCTTTTGCAAATGGCACTGTTCGACGCAATCCTTGCCATTAATGATGAATATTATAACCGCGCCGATAATAAAAATCTATTGTCATTAGAATTTCTTTGGAAGCTCGAATTATTTCAGCAGGAGTTCGCTAGAAAAAAATCTAACATGTATGGAGTTAATGCATTGAAAGCATTTTTATTCTTTCGTTTTATAGAAGAGCGATACGGCCCGCAGCTTTTAAAGGAATTTTCCGACGCATTTAATGTAGCATCTCCCTACAATTTCTATTCTATATTCGTAGAAACAATAATCAATTCTTATAATAGCTTTGAGCATGACAAGAATCCCCGGTTCTGCATAACTGATAGAACATTACAACTCGTATTCAAATCTTTTGTCTATGATCCAAATTCTACATCCGACAATGTATTTTCCGGCGAATCCTTTGCACTCATTAACCAACCATTTTACCGTTTTTCGGAAGGTATAGCTGTTCTCGATTTTGATTTCGTCTCGAATCTAACAGATGTAAGTCTCATCTATTATTTCTATAAAGTCACCTCGCTAAATAAAAATCATGGCATTAAAGATTATAACGTATATCTGGGCATAATTGGAAAGTGTTTTTTTGAAGAGTATATCATGCTGCAGTTAATCAGGAAAATATTCACGCACAAGTACGACAGTATTAAGACAGACAATGATGACCCTCAATATCCTGACATTCTAATCTTACAGAATAACAAAGATGTATTTGTCATTGAAGTCAAATCAACAAGAGTACATGGAACAGTAGTAGATAGAGCTGACACGCAAAGATTCAAGCAATTCCTTCAGGATCAGTTTGCCAATGAGAAGAAATCCGTTGGAGGAAAGAACAAGGGGATTTATCAGCTAAAAAGTCAAATCCGGTATCTCCAATCACTTGGAAGTAAATTCAGGATTTATCCAATAATTGTTTACACAGAACCGTCTCTGGATATTTCTGGGGTAAATACCTTTCTTGATGAACAATTCGAGGCCATTATTTCAGAAGTTCAAAATTCGTTCATAAAAATCAATCCGCTTACACTGATTAATCTCAATTTCTTTATTGAATATTATCCGCAATTGAGGTCTGAACGTTATTTCCTACGCGACAGAATTACTGAATATCATCATCGCAAAAAGAAAGAATTAAAAGAAGCCTTCAGACAAAATAACTCCTTGACCTATCTGTATGCCCAGTTTTCTTTTATGCGCTTCATGGAACAGGCTTATCCAACTGGTAACCGGATGACGTATTTTTAGATGGCTGCCGTTGATTTTGGGTTTAGTATGTAATAAAAAAGAGAAATTTTGCAAAAAGGAAGGTATAAAATTGGGACTAACTTCAAATGGACATCATAGTAAAGATAAGGACATCAACGAAAAAGTTTATGGTTGGATGATATAACAAATTTAGATTTCGAACACCAAAAGAATTCAGAACAAACAACTTAGGAAGTTATCAATATTCTTTAAAAAAGCAAAACCCGCTCATAGAGCAGGTTTTGCTTTTTCGCGGTGAGAGAGGGATTCGAACCCTCGGTACAGTTTGACCCGTACGACGGTTTAGCAAACCGTTCCTTTCGGCCACTCAGGCATCTCACCGAAAAATTCCCCGTTAGGGGTTGCAAAAATAATAATATTTCCTAATTCTCCAAAAGCAATTGAAAAAAAGTAGAAATTTTTCTATTCGTTATAATATTCATAAATAATCCGCCTCCCAATTTATTCCCGGATTAATACTTTACCTTGTTAATACCAATGCGAACAAATTTGCCAACGACTTACTTAAAACCTACAACTAATGAAAGTATTCACTGATATACTTACTGACCCTGTTTACACAGCGGCCAACAAACCCATTTCAAAATTCCGGCAATTTCTGAAATCGATGATCCGTGACGAACGCGACCTTCCTTTTCTCTACCTCACCATCGAACTTACCCTCACCCTGCTGCCACTGGCCATCTTATTATTCCTGCCAGTACCAGACCTCGTATGGTGGATAGCTGCCGGCGCCTTTACCTTTTTGAACAATTTCAGGTACAAAGGCCCCTTTGGCCTCATGCTTCACTGCACCAGCCACCGGGCATTCTTTGAAAAGAAATACGGTTTACTGAACCATTACCTCCCCTGGGTGATCGGCCCCCTCTTTGGTCAGACACCTGAAACATACTATAGTCACCATATCGGCATGCACCATCCTGAAAACAATATGCCAGATGATGATAGTTGTACCATGCCCTTTCAGCGGGACTCCTTCCGGGACTTTAGCCAGTATTTAGGTAGTTTTTTCTTTGCAGGGATTGTACACCTGGCCCGGTATTTCATTAAAAAGAACCGTAAAAAATTGTTGGTTCGATCTGTAAGAGGCGAAATGCTATATATATTAATGTGTGTAGGCTTGTCTTTTGTAAATTTCCCGGCTACGCTGGTCGTGTTTATCCTGCCATTTGTGATTTCCCGGATTATTATGATGCTGGGTAACTGGGCACAACATGCTTTCATCTGCCCTTTAGACCCAGATAATGCTTATAAAAACAGCATTACCTGTATTAATACAAAGTATAACCACAAATGCTGGAACGATGGCTACCACATCAGTCATCATATCAAACCAAACATGCACTGGACCGAACATCCCCATTATTTCAGGAAAACATTACATGAATATATTGAGAATGAAGCGATCGTATTTGACGGTATTCACTTTCTGCACGTATGGCTGTGGCTGATGACAAAAAGATATGACCTGCTGGCAAAACACTTTGTGAATATCGGGAACCGCTTCAGCTCGGACGAGGAAATCATGGCTTTTTTAAGGCAGCGGACCAGGAAAATTGACCTGGCAACATTGGGGTCAGCTACGGTAGCGGTCGCCTAAAAAAGATAAAAACCGCCTGATACTCATCATTCATCCGACAAATTTTTATCAAATCATTCCCAACAAATGCACTACGGGAGGCCATCTGCCGCCTCCCAGCCCTTTACTTTCCCTTTTTCTTTCCCCATTATATTATATAATTCTTATGATTATGCGTAATCATAAGAATAAGTGCCTAAATTTGCGCTCTAACTTTCGATTTTAAAGTTCAAAGCAATATGCGCACTGTTACGTTAAAAAGGGTTGTGGTTACGGGGCTTGGGGCCTTGACGCCTATCGGAAATGATGTAAACACTTTCTGGAATAGCCTAAAAACAGGGACCAGCGGTGCCGGTCCTATTACACGATTCGACACTACAGAGTTTAAAACCAAATTCGCATGCGAACTGAAAGGTTTTGACATAGAAAAGTACATGGATAAGAAAGATGCCCGTAAAATGGACATGTTCACCCAGTACGCAATGGTTGCAGCCCAGGAAGCTGTTGAGGATGCCGGCCTGAACAAGGAAGGTGTTGACAAAACCATGATTGGTGTAATCTGGGCTTCCGGTAACGGTGGTATGCAGACCTTCGAAGACCAGATTGTAGAATTCGCTCAGGCCAACTTCGTACCTAAGTTCAATCCTTTCTTTATTCCTAAGCTGATCTCCGACATCGCTGCCGGCCAGATCTCCATGAAATATGGGTTCATGGGCGTAAACTATTGTACAGTATCTGCTTGTGCTTCTTCCAGCAGTGCGCTGGTAGACGCCTTCAACTTTATCCGCCTGGGTAAGGCCAATGCTATCGTAGCCGGTGGTTCAGAAGCCCCTGTTACCCGCGCGGGTATCGCAGGTTTCAACGCGCTGAAAGCCCTCTCTACCCGCAATGAAGATCCTACCACTGCTTCCCGTCCTTTCGACGCTGACCGCGATGGTTTCGTGATGGGCGAAGGTGCTGGTGCTATCATCCTCGAAGAATACGAACATGCAGTAGCCAGAGGCGCTAAAATCTACGCTGAAATGGTAGGTGGCGCAATGAGTGCCGATGCTTATCACCTGACGGCGACCCACCCGGAAGGTCTGGGCGCACGCCTGGGTATGACACGTGCCCTCGAAGACGCTGACCTGAAACCTGAAGATGTTGATTATATCAACGCACACGCTACTTCTACTCCTCTCGGTGATGCAAGCGAACTGAAAGGTATCATGGGCGTATTTGGTGACCACGTTACCAAACTGAACATCAGTGCGACCAAGTCTATGACAGGTCACCTGCTCGGTGCTGCCGGTGCTATCGAAGCAATTGCTAGTATCAAGGCAACCCAGCATAACCTGATTCCGCCTACTATTAATACCACTAACCTGGGTGAGGGTATCCCAACCGACCTGAACCTGACTATCGGTAAGGCACAGGAACGCGAAGTGAATGTTGCGATGAGTAATACTTTCGGCTTCGGTGGTCACAATGCAATTGTAGTGTTTAAGAAATATAATGCGTAACTGACGCATAATGATAATAGAAAGGCTGCATCCACAAGATGCGGCCTTTTTTTATGGCACCCTAAGTTTACCTTTTCTTCGACGCTTGTTCGAGTGTTGTTCGAGCGTTGTTCGAGCGTTCTTCGACGCTTGTTCGACGCTTCTTCGATGCTTGTTCGATTAAACTATACTCTAACCTTACTACCAAAAGGCTACCAAAAGATCACCAAAAGGGCACCTCAATATCCCTTCGATATATAAGTGCCCTTTTGGTGACCCTTTGGTGATCTTTTAACAGTGACTCTTCACCGAATCCTGACTACCCCTCTCCAAACTCTTCACTAAAATTTTTAGCAAAATCACAAATTATGCCGTAGCTTAGTATCAAATTAACCAGCCCAAAAAGGCTCGCAAATCAAATATGGCAAAGAAGAAAGAGAATGCATCGACGCCGGTCCTCACACCGGCAACGGCAGATGATCAAATAGCTGTGTTTGGCGCCCGGGTTCACAATCTCAAAAACCTGGACCTCACATTACCTAAAAACAAACTGGTAGTCATCACCGGCATCAGTGGCAGCGGAAAATCCTCCCTGGCATTCGATACCATCTACGCAGAAGGCCAACGCCGCTACATGGAAAGCTTTTCTGCCTACGCCCGCCAGTTCATCGGCGATATGGAACGCCCGGATGTGGATAAAATCACCGGCCTGTCGCCCGTTATCTCCATCGAACAAAAAACGACTAACAAAAATCCCCGCTCTACCGTAGGGACCATCACCGAAATTTACGACTTCCTCCGCCTGCTCTATGCCCGCGTAGGTATCGCATACTCCTATAATACTGGTAAACGCATGACCCGCTTCTCCGAAGAAGAAATCATGGACCACGTATTTAAAAACTACCCGAAAAAGAAACTCGTCATCCTCGCCCCCCTCATCCGTGGGCGTAAAGGTCACTACCGCGAACTCTTCGAACAACTCCGCAAACAAGGCTACCTCAAAGTACGCGTGAACGGAGAAATACTCGACCTGAAAGAAAGAATGCAGGTGGATCGCTACAAAATCCACGACATAGAACTGGTAGTAGACCGGGTGCAAGTACAGGACGACGCCCGCACCCGCATCAGCCAGAGCATCCAAAAAGCCCTGCAGATGGGAAAAGGCCTCCTCTTCATCATGGACCATGACACCAACAAAGTCAGCCAGTACTCCAAACAACTCATGTGTGAGGATACCGGCCTCTCCTACGAAGAGCCCTCTCCAAACACCTTCTCTTTCAACTCTCCCTATGGCGCCTGCCCCCGCTGTAAAGGACTCGGCACCATCTACCAGATAGATATGGACACCGTGATCCCTGATCAAAATGTCTCTATCAATGACGGTGGCCTCGCCCCACTCGGCGAAGCCAGGGATACTTATACCTTTAAACAGGTACAACAACTTGCCAAAAAACATAAGTTTTCCCTGACAGCCCCCATCGGTAACCTGCCCCAGAAAACATTGAACCTCCTCCTTTTTGGAGATGAAAATGGTAGCCTGGAAATGGATATGGAATTCGGGGATAAGGGCGAAAATGATTACAACGCAGATTTCGAAGGGGTCATCAACACCGTTCGCCGTTATTTTAACGACACCTCATCTGACGCTGTACGCAACTGGGCCGAAAGCTTCATGAAACTACATACCTGCCCTGAATGTAACGGCTCCCGCCTCAAAAAGGAAAGCCTCTTCTTCAAGGTAGATGAAAAGAATATCTCCGAACTGGGCAACATGGACCTCGATAAACTGGCTGCCTGGTTCAAAGACATCGAAAAGCGACTGGATAATAAACAAAACACCATCGCCAAAGATATTCTCAAAGAAATAAGGGAAAGACTAGGCTTCCTGCTCAATGTAGGACTCACCTACCTTACCCTCAACCGTGCTACCCGCACACTGAGCGGTGGCGAAAGCCAGCGTATCCGCCTCGCTACCCAGATCGGCTCCCAGCTCATGGGCATCACTTATATCCTGGATGAACCAAGTATCGGTCTGCACCAGCGTGATAACATGCAGCTGATCGACGCCCTCCGCAACCTCCGGGAAATGGGGAATACCGTAATCGTGGTGGAACACGATAAAGATATCATGCTCCATGCCGACCACCTGGTAGACATAGGTCCGGGTGCCGGCGTACACGGTGGCCAGATCATTGCCCAGGGTACACCCAAACAAATCCTGAAACTCAATACCCCTACCGCCGGTTACCTGAATGGCAACCAGGCAGGTACCATCCCTGCCGAAAGGCGCAAGGGCAACGGGAAGTACCTGGAACTAAAAGGCGCCACCGGCAATAACCTGAAGAATGTGAGCGTGAAATTCCCACTGGGTACCTTTATATGTGTGACAGGGGTATCTGGTAGTGGTAAGTCTACCCTCATCAATGAAACGCTGTACCCTATTCTAAGTCAGCACGCCTACGATTCCAAACAGGACCCCATGCCTTACAAAAGCATCAAAGGCCTGGAAAATATAGATAAGGTCATCGAAATCGACCAATCACCCATCGGTCGTACGCCGCGTAGTAACCCAGCCACTTATTGCGGGTTCTTTACAGACATCCGTACCCTGTTTTCACAGGTGCCGGAGGCAAAGATCAGGGGCTATAATGCAGGTCGGTTCTCCTTTAATGTGAAAAGCGGTCGCTGCGATGTTTGTGAAGGCGGGGGGATGAGAGTCATAGAAATGAACTTCCTCCCTGATGTATATGTACATTGCGAGAAATGTAATGGCCGCCGGTACAACCGTGAAACATTGGAAATCAGGTACAAAGGCAAATCTATCTCTGATGTACTGGATATGACGGTAGATGAGGCAGTTGAGTTTTTCCAGCCCGTAAATTATATCTATCGGAAAATCAAGACATTGCAGGACGTAGGGCTAGGGTATATCACATTGGGACAATCTGCCGTGACCCTGTCAGGTGGGGAAGCCCAGCGCGTGAAACTGGCCACCGAATTGTCTAAAAAAGATACCGGGAAGACGATTTATATCTTAGATGAACCGACTACCGGCCTGCACTTCCAGGATATTCAGCTGTTGCTGAATGTACTAAACAAACTGGTGGACAGGGGAAATTCCGTGCTGGTGATTGAGCACAACCTGGATGTGATCAAGATGGCGGATCATATTATTGATCTGGGACCTGAAGGAGGTGCTGGTGGAGGTACGATATTGTGTACGGGAACACCGGAACAGGTGAGTGAGTGTAAGGAGAGCCATACCGCGAGGTTCCTGAAACAGGAGCTGAAAGGATAATAAAAACCGGTTGCAAGCCACTACAAAAAATCGCTTTTGCCATGGGCAAAAGCGATTTTTTGTTTCCGGGGAAAACAGATTCTACCCGCTAAGTCATTATCTTCGCCTCCAGAATTGTTATAACCAATAGGCATGAAATATATTTCCGGCATTATAGCCCTCCTACTCATAGCAGTATTTGCGGCTTGTGAGGATGAGACCAAGAGCTGTGATCAAACCCTGCTTGCAGACCTTGGTATTAACTTTAGAAAAGACTCACTGGATGGATACATCGATAAAGATACCACCTGGCCCAAAGTGGTCTTCTATGCCTTCGGCAAAGACACCCTGGTCAAAAGCGAAGCCAGATCCAGTGTATATTTCGAGCTCGACCCACTTCATGATACCTGTCAATACTACCTGAAACTGGACTCCGCCGCCGTGGCAGATACCCTGACCTTCAGGTATACACGCACCCCGCACTTTGTATCAGCAGGTTGTGGATTCGCTACTTTCTCCACACTGGATACGGTGATAACCACCTATCATACCATCGACGCTTTAAAAATTAATAACCGGGAGGTAACAAGTGATAATACTACGAACGTTTCTTTATACTTTATTTATTAGCCTGTTCGCGGTCGCCGCGCAGGCACAGGTGAAGAAGGATACGCTTCCCACGCCTGTTAAGGATACTGCTCATAAGCCGTTATCAAATGCTGTGCTGAAAACTCAATCAGCAAAAGATACCGCTATTATCAAAGGCAAATCAGCCAAAGATACCATTGCCCCCAAAGGCAAACCGGTTGTAGCCAAAATAGCAGACAGCATCTACCTCTCTAACGGCGGCATCCGCATCGGCCTGGATATCAGCCGTTTTGCCCTCCTGTATTTCCAGCCTTACAGAACAGACATCACCGTACAAGCCGATGTACGCCTTGGCCAGAAAATATATGGTGCCATCGAAACCGGCTGGAACCGTACCTCCCACAGCGATTCCGATTACACCTACAAAGGAAACGGTATCTACAGCACCATCGGTATCGATTATGACCTCATGAAAAAGAAAGAAACCACTGAACAGAATATGCTCTACGGAGGTATCCGTTACGGTTTTGCACATAACTCATACGAAGTACCCACCTACCGGATCACCAGTGACTACTGGGATGCATCTACTACCGGTAGCTATCCCAAAACAAGTATGACCGCCCACTGGATCGAACTGGTATTTGGCCTGAGAGTTGAAGCAGCAAAGAATTTATTCCTGGGATGGGGGGTGAGAGAGAAAATCATGCTCCATAGCAGTGCAAGTAAAGCATTTCCACCTATCGTAATTCCGGGGTTTGGAAGCGGGTCAAAACGATCACAGTTTGATATGACCTATACAGTATCTTACCTGATACCCATGTATAAAGTAAAGGTACATGTACCAAGAGATCAGAAGAAATAGGGGAGGAGACTCCCCTATTTTATTTTAAGGTGCTAGCCATCGTAACGGAAAAGAAGACAATGACCCACTTTTTTTAAGGCCGTATCATATCAATATGTGGCAACCCATGATCATCATACACCTCACTCACCTGCTCAAACCCTAGTTCATTATAAAACTTCAACAGGTACGACTGTGCACTAATTTTCACCGGTACCCTGCCATAATGCTGTTCTATCACCTCCAGCGTACGCCTCATCAGCTCTTTACCCACTCCTTTCCCCCGTGCCTCCTTCGCCGTTAGCACCCGGCCAAACGCCGCCTGCTCATATTTCTTTCCCGGGCCAAAAATGCGGGTATACGCCATAACCTTCCCATCGTCTACCCCAAACAGGTGCAGGGCTTTCTGGTCATAATCATCCAGGTCCTCCGCCATACAGTTCTGCTCAATAATAAACACATTGAAACGTACCTGCATGATGGCATATAACTCGCTATTCGTTAATTCCTCAAAGGATTTGGTAAACCATTGTATCATGCTGACAAATTTAAATAGATGAGTGCAAGTTACAAGGATCATTTTACCAATTGCCACACCTTTCCTTATCTTTGACGAGCCTTAGCGATCAAGTATAGCGATCCTAAAGGCAGGAAAAGGGGAGGATAACCTAAGTGACCTGTATGCATCGTAAACGGATTTTTAACCCAAACCCGATTCCACCATATTAACTTTAAATATATATTTTAACATACCTTTATATCTTAAACCAGCATTTATCCACATGCATCCCAAAAGAAACGTTGCCATACTTACTGGTATTTTCTGCCTTTTATTGTCATGTTTTACAGCTTGCAAACAAACCAGAAAAGCAATGAACCCTGAATTGGCAAAATACATCGACGCCTATACCGCCGGTGTAATTTCCAAACAAAGTACCATCAGGGTACAACTCTCCAGTAATGTAAACATTACCCACACCCAAAATGAACCTGTCAGCGAAGAACTCTTCGATTTCAGCCCCTCTATCAAGGGTAAAGCCTATTGGGTAGACGCCACAACGATTGAGTTTCGTCCGGATGCCAACCTGACTCCCGGCAAAACCTACACCGCCACTTTCAGACTCGGAAAAGTGATCAAAGTCGAAAAAGAATTGCGCACTTTCGATTTCGAATTCCGCGTCATGAGCCCATCGTACGAGATTGAGGACTTCGGTCTCAAAACCGCCAGCACCACCTCGCGCGAAAAAATGGTCTACACCGGCGCCATCGTCACTGCCGATGCCGAAGATCCTCAACAGATCGAAAATGTAGTCACCGCCCACGCAGGTAGCAAATCCTTCCCCATCAAATGGGAACACAACGCTGCCGAAAGAACGTCCAAATTCACCATCGAAAACCTGGTCCGTGCCCAGGATGGATGGAACCTGGATCTGGAATGGAACGGCGCCCCACTGAAAGTAGATGTATCAGGTAAAAAACAAATTGCAATACCTGCCATCGGCGATTTCAAAGTACTCGATGTTAAAGCAATCGTAGATCCGGAACAATATGTACTCGTACAATTCTCCGATCCTGTCAGCGTAGCCCAGAACCTCGATGGCCTTATCGGCATTAGTGGTGTAAGCGACCTGCGCTATACCATCGAAGGCAGTGAAGTAAAAGTATTTGCACCTAAACGACTGGAAGGTAGCTTCTCCGTTGTCATCAACGAAGGTATCCTCAATACTTATGACGATAAACTGAAACAAAGCTTCTCTGCCAATATCGATTTCGAAAATATTCAGCCTTCCGTATCCATCCCTGGCAAAGGCGTGGTACTACCGGCAAGCAATAAACTGGTGCTCCCCTTCGAAGCGGTGAACCTCCGCGCCGTAGACGTGACCATCATCAAGATCTACGAAAACAACATTCCCCAATACCTGCAAAGGAATGACCTGGATGGTACACAGGACCTGCGTCGTGTAGGACGCCCTGTCGTTGAAAAAACCATTCGCCTCGATACCGATAAGTCGCTCAACCTCCATAAACGTAACCGCTTCTTCCTCGACCTGGATCAACTGCTCCGCACTGAACCAGGTGCCATCTACCGCGTAACCATCGGTTTCCGCAAAGCATACTCCCTCATGGGTTGCTCTACCCAAACCGAAGAAAAGAAAGAAGAACAGTCTGAAGAAGACTACTACAGTGACAGCTATGGTGAAAAAATTGACGAAGACGACGACTTCTGGTCCCGCTACGATAGCTACTATCCCTACGGTTACAACTGGGAAAGCCGCGAGGACGCCTGCTCTAACTCTTATTACAACAAAGACAGATGGGCATCCCGCAACGTATTCTCTTCCAATATCGGTCTCACTGCCAAGAGAGGTAATGACAACAGCATGCTCATTGCCGTTACCGACATTCGCGATACCAAACCGCTGATGGGCGTAGAACTGGAGCTGCTCGACTATCAGAACCAGGTGATCTTCAAAACCAAGAGCGACGGCGATGGCCTCGCTACCTTCGACCTGAAACGCAGACCTTACCTGCTGATTGCTAAAAAGGGCGATGAAAGAGGCTACCTGAAACTGGATGATGGTAACTCCCTCCCCCTGGGCCGCTTCGATGTGAAAGGGGAAGAAGTACAAAGCGGTATCAAAGGTTTCCTCTATGGTGAACGTGGTGTATGGCGCCCCGGCGATACCCTGTACCTCACCTTCATACTGGAAGATAAACAACAGAAACTGCCTGCCGATCACCCGGTGACCCTGGAACTGTACAACCCGAAAGGTCAGTTGTACAAAAGGATCAACTCCCTGCAATCTGTAAACGGCTTCTACAACTTTATTACCGCTACCAACCCTGACGACATCACTGGTAACTGGACGGCAAAAGTTAAAGTAGGCGGCGCCCTCTTTACTAAAAATCTGCGCATCGAAACGGTGAAGCCTAACAGGCTGAAAGTAAAACTGGACTTCGGTACCCGGACAACCCTGTCCAAAGACGATGCTTCTGAAGGTACCCTGAGTGCCCAATGGTTGTTTGGCGCTACCGCCCAGCACCTGAAAGCAAAAGTCGATGTGTCACTCACCCAACAGGCTACCAGCTTTAAAAACTTTGCCGGCTATACCTTCGATGATCCTGTCACTCACTTTGAAGCAGAAGACAAAACCATCTTCGAAAGCGCCCTGAGTGAAAACGGTACTGCACCTGTAAAGGTAAACCTGCCACTGGGCAAACTCGCCCCAGGTCAGCTGAAGGCTAACTTCGAAATAAAAGTATTCGAACCTGGTGGCGATTTCAGTATCGACCATTTCTCCATGCCTTACAACCCGTTCTCTACCTACGCAGGTATCCGCATGCCGGAAGGAGATCGTACCACAGGCATGCTGCTCACCGACCAGCCACACCACATCAGCATCGTAAATGTGGATAATAATGGTAACCTGGTGCGTGGATCCAGCAGTGTGCAGGTAGAACTGTACAAAGTGCGCTGGCGCTGGTGGTGGGATGAAGATGGTGAAGACGACTTTACCAACTTCACACAGGATAGCTATAACCAGCTGCTGAAAAAAGAAACCATCTCCCTCAATAATGGTAAAGGTACCTGGGACCTGCAGATCAACTCTCCTGACTGGGGTCGTTACCTCGTAAGAGTAAAAGACCTGAAGAGCGGGCACACCACCGGTAAGTCAGTATATATTGACTACCCGGGTTGGGCAGAAAGAGTGCAGAAAGAAAATCCTGCCGAAGCTGCTATGCTCGTGTTCACTTCTGACAAGAGTAAATACAATGTAGGTGAAGACATCAACCTCACCATTCCAAGTAGTGAAGGTGGTCGTGGCCTCATCAGCATCGAATCTGGCAGCAAGGTGCTGAAATCCTTCTGGGTAAATACGAAAAAAGGGCAGACTACTTTCAGCTTCAAGGCTGACAAGTCTATGGCCCCTAATATATACGTGAACGTGAGCCTGCTGCAACCACATGCACAGACAGTGAACGACCTGCCTATCCGTATGTACGGTGTAATACCGCTTACAATTGAAGATGCGAATACCATCCTCAACCCGGTGATCACCATGGCCGATAAACTGGAGCCTGAACAAAACGCCAGCATCACCGTATCTGAATCCAAAGGCAAATCCATGACCTATACCATCGCTATCGTAGATGAAGGGCTGCTGGATCTGACCCGCTTCAAAACGCCTGATCCACATGCCGCCTTCTATGCAAGAGAAGCACTGGGAGTAAAAACCTGGGATATCTTCGACTACGTAATCGGTGCATGGGGTGGCGATATGGAACGCATTCTCAGTATAGGTGGCGACGAAGGATTGAACAGAAATGCAGGTGCTGCAAAAGCAAACCGCTTCAGACCAGTTGTATTATACATGGGTCCATTCACCCTGAAAGGTGGTGAGAAGAAAACACACAATTTCAAACTGCCTCCATACATTGGTTCTGTAAAAGCCATGGTAGTAGCAGGTCAGGATGGTGCTTATGGCGCTGCTGAAAAAACAGTGGCGGTAAAGAAACCATTGATGCTGCTCACCTCACTGCCACGCGTATTAGGTCCTTCAGAAACGATTCAATTGCCAGTGACCGTATTTGGCCTGGAAAACAATATCAAATCTGCGAAAGTAACACTGGCTACCAGCGCCCTGCTGGAAGTAGTGGGCGAAAGTACGAAGACCGTTACTTTCAATCAGCCAGGTGAACAACTGGTCTACTTCGATGTGAAAGTGAAAGCTGCCGTAGGTGTGGCCAAAGTAAAGGTAACAGCTACCAGCGGCGCCGCGAAAGCAGAAGAACAAACTGAACTGGAAGTACGTAATCCAAATCCGGTGATTACCACCGTTCAGGATGGCACGATAGCCGGTGGACAAAGCTGGAGCGCTGATTACAAACCAGCAGGTATGGCAGGCACCAATACCGGTGTATTGGAAATCTCTACCGTGCCACCTATGAACCTGGCGAAACGCCTGAATTACCTGGTACAATATCCACATGGTTGTGTGGAACAAACTACTTCTGCCGCCTTCCCGCAACTGGTACTGAACCAGCTGGTAGACCTGAAGAGCAGCGAAGCCGCCAATGCTGATCATAATATAAAAGCAGCGATCAACAGGCTGAAAGGCTTCCAGACTTCTGACGGTGGTTTGGCTTACTGGCCGGGTAATGCAGATGCTGATGAGTGGGGTACAAACTATGCCGGTCACTTCCTGCTGGAAGCACAGGCAAGAGGATACGAACTCCCTGCCAGCATGCTGGAACAATGGAAGAAATACCAGCGTAATAAAGCCGCATCCTGGACACCACGCAGTACCAACTTCTACGGTGGCGACCTCACACAGGCTTATCGCCTGTACCTGCTTGCGCTGGCCAAGGTACCTGAGTTAGGTGCTATGAACCGGCTGAAAGAATTCGCATACCTTTCTGATGCGGCCAAATGGAGACTGGCAGCAGCTTATAAACTCGCTGGTCAACCGGAAGTATCAAATATGCTGATCAGAAATTTACCAACCAGTGTGAAACCTTATAAACAATTAGGTGGCACCTTTGGCTCTGATACACGCGATAAAGCGATGATACTGGAAACACTCACGATCATGGGTCAGACTAACCGTGCAAATGAACTGGTGAAAGAACTGGCTGCTGACATGTCGAAAGATGATTACTACAGCACACAGACTACTGCCTATACATTGATTGCCATTGCGAAGTTCTGCGGTACGAACAAGAGTGGGGCCAAAGCAACCTTCACCTACAAGCTGAATGGTAAAGCGACTACTGTAAATGCGACCTCTTACATCACACAGATTCCTGTTACTACTACAGCTGGTAATGTGAGTGTGCAGAACAGCGGTGGTAATATCCTGTATGCAAGACTGATCCTGCAGGGTCGTCCGGATGCAGGGCAGGAGCCAACAGTACCTAACAACCCTGCTGTACTGGGGCTGACAGTGACTTACAGCACACGTGAAGGGCATCCGCTGGATGTAACGAACCTGCGTCAGGGTACAGACTTTATGGCAACGGTGAAGATCACGAATCCGGGTAAGCGTGGATATTATGAACAGATGGCATTGACACAGATCTTCCCAAGTGGGTGGGAGGTGATCAATACCCGCCTGCTGGAAAGCGATAGTGCATTCCATAATTCACCGTTTACATACATGGATGTACGTGATGACAGGGTGTATACTTATTTCAATATTGAAGAGAATAAGACACATACCTACAATGTGTTGCTGAATGCAGCATACTTAGGACATTATTACCTGCCGGCAGTAAATTGTGAAGCGATGTATGATAATACCATACAGGCTTTCCTGCCAGGTAAGTGGGTAGACATAAGTACTAAGTAAATTGACTAAATTTACTTGCTCGTAAAAATCGCTTATGCCTACGGCATAAGCGATTTTTTTGCCGCGAGGGTGACGGCCGGCTTAAAAAGAATTTTATGTGGTTGCGTAAAAGAAAATGGTGGCTCATAGCGACAGCCATTCTACTGATAGTTTATATTTTTTGTCTCCCCGCCCGTTTATTTACGGCCCCAACCTCCTTTGTCATAGAAGATAACAATGGCAGGCTACTCAGCGCCACCATCGCCACAGACGGTCAATGGCGTTTCCCGGTTGACAAACCTGTTCCTGATAAATTTGCCACATGCATTATCGCCTACGAAGACAAACGTTTTAATTACCACTGGGGTGTGGATATCATTGCCCTGGCCCGTGCTATCAAGCAAAACATACAACACCGTACTGTCATCAGCGGCGGTAGTACCCTCTCTATGCAGGTGATCCGCCTCTCGCGCAATAAACCCCGTACCATATTTCAAAAGATGATCGAAGCCATACTGGCTACCCGTCTTGAATTCTCTTATTCCAAAAAAAGAATCTTACAACTCTACGCCGGCAATGCCCCTTTCGGCGGTAACGTAGTAGGTCTGGAAGCTGCTTCCTGGCGCTATTATGGCCGTAGTGCCGAACAGCTCTCCTGGGGTGAAACAGCAGCATTGGCAGTACTGCCCAATAGTCCGGCATTAGTACATCCTGGTCGTAACAGGCAAACTTTGCTCACAAAAAGAAACCAGCTCTTAAACAGGCTGTGGAAAAATAAAACGATTGACAGTATCACCTGTGCGCTCGCTAAATTAGAACCTTTGCCAGATCAGCCGCAGGCATTGCCACAGGATGCCCCACATCTGCTGGACCGGTTCCGCAAAGATTACCGCACAGGTACTACCCGGATCAAAACCACGCTGGAAGGCGATCTGCAAAGAAATGTAGCGAACATCGCAGAGCGCTATCACAATGTTTATAAAGCCAATGGCATCAACAATATAGCAGCAATTGTACTAGACGTAGAGACTGGCAACACACTCGCATATGTAGGCAACATCTATCATCCTGAAGATGCAGAAATGGAAAGCCATGTGGATATCATTCAGAGTCCGCGTAGCCCGGGTAGCACATTGAAACCGGTATTGTACGCAGCAATGATGACAGATGGCATGTTGCTACCACATAGTTTAGTACCAGATATTCCTACACAGATTGCAGGTTATACCCCACAGAACTTTGACTTAGGGTATGACGGTGCAGTGCCCGCCAGCAGGGCATTGGCAAGGTCACTGAATATTCCCGCCGTGCGCATGCTACAGCAATATCGTTATGAACGTTTTCATGCATTGCTGAAGAAAATGGGTATTACTACTTTACGACAACCGGCAGATCACTATGGTTTATCGCTGATCCTGGGTGGTGGTGAAACCAATCTATGGGAGATGGCCGGCATGTATGCAAGCATGGCGCGCACCTTAATACACCTGGATCAATATAAGGGAAAGTATGATGCAGATGATATTCATGCCCCTAACTATATTCATGGATTAAAAAGACCTTCGGCACATGCGCCTGCAGACTATGGCGTACTGGATGCAGGTGCGATCTGGTATACCTTTCAGGCGATGGAAGAGGTGATGAGACCGGGTGAAGAAATGCTCTGGCAACAGTTCTCCTCATCTCAACGGGTAGCCTGGAAAACAGGTACCAGCTTTGGTTTCAGAGATGGCTGGGCCATTGGCGTCACCCCGCAATATGTAGTAGGTGTATGGGTAGGGAATGCAGATGGAGAAGGCAGACCGGGATTACTGGGCGTAGCCACAGCCGCCCCTGTGATGTTCGATGTATTCAGGTTATTGCATACCAGCGGCTGGTTTACCACGCCTTATAGCAAGTTAAGAAAAGTAGAAGTATGCAGGCAAAGTGGCTTCAGGGCCAGCGACCTCTGTCCGGACAAGGATTCGCTATGGGTACCGGCAAATGGTTTGCGGGCTGGTGTATGTCCTTATCATCAGTTAATACACCTGGATCGTACAGGGCAATACCGTGTCACAGCCAATTGTGAATCGCCCCTCAATATGCAGCATGTACCCTGGTTTGTATTGCCACCGGCCATGGAATTTTATTATCGTACCAAACATAACTATGCGGCTTTGCCGCCTTACAGGCCGGATTGTATTGCCAGCTTATCAGCTGATAAGCCAACGATGGAAGTAATTTATCCAAGACCCAACGCCCGCATTTATGTGCCTATAGAAATAGATGGTACACCCGGAGAGGCAGTATTTACGGCTACGCACCGGGATATAAAGGCGAAAATATTCTGGCACCTGGACAATAACTTTATCGGTACTACTGAAGAGTTTCACCAGATGGCATTGCACCCGGCACCGGGTAAGCACATGCTCACATTAGTGGATGAAACAGGGGCAGAAGTACATGTACCCTTTGAGATCCTGGCTAAAGAAAAAGAACAGTAAGGAGCACTAATATCCATATTTTTCTTTCCACAGTCCCCGCAGGTGTTTCCGCATTTCATCTTCTCTGGCATTCTTCCCGGGGTCATACAGTTTCATGCCTTTGATCTGCTCTGGCAGGTATTCCTGCGGAGAAAAGTTGCCTTCATAATCATGAGAGTATTCATAACCTTTGTTATACCCCATCTCCTTCATCATCTTTGTCGGCGCATTCCTGATATTCATCGGCACCGGCAGGTCGCCTGTTTTACCGACTACAGCCAGGGCATTGTTAATCGCCATATACGAAGCATTGCTCTTCGGAGAAGAAGCCAGGTAAGTGGTACACTGAGATAAGATAATTCTTGCTTCAGGATAACCAATCATTGTCACTGCCTGAAAACAACTGGTGGCTAATAACAGGGCATTCGGGTTCGCATTGCCAATATCCTCCGAAGCAGATATTACCAATCTTCTTGCAATGAACTTCACATCTTCACCACCTTCTATCATCCTTGCCAGGTAATATACGGCGGCATTCGGATCACTCCCCCTGATAGATTTAATAAAAGCAGAAATGATATCGTAATGTTGTTCGCCTGACTTATCGTAGATGGCTACCCGTTGTTGTGCAATGTCCATCACCTTCTGATCGGTGATCACGATGGGCATTTCCTGTTGCAGGGTATTTACCACCAGTTCGAATAGGTTCAGCAATTTGCGGGCGTCGCCGCCAGAGATATTGAACAAGGCACGCGTTTCTTTCAGCTCTATTTTCCGGCTACCTAACCACTCATCCTTTTCCATGGCCTGCTGCAGGAGTTGTAACAGCTCTGCCTCACTCAATGGTTTCAACACATACACCTGGCTCCTGCTCAGCAATGCTGCATTTACTTCAAAACTGGGATTTTCGGTAGTCGCACCGATCAGGGTGATAATTCCTTTTTCTACAGCTCCCAGCAGGGCATCCTGCTGGCTTTTATTGAAACGGTGAATTTCGTCTATGAACAATACGGCATATCCCTGTCTGCGGGCAATTTCGATCACTTCACGTACTTCTTTTACACCAGCAGCAATGGCGCTGAGGGTATAAAAGGGTACTTCCATGGTATGTGCGATGATATTGGCAATGGTCGTTTTACCTACGCCGGGAGGCCCCCACAGAATCATGGAGGGAATTTTGCCCTGCTGTATGGCCTTGCGTAAGATGCTGTCTTTTCCGGTCAGGTGTTGCTGTCCCACCAGCTCATCCAGTGTCTGAGGCCGTAACCGCTCTGCTAATGGTTCCATATAAAAGATCTTAACGGGTTAAAATAAAGGCTCCTCATCCTGCCTGTTCTTCCACTCTTTGAGGAAGGTATAAGAGAGCAATACATTTGTTACAATTATTACTCCAATGAGGATAAAAAATATAGCCATGGGGCTCAGCATGGCTCTCATTTTCCCCTGGTCGCTGGCCGGGAGCTGTTTGATCACATCTTCCAAAGGATCCAGGTTGCCTGTTTTGAGGAGCATGAAAAGGGATAAGCCTGCCAATGCAATATATCCACCTACAAAGATGCTGATACCACCAATGATCCGGATGCCACCCGGTGTGCTTTCTTTTAATACCATATTACGATCTATCAGCGCTTTTTGTAAATGAAGTGATAATATAGCATGGATTAAAATGGCGCCTAAAAAGATGCCGGCAGAGAGAATCATCACGCTTCCTGTAGTGAACAGTGTAATAACGAGGCCCATCAGGAAGAAGGTCGAGAACATGATATTAATAGCAGTCAGTCCCCTGAATAATTTAAACTTAAAAGTCATTGATCTCCGGTTTATCGTGGTACAAACCTAGCTAAATCTTCCCTTATAGCAAGATAAAAACAGCCGCCCGTAAAAATCCATTTCTTATACAATCCCCGATTTAGCTATCTTTAAATACTAAACCTGTTTACTTTATGAAGAGCATTTACGCTTTACAACTATCGTTGTTGGCTGCCATCTCGTGGACGGCCTGCAATAACAACACCACAACAGAACAGGCGGGGACAAACCAGGACACCCTAAAAATTCCTGCGTTTGACATAAGTTCCATTGACAGTACTGTGAATCCCTGCGACGATTTCGACAATTTTGTAAATGGCAACTGGAAGAAGAACAACCCGGTTCCTTCTACAGAAAGCCGTTGGGGCGCATTCAATGTTCTTGATAAACAGAACAAAGAAGTAAGGCTGAAAGGCATCATCCTGGATCTGGCCAGCAAAACCGACCTGAAAAAAGGTTCTGAAGAGCAACAGATCTCCGATTTTTACCGCTCCTTCTATGATACTGCCACCATCGAAAAACTGGGTATCGCCCCGTTACAACCTTACCTGGATAAGATTAACGCCATCCAATCCCTGGACGACTGGGCAAAAGTGTCCGGAGAACTCCAGAACCTGGGTGTTAGTACAGTAGCCACTTTCTATATTGGTGCAGACTCCCGCAACAGTAAGATGAATGCTGTATACGAAAACCAGGGCGGCCTCAGCCTCGGCGAAAGAAGCTATTACGAAAGAACAGACAGTGCTACCAAAGCCGTACGCGACGAATTCGTAAAGCATGTGGATAAGCAATTCTCCCAGGCAGGCTTCAAAGATGCAAACCCAGGTCAGACGATCCTGGATTTTGAAACCAAACTGGCTAAATTACAGCTTACCAACGTACAGCTGCGTGACCCGGTAGCTACCTATAATAAAGTGGCCTTTGCAGCGCTGAAAAAACTGGCTCCTGAATTTAACTGGGAAAGTTATGCAGATGTACAGCAGGTGAAAACCGATACCATCATCCTGGAAAACAAGGCATATGTTACCAATTCAGCTAAACTGGTGAAAGCAACCCCGCTGGAAACCCTGAAAACATATGCACGCTGGCAGACCCTGTCCCGTTTTGCAGGTTACCTGCCTA
Source organism: Chitinophaga sp. (assembly GCF_039596135.1). GTDB lineage: Bacteria > Bacteroidota > Bacteroidia > Chitinophagales > Chitinophagaceae > Chitinophaga. The sequence continues at coordinate 28,356 of NZ_JBCNKH010000028.1, forward strand.
AGGCGTTCGACCAGGAAAACTTCCATTTCTTTGCAACCGTAATGCGTGGTACCAAAGCACAGAAACCTCGCCTGGAACGCGCTATTCGTGCTACCGACGGTACTTTGGGCTTCCCGCTGGGCAAACTGTTCGTAAAACAGTATTTCCCTGAAAGCTCTAAGCAGAAGGTATCTGAAATGATCGAAAACGTACGTGCCGTATATGGAGAGAGAGTGGACAGCCTGAAATGGATGAGTCCTGCTACCAAAGAAATGGCGCACAAAAAGCTGAAATCCTTTACCTATAAAATCGGTTATCCTGATAAATGGAAAGACTATTCCAGCATAGATGTGAAACCAGGTACCCTGATCGAAAATGTAGTGTCAGCTACCAACTACAAACACAAGGAAGAGATCGAAAAGATCGGTAAACCTGTGGATAAATCAGAGTGGGAAATGACACCTCAGACCGTGAATGCATACTATAACCCATTGAACAACGAAGTAGTATTCCCGGCTGGTATACTGCAACCTCCTTTCTTCAATGCGAATGCTGACGATGCGATCAACTATGGTGGTATCATTGCGGTAATCGGGCATGAATTTACCCACGGCTTTGATGACCAGGGTTCACAGTTTGATGCAGAAGGTAACCTGACAAACTGGTGGACGCCAGAAGATCGTAAGAACTTTATGACACTGGCAAACCGTTATATCCGTTATTTCAACGGTATCGAGGTGCTGCCTGGCTTCCATATCAATGGTGCGCTGACTATCGGTGAGAACATTGCTGACCTGGGTGGTCTGACACTGGCTTACCATGCACTGGAAAAATCCCTGAAGGGTAAACCGGAGCCTGCGAAGATTGATGGCTATACCTGGCAACAGCGTTTCTTCCTGGGTTGGGCACAGGTATGGCATGGCAACAGTACAGAGGCTGCGCTGCGCAACCAGGTGCAGACAGATCCACACTCTCCGGCCAGCAGCCGTATAGATGGACCGCTGCCTCATCTGAAAGAATTCAATGATGCGTGGGGATGTACTGGTGGTAAAATGAAACTGGCAGATACTGCGCGAGTAGTGATCTGGTAATATAATATTGAATCAGTTTGAAAAACGCTTTTGCCGGTGGCAAAAGCGTTTTTTTATGTAGATTTGTGTATCCTTTCACCAGATGTAAATTAGAATCATATGACAGGCATCTTCAGACAATACCGCACGGAATTACGCAACATTTTCATCTTAGCATTGATCGTATTCGCTGTACCTTACCTCCCGGCTTTTGCTGACCTGGCATTGACTGCCAAGGGTTTAATCTTTTCTGCCGCTGTCATGGGCAGTTTTGTGCTGGCTATGGTTGTGAAACTTTACTTCCGCATTTTAGTGTTGCGTATCACCAAAGAAAACTAACATTTGATGAAAAAGACGCTTTCAATAGTATTCGCCACATTAGCCGCAGGTGTTTTTTTTGCGTGCAACCAGCCATCTACTGAGAAAGCTGCCGCAAAGGCAGACTCCGTAATGAGTACTGTCACTCAGCCAGCTGAGGATACGACAGCATTACAGCCAATTGCAGGGAAAATGGGTGATCCGGTATGTGGCATGCCTTATGATACTACGTATCATGAATTTAGCGTTTATAAGAATGATACAGTGCATTTTTGCTCCCCTACCTGTAAAAGGGTATTCGATAAGAATCCGGAGAAATATGCAGCTAAACTGGGTCTGTAAGGATTCATATATGATTTAGTATACTTAGCAACGTTGGGAATTATTTCCGGCGGAGTGAGATGTGATAAAGCCCCTTTTGAAGATCATGGGATGTCATCCCTTGAAGTCCATAAGCATTTTTGAGCATAACGTACTGATTGTCAATCAGGCTTTAACATTTCCGAATCGACCAACCGCCTTATTTCGTCTCCCACCAGATGTAACTTCTTATAGTATTTCGCGTTCTAATTGATCATACAAAAACGTGCGCATGAGATCTATATTTACCTGGCTGCTAGTCCTCATGTTATTTTGCAGCTGTGAGAAAAATGATACGGAGGCTACGCCTTCCATAGATGTGACCGGTTCCTGGGAACTGGCCGCCAGTATGAAGCTGCCGGATACTACCTGGCAGGCGATTGCTGCTGCGGATTCTGCGACGTATTCTTTTGATGGAAACGGACAGGTTTCCTATTCGACTAAGGGGTGGCATACTACCGGAACTTATAAAGTGATTGCTGATGGAAGTAAGGTAAAACTTATTATCAGTACGGATTCTTTATCTCAGTATTTAGAGGTGGCGAAGACCAGTGATTCTACGATTCGGGTGGATGATTGGTTGAAAGCGGTGAATAAGGGGTATACCAGTAAGCAGTTTATCAGGGTTTATTAAAAGAAACATCCCGGGATAATTCCCGGGACGGTCAGTTAAACAGCTTATGAAAATCTACGCTTACGTTCAGATTAATAACCTGAAGTTCGGTAGTTAATATTATGGCAGTGTTACCAAAGGATTACCAACGTATTAACAATTAGGTGTAGGGGTATATAAGGATTTTGCCAATAGCTGTTCTTGCTACTTATTCAGAGTTTTTTCCTTTTATAAGGCTGGTGATTAGAAGTCGAAGAGGTCCTGGTTAGGGTAATTTATGTAAGGTTATTAAAGTGAGAATGGGAGGACGGTTATTTTTGGAGGGGAAAAAGAGTGAGTAATGAGGGGGAGTTTGGAAGGGGTGTGAGGGAGCACATCAGGGGGGAAGGGTGAGTATGGGGAGATGAGGTATAGATATTTTGAAGGTGATGAGGGGGAAGAGAGGGTATCTGAGTAAAGAAAATGATTTATATTTGTATAAACTAAAAAGCCAGGTGCTTGGAACACCTGGCCGGTAGCTTCAGAAAAATAATTTCCATAAAGCTATTAGTTTTGAGGTGAACTCGACCAATTTGGTGAGACCGTCAAGGATTACTAAAAACCTTGACGGTTTTTTTATTTTTTTCATAATTGTGATACGGCTGTTTTTATAGCCGCCTCACCGCAGAAAAAGCCGCAAGGCGGCTAACTACAGCGAACCCAATTACTAGCTATTAATCGCCACTTCAATAGCTCTGATTCCAAGTCATATCACAAATCTATCGCAAATTACTATACGAATTACATTCAAATTCATGTATCAAAACGAAGGAAACAAGCTCTCAACAACATCCTCCTAATCCTTTACAGAAAAGGGTCTTCTGAATTATCACATTACTATCAGCACAATATTTTTTATACAATTTTGATACGATTATGATCAGTAATTTTCTCAAAAAAAACTGGTGAAAAAAATGAGTGTATCAGCGTGAGAATGAGAGAACGGTTATTTCTGAGATTAGGTATAGATAAGATGCTGGAATAGTAAAATGTTGTAAATTTGAATAAATAAAAAATATCCGGGCGCGGTAAACACCCAGATATTCTTTTGGATTAGTGAAACATTTTCCACAAAACCGCCAGTTTTGTAATTACATCCACCACTTTCGTGATGCCCTCCAGGGAAGAACTAGAAACCCTGGAGGGTTTTCTTTTTTGTTTTATCATATAAATACGGCCATTTTGATCAGCCGCCTCTGCACGACCAGGCGGCCGTCAAGGAGCAATTTATATAACCGCTATTACGAATCATTTAATAGCGCTGATTTACCGTCATTACTACAAATCTATCGTAAATACCTATACGAATCACACTCAATTTCACTGATCAAATACAAGTATTTTTTGTCTTATTAATCCCTTCCAAATCTTTTATTGACAAGCTTTTTCATTACATCAATCCAAATTAATAAATCACGATTTTAGTACTCATTTTAAGTACCGCATTTCGATAAAATTTCAAAAAAAACTTTCGCGCACGCATCGTGTATAAGACCGTTGTAACTTTGTATAGGAAACGATCGATAGCTGTGACGTTTCTTATTTTTGCTCATATCGTGAATCGGCTGTTTTGCCAAACAAAAAAAGGGCGTATCTCCCGATACGCCCTTCGACTTTTACATACTTTATCTAATTAGAAACTATACCTCAAACCTAACTGCATCTGATGTCTGCTCGCAAAGAAATCCTTAGAATAAGGAGTACCTGGATTAGACCATGTATAAACAGGATTTGCAGTCGCTGAACCAGCAGTAGCAGTCTTCAAACCTACACTCGCCATTGAGTTGAATGTATTTGGAGAGAAGTACTGTACACCCCAGTTCTTATTAATCAAATTAGTCACATTCACGATATCATAAGTAAGCGTGATCGTATGATTTACCTTACCACTCTTGAAATTGAAATCCTGTGTGAAGCGGAAGTCTGCAGAAGTATTCCACGGTGTACGACCACCATTACGCTCTGTAAACTCACCCTTACGTGTCTTCAGGTACTTATTACCCTCTACATAAGCAAAGAACGCATCTGCCATTGACTCATTAGCAGCAGAGAAGAAAGAACGAGCCTCTGTCTGATCTTTTGGAATATACACCAGGCTCACCTGCTGTGGAGTACCCTGGATAGTGCTGTTCACAAATCCATAAGAGAAAGGAACACCAGAAGATGTATTGAAGAACACCGCGAAGTTAGCTACCCAACGATTCTGCTTAGTCCAGTCAACTTTGTAAGAAGCTGTCGCCACTACACGATGACGGATATCAAAGTTAGAATAAGCCAGACCAGGATTGTTAGGATTCAGTGCCTGGTTCAGCTGCCAGTTAGACTCCATGGAGTTACGGATACCGTTGGTAATATCTTTAGACTGACCATAAGTATACGCTGCAGTTACATTCAGACCAAATTTCCAGGTCTTGGCCACCTGACCGGTGATGTTGTAACGGAAACCTTTGTCAGTATTTGATAACAGGTAAGCGTTAGTATACTTAGAGTTGATCTTGGAACCAGTATAGATAGGCTGCTGGTGTTTAGTATCATATGGCAGGTAGTAAGGATTATCTACCAGGTTTACCTGCTGGAATTTCAGGTCCTTGATAGTCTTGGTATAAATACCTTCTACTGTAAAACGCCATTGATTAGGAGTGGTATAATCCAACGCTAAGCTGCTTCTCCACATAGATGGCATCTTAAAGTTGTTATCGATCATATCCACCTGAGTAGCACCGGTTGCATCATGTACATCTACACCCTGTGCAGACACGAACTGTGCAGCACCCTGACTGTTTACCTTTACAGGATTAGAACCAGCAGCAGGAGCATCTGCAGCGCTGGTATAACCGAATTTCTTATCGTACGCACCATAAGTCACACCATTGTTGTAGTAAGCATAACCTAACCATGCGAACGGAATACGACCGGTGAAGATACCAGTACCACCACGCAGCACCAGGCTCTGGTCGCCCTTGATGTCGAAGTTGAAACCTAAGCGTGGAGAGATCTGTACGTTGTTCAGATATTTGTTCTTAATATCTTTTGGTTTAGTATACGTATAGGTAGTACCATAATTGGCATCTACAGGCGCATTGATAGTTTTGTCACTCAGCGGTTGCTTGTTAGGCAGGCTGGTATAGTCTAAACGCACACCAGGAGTCAGTTTGAAACGGTCAGTGATCTGGATCTCATCCTGGGCATACAGAGAGTACAGGTTGATCTTGAACGCTGCTGGTGGGTGAGACATGATATAATCACGTGAGTTGTCTGTGTAGTTGAAGTTACCACGTACACGGCTAGGCTGGTCAGCCAGGAAAGAAGCAATGCTGCTGTAGTCAACACGGCCGTTCCAGGAGTTTACGAAACCATATGTGATGTTGTAAAACTCGTTGTGTGTACCGATGTTGATATTATGTCTTCCTTTGAAGATATTCACGTTGTCAGTGAATTCAAAGGTCTTTTGCTTCATGTTGAAGATAGCAGCTTCACGGTCAGTACCCAGGAAGATAGTACCACCATTGCTCGCGATCTGGATCTGAGGCAGTGAAGGATCAGACAGTGGATCGCGGTAATCGTGAATGCTGGAATAACCCAGGATCAAACTGTTTGACAGCGTATTGCTGAAATGGCTTTTCAACTCAGCAACAGTTGATGTCTGGTTGTTGGTTTGTTTGTAATCAATACCGCTGAAACGGAAGTTCTGCTGGTCACGCTCCAGGTTAGTTGCCTCAGAGAGGATGGTATTGTTACGTACTGACAGCTGGTGCTTGTCATTGATGTTCCAGTCTAAACGGTTAAAGAACTTAGTAGAGTTGGAATAGATATTATAGTTGCCGTAAGTACCGGCGTTGTATTTACCAGTTTTATCCACATCCAGTGCACTCAGGTGATCAGCGATCTGTTTTGCCTGATCAGCAGTGAGCAAAGTCATGTCAGAAGAACCTGCAGCGAGGATCACAGGATCCTGACGGCGGGTGATTTCTTCGTTGGTAAAGAAGAACAATTTGTCTTTGATGATTGGGAAACCAATACGAACACCTGTCTGATATTCGTGGAAGCTGGAAGGTTCTTTGGAACCGTCACCTGCGTGGTTCTTACCAATCATAGATGCGTTACGACCAAAAGCGTAAACGGAAGCATGTACATCGTTGGTACCGCTACGTGTTACGGCGTTGATACTACCACCCAGGAAGTTACCAATTTTCACGTCGTAAGGAGCCAGGTATACCTGGATATCCTGAACGGCATCCAGAGAAACCGGGTTAGTACGGGTAGAGCTACCTGGCTGTCCGGAGCTGTTAGTCTGACCACCCAGGGAAGGGCTAAAGCCGATAGCGTCGTTATTAATAGCACCATCCAGGGTCACGTTGTTATAACGGAAGTTAGAACCCAGGAAGGAGTTGTTATTACTTTGAGGAGTACCACGAGTGAAGTCCTGGAAGCTACGGTTCAGAGATGGCAATGTTTTCAGCGCATTCTGACCTACACGGAAACCACCTGGTTTACCAGTGGCATTGCCTTTTACAACTACTTCGCTCAGTGCAGTAGATTCATCCTGGAGCAGGAAGTTGAAAGTTACGCTACCCAGGGATAAGTTGATATCAGTTCTTTCTTCCTTCTTAAATCCGATGAAGGTAACGGTGATGGTATAAGGACCACCAGGATTAAGGTTGTTGATAAGGTAACGGCCCTCGGCGTTGGTTTGTCCGCCATATTTGGTACCGGTTCCAGTGTTCACAGCAAGTACAGTTACACCAGGCAAAGGTTCTCCTTTTGCGCTTACTACCTTACCAGTGAGTTGTGATGTAGTAATTTGAGCCTCTACGTTGGTTGCAGCTAGTACAAGGATACTAAAGAAAAAAATTAGTGAAGAGTAAATCTTATTCACGTCAGTTAAATTTGACGCAAACGTATTCTCACAACATTACGCGTGTGTTAACACAATATTAAATTAATGTTAACGAGCGAATGCAGCACTATGTACCAACGAATTACATATGAATTCGATGATAATTTGTGAAAAATAAATTAAAAATTAGCGTGAATGGCAAGCCATCACATAGGTGCGGATAAGAAGAATTTGTCAGTTCGCTATAGGTATTCTCTTAGTACGCATTATATTCAAAAGTAAAGGGTCTGTGTTAAGGGATTGTTACGCTAATATTAACTTTATCTCTGATAACTGTTAAAATTATCATAAGAAGGTGAGCCATGACAAAGGGAAGTAGCCTATTATATAAAAAGAAACGCTTTTGCCTGTGGCAAAAGCGTTTCTTTAAATTGCTATGTAAGAATATTAATACACAGTTGTTTCTGCACCAGCAGTAGTCCAACCTTTAGTCCAGTCGGTAGTACCATCAAATGCACCTCTGTAGGTAGTTACAGTGAAACCGGTAGTCAGGGTAGTGAAATCAGCACCAGTCAGCGCAGGAGATCCGGTTTTCAGCAGGAAGCTAGGTGTACCAACGTTAGTAGAAGCAACACCAGCAGAGAACTGGTAAGGATTATCCAGCAGTACATCTGTAGCAGCAGTCAGCACAGTTGTGTTTGTAGCAGCCCACCATGTAGTCCATGCAGCATTGTCTGTAGTGCTCCACTCGCTCTTGGTGGCAGCTGTAGTGCTACCAGCAATGATGTTGTGAGAGAATACCAGTGTACCTTCAGCAGCGTTAGCAGAAGTCTTGTGAGATACAACCTTGCTGTCATCCAGGTAGAATCCATAAGGGAAACCAATGATCAGGGAGTTGTACAGGCTCATAGAAGAGTTACGACGGATCTGTGCACCATGCTGATAGTTAGCGTTAGTAGAACCGGTAGAACCAGGACCAACGATCGTCATGTTAGAGAATACTGCTTTAGTCTGTGGAGCGTTGGTAGAACCAGTAGCATCGTTGTCAGACTCAAAACCGTTAGAACCTGATTGGTCAGCGATAGTTCTGTAACGCTGTGCCAGACCGAATTGTACACGACCAGAGAAACCGTTGTCAGTATCGAAATCATCATCCCAGGTATAAGTTGCTACCAGGTGATCACAATTTACAGTACCACCAAACCACTCATAAGAGTCGTCGCCAGAACGGTACACCTGTACGTAGCTGATAGTAGTACCACTACCAACACCGCCCATTGTCAGACCGTTGATTTCGTTATCAGGAGAGTAAGCGATACCAGCGAACTCGATACGTACATATTTCAGTACACCAGAGTTGTCGGCAGCATCGGTACCACCGTAATAGATATAAGTTTTTTCATTACCACCGTTAGTTGGGGTCAGACCACCTTCGATCTTAGCTTCGCCACCAGTAGCATTAACAGGTGCTTTACCCAGCAGGATGATACCACCCCAGTCACCTTCTCTGCGTGCACCAGCTTCCTGGGCAGATGTGAAGACGATTGGTTTTGCAGCAGTACCTTCTGCATTTACTTTACCACCACGGGTTACTACCAGTGTACCCCTGGATGCTTTGTCACCCACGATTACGGTACCAGGTTCGATGGTCAGGGTTGCACCGCTCATTACATATACAAAACCTTTCAACTTATATTTTTTGTTGGCAGATAAGGTTTGGTTCGCAGTGATGTCGCCGGAGATTGTTACGTACGTAGAATCAGTCGTAGATGTAGTGTTGTTGTCATCCTTGCTGCAAGAGGTCATCGCCCCAAAAGATGCCAGTACCAGCAAGCCTAAAAGATACCTTTTCATGGATTGTCTAATTGAATTTAGGTTCAGAAAAATTTAAACTACTTTGATAAATGATATGTAAATGTCAATGTGAATGAAGTACCAGGGCGATACTGCTGTAACAGGTAGTCTTCGCCGGAGTTGATGCTTCCTTTTTGATACACAGGATGATCGAATTTGTTATTCCCATTCTGGTCGTAATAGAACTGGTAACGGGCATTTAACAGGTCTTTGATGTTCAGACGGAATCCGCTACGCTTGCTCACATTCAGGTTAGCCTGGAAATCCAGCAGGTCTCTTGGGCTTTCGTAGATGTTACCGAGTCTGCCGGAACCATCTGCACCACCACCTTCGCCTACCAGGTACAGGCGCTGACCAATCCTGTTGTACAGCAGGTTAAAGCTCACCTTATCATTAGGCAGTGCATAACCCAGGCTTGTATTCACTACGTAGTTGGATTGACCGGATAATGGCCTGTCTTTCGCAGTAGTAGTTGTATTGTCAGATACTACAGACTTGATATAGGCTACGTTCGCATAGAAAGTCACATTATCCAGGAAGCTATGTGGTGCAATGAATCCCAGTTTCTTTCTTACTTCTATTTCCGCACCAATGTTGTATGCATTTGGATAGTTGTACGGCGTTACATCATACTGGCTCAGACCAGATGAAGTAACCCTGCTTTCTATCGGGTTGTTAAAATATTTGTAGAACACAGAACCAGATACTACTTCACCGGCAGCAGGGAAGATCTCATAACGCAGATCTGCATTATCAATCTGGCTGCGTTTCAGGTTGGTATTACCATTGATGAGTGAAGACATCTCATAATCGTAATATGCTAATGGTGCGATCTCACGCAGTTCCGGTCTTGCCACTGTTCTGTAATAAGAGCCACGCAGGTTAGAACGCTCATTCAGTGCATATGTAATGTTTGCTGAAGGCAGTACATCCAACCAGTTATTATCCAGATCTATAGTTGCGTTATTGATCGGTGATTTCAATTTCAGGTTGAATGATTCCACACGCACACCCCATACGATACGGATCTTATCAGAAAGGCGGTTATCGAGTTGTGCATAACCAGCAGTGGTCAGTGTAGTTGCTCTGTACTCATCGGCAGTAGAAGTGATATCATCCAGCTGATAATAGTCCTGATCAATAACGTCATTGCCAAACAGTGTGCTGATGGGGCGTTGTGCAACTGCATCACCACCATCCTTAATAGGATCCAGTTTAAAACCGATATAGCGGGCATGGAAATCCCTGGAACGATATTGTCCTACTGCACCTGCCTTGAAAATGCTCTTGTTGTCGAGGAAACGAAAAGGATGTGAATAGTTTGCACTGGCGATATAGATGTTTTCATCCAGGTCAGAAAACAGTCGGCTGTTGGCTTTACCTACAGATCCGATATCGGCTACCATTGGCGCAGCGGCATCATCAATGGCTCTGCCATATGATACTTTGCGCTGGTCTGGCTGGTTGTTAGTTACTTTGTTGTAAGACAATAACCAGTTCACTTTACTCTGTCCCTGTCCTACCTGGTGATCACCTTCTACCGATGTTTTGAACAGTGATTTCTGCACCAGGTCAAATGCATAGTAGTTGATGTACTTAGAGCTGCCGATGTTGTCACCTTGCCTGTACAGGAAGTTGTCATCGAAGATTTTGTTATAGATATTTCTCCATACCAGTTTGCTTTTGCCGGTAGTATAACCTACGTTTGCTACAGCACCCAGGTTAGAAGAGTATTTATATACATTGTCAATATAGTCGAAGTTGTCATAGTGCCTGATCATATCTTTCGCCACTGTTTCATTGTGTGAATAGGTCACACCTGCAATCACACCCAGGCTACCGTGTTTCTTAGTATCCCAGTGATTTCCCCAGCTGCCCTGCAGGTTGATGGCTGGTGCACCATTGCGTTCCCTTACGCGATAGTCATTGTTCAGCGACTTCTCTGCTGCACGTGTTTGTGCAGTGCTCAATTGGTTATTCACGATCGCTGCAGTAGAAGGGAAGGCTGATGGCAACTGACGGCCGCCATTATCAAACCCTAAGATATCGGTACTTGTTTTATAACCAGTTTTGAAAGGCTTGAAAGTAGAGACAGTATTGAAACCGGTACCTAATGAAATATCGAAGAACTGTTGTTCAGGAATTTCTTTGGTTTGTACATTGATCACACCACCAGCAAAGTCACCAGGCAATTCAGGTGTAGCGGATTTGGTGATCACAATGTTGTCGATCATATTCGCAGGAATAATGTCGAACGAGAAAGCCTTACGGTTAGGCTCAGTACTGGGCAGGATGGCATTATCTACCAGCGCTACGTTGTAACGGTCACTCAGGCCTCGTACAATTACGAATTTATTGTCCTGGATGGTGGTACCGCTTACACGCTTCAACACTTCACCAGTACTGCGGTCTGGCGATTTTTTAATCACATCGGCAGAGATACCGTCTGATACGGCGGCATTGTTCTTCTGCAGGGTATATAATGCGTTGATTGTTTCCTGTTTGAAAGAGCCTTTGATCACTACTTCTGCCAGGTTTTTGGAAGTAGGTTCGTCCATGATTACGGGCAGACTGGTAGCATTACTACCTTTTACAACCACTTCGGTGACTGCTTTGGTCTGGTACCCCATGTATTTGAACTCAAGTGTGTAAGTACCCGGCGCGATATTCAGTGTATAGTTTCCCGTTACATCTGTAACAGTGCCGTGCGTAGTCCCCTGAATTAATACGGTTACACCAATCAATGGTTCTCCCGTCTTCTGATCAGTTACTTTACCAGTAATTCTTCCATTATCGAAGCCAAAGGATGGCATTACAGTGCACAAAAAAAGACATACACACAACAGTGCGGACTCAAAAAGTTGCTTCACAGTAGAATTGTTCGTTCGTGAATTATAGATTGATAGTAGCGCAAAAGTAGAGGGGCTATATAACCGTAATGTTAAGGGAGCGTTACCGTAATGTTAACAGTTGCTTGTATTAGGTATAGGGCTTTACATATAATATTAACAGGAGAAAGGCTGTGGTCCTTGCCTGTTATTATTATGCAGGTTTATTAATCTTTCGAGCTGAATGTTATATTCATTACCGTTAGCATAACCTGGCTTGGCAATGTCACTGAGCCCTTTGATCAGTTGAAAAAGGTGCATGCTTTTGTTGGTAAACGGTTTGTTGTCTTTATTACAGAGTTCGAGGGTAAAGTTGAACCTGTCTTCCAGTTCTTCTTCGAATTCGCGAAGGCTCAGGGTTTCGTCTATGGGGTATTCAATGAGCATATTCTCCAGAAAACCGGCTTCCTGCAGGGTATCGAAAGCATTTGCCGGGGAGTTCCGCATGTAAACAGCAATGTTGCACGAGAGTAACCGTTGAAACTGCATCTGCAAAAGGGATACTGTCATTAAAGGATGTAACTTCAATACTTTCATTTCACGTTTGGATTATTTTCCAGTCTTACTGAATTATTTGCAAACTTAGTTTGTGCATATTAAGTGAATATTAAGAGCATGTTATATAATCATAAATATATGTTAAAGTATAACATATATAACTTGTGTTTGCTTTTCAAAAAATCTCGTTTCTGCCTGAGGTGGAAACGAGATTTTTTCAGAGGCGGGATCTACAGTTGGCAAGTAAACAGGTATTATGAATTCGGGAAAGTTACTGCTTTAGATAAATCCAAATCCCCCCATATTGGCTGATCTTCCTCCTCTTCCGGCAGTACCACTTTCGCTTTCGTCACGGGGTATTGGTAGAGGGTCCATTCTTTATTTACATATTCAAGAGAAGTGAGGCTTTCCACCCAGTCGCCGGAGTTCAGGTATGTTACCGTTTTACCGTTATGTACCATTTCCTTGATAATTGGCTGGTGAATATGCCCACATGCTACTACATCGAATCCTTTATCTACAGCAATTTCAGCTACGATCTGTTCAAAATCGGAGATGAATTTTACGGCTTGTTTCACGCCTTGTTTCACCTTTTTGGAAAAGCTCATTTTTTCCCTGCCCATGCTTTCCAGGATATTATTCACCAGGCGGTTGAGAATGATGAGCAGGTCATAGCCTTTGCCGCCCAGTTTTGCGAGCCATTTGGAGTTTTTCATGGTCACATCGTATACGTCCCCATGGAAGAACCAGTGTCTTTTGCCGTCTACGTCCAGTATGAGTTTATTATCGATAGTGAGGTTACCCAGGCCGAATCCTGCAAATTTGCGGAGGGCTTCGTCGTGGTTACCTGTCAGATAATATATATCTGTCCCCTTTCCTGTCATTTTCAGGATTCTGCGGATCACCTTGGTATGTGCTTTGGGGAAATAGCGTTTGCTAAACTGCCAGATGTCGATAATATCGCCATTGAGAATCAGTATCTTAGGATCGATGCTATCTAGGTATTGGACAAGCTCTTTAGCGTGGCAGCCGTATATTCCGAGATGCACATCGGAAATAACGACTATATCAAGTGGGCGTTTATCGGACATTGTTTACGCTGGTGAACCGGAACTCCGGGTTCATTGTTCTAATGGTGATAAATAAATGTTCGCTCGCTGTAGGTGTATTTTGCCCCTGCGCTGGGCCTTTTCGGGATAAAAAATATCCTTGAAAACCAGGCTCGTACACTGCAGGATTTTACAATACAAAGAAAAAAACGCTATATTACTTTTATATTAATCCAGTGTTAAGGAATCATTAATAATAATTATTTCTTGGAGGTATTGGTCGCGGAAAGCTATTTTTGCGCCAAATTCAAACTATAAGCGTATGGGAGGCTTCAATTCCTTTGTTAAATTGTTTATTCCTAAAGACAGGGTATTCTATTCATTATTTGAAGATGTGGCAGCTAATCTGGTAGAAATGGGGAAAGTATTGATTGAGTTGGTAAATTCAACAGACCCTGCAGTAAGAAAGGATAAGACCCACCTGATCGAGAGATTAGAGCACAAGAATGATGATTTTACCCATCGCATATTTGTAGAACTGGGCCAGAACTTCATTACTCCCTTTGACCGTGAAGATATTCACCACCTGGCAGCTACGCTGGACGACGTAGCAGATTACATTCATGGCTCTGCCAAGCGTTTGGATCTGTACAAAGTAGTAGAGATCAACGAAAGCGTTCGTAAACTGGCAGATCTGATCTACCAGGGCTGTGTAGAGCTGCACAAAGCAATCCCTGAACTGAGAAGCATGTCTAATATGCGTAATATCACTGATGCCTGTGTAAGGATCAACAGCCTGGAAAACCATGCTGACGATATCTATGATATGGCAATCGCAGACCTGTTCGAGAAAGAATCCAACAATGCAGGCGAGCTGCTGAAAATGCGTGAATTGTATCAGGCGCTGGAAATCGCTACCGATAAATGCGAGGACTGTGCCAATGTGATCGAATCTATCATTATTAAATACGCATAGTCGCCCGGTCTTGTAATGGCTCAATGCAAACTGTATTCTAATGGTCTTACTTGTCACAATTATTATACTGGCATTCATCTTTGACTTTATTAACGGGTTTCATGATGCTGCCAACTCTATAGCTACAATCGTTTCCACAAAAGTGCTGACCCCGTTTCAGGCCGTATTGTGGGCTGCTATATTCAACTTTGCCGCTTTTTTTATCTCAAAGTACGTTTATGGGGAATTTAAGGTAGGCAATACCATCGCCAAGTCAATATTTGAGCAGTTTATCACCCTGAAAGTGATCTTCTCCGGACTGGTGGCTGCTATCATCTGGAACCTGCTTACCTGGTGGTATGGCATTCCCTCCAGTTCTTCCCATACCCTGATTGGGGGCTTCATTGGCTCTGCCGTTGCTGCTGCTCACGGTAACTTTGATGTGATCAACTATGCCAAGGTAATGCCGATCATTTACTTCATTGCCCTGGCGCCCTTTATAGGGATGGCTGTCGCCTTTGTGATTACTATTATAATTATGAACATATGCCGCAAGGCGAACCCTTATAGGGCAGAAAGCTGGTTCAAACGCCTGCAGCTGGTGTCGTCAGGTGCACTGAGCCTTGCCCACGGCGGTAATGATGCGCAAAAGGTAATGGGTATCATCGCTGCTGCCCTGGTAGCACATGGTATTATCCCTGACCTCATGCATATACCGAACTGGGTGCCGTTTTCCTGTTTTGCTGCAATCGGTTTAGGCACTATGAGTGGTGGCTGGAAGATTGTAAAGACAATGGGGTCCCGCATTACCAAAGTGACCCCACTGGAAGGTGTGGCCGCTGAAACCGCAGGTGCCATTACGCTTTACCTCACTGAAGCGCTGGCCATTCCTGTAAGTACTACACACACCATTACCGGTTCTATTATCGGGGTAGGTGCTACCAAACGCCTGTCTGCAGTGCGCTGGGGGGTAACTGTCAGCCTGCTCTGGGCATGGATCCTGACTATCCCGATCAGTGCTTTACTGGCTGCTGCCGTGTATTTCGTCGTGAATCTCTTTATGTAAACAATTCCCGGATTGATATAGCCAGGCCGGCGTGGGTAAAACTTCCAAATTACTCACGCCGGCCTTTTTTATGGATATTTTTCCCCCTGCCGCTTTTTTTTCTCCCCCATCCACCTATTTTTGTAAGGCTTTTGAAAAACCCATTATCCTATTACATCAATGGGACCATTATTATAATGGTGTATTGATGATTGTTTATCATATAATAAACCGCAATGAAAGGTATTATCTTAGCCGGGGGTTCCGGCACTCGTTTACACCCCATTACTTATGCCATCAGTAAGCAGATCATGCCGGTGTATGATAAACCGATGATCTATTACCCATTGTCTACACTGATGTTGGCTGGTATCAGGGAGATTCTGATTATTTCAACGCCTCATGACCTGCCTGCTTTCAGGCGGCTCTTTAATGACGGCAAGCAGCTTGGGCTGGATATTTCTTATGCAGAGCAGCCGGAACCTAATGGTCTGGCACAGGCATTTGTGATAGGAAAGGACTTCATTGGGAATGACAATGTTGCCCTGGTATTGGGCGATAATATATTCTATGGCGCAGGTCTTGGTACCCAGCTGGCCAACAATGTGCATCCACAGGGAGGGATCGTATATGCCTACCAGGTATCAGACCCGGAAAGATATGGGGTAGTGGAGTTCGATGCCAAAATGCAGGCGGTATCTATCGAAGAGAAACCTGCTAAGCCCAAAAGCAACTACGCTGTACCAGGTTTGTACTTTTATGACAACGATGTGGTGGGCATTGCAGCAAACCTGAAGCCCAGCGCCCGTGGTGAATATGAGATCACAGATGTGAACAAGGCTTACCTGGAGGCTGGCAGACTGAAAGTATCTATCTTACCACGCGGCACTGCATGGCTGGATACGGGTACTTTCGACTCCATGATGCAGGCTTCCCAGTTCGTACAGGTAATAGAGCAGCGGCAGGGGATCAAGATCGCCTGTATTGAAGAAATTGCGTACAGACAGGGATTCATTGACATAGAGCAGTTGCACAAACTGGCCACTCCCCTGCTCAAGAGCGGCTATGGCAATTACCTGGAGTCATTGCTGAAACAATAATATTGAGATCCATACACCAAAAAATCGCTTTTGCCACTAAGGTAGAAGCGATTTTTTGCGAAAAGGAATTTGTCGGTGAATAATGGATGAATGCATACTGGCTGACCAATATTTTGAGAATATGGTATTTACGACATAAATTCGTAATTCGCTTTTTGTTACTTTGATACCAACTCTAAAATCAAATACATATGAAGGTTCTTGTTACCGGCGGTTGTGGCTATATTGGCTCTCACACTATCGTAGATCTGATTAACAATGGATTTGACGTAGTCTCTGTAGACAGCAATATCCGCAGTAGTACACAATTGCTGGAAGGCGTAGAAAAAATCACAGGTAAAAAAGTCCGCAATTACAAAGTTGACCTCTGCAACCTGGAAGATACCCACGCCGTTTTCCACGAAAACCGTGACATCGTAGGTGTCATTCACTTCGCCGCCCTGAAAACAGTACCAGAATCAGTGTCAGAGCCCCTGTTATATTTCCACAACAACCTCACTTCACTGACGAACGTACTGAAATGTGTAAAGGAATTCAACATTCCTAACATGGTGTTCTCCTCTTCCTGCTCGGTTTACGGTAATGCTACCGCCCTGCCAGTAGTAGAAGAAACCCCGCTGGGAGAAGCACAATCTCCATATGCACGTACCAAACAAATGGGTGAACAGATCATTGTAGACTATAGCCGTGTAAACAACACACAGTCTATACTGCTCCGTTATTTCAACCCCGTTGGTGCACATCCTTCTGCCCTGATTGGCGAACTGCCGCTGGGTAAACCAGATAACCTGGTACCGGTGATTACCCAGACAGCGATTGGTAAAATTCCTAAGCTGACTGTGTTTGGCCATGATTATGATACCCGCGATGGTAGCTGTATCCGCGACTATATCTATGTAATGGATATCGCGAATGCACATACCAGGGCACTCCAATACCTGATAGACAAGAAAAATAAGACCAACTGTGAGGTTTTCAACCTGGGTACCGGTAATGGTGTAACCGTACTGGAAGCCATCAAGGCATTTGAAAAAATCTCTGGCGTAAAACTGAATTACGAACTGGGCCCAGGTCGTCCGGGAGATGTAATTGCGATTTATGCTAATAACACCAAGGCAAAGTCATTGCTGGGATGGGAGCCGAAAACAGGTATTGAGGATATGATGAGGACTGCATGGCAGTGGGAAGTGGCGCTGAGAGACAGGGTGCTGAATAATTAATGTAATGCAGACACTTAAAATGAGCATGGCCTCTGCCAACAATAAAAAGATATAACATGCTCATCTTTTTTATTACTTTTAAAGCTCAATACTTATAATAAAGGCTATGGTAAAAGACATTAAACCGTTAAATGAAAAGGAAACCCGCGCTGGATTTGGAGAAGGAATCCTGGAGGCCGGCCGTAGAAATCCAAATGTAGTAGCGCTGACTGCTGACCTGCTGGGCTCTATGAAACTGAATGCCTTTATCAAGGAATTTCCGGATCGTTTTGTACAAGTCGGTATTGCAGAAGCCAACATGATAGGTATCGCTGCTGGTATGACCATCGGCGGTAAAATTCCTTATACTACCACGTTTGCCAACTTTTCAACCGGACGTGTATACGACCAGATCCGTCAGTCCGTTGCTTATTCTGACAAGAATGTGAAAATCTGTGCATCGCACGCAGGTTTAACCCTGGGTGAAGACGGTGCTACCCACCAGATTCTCGAAGATATAGGAATGATGAAAATGCTGCCTGGTATGACAGTGATTGTACCTTGCGATTTTAATCAGACCAAAGCTGCCACTATTGCGATTGCAGATTACGAAGGTCCTGTGTACCTGCGTTTTGGCCGTCCAAAATGGCCTAACTTCACCCCTGAAGACCAGCAATTTGAAGTAGGTAAAGCGCAGATCCTGCACGAAGGTACTGACGTAACCCTCTTCGCTTGTGGTCACATGGTATGGCTCTCTATCGAAGCAGGTAAAATCCTGGAAGAAAGAGGTTACAGCGTGGAAATCATCAACATCCACACTATCAAGCCGCTGGACGAAGCAGCTGTACTGGCTTCTATAAAGAAGACCGGTTGTGCCGTAACTGCCGAAGAACACAACGTACTCGGTGGCCTGGGCGACAGCATCGCGCAGGTAGCTGCACGTAACCACGTAGTTCCTATCGAATACGTAGGTACGGAAGATACCTTCGGTGAAAGCGGTAAACCTTTAGACCTGCTGAAGAAATATGGTCTGGATGCAGATCATATCGTAGCTGCTGCTGAAAAAGCAATTGCGAGGAAGAAGGCTAAATAAGAGATATTAACAAGCTTTTTATTGAACTGTAGGCTGACTGGATAACGGTCAGCCTATATTTTTATCTCTTATTCAAATTAAACCTTACAGCAAAAAAAGCATCTTAATAAGTGGTTTTTAATTAAATTCCATTCTTAACCATTTAACCTTAGTATGGCCATTATCCAGGATGATAAGACATTGCTGAGTTTGTACAGAGATCCTGCCACAAGGGAAAAAGGATTTACGTATATCATTCAGAAATATCAGGAGCGCTTATATTGGCATGTAAGGCGGTTAGTGCTGGATCATGACGACGCCAACGACGTATTGCAAAACATATTTGTAAAAGTCTGGAAGAACCTCGAAGGATTTCGTGAAGACGCCCAGTTGTACACATGGCTATACAAGATAGCTACCAACGAATGCCTCACGTTCCTGGAAAAACAAAAGAAAAATACAGCTGTATCCCTGTCTGACGTGGAAACAGGGCTCAGTAACACGCTAAAAGCTGATAGCCAGTTTGATGCGAATAAATTGGAATGGAAACTGCAGAGAGCAATTCTGGGACTACCCGAAAAACAAAGGATCGTATTTAACCTGCGATACTATGACGAAATGCCCTATGAAGAAATGAGCCGTGTGCTGGATACCTCAGAAGGTGCACTGAAAGCCTCCTACCATCATGCTGTAAAAAAAATTGAAGAATTTATCAAGAACAGCTAAAATTGCGACATTTACCGATTTTTGAGGTGAATTCCTTAAATTTTGAGATGAAAATGAAATATTTGAAGACGAAGCGTTGCTGTCTTTAAACTATTCATATCTTTTGCCGTCTAAATACCGAGATGATACCCAAAAGCGACGATATTGCGAACGAACTTCAGGAGCTTATTCCTGGTGCTCAATGGCCACAACAGGCGCCCCTGTCAGGGGTTCCGGCTGGTTACTTTGAGTCTTTGCCAGCAATAATCCTTGGTAAAGTACGTCAGGTGGATGTGATGGAAGAGCTACAAAGCCTTTCTTCCATGCTGGCTGCTGTTCCCAAAACGTTCCCGCTGACCTTGCCGCAGGGTTATTTTGAGCAATTACCTCAAAGAATCATTGCACGGATACAGGAACCGGAACTAACGGGCATTTCCCGGAATGTACCTTTTTCTGCGCCACCAAAAGAATATTTTGAGCAACTCCCACAAAGGATCATTGCACTCGTAAACGAAGAGCTGGCCCCGGAATTGACCGGTATATCCCGGAAATCTCCCTTTACCCCTCCTCCAAACGAATACTTCGGGCAACTATCCTTGCAGGTGATGCAAAAGATAAAAATGGAAGAAGCCGCTACTGAGCTGGCAGCTATCTCACCATTACTGGCCACCTTGCCAAAGGCAATGCCTTTCTCCCTGCCTGCAGGGTACTTTGAGCAGTTCCCTGCCCAATTACTCCAGCAGATCCAGGAAGCAGAAAGCGTTTCACCTTTTGCCGAGCTGACCAGGGCCACCCCATTCTCTATGCCTGCCGGTTACTTTGAGCAGCTGTCTGCCCAGGTAATACAAAAGGTAAGAAATGAGGAAGTAGCTGATGAACTGGCCGACATTTCTCCATTACTGGCCTCCCTGCCAAAAGCAATGCCTTTCTCCGTACCCAACGGTTACTTTGACCAGCTGGATACACAGGTAGCCGCCATTGCACAGGCACCAGCCAAAGTGGTGAACCTGCGCCCACGCAGAATGCAGTTCTACAAATGGGCAGCCGCTGCCTGTATGCTTGCACTCGTAGGCACCAGCAGCCTGTACTACATGCGGAATACGCAACATGTGGAAAATCAGGCGGTCATCAACCTGGCCGAAGCAAGTTTATCTGACGTAAGTGACCAGGAAATCGTGGAATACCTGCAAAATCACATGGACGCTTTTGATAAAGAAGACCTCATGGGATTGACGGCTGCTACGCCGGAGGTAACGACAGAGAACACACCTTTACCCGGTGGATTGTCTACCGAAGACATTGAAAGCTACCTGGAAAACACTGGTTCTTTAAAAGAAGAAAGTCCAATTAAAAACTAAATGAAACATTTTTACATACTGTGCTTATTTTTTATCACCTCTCTCCTGTGTCGGCCCTCACCGGGCATGGCCCAGAGTGGCGGCAGCGATGCTGAGATAAAAGACAAGATCCGGGCTGCAGAAATTGCCTACCTGGCTCAGAAGCTCGATCTTACCCCGGACGAAGCCCAAAAATTCTGGCCGGTGTATAACCAGTATACCAAAGAAGTAGAACTCCTGATTGCAGAGCGTAATAATCGCAACAACGCCAGTAATGCCGCAGAAAAAGCAAATTCCAAAACGAATGGTGACCAGGAATTAAAATATGACCAGCGCATGCTGGATATCAAAAACCACTACGACAAAGAATTTCAAAAAGTACTGCCGGCAAATAAAGCAGGGTCGGTGTTCAGGTCAGAAAGAGAATTCAGGGTGCAACTGATACGGCAGCTGAAAGAAAGACAAATGAGAAATGTAGGTGGGCCAGGGGCTCGCAGGTTCAGAAACTGATAACTTTAGATGTTATATAAGGAATAAGTGAACAAAGCCTCCCAGCGTGGGAGGCTTTGTTTTTAGGCATAATGTGCCCGTACCTCTATCACCTTTCCCTCATTGTTTAATACCATCATTTCGGCAGCAAGACGGTTCCCTACACTCCGATAATACAACACCAGTGAGTTGACACCTTCCAATACCTGTATCAGCTCGAAATGTAAGTCAGGATAGGCGGTCAATGCCTTTGAGAAATAAGCCTGCAAAGTTGCCTTGCCGCGGATATTGCCTGCAGGGTCGTTATTGATCTTTATAATAAAGGGAGAGTAGAAAACCACATCTTCGGCATAGTGAGACATGATTTCATCCAGCTGATGTGAGTTCCAGGCATGCAGCCATTCCTGCGCGAAATTGCTCATAGTTACTTTTTTAAATACCAAGATAGGCAGGGCGATGACAGTACCATTTGCTGAAAAGCTCATTTTACAGCACGCCATTCCTTTGGCGTCATACCAAATGTACGGCGGAACAGGCGGTAAAAATGCGGGATGTTTTCAAAGCCGTTACTGTAGGCTATTTCCTGGATAGAAAGGGTAGTAGTTCTCAGTAGGAAACTGGTTCTTTCCAGGCGTTTTTCCCATACCCAGTGCATAGGACTTTTGAGGTAACGCTGTTGGAAATGCCTTTTCAACGTGGCTTTGCTCATATGGCTCTGGCGTGCCAGGTCTTCTATTTGTAAGGGAGCAGCGAGTTCTTTGCCAATGGTTTGTACAGGCAACCGGCTGGATAATGACTGGCGGAGCATCTGTAGCCCTTCGGCAGGGATCAACTGCAATGCTTTTTGCATCACGTAGTCAGGAGACAATGATGATCTTTTGCTGAAAGCACTGAATAGTTCAGCAGAGAAATGCTCCCAGTGGGGGCCAGGTTGTAAGCGACAGGTGGCGACTGCTGTTTCTGAAAGGGGCAGGGGCAGCAGCCATTCATCAGGCAGGAGCAGGTTGATGCTCGCATAACCTTCTTTTCTACCCAATATTTCAGAGCATAATAAAGTACCTGCGGGAATAAGGAATACATCGCCGGCATGCAGATGGTGAATGCGCTGGCCATCGTACATGCGTTTTTGCCCCTGTATTACCAGGTTGAGGATGCTAACGGGAATGTATATTTCATGGTCTGTTTTGCGATGGTATTCGCTGTACGCAGCCCAGTTGTATGAGCCCTGTTTCCAGGCCTGCATGTGTGCATGGCCGGTAAAACAGAGGTTATCATACGCTGTATACATCTATTTAAATTTGTTGAAAGGCGTTTTGGTATCGTGGTAGAAGAGGAATGTCCAGTCGTCTGCAATACCGCGCTGTTTGAACTGTTCGCGGAGTTCCATCCCACGCTTGCCATCATAATCGTATTTAGCTGCAAAGCGACGTATCATGTAAGACATCTGGGGAGCTTCGTCACCACCAAAGAAGATCTTGCCATCTTCGTCGTTGATGAGGAATACCTGGTGGTAAGGGCAGTGACCGCCGGTGACCTCGTAGGAGATATAATCGTCGATGGTGCCGTCGCCTTCTGTGAAGACTACATTGTCGTAATTCTGCAGGAGTGAGATATCGCTGGCCAGGTAGGATTTACCATCGTGCTCGAGGGCATACTGGAATTCCTGCCTGTTTACATAATAGGTAGCGTGTGGGAAGGTGAGCTGGCGCTGGCCGGTGATGGGATCTACTGCAGAAACGCCACCGGAGTGATCTTTATGCAGGTGGCTCATCAGTACTTTGGTGATTTCCATTGGATTCACGCCATTGTCTATCAGATGCTGATGAATTTGCAGTACCCCGTCCTTATTACGGAGGCCCAGACCTGTGTCAAAGAGGATGAAATCCTGGTTGGTAATGACGAGGAAAGGTTGTATTTCTACCAGCAGGGAACCGCCAGATCTTTGCTGCATGGTATCTACCGATGGATTGTAAGGTACGAACTGTTTTGTAGCATCTACAGTGAAAGACCCTTCTGATAATGGAATAATACGTGCCATAGTTTCAAGTGCCAAAGTGCGGGTACAAAGGTACAAAAATGAAAGCTCCCGCCGTAGGGCGGGAGCTTTCATTTTTATCTCAATACCATCTGCCTGTCGGCATCCAGTCTCAACATTATAAATATCAGCATTGTAAACGTCATCAGCGACGAACCACCATAACTCACCAGCGGCAGTGGAATACCAATTACCGGCGCCAGACCTATCGTCATGGATATATTGATGGCCATATGGAAAAAGATGATGCTCGCCACCCCGTATGCATACACCCTGCTAAACGTGGATCGCTGTCGCTCCGCGACAAATATGATCCGTAAGAGCAGGGCCACGTATATGCCGATAAAGATCAGGGAGCCCAGGAAACCAAAGTCTTCCCCTACTGTACAAAAGATAAAGTCAGTACTTTGTTCCGGTACGAAGTCATATCTCGTTTGCGTTCCTTTCAGGTATCCTTTTCCGATCACACCACCGGAACCAATGGCAATCATACTCTGCCGGGTATTGTAAGTCGCTTTCGGATCGTTCTCTTTACCCAGCATTACGTTGATACGCTTTACCTGGTAATCCTTCAGCACCTTGGTAAATGCAAAAGGTACGATGAACATCACAAACACCGAACAGAAAGCGTAGATACCGAGTATCAGCGCCAGCCTGGAACGATGCCTTTTGATATCCCTGCGCATGACATAAATGGCAAGCGCAGTAATACCTGTGAATATGTAAAAGAGAATATTTTTATCCACCAGTAATGCGGACAATACCAGCACTATCCCCGAGAATGCAATCACCAGCAATACTGCAGGCAGCCCTTCTCTATACATCACCAGGAAGAAAGAGAAATACACCAGTGCCAACCCTGTTTCATCCTGCAGGATGATGATAGCGCAGGGAATCAATGCCAGTGCAGCAGCGATCAATCGTGAGCGCAGTTTGGTAAAATCTGTTTCTAATGAAGAGAGGTACTTTGCGAGGGCCAGGTTGGTACATAGCTTTGTGAGCTCTGCAGGCTGGAACTGGAACCCACCTATCACTAACCATGAATGTGACCCCTTTACATCCTTACCAATGGCGATTACCAATAGTAGTAATAATATACCGCCTGCATACAGCAGGTTGGCTGTAGCTGTAAAAAACTTACTATCTGTGAGCCAGATGATGGTAGCCAGAATGGCTGATACTCCCAGCCACATGATCTGGCGGGAATAGTTCTTATTCAGGTGAATGATATCGTACCATATATTATCGCCTTCCCTGTACTCTGCAGCAAAGATCGATAACAGGCCAATGAACACCAGTGCCAGGTAGAGACCCATAATAGGCCAGTCAATACCTTCTGTAAGTTTTAATTGCTGCCGGCGGTTTATCATTAGTTATTCGGGAAATAGAGTTTAAGTATTTGTTCTGTCGTCATTTTTGCTGAAGCTCCATTCAGTGAATCCAGCTTGGATTTTTCTCTTACCACAGGATCGATGGTTACATCGTTCAATGTTTTCTCCATCTGTGCCCTGCGTTTTGTTGATATGGTATCATTCAGGTATTTCTCAATCATCAGGCTGGCGATAGGTGCAGCATAGGTGGCACCGAAACCTGCATTCTCCACGATTACAGCTATGGCAATCTTTGGATTGTCTCTCGGCGCAAATGCTACGAATACAGAGTGGTTTTTCAGTTTGGTGAGCTTACCGTTTACAATGGCATTGTTCTCTGCCGTACCTGTTTTACCACACACTATTATACCGTCGATACGGGCAATCATACCTGTACCTCTCTCCACCACATCTTCCATACCATAGATTACTGAACGGTAAGATGTATCAGATACGTGTGCGACCACGTGTTTTTCTTTGTATTTATCCAGCAGGTGTGTATTATCATTGTCTATGCTGCTCACAAAGTGAGGTACATAATAAGAACCATGGTTGGCAATAATACACATCGCATTTGCCATCTGCAGCGGCGTAGCCACTACCTGGCCCTGGCCCATACCTACATATAGCTCTGAACAGGAGTTCCACTGACCACGGTACAACTTATTCATACCTGCAGAATCAATGGCTTTACCGCCTGATTCACTCGGAATATCTATACCCAGCCTGTGACCAAGCCCAAAGGATGAGATATAATCATGCCACTTCTGATGTCCTTTTTTCACGCCGCC
Source organism: Chitinophaga sp. (assembly GCF_039596135.1). GTDB lineage: Bacteria > Bacteroidota > Bacteroidia > Chitinophagales > Chitinophagaceae > Chitinophaga. The sequence goes on from NZ_JBCNKH010000028.1 coordinate 53,959, forward strand.
CCATTTAGGTGCGTCTACTTCCAGCCTGTAGAGGTGTACGAAATAAGCATTACAGGAGTTGGCAATCGCCAGCCGAAGATTGGCTGCGTGCCCCGGGTTGTGGTGCGTACAGGCAATCGGGCGGCCGCAATAAGTATATGCACCAAAACAAGGGAAACCAAAGCTGGGTGTAATTACACCTTCATCCAGTGCGATCAGGGCGGTGAGCGGTTTCATGGAGGATCCCGGTGGATACCCTGCCTGGATGGCACGGTTAAAGAGTGGTTTGGTTGTATCGGCAAAGAGACGGCTAAAGTTGCGCGCCCTGTAAGAGCCAGTGAGCAGATTTGGATCGAAGGTAGGTGCACTCACCATAGAGAGAATACCACCTGTTTGGGGATCGATGGCGACCACGCTACCTATTTTATTACGCATCAGGTGCTCGCCGAGTACCTGCAGATCAACGTCTAAAGAGAGACGGAGGTTCTTACCGGCAATAGCAGCGGTATCGAACTCCCCATGTTCATAAGGGCCCTGCGGACGGTTCAGGTTATCCTTTACCAGGTATTGAATACCACGCTGTCCCATCAGCACTTCTTCGTAGGTTCTTTCCAGGCCGGTCATGCCAAGGTAGTCACCCTGGTTATAATCGCTGTACTGCGGGCGTTGCATCATCTGGGGAGAGATTTCGCCGATATAACCTAAGATATTTGCAGCAGCGGCAAAAGGATAAGAGCGGATTTGCCTGGGCACCAGTTCGAACCCGGGCTGGAACATATACATACTTTCCTGCAGTTTGCCGAACATATCCGGGGCGAGCAGGGGAGCGAATACGGATACACGGCGGCTACCATTTTTGAGGATGGAGGCAGTGATACGTTTTCTGAATTCTTCTTTGGTGATATTCAGGATCTGGCACATGTAAGCCGTATCAATGTTTTTGACATTGATAGGAGTCACGACCAGGTCGTACATAACATCGTTGCTAAGGATACTACGACCTTTACGATCGAAGATGATACCACGGCTGGGGTAAACTACTTTGCGGAGTACCGCGTTGGCATCTGCCAGCTTGGAATATTTCTTTTCGACGACCTGTAAAAAGAAAAGTCTTGTCATGATCAGTACGACCATGCCAAGGAAAATTAATTGTATGACCCGTTTTCTGGGTTGGTTATAAACAGACATTTCCCCGGAGATGCATTATTAATAAAAGTATCCTTCTTTATAAAGATACTATACATTTTACTTCCTCGAAAAGAACAACAGCTCATACAGCACGATCAGGAAAATGCTCGCAGCGGTAGAGAAGACGATCTTTAACAGCAGGTACAAAAAGCTGCCAACATTGAATACTTCCAATGAAAAGAAGACCAGGTTGTGAAGGAATACCAGAATAGCAGCATAGATCAGGAACTGGGATACCCCCATACTTGTCATGGAAGGCGTCTTCTGCGTAGTTTCGAAACCACCCTGTGGTGAAAGGACGTTGATAATAAAAGGTCGCAGGTAAGCAATGAACACACAGGCAGCGGCATGCATACCCATTGTATTCATAAACATATCGAGGCTGAGGCCCATGAGCAATGCCAGCAACATGAGTGCCGGGCGGGGCAGATTAAAGGGCAACAGCAATACGAAAAGCACATAGAGGTTGAAGCTAATCGATTGGTGCAGCAAAATTCTGTTCAGAACAAATACCTGCAGCAACAGCAAAAGCACAAAACGGATTATATTTCTTAACAGTATGCTCATTGTTTAATCAGCTTGTAAGTTGAATCCTCCAAAGATTTTTGTTCATCCTGCAGCAGGTTGTCGATCACATATACATATTGCAGGTTGTAGAAGTTAGTGGCCAGGCGAATCCTGACATTGACGGAAGTGCTGGCTTTGTCTACCTCTTCGGCTGATTCTACGTAACCGATCGGGATATTTTCAGGGAAGAAGGCGGAGTAACCGCTGGTGACTACGGTATCACCTTTTACGAGGTGTACACCTTTAGGCACATCTTCCATAGTGGCATAACCAGCTTCACCACCATGCCAGCGTACCATACCCATTTCCTTACTATGGCTAAGGCGGGCGCTGGTACCGAAGTTACGACCTCTGGAGAGCAGGGAGATGACTACTGCATAGTGTTCGTTCACGCTGCGTACTATACCTACTACACCGCTTGGCCCCACCACGCCCATATTAGGGCGGATGCCATCGGCACTGCCGCGGTGAATGGTAATATAGTTGATGGGATTGTTAACAGAGTTGTTCACTACCTTGGCAGCTTTGTACAGGTAGCGGCGTACGGCAGTACTGATCACCTTGCGGGTGGTATCGGTGCTGTACTGGCGAATGGTATCAGATTTTACAATATTGTCGAGGATAACAGTGTCGAAACTTGTGCGCAGCATATTGTGCAGGCGGGCATTCTCTTTTACCAGACTGTCATTTGTAGCTTTCAGGTGAAAGTAGTATTCTACGTTGTTGTAACGTTCGTATAACCTGGCGCTAATGTTATTGGCGGAATTGAGGTAAGCTGTTTTCTGAAAATCGTTGTTCTGGAAGACCAGCACTAAACAGATCACTTCCAGCAGCAAGAACAGAAAAAAGTTAAAGTAGCGCCTTAAGAAAATGATGAGATTACGCACAGGATTTTATTTCTATAAAGAAGCCTGCAAAGCCAGTAGCCTTGCAGGCCGCTCTGTATTATTGCATTAGGAACGGATACTTACCTACGTGTTTCAGTGCGATGCCGGTACCTCTTACCACAGCGCGCAGCGGATCGTCTGCCACGTGAACGGGCAATTTGATCTTTTGGGTCAGGCGCTTGTCGAGACCGCGTAACAGTGCACCACCACCTGTCAGATATAAACCTCTGCGGTAGATATCGGCAGCCAGTTCGGGCGGAGTTGTTTCCAGTGCTTTCAGGATGGCTTCTTCGATCTTGAAGATGGATTTGTCCAGCGCTTCGGCTACTTCCTGGTAAGATACCATGATCTGTTTAGGAATACCGGTTACGAGGTCACGTCCATTTACTGCTACATCATCTGGTGGGTTGTCCAGTTCTTTCAGTGCAGAACCGATCTGGATCTTGATCTGCTCAGCAGTTCTTTCACCAATCAGCAGGCTATGATAGCGGCGCAGGGCTTCCATGATATCGGCGGTGAACTCGTCACCGGCGATGCGGATACTCTGGTCGCACACAATACCAGCCAGGGCGATCACGCTGATACCGGTGGTACCACCTCCGATATCGATGATCATGTTACCTACCGGCTCTTCTACGTCAATACCGATACCCAGCGCAGCGGCCATCGGTTCATGTATCAGGAACACTTCCTTAGCGCCTGCCTGCTCGGCAGAGTCGCGTACGGCGCGTTTTTCTACTTCTGTAATGCTGGATGGAATGCAAATTACCATACGCCAGCTGGGAGAGAACAAAGGCTTCTTTGGATACACCAGTTTGATCATTTCACGAAGCATACCTTCTGCTGCGTTGAAGTCCGCGATTACACCATCTTTGAGGGGACGAATGGTGCGCAGGTACTCATGTGTCTTTTCGTGCATCATCATGGCCTTCTTACCAACAGCCACAATTTTCCCGCTAGCGCGTTCTATAGCAACAATGGAAGGTTCATCCACCACCACCTGGTCATTGTGAATGATCAGCGTATTAGCTGTACCTAAGTCAATCGCTATTTCCTGTGTTAAAAAATTAAAGAACCCCATTGCTTAATATGGTCAAAATATTATTGTGTGCAAAAATGAATAATTCCAACGAATATACAATCTTAAAATTGTATGTTTTCTCAATAATACAACTAAATATTAAAAAATGTTATTTATTGTATTTGATGAGCCGGTTAGTAGTTGCAACAGTTAATAAACAACATGTTAGCCGGCATAGTATGACTCTCGAAAACGCTTAAACGATTGATCGTTTATGAAATGGTATTGCTCTCTCTGAATGAATGAGTTATGCGACAGTAGCGGTGCCTGCATAGCCACAGGCCAACCCGTGCTGGGCTTACACGAACTCGAACCCAATATCCCTCCTGTAATATTTGCCTTCAAAATCAATAGATTCTGCTGTTTGCCGGCTATGCGACAACGCAATACCCAGATCAGAAGCCAGTGAAGTGATGGTGAGTACCCGGCCGCCATTGGTGAGGATCTCACCGCCAGAAGCCTTTGTACCTGCCTGGAATACCAGCTGATCCTGCGTGGGGGCAGGAATGTTGGTAATGACCTTCCCCTTCTCATATGCTTCCGGATACCCCCCGGCTACCAGCATCACTGTGGTTGCCACACGACTATCCTCATAAATTGTTTGTGCAGACAGTTTACCGTCTATCACTGATTGAAACAGCTCCAGCAGGTCATTTTGCAGGCGCGGCATCACCACCTCCGTTTCAGGATCCCCCATGCGACAGTTGTATTCTATCACAAAAGGAGCGCCATCTACATTGATTAACCCAAAGAAAATAAAGCCGTTATAAACAATGTTCTCTTTGGCCAACCCGTCTACTGTAGGTTTGATCACCTGGGCTATCACCTGGTCCATAAATGCTTTGTCAGCAAATGGAACAGGGCTTACAGCGCCCATACCACCAGTATTCAGGCCGGTATCGCCTTCGCCAATACGTTTATAGTCTTTCGCAGAAGGCAGCAGCTGGTAGCTTTTGCCATCCGTGAGCACAAATACAGATAATTCTATGCCAGAAAGGAATTGTTCTACTACAACTTTCTTGCTGGCATCACCAAACTTCGCCTCGCGGATCATTTGGGTGAACTCAGTCACCGCAGCTTCGCGATCTTCCAGGATCACCACACCCTTGCCGGCAGCCAGGCCATCGGCCTTGAGTACGATTGGGGTGGAATGCTGACGAAGGTAAGCAACCCCTTCTTCGTAGGTGCTTTCGTCAAACTCCCTGTAGGCGGCAGTTGGAATATTGTGACGGCTCATGAACTGCTTTGCAAATGCCTTGCTGCCCTCCAGTTGGGCGGCATATGCAGAAGGCCCCATGACAGGGATGTGTTTCAAAGCTTCGTCCTGCTGGAAGAAATCGTAGATTCCGTTCACCAGTGGTTCTTCAGAACCAGGCACTACCAGGGTAATGGCGTTTTCAAGACAGAAAGCCTTTATTTTTTTAAAGTCGGACACCGCGATGTCTACATTCTGTCCATGTTGGGCAGTACCGGCATTTCCGGGGGCGATGAACAACTGTTCACATAAAGTGCTTTGAGTCATTTTCCAGGCCAGGGCATGTTCCCGGCCGCCACTTCCTAATAGTAAAATCTTCATATTGTATATCAGTGTGTAATTTGAGCGAATTCAGCCATTTCTGCCCCGTTCTTCCAAATTTTTTGCAAAGAAAGGCCAAAATTTAACCAAAAACACCATTTTTCTCGATAAAAAGCCTAATTTATTTATCTTGCCGCATTCATAGGACTAACTTATCAACAAAACTGACCAATTATGACTGAAACTGCTGTTGAGCAGCCTGTAATTACACCAAAACAGAAAGGCGGCCATCACAAGGGCCTCTATGTTCTTTTTTTTACTGAGATGTGGGAGCGCTTCGGGTATTACCTGATGATCGGCATCTTTTTCCTATACCTGGTAGACCCAACCGCTAATGGCGGAAAAGGCTTTGATACCGCCCACGCTTCTGACCTGGTAGGTTCATACATTGCATTGGTTTACCTCTCGCCGTTCATAGGAGGGCTAATGGCCGACAGGTATCTTGGCTATCGCAAAGCGGTTATTTTTGGCGGCATCCTGCTGGCCGCCGGGTACTTTGGACTCGCTTTCCCGGGCGATATGGCCATGTACATTTCCCTGACCCTGATTATTATCGGGAATGGCTTCTTCAAACCGAATATCGGTACCATCCTGGGGAACATCTACAACAGGGAAGACCTGAAACCTAAGAAAGACATTGCCTACAACATCTTTTATATGGGTGTAAATATCGGGGCATTCATCTGCAACTTTGTCGCTGCTTTTCTGCGTAACCACTATGGCTGGGGCTATGCTTTTGCTGCTGCCGGCGTAGGTATGGTGGTAGGCCTGATCATCTTCATCTCCAAATCCAAAGTAATTGCTGAAGGCGATATCAGGAAACCGGTACAGAAAGACGATATGCCAATGAGCAAAATCCTTAGCCTGGTATTGTTGCCTGCTTTCATTGCTGCCATACTGGGTTACTTCATGTACAAATTCCTGGGCCATCCTTTATTTGGTACACCTTCTATCGATGCATTCATGTTTGCATGTGTACCCATCGTTATATTCTACATTCGCCTGTACACGACTGCCAATAAAGAAGATAAACGCGGACTGGGTGCGCTGCTGGCCTTCTTTGCCGTAGCTATCGTGTTCTGGGTTATTTACAACCAGAATAGCACCGGTCTGACCATCTGGGCAGATCAGTATACTGACCGCTCCATGTCGGAAGGGGTAGAAAAAATTGCGAAACCATTGGGTATGCTGCAAACTGTGACCACCGAGCCACATGCCGTAACCCAGATTGATGCACAATTCCGTGCTGTGACTGACGGCCATGGTAATACCATTACCGTACAGGGCGCTGATCCTTACTTTCAGAACCTGCCGAAGGACAAATGGCCTGCCAGCGGGCAAATGAAACTGATTTCTACCGAGATCTTCCAATCTGCCAATCCCGGGTTTATCGTGTTATTTACATTGTTCGTCCTCGGATTGTTTGGCTGGCTGGCGAAGAGGGGCAAAGAGCCGACTACTCCTGTAAAGGTGGCAATGGGTATCTTCATTGCCGGGTTGTCGTCTTTATTGATGATTTTTGCAGCGTCTATGACAAATGTATATGTAGATAAGAGCTCTATGGCGTTCCTGGTGGGTACTTATGCCATCTTCACCGTGGGTGAGATACTGGTAAGTCCCATCGGATTATCTATGGTATCCAAATTGTCTCCGCCCCGCCTCACGGCATTGATGATGGGTGGCTGGTACCTGGTGAACTCTATAGCCGGTAAAGTGGCGGGTATGATGGCTACTTTCTGGGACAACTTCACTGACAAGAAGCTCTATTTCGTGATTCTGACCGTAGCTGCTGCAATTGCGTTTGTGGTGATGATGATGATCAGTAAGTGGATTGCCGGGGTGGTGAAAGAGAAGACGGGATCTTATTAATAAAGTCGAAAAATTATATTTTAAACGCTCCTGCCCATGGCAGGAGCGTTTTTTTTGCGGTTAAGCCGTGGTTAAATCTTATATTGCCCCCCGAACAAAATCTAACTATACCCACCAACAACAACTATGGCAGAAAATTTTAAGCCTTTTGTCTCACCCGAGGTGAAGATGAAGGAATTTACAGTCAAGTCCATCTTACTGGGCTGCATGTTTGGTATTATATTCGGTGCCGCAACGGTGTATCTTGCGCTGAAAGCGGGTTTAACGGTTTCTGCATCCATTCCGATCGCAGTGATTGCCATTACTCTTGGCCGGAGATTTTTCAAGACCACTATTCTGGAAAACAATATTATTCAGACTACCGGTTCAGCAGGTGAATCTATTGCTGCAGGTGTGGTATTTACTTTGCCAGGCTTTTTGTTCCTGTCTGACAAGAACAGTGATCAGTATTTTAATTACTTCACAATCCTCATTCTCGCCATCTTTGGTGGTATCCTGGGTACGTTGATGATGATTCCACTACGCAGGTCGCTCATTGTAAAAGAGCATGAAACCCTCCCTTATCCTGAAGGTACTGCCTGCGGTGATGTACTGATAGCAGGTGAAAAAGGCGGAGACTTTGCCAAAACAGCTTTCTATGGCCTGGGCTTTGCCGTGGCATATGCCCTGCTGCAAAAGGTATTTCACGTGATTGCGGAAACACCTGCCTATATGACCAAACAGGTGAATAAATTCTTCCCTTCTGCTAAAATAAGTGCTGACATTACTCCTGAATACCTGGGTGTTGGTTATATCATTGGCCCCCGCATTGCCGGTGTGCTGGTAGCGGGTGGTGTATTGTCCTGGCTGGTATTGATTCCGCTGCTGGCAAGTTTACTGCCCGGCGACCTGATTGCTACCCAACTGGTAAAACTGGGTTACCTGGCCGATCTGGCTACTCCGGGTGGCAAAGGTAACTGGAACCCGGCTACACATACCTTCAATGATTACTCTGCCGCTATCTACTTTGCTTATGTACGCCAGATAGGTGCTGGTGCCGTAGCAGCCGGTGGTTTCATTACTTTGATCAAAACGATTCCTACCATTATATCTTCTTTCAAAGGTAGCCTTGGCTCCCTGAAGAAAGGCGAAAATACGGGTGCTGGCAATGCCGGGGTACCACGTACTGAAAGAGACCTGAATGTGAAGCTCGTATTGTTTGGCAGCATTGCCCTCATCATCCTGATGGCATTCCTGCCACAGCTGCCTGGTGACTCTATTGGCAAAAAACTGCTGGTAGGCTTGCTGGTAGTAGTATTCGGCGCATTCTTCGTAACTGTATCCAGCCGCATCGTAGGTTTGATTGGTTCTTCCAACAACCCTATCTCTGGTATGACCATCGCTACCCTGATGGGTACCTGCCTGGTGTTCATTGCCGTGGGTTGGAGCGGTAAGGTATATGAGCCAATGGCACTGGTAGTAGGTGGTATGATTTGTATTGCTGCTGCAAATGCAGGTGGTACATCGCAGGATCTGAAGTCTGGTTACATTGTAGGTGCTACGCCTATGTACCAGCAGTTGTCTCTGTTCATTGGTGCGATTGTATCTTCTATCGTAATTGGTCTGACAGTGAAGTTCCTCGATAAGCCTACTGCTGCCATGATTGCGAATGGTGTAACTGACCACGCAATTGGCAGTACTTATTTTCCTGCGCCACAAGGTACCCTGATGGCTACCCTGGCAAAAGGTATTCTGTCTTATAACCTCGACTGGCAGTTTGTACTGGTAGGCGTGTTCCTCTCTATCGTGATGGAGCTGTGTGGTATCAAATCGCTGTCTTTTGCGGTGGGTGCTTATCTGCCATTGTCTACTACCCTGCCTATCTTTATTGGTGGCGCGATTCGTGGTTTTGTAGACAGCAGGAACAAGAAAAAGAATATCAAATTGTCTGCAGAAGAAGAAGAACTGGGCAAAGGTAACCTGTTTGCAACAGGCCTGGTAGCCGGTGGTGCGGTAGCCGGTGTGATCATTGCGATCATGGCTGGTTTCAACAGCACTGCAGGTGCACTGAATGCCATGAACCTGGAAAAAGCACTCGCTGGTGCATTGGGTGAAGAAGGATATTTTATACTCGGTGTATTGGGCTTTGTGTTCATGGGATGGGTATTGTATCGGATCGCCACAAGAAATAAAGAAGCAGCAGCTTAAAGCAATACCTCTTTTAAAAACAAAAAAGCGTTTTTGGCCGATGGTCAAAAACGCTTTTTTGTTTACTTTTAATTATCGATTGACAATTAATGCCTTACATTTTCGTTTAGCTATATAAACCCAAAAACCATGCGCCAATTAATTGCTCTAGCCGGAATTCTGTTACTGATGTGCGCCTGCAAGCACGATGACAACGAACCTATCAGAAAATATACCTCATTCCAGGTAGATAGTCTGATCGTACTTGCCGAAAATCCAACCGCTGTGCTCACACCCGCTAATCTCACTGACAACGACGCTACTAACGACTATCCGGTTCTAAACATTTCCGCTACCGGCAATCATGGTGAAACGGTTCAATTTTCTTTGATTGCAGAAACCGGCACTATCCAACCCGGTGACTATTCTTCTACTATACAGGGTAACAGCTTCCGCCTGGGATTCGCAGACATTGCGTACAACCTGCAGGCTAATTACAGTTACGGTACGCTGAACCTTCATATTACCAGTGTAATCGATACCCTGATCGAAGGCAGTTTCGATGGTGAGCTGATAGATACTACCGGCACCATCTCTCCCAAGCCACTGGAAAAAGGCTTTATCAGGACCGTATTTGTCAGAGATACACTCTAAATAAAAGATAAATAATCGTAGTTGTGTTTTAAGATTGTCTTGTCATCTGCACCCAACCATTTGTTGAGCAGCGTGGCATATACACGCTTGAAATCAACTTTGTATTGCAGGTCTCCATCTTTCAGGTTCAGCAAATCAGGACCATCATTCAATAAGCCTTGTTGCTTTAATCCGCCACCAATCAGGAACATGTTATTGGCAGTACCATGGTCTGTACCATTGCTGGCATTCTGCGCCACTCTTCTGCCAAATTCGGAGAAGGTCATGACTACCACATCCTGAAAACGATTATTGCTTTTCAGATCCCGGGTAAATACAGTGATGGCATCATCCAGTTGTTTGAACAGGTTTTGCTGTTGTGCCTGTTGATTCACATGTGTGTCAAAACTGCCGTGAGATACATAATACACTTTTGTACTGATATCAGACATGATCAGCTTTGAAATGGTGCGCAGACTTTTTCCAAGATGTGTGGAAGGATAGGTCTCTTTGGTATCGTATGTTTTAAATTGCTTTTGAATGTAACTGGCAGATGATAATGTGGACCCCAGTGTTTTGTACAGGTAATCTACATTCGGTTCTTCGTCTTTGTGCTGGTACAATAAATCTTTGTAGAGACCTGCATTGATACCACTACTCAATCTACCCGGATCATTGAAGGCAAGTCCTTTCTGTACTTCCCCTTTCATGGCCAGGCTCAGTGTATCGTCGATTTCCAGTGCCTGAACAGACTGGCATTGTGCATCGAGATAGCGACCTATCCAGCCATTGCCCCAATAGTCAGCTGAGTTGCTGGCGGATTGCCAGATGTCCATAGAGCGGAAATGAGAACGATCAGGATTGGGATAACCTACATTTTGCAGGATGCCCATACCCCCGTCATCATACAGTGCTTTCATACCTACCATGGCAGGATGCAGCCCTGTTTCGTCTGTGAGGGACAAAGCTTTTTCTCTTTGTATACCCAGGCTGGGGCGGAGTTTATAATAGATATCATTACGATATGGAATCACAGTATTCAACCCATCATTACCTCCTGATAACTGGATAACGACAAGCACCTTATTGCCCGGCGGCACCATGGCATGTGTGGAATTCTCCAATGCTTTCAGGAACTTCGGTACGAAGAGCGATGCAGAAGCCAGTGAACCAGCTTGTAAAAAACGACGCCTGTTCAGTATTAACATACAATAAGTTTTAACACAATTGATATTCGGGTGTACTCATCACAGCGATGGTGACTGTCTTTATGTATTGCTCCCTGGATGTAACGTCTGCGTAGTTTTCCAGCACCTGCCTGCTTACGTTCTTATTGTTTTGTAAGAGCGTATCAGCAATGGTAGCAGCCAGGTCTTCGCGTTTTACATCTTTGTAATCTGCCAGGTAATCATCCCAGTGAATGACACCTTTGATCTTTCTGGCATATTGTCTTTGCGCTGCTTCATTAACCTGTTGCGTTACTTTGTAACTACCCATACCCATCTCTGGTGTGATCTCTTTGGGTTGGATATTGAAATCTTTTTCATAGAGGATCATTGATGGTAACTGCATGCGGTACATTAAGCTGGAGCTATCTATCCAGTTGCGCCCACCGGGCCACCCGGCCACGTTTGGCGGATAGAATAATGTTTGACCCAGGACCTGTTGAAATGAGATCATCACTTCTTCCCTGTCAAAATCGACCGGGATTGTTCTGCGAAAACCTACCAGCAATTCAATGGGTGATTTAATATGATTGCCGATTAGTTTATTATCGTAAAACCAGTCTGCCATGAAAATGTTGCGCATCAGTTCTTTGATGTCGTAGCCGGAGCTATAGAATTTATCTGCGAGGGTATTGATTTTTTCGGGGTCGGGTGTTTCTTCATCTACAAAGAATTTATACACTTTGGCAGTGATGAATTGTGCAGTTGCTTTTTTCTCCAGGAGTATTTTCAATACATCATCCCCATTGAAGTTGCCTTCTTTGCCAAGAATGTTTTTCACACCTTCGTCGTGTGTTTTTTCCCTGAACACGAAATTACCATCTTCGTCAAACGCCCAACCGGTGAAGGCCCTGGCCGCTTCTTTAATATCCTGTTCTGTATAATTACCTCGTCCCATGGTAAATAATTCCATCACTTCGCGTGCGAAGTTTTCATTGGGATGCGCTTTCCTGTTTTGCTGGTTATTCAGAAACTGTAACATAGCAGGTGTTTTGGAAACAGCTGTCAGTAAATCTCCGAAATTACCAAGGGCATTGAGCCTGATCACATTCAGTAACTGCTGGTTGAACAGCACATTCTGTGTGCGGCAGGCAAAGTGCCCATGCCAGAAGAGCGCCATTTTTTCCCGCAGGGGATGTGTACTCCGTACCATTTCGTCTACCCACGATACATTGAGGTCTTTAATACCTTGTGTATTCATTTGCTGCACCATCTTGCGGGTATCAGCATCCAGGTCTTTTTTCTTCCTGTAGTCAGGAAGGTCAGACTGGTCAATGATTTTGATAGGTGTCGTCTCATCTTTAGCAGGACCAATGAGGATCTTGCTAACAATTTGTTTCCGGCGCCTGTGGGTCCAATCGGCTATAATGGGATAACGTTCTCCAAAGCCAGCCCTCCATGCAAGGTGCTGCATCTGTAATTTTTCAGGGACCATAGTTTTATATTTAGATCAGGATCTGAATCTCCACACGGGATAACTACTACCTTTCTCAAAGAGTTCTTTTTCTGATGGCAATTCCAGGAACCCATCTGCCTGCAATAAAGCTGCCAGATCTCCGGAACCATGATAGGGTGGTGGCAAAGCGATGAGCTGGCCACCCGCTACGGGATGCAAACGAACAGGCATGAAATAGGTCAATGGTGGCTTGAAGTGTACATCTGCGCCCAATACCGCGTACGGTTCCGGCCCCGCCGTCATTTGTAAAGAAGTCTTTAACCAGGGTAAAATATAACGATAACAACACATAAACCCGGCTACAGGATTGCCTGGCAATGCAAATACCACGGGGCCATTTTCAAAATATCCAAACAGGAAAGGTTTGCCGGGGCGCTGCTGTACTTTATGAAATACCTGCTGCATACCCAGCTCTTCCAATACCTGTGGCAGGTAGTCATATTTACCGGCAGAGACAGCTCCCGTACAAATTATTACATCGTGCTCTAATAATGAGCGCAATAATTGTTGAATGGCAGGTATATCGTCATTTACATGGTAGCAGGTGGCCTGGATACCCAGTTCTGTATGTAATGCAGCTGCGAGTGTATAAGAGTTGGAAATACGTACCTGGTGCATGTCAGGGGTTTCTGATACAGGCACCAGTTCATCGCCGGTGGTGATGATGGCGACTTTTGGCAGGCGGCTTACGCTGACGGTGGTTTTACCCACTGCCGCCAGTACCCCTGTTTCTGCAGCTGTAATGCGGGTACCCGCTGCAATCAATACCTGGCCAGCCGCCGCATCGGTGCCCTGGCAATGAATATGTTGCCCCTGTGCTACGTCGGCTTTGATAGTAAAGCGACGAAAGCCATCGTGTTCCGACACTTCCAGGTGTTCGTACTGGATAACGGTATCTGTCAGCTCTGGCAAGATAGCGCCGGTCATGACTTCAATACAATCAGCCATGCTGCCCAGTTGCTTACGTGGCATACCTGCAGCCTGCATGTCTTCCACGCCAAATACAGTTTGTCCTTTGGCATAGGTTTCAAAATTGATGGCGATCCCATCCATCATTACGCGGTCATAAGGAGGGAAGTCTCTATCGGATAATACGGGTTCACGCAGTACCCTTCCGGCAGCGGAAGTAAAAGGCACCTGCTCTATTCCGAAGTCCCTGGCTATCCCCATGACGGCAGTATAGGCAGCGATGACATCCATTAGCATATTTAACAGCTTTCTTTGTAAATTTATTCTATTATGAGCAATGATTCAAGTAAACAGGGTTTTTCTCATCTGAATGCAGCAGATCAACCTACTATGGTGGATGTAAGCGGCAAAATGGTGACGGAAAGAGTGGCGGTGGCAGAAAGCAGGGTCTTTTTGCCTGAAGTGATCCGGCAGCAGTTCAGTGGGTCAGATATTTATACAAAGAAGGGAGCAGTGTTTCAGACAGCTATTATAGCAGGCATTATGGCGGCTAAGAAAACGCCGGATCTCATCCCGCTTTGTCATACCTTACTGCTGGATGGTTGTCAGGTAGATATTCACCTGGAAGGAGAAGAAGCGATTGTGAAATGTACGATCAAAACTACCGGCAGAACGGGTGTGGAGATGGAAGCCCTCACTGGTGCGAGCATTGCAGCATTGACGATCTATGATATGTGCAAGGCTTTTTCTCATGGTATGGAGATCAGGCAAACTAAATTAATCAGTAAAACAGGCGGTAAACGGGATTTCTGATGGCAGGATTATATGGATTGATATTATGTGGCGGGCGGAGCCTGCGCATGCAGCAGGATAAAAGCCAGCTGGATTATCATGGGGTGCCACAGTGGCAATACCTGTACCAGTTACTGGCACCACTAACGGAGAAAGTATTCCTCTCTTGTCGTGCAGATCAGCAATTGGAAACGGAATTAACTGTGATTACTGATAGTGTGGGGGATGCAGGCCCGGCTACCGGGATACTGAGTGCGCACAAGGCTTTCCCGGAACGAACATGGTTGGTATTAGCATGTGATCTGCCATTGATCAGTGCACAAAGTTTAGAGTTGTTGATCGCTTCCAGAGATGTGAACAAAGAAGCCACTGCTTTTATCAGTTCATTCAAGCAATCGCCGGAGCCATTGATGACGATCTGGGAACCAGCAGGATTGAAAAGACTGGATATTGAAAGAGGATGTCCGCGCAAAACATTGCTGAAAGCAGATATTGCATTGATTGAAAATCCATTTGCAATAGAGCAGTTCAATGCGAATACACCTTCGGAAAGAGAGGAAGCAGTACGCGCAATTATGGATGCGCAGCTACCCAGATAGCACCGTCTTCGAAGAATTCTTTTTTCCAGATAGGCACGGTTTGTTTTAAGGTGTCGATCGCATACTGGCAGGCTTCAAAAGCCACGCCCCTGTGGGGTGCAGCAACGGCGATGACTACGACTGTTTCGCCGGGTAGTTTTTCGCCTGTAATGTGGAGGATGGCAATCCGCTTAATGCCTAAGTGAGATATGGTATGTTGTGCAATCTTTTCCATTTCCGCAATGGCCATGGGTTCGTAGCACTCAAAGAATAATTTTACTACTTTTTTCCCCTGTGTTTCGTTGCGTACATTGCCCACAAAGAGTACTACACCACCGCAATCCGGTGATTCCACAAAGTCCAGTGCCTGTTGCACATTGATATCAGGTGCGATTTTTACCAGAAGGTCCATACTTACATTTTTCAGCCGCCGCTTACAGGGGGTATTACAGCAATCTCATCGCCGGGGAGTAATGGTTGCTCATCATTTGCATATACTTTGTTCACCGCTATCATGAGGGAGCGCAGGTCCCGGAGCCTGGGATACTGTGCATACAACCATTCTTTCAGGGCTGCCACATCTGCAACTCCGGAGGGCGTGATAGCCGGTGCCCCCGCAATATCTTTTGCAATACCAAATAATAACACACGCATAGTTATAGATAAAGCTACGATAATGTAGTAATTTACATACGTCAAACTTTTTACGGGATGAAAATAAGAATTCGTGGGAACAGTATCCGCTACCGGTTGGATAAAAAAGATATTACCACCCTGCAGGAAACGCAGGTAATAGAAGAGATTACTACGATTGGCGCCGGTTCCCTGCACTTTTCTATACATGCAAAAGGGGGAGCACCAGCCATTGCATTGAATACAAATGGCGTACAATTATTTTTGCCCCTGGCACAGGTATCTGAGTGGATCACCACGGAACAGGTAGGTTTTAAGCATGAGTTACCAAATGCGGATGGCTCTGTTTTGCACCTGCTGATAGAGAAAGATTTTAAATGTCTGACCGAAAGAGATGAAGACGAAAGCCAGGCTTTTGAGAATCCTGCGCAGAGTTGCTAAAATATGTTGATAGACGCACATAACCGTATTATAAATTACATCAGGCTGGCAGTGACTGATCGCTGTAACCTGCGATGTACCTATTGCATGCCAGAGCAAATGCAGTTTCTGCAAAGGAAGGAACTGCTCACCAACGAAGAAATACTAGCCCTGATGCGCCCACTGGCGGCAGCGGGGATCGATAAACTGCGGATTACGGGTGGGGAGCCTTTCCTGAGAAAAGATCTGCTACCCTTGCTGGCAGCGCTAAAAGAACTAATACCTGAGATTTCTATTACTACCAACGGGGTGCTGACCCAGGCTTATATTCCCCAGTTAAAAGCCTTAGGCATCCGGAAAGTTAACCTGAGCCTGGATACCCTACAAAGAGACCGGTTCCGGGACATTACGAGAAGAGACCAGTTTCCCGCTGTGATGCAGACCCTGCATAGCCTGCTGGAACAGGATATGCAGGTAAAACTGAATGTGGTAGTCATGGGTGGGGTGAATACAGATGAGCTGCAAGCCTTTGCAGAACTGACCCAACAACAGCCACTCTCCGTGCGGTTTATTGAAGAAATGCCGTTCAACGGGCAGGGGCACCCTTTTTCAGGGCATCAATGGCATTACCTGCGCATTCTTGAGGCATTGGAGGCGTACTATCCGTTGGAAAAATTGCCTAACCCGCCACATGCTACGAGTATTAACTATCAAATACCTGGTTACCAGGGGCAGATAGGGGTCATTCCTGCTTATAGCCGTACTTTCTGCGGCACCTGCAACCGGCTTCGTATTACACCTACGGGGGGATTGAAAACCTGCCTGTATGGCGGAGATGTGCTGAATGTAAGGGATTTGCTGCGTAGCGGAGCCAGCAATGCATTGATGATGCATGAGATCCGCAATGCCCTGGGGCACAGAGCGGAAAATGGGTTTGAAGCTGAGCGGCAGAACCAGCATTGGGATAGTATGTCTGTGATTGGCGGGTAAGGAAATAATCCCATATGCCTCATACGAATAAAGATATTTTCCCGATTTGAGCTACTAATAGCCTTCTCCTGCTGTAATTTGTGGGCGATCTGATGGTTGATTTACTCACAGATTGCTGATAATGAAGAAGTTAATAGGATGGTTACATCTCTGGCTGGGACTTGCCTCGGGGCTGGTAGTTATAGTGGTTGCACTGAGTGGCAGCCTGTTGGTATTTGAAGATGAACTGGAACACCTTTTTCAACCCTCTCTTTTTAGTGTACAGGCGCCGGCAGGTGCAACAAGAATGTCGCTGGATGCATTGGCAGCGATGGTACACGATAAATACCCGGATTATAAACCAAATAATATTGAGATTCAACCTGCTGCAAACAGCACCGTAACTTTTTACCTGAAAAAAGGAAAAGAGAAAGGCAACCTGCTGATGGTAGTGACGGATCCTTATAGCGGGAAGATTACTTATACGGCAGCCCAGGACAAACGATTCTTTGTAGTAGTGAAGAACCTGCACAGATACCTGTGTATGGGTGAAACAGGCAAGGTAATTACAGGTATTTCCTGTAGCCTGTTTGTCATCATCATCATCAGTGGATTGATCCTGTGGTGGCCGAAAAGGAATACCCGTAAGCAGCGCATGAAAGTGAAGTGGAATGCCAGCTTTAAAAGATTGAACTGGGACCTGCATGCGGTGTTTGGATTTTATATTCACGTGGTTATTTTCATTACAGCGCTGACTGGGTTGGTGTGGAGCTATAAATGGGTGAATAATCTCCTGTTTTATGCATTTGATGGCAAGCCACAAGCAAAGGTAGAAGCGCCGGCAAGCAAACCAGTAAAAGGCAATGAGGTGGCGTGGCTGGACAAGGTGCTGGCAGAAACTAACCAACGGCTCACTTACAATGGTATTATAAATATCCGTTTCCCTGAGAAAAAAGAACTGGCAGTGACTGTGGGAAAAGAAAATACTGACAGGATCACTGCCCACATTGTAGATGTACTCTACTTCCAGGCAGGAAGCGGCGCATTTGTAGGTGATAAGTTATTTGCAAATGATACAAAAGGCACACAGGTAAGAAGGATGATTTATCCTATTCACACAGGCGGATTGTTCGGCTGGCCAACCAAGATACTCGCATTTATTTGTACCCTGATAGCCGCATCACTGCCAGTGACGGGTTTCCTGGTATGGATCGGGAAAAAGAAGAAAAAGCCTGTAAAGAAAAAGACTCAATATGTGTCCATGGCTTCGTCTATTTCATAGGCCCAGGCATGTATACCACCTGTTACATTATATACTTTAGGAAAACCGGCAGCATCCAATTGTTGCGCAATCATCATACTTCTCATACCATGATGGCATAATACGGCTGTAGGAATATCTCTTCTCAGTTGCGGCAGCACCCCTCCTACCATACGCATGGGCACGAACATAGCTTGTGGCAGTTTGCATATTTCCCATTCATCAGGTTCTCTTACATCGATCAACTGTACCTCTTTTCCTTCTTCCAGCCATTGGTGCAGTTCCTGTACACTGAGGGGTTTTACACCACCTGTATCGCAGGGGATATCGTATGCTGACTGCAATGCAGTAATAGGTTGTCTCATTGGTTTGAACTGGAATACCTGGTGGATATTGCTCAATGTATCGATGGTGAGCAACTGGTTGCTCAATGGTTCTCCTATGCCACAAATAATCTTCACAGCTTCATTGGCCTGATACGTGCCGATAATGCCTGGCAGTACACCTAACACACCAATATCGCTACAGTTCTGCATGGTACCGGATGCTGGTGGTTCGGGGAAAAGGCAACGGTAGGTAGCACTTTCTTTATAATTGAATACACTTACCTGCCCTTCGTATTTATGAATGGCGCCGTATACAAATGGTTTGTTCAGTAACACACAGGCATCGTTTACAAGATAGCGGGTACCGAAGTTGTCAGAGCAGTCGATAATGACATCGTACGATGCAAAAATAGACAGCGCATTATCTGGTGAGAGCCAGGTATCGTGTGGAACGAATGCTACTTCAGGATTGAGTTGCTGTAAGCGTTTGATGGCAGTAAACAGCTTAGACTGGCCTTGTTCTGCAGTATGGTATAAGACCTGCCGCTGCAGGTTGGTGATGGAGATGGTATCGTGTTCTACAATACCGATTTTTCCTACACCCATTGCTGTCAGGTATTGCAAAACCGGTACACCTAATCCACCGGCACCGATTACTAATATAGCTGCGTTGTGTAATAACTCTTGTTTGGCAGGACCAAATCCTTCCAGTTTCAAATGTCTGTCATACCTCATGTTACAATGGCTTTACTCTTTTCGACATCAGGATATTATCTACATAAGATCCATCTGGCTGCCGTGTGCCTTTGGGCATACGACCATATTCCATAAAGCCAAAGTTACGGTATAACTGGATCGCTCTTTCATTATTTGCGACAACGCTTAGCTGAATGATTTCTAATTCCGGATGTTGTTCGGCCCAGCGTGTGCCTGCGGTCATCATTCTCCTGGCTATGCCCATGTTCCAGTAGCTGTGGAGCACACCGATACCTAAGTTGCCGAGGTGTGCTTCTTTCCAGAAGGTGTTCTGGCGAATAGAGAGGGTACCGATCAGTTGATTGCCGGCAAAGGCTATTAGCAGCAGGTCATTGGCCTCTTTAGAAAAAGAGAGGATGAAGTCCCGTTCCTCTTCCACGGTCCAGGCGGCGGCTTCCTGGCGGGTATAGAGCAGGAAGTCTGTTTCGCTGATTAACTGGCGGAAATAGGATAGGAGCACCGGGGCATCGTCCGGTACGGCCTGGCGAAGTTCCAGGATTTGACCATTGGGAAGAAAATGCTGCATATTAGACACAAATGTAATAAGAAAAGGCTATCCCGGGTGAGATAGCCTTTTCCATATGATGATATCTTTATGCGATTTTGTCGCTGCCAAAATAGGTTCTCAGCACCTCTGGAATCACGATACCTGCTGCAGTCTGGTTGTTTTCCAGGATGCAGGCAAGGATGCGTGGCAGGGCCAGGGAACTGCCATTCAGGGAGTGAACCAACTGTGGTTTTCCACCACCATCCTTGAAGCGGATCTTGGCGCGGTTAGTCTGGTAAGATTCGAAGTTAGATACAGAGCTTACTTCCAGCCATTTTTGCTGTGCAGTGCTGTATACTTCGAAGTCGTATGTGAGGGCGGAGGTAAAGCTCATATCGCCACCACAGAGGCGCAGAATGCGGTAAGGCAGGTTCAGGGACTGAATCAACCCTTCTACATGTGCCACCATTTCGTCCAGTACTTCGTAAGATTTGTCAGGGTGAACGAGCTGTACCAGTTCTACTTTGTCAAACTGATGCAGGCGGTTCAGGCCACGTACATCTTTACCATAAGAACCTGCTTCACGGCGGAAACAAGGTGTATACCCCGTCATGCGTACAGGCAGGTCAGTATCTTTCAGGATCTCATCGCGGTAGATGTTGGTGAGGGGCACTTCGGCAGTAGGGATCATGTAGAAACCGTCTTCGCCGATGTGGTACATCTGACCTTCTTTGTCTGGCAACTGACCGGTACCGTAAGCAGAAGCTTCGTTTACCATGTGTGGCACCTGGTATTCGGTGTAGCCCCTGCTGATGTTGTAATCCAGAAAATACTGGATCATAGCACGCTGTAAACGGGCACCCCTGTTTTTGTAAACGGGGAAACCGCTACCGGTGATTTTATTACCGAGTTCAAAGTCGATGAGGTCGTATTTTTTAGCCAGGTCCCAGTGTGGCACAGCACCTTCGTAGAGAGAAGGGATGTTACCACCCTTGCCTACTTCCAGGTTTTCTTCCGGGGTTTTGCCGGGCGGAACGATGGCAGCAGGCAGGTTAGGGAGTTTTACCAATGTATCGTGCAGGGCCTTTTCAGTGGCGATCAGTTCTTCATTGATAGGCTGTAATTTTTCTTTTAATGATGCTACTTCCGATTTGCGCAGATCAGCAGTATCTTTCTGACCCTGAGCCATGAGCTTACCGATTTCTTTTGAAGCGGAGTTTACCTGGGCCTGGGTTTCATCATATTCCAGCGTCAGCTTTTTGCGCTTGTCATCCAGTGCCAGTACTTCATCAACGATCTGGATTTCTTTGAAGTTTTTCAAAGCCAGACGTTCCAGTACCAGTTCTTTGTTTTGACGAATGAACGGAACTTGTAACATTGTACGATCGATTAAATTTTGCCAAAGATAATAAAATAAAA
Source organism: Chitinophaga sp. (assembly GCF_039596135.1). Taxonomy (GTDB): domain Bacteria; phylum Bacteroidota; class Bacteroidia; order Chitinophagales; family Chitinophagaceae; genus Chitinophaga. The sequence goes on from NZ_JBCNKH010000028.1 coordinate 75,137, forward strand.
ACCGCTTCTGCCTGCGGCAGAAGCGGTTTTTTAAAGGGGGCTGTAAAAGATTAACTCAGATACTTACCCACAATAGGCACCCTTCTACCTACTCCAAATGCCTTCGATGACACCCTGATGATAGGACAGAACTGATTCCTTTTATACTCATTACTATTTACCATTTTTAGCGTACGCGCTACCAACGCAGCATCAAAACCCTGTGCGATGATCTCTTTTGGCCCTTGTCTGCGTTCTATGTACTGGTAGAGTATTTTGTCCAGTACTGCATAGTCAGGCAAACTATCGCTATCCTTTTGATTAGGACGCAGCTCTGCCGAAGGGGCTTTGTCAATAATGTTCTGCGGAATGATCTCACCATTGCGGTTAATGTACCTGGCCAGTGCATAGACCTGCATTTTGTACACATCTCCCAATACAGAAAGGCCACCGGCCATATCTCCATACAGGGTGCCATAGCCTGTAGATAGTTCACTCTTGTTGGAAGTATTCAACAGGATATACCCGAATTTATTGGACAATCCCATCAGGAGATTGCCACGAATGCGGGATTGAGTGTTTTCTTCCGCTACATTAAATGGCAGCCCCTGGAAATAAGGATGCAGGGTGTGCAGGAAGGTTTCGTAAATATCATTGATGCGAATGATGTCGTATGGATTATCTAAATTTCTGGATAAAGCCACCGCATCATCTACAGAATGCTCTGTTGAATAAGGGGAAGGCATCAGGACCGCACGTACATTTTCCTTCCCTAAAGCTTCTACTGCCAGGGCTAAGACCACTGCGCTGTCAATACCACCGGAAGAACCCAGGATGGCTTTTTTGAAACCCATCTTACGAAAGTAATCCCTGATACCCAGTAAGATTGCTTCATAAATGCGATCCATGTTGTGCCCGAATAGTAGTTCAGTAACAGGCACATATGGCTTTATGGGATGAGTGGTGGTTGCCTGCTGCAATGGTTCCAGTTCCAGACCGTCGATCGCTTCTGCGAAGTAGGGGAATTCTTTTACAATATTTCCCTGTGCATCGAAGATGAGGGAACCACCATCGAATACGATTTCAGTCTGAGAGCCTACCGTGTTACAGTAGAACATAGGTATCTTGTACTTGCGTACATTGGCACGGATAATCTCTTTGCGATCTTCGTCGTGATCGTAGTCGAACGGGGATGCGGAGAGGTTGATCATGACATCCGGCTGTTGTGCCATGAGCTGGTCCATGGGGCAGATGCGGTACAGCGGGTTGTCGCCCAGGTTCCAGATATCTTCACAAATAGTTACGGCAAGTTTCTTTCCTTTGAAAGGGATCACGTTCCATGCGAAGGATGGTTCGAAGTAACGGTATTCGTCAAATACGTCGTAGGTAGGCAGCAGGGTCTTGTGAATAACCTGTTTTATCTCACCTTCGTACAGGAACCAGGCAGCGTTGAAGAGGTCTTTGCCTTCAGGGGCCTGGTTACGGCAGGGACCACCTACCAGTACGGCTATATCTTGAGTATGCGCTTTGATCGTGTCAATAGCAGCATAGCATTGTTGAATGAAGTCTTCGAATTCCAGAAAATCTCTTGGAGGGTAGCCACTGATACAAAGTTCAGAGAAGACTACCAGATCTGCGCCCTGCGCTTTAGCTGCCTTGATCCCATTCAGAATCTGCTGGGTATTCCATTCGAAATTGCCTATGTGATAATTTTGTTGAGCCAGGATAATTTTCATCTATAATAGCGTTGGACTAACACAAATTTCCTGATTTTATTACAAAAAAACGCTTCGGCCTTCGGCCGAAGCGTTTTTTTGTACGCGGAGGGCTAATACTATTAAAAGAACAATCCTAATTTCAACGCTATACTATTCATATTCACCTTTCCATCATTCCATTTCGCATTCCGGGTCACATCTATAAATCCATTCCTGTAATCCAATCCTACCAACCCGGTCAGGTTCTCCCCCAGCGGATATTCTACGCCGGCACCTACCAGCAAACCGATATTTACGGGCTGTAAGTCCCTCAGTACGTTCACCTTATCATAAGTCTGGGCCATCGTCACCACATCTGCACGCCCCCTCACCGGGAAACCTACATAGGTACCAAACTGCCCAAAGATATTCATCCCCGGCGCCGTTTCTGCCTTGAGTTTCAGGGCCAAAGGCACTTCCACATAAGTGGCCTTGATGTTATATTCAGCAGCATTGGCTTTGTAATCGTCCAATCCCTTTCCGGCATCATATTTCAGTTTGCTACCTGCAGTGGTAATTTGTAAACCAGTGGCCAAAGCATAATGCCCGGCCTCATCCAGCAGAAAATCTGCCATTACACCGAAACTAATCCCTAACCGACCCGCATTTCTGTCTACCCCCGATTCCTGCGGCACCAGCAGGGATACGGTCGGATCCAGCCGAAATCCCAACCTTACCCGGTGTTCCTTTACATAATAACCGCGCTGAGCGTTGCTTATCAATGCTATGCTTAAAAACAGGGTCACCAAAAATGCCTTTCTCATGTTAATTTTATCTTTTTTATACAAGGTATATAATATTTTTACCGATCATTAGTTTAGTAGAAGTATGCAAAATAACACTAATAAATTAACCGGTATTTGTCAGCAGCTCCTGCCCTATATGCTCTTATTGTTCTGCCTGACAGCCTGTACACATAAAAACGTGCCAGACGTGAGTAAAATTGCTGTGAGTGTACATATTGACCGTTTTGACCAGGCGCTGGATAAGTTGGACACAACGAATATAATACCTGCCTTACAGCAACTGGATCAAAAATATCCTGCATTCCTGCCTGCTTACACTGAGCATATTATGAATTTCGGGCCTTATTCCGATACCAGTCATATGATTCCGTTTTTGACCAAAATGCTGGTGGGTAATAAGGATTTCAGGGTTTTGCAGGATTCTATCAATACACATTTCCGGGATGTAAAGAAGATTGAAGACGAACTGGCGCAGAGCTTCAGGTTCATCAAATATTACTTTCCACAATTTCAGCCACCTCACAAAGTAGTGACTTTCAGCTCTATGATCAGTAATTATGGGGCGGTGACTATCGACTCTACTTTGGGCATTGGGCTGGACATGTACCTGGGCGCTGATTTTCCTATTTATGCCATGCTGCCGGATTATCCGGGGTATATGGTCAGGAAGTTTTCTCCTGAGTACATTGTGCCTAACTGCATCCAGGTGCTGGCGCAGCAGCTATATCCTGGTGGGGAGCCTGGCGACAAACTGGTGATTCAGCTGGTGAATGCCGGCAAGCATCAATATTTCATGGAGCAGGTGCTGCCATATACTGACGATAGTTTAAGACTGGGTTATACCGGCGAGCAGGTAAAATGGTGCCTTGATAATGAGCAAATGATATGGCAGTATTTCGTACAGCAGGACCTGTTATATAAATCAGACTGGCAGAATAATATGCATTTCATGAACGATGGTCCTTCTACCCAGGGAATGCCGGAAGGCTCTCCTGGCAGGATTGGTGCTTTTGTAGGTTGGCGGATAGTGCAGGCGTATATGAAAGGGCATCCGAATGTGACATTACAACAACTGATGGATAACAAGGATGCGATGAGCATCTTCCAGCAATCCAAATACAGACCTAAATAAAAAAAGCGGTGGTGCTGAGAAATCAGCTTCCACCGCATTGCTAGCTCAACGTAAAAATAGACACCGGATTGGGAAGATTCCAGCCTTCCGGCTAAAAACTACTACTATGTATTGGAAAATATGAGTTCTGTATAAGCCCAATACTCCCAATACCGATGCTATTTTAGTTCATAAAAAAGAGGGCTGAAATAAAAATTTCAGCACCTGGACATATCAGTTTATTAACCCCAAAAAATGTCTCTGCTTATTCCTCCTTTAATGATGTATAATAATGCTGTGCTTGTGTCTCTTCTATTTGATTGTGATACAAATATAGGAAGTATTTTTTAAAAATGTACAATATAATATACATATCACAATACTACTTGTATTATTGAGTTGATTGTAGTAAACTTAGTTTGTTAATTGCACCATGGCTAAAGAAAAGAAGGAACCCAAAAAGAAGGCGGTTCTGGGTCATTTTGATCACGACATTTTCCTCGAAGAATTAGGAAAACGTATAAAATTTTTAAGAAAAGACCGGGGATTTAGGTCTTACGAGACATTTGCCTATGATATTGATATCTCCCGTGTCGGAATGTCAAGGTACGAATCAGGTAAGTTTGATGACATTCGCCTCAGCACTCTTTTAAAGATAATTGATGGTCTTGAAATGACACCGCAGGAATTTTTTGCAGAAGGTTTTACCGTGACGAAGCGGGAAGACTAACCCTTTCCTTCTTTACCATGTCAGCTGTAATAGTTATCTCTTCATTGTTAAACCGATCCTTGATATACGCTACGATCGATGCCACTGACTGATCGTCCAGAAAAGCACCATGTGCAGGCATGACGCCATCAAATGTTTTTCCATTCACAGATATCTTTCCTTTCAGTCCATTCAGCACTATATTGATCAACTGTTTTTTATCGCCTGCCAGGTAGGGTGAGCCGGCTAATGGCGGATAGCGATTATTATCTCCCTTTCCGTCCCGCTGGTGGCAGCTGGCGCAGTAAGCATTGTACAGCATCCAGCCATGCATTTCATTGCCCTTACCTACCATATCCAACACAGGGTCTGGTGTTTTGATGTACGTGCGTGATTTTCGTGTTTCCATCTCTCTGAGTTGTGCCGGATGGAATGTTTGTTTATTGCCGCTATACATCACTCTCCATATTTTCCCTTTATTCGATTCTGCTATGTACAGGGAGCCATCCGGGCCGGTAGCAAGGCCCATAGGGCGATAGCGGGCATCGCTGGTATTGAATACGGTATCTGTACCTGTAAACCCGTCTGCAAATACTTCCCACTTGCCGGTAGGTGCACCTTTTTCAAAAGGCACGAAGCATACGATGTAGCCTGCCTGTGGATAAGGCGCCCTGTCTGTAGAACCGTGAAAAGCTACAAAGCACCCATTTTTGTATCGTTCCGGAAATTGATTGCCTGCGTAGAATAAAAGATCCATGGGCGCCCAGTGACCGGGAAAACCGAAAACAGGCACATCAAAACTATCTGCCCTGGCTGTGATTTTTCCATCTCCACCATAACCCGGAGCCAGTATATTTTTGCCCTGCATGTGATCGAAATAGGCGTAAGGCCAGCCAAAGTTGGAATGGGGCGTTACTTTCAATAAAGGTTCTGAGGGCAATACGGCTGCCTGCCAGGCGGAGAAAACGCCAGGATAACGATTGTGAAAGTTGTCCATGCCATTCATGGCCACATAGAGGGTATTGTCAAAAGGGCTCCAGGCAAGGCCTAAAGCACTCCGGATTCCGGTGGCATACAGTTCCCCATCATCCTGTGTCTGCCCTGTTTTGTCAGCATCGAAGCGCCAGATACCGCCATGCCGCTGCAGGTCTGGAGCTGGGTCCAAGCCTTTGCCTCCGGGCATACCGCCGGGGCCTGCGGTGTTAATATCCTGTGCAGCATCGGTAGGTGCGCCGAATGGAACGTAGATATGACCTTCATGATCGAAGACCAATGGCTTGGCGCTATGCCAGTGTTTGAAGAGTGCCGTATCTGTATCGGTGATGATGGTATCTGTTTTACCTTCGGGAATGAGCAGGCCGGGGGTGAGTTTGGTACGGAGCACATATTTTACTGTGGAGAAATACAGATAGCCGTTATAGATAGACATGCCTGTGGATAATCCACCCTCATCCTGGTAGTCACCAAAGTAAGCTACAACATCAGCTTTACCATCGCCATTCTTATCACGCAGGGCTACTGATCCCCCACGTCCTTCCAGTTGTTCATTGTACGCGAGTTTCACATAGATGTCTCCATTGTCATTCACAGCCAGGTGGCGGGCAGGCCCTATGCCCTGTGTAACTGTAACGGCAACAAAACTATCTGGCAGCAGGAGTCCGCCATTATCCGGGTCAGGCGTAGGTAGGGTAGTATGTACAATAGATGGTTTACACTGGGTAAGTACCAGTAATAGCATGAGGAAGGAACGAGACATGATATCTTGATTTTGGTGGACCTGTGCGAACAAAAAAAGATATCATGGCAATCTGTTGCCATGATCAATAAAACCTGTGTAAATCAGTAAATCAATTTAGCTTAAAGGGCACAATCATTTGAAACTCCGGGATTTTCACTTCGAACAGCTTCTTATTGAGTTGATTCTCCATCTGGTAGGTACCATACATCTTACCGATTTCTGTACGCAGGTTGGAACCTGATACGTACTGATAGCTTTCGGTGGGGGCTAGTAGCGGCTGCACACCTACTACGCCTTCTCCCTCCACTTCGCGATGCGTACCGTTAGAGTCAATGATGTACCAGTGACGGCGCAATAACTTTATGGGAAAGGTATTATTGTTTTCAATAGTGATACGGTAGGCGAACATAAACTCACTCCCAATCGGATTGGAATAATCCGGTTGATAAAATGTTTCCACGCTGATGGTGATTCCGTCTGTTACCTTTTTTACCATAGAACACCTCCGTTTCACGTAAAAATAAGCAAAATAAATCCAGTGTTATCAAAAAATATATACGGGCTACGACTTTAACAATTTCTTGTAAATTTAATAAAACACTGTTTTTCAGATACTTAACTAAACACTACCTTATTAACGATGGCTGCATTCTTTTCTGCGGCCCGGGCAGCTACCTCAAAACGGTTGGCGTAGTACCCTACTTTTTTGCATTCCCAAAGATAACGCCAGAGAAAAGGGAGCAAACCCAACTCCTGGTATTGCATAATGTGGCATACCTCGTGGCGAACCCACCAGGGATGCCGCAAAAATTCCTCGCGGCTCACACCATAAAGATGGATGGTTTTTCCAATCACCATGGCCAGCTGTTGGCTGTTCATCCGGCGGGCAGCCAGACGGGCTAAGAAGGAACGCTCTTTGATATGGCAGACAAGTTTTTCCATTGCTTTATAAAAATACGAATCAATTTTGCAGAGACAAAAATCGTGCACAGTCACAGTCTCACGATTATATATACAAAATGCTTTTGCCTGTGGCAAAAGCATTTTGTATATATAAGTTATACGAATTTTTTACAGTGAAAATCTCCTGGATATATTGAATCCCCATCTGAACTGTCCCTGCAACCACGAAGTAGTCGTTTCAGGTATAAACTGGTTTTCCAGTATGGCAGTTGAGTTGGTGAAATTGATATGGAATACGTGTCCGCCGGTTTCTATTTCCAATCCTACTGAGAGTGGATTGTACAATTCGCGCCCCCTGTTTTTGAAATAATCCTTCGTTTCCCGGCTGCGGAACGGATAGAAGTATTCTACCAGCAATGCCATGCGGTTGCTGAATTTCAACCGGCCACCACCGCCTAATGCAAATACATCATTCTCGTCCATATACGTTACACGATTGCGGTGTACGAGTGTTGGCAACAGTGCCAATGACAGACTACGATTGAACTTGCGGCCGATGATTACCTGCCCGGTATATGATACACGGTCACTGAATTTATCAAAATAGGCGGCATCCGATTTTACGGTGCTGGAGGTTGCACCACTTTCCACTGCATTGCCAAAGAGTGTGATGGTCACGGGCACATGATCGTC
>NZ_JBCNKH010000029.1:0-80056 GCF_039596135.1 Chitinophaga sp.
AGGATTTGCACATCTCCCAGAGCACCTAGCGTACATCGATGGCATCGTCTACCACCATTCCCAGCACCAGTATCAGCGCTGCCAGTGATACCTGGTGCAGTTCAATGCCCAGGCTATTCATGATGGCAAATGTCAGGGCTACCGTCATAGGAATGGCCATGGCAGCTACCGAGGCAATACGGAGCGGCAGCAGCAGTATTACCACCACAATTACTGAAGCGATGGCCAGGAAAAACTCTTTAATAAAATGGGATATGTTCTCATCTACCAATGTGGGTTGTGAAACCAGTGTAGTCAGCTTAATCTCAGAGGGGATCAGCTTCCGGGCAGCATCGATCTTTTTCTGCACGGCCTTACCGAAGTCCACAATGTTATTCCCTTCATGCATCTGTACACTCAGCATAATGGCTTTATTACCGTTCACAGTAATGATACTTTCAGGCTCCGCGTAATTCCGGGTCAGGTTTGCCACATCGCCCAGTTTTACGATTGCACCGGACGAAGATGTGCCGATGATCTGATCTGCCAGGTCTGCCTGGGTATTGAAATACCCGTTGGTATACAAAGAGGTTTTCCGGGCTTCATTTTTCACTTCTCCCGTTGCAGTAATGTTGTTCTGAGATTGCAGCAACTGCACTACCTGGTCAAGCTGAACACCATATTGCGCCAGTCTTTCAGAGCCGGAAGAAACTACAATTTGTTCCTGCTGGTCGCCTATACGTTTGATCTTCGAAGCAGCAGGCAATGTACGAATCTGTTCTTCCAGCTTCCGGGCATAAGTCTTCAATTCTTCATAACTGGCCTGTTTGCTTTCCAGTGCGATCACCATAGCTTCGGTATCTCCAAAATCGGAGTCTACGATAGGGCCGGTTACTCCTTTAGGCAGGTCCAGCTCTTTTGAGATCAGCAGCTGGTGTCTTAGCTTGCTCCAGAAAATATCCGGTTGCTTCACAGCGGGGGTAAGCTCCACGGTAATCACCGTCATTCCGTCTTTGGTAGTTGACACCGTCTTGGTTTTATCTACTTCTTCGTACTGAAAAAGATATTGTTCCAGCTTTTTTGTAACCTGGTCTTCCACCTGTGCTGAATTAGCACCGGGAAAATAAGCAATGACCAGTCCCTCCCGAATCGTGATCTTAGGATCTTCCCTCCTGGGCATATTCAGCAGGGAGTTCACACCTATGGCAAAAAGCATCAGCAATACTGCCAGTGTAACCTGTTTATATTTAAGTGCAGCTTCTATGAAGTTCATGATTCAGTTATTTTACGATAGTGATGGCCGCTCCATCAGATAATTTTGACTGACCAGCGGTTACAATGTATTCTCCGGCCGCTAATCCGCTTAGTATCCTGATTTTGTTCCCTGATATACCCCCCAGGCTTACTTTACGTTTAAAGGCCTTATTTTGTGCCTTATCTATTACATATACATAACATTGACTGTCCTGGTCACGGACCACACATTCTGCCGGCACTGCAATACCTTCGCTATCTCCCGCGTCACTGATCCGGGCTTCGGCAATCATACCGGGGCGAATCAGGAGTCCTGTATTTTCCACTTCAATTTTTACCATAAAGGCCCTGGAAGCAGCATCTGCTACAGCTCCAACTTCTGTCACCTTTCCCTTAAATGTTTTTTTCAATGCTGCAATGCTGATCGCTGCCGGCTGACCTATACTTACCTGGTGCAACTCGGCCTCGGGTATATAAGCAGAAACAACGACCTTCTGTATATCGGCCACCACGAACAATGGTGTACCTGCGGCAATCACTTCGCCTACTTCTGTTTGTTTGCTTAACAATACACCGGTCAGTGGAGAATACAGGCGGGTATCTGCAAGGTTTTTTGTTTCCAGCTGCTGCTGGAGCCCTGCCTGCTGAAGGGAATGAGTGATCTTTGAGAAATCGCTTTCACTTACGCTTTCTTTTTTGTGCATCAGCTCCAGGCGTTTATACTCGTCTGTTACTGAGCTAAGCTGCACATCAGCAAGTTGTTTGGCAATACTATAATTGGTGGGTTCAAGGCGTGACAGCAACTGCCCTTTGAAAACGGGTTCTCCTTCTTTGCCGGAGATGAATTCAACCTTGCCGGGAACCATAAAACCGAGTTTTACGGTAGTCTTTCCTTCAACAGTGCCGCTCAGGGAAATTTCGTTAGGGAGCTGTTGATTGACCACCGTTTGTACAGATACGTTCAGCGCAGTGTCTGCATTACTTTCAGCCTGCTCTTTAGTGGCTTCACAAGCCATAAAAAACGGTACGATAAGAGACAGGAGGGTCCGATACTTCATAAAAGTATAATTTTAAAAAATTGATGATGTAGGTGGCTAATAAGAGAAGAATTGTTCCTGGACGGTGATATTCTTTATGCCCAGGAAGCGGAGCCGGTGAATGGCATTTTCAGTAAATGACTGGCTTGCAGAAACAATGAAATTTACTGCAGCGACTGTATTGGCATTGATCACCGCTTCAATGCTTTCCTGATTTAATACAGCGTCAAGGCCGGCGGCGATAGTTTCGTAACATACATACAACCTGGCTGGGAAGTGCTTTTCCAGTATATCCAGTTCTTTCTGAAAGAGGAAATTATCCGCATGCAAATAATATAATAGCGTGATCATGATACCCGGATCCCCGGCCAGTTTATCTTTTATTTCCGGAAACACCGAGGCCATCCCGATTTCGTCTGCAAGAAAAATCAAATGAGTGTGCATCATTTCTAAATTTTCAATGCAAAGGACGGAACAATAACCAAGCGATTTTTTATGCTACATTAAAAAGAGAGGGCTAACAGTATATTTGACTTTTTTTTTAAGCCAGATTAAAAAATTGCGGCGGGCATTTATCTCCTGCCTCTTATTACACTTAGGGTTTGCTGGGTGATACCCAGGTAGGAGGCGATCTGGCCAAGCGGGGCCCTGAGTAAGATACCGGGATACATTTCCAGCATAGCAGCATATCGTTGCTCTGCTGTCTGGAACTGGATGGATTCCAGCTTTAATGCAAACATGTCGATCATATCTATAGCAGCAAGAAATAGTATTTTTTGCAGTGCGGGTATTTTGTCGCAGAGTGTCTGCAAATCCTGGTAGGCAATAGTCCTTGTCTTAGTTTGCTCCACTGCTTCCCAGCCGTAAGTATCCGGTCGGCGGTAAAAGATGCTGTCAAGAGCTGCTGTAAAGGTACCTTCGTTGAAAAAGAACTGGGTGATGTCTTTATCTTCTTTGTGGTAAAAGGTTCTGACCAATCCTTTTTCAATATAAAAGACCTTATGTGAATAGCTGCCAGGCTTTATGAGAATGGCTCCTTTGGTATAGGTTTCTGTTTGAAAAGCGTTATTGATCTCGTACGACTCCTCTTCACTGAGGTCTACTTTTGAAGTGATATATTCAAGGAATTCCATTGTTCAATTTTCTGAAAATTAAACAATTTGTTTATTTATTGTGTCAACGAAAGGTTAATAATCCCGGCCAACGTAAACGTACGTTTATTTTGTAACTTTGAAACAGGTAGTCTGACCAATAATGGAAAAAATTGAAATTATAGCAGCCCGGCTAAATCTGCCTGCATCTTTTAAGGATGATTTCCTGTCACAGTCCAGGATAATTCATATTCCGAAAAAAGGGAACTTTGTGAGAGCAGGATCTACCTGCACCTATCTGGGGATAGTTGAGACAGGGGCACTGTATGCACATATTTCAAGTACCGGGGAGGACTTAATCACCGATTTTTTTGTGCCCGGTTCCTTTGTTAGTTATTACCGCAGTTTTCTCACACAACAACCTGCCAGTGGAAGCATTAGTGCGGAAGATGATACGATGGTACGGGTAATTGACTATGATCAATATCGGCTTTTACAACAGTCACTCGAATGGCTAACCTTTTTTAAATATATTTCAGACGGTTTCTTTATTCGAAAATGTACCCGGGAAACTTCTTTTATGAAACTCTCTGCCCAGGAGCGTTACAAACAACTCATCAATCGTTACCCAAAAATTGAACAGCAGTTTCCACAATATAAAATTGCATCCTATCTGGGAATTAAACCGGAAACACTTTCGCGGATCAGAAGTCTTGATCTACATCAAGATGTTCGCATAAAATAAGGGCTATTTTTGGTTAAAACAGCATATGGAGAAACTTAACGTGCTCAGATACCTGCAGATGTGGCTGGATGGTAATAACCTGAACGGCTACACAACCCACCTCCAATATCCGACACCGATATCCCTGACTTTGAACTTACAGCTTATTAATGTAGCATTAGGAGAAGCCTGGATAAAATTAATTACCCACCCCGAACGTCATGGCAACCAACAGGGTACCATACATGGAGGTCTGCTGTGTGAACTGGCCGATGCTGCCATCGGAACAGCGCATTCTACGCGGATCGAAGAGAATGAAAGTTTTACCAGTGTAGATTTGAAGATCAACTTTCTAAGGCCGGTATGGCAGGATACACTGATTGCCCATGCTAAGCCCATACAATCAGGAAAGAGAATCAGTGTTTATTCCTGTAATATTACTAATGATGCTGGCAAACAGGTTGCTTATGTGGTCAGTACTATGATGACTTTGCGTGGCGAGCAGGCAAAAGGTAGATAATAATTCAAAATATTCGTATAATTTTGACCGCGAGCAAATGCAATTAGTACTAACTGTTACAAATCAACCTTATGAAACACATTCATTTTGTATGGGCAATATGCGCTTTATTATTGTTTTCTTCCTGCTATACCGTCAGACCTGCTGGTCACAGTGGCAAAGTGCCTCCCGGCCAAATGAAGAAAGCAACCGGAGCAAAGTCAGCAAGGCAATATGCACCTGGTCATAATAAGTATTAAGTATTCTATAATTACTATTAATTGATTCGAAAAAGCTGTCTCCCAAAGTAGATGAGACAGCTTTTTTTTGCGTCTTCTTCACTTACTCATCCTCATCTTCCAGGTCAGATTCATCAAATTCATCGGTCAGGACTACCCGCTCAATGTATAATGTGCCAATAAACTGCTTAAATTTCTTCCGCATCAGGTCGAAAATTTCTGCCGGGGCTTTGTCCTTTTGGTAGTATAATTTAAATGTTTCAATTGGGATGCCGAGCTCCGCAGCGATAGCTGTATCCGTCAGGGTTTTACCGGCCTCTTGCGCGCGTTCTATTAGTCGGTCGATAGTTGCAGGAAATACTTCTCTTACATTCTCTTTTTTACTTCTCATTGTCAACGGTTTCTTAAAGATTTCGAATCCTATTTTTGGATCGTCAGTTCATAAAAGTAATTAAAACAGAGAAAATGCAGGCGAATTTCGCATTTCATATCTTTATTCGATACTCACCTCCCGCACCGTTTCATTTCCCGGCAAATCTACCGCCACAATTATTAATTTTCCGCCCGGCGGCCGACTGGCCACCTTATAATACCAATCCACTCCATTCCGGCCTAAGGCGGCTTTACCTCTTTCCAGTATGCTACCTGCAGCATCAAGTACGCGTACATCCACTTCCGCTACCCTGAATTCGTTTTTCGCAGTCACTACCACAGTTTCTTCTTCGAACTGAATATTCTGGATTTCAGGAGACCGATAAGCATCCTTCACCGCCATATTATAAGCATTCTGGCCCGGGCCTGCCAGCGACTTATAATAAGCCTTCAGCTCCGGATCTTCCAGGATCGCCACCGCATAAGCCGCCGCTACCCGCATCTTATACCGGGCTTCCAGCTGCTTCTTCGTCGGCTTTTTCTTTGACGGACCGCGTTTCTTCGCCATAATTATTTGCCCGTTCCGCTCGTAAATCGTGATCTGATCGCCCAGCGTACCGCGGACGAGTTGGAGGAGTATATTGTCTTTAACAATAGCCATAAAATCAATTTTGGGGTTATAAGATCAATATTAATGATCTTATCCAAACAATAGTGCAACTTTATTGCTAAATGAGTACTAATACGTCACTAAATCTACACCTCAATATCGAATCGATATAGAAATGTACTTTTAATGTACTTATGGTATACTTATGGCAGTAAGGCTATGCTATATATTCACCAAAAAAAAACTGGCAATGTAATCTGAGATTACATTGCCAGTTTTTTTTATTCATTATCACCTCACTCGTACCTGAAACCCGCTTTCAACCCGCCCACAGATATTGAAAAATCCCCTTTCTCTGTCACCCTTTTCAATTCTGCATTTATAAATGAAAGCCTTTCCTTATTGATTATAAATGAAACGGTCTTAGTCTGCCCCGGCTGCAGCGCAATCTTGTCAAACGCCCGTAAACGCTTCACCTCAGGTGTGATAGAAGCCACTTCGTCACTTATAAAAACTAATACTGTCTCTTTCCCCGCTACCTTCCCACTATTCGTCACATCCACTGATACCGTAAGTGGCTTTGTATCCGTAAGCGTCGTACCACTCAGTTGCAGGTTAGCATAAGAGAACTGTGTATAACTTAACCCATATCCAAACTCCCACTGCGGGTTAAACCCTGCCATTTCATCAAACTTAAGTGTCTCTGTATATTTATGATAATAGTTGATTAGGCTATTGGTAGAACGTGGATAAGTATAAGGCAGTTTCCCGGAAGGATTGATCTTACCCGCCAGTACATCTGCAATCACATTCCCCCCTTCGTTTCCTGCCAGGTAAGCATGAACAACCGCTGCACTCAGTGGTTCTATAGCAGCTATAATACGTGGACGACCTTCTGTCAGTACAAACACAATCGGTTTTCCCGTAGCTGCCAGCGCGCGGGTCAGCTCCACCTGTGCATCTGAGATCCGTAAATCACCAATATTGCCCGGTGTTTCTGTATAGCTGGTTTCACCTATACACAGTACTATCACATCTACATTGGCAGCCTTTGTCACTGCATCCTGAATATCCAGTGTTTTATCAAAATCAACACCTGCACTATATTGTACATTGGCTGCACCAAACACATTGCTGATTGCTTCCAGGATCGTGTTCTTATCCTTTTCTGTTTCATCACTGGTTGTTCCCTGCCACACACGTGACCATCCACCATTTAAAGCGCGCATTGAATTTGCAGCAGGACCTGTTACCAGGATCTTTTTGCCCACTGCCAGCGGAAGGATGTTATTGTTATTTTTGAGTAAGGTGATGCATTCTGCCGCCAGGTCGTAATTCAGTTTATTATGAGCCGCGCTGTTAAACAAAGGATAATCGCCGGCCTTACCTATAGGGTTCTCAAAAAGACCAGTTTCAAATTTTACCCGCAGGATCCTTCTTACCGCATCATCGATGCGTGACATAGGAATCTTTCCTTCTTTTACCAGCGCTATCAGGTCGGTAGTAAAGGTGTAATCTGTAGGAACCATGCTCATGTCGATACCGGCATTAATAGCGATCATAATCGCTTCTTTATTGTCCTTTGCTATCCTGTGACGCTGATAAAGATATTCGATGTCCTGCCAGTCACTTACTACCAGCCCTTTAAATCCCAGTTCACCTTTCAGTATATCGGTCAAAATATGTTTATTAGCATGTACAGGTACCCCATTGATCTCCGCACTGTTTACCATTACACTCTTTGCGCCAGCTTTTACTGCGGCAGCAAATTGTGGCAGAAAGTATTCCCTCAGTTCTCTTTCCGGTATCCAGGCAGGTGTACGATCATGCCCGCTCAATGGCATACTATACCCCATATAGTGTTTGAGACAGGCAGCTACATGGTATTTGTCAGTCACTACATCATCGCCCTGGTATCCCTGCACCACTGCTTTGCCCATTTCACTAACCAGGTAAGGATCTTCTCCATAGGTTTCCCAGATACGGGGCCATACAGGCTGGCGGCCAAGGTCCAGCACCGGACTAAAATTCCAGGGAATAAATGATGCACGGGTTTCATACGCGGTGACTGCTGCAGCCTGCCTGGCCATTGCAGGATTAAAGGAAGCTGCCTGTGCAATCTGCTGCGGAAACATCACTGAATTTGATGTATAATTATTCCCCCTGATGGCATCAACACCGTACAGTACCGGGATTTTGAGGCGTTCCTGCAGTGCAGCTTTCTGGATAGCTGCTATCCTGTTCTGCCAGACTTCCACCGTTTGCGCATTGCCACCCACATTCAATATTGAACCTACTTTATATTTTTTGATGGCTTCTTCTAATTTGGCCATATCAAATTCATGCGGTTCGTTTACAGCACCATTTGTAGTTTTAAGAAAGGCTTCCACACTGATCTGCGTCATCTGCCCCGCCTTTTCTTCGAGTGTCATTTTTGCTAACAGGGCATCCACTTTCTGATCGATGGATTGGGTGTAACCATTGAATGCGGCCGCAATAATCGCAACCAGTAAGAGTAGTTTTTTCATAACTTATTTTGAATTAATGTATAGGAGCGGATAATGTTCCAGGTAAGGCGATCTGTATCGAAAACGGAGTTTAAACCCTGCTCTTCCTGTGGCGGATCTCCCATCAGGTCATCTCCTTCTTTCCAGAATATTTGCCCGGGTACTGGCCTTGCAGTTCCTGCAAATGCCCAGAAATTACATCCTGCAATCACACCTCCCTGTTCCCGGCTTCTGGCCCATTCCGCAAAGACGACATCATACAATCTTTCCCGTGAATGGGCGGAAGATGCCGGGTCAAATGAATGCTGGTCGCGGGGCAGGCCAAACTCTTCTACTACCAGTGGTTTATCCAGTTTATAGGCGATTGCTTCATGCTGCCGGATGTATTGTTGTGTCTTTGCTATCAATTCGGGTAAACTGCCTGCTATGCTGGTATCCTTGAACCAGCCCCAGTTTTTGGGCCAGATATGTATGGTTAAATAATCGACCTCTTCGGGCTGGTGCACTTCTTTGAACAGGTCTGCCGATTCATCTGTACCCATCATACCTTCTGTACCAAGGGTTACCAGGTGATTGCGGTCTATCGATTTGATCAGTCTGGCCACGGATGCAGTCCACTGCCTGTACTTATCCACAGCTGTGGTGAGCATAGGCCGTGGTTCATTGGCCAATTCCCAGGCCATTATAGACGGTTCGTCAATATACTTATGTTTTGTATATTTATTGACATGATTTAATACCAGTCGTAACTGATTCTCGTAATCCTGCTGGCAGGGCGTGCAGGCATAGAATTGGCTGGTATACTCCCGGAGGTCGTTCCAGTTCAGTTTATGCTGCATGGTGGAATCTGAAATCACCCTATTCCAGTTGAGGTATTGTAAAAAACCACCACTCCATTCCCAGTTATTACTCAGGAACAATACGGCATACATCTTCCTTTTGCCCATTTCGTACAGCAGGTAGTCAAGACCATCCAGTATCTCCATATTGAATTTACCCTGCTCATACTGGAAGGCTGGTTTTACCCGCTCTACGCCATTTACCAACCCTTTCCCCTCTGTTCCGACTAGTACCCGCAAGTTGTTCACTCCCTGACTTTCCAGGAAATCCAGCTCTCGCTTTAGCCGTTCTTTCCCGTTTTTCTGCAGGGCAAGCAAACCACCGTACCAGTAGTTGGTGCCAATGTAGTAATAAGGTTTATTGTGAAGAGAAAACTGATGCCCGGATCTGGTGATAAATCCATTTTGAGCGATCGTCGTATCTGTGCATAGCGTAAGGAGGATAATGGCCAGTAGCACAGGGGCCTTCATTGTAAAACGTGGCATTACTTTTAAAATTAGTTAACTTTTCAAAAGTAGGCCAACTTATGGCACAGGTGTAGTACTTTTTTATCTATTTCATTGCTTTTAAAGCATAGATGAAGCATAAATCCTTTCCCAATTTTAACATTCCATATACAATCTGAATACTAATTTACACCCAACCCGGAAACGTACCTATAAAACAGAACCCATCATATGCAGAAAAATATTGCTGTACTGGCTTTGATATTTTCCACGTTATCAAGTATACAAGCCCTGTCCCAGCATAAGTATACCATTAGCGGAATTATTCGTGACAAAACTACCGGCGAAACCTTGATAGGTGCTTCCATACGTATTCTTCCACAGGCTAAATACAGCAGTACCAGCAACAACTATGGCTTTTTTGCCATCGTGGTTCCGGAAGGTGCTTATACAATGGTGATCAGTTATACAGGATATAAACCAGATACCATAACCATTCCATTAACGAAAGACCTGATGCGGAATGTTTTGCTTGTGCCCACCAGCGGCCAGCTTTCTGAAATTGTCATTACCTCCGCCGCCAGTCATGACAGGTTGACTACTGCACAAATGGGCACGCAAAAAATCAGTACTGCCGAAATTGCAAATGTGCCGGTATTTCTTGGGGAAAAAGATGTGATCAAAACAATACAATTGCTACCCGGTGTGAAGGCAGGCGGTGAAGGCAGCGGCGGATTTTACGTGCGTGGTGGCAACATCGACGAAAACCTGCTGTTGCTGGATGAAGTACCGGTATACAATGCAACGCACCTGCTCGGTTTCTTTTCTACCTTCAACTCGGATGCGATCAAAGACCTCACACTTTACAAAGGTGCCAGTCCTGCGGAATATGGGGGTCGTCTTTCTTCCGTCGTTGATATCAGGACCAAAGATGGTAATAACCAGGAGTTCCATGGCAGCGGCGGACTTGGTATCATTGCCTCTCACTTAAACTTCGAAGGCCCTATTGTAAAAGACAAAGGTTCCTTTATGATCAGCGCCCGTCGTACTTATGCCGACGTTTTTCTGAAACTGTCTTCTAATGAAGATGCCAAAAATTCCAGTCTTTACTTTTACGATATCAATGCAAAGGCGAATTATAACCTGGATGATCATAACAGGATCTTCCTTTCATTCTATAATGGAAAAGACAACCTGAAACTATCTGATGATTTAGCTCTTTACTATGGCAATACAACGGGTACATTCAGATGGAATCACAATTTCAACAGTCACCTGTTTTCCAATACTACCCTCTCTTATAGCGATTATAGTCATCACATAGAGGTGGCAGATAATTCAAGTAATACAAAGATCATTTCCCAGATCAGGGACTTTGCCCTCAAAGAAGACTTTCAATATTTCATGACTGGCGATGACAAAATAAACTTTGGTATCACGGCTACACATCATACACTCAATCCCGGTCTGGTAGATGCCAGCAAGTCTTCCAGCTACAATTCTGAAACACTGGATAAGAAATATGCGCTGGAAAGTGCCGCCTATATTAATCATGAAAAAGGGTTAGGCAAATGGAAAATCAATTATGGCCTGCGACTCTCTGTCTTCAATGTATTTGGTCCCGGTGTTTTTTATACATTCGATGCTGCAGGCGATGCGACCGATTCTACACGTTACTCCTCCGGCCAGCTGGTGAAGACATACGTGAACCTGGAACCACGTGCTGCTGCAAGCTATCAGTTAGACACTGTTAGTTCCCTGAAAATCGCCTATTCAAGAAACACACAGAACGTGCACCTGATCACTAATTCAGCATCAACCAGCCCTACCGACCTCTGGATACTGAGCAGCCCGAATGTAAAACCGGAAATAGCCGACCAGGTATCTTTGGGGTACTATCGTGATCTCAGTAATAGTCGTTATGAGTTTTCTTCTGAAATTTATTATAAACGACTGCAACACCAGATTGACTTTAAAGATGGAGCAGCATTAACCGTCAACAATTATATAGAGTCACAGTTACTTTATGGAAAAGGCCGGGCCTATGGCCTGGAACTTTTTGCCAAGAAAAAATCCGGCCGGCTCACAGGCTGGATCAGTTATACACTATCCCGTACCGAGCGGCAGGTAGATAAAATCAACAACGGTAGCTGGTATCCTGCTCACCAGGATCAGACACATAATATTGCCATTGTATCTATTTACCAGCTGAACAAAAAAGTCTCTCTTTCTGCCAATTGGGTATACAATACAGGGAATGCAGTAACTTATCCCAGTGGTAAATACGAGATCAACGGGCAGACGGTGTTCCTGTATACTGAGAGAAATGGCTACCGTATGCCGGCCTATCATCGCCTGGATGTGGGGGTTACCATAGCTGGCAAACAAAAGAAACGCTGGAACAGCAACTGGAACTTTTCTGTTTATAATGCGTATGGGAAACAAAATCCTTACTTCATAGAATTCAAAAATGACCCGAGGAATTCGGCCCATACTATCGCTCAGCAAACAGCACTTTTCCGCTGGGTACCTTCTATTACTTATAATTTCTCATTTTAGTATGAAGACGAACCTTATTGCACTTGCAATCCTATTACTGGCCAGCTGTACAAAGACGATTGATGTAAATCTCAGAACAGCAGCTTCGCAGATCGTGATTCAGGGGAACATTACCAACCAGGGCAGCCCCTATTATATAAAGATTAATAAATCGGTATCTTTTGATGCAGAGAATATTTATCCTGCTGTTTCTGGTGCTACAGTGAGCGTTTTAGACAGCAATACCAACAGGCGATATTATTTTACTGAATCGGGCGATGAGGGGTATTATATAAACAACAACATGTATGGCCAGGTTGGCCATACTTACAAGTTGTCAGTGATTGTAGATGGTACTGAATATACTGCCAGTTCTACCATGCCGGATTTTGTAGGACTGGATGAGGTAACTTTTACACGTACCAAAATTTTTAACCAGGTAAGGAATTTACCGCAGGTGAACTTTACGGATCCTGCCGGGGTCACCAACTATTATGTTTTTACATTGCTGGTAAACAGTGTTCCCTACAAGGCCTTTTATGCGCTGGACGACAGGTTGACGGATGGAAATAATATCAGGCAGCAGCTGTACATGGATAGTGCATACATACAGCCAAATGATTTTGTGACGGTGGTGATGGGAAGTGTGGATAAGAACGTTTATAACTATTTCAATGTGCTGCAAGGGAATGGAGGGGCATCAGGCACTACGCCATCAAACCCTCCGTCTAATATTTCGAATAATGCATTGGGATATTTTAGCGCGGAATGTGTGGATATAAAGTCGATAACGTTTTAAACTTCAATTATTAACTTCTCCCCGGTAAATAATACAACAACCCACAATTGATCAAAAAGAGAACCAACGATCCTATAAATGCAGGAATGGCAATTCCCTGGTTATGATCCAGGGCATTGTTCAACCCATTATACAACAACCAGATCTGGATTGTTACATTTAAGATCAGCAACATGGTAATAGCCAGCATCAATGTGCTGGTTTTATTGGGATGGGCCTGATTCTGTGCCCGGCGAAAATTACTCATAGCAATTAAATTAAGCACCTGTTACAAAAATATCATTCCCCTTTACCTGCACTTCCAACCGTGGAAGTGGCCTTGGCGGAGGCCCCTGCACCACCTCACCCGTCATCGCATCGAACCATCCGTTATGACAGGGACATTCTATTTTCCCTGTACCCGGTTTATAAAACACCGCGCAGGAAAGATGGGTACATTTTTGTTCATATGCCTTGAACTCACCATTTTCAAGATGTATCAGGATGTAAGGCGTAGAACTGCCTTCCAGTACAAATGCCCTGGTGCCCCCTACCGGCAGCTCATCTTTGCTGCATACCCGATGTGTTCCTATTACTTTCTTTTCCGAAAACAAAGCCGATTTAACAGCTACAAATGCACTGCCTGTAGCCAACCCACCTGATACCAGGCAGAGGAATTTTGCAAACTGCCGGCGGGTCACATCTGTCGTATCCGCCTGACTGATGGGAAACTCACTTTTCCAATCAGGGATTTTCTCATTCATAGTTCTTTAATTATAGATTAGTCTACCTTCAGCATAGTTGATCCTTTGGGCATCATGATGTTCACCTTGGTCTTTACCTGTAATTGTCCAAACTGGAAAGTATTGATCGGCACACTGTTAGGCCGCATTCTCCGCATGTCTTCGCGGGTGCCATAGTACAAGGCCTGGCTGGGACATACGGTGGCACACATGGGCTTTTTGCCTGCACTGGTGCGGTCGTAACACATGTTGCACTTCATCATCATGTCGTAACTCTCTTCCTTGAAAGGCACTCCGAACGGACAAGCCATCACACAATTGGAACAACCAATACAGCGGGCTGTATTTGCTGTATGCACCACCCCAAAATCATCTTTGCTGATGGCATCTGCAGGGCATACATTGGCACATACCGGATCATCGCAATGCATACATACCTGCACAGTGGTTTGTATGGTTACAGCACGCTCTACATAATTCACATGGATCATAGATTGCTGACCATTGGTCTCACATTCTGCACATGCAGCTTCGCAGGCTTTGCAACCAATGCATCGCTGCATATCCACAAAAAATTCCATCTCGGTTTTGTAGTAGGATGTCATGCGATCTTTTTTTACGATTAGATACTATCATAAGCATGCGGTGATGGCGCTGCTTGCCGCAAAGGAACCAGCTTGCAGGCGCATACTTTGAATTCAGGTATTTTAGAAATAGGATCCAGTGTTCCCGGCGTCAACTGGTTTGCTGATTTGCGGCCCGGCCAGTGGTAGGGAACAAAGACTGTATCCTTGCGAATGGTTTCTACAATATTGGCAGGAAATTCAGCTTCTCCCCTTCTTGTAACCACACGTACTAATTCGCGCTGGGTGATGCCATATTTAGCCGCCAGTTCAGGATGTATTTCCAATAACGGTTCCGGATATTGGTTCACCAGTTTGCCAATACGCCGGGTTTGCGTACCACTCAGGTATTGCGATACCACCCTGCCCGTTGTCAATACAATCGGGTATTCTGCATCCACTACCTCGCCGGGATCTTTATATACTACGGGGTTGAAATGTGCTTTACCATCGGCAGTGGCGAATTTTCTATCTTCCCATAACCTGGGTGTACCCGGATGATCTAGTGACGGGCATGGCCAGAACACGCCCATGTTCGCTTCGATCTTTTCGTAAGTGATGCCATAATAGTCAGCCGTACCGCCTTTGGAAGCTACCCGCAGTTCGTTAAAAATATCTTCACTGTTGTTGTAATTAAACTTGTCGCCGGCGCCTAAGCGTTTTGCTAATTCAAGAATAATAGATGTATCTGTATGTGCCTGCCCCGGTGGTGTAACGGCCTGCCGTATACGGGTCACGCGACCTTCGGCAGTAGTGACTGTTCCTTCTTCTTCTTCCTGCAGTGAACCGGGGAATATTATATCTGCATGGCGGGCAGTTTCGTTCAGGAAAAAATCGATGGTTGCATAGAATTCCAGTTTCTCCAATGCTTCCCGTACATAGTTATTATTGGGTAGTGAAACCAATGGATTGAAACAGAGGGATATCAATCCTTTTACTTCCCCCCTGTGAATGGCTTCTATCAGCTCATATGCCGTTAACCCTGCTCCTGGCAGGTCTTTTTCGTCAATGCCCCATACTTCGGCAATGTACCTGCGATGTGCAGGATTACTAATATCACGGTTGCCCGGCAACTGATCGCATTTGTGACCATGTTCCCTGCCGCCCTGGCCATTGCCCTGACCGGTGATGGTGGCATAACCACAATAGGGTTTACCAATTCGCCCGGTGGCTAATACGAGGTTGATGCAACCCAGTACATTGTCCACACCTTTGGAATGGTGTTCAATGCCCCGGGCATGCAATAAGAAACTGGTGGCTGCTTTGCCCCACCATTCCGCTGCTGTGGCAATCTTCTCTTTGGCAATGCCTGTTACCTGCTCTGCCCATTCCAGTGAATAATCTTTTACTGCATCGATGGTTTGCTGAAAACCGGTGGTGTGATTGTCGATAAAATCATGATCCAGCATATCTCTTTCCACCATGTAATGAAGCATGGCACCATATAGTGCAGAGTCCGTGCCGGGCCTGATATCTAAATGCAGGTCAGCTGTTCGTGCCAGTGGGATGACCCGGGGATCGACTACGATCAGTTTGGCACCATTGTCTCTTGCCTGCCAGATCCAATGAGTCAGGGTAGGAAAGGTTTCGCTTACATTCGCGCCGGCTACTAAAATGACTTCGGCCTTACTGAGGTCTGAATAATTGTTGGAACCACGGTCCAGTCCAAATGCCTTTTTATTTCCCGCACCGGCACTCACCATACAAAGACGACCGTTATAATCGAGGTTGCGTGTTTTCAGCGCGACCCGGGCAAATTTTCCTACCAGGTAACTTTTTTCGTTCGTAATAGATACGCCCGAAAGCATGGCAAATGCATCGTTACCATATGTTTGTTGAATACGTTTTATTTCGGAGATGGTTTTATCCATCGAATCTTCCCAGCTGATGGGTTTGAAGCCCACGCCTTCCACCCGTTGCAAGGGTTCCAGCAACCGGTCGGGATGGTTGTTCTGCAGGTAGCGCTGTACACCTTTGGGGCACAGTCTTCCTTCATTGAAAGGGAACTCCATCCAGGGATCGAACCCTACTACCTTATTATGTTTCACCAGCAATTTTATGCCACACTGCATGCCACAAAAGCAGCAATGGGTTTCCACTACTTTGTCGGGTTCATCTCTTCCAATGTACCCTTCCTGCGGAGCAAAGTTTAGATGAGGACCAAATTGCTCAATGATTTTTTCCGCACTGACTGGTAATTTTGCCATGGTATCTGTTTCTGATTAATCAATTCAACCAAAGAATTTGCCGCTCTCCTCACGGGCTTTGAGGTGTGCCTTTGCAAGGGCAGACCTTTTTCCTTCAGGACTCAGGTCCAGATGTGAAGTACCATCTGCCAGCGTAAAATCAAAACCCAGTTCTTTGGTGACTGTTTTAAGGTCGTCTATATGCATCTGGGTAGCGAATGGTTGATGGGTATGCGGGCATATAGCCATTCCTTTTTTCATACCTTCTTTCTTATATAGATGGGCGCCAATCTGAGCCGGTCGCTGTATGATATGAAAGAATTTCCCGAAAGGTATCCAAACCAGGAAAAGTATAACTGTCACCGCATGGGTGACTGCCATAAACTCGTACGTCTTCCCTTTCAAAAACTCATAATCGTAAGTCAATCCCAGCCCGGTCACCGAAATACTAATCAGCAGCACTAACGGCAACCAGTCGCCCTCAAAGGTCTGGGTCGCTATCAGTCCTGCATGGGTTAACCGGCGGCGCATAAATAATATACAGCCTAAAATAACGAGCCAGGAACACCAGTTGAGGATATGAAAAATAAAGAACGCCATCCAGGAGCCGAGCTTAAACTCCATTACTTTAAAGCCAAAAAGATGTGCTTCGTAAAGACTGGTATCTGCAGGATTCATGGTAAAATGGATCCAGCCAAGGGTGAGTGGAATAGTAACAGAGAAAGCCAGCAGGCAACCTGTAGCCAGCAAAAAGTGGCCCCACCACCTGGTCTTACCACGGGGATAAATGAACCGCTGAAAGGCAATATTGCGTACCAGTTTCTGAACCGATAAGCCTGCATATCCCACAAAGCTTTTTGAAAATAACAGCTGCCAGCCCCGCTTAAAATACATCCAGGTAGGAGGTCGTTGCAACCATATGCAATAACGATAAATGATTCCGAAGAGGGCGAATAGGGTACCGAATAAGTAAGCGATCAAAGCAGCATCAAAATTCTGCAGCTTTCGTGAACCATAGAATACTAAGAACACAGTGACAATGCAACAGCATAACGCAACGAGAAATGCTTTTTTGTTGAGATGGAATCGCATAATTACCAGATTGTGTATAAATGGCTTCCAAAAAACATGATATAAATCACATGATTTGATCAAGTTTATAGTAAATTAATGAATTATTTTGTATTCCACATCATAAAAAGTGTGCCCTGATATTTATCATTATTTGCAGCAAAATCATTAATGTATGAATAGCACCTCTCTTTCTACCTCACACCGAATGCTATTTTTCAATACCCTTGGGTTCCTTGTCTCTTTTGCGGGCTGGATGCTGAATGGGGTATTAGTTACCTACCTGGTTGATAACGGAATTTTTAACTGGAGCCTTGTGGATGTTGGATGGTTGTTGGGTATACCTGTATTAACCGGGTCACTTATACGCTTACCGGTCGGTATGCTTACGGATGTAATTGGCGGTAAGTGGATGTTCACTATTTTATTGTTGGGCTGCTCGATACCTATGTTTCTCTTATCGCAGGCGAACAGCTACAGTACTTTCCTGGTGCTGAGTTTTTTCTTTGGACTATTGGGAACCAGTTTTTCTATAGGCGTTGGGTTTACATCCGTATGGTATCCTAAAAACTGGCAGGGCAGGGCATTGGGTTTATTTGGATTTGGTACGATAGGATCTGCTGTGACAACCTTGTTTGCACCTACGTTATTAAAAAGATTAACCAGCAATGGTGCAAATCCTGAAGGCTGGCGGCAACTGCCTATCATCTATGCAGTAGTCTTAGCTATTGTGGGTATTCTCTTTCTTATATTCACCATTAATAAAAAACCGGAATCGTCGGATAAGACATTACTCAAATTATTGCAGCCTTTGAAAAACGTTCGCGTATGGCGGTTTGGGTTATACTACTTCCTGGTATTTGGTTGTTTCGTTACTTTCTCGCAGTGGCTATTACCTTATTTTGTAAACGCATATAACGTAAACCTTATTACTGCCGGTTTCCTGGCCTCCTGCTTTAGTTTGCCGGTAGGTATTTTCAGGGCTGTGGGTGGATGGCTGTCTGATAAATATGGTGCACGCCGCATTATGTATTGGGTGTTGTGCAGCTCGGTGGTGCTAAGCTTTTTATTAATCATTCCCAGGATGCAGATCTATTCTCCCGGTACGGGTATTATGGCCGCACAGGGAGGTACCGTTACCCAGGTTTCGGACTCACTGATACTGGTGGACAAGGAAGCTTATCCGATCGCTCAGAAGAGTCATAAATTTGATCATGTAGACAGAAAGGCAATGATCCTGCCGGCTAAAGATGTCTGGCAGGAGCCGGTGGTGAAGGTGGGAGATAAAGTGACTAAAAAACAATTGCTGGCACAGGGTACTACTATGATTTTTTTCAAAGCTAATATGTGGGTATTTGTGGTCATCATTATTTTAATTGGTGCATGTTGGGGTATAGGTACTGCGGCTGTATTTAAACATATACCGGAGTATTTTCCTAAAGAAATCGGGGCTGTTGGTGGCATGGTGGGCATGATGGGTGGTCTTGGTGGTTTTGTGGGCCCTATTCTGTTTGGGTACCTGCTAAATGTAACGGGGTTATGGACAAGTTCGTGGATGTTTGTGTGCCTGTTATCCTGCGGTTGCCTGATGTGGATGCACCAGGTGATTACTGCCATGATGAAAAAGGAAGTACCACAACTGGCGGATAAGTTTGATAAAATACCGGGTTGAGTAAGTGATTATAAAATGCGAAAGCCGGAGGTTGGTAGCTCCGGCTTTTTTTTATTTTTTAAACACAAAACATCCTTGACCCACATTGTGGAATCAGTAACGTAAGCGATGTTTTATCAATCAATGATGCGTCTGCGGGTGCAACAGCTTATACAGTTCCTGCTGAAGATCTGCGTCTTTAAGCTTATTCAGTTTTTCCGTTTCTATTTCATAAAAACCTTTTTTGGTACCTAAGGTGCCAATTACGAAAGTGTGACCGGCCTGAGCGGGTTCACCAGTTTGTGGGTGCTTTTTTGAAAGCGCTACGATAACATCTTTTGACTTTGACATACTGTGAATTTACCGATAAAAATCAGTAAACGTCGTATGATTAACATCAGCTTATTTTATGTGGGAGTCAGTCTTTTAATCCACTGCGAATAGCTTTCAGATAAGTTTTGTTATTAGCCTTCGTAAATACAATACTCCGGCATCCGTTGAATTGAACAAATGCCTTCAAAGCCTGGATGAACTTATCTATAATATCCTGATCAAGATCTACCTCTTCAAAATGCAGATTATGCACAATCAAAACTTTTTGCTTACGGTCTGCTTTGGCATCCATTCTTGCAATAAAGGTTTCACCTGCCAGTACAGGCAATGAAAAATATCCATACTTACGCTTGGGTGCCGGCACAAAACATTCAATCTGGTAATCAAAATCGAAGAAGTCTTTCAGGCGGTGACGGAATACATTGAGAATATCAAATGGAGAAAGAATAAAAACGTCGTTGGAGATTTTAAGATCCTTTTTCTGACCGGGAAGCATATAGAATGGTCCTTTGAGTCCTTCGACCATCACCTTTACGATTTCGCCTTCCTGCACCATCTTTTCCAGTTCCTTTTTTACAAGATTATCTTTCACTCTACGGGCTCTCCAGGCCATTTCTTTGACAGCTGCAATGCCCAGGGCTCCTATGGTACGGCGAATGACGAAACGGGCAAATTCGGCTTGCCCGGGCATGGTTTTATCTGTTTCCTGTGGTACGAGGTTGAGGGGCAGGTCATAGACCTTGTGAAAAGACCTGGTACGACTGATCATCAGTTCCCCCGTGAGATAAAGTCTTTCCAGCGCCACTTTTGCGGGTCGCCAATCCCACCAGCCGGAGCTGGCTTCCTGGCGGTCGTTTTCAAAATCCCCGACCATTACGGCACCATCCCGTTCTACCTGGTCCAGCATCTGTTTCATCAGGCGGATTTCTGCGGGGGTGGCAGGTTTTGCCTGTGATTTAAAGGCTGCTTTTACGGGGAGTGAAAACCGGAAGTCGTGCATGGGCAGGAAGCCTGCATCAGAGGTAAAGTATTCGAAAATGCGGCCGTCTTCACAAAGATCAGCCAGCCATTCGGTTTGATAGTCAGGTATGCGGGCGGCCATTACGTGGTGATGGGCACGCTCTACTACATAGTTAGTATCCAGTTGTACAAAACCCAGATGGTCGATCACCTGGAAAACGGCTTCCGGGCCTTTGCCGAATTGGGCTTTGCGGGCCAGGCCGGCGGCGGTGAGGATGATTTTTCGGGCCTGGTGTTTTGTAAGGGTAATGGAATCCATGGTATTTTGATTAACGTCTGCCCCTTTTGCTGGTTTGTTTTTCAGGTCTTTTGCCGGTGGTAGCGGGTTTGGATTTCCCTTTAGCGGGTTGGTTTCTTTCGGTGGTAGGCTTGCCTTTTCTTTCGCTGGCAGGTTTGCCTTTCCCGAATTGTTTTCCTTCACTGGCAGGTTTGCCTTTGGCGAACTGTTTTCCTTCACTGGCAGGTTTGCCTTTGGCGGGTTGTTTTCTTTCGCCAGCAGGCTTGCCTTTCCCGGGCTGAGCAGGTTTCTGCGCAGCGTATCTTTCTCCACCAGCTGGCTTATTACTTACCTTACTGGAATCAGCTATACTCTCCTTCAAATTTGCCAGCTCTGTTTCCGTCAGGTGTCTCCATTTCCCCAGCGGCAGTTTATCCAGCTTCACATTCATAATACGTACCCGTTGCAAACCCACTACCTCATAACCCAGGTATTCACACATTCTTCTGATCTGCCTGTTCAATCCCTGCGTCAGTGTAATCCGGAAAGTCTGCCGTCCCATCATCTGCACTTTACAAGGCAACGTACGTGTATCCAGGATAGGCACACCTTTAGACATCTGGTCTAAAAACGCCGTATCGATGGCCTTATCCACCTTTACAATGTATTCCTTCTCATGGTTATTAGCCGCTCTCAATATCTTATTGATGATATCGCCATCATTGGTCAGGAAGATCAGCCCTTCGGAGTCTTTGTCCAAACGGCCAATAGGAAAGATCCGCTTGGGATAATTGACAAAGCTGATAATATTATCCTTGATATGCAATTCAGTCGTAGTCGTGATGCCCGGCGGCTTGTTGAGCGCCAGGTATACGCATTTATCTTTTTTGGCCGCAGTAATCAGGCTACCATCCACTTCCACTGTATCCCCTGGTTTATAACGGTTCCCCAAAGCAGCCGGGCGATTATTCAATAATACCCTGCCAGACGTGATGAGTTTGTCTGCCTCACGGCGCGAACAATACCCTGTATCACTGATAAATTTGTTTAAACTAATTGATTGGTCCAATGATGTATCAATTTTAAAACCGGTCAGCGAGTGCCTTCCGGATGCAAAAGTCGGGAATTGGAAGGGATTTTCCTTATCCCAAATAAAAACCGGGTTATCCTGAATCTTTTAATCAGCCAATAAACAAGCATTGATACGAATATCGTCACTGATAAAATTAACAGAAATTGCAACACACCACTTCCCACATATTTTATAATATAGTACCCTCCTACCACGATAATCGTTTGATGAATGATATAAACAGGCAATACACTCCTATTCAGTTCTGGCAATAATTGATTGCTAAAATTGAACCTGCGCGAAAACAAATTTACAAAGTACAGTGGCCAGCTGAATGCTGACAATCCAAGGAGGATAGATACAATCACATGATTCAAAGAATAAGATGGATGGAAGGCTGCTTTTTTTAACGCCGGAACCATTAAGCAAACTATCAGCAATAAGGCACTGGCAATGCCCCCTGCCAACAACCAACTACTGTTCCTATGCAGTACAGACAGTAACTGAACCCGCTGCTGCATGAAAACAAATCCATACAGAAACAGGATGGCATAAGAGACAAAATCAGCCACACTGGTATATTCGGGGAAAACAGGTTTTAGCAAAATGAATGTAATCATAACGGGCAATGCCAACAGCAATAGCAATCGTGGCCGCTGCGTTAGCCAGCTAACATCCGGAAACCATTTAAACAATGGGTATAACAACACTGTCATAATAAACAAAGAAGGTAAATACCACAGGTGAATACCTATTTCCAGCAGCCATTGAAAGATGTCAATTCCGTAGTGCCGGGAGGCAATAAAATAAGGATAGTGGGCTATGAAGTCCCCGAACAAAAGACCTGGTTCCTGCTGTAATTTCTGATAGTAATACTGACAAGGTATAATGACGATGCAGCCAAATATAAACGGGATGATCAGCCTTTGAAACCTATCCATAAAAAATTGCGCTTTCTTTGATTGCAGGGCCAGAAAGGTACCTACGCCTGATACAAAGAAGATCAGGTACAATCGCCATGTATGAAAAAAGACAGTCAGTACATCAGCCACCAATGTTTTGTGAGGGCTTTTTATCAGCCAGTGAAAGTTGTTGAACGGTTGCCACGAGTGAAAGAGGATCAATAAGCCGAAGGCAGATATGCGAAGCCAGTCTAAAAAATGGATTCTCTCTTTTGGTTGCATAGTTGAATTTTTAACGGTTAAATGGGATTCATCAATTGAATTAAATATACACTGGCAGACCTTATAATTTGCTTAAAAGCTATTTAGGAATAAAAAAGCTACCGCATTACAATTATCTTATACCGCAACCTTTATTCATCACTATAATCCATTTAAATGAAAATGACCCAACCCATGTACCTACTGGCTATCATAGCCATGCTTACCCTTGCCTGCTCGAAGGACAACACCGTTAAACATTCAACACTAACCGCCACTGCATTGGCGGATGCATCTGACCTGACCGGTTACGCAGCCTGTCATGCTACCTACGTAGCAACCATCAATAATCCGCCGGAAGGTTATATTCCGGGGGATGCAGAAATTGCACTGAGTCAATGTATAGATGCATTGATTCAAACCAACCCCGGCAGCCACCCGGTAGAAGAATGGGAACCGCCCACCAATATCATTCTTGATCCGGGCACCCCTACCTCCAACCCGAGTAACTCCGGCTGCGATAACACAAGAGTTGACGACTTTTTTGGATTGTCTTACGTCAGCGCCAATAATACAGCGCAACAAATGCAGGATGCGGAAGACCTCTTTGTACGCTATAGCACTATGATCTGCGAGGCAGTTTCCGCTTACCTGGCTGCCAACCCGGGTGCTACACTGGCATATTATCAAAAACCCGATGTAATTACCCAATGGGCGGCGCAAAACCCAACACAGTTTACATCCACAGACGACAGGGATAAGTTTATACGATTTGCTGCCATGATCTTCTTGTATGAACACTTTACCATCTGTGTGGGACCCAATACAATCGCCACCCCGGTTTCTCCCTTCCAATCAGATTATTCCAGCTGCATCAATCTCGTCACACACGCATTTCTATAATCTTTTAAGGGAGGTGTCGGTCAGGCGCCTCCCTTATAGACTTAACAAATTATTCATATATATTTTATTCACGCCTCAACTTTCCTCTCTACCTTGCGCCCCTAAGTGAACGAAAAAGAAATATAGAAAATAGATGAAAAGAATCACCCTGCTGATGATGAGCGTCGCCCTGTGGAGCGCCTGTAACTCTAACCATGAAAGTAAAAACCTACCCGCTGGTGATAGTGCCAAAGCAACAACTGCTGCCATCAGCGAAAACATGATCCTTCTTTCCGGCAGTACAACCATTGCACCTTTGGCACAGAAAGTAGCCGGATACTTTCGTATGCAGAACGATAGTTTTGACATCAAAATTACCGAAGGTGGTAGTAGCGTAGGTATTGCAGACCTGGAGAAAGGTGCGACTGACATCGCCATGTCATCCCGCGACATGAACGAAGCAGAACGGAAAAAGTTCCAGGAAACCAATCACCCCATCACCGAAGTAAAGATTGCGGACGATGCGCTGGCAGTAGTAGTACATCCCGGTACCGGTGTGGACAAGATCACCCGGGAGCAACTGGAAAAAGTTTTCTCAGGTGAGGTGACTAACTGGAAAGAACTGGGTGGAAAGGATATTAAGATCATGATTATTTCCCGCGAGAGCAGTTCCGGTACGTATGAATTCTTTAAAGAAGCTGTAATGAAAACGAAGGAATTCACCACCTTAGCCATGTTCCAGCATACCAATGGCACTGTTGTCAATAAAGTGAGCAATACGGTAGGGGCAATTGGTTACGTGGGTCTGGCATTTATCGATGACAAAGTAAAGGCATTGCCCGTGTGTTTTGATGGTAAAACCTATGTAGCGCCTGATATTAAGCATGTGAAATCAAAAACTTATCCGCTTGCGCGGCCTTTGTTTTTTATATATCAGAATAGTAGTGCCGCTAAGGTGAAGACTTTTGTGGATTACCTGCTTTCTGCAGAGGGTCAAAAAGAAGTAGAAGAAACCGGATACGTACCTATTATATAACCTTAAGCTATCACCTGCCCAAAGCAATCTTCGGGCAGGTGCATAGCAAATGCTTTTATAAAGCCTCCTGATTCACAGGCGATTCATTTTTCTGCCTGGTAATCTTTTGTAAACTGATGTTTTCACAAATAGCGTAAACTGCATAAAAGCCCATCAGCATAAAAATTGTAATTCTGCTGGTGTTTGCCCTGTTGACTACGGCATAAATTGTTATACCAGCCAGGCAAAGCATCATACGGCTGATCATTGCACCGTATACCCGAAGCATAAATACGCTGTTGCTTTCGGCCTGAACCCCTTTACGGCTCATGTTGTAGGTAAATGTTGAAAGAGCAGCTAAAGCAAGGTTGCCAAAAAGTAACACATTGTGGTGAACTCCATTGTCTAACAACCAGGCTTTCCCAAATAATAAAGTGGCATTCAATAAAATAAAAAGGCCAATGACTCTAAAGTAGAACCTGTCACTCATTTACAGTTGCATTCTTTGATAATTATTCGAAAATTCGGCCGCAAAGCTACAACGAAATGCTAAAAAAGACAAAATGATCAATGACGAAAATCATAAAAACGACTGATTTTTGACATTTTCAGGAGTATTTTACCGTTCCGCCCGCCAGGTAGCGGGTAAATTAAAATATGTATATTCGGAATATGAAGAGCCTTTTATCCATCAGTTTTAAGATCACCAGACTTGAATACGCGCAATACCTGATCGCATATATGTACCGAAGACCCACTGTCATCATACTGAGCGTACTGGGACTTTACTCACTGATCATGCCTGTCCTGGTAGACTATGGCATAGTAGGATTTTTCAATAAAAGTATGTTCATGTCGCTACCCTATGCGCTGGCTATGCTGTTTTATCCACTCATTATCACAGGGATAGCAGTATTGCAGCGAAATAGAAATGCGTTTCTGAGACAGGAAATGCGCTATGAGTTCGATGACGAAGGCGTGCACATACAAGGAGAAGATTTTAAAAGCGACCTTGCATGGTCGCATATCAGGGAAGTAAAGGAACTGGCAGGGTTCCTGATCTTAAAGCCTTCTAAACGCGAAGGTTACTTAGTGAAGAAAAATGTGCTGGGTGCTGATGAGATTACTTATATTAAGGATAAAATTGCTGCTGCAAAACAAAAATAAATGGGTATAAGAATATACCCATTGCTACTTAAACCTACAACCAATATACCTATTGGTACTACTATAAAGCAATTACAACTCCCTTATGCTCAGTTGTATGTGCCGAAAATAATCCCAATGCTCCATTAGAAATATTATTCACCGGGTTATTTGGAGTAGTACCTCCGCCAGGCCCACTATCTCCTATTAACGCCAGTGTTTTATAATACAAGGCCACATTAGTATCCACGCATTGCATTTCTATACTGATCACATCTCCTTTTTTTAGCTCCAGGTCATCGTCATTAACTTCTAAACGGGTGGTATTTACCACTCCATTCCTCACTTCATCATCCTGCACAAAATGCTGGTTAATGATCTTATCATTCACGGTTAATATAAACCGGTACTTATTTCCCGCTACCAGGGGATCAGTATATACAGGAATTAAATTGTATTCTGTATCACCAACAATCTTAACCGTTTCTACTTTTACTGAATCAAATGGAACTAGTGCGGGCATGGTGCTCTTCGCAATATAAACTTCGTTATCTGCCTGCACGGTTAGTGTATACGATCTTCCTTCCACACCGGTTATCCTCTTAGTCTGGTATAGGCCATTTCCCATTATTGCCAGCGTATCTATATTTCCTGCATCATCATTGATGATCACCATTGCACTGTCAACCGTCGGGTAACTCCCCGTCTCTTTTAATTTCACTGACCGGGTGATTTTTACAAAATAAGGTCCTGCTTCATTGGTGATATTGCCTTCTATGACAATGCTGGATTTGTTGTCCTTGTATTTTAAATCCAATACCTTTTCACAACTGGCAAAAAGCACTGTAATTAATATGCCGCTGATTATATTTTTCATTCTCTTAAAAATTGAAGTTATAAGTTACACTGGGTATCCACTGGAAGAGTGATGTCTGCACAGCATCTATTTGCTGGGGATTGTTTTTATTTTCTTTAAAAGTGATGCTGTATGGATTCTTACGGCCATATACATTGTACAATCCAAAACTCCATGAGTGATTGCGTTTCTGGTAGGTTAAACTAAGGTCTAACCGGTGTGTGGCAGGCATCCTGTCTGCATTACGGCTACCATATTGATAGATGACCATATTGTTCAGCACATATTTCCCGGTAGGGAATGTTACCGCGTTGCCCGTAGTATAGATGAAGGCCCCTGAGAGCGTCCATCGTGGGGAAAGGGTATAAATACCGACTATTGATAAATCATGTGTACGGTCCTGCTTTGCATTGTACCATTCATTATTGTTGATGCCCTGTATTTTCCTTTCTGTTTTAGACAGTGTGTAACCAATCCAACCTGTCAATAATCCCTTTTTCTTCTTTAATAATACTTCCACGCCATACGCCCTTCCCTTACCAAAGAGCAGCACGCTTTCTATGTTAGTAACCGTGTTGAGGTCTACTCCATCTTTATAGTCGATCTGGTGCTGCATTGTTTTATAATAGACTTCGGTACTCAGTTCATATGCGTTGTTATACAGGTTCTTACTGAATCCAAGACTTACCTGGTCTGCCAGTTCCGGTCGTATTGTATCACTGTTGCCAATCCACTGATCGGTAGGACTACCACCTGTAGAGTTGCTCATCAGGTGCAGGTTTTGCGTATTACGGGCATATCCCATTTTAATGCTAGCTGTATTGCTTACCCGGTAATTGACAGATAATCTGGGTTCCCAGTTAGCATAAGTTTTACCATCCCGGATATTGTAAAAAGAAAACCGTAATCCATAATCCACATTGATGCTTTCAGAAGCTTTGAATGCATTGCCCACATACAGGGCATTCTCCAATCCCTTCTGGCTCCTCCTGGTTCTTAT
Organism: Chitinophaga sp.; assembly: GCF_039596135.1. Lineage (GTDB taxonomy): Bacteria > Bacteroidota > Bacteroidia > Chitinophagales > Chitinophagaceae > Chitinophaga. The sequence goes on from NZ_JBCNKH010000029.1 coordinate 27,893, forward strand.
TATATTCGTTCCGCCTGCAGTAGTAGGTGTAATGGTATGATGTATTACATTGAAGCCAAAGCGTATGGTATTTTTTGCACTTGCATACAAAGTAAAATCCTGCTTTAGGTTCAGGTCCCTGATATGGGAATTAAAATTTGTCTCGCTGTTATCGCTCTTGAAGCTGACATTGAAATCGTAGTTACTATAAATGAAAGAGGTATTGGAAAACAGCTTGCCGCTCAATACACTGTTCCACCTGAGTGTACCGGTTGAATTTCCCCATTTACTACCAAATGTTTTGGACACACCTAATACATCTTTGCCAAAATAGCCGGAGAAAAACAGTTTATTCTTGTCATTGATAGCCAGGTTGGCCTTTGCATTCAGATCGTAGAAATACAACTGTATGTCTTTGAAATCGGGAGATATCTTTGCAAACAGATCAGCGTAGGTACGCCGGCCTGAAATGATGAAAGATGATTTGTCTTTTTGAATAGGCCCTTCTACCGTTAGCCTGCTACTGATTAACCCTATTCCACCACTCATGTGGTATTCTTTATTATTACCTTCTTTCATCTTCACATCCAATACAGATGACAGTCGCCCCCCAAACTGTGCAGGGCTGTTTCCTTTGATGATGGTTGCATCTTTGATTGCATCGCTATTGAATGTGCTGAAAATGCCTAACAGGTGAGATGCATTGTATACCGGTGCTTCGTCCAGCAATATCAGGTTCTGATCGGTGGCACCTCCTCTTACAGAAAAACCATTGCTACCTTCTCCATTAGATTTTACACCAGGCAGCAGCTGAATTGTTTTGACCAGGTCTTTTTCGCCAAATACGACGGGGAGTTTTGCCGCATCTTTCATATTCAATACTTCTGTACCCATTGTAGCACTGGTCAGGTTATCGTTCTCTTTCCGGGCCTTTACGACTATTTCCTGCAATTTGCTCTCGTCCGCCATATTGATGTTTACCTTTACATCGGCAACCAGGTCTACCGGCACCAATTCCTGTTTGTACCCTACATAAGAAAAGCGAAAGGTATAATGCCCTTTGGGCAGTGAGATGGAATAAAACCCGTACTCATTGGTCGTTACACCTACACTGGGTTTTTCTGCTATTACGACATTCACCCCGATGAGTGTTTCACCGGAAGATTTTTGCTTTACCGTTCCGCTTACGGTAAATTTTGACTGTGCCAGCAATAATGTTGTGCTGAATAGAAAAAGCAGGCTTATTGCAACGGTTCTTTTGTGCATAGTTATGGATTAGGATAATTACCGTACAAATGTGGAATCAAAAATGAGCCTGTAAAAATTTCTGAGAAGAAGGGAAGGGAATATGCGAAGAATGTAACTGCTTAATGTGAATACCGGTTAAAAAACTCATCGGCATACGTTCTGCCAATAGGGAATTCCTTGTCGCCAATGTAAATAGTGGTTCCCCGCACCGCTTCTATCTTACTGAAGGGTAATATAAAACTGCGATGTACGCGGATGAAGTCACCGGCATGTAGTTTCTCCATCATGTCTTTCATAGGCATTCTGGCTACTATCGGTTTGCGGTCTTTGATATGGATTTTGAGATAGTCGGCCAATCCTTCGATATAGAGGATATCGGCCAGGGGGATTTTTATCAGGCTGAAATCAGCACGCACAAAAATGCTACTCTGGTCTTTCTTATTGAGGTATTCAAAATACTCCTGTGCTTTGTTGATAGCCTGTGTAAAACGCTTTTGGTTGATAGGTTTTAGTAAATAGTCAATGGCATTTAATTCATAACTCACCACTGCATATTCGCTGAATGCAGTCGTGAATATCACCATGGTATTCTGCTGCAGGGACCTGACTAAGTTAATACCGGTCATAGCAGGCATTTGGATATCACAAAATATAAGGTCAGCGGGAAATTTTCGCAAATGCCTGAGCGCTTCGCTGGGTTGGGTAAAAGTTTTCTGCAATTGAATTACATTGCTTTTAGCGCACAGGGATTCAATCACTGTGAGTGCAAGCGGTTCGTCGTCTATGGCAATTGCATTGATCATTGTAAGTTGATATGTAAAGAAACGAAAAATTCTTTTTCGGTATCATTTATCACCAGCAAATGTTTGGCCGGGTAAATCAGGTTCAGGCGATGTTTGGTATTTTCAATTCCTAATCCACTACTTTCTGCAATTTCCCGCTGTATATTCACTTTATTATTGACTACGCTCAACTGGAATTCACCTTTATTCATAGAGATCCCGATCCTGATATGGCTTTTCTGTTCTGAATTCACACCGTGCTTAAAGGCATTTTCCACAAAGGGCACCAGCAACATAGGCGCAATACGCATGGCAGGAATATCATCCTGGCAAATGTATTCCAGTTTCACACTTCTATCCAATCGTAATTTCTGTAGCTCGATATAATTGCTGATGTAGTTTATTTCATCTTCCAGCAGTACAAAATCCTGCTGGGTATCTCTCATGGTGTAGCGCATCATCTCCGAAAGTTTGTCTACCATATCTGCTGCCCTGGGTGAGGTATCGATAGCGATAGCGTAAATATTATTGAGGGTATTGAACAGGAAGTGAGGATTGATCTGCGATTTGAGAGAAGCAATCTGTGCAGAAAGTTTTTCGCTTTCACTTTGTTTTAACCGGTTATAAATCGTCCATAATATGGAGGATATGATAGATAGCAGCCACAATAAAAGCGCGTTGACGATGATAACAGGGATGATTTTCTCAATGATGGGATTCGTTGTCGGGAAGGTAGCAGGGTTGAAATCTGAAAAATAAAAGATGGTACCTGATAGCAAAACAACTGTGACGATTGCCAGCAATAGAAATGAAAAATACAACCAGTACTTCCTGTTGAGCAGGTACTTAGGAATGAGAAAAAGATAGTTGAAATAAAAAATGGTGAGCAATACAGCACTTAATACCAGGCACAGTAAAAGGTACTTACTATCAGACGTAGGGTCCAATGCATTGAAGACCTGATCCGTGGATACATAAGGAATGACTAACAGTAATATCCAGACCAGGGCATGTGTGGAAATAATAAAGCGATTGACTTTCATAATTGGTTTGAAAATAATACCCAAACCAAAGATATGTTTCTTTCTTCTCAAAAAAATTGAGATGAAGGAAGGGGATTTGTAGAAGTAGGGGGGCAAAAAAGCCGGAGGAAAATCCCCCGGCTTCACTCAATGTAAAATAAAAGCACTGACCTCCGCTAATCCCGGTTGCGGCTGCGCATCTAACCCTGACACCGGTATTAACTTAAAAAACCTAAACTTCTTTCGTGCCTGCAAATTAAAATACTGCTTATTCGGGCTCAGATCAATCAGCGTATCCACACCCAGGCTCTCCCAGTTCTGGTTATCATTTCCTACCAATACCTGCAATTCTTTTATCTTCCTGTCTCCACTCTTCTGCACAAAGATAAATCCATCCACCGGCACACTTCGGCCCATGTCCACCGTAATCCAGTGATCAGGATAATTGGTGGGAGAAGTGGAATACCGCGTGATCCAAACCGTAGATTCATTATTATCTATCAACCGTATTGCCAGTCTGTCATTCACCAGTTCTTCAGAACTATATCCTGCAATCGTCCAGTTATCTTTCCTGTAAATTCTTCTGACAGGCTCACCGGCAGGCTTTATCACCGGGTAACCAATCTTAGCCGGCACGCCAAAATTGGGTGTACCATCTGTATTCCATGTAAACTTCTGTATACGTGCATTACGCGCCCCACCGCCCGGTGCATTACGCGCATGATAGATCAACCAGTCTTCCGTGCCATCGGGTGATTTAAAGAACCCATTATGCCCGGTACCATATGCGCCACTCTCTGCCAGCATAGAAAATACAGGATGATCTGCTTTTGTCCAGTCAGCAGGATTCAAAGGATCTCCGTTTGCCTTCAAGGATAACAATCCCAGGCAATAGGTATCTACCCAATATCCACTTGCTGAAAATGTCAAAAACAATTGGCCGTTTGGATTAATCAGCGCCTCTGGCCCTTCGTTGATGGCATTTCCATTCTTTTCCCAGTCGTACGTTGGTGTGGAGATCATCACCCTGGGTCCTGCAATCGTCCATGGGTTGCTCATTTTGGCAATAAACAATTGTTGTGGTGCGGCACCGGCATTACTCCCCGACCATACCATGTACAATTGATTATTATACTTGAACACATTTCCGTCTATCGCCCACAGATCTGTAGAGTCGCTCACCTTTCCTTTGAACACCCAGGTTCCCTGCATAGGATCTGCATTTGTATTCTCTACCACATACATGCGGTGATTGGCATTAGAGCCATTGTCGGCAGCAAAATAGATGTACCACTTATTATCAATCTCGTGCAACTCCGGCGCCCAGATATTTTTTGAATACATCACGCCTTCTGGATCGGGTGTCCATGCAGTGTATTGGGGTGCCAATGCCAGCTCTGACATGGCTGTGGTAGCGTACAGTACCAGTTTACCCCCCTGTGTATACGTGAAATAATACCTGCCATTCTTTTGTGCTACCCAGGGGTCTGCACCAAATGACACAATGGGGTTCGTAAAAGTGGTCTCAAGGATAAAATCATCTGCCTGCGTACCTGGTTGTGGATCTTTAGTACAGCCGGCAAACAGTGCCAGGCATAAACAACCTAGTAAGTAAACAACATTTGTTTTCATGTGGAAATTTATATGGTTAATAAAAGCGCCTTCAGCATACTGAAGGCGCTATGAGGGGAATTGCTACTCCTGTGCTTTGATCGCATCTTCCAGGTTATCTATCGGCGGCTCATTTGCTTCATAACCTGAATAGCCATAATTCTGATTTAAACGGCCTTCCCTGTTTGCATCAATGTCAGACTGGGGTACCGGCCATAAAATATGGTAAGGGCTGGCTGTAAACGTTGTACCATACACCGTTTTCACACCTTTGTTATAAAAGTTATTGTACTTCGTTAATCTTTCGAACCAATAGCTACTGATAGAAAGGTTATTTTCATCATAGGTTTTACCAAATTCATCGGACATATGGGTACGGGCAAAGATGTAAGAGATGCGGCTTAACTCCACATGCCGCATCTCTTCGTAATAGAGCTCGCGGGCTCTTTCATCCAGGATCACACCCATGTTCATATCTCCGGCACTAAACATGAGTGTACAGTGCGCACGACGACGTATCGTATTCACATCTTCTGCGGCAGCTGCCAGGTTACCTTTCCAGAAATAAGCCTCTGCACGTAATAAATAGGTTTCTGCCAGGCGATAAATGTACCAGTCACCAGCGCCACCATTATAGTTATCCACCGTTTCACTTCTTGGGCTTTCTATCCAGAGCTTATAGTGTGGCCAGTCAAAATAGGTTCTTATGGTATCGATCACGAGCAACTTACCAGCATCATTGTACAACTGCACATGCTTACCATAATAACTATCTCCACTACTTAGCAAATTTGGATTGTTATAGACCATATCTTCCATATTCATCCAGTTGCCGGTACTTCTGCTATGACGCAGATCGCTCGTATCTGTCCAGATCGTAAAACGGCTGTACCAGGTAGGTCTTGTTTTAGCAATACCACGGCCGTATGTTTTGCGAAGATCTATTTTATCGTGTGTTGCAGTATAACTGGTGCTCAGTCCCGGTTTACCTGAAGGTGTGCTGATCAGCTGATTGCCTGAACTGCCATAAAAAGGCAATGCATTTCTCATTGTATACATATCCTGCCGGCTGTTGATCAGGTCTTCCCTGCTGATGATATTGAAGATGGTCTCCTTGTTCGTAGCGATGGATTTATTGGGTGCACGATGCAGGTCCCATATCACATTGCGGGTGATGTTGTGTACAGCAGGCATGGGATTAACGAAGGTACCAAAGGGCTGCGTCATCAGTGAATACCCCTCTGTATTAATCAGGTCATTGGCCACATTGATGGCCTTATCAAACTCGTTGGAAGCCAGGTACACCTTGATCAATAACTGCTGGCAGGCACCTTTCGTCACCATCCCATAATCTCCTGTAGCAGGTACATGCTGTACGGCAAACTCCATATCCGACATCAACTGTTGCAGGATCACCCCTCTCTTTGTAGAACGGAAATTAAATTTAGGTGCAGTAATCTCCTTTGTCAAAAATGGTATATCACCAAAATCAAATATCAGCCACATATATCGGAAGGTGCGATGAAAATACGCCATCCCCATCATCTGGTCACGCAGCGTGGTGTCTAAACCCTTCACACGGGGCAGGTTGGAAATAATCGTATTCGCATACTTTATTCCCTTATACCCCTCATACCAAAACCAGTTAATCTTGTTGGTATTGATATCATTGTTGTTAGACGTAGGCGTAATCATAGCATTCAGATCCTGCGCGGGGCCTGACTTGTCAGTTGTGCCATCGATTGCGACATCTGAGAAAAGTAAATCTGTCAGTAAGGGACATCCCTCTCCTGTCCATACATAAGTCAGGTTCCTGTTACAACTGGTAATCGCTGCTTCCAGTCCTTCTTTGGTAGTGAAAGTAATACTCGGTTCATAGAACGAAAGCGGATCCGGGTTCAGAAATTCTTTTTTACAGCTGGTAGGCACCAATATCAATAATCCAAGCAGGGTGGCTATTAAATAGTTCTTCATATCAGTTCAGTTTGAAACATTAAAATGAGGCAGTCAATCCAAACGTATAATACCTTGGCATCAGCGATGTGGTTTCAGGGTCCCAGTATTCCCAGTTCTTTGCCCACACCGCCACGTTACGAACAGCTGCGTATACTTTCAGCTGTGCCATATCTATTCGCCTGATCATGCGGGCAGGGAGCGTATAAGATATGGATACGTTGTCCAGACGGATATAAGACTTATCGATTACGCGCGCAGGTGAAATGTTCTGCACATTTGTGGAATTCAGTCTTGCGTAAGTAGCTGAAGGATGTTCTGGTGTCCAGTATTTTCTCACGTAGGAATTTTCCCTGTCTGTCTGCGCCCCAAAGTTATTCATATAGTCTGTGGAAGTGGCTTTATGCCCCCAGTTTGAATAGATATTGAAAGAGAAATCAATGTTCTTAAACAACGTAAAATCATTCCGCAGGGTAAAGCGGAAACGAGGCGTAGTCATACCAAGAAACTGTTTATCCTCATTGGTATATTTACCATCATGGTTTACATCTTCTACTTTCACATCACCAGGTATTTCTCCGTATTTGGCGGCTTCATCCCTGTCTTTTTCCTGCCAGATGCCCAGTACCTTGTACGTCCAGATGGAGGCAATATCATGGCCGATGAACCATCCGTTACTGATATCATCGATTTCTTTAGACCCTGTAATATTGCCGTTTCCATCCAGTACGTCTTCGTAAGTATAGTAGAGGTGTCTTACTTTATTCCTGTTCAGGAAGAAACCCAAAGTGGTATTCCATTCAAAGTTTTTGCGGCGCATAGTTTGTGCAGTCAGCCCCAGTTCAAAACCTTTGTTCACCACTTCGCCAAGATTGGTGGTCACCGTACTGAAACCTGTAAAGTCGGGTAATGACTGGTCCATCAGCAGATCGGTGGTCGGCATATAATAAGCTTCAATATTACCGGTCAGCTTATTATCAAAGAAACCAAAATCCAATCCCACATTCCAGGATGAAGTAGCTTCCCATTTCAGGTTATAGTTAGCCATGCGATCTACATAGAGCTGAGACAATTCATACACGGTACCATTGCTGGTTACGTATGGATACCTGCCCGCACCGGTAGTGAGGTTGGACAATGCCTGGTAGATACCAATAGAACGGTTCCCATTCATGCCCCATGACAAGCGCAGTTTACCAATGCTCATCGGCGTCCAGTGGAAGAAGCTTTCATTCGCAAAGCTCCATGCAAAAGCCAGCGAAGGGAAAGTCGCTCTTGGATTAGAAGCACCAAATGCAGAATAACCATCTCTGCGTACAGAAGCAGTGAGCATATAGCGGCTATCATATGAATAAAATAACCGGGCCATCAATGCATCGCCGGTACTGTGTGTATCATTGCTACTGATCGTGGTTTTCAACGGATTCGCTGCACCCAGGTTATGGAATCCCAATGCATCGGTAGGCGTAAAGTCCGTAGCAGTAATGATTTCATTCCATGAGCGATGTTCTTCTGCATTCTGTAATAAGGTCACCTTTACACTATGCTTATGTGCAAACGTGTAATCCCAGGTAATAATATTGTCTATCTGCCAGTCAAAGTTTTTCGTATTCTCTCTCACCACTTTTCCATTATCAGACCATAAAGGATTCTCTGATGATTCATGATATCTGTTGTAGAACCACTGCATTCTGGGAGAGAAGTTCAACTGATAGGTGATATTGAAAGGCAGCTTAATTGTCTGATAAAGCGTCGTATTCAAAACGGTATATCCCTTTTCCAGTTCTTTGTATTGGTTACTATACAGCGTATTCGTACCCTGGTTTACGCTGGCACCCATAGGCTGGCCATCGAGCGCGCCGGTAGAATCATAAGGATTTGAAAACGGGGAGTTGTTGATGATCTGCCCTTCCCAGTCAACAGCAAGATTGCCATCGCTACGATCCTGGAAATTGATGTTTACGCCAGTATGCATCCATTTATTCACCTTGCCGTCTAATTTGATATTAGAGCGGTAAGCACGGTATTTATCACCTACCACAATACCTTCATTATTCAGATATCCTAAGGAGAAGTAATAGTTAATTACATCTTTGTTTCTGCCAGAAAAACTAACATTATAATTCTGTTGTAAACCATGCTGGAAAGATCCCCTGAACCAGTCGTAGGTACGCCCTTTGGCATAATTGGCACGTTCTTTATCAAATAGTCCCAGGCGAAGCAACCAGATTTCTTCATTTGTACCAGAAATCGCATCATACGCCCGCCAGTCATCCAGGGTAATGCCATATTTGTCGAGGTTAGCCTGGGTAGGGTTTACATACTTAGCAGGGTTTGCCCACCTGGAAGTACTGTTAAGCAGATCGGAACGATATTGCAGATAGCCGTCGGCATCGTACACCTTGCGGGATTTACCCAGGGTGGCCACACCTGTATTGGCGTCAAAGCGAATGATAGGCTTATCTGAGGCGCCTTTTTTAGTGGTGATGATAATGACCCCATTCGCAGATTTAGCGCCATAAATGGCCGCCGCAGAAGCATCTTTCAATACATCGAAGTGTTCCACATCCTGTGGATTGATTTCAGAGAGCTCGCCGAAGAAGATGACCCCGTCTAATACAATAAGCGGGTCATTACTGGCTTTCAGGGAACGCTGTCCTCTCACCATCATGTCTCCGCCTCCTTTTGCAGAGGCACTTTGCCCTACCATCAGTCCCGGTACACCACTGCGTAGTAAGTCCTGTATGGAGCGGGGGCTTTCTTTTTCCAGTCTGGCGGTTTTGAGTTGGCTGATGGAACCTGTCAGGTCTTTTTTCTGCATGGAGCCGTATCCGACTACCACCACTTCATTTATTTTCTGTTCTGCAAAATGCATGTCTACTCTTAAAGAGAAGTCTGCATTTGCCTTCAGGTTATACCCCGAAAGGGTTTGGGGTTCGTACCCAATGAATGAAAAAGTAAAAGTATAACCCGGGCCTGCCGGCAACCGGCTGAAGGTAAACAGGCCAGAGCTGTCTGTTTGTACAGAAGCGGTAAAATTGTTTGCTGCGTTTTTTACTGTTACGCTTACTCCCCAAAGCGCCTCTCCTGTCTGTTCACTTTTTACAATGCCGGTAACATCCGAACGTCCCTGGTTTTGCCGGGCCTGTAGTGATAATGGGACAAAACTGTAGATAGCCGCTATGCAAAGCACGGCGAACGTGGAATTCAATTTTTTCATTTTGTAACTGCTGTATTGATTTAGACAAATAAAGCCCCGTCGTTGATAGGATCAACGGTGTTTGTAGTTCTCATATTTATATTTTGGCTAGTTTTTCTTACTAATTATGTAGTGTTGCTCTTCTTTTACAATCTTAAGGTGGTTCAATAATCCTATGTCATTCAGAATAGTTTCTAACGTATCAGATTTACGCATCTTCCCGGAAAAATACTTGTCCTGTATATCGGAAGGATAGTAGTAGATATCTACCTGGTAATAAACGCTGAGCTGATCAAATACATCTGACAATGGTGAGATATCAAATGTATATATGTCTGGCCTGCGTACACGCTGATCTTTGCTGCCAGCGGGTCCTGCCTTGACGAGTTTTTCTACCGGCATGTAGCGTTTCACACTCGCCAGCATGGTTCCTTTATCATAGGTCAGTTCATCCCCGGGTTTTAATATTTCTTTTTCATTCCATTTTTTATGTACGGTATTGACAGGTGCTACCTGTATTTTCCCGTTGTGTAATTTCACTTTTACTACAGTGCTTTCATTAAAGGCTTCTATGGTAAAAGCCGTGCCCAGTACAGTAGTAACAAGTCTGTCTGCATGTACAATGAATGGTCGGTTATGGTCAGTACCTACCTGAAATAAGGCTTTCCCTTCCAGGTAAACAGTCCTGGTCTTTCCTGTTGCAAATGGTGCCTGGTACCGGATGCTACTATGAGGAGACAGTACTACTACAGAGCCGTCGTCGAGTAAGAGCCGCATCATTGTATCTGATACATTGTTCCTTTCGGCCAATTGTTCAATAGGTATAGCTTCCATCCCATTTCCCGGGATAACGGGCGTGCTTACCATCAGATAGCTCCATACTGTTGCAATGAGTACTACGACTGCCGCTGCCGCCGCCACCCAGTAGATGCTACGGGGGCTGCGCTTTTTAAAAGTATGTTCACTAACTTTCGCATACAGCTTATCGGTTAAACCGGGATCCAGTTTATCATTTGTAATAAAATTGTCCCAGTCGGCTTCATTTACATACTTGTTCCATTCCCCGGGATTATTCCAAAAATATTCCTTGACCTGCCGCCTTTCCTCCTCAGAGCATTCATTTCTGAAATATTTGTCGATCAATTCCCTTTGCATCAGTTCCAGTTAAATAATGGCGCTTTGTAATTATATCGTTTGAAAAAGAGCATACCCCTAATGGTCTGAAAAATATTTTTCAGGTGAGGTAAACAAATAGGAGCAGGAAGAGGAGCAATTCTCTTAAATAATTGAGAGCTAATGACATATGATTTTCTACAGTTTTTACAGACAGAGATAATTGTTCAGCAATCTCTTTATAGGTTTTAAATTCGTACCTGCTTAATTCAAATACTTTTCTTCTCATAGGAGGCATCTCCTCCACGACCTGTTTGACTCTCGACTGCAATTCTTTGGAGGCAATGGCATCCAGGGTATTGGTATCTGCGCTTGCAGGAGATTCCTGCTGCAGGAAGCGTTCCTTTACAGCTTCTTTTCGAAGCAAATCGATGAATGTAGCTTTGGCTATGCGGAAGATTAATTTGTCTACCCCTTCGGATTCATCCAGCTGCATTCGGTAATTCCATAACTTAATAAAGGTGATCTGGGTAGTTTCTTCGGCAATGTAAGGGGAGTGAGTTTTGGAGAGCACGTAAAAATACACCTTCTGGTGATACTCATGGAAGATGTCACTGAAAACAGAAGGATCGCCTTCTTTCAATGCAGAGATGGTATTTAACGTGGACATACCATAAATATAAAAACAAATTTCATTTCTTCCACTTCCGGGCAATTTTTACAGCAGTATCGATCATGTAGGGTTCCCATTGTTCAATTCTCCAATCTGAATGGGCCAGTGAAGATTGGGAGAGCAACTGCATGGCTTCTGTGTAGGAGGCGGCTGTTTCCAGGATGGTAGAGAGTTCCAGTTGTTGCTGGTATAAATGCAAATCTTCTACGGCTGGGCCTGTAATAATGGGAAGCAATGGATGAAAGGGATTGCCCTCAGTTTTATGGTCGGATCTGTGCACAATTTCCTGCATCTGCAGAAAATCATGGTAGAAACCCAACCGGCTTGCTTCAGATGCGAGTCCATTACCCAGTTGCTCCAATACCACATATTTCAGCAGGGGACATTTAGGTATCGTCATTTCGAGCAACTGAAAAACCTCCGGCGGTACTGCTTCGTCATGCGTATCTCTTCTTACGATACGGTTGGCAGCATCGTCCCAGCTACCGCCGGAGATGTGGATTTCACGGACCTTGTTTAACGGATACAGTGCAACAAGGTCGTCGAAGGCCAGATCGAAATTGTGAAGCTGGCAATAAAGGTTGTGCAAATCAAGGATGATAAAACCGTTCACGGGTTCGAGCAGTTCGTCCAGGAAGGCGCCATGCCGTTTTACTTCGTCCAGTGAATACGAAAAAGCGAGGTTCTCTAAGCCTACAGGGCGCCCGCAGGCGTTGTAGATTCTTTTTAACCTGTCTCTGCCAATGTTGAGTGTGGCAGCAGAATAAGGAATATTTAACGGTGCACCATGGTGGAAATCTTTGCCCGTCATGAAACCAAAGTGTTCCGTGATGTGGTCAAACTGAAAGTCAGTGGCCGTCTGCTTTAAATGTGAGAGCCAGGCTTCCTGTTCGGGTAACCATTTGCCTGAAAAAAGAGAAAAGAAGACACCATGACCGATTAGGCGATTTTCATCGCTAAAGGCTGTCAGCAGTTCCCTGAACCAGTCAGGTACTTCTTTAACTTTGTATAAGGCATCGAACGACCATTCTATGGCTTCAATACGGGATTCTTCCATCAAGGGCAAACATGCAGCGAGGATGTTTGCATCCAGGTTACAGGCTACAGCAGATAATACTTTAGGCACCGGCTAAATATCAAAGTTCAGTAATCAACCCATACCGCAGGCAGGGCAAGGGTCCTGGTTCCCGACTGGTTGGGATTCACTTTGTTTGTTGGCCTGATCTTTTTTTGGTTTAGTTTGCTCGTCTTTTCCACAGGAAACGACGGTTGTTTGAACGGCGATGCCGATCATGATGGCGCTGAGAAGCGATTTAGATAGTTTCATTCCATTGGAATTTTAAGAGATAATGATTGTCCCGGCTACGGCTACAGGTCAGAGTATGTCGACTGTTAAACGGGGATCTACTCAAAAAAGTTACACATGATTCTATTTAAGTTTCAGTATATCTTTGCCTTAAATTTTATAATTAATGTATAACCCAAGATATCCAGCTCCAGTAAGAGCTTACAGTATTAAAGAATTGTCGAAAATACTGGACTGGCCGCTACCTTCATTAATTAGCTGGCTGCAATCCAATGTAGAGGATATAGGGCGTCCCTTGGAGGCTGGTCAGAAATATCATCCCAGGCAGGTTAAAATAATATTTGATAAGTTACTGCCGTATCCCTGATTTTTCATTTGCATCAAACACCTTCACCTGGTACATGTCCAGGTACTTCTTAAATACTTCACCCCTGATCGCATTTTTGGGCAACAGGTCCACCTCGCAATCCAGGATCTCCTGCAGCTTCAACCACAATTGCAACAAACTCCCCGCCTGCTTCCTCTTTTCCATCCGCTTCAACTCCACCCACATATCCACATCACTCTCCCCCGGTCGGAACCGCCCATCCACCACCGATCCAAACACATACAATACCTTCACTTTGTGCAACAGACAGGCCTCCCGTATAGCCGGCAGCCTGTCTGTAAGATACCTATCCATCCTTATTTATTTATCTGCCTGAGAATTGTCTCATCTTTTATCTTTTGATCGTTCGCCAGTAACAGCGCCTTACTGATCACGATGGACAACATCGTGTCTCCTTCAAACGGTAGAAAAAGCTTGTTCTTCAACCCTGCCCCTGCCTGTACGATACATAAATACTGGTCATTCGGCTCCATCAATATATTCCCGCTCCCCATATGTATTTTATACGTCCTGAAAGTACCTGTTACAATCAAAAACCTGCCCTCAAACCGGCACTTATCTGCAATCTCCAACCTGGGTATTAAAGTTTTCAATACATCTTCACGCACCTTTGCAGCTCCCTGCAAATCGCCCAAAGCATGGTTCCGCCATAGTCTGCCGGCTTCCCCTTCCTTATCAAACCAGGTAGGATCATTGCCCATACTGGTCACCCCTACAAACATGTCTATATCCCGCATCAGTTCAGAAAATATGATCGCAGGCACCTCTTCCACTGGCACGGCTATTTTATTCCTCAGGAACTTTACCGCCCCTGTTGTGATATGTGCCGAACCATGCATTTTGCTTCTCTCACCCGTAAAAATATCCTGCGTAGCAAAAGCAACCTGCAGGTCATACGCCGGCAATTTAATATTAGGTCCTTTTTCGGCTAAATCACCAACCGTCCATCCCTTTACCTTTATCAGCGCAGCACACTGATCTTTGGCCAGAATATGACTGGCAAAACGATTGGAATAAGTTGCAGTTGTTTTTTCAGCATCAGTGAGCAGGTATACTTCCCGGAATGCCTGTTTAAATGGTTGCTGTATTTCCTGGCTGGTCAGGTAAGTACGCCATTGCAATACATGTGCAACATCGGCAAAGACAGGATGCCATAATTCTACTGTCGTCTGCTCATCCAGCCAGTTCAGGATCTCACCGGAAACGGTACGAAAACCAGCCACCGTCCAGATAGCAACGCGTTGCTGATCTCCTTTTGTAAACTGCCAGATCAAACGCTTTCCAAGCGCCCCTACCAAAGGATGTTCAATGTAATGTGGTTGCCATGCTGTAAACGACCAACTAATTATCTTCCGGTAGAATCCTTCAATCCTGCTTCGGTGAATATTCACCTGTTCGCCCAGTTTCTTCGCTTCTGCCTTCAGATTTTTGATGAGCACATCGGCCTCACTCTTTGCACTGGCAGGTACCTTGGCCACTTCCTGGCCATTTTGCCACCATACAATCTCTGTAGGTTTATGCTGCAGCAGGTCTATACCTACAGTATAATTACCCGTTTGCGCTACTCTCCGGTGCTCCTTGTCCAGTTCAAAATCGGGTATGACTGTTTCCTTCAGCTGATCGCTGGTTGTTTTCATACGTTTGGCCAGCTCCTCAATGGCAGCATCGATCTTTTTAAGAACAGATTTTGTTTTCACCGTCCGCTGCAATCTTAAGATGCGGGCCAGTGCCTGCTCATTGGGGAGTTTCTTATATATATGCAATACATCGCTACACTCTTCATGCTGATGAATGGCAAAAGCATCTACCATCACCATTAACTCCGAATCAGGAAAAAGCGTGGCTGTATGCAGCAAACCACGCACCAGCCGCCCTCCCAGGGTATAATAAAAATAGTAGCCGGTATGCGTATATAAGGGATTTTCATTGGGGTCATACATGTAATTGACACCCAACACATTTTCGACCCAGGCGGGGTTCTCTGCCGATTTTTGCAGCCCATTTTCCAACCTTTCTCCAACATTGTAAAATCCCAATGTTTTACCAAAGTGCCTGTTCCAATATTCCTCTACCCTGTCCCTGTATTCCCGGTAACTATCGTACATTCTCTCTTTCAGCCACCCCATTACATGATCAAAAAATGCCTCTTTGCCGATGGCGGTAATTTTCTCATTCACCCCATTATACCATTCTCTACCCGGCATAACTTTATGATTATCCAAAGACAGGTAAAGCGTAAACAGCTCTTCCCAATCAGTGCCAGGCGGCACCGTCAACCCTTTTAATGATCTCATAGTATAGTTTTTATCCCCCTATTAAAGGCACCAGTTTGATGAAGGTGATCATAGCCCCTGCTTCCAGGCTAACAATTGCTTCGGGGTCAGTATATTGTTTATTATTTACAAGCACCAGGAATCCATTGTTATCAAATGCTTTCAGCGCTGTTTTTACATGTTCTTCAGGATCTGCTTTCCGGTCCCTCCCTGTTGTAGTAGCAGGATTCAATATCAACTCTTCTGCACGGGGTTCAATCAGGCCCTTAAACGGTTTGGGCAGATTATTATTAAATTCGTTTACTTCTTCAAATACCCTGCTACGTATCAGCTCTGCGATAGTGAGGCTGGATGCTTCGAGTTCCAGGTAAAACTCCTGCGCTACCTTGCCGGTAAGCGTCTCGTCCCTTATAACAATTTTCATGGGTTGGCATTAACATGGTAAATTTAACTAATATTTCTAAAAAGGGCTTAACTGTTTTCAATCATTAATACACTACATTTGTAACGTTAACCATTTAAAACTTTTCTATGCAACTCAAAAGAACCCTGCCATTACTTACAATGGCTTTGCTGCTGTTTTGCAGCTTTATGCCGGCACCTGCCGCTAAGCACATCAAACCTTTAGGCATCTGTGATTTTGCTTTTCAAAACAACACCGTCTACAATGTAGCTGACGCCATCTTTTACACCAGCAGGGAAAAACTGGTATATAGCAACGTAGGTCCCGGCAATGCTACAACTGGCACAACTATTGAATTTGATGATGCAGGTGATACCTTTACCTACACGATCACATTCGGTACACGTCCTAATACGTCGTCAGTAGTACATGTCCACTTTGGTACGGATATCATTTCAGAGGTAATTCCAGCAGGGGTTACTTCTGTAACCACCACCATACCGGGGCCACTACCCTACAGTGGAATCGTGGTATATCTCGATCCTCAATAACTACCAATATAATATATGAAAAAACGGATCTTCTCAACAGTGTTCCTGGCAATGGGCCTTGTAACCGCAAAGGCACAACAAAAAGATACATTAAGTATTAACAGGGAAAAAATTAACCAGTTAGACAAGGAAATCGTTCACCTACTGGGTGAAAGAATGGAGGCTGCCAGGGCGATTGGTATTTATAAGCAGGCACACAACATGGAAGTGCTGCAATCCAATCGTTTCAATGAGGTATTGCAAAAAGCAATAGAGGCTGGTAAAGCAGAAGGTCTATCAGAAGAATTTATCAGGGCACTGTATGAAGCCATTCATAAGGAAAGCATCAGGCAGCAGGAAGCCCTGAAAAAGTAGTAAGAAAAAGGCGCCTTGATAATGAAGGCGCCTTTTTCTTACTACTTTTTGCTATCTTGAATGCATATTTATGTCATACGAACTTATTTCAGTAATGAGAAAGGATGTAACGCTGGGGGATGACGAAGCCGCCTACATCCTTTCTTACTTCAAAGAACAACAATTCAGGCGCAATGCCGTATTGCTCCATACAGGAGAAGTGGCGCACGAAGTATTCTTTGTGACCCATGGCACCCTGCACCAGTTCTATATCGATGAAGCCGGCAACGAGCGCACCTGTAATTTTACCCTCGAAAATGAGTTCGTGACCGACCTGGAAAGTTTTTCTAAAAAGACGGTGTCTTCTTCTACCATCAAAACCCTGACGACTACTACCTGTCTGACTATTTCCTGTGCAGACCTGGTACCCTTGATGCGGGAATCCAGGGCCATGGGAGACTTCTTTCACCTGTTGATAGAGCGGATTGCTGCCGCCAGCATCCGGCGTACCAAAGCCCTCCTGTCGTCTACTCCCGAAAAGCAATTCCTGGACCTCCTGGAAGAGAAGCCGGAAATTATCCAGCGCGTTCCCCAGCGCTATATCGCTCAGTATCTGGGCATTGCGCCCGAGAGCCTGAGCCGGATCAGAAAGAGGCTAATTCCGGCTAAAAAACCTTAACCCGGATCATTATTTTTCACCTCCTGCAAGGGATACATTTGCATAAAACAAACTGACATGCAAACAATACTTGGTTCCGGGGGCGCAATTGGTACCCCACTGGCAAAAGAACTGAAAGCTTATACAGATAAAATCCGCCTGGTGGCCCGCAAGCCAGTACAGGTGAATGGCGATGACGAACTGTTCCCTGCTGACCTTACCAATGCTGCAGACGTAGATCGGGCTGTGGCCGGTTCAGAGGTGGTGTACCTCACCGTAGGCCTGGAATACAACATCAATGTATGGCGCCGCGACTGGCCCGTGATCATGAAAAATGTGATCGATGCCTGTGTGAAGCACAATGCCCGCCTGGTATTCCTGGATAACGTATACATGTACGCTAAAAGCGAGATTCCTCATATGACAGAAAGCTCAACCATTGCACCGCCCAGTAAAAAAGGCGAGGTAAGGGCTGCTTTGCACCATATGCTCCTGCAGGCAAAAGGATTGCAGGCATTGATTGCCAGAAGTGCAGATTTTTATGGCCCGGGAGTGAAAAATGGGATGCTGACCATTACAGTACAGGAGGAATTTAAAAAAGGAAAGCGGGCTTACTGGCAACTCGACGCCAATAAAATACACACGTTTACCTATACCCCGGATGCCGCCAAAGGGACGGCTATATTAGGCAATACCCCCGATGCCTTTGGCCAGGTCTGGCACTTGCCTACTTCTTCCGAAAAACTGACAGGAAAAGAATTTATTGAAAGAATAGCTGCGGGGATGCAGGTAAAACCTAAATACTACATCCTTTCCAGGTTCATGATGGGGTTAATAGGTCTATTTGTACCTATTGTGAAGGAAATCAAAGAGATGTCCTACCAATACGACCGGGATTATATATTCGATAGCAGCAAGTTTGAAAAACGCTTCAATTTCAAGCCGACTACTTATGCTGAAGGGATTCCGGCAAGCATAGGCAGCTGATCTTAATTATTTCTGCTTTTTTAGTTAATACCTGCTCCAATAATCGCCTGATAGCCAAATTAAATAAAGCCTTTGCTACCTTTGTCCTACAATCATTCATCATGGACGCCTACGATAGCAAAATACTGCGGCTGCTTATCCAAAACTCCCGGATCACGGGCGCGGACATCGCCAGAAAAATCAATCTTTCCCTGCCGGCGGTGACAGAAAGACTGCGAAAACTCGACCGTTCCGGGATTATTGACCGCTATACCATCAGGGTAAACAGGGAACATGTCTCTTTACGGCTCATGGCCTTCATCAATGTATGGATTGACCATACCAAAAATGCCCATGTAAAGGATCAGCTCATAGCCATGGAGGAAGTGATGGAATGCCACCATGTAGCGGGGGATTATGACCTGCTGTTGAAAGTACTGGTACACGATACAGCAGCATTGGAACAATTGCTGGTGAATAAAATCAAAGCAATTAAAGGTGTGACCCGCACAACCACAACGATTATTTTGAGTACGTATAAAGAAGAAATAAACGCCAGACTATGAACCTGATTGAAAAATTCGAAAACTGTACCTTACCAAAAGAAGAATGGACCCATACTAATCACTTTGTAATGGCACTCTGGTATTGCATGCACTACCCATTGCCGGTCGCTATTCAAAAAATCAGTGGTGGCATTAAAAAGTATAATGAAAGTGTAGGTGGACAAAACACTGATGAATCAGGGTATCATGAAACGATTACCTTGTTTTATACGAGTAAGATTGCGGACTACATTATTACCAACAGGATCACTACGCTTACGGAACCGGTGCTGACTACCTTCCTGCAACAGCCTTTTCTGAAAAAGGAATATCTGTTTCAGTTTTATAGCCAGGAGTGCCTGATGAGTAAGGCTGCCAGGTTACATTGGAAAGCACCAGATCTTCCACTTACTTCACAAACCGGTTCACCACCTTATTAAGCGTCAATCCCTGCACTATCACAGAGAAGACAACAATGATATAACTGGCGGATAAAATCAGCTCTTTATAAGGCGATTCAGGCAGCGACAGGGCCAATGCCACAGAGATACCGCCTCTCAATCCTGCCCATACCAATATAGCCGTATTGTTAATATTAGTTTTCAACGACCGCCGCATGATCATAGAAGGCACTGCAATACTTACACCTCTTGCTATCAATACAAACAACACTGCTACCAGGCCAATAAACCAGTAATGCCCGATAAATGGCAATACCACTATCTGCAAACCAATCATCACAAACAAAATAATATTCAGCAATTCATCGATCAGTTCCCAGAACCGATGCAGGTAATCCTGCAATTCTTTATTGCTCTTGGCACCAATGGAAGAATTACCCAGGATCAGGCCAGCAGCCACCGCTGCCAGCGGTACAGACACATGCAATAAACTACCCATTATGGAAATCATCATCACCATAGAAATAGATACCAGCACCGCCGTCTGAAATTCCTGAATTTTTTTGGTGAGATAACCTGTTACAAATGCTGTAGCCGTACCCAGCGCCAGGCCGCCAAATACCTCTTTGGCAAATAATTCCAGCGCATGTGACATGGAGAACGTCGCTTCCTGTGCCGCTACCTCTCCGATGGTTACAAAGAGAATCAGGCCCACTCCATCATTCAGCAATGACTCCCCCGAAATGATGGTTTCCAGGGAAGCCGGAATTCTTGATTTCTTCAATACAGACATGACTGCTACCGGATCGGTAGGCGATATCAAAGCACCGAAGAGAAAACAGTATACCAAGGGCAAATCGATGCCCAGCAATGTGGTCGTGACATCCAGCAGAAAACCAAAAATAACGGTAGAGCCGATCACACCAATCGTACTCAATACCAATACAGGCCGCTTCTGCTCCTGCAATTTCTTATATTCAAAATGAAATGCACTGGCAAATAAGAGGAAGGCCAACATAATATCCAGCAATGTTTTTGTAAAATCAATGCTGCGGGTTAGTTCAAGTATAAAGTTGAAAGCAGTTGGAAAAACCTTACCTGTCACCAGTATAAAGATCGAGAGCAGGATGGAGACAAACATTACGCCGATAGCACCAGGCAGTTTGATAAATCTGAGATTAAGATAGGAAATCAACGCACTGATAGTAATCAAAGCCGCAATGAGTGTAAATGTATCCATTCAATTCTTCTATTGGTGAAGCGATGAATATACGAAATTTTCCCTGCCTCGCCCTAAAATGAACGTAATGGGTCGCTCAAACCCACATATTAAAATTAATACATACATTTGCTCCGGGACGCTATATTTTTAAATTACCCTATAACCTACCCTATCTATGGAACTAACCTCCTATTTCTCAGACCGTCAAAGGCTTACGCTAAAAAGTCTCTGGATTCCGGCGATCATTATGGTCATTTTGGGCATTACCATCACCATCATCCGTGGAGAGGATATGTATTCACGTCCGGGCACCTACACAGTCGCCTTCTTGTTGGTTAACTTACAATGGTCATTTGTCTATGGCTGGGAGCATATCTACAACAAGGACTACAAAAAAGCCATCATTATCATGGCTGGTTTCTTCTTATTGAACATGGCCTTCGACGCATTCCTGAATAAGGCTTATCGTTTCCTGCCCGCATTCATTGACGTTACCTTGTTGTCAACTATATGGAGTGCGCTGCAGGTAGCAGGCGTCTGCTATATCTCAGGGAAACGGAATTTTTGGCAAATCGGCCTGGTAGCAGGACTCATCATTTGCTACACCACTGATGTACCCAGTAACCCGCTTTCTTATATACGCATGTGGCCATTTAATTTGTCCAGTATTTCTGCAGAGTTCATACTACCTTTCCTGGTGTATGGCTGGATCTACCTGGCTGAAAATTACTTCAATGAAAAAGGTTACAACGATATCATCACCTCCAAAATACAGGTAACAAGCGGTCAGGAATATCGCTTCTTATATCCGTTGGTAGCCGTGTCCTGTTGGGTGATTATATTCCAGTTCTCCGGGTTCCTGAAGGTCATTACAAGTACGGGGTACAGTTGGAGTGAACACAGCGGTTTCCAAACCCACACGACCCTCACCAGGGTAGTCGACTTCGTTATGGAAGTCAGTATCTTCTATATCACAGCAGCCCTGACCAGGAATATTGTCATCAGCAGAATGAATACCATTGCCAACAACAATGGCTGGCTATACCTGTTGCATTTTATACCTGTTCTGAATATCATTGCATGGATCATTGTTGCGAAAGCTCCGTCACAACACAATAGCAAAAGTGAAAATAGCGTGTTCTACCTGGCGGAACGTAATACCGCTATCAAATATTTCATTATTGGATTGGGTGTATTATCCACCATCTGGAGCTTATGGGGTGTTTACCAGCTGAGTGCCCGCTTTGGCGCATCAACAGTTACCGGCATCTTATTCCTTATCCTGTTTGTAAAACTGGTTAACTACTTCTTCCTGGATAAAGGAAAGAATGCTGTTATCCTGTTGGTTGTATTGACTACAATAGCCACTCTCGTTCAGTTTATAGTCTCAATACGCACGGGAAGATCCGAATTTGCATTACTGATGGCTTCCGTTCTGTCTTACTTCTTCCTGATAGAAATTTTCTATCCTGAACTAGAACAGGCAGATACCAGCGAAGTTGCCATTTAAATAAAAAGCAGAGGGACATCAGTCGATGTCCCTCCGTTTTTTTATTCACCTTCAGCAGTCACATGGAATGTGACATCAATATTACCTTTTGTTGCATTGGAGTAAGGACAAACTTCATGCGCCCTTTCTACCAGTTCCTTTGCTTTTTCTATTTCCACACCCGGGATATTCACACTCAATTCCACAAACAGGGCAAAGCCTACTCCTTGTTTTATGATACCTACTTTTGCAGTGACGGTAGTAGTACCGGTTTCTACTTTTGCATTCCGGATCATAAGGTTCAGCGCACTGTCAAAGCAGGCTGCATAACCGGCTGCAAACAGTTGCTCAGGATTGGTAGCGCCACCTGAACCACCCATTTCTTTTGGGATTCTTACGTCCAGTTCCAGCAATCCATCTGCAGATTTAACATGTCCATTCCTTCCGCCTGTTACGGTCACTGATGTTGAATACAAAGCTTGTTCCATAATTCTGATATTTTATATGTGTCCTACTTTATTTAATAATTTATACAGTGTAGCGCGCAGCTGTTTCAGTTCCTTTTCACTCATATCCATTTCACCTGCCAGTTGTGTAGGAATTTTTTCTGCGCTCTTTTCCATCCTCTTGCCTGCGGCCGTCAGGGCTATATTTACCACCCGTTCATCCTGTTCATCCCTGCTACGCTTTACAATTCCTTTTTCTTCCAGTCGCTTGAGTAATGGAGTCAGGGTACCACTGTCCAGGAACAATAATTCGCCCAGTTCCTTTACCGTCATCACACTATGCTCCCATAGCACCAGCATGACCAGGTACTGAGGGTAAGTGAGCCCCAGCTCTTCCAGCAATGGCCGGTACAGGGCAGTGATCTGCCTGGAGGCTGCGTATAGCGGAAAACAAACCTGATTTTCCAGTTTCAGCAAATTCATATCTTTCATTTGGTTTACCAAAATTAAATTGTGCACAATTAATTTCCAAATAAAAAAAGCTTTTGCCGGTGGCAAAAGCTTTTTTTATTTGGTATTTCTTTTACTGCTCTGTAGTTATTCCTTTACTATCTGTCGCCATTTTCATTTCCACCGGCGCTGCTGCCATGGTTGTATGCGCTACTATCTTTTCACTGATCAGCCTCCCTTTTTCGTCATACTCCTTCACATATCCCTGGCTCTGCCCCATCTCATACAGTGTGCTCACAATGCCATTCGGGAAAAATTTCTTTGTAATCACAGAATCCTTGCCTTTTACATATTCTTCCTGTAACAATCTGCCATTCGGATCAAACTCCCTCGTCAGCATTTCTTTCTGCATCAGGTCTATCTGTTTCCACTCCTGCAATTTTCCATCGGGGAAGAAGCTTCTCCGAAGGTTCGCACCATTGCCCAGTTCTTTATAAGTATATTCCAGGGTACCCTGCTCATATTCTCTCGTACTGTCTAAACTTCCATCCAGTGTATAAAAGTTCTCCCTGATCAATGCTTTATTCTTAAATACTTTTTCCTTCTGAATATATCCCTCTTTGAAGTCGGCTTCTGAAATCAGCACCTTGTTATCAAATACCTGGCGCTTACCATTTAGCTTGCTATCACGCAACTCCATGGTAATCATCAGGAATGATTGCTCATTGCTGAAGATTTTCCTGGCTATACGGTCCAAAGTACCATTGTTATCCACATAGAAATAAAAACGGCTCTGGTCGGGCCATTCAGTTACATAATACCCTTCTTTCAGGGTAGAACTATCTCTGTTTAATACGGTAATTGTCTTTACACGACTTCTCTCTTTCTCCTTTCTAATTAGAGTAGACCCATCTAATGACTTATACTGTTGCGCATAACCATTTGATATTGAAGCACATAAAACCAGACCACAAAAAGTCAGCTTTAAATAGGTAAGGGAATAATTCATTCGGTAAATATATAAATAATTAATAATAAGGCATATGTTAATTTTATTATTAACTTAATATTCAATTACGAACGAGCAGAAACTTGTCAGGTTATAGAATTATTACCCCCGATTTGGGTTAACAAAATTTCCCTATCTTACAGTGCAATTATGAATGCAACACAATTAACCCTGTGGGAAAAAATCGAACAATTCCCAATCGACGATGGGGCAGCTACTCTTCCATTCTCTGCCCGACTTGCCAAAGAACAATGCTGGACCGCAAAATTCACCCAAAGAGCTATCCTTGAATATAAGCGTTTTATATTCCTCTGTTGTGTACTGGACAATGGCGCCTCTCCTTCCAAAATAGTAGACGAAGTATGGCACCTGCACCTCACGTATACACGCTCGTACTGGGAAGCATTCTGCCGCGATACTTTAGGCACAGACCTTCATCACATTCCCTCCACCGGTGGCCATGAAGAAGACAACCGGCACCTGGAATGGTACAAAGCAACCCTGACACATTACAAGACGTTTTTCGACAGCGATCCACCGGATGATATCTGGCCACCACCGGGTATACAGGTGCCTAAGCTCCCCCCTGTCAAACCGTCCTTTTACAAACATGCCGGCTGGATTTTCTGCCTTCCCTTCCTCATTATTTACATCAGTTATCACCAACTCAATCCTTACTTACTCAACGGTCCGCATTTCCTGTTCTTCTTCCCTGTTTTTGCAGGCGCCCTCCTCGCCATTTCAATACTTTACCAATTCTATCGTAAAAAAGATTATGAGCAGATAGCGGCACGCCATTTACCTTTGGATGCCAATGCTTACCAGCTGGCCGCCTTCCTGTTTGGGAAAAACAGGGCAGTGCAAACAGCCATTATCAACCTGCTCAACAGAGACCTGCTGGCTCTCAATGCAGATGAAACTTTCCGTATTAAAAGGATGGACGCAACTCCGCTGCCTGCAGAAGATAATCCCCTCATGGGCGGCTGGGAAGAAGAATTGAAACCTAAAGAAGTGAATTATGAGGATATCGTAGAATATTGGTATGATCCCAACAAAACATTTCATCCGGCACTACATGCACTGGAGCGATTTGTATTCACCGGCAGGTTCGTCTATTGGATACCATATATCTTCTTCATGCTGATAGGAGTCATAAGATGTATACAGGGTGCCATGAATGACCGCCCCTTCATAAACCTGATCTGTGAAATGATCCTTGCTTCCATCATTTACTGGATCTGCGTCCGGCTCATACCCGACAGGAAAAAGGTCATCTTCGACCAGGTAGTGAAATTTTATAAACCTAAGGATATCCCAATGAGCTATGCCTTAAATGGGCCATCCACCCTACAGTACTTTACAGATGCTGCTTTGCTCACGGCAGCATTCGGTGCTTCCATCACGGAAATATACCGTGATGAAAACAAGGAGATATTCCCCGGTAACGGCGATGGTGGCGGCAGCGGCTGTAGTGGTGGTGGCTGCGGAGGTGGATGTGGTGGTTGTGGTGGTGGCGGAGATTAATCACCGGAACCACCCTGTAGAAAAATAAAATACCCAGCTAATAAATAACAATTGCAGTGGCAACCTGAAGTACAAATAATCGTAACCCGGTCCTTCATAGTTCGCTTTTTCTATATTCAGCCTCGTCATGGCTGCATAAATATTGGCAGGTAACAATACAATAAAGAGAATGACCAACAGGTTACCAGCAATATTCCTTACTGAAGGGAACAACAACATCAGTCCCAGTACAATTTCCACAATCCCGCTCACATACACCACGGCCGTTTTAAAAGGAATGACGGGGGGTACCATCATCACCATCCCTTTCGTAAATTTAAAATGTCCGAATGCTGTCAAAAACAACATGCAGCACATGGCTATATTGCCTGCAAACGTCAGGTGCCACTCGCCCATTGTTAACCTGGAAATGAAGAGTGACAACAAAAAAGTAACTATCAATACAATCAAAGGTTTCATAACACAAATTTGAATGATTCACATTTGAACGAAAATGATGTATGTTAGTTTCCCATGAGCTGTTTTCTGATCCGGCTTAAACTTTCGGGCTGTATGCCCAGGTAAGAAGATAAATGCTTCACAGAGATATTACTCACCAGCATAGGCGCCCTTTGCAGTAAATGGGCATATCTCTCTTCTGCAGTGCGGGATAGCAGGTCCATCTCCCGCCTCAGCCGTTTTACATATTGATACTCAGCCATCAGGCGTCCAATCCGCTCCCCATGGTGAGAATGCGCATATAAGGACTGCAATTCCTGGTAGTTGATAATGACCGCTGTCGTTTCTTCCAATACTTCTACAAATACCGTACTTGGTTCACGGGTGATGAGGGAATAATAGGCAGTCACAAAGTCGCCGGCAAACTGAAAATCAACCGTAAATTCCTTACCATCCCGGATAAAGTAATGACGGGTCGCACCTGTGTTCAGAAAATAAACCTGGTTTTCTACTTCTCCCTCCCGGATCAGGAAGTCACCTTTTTTATACGTTTTGAGGTGCAGTGTCTGCGAAAACTCCGCCCATTCTGCGTCGTCGAGTGGCTGAAAACTGAATACCGCGGCCTTCATCTGGTTAAAATCACTCATAGTATAAAAATAACGAATCCACCGGGATGTGCCAGCCGCAGCGGCATATTATTTGTGACTTGCTATAGTATAAACACAATCTTTATGGAAAAGCGCGTACTCGGCGTTATATTCACCATATTAGGCGCCCTTGGATTAATTATGGCAGGTGTTAACTTCGTCAATGCTGGCGGGGGCACCCGGAGTGTAAAGATGATTGTCATCTACGCGGTGCTGGGTATGGTTTTCTTTTTCTCCGGTATGGGACTGATCAGAAATACAAAAGACCGTCCTTCCTGATCAGATGGAAATTGGCCTCATATACCCGCATCAGTTATATAAGCATCATTGCCACCTGCCCCCGCATGTTTATGTGGTAGAAGACGAGCTGTACTTTTCCCAATATAACTTTCACCGGCAAAAAATCCTGTTGCACAGGGCATCTATGCAGTACTACGCCACCCGCCTCAGGGCTGACGGGCATGTGGTGCATTACATAGAGGCGCAGGATAAAAGAGCACAGACACATCATTTATTCGAATACCTGGCTGCTCATCACGCCACTACCGTTCACTACATAGATACGACCGATTACCTGCTGGAACGGAGAATACAACACTTTAGTGAACAATACAACATTGCCCTGCACCGCTGCCCATCGCCCAACTTCATCGGCAATCTGTCTTACTTCGAGCAGGGCAATAAATATTTCATGGCTTCCTATTATAAATCAGAAAGGAAGCGACTACATCTGCTTATGGACGGCAACCGGCCGGCTGGCGGTAAATGGAGCTTTGATACGGAAAACAGGAAGAAGATGCCGGCGAATATTGCAGTACCTGCCATGCCTGTTTTTCATTATGACCACTTTGATGCGGCTGTTCATTATGTCAATAAATATTTTGGGCGGAACAGGGGGAAAATTGAGCAATTTAATTACCCGGTTACACACCGGCAGGCAGAACGAATGCTGATCTTTTTTCTCAAAGAAAAGCTGTTGCACTTTGGGGAGTACCAGGATGCTATTGTGAAGGAAGAACATTACCTGTTTCATTCTATTTTATCCTCTTCACTCAATATCGGGTTACTTTCGCCGGAGATGGTTATTAAGAAAGCCATTAGTTATGGCAGCCGGTATCGGATTCCGCTGAATGCCCTGGAAGGCTTTATCAGGCAGGTGATTGGCTGGCGTGAATTCATGCGGGCGGTGTATATTAAAGAGGGGGCGAAACAACGTACGACTAATTTTTTCGGGTTTACACGGAAAATACCCAAATGTTTTTATACGGGTGAAACAGGTATTCCACCTATTGACAATATTATTCACAGTTTACAGAATAGGGCTTATGTACATCATATAGAACGATTGATGGTGCTGGGAAATTTTATGTTACTCTGCGAGTTTGATCCAGACGAGGTATATCAATGGTTTATGGAGCACTTCATTGATGCTTACGATTGGGTGATGGTGCCGAATGTATATGGTATGAGCCAGTTTGCTGATGGAGGGTTGATGAGTACCAGGCCTTATATTTCTTCTTCTAATTACATATTGAAAATGAGTGATTACAAGCGTGGGCCATGGTGTGAGGTTTGGGATGCGCTGTTTTGGCGGTTTATGCAGGTGCATCATGAACTGGTTAAAAAGCATGCACGGCTGGCGATGTTAAAGATTGATCCTGAGCGGCAAAAACATTATGTGGAAATTGCGGAGGAGTATTTGAGGAGGATATGTGAGCAGCCGGTGGGAAAAGCGAGATAAATAAGGCGCAGGCCAACCACTACAATAAATGAGATAAAAGTTTTACTTTTACGTATATATGAGTCAATCTCAACTCTCCCGTCACCTTACCTTACTGCAAGCAACAGCCATCAATATGACCGACATGGTCGGCATCGGCCCTTTCGTCGTACTCAGCGTAGTCGCAGAAATTATGCACGGCCCCTGGTTCCTCTACGCCTGGATCGCCGGCGCCCTCCTCTCCTTTATCGACGCAATGGTCTGGAGCGAACTCGGTACCACTTTCCCCGAAGCTGGTGGTAGCTACAACTTCCTGAAAGAAAGCTTCGGCCCCCGCACCGGCAAACTGATGAGTTTTCTCTTCGTATGGCAAACCATGATCCAGGCACCACTGGTAATCGCCTCTGCTGCCATTGGTTTTGCTCAATATACCATGTACCTCTACCCACTTGGGTTCTGGGAAACCAAAGCCGTCAGCGGTGCCGTGATCATTCTCATTGTATTCCTCTTATATAGAAACATTGAAACCATCGGCAAGATCAGTGTCACACTCTGGATAGGCGTGTTAGTAACCATGATCTGGATTATCTGCGGTGGCATAGCACAGGGACATTTCCTGGAACCGATCAAACATATCAACGACGGCCTGGAACTCAACATGGCATTTGCTGCTGCATTGGGTGCAGCCAGTGTAAAGTCAGTCTACAGTTACCTGGGCTATTACAACGTATGTCATCTCGGTGGCGAAATCATTGCCCCGCAAAAAAATATCCCCCGCAGTATGCTCATTTCCATCGCAGGCATCGCGGTACTATATCTCTGCATGAATATCAGTGTAGCCTCCGTGCTGCCGCTGTCACAAATAGAACAAAGCAAATTCGTGATCAGTGAATTCATCCAGCAACTCGCAGGCCCTACAGCTGCCATGATTGCAACGGTATTGATCCTCTGGATTGCTTTTGCATCTGTATTTTCCGCCACACTGGGGTACAGCCGTATTCCTTATGCAGCGGCCAAAGACGGGGCCTTCTTTAAGATCTTCGCCAGACTGCATCCTACTAAAAACTTCCCCTATATATCGTTGTTATTTCTCGGTGGTGTCGCCTTTGTATTCAGTATGTTCTTTAAGCTGAAAGAAGTGATCACAGCCATACTGGCCATGCGTATCATGGTCCAGTTTATTGGTCAGGCCATCGGACTCCTTGTACTGAACAAACGTAAAGGCAGGAGCTTTGTGAAATGGAGAATGCCTTTCTATCCAATACCGGTAATTCTCGCCATCCTGATCTGGATAGCCATCTTCTGCTCTACAGGTTATATGATGCTGGCGGGAATGGCTGTCACCGCCCTGGGCATCCTCATCTACTTTGTCAAAAACAAAATCAGCGCTGGCCATTAGCCACCTTCTTCTTATCTTTTAATTCCTGCACCTGTGCAGCTGCATGTTCATTGGCCCAGGTTTCCAGCGCCGCCAGTGCTGGTCCCAGTGCCTTGCCTTTTTCAGAAATACGGTAGTATACCTCCGGTGGAAATACCTGCCTTTCCTCACGTATAATCAATCCATCGGCCTCCATCTGCTTCAGGTGCTCCAGCAGTACCTTCTTGGCCACCCGGGGGATATTCCGCCATAAATCTGTAAAACGAATCTCCTGCTGGTGAAACAAATGAAACAGGATAATAGGTTTCCATTTGCCTGACAGGACTTCCAAAGCCACATTCAACCCGCAATGTTTAAACGCTGTATAATCCATGGTTACAAAAAAGTATACTGGTTACCTTTCTGTCAACTTCATCTGTTTTCTACAAATTCCGCTGACCTTCGTGTTGTCAAAATTAAATGAATTACGATGAAGTTACAATTGCTGCGCAATGCGACACAGGTGCTGACTGTAAATGATAAACAAATCCTCATAGATCCTATGCTAGGCCCCAAAGGTGCTTACGATACTATTATCATGACTGACAATGGGCTCCGCAATCCACTGGTAGACCTACCAGTAGACCCACAGGAATTAGTTAAACAGATAGACGCAGTTTTGCTGACACATCTCCACAATGACCATTGGGATCCTGTTGCGAGAGAGCTCCTGCCTAAAGATATCCCTCTTTTTTGCCAAACTGGCGATGAAGATAAAGTCCGCGATGCAGGATTTTCAAATGTCATGCCCATAGACGATACCCTCACCTGGCAGAACATCACCATCAATAGAACCTCCGGCCGGCATGGCACCGGCGAAATAGGCACCTTGATGGGTAAGGTCTCGGGCTATGTGATCAATGACCTCTATATTGCCGGCGACACCATCTGGTGTGAGGATGTACAGACAGCGATCGATAAATACCAACCCAAACATATCGTACTCAATGGAGGTGCCGCACAATTTGTAAAAGGGGATCCGATTGTGATGAGTATAGATGATATCAAAAAAGTACGGGCTTATGTACCGGAGACACAGCTTATTATTGTACATCTCGAGGCTGTAAATCATTCTAAACAAAGCCGTGAAGAAATAAGATCTGCTTTCAAAGGGGAGAATGTAAGGGTACCGGGTGACGGGGAATTTTTTTATATTTAAAATATGAAAACATCCACCTCTTATGAACGTGCCGCCATGCCCCAGGGCACTGCCGCCGTACTCGAAACCCGTACCGTAGAAAATGCCAATGCTAACCTCCTCGCCGTTTTACAACCCGGACTATCTGTTCTTGACGTAGGCTGTGGTAGTGGTTCCATTACAAAAGGTATTGCAAAATATGCGGGCAAAGTAACCGGTATAGACAGAAGTGAAGAACTCATTTCGCTGGCCAGGGTAAACCCGGGCAATGTCACCTTTGAAGTGGGAGATATTATGGACTACTCTCCAGCTGAGAAATTCGATATCATTACCACCGCCCGCACCCTGCAATGGATCGCTAACCCGGCAATTGTGATCAGAAAGATGGTCTCCCTGTTAAAGCCCAAAGGACTACTTTGTGTATTGGATTACAACCATGAAGCCATCAGGTGGGATCCTGCCCCACCACAATCTATGCAGGACTTTTACACTGCCTTTCTGAAATGGCGTGCAGATGCAGGTATGGACAATGCCATCGCTGATCATGTGATTGACCTCGTGCATGTACAGGCATTGAAGATCACTGTAACACAACAGGATGAATACCTGGAACGCGGTATGGAAGGGTTTGACACGCATATCTCCCTCTGGAAAAAAGTAGCAGAGACAAGAGGCCATCAACTCGTAGCTGATGGTTACATCACAGAAGCAGCCAGACTACAGGCTATAGAAGAGTATGGAATGTGGGCGAAAGAAGAAGCAAAGAGTATGCGCCTGTACCTGAAAGCTACGCATGCTACTTTTTAGGTATTCAGGAAGAACTGCCGAAACTGATCAAAAAATCAACACCGGCCCTCCCGGGAAAATTATACTTTTCAAAGGATCAATTTATAATTTCACCTCCTTGCGGGCTGCCAGGGGAGTCACCCCTGCATGCTTTCTGAAAAAGTTATTAAAATAGGACGCATATTCAAATCCAAGGCTGTACGCAATATCAGCCACACTCATATCCGTATGCTTCAGCAACGATTTTGCCTCAGCCAGGATCCGGTCATTAATATGAGCGGTGGTCGACTTCCCGGTTATTTCCTGCACTGCTGCATTCAGGTGGTTGACATGCACAGACAACTGCTCCGCATACTCGCCTGCCTTTTTAAATTGTAAAGTAAACCGGGGTGGATCTACCGGGAACTGCTTTTCCAGCAAAGTCAGGAATAACTGGGTAATCCTGCTGGCCGCATTCTTAGGAGCAGCATAGGCTACTGCCGGTTCCATTTTGATGGCCTCGTGTATAATGAGCTGTACGTGGTTTCGGATCAGTTCATGCTTATAGATATATTCACTACCCGCCTCCGCCCGCATACGCAGGAAAATCCCTTTCAGGTACTCCGTCTGTGCCGGATTCAATAAATACAAAGGATCCCCACCGGGTTTATACAGGCTGGAGTCTTTCAGGCTCTCCATGCGCCCACCTTCCTGCAAAAAAGTCTCTGTAAATACACAAAAGAATCCCGTCACTTCTGTATCCTGGTTATCTGCCCAGCTATAAGGCACCATCGGATTGGTGAAAATCAAGGCTGGCTGGTCAAATTTGATATTCCTGTTGGCATAAAACAACTCCCCTCCTCCGGACAGGATCAGTGAGATTTTATAGAAATCACGCCTGTTATAGGAGGATAGGGTACAATAATTTTCCCCCGTAGCAGCCACCCGAAAGGTGCCCCCTATCTGCTCAAACCGCAGTAACTCATAATTAGACTGTGTCATACCCTAAAATTACACATTTCAAAGAGAAATTAACTCAAATTGGGCAAAGGCTATTTTTCTCCTTGTTCTGAAACCTAGTTTCTCATATACCTTCACAGCCCGTTCATTGGTAGCTGTTGCATGCAGGAAAGGTAACACTCCCGCATCCAGGTTTTTCGCTACCACATGTGCCACCAGCTGCTGTGCATATCCCCTACCTGTAAATTCCGGATGGGTCACAACTGCACTCACTTCTGTATAGCCATCCAGCCGCATTCGCTCTCCTGCCATGGCAACTAACTGACCCGATTGATAAATACCGAAATAATCTCCCAGTAAGGGAGTTTGCTCATAAAAAAAACCGGGCATCACAAGATTGATCAATGTCAACATGTCAGCCAGGTTGTTGTCTTCTAATTTAATTACGTCAGTTTGTGGCACATCAGGTTTTACATCACATACCATTTGTAAACAATCTACCTGTTTTACATATTGCCAGTTATCTGGCATTACAGGCACGTCTCCTACTATATACATTTTCTCTCCTACCGTAAGCCAGTCGCGCAGTTCATTGTATGGCGCGGCTTCCGGATGTTCAGCTCCCATCAATTGTAAGACGCCGGGTTTGTACCGCTGTACGGTGGAGGTTCCCTGGGCTAAAGCGCGGTGCACTGTCTGCATTGCATACCAGACAGGGTTGTCTAAAATTGTCATAGTAACACTGCGGTAAATACTATGCCATAAAAAAAGGTGTTGTCTCAAATTCCTGAGACAACACCTTTTTTATTTGAGAAGCTGATTAAGAAATTCTTAGAGCTATCTCCCAACCTCGTTATTTAAGAACCTGGTAGAGAAAGCAATTCTCTAATATTTCCACAACTCAGAGCGCGGTGGCAACTTCACTACCTTCTGGCTCTTATCGTCAAACAATGTACGGAACATGAAAGAAGATAAGTTGAATGGTCTTGCATAGCTATCTTTTGGATTGATGGCTTTACATCTTTCCACCAGGTACAATGCACGTGATACCTGGTCAGACAGCAAAGCACATGTTACAGAGTTTCTTGCACACAGGTTCTTTACGTTCTGGCTGATGCCCGGACGTTGCAAAATCTCCTGGTATTTTTCTACCATCCTTGCCAGTACTGCTTTGTTAGCCAGAGAAGTCTCCTGGGTTTCAAGGTGCTCAATCGCATAGTCAGTACTATCTACCAGTGCTTTGATTTCCTGGAAACCATTTTCAGGATTCTTTACATCATACAGGTAGTAGAAGTTATTCGGCACTTTATAATAGCCATATGCATCATTCAGCCACTGTGCCATGGCACCAGCCATATCGTTGAAACGCTCGTTGTACAAACGGCTAATAATACTAGCCCTGAATTTATCCAGTGCTTCGTAATAAAGGGTATCGCTACGGAATGGAACTACACCATTGAAGGTAGGATCAGGGTACACGTAGTTAGCATGAAATTCCTGTTTGAATTCCTGGCCTTCATCAATCACGATGAGTGTTTTTTCAATCTCACCAGCTTTGTTCACCACTTCTATTTTGATAGGGCAATAATAAGTGATGGTAGACAGGTAACCGTTTCTGTTATTGCCGATAGGCACCCTGCGTATTCTGCCAAAATCAACGCCGGTTAGGCCCGGAGAAACGATCCTAAAAGTGATGTCAGGCGTTTCATCCTTTTTAGCACGCATGTATTTACCAAAGATGTAAATGCCGTTGCGCAGATCAGGTCTGTCATTGGGCACGATCGTGATAGAGAATTTCTCAGTCTCAGGCATTTCCCTGATCAGGCCATCCTGCCATATTTTGCTGGAAGCATATTTTGATTTCAGCTGCAGGTCGTCTTTCTGACCTTCAGGAGATACCAGCAGGGTGTTAGGTCTTTCGTACAGTGCCAGTGTTTGTGCGTACAGATCACCAGTGCGGGATTTGTAGTTGTCTATCAGGCTTTTGATAGCCATCCTGGATTCTTCGTTGTTACCATCCTGCAGGGAATTATAGTAAGACATCAGTTCAACCGGGGCTGTTTTCAGCAAACTATCGGCATAGTGATGGCTGGCAGCAGGACCATTCTTTGAAACGTCTGCAGCTACTGCAAATTCAGAGAAACGGGTGTAGATTTTAAAGTTTGCTCTTACTACCATGTCTTTGATGAGTACATACAGGATAGCCTTGTGGATATCAATCCACCTGTCTTCCAGTTTCTCACCTTTTTCAGGTTTGGCGTCGTTGCGGTAATCAGGTTTACCAAGGGTGCTGAAAACCTCATCATTCAATAAGATTTTGTCCGTCAGCTTTATCGCTTCCTTTAGCTTGTCTTTTTCGTTGCTTAAAAAGAAGGCCATGTTGGGTTCTAACAATTGTTTGAATTCCAGGTACTGAGACTTGGCGGTGTTCGCAAGATAGGTACGGCTTTCAGTGTCAGAATAGGCAAAGATCATTCTGAATCGTGCATCATAATCAAGCATTTTGAATACGATGTCGGATTTTGTTTGTTCTCTGTCTTGTGCAATTGTCCCTTTGGAGACTGTTAACAACAAAAGAAGGGGCAGCCAGAATACTGCTGGTCTAAACTTAATCATAGGTATGGTTTATATTGATTTATTGTCCTTTAGGTTATAGGCAGATTGGGATTAATCCGGTCGCAAATATAGTATTATTATTTTATATATCCAGGTAAAAAAAGGAATGTTCTACCTTTATGGGCTATGTTGTTTCCTTCATTATTTAATAATATTATCATACTGACTGCGCTTATCATCGTAGCGGTGTTGAGTATCATTACGAAGAAGCTTACTGTTGTTGCGGGTGTGGCAGCAGTAGTGGTGGGATGGGTCATCTTTGCAGGGGCTGGATATGTGGGTGAGTTACAGTTATTTACCTTCTTTGTATTATCAGTATTGGCTACCCGCCATGGCCGTGCGCTGAAAGGAAAGACCCATGGTGAGATACGGGATGCCTGGCAGGTGCTTGCCAATGGCGGGGTGGCTGCGGTACTGGCGGCACTTGCGATGATTGATTATAATCATACTGAACTGTATACGTTGATGATATCGGGATCGCTGGCGGCAGCGATTGCAGATACACTGTCTTCTGAGTTAGGCATGGTGTATGGAACGAGAACGTTTAATATCCTGACATTCAGGAAGGAAGCCAAAGGGCTGGATGGGGTGATTAGTATAGAAGGAACATTAATAGGAGCTTTTGGTGCGTTTATAATTGCGTTTATTTATATGTGGGACAGGAGTTTGTGGATTATAACGCTGGCAGGTGTTGGAGGGAATGTGATTGATTCGGTATTAGGAGCGACGTTAGAGCGGAAGAAACTTATAGGGAATAATACGGTGAACTTTTTGAATACATTGACGGGAGCGTTGATCGCGTTTTTGTTATTTTAAAAGGGGTTAAACGTATATCATCCGATTTTATGCACAAATTTTGTGATTCTTGTCAAGCCAGCAGATGTAAAAAACGGGCCCGCGTCTAAAACCGTGAATCCGTTTTACATGATCCACTCGAAATTCAAACATCACATATTCATTTTCAATTGCCCTACGCAAAGCACCATCAGGATACTTATTGATCGGAATAATTGTTGGCGCTAAACCTGTTTTAGCCACTTTTCCACCAGCAGCTAAAACTGTTCTCCATGAATTATTATGCAATTTTTTAATGAAATTCCAAAATATCTTCATATCCTGTTTACTCCAATCAGAAAAACATTGAAAATCATTTTGAACGAACCTGAATGATGCCATCACATGCGCCTCATTACCGTTCAATTGCCATGCATCAAGTTCCTCCGGACGCAGATTGACAGGCTCATTTGACTGTGGCATATTCGAGTTTTCCTTAATGGAATATCGCTTTCTTTTGTGATGTATATTTTCCATATTGCAATCTTTTTCTATAATAGTTAGTCATGACTTTATGTGAAATTTCTCCGTGTGATATTTCGTGAAATCCCAATCCCTTTCTTGCATTTCTATACGGAAATTCTCTGCAAGCTAATTCCTGTAAATAACCAGCAGAGTGTTCACCATATGTAGTATGAACTTGTTCCAGTACATGCCTTGCTTCATCAGAGAAATCGGGATCTTTAATGTCAAAATAATCCTTAAACGGGTTAATAGCACTTTCAAAAGGCAGGTCCTTGAATTTGTCATAAATACAGGGAACAACAGGTCCTTTTGACCAGGGTTCAATTTTTTCTTTAAACAGTGGTTTGTTATAAAAGGCCAAATGCCACGCCTGCGCGTAGTAGAGCAATTTCTGCAATTTTAAATGAGACATCGTATCTCCTGCATCCGTTACCATACGCGTCAAAAACCAATTAGCAATTACTTTTACATTGTAGATCATTGTAAACAATTTTGGTTTTAGTTACGTAATAAATTCTCGCAAAGCTAACTAACAAAACCCAATATACAAGCGGGTTTCATCAGATAATCAACATGATCATGAGCGAATTATTCTGATCAAATAAATGAATAAATAAAGGCAAACCTATTTCAGATTTGCCTTCATTTAACGCGCTTTTATTTAAGTTACAAAAACTAATTCATTATTTCTTTTTTGTTTTTGGCTTTAGCAACACACTATGCGTATCCGCCCACTCTCTCCATAATCCTTCCAGCTCCTTCACCCGCACCGGCTCCTGCGCAGCCAGATCATTTGTCTCACTTTTATCTTTTTCTAAGTTGTACAAATGCCAGGTGCTATCATTACTGGCAGACACCAGCTTCCAATTACCCACACGTGCATACCTTGCACCAAAGTGTTCATTGAACAACTCTTCATGCCCTGCCACTACCTGCCCTTTAAATGAAGGCACCAGGCTCACACCACTGCCTGCCTGAATTGCATGCCCATTGTAGTTAGCAGGATGCTTCGTCCCTGCCAGTTCGATGCAGGTATTCATAAAGTCCATCACATGCCCCACCTGCTTGCTATAACCACCTTTCTTTGCAGTAATCCCCTT
Organism: Chitinophaga sp.; assembly: GCF_039596135.1. GTDB lineage: Bacteria > Bacteroidota > Bacteroidia > Chitinophagales > Chitinophagaceae > Chitinophaga. The sequence goes on from NZ_JBCNKH010000029.1 coordinate 65,537, forward strand.
TGGCCAGAAAGCAATCATCGGGGTATGAATACCACCCTCAAATGATTCTGCCTTCCAGTAACGATAAGGGGTATTTGCTACATTTGCCCAACGTGGACCAATGCTGTAATACGTTGTTTCAGGACCCGGCATCGCTTTCTTATCCCCGTATTCAATCTTCCTGCCATCACGTGTTTCATTCGGTCTGTCAAATCCCGGACCATAGTGATTACAAATTTCTGCACTCGCACCATTGTCGCTCAGGAACACAATCAATGTATTATCCAATTGATTCGTTTCTTTCAATGCTTTGATAATTCTGCCAATTCCCTGATCCATCCGGTCAATCATTGCGGCATGTGTAGCCATGGCTGCAGCATCCCATTCCTTGTCAGGATTGGATGCCCAACTCTGTTCATCTTTAAATCGTGGAGACAGTTTAGTAGTGGCTGAATCAATCAACCCCAGTTTTACCATTTTTTTATATCGTGCTTCACGTACAGCTTCCCAGCCACCTTTATAAGTATCCTTATACTTTGCAATATCTTCCGGCAGCGCATGCAATGGCCAGTGTGGCGCGTTCTCCGCTACGTACAGGAAGAAAGGCTGATCATCATTTGCATAACCTTTGATGTAAGCCACCGCAGTATCTGCGATTGCATCAGTATGATAGTAATTTTTGGGGACTTCTTTAATGGGTGTAGTACCACTTACCAGGCTGAATGGATCGTAGAAATCCACTACCCCCCAAATGGTACCAAAAAACTTTTCGAACCCTCTGCTGGTAGGATATTGCTCAATAGGTGAAAAGGTTGGATAAGTAGTATGGTGGTTCAGCCAGTTCAGTTGTTCCTTTGGATCAGGCTGACCATTTGTATTGGATACATGCCATTTACCAGACATTGCTGTATGATATCCTGCAGATTTCAATACTTCTGCAAGCGTAACTGCATTCTCTGTAATATGGCCGAGATAGCCAGGTTCATCTTCCGCATCCGTCATCTTGCCAATACCTGCCTGGTGATTGTACAAGCCTGTCAGCAATGAAGCCCTGGTAGGGCAACAACGCGATGTGTTGTAAAACTGCGTGTACCGGATTCCATTCTCTGCGAGATAGTTGATATTCGGTGTATTGATTTCACCACCATAACAACCCAGATCTGAGAAACCCATATCATCAGCCAGAATCACCACGATATTCGGCCTTGTTTTTTTCCCGGGAGGAGCGGCCTTTTTAAAGCCCCCAAGGGTGAACAGCAGCACTGCTCCTGCACAAACAGTCGCAGCACTAAAGATTAGCTTTTTTCTATGCATAGTCACATTTTAAAATTGCCGGTTGGGATTTTGTATCAGAATAGAATGCAGGATTATCTCCTGTTGTGGAATTGCCAGCAGATAGTCCCCGTTCCGGGAGAAACGCAGGTACAAAGTTGTTTTCACAATGGTAGTTAGTACTGTGCTAATCACGTTTGTGGTCAGCACTTAGTTATTAACGTGGTAGTACGCTGTTCTTCACATAGGCAATCTCCTTAATTGGACCTGGTATTCCATTTTCTGATATCAAACAAATTTAATTCTTCGAATGGGAATTCTATAACTCTTTCGTGACGAACGGTGGCATGCAGGTGTCCCGGTGCAAAACCAGTGGTGAAAACAGGGTTAATTTTGGCTGGTATTATAAATCCCCGCCGGGAGAGGAAAAGGAACCGGGAGAGAGGAATGGGGATGTGCCGGGATATGCCCCCAGCACCCGGATATCAATGTTCAATGAAACCCGGAGAAGTAGATCTGAATGTGCCGGATATAACCCCAGCGCCCGGATATCAATGTTCAATGAATCCTGAAAACGGAACCGTGGTTTGACCTCAAAACCTGGATATCAATGATCATTCAACGGCAACCCTCTACGTTGAAACTCTTTCCAGTTCAGGTACTCATCCCCCCGACGCTGTTCTTTCATTGTAATACAATTATCCACAGGACAAACTAATTTACACAGATTACAACCTACGCACTCATCTTCTTTAATAGCATATGTATTATAAGGCTTGCCATAAGACAAACTAATGGCCTGATGCGATCCATCTTCACAACTAATATAACACAGCCCACAATGGATGCATTTATCCTGGTTAATATTCGCTACAATATGATAGTTGATATCCAGCTCCTCCCAATGTGTCAAAGTAGGTACTGACTTACCAATAAAATCATAAATAGTAGCAAATCCTTTTTCATCCATCCAGTTATTCAACCCTTCACAAAAGTCTTCAATGATCCTAAATCCATACCGCATAGCCGCCGTACACACCTGTAAACTGGTAGCCCCCAGCAGCATAAACTCCACCGCATCCCGCCAGTTACTGATCCCCCCAATACCCGATACAGGTACCTGTGAGGTGACCGGATCCTGGCTGATTGTCGTTAAAAACTTCAGCGCTATCGGCTTCACAGCCGGCCCACAATAACCACCGAAAGTAGACCGCCCTCCTACATTGGGATTCGGTACAAAAGTATCCAGGTCCACGCCTGTCACAGACTGAATAGTATTGATGAGCGACAACGCATTTGTACCACCGGCTACTGCCGCTCTACCCGTTGGTACCACTGAATGTACATTGGGAGTTAATTTTGTAATTACAGGAATATGCGCCGCTTCCATCACCCACTCCACCACCATTTTAGCTATTTCAGGATCTTGCCCTACAGCCGCCCCCATACCCCGTTCTGTCATACCATGAGGGCAACCGAAGTTCAATTCTAAACCATGCGCGCCGGTATCCTCTACTTTTTTGATCAATTCATGCCAGCTTTCCCTGTTGTTATCTGCCATTAATGACACCACCATAGCCCTGTCAGGGAATAACCGGATACATTCTTTAATCTCTTTTAAATTGATGTCCAGCGGCCGGTCGCTGATCAGTTCAATATTATTCATGCCCATTACCCGATTGCCATTGTAATCCACTGATGAATACCGGGAAGAAACATTTTTCACCTGGCTGCCCAGGGTTTTCCACACTACCCCACCCCAGCCGGCTTCAAAAGCCCTCAGTACATTTACCTGCTTATCTGTAGGTGGCGCACTTGCCAACCAGAAAGGGTTTGGAGATTTGATTCCTAAAAAATCAGTTGAAAGATCTGCCATAAGTTATTTTTCAAAACAGGTATTGCAATATTGCTTTCGCTCCTTCTTTTCCCGCCTGCACCGCATCTACTACCTCCTTACCCCCATTCACGCAATCTCCGCCCGCAAACACTCCTTGCAGGCTAGTTGCCGCATGTTCATTCACCAATACTTTTCCATGGTCACTATCTATCTGCGGAGAAGCCACTGTATACGGCAACTGCCCCGTTGCCTTAATCACCATATCCACATTCAGTGTTATCAGCTCACCTGTACCCACAGGCGATTTTCTTTCATCTAACCGCATCATTTCACATACTAACTTTTTCACCTGCCCGTTTTCGCCCATAATCTCTTTGGGCGCCGCCAGCCAGATAATATTACATCCATCCAGTTTGGCGATATTCAATTCTGCTGCTGTACAGGACATTTCTGCCTCGGTTCTTCTATACACCAGTGTCACTTCTTTTGCGCCTAGCCGCTTTGCCTGCGTGGCGGCATCAATTGCGGTCATGCCCATTCCAATTACAGCTACAGCGTCGCCTACCGGTATTTCCGGATAACCTTTTGTACGAATTTCATAGATAAAACGAATCGCATCTACCACACCATCCAATTGCTCTCCGGGTATAGACAATTGCCTGGCCAGTCCGACACCGTATGCCAGGTATACTGCATCATATTCCTGTTGTAATGTTTCTAATAATACATCTTTACCAAGTTGCATATTGTATAGCACCCTGATGCCGCCCAATGAGGTGATATAATCTACTTCCTCCTGGCAAAACTGAGGTGTTACTTTATAAGCCGCAATTCCATATGTCATTAATCCGCCGCCCTTACTCTCCTTTTCATAAATCGTTACATCTACGCCCTCTCTTGACAGTGCATGTGCACAACTCAATCCTGCCGGCCCGGCACCAATCACGGCTACCTTTTTCCCATTTGAGGGCAGGCGGGTAAATAAAGGCCACTTTTCCTGTATAGCCCGTTCGGTGGCATAGCGTTGTAATTTTGCAATCGGAATGGCTTCTTCTTCCATAAGGTTGTATACACAGGCGCCTTCACACAGTTTTTCCACAGGGCATACTTTTGAACATCCGCCACCCATAATATTGGCAGAGAAAATGGTATATGCCGCACCTTTCAGATTTTCTGTTGTAATCTGTTTAATGAATTTCGGTACATTGATGCTGGTAGGGCAGCTTTTTGTACACGGCGCATCATAGCAGAACAGGCAACGGTTCGCTTCTACCAGCGCAGCGCTGTGGGATTCAAATGGAGGATGGATATCGCTGAAATGCGCATTGTATTCCTCGGTGGTCAACCTGTTATTCCGAAGGGCCATAATAATAATTTATAGTTCAGTAAGCTTGCCATACGTCTCCGGTCTTCTATCCCTGAAAAACTGCCATACACTCCGCACCTCATCAATCATATCCAAATCAAACTCCGCTACCAGCAATTCATCCTTATCTTCCGATGCCTGGGCAAAAATCTGCCCACGCGGATCCACGAAATAAGACGACCCATAAAACTTTCCTAAGTTCCACGGCTTCTCTTCCCCTACCCTATTAATACATCCCATAAAATACCCATTAGCCGCCGCATGCGCAGGTTGTTCCAGTTTCCACAAATATTGAGAAAGCCCTGCTACCGTAGCAGATGGATTGTACACAATTTCCGCACCATTCAAACCCAACACCCGCGCACCATCCGGAAAATGACGATCGTAACAGATATAAATTCCCACTTTCGCATAGCGTGTCTGAAACACCGGATAACCAAGATTACCCGGTTTGAAGAAGAACTTCTCCCAAAAACCCGAAGTATGTGGTATATGATTCTTCCTGTATTTTCCTAAGTATTTACCATCTGCATCAATGATCGCTGCCGTATTGTACAACACCCCTGCCTGCTCCTTTTCGTATACCGGTACAATGATCACCATATTGTATTTCGCCGCATACGCTGCCATCCGCTCTGTAGTAGGCCCCGGCACCGGTTCGGCAGAGTGATACCAATCACTGTTCTGTCCCGGACAGAAATAAGGCGTATTAAAAATCTCCTGCAAACAAAGGATCTGCACTCCCTGCTCTCCCGCCGCTTCTATCAGTGGCACATGCTTTTGAAACATCGCCTCCTTGATTTCTTCAATCGTTCCTTCGCCTTCCGTTTTCGGTAAGCTCATCTGGATTAACCCTGATTTGATAATGCGTGACATGCGATTCTATGATTTTGGTTAAATAATGCCATTAACTTTATTGCGGCGAATAAACTGCCCGGCACCTTTGGCTAACAAACATTCGCCGTTTTCTATCGCCACCTGGCCGCGCAGTAGTACTGTCTTTACTTTGCCCGTAACAGGCCAGCCTTCATAACCGGAGTAATCCACATTCATATGGTGGGTGCTCACTGATAATATATGTTCCTCATTGGGATCGAATATCACAATATCGGCATCGCTGCCTATACCGATGGTACCCTTTCGGGGAAACATCCCAAATATTTTCGCGGGATTGGTACAGGCCACTTCTACAAATTTGTTCAGTGTGATTTTCTTTGCATGCACCCCTTCACTGTATAATAATTCCATCCTGTTTTCTATTGCCGGATGGCCATTGGGTATCTTCGAAAAATCATCTTTGCCCATGAGTTTTTGTTCCCACATAAAAGGACAATGATCCGTTGCCACCACATTCACCAATCCCTGGTTGATTCCTGCCCAGAGGGTTGCCTGATCCTTTGGTTCCCTTAAGGGTGGACTCATGACCCACTTTGCACTTTCAATTCCTTTTTCATAATAAGACCTGTCCAATACCAGGTATTGAATACAGGTTTCTACAAATACATGTTGATTACGGCGGGTTGCATTGCGCACTGCATTCAATGCGCCCTCACAGGTAAGGTGAACGATATATCCCGGGCAACCGGTATAATTCGAAATATCTGCAAAGCGGCTGGAAGCCTCTGCTTCTGTTACTTCCGGTTGTGAAATGTAGTGATAGCGGGGCGATAAATTACCATTCGCCCTGTTTTGTGCTACGAGGTAATCAATCATATCTCCGTTGGTGGCATGCACAGTTACCATGCCGCCATGTTTCTTTACTTCCTGCATAAGGGCTACCATCTGCCGGTCATCTATCATCAATGCACCTTTGTATGCCATGAAGGTTTTAAAAGAAGTAATTCCTTCTTCCTCGATCATGGTCTTTATTTCGGCTTTGGTATTTTCGTTGAAGTCTGTCACTGCCATGTGAAAACTATAATCACCAACAGCTGTGCCGCGTGCACGGCTGTTCCAGTCGTCGAGGGCTTCTTTTAGTGAATGGCCCTGTGTTTGTAGCACAAAATCAATGACGGTGGTAGTGCCGCCGAACAAAGCTGCCCGGGTACCGGTTTCGTGTGTATCGCTGGAAAATGTGCCCATGAAAGGCATAGCCAGGTGAACATGCGGGTCGATGCCACCGGGCAATACCAGTTTGCCACTGGCATCTATTTCCCGTGTGGCAGTGACAGGCAGGTGCTTGCCAATAGCTGTAATCACTTCTCCCTCTATAAAAATATCAGCCACATAATCATCTGCAGCTGTTATGATTCTTCCATTTTTAATCAGCAGTGACATATTCGATTGATTTTATTGAACGCATCATCAGTGTGTAGCCAATACCTGATACAAAAAAGCCTACAAACCATGCATAACTATACATCCCTGTAATCCACGCCGGCAATGCATCGGCAGCTATGACATGTATTGTAGCCAGGAACCCCGGAATATTTGGTACTATACCTAATAACAAGGCAAGTAGGGCATACCTGTTGTAACCATTTGTATAACTATACCGCCCATCATGCTGGTACAGTTCGTCCAGTTCCAGGTGCTGCCTGCGCAGGATGTAATAATCAGCAATCATAATCCCGCCAACAGGGCCTAACAAACTTGAATACCCCACCAGCCAGGTAAATATGTACCCACTCGGATCGGCCACCAGTTTCCATGGAAAGATGAGGATCCCAATAATTCCGGTGATGAAACCTCCTGTACGGAAACTGATCTTTGCCGGGTTCAGGTGTGCAAAGTCATTGGCCGGGCTCACAATATTCGCGGCAATATTTGTAGCCAGTGTGGAGATAGCTACCGCTATCATTGCAATACTTACCAGTATCTTATTATCAAACTTGCCGGCCAATACCACCGGATCCCAGATCGTAGTACCGTATACAATAGTAGTAGCAGAAGTAACCACTACCCCAATGAACGAGAACAATGTCATTGATGTCGGGAGTCCCAATGCCTGACCTTTGACCTGTGCCTGCTGACTACGTGCATAACGGGTAAAGTCAGGGATATTTAATGAGAGCGTAGCCCAAAATCCCACCATACCTGTCAATCCGGGAATAAAGAATGCCCAAAATGCACTGGCCGTCTGAAAACGGGAAGGTTGTGTCAATATAGGTCCCAATCCCCCGCTCACGGCATGGATGGCCCAATATAATAAGGCCAGTGCCGCAACGGGCAGGAAGATCGCTTTGAATACCAATAGTTTTTTGATGCTGTCAATGCCTAAGTACACGACATACATATTCAGGATCCAGAAGAGGAAAAAACAGATTGCCGGCCCTGTGGCCAATCCCCACGACGCAGGAAATACAGCAGGCAATTGCTCCATTGCCGGTATCCATAATCGTAGCATCTGGTAGATGGCAAAACCGCCTATCCATGTTTGAATACCAAACCAGCCACAGGCTACAATGGCCCGCAGCAATGCAGGTATGTTGGCACCTTTGGTTCCAAAACTGGCACGGGCAAATACAGGGAAAGGGATGCCGTATTTTGTTCCGGCATGACCATTCAGGATCATCGGTATTAATACAACCGTGTTGCCGGCGAAAATGGTGAGGATCGCCTGCCACCAGTTCATACCTCCTTCTATCAGCGAACTGGCCAGCATATAGGTGGGAATGCACAGGCTCATGCTGATCCAGAGCGCTGCGTAGTTCCAGGTATTCCAGGTTCTGCTCCCCGCAGGTACGGGGGCCAGGTCTTCACTGTACAAATTGGTAGGCATATGAATAATAGTTAGTATCTCAGGTTACCTATTCATCAGCAATGAACAAAACATCGTCAATGATTAGCTTACATACGCATCAGCTATCCCCAGCGCATCGTCAATAATCGCCAGCCCCTCATCCATCTGCTCTTTTGTAATACTCAACGGTGGTGCAATGAACACATAGTTCCATCTTACAAATGCATACATCCCCAATTGCTTAATCCGCGCCGCCACTTTGTTCATCACCACCATCTCTTCCGGCTTCGCATTAAATGGCGCCATCGGTTCTTTCGTCTCCCTGTTCTTCACCAGTTCTATACACCCCAGCAAACCAGTCGTCCTGAAATCCCCGATACAAGGATGTTGTGCTTTCATCTGTTCTACCTGCGCACTCACATATTCTCCCATCAGCGCAGCATTTTCCAGCAGGTGTTCATCTTCATATATCTTCAGTACTTCCACTCCCGCAGCACAGCATACGGGGTGTGCGGAATAAGTGAGCCCCAGCCACAAAGTTCTTTCATCAAAATGCGCCGCTATCTGGTCACTCACTATCAATGCACCCAATGGCAAATAACCAGCAGTGATTCCCTTGGCAGTCGCTATCATATCAGGCACTACCCCATGTACATCGCAGGCAAACCATTTCCCTGTTCTGCCAAAGCCACTCATCACTTCATCTGCAATAAGCAGTATTCCATGTTTATCGCAGAGCGCCCTGATCTTTTGCAAATAGTCAGGCGGATATTTAATACAACCGGAGCTTCCGCTCTCCCCTTCCATCAGAATAGCAGCAATATTTTCCGGGCCTTCAAACTCAATCACCCTTTCTACATGGCTCACACACTCCCGGGAACAGGAAGTGATCTCTTTTCCCCATGGACAACGATAGCAGTACGGATCTTCCACATGCACAAAGTTCGGTGCCTGCTGCGCATCTACTGCCAGTTTACGGGGATCGCCGCCGGCACTCATTGCTACATAAGAAGCCCCATGAAATGCGCGATAGCGGGTAATAATTTTATGTCGTCCCGTATAGAGTCTTGCCAGTTTAACTGCATTTTCAATGGCACTGGCACCACACACGGTAAAGAGTGTTTTGGTCAGGTTACCTGGTGATATAGCAGCCAGTTTTTTTCCCAGTTCACCCCTCGCCTCCGTCACACAGCCAGGCGTTACATAACTCACCAGTTGCATCTGCCTCATCACGGCTTCCGTGACCCGCTGGTTACCATGACCGATATTGACATTCATCAATCCGGATGAAAAATCCAGGTATCGCCTGTCATCATAATCATACAGGTACACCCCTTCTGCATGCTTGACAGCAATAGGTTGCAGGCCCTTTTGCCTGCTCCATGAAAATAAGGTATAGTCGAGATTATCCTGGATAATCTCCTGGGCGGTTGACAGGTCAACAGTAGCTGACATACAATAATTTTTATCAGACTTGAAATACTCCTAGCTCATCCAGTTAATCCCTTCTTCCGGGTTCCATTTGGTCGTACTTTTCTTTAACTTGGTCCAGAATTCAATTGAACTTTTCCCCGTGATATCACCCACGCCGAATTTACTTTCATTCCAACCTCCAAAGGAGAATGGCTCACGGGGTACGGGCACGCCTACGTTCACACCTATCATACCGGCACTGGCTCTCTCCGCCACATAGCGGGCCATGCTGCCATTCTGTGTAAATACAGATGCGGCATTGCCATAAGGGCTTGCATTTTCGATATCAAGTGCTTCATCTACGGTGGAAGTGCGAAGTATACTGATCACAGGGCCAAATATTTCTTCCTTCGCTACGGACATGTCCGGGGTAACATAATCAATAATAGTGGGTCCGACGTAAGTACCGTTTTCCTTACCCGGTACTGCTGCGCCTCTGCCATCTACCAATATGCGGGCGCCATTCTTTTCTGCTTCTGTAATATACTGCTCTATTCTGTTTTTTGCATCTTTATTAATCACTGCCCCTAAATTTTTTCCGGGAATGATTTTCTTTGCTTCGTCACAAAGGCGTGCTATGATGTGGTCTACATCCCCTACTCCGACCATGGCAGATGCTGCCATACATCGTTGTCCTGCACAGCCACTCATAGAAGCAGCAATGTTTTGCGCGGTCATATCCGGCCTGGCATCCGGCAATACCAGCAGGTGATTTTTAGCACCACCCAGGGCCAGGCAGCGTTTCAGACTTTGTGTAGCACGCTGGTACACGATCTTCGCTACTTTGGTTGAACCTACAAATGAAACTGCTTCGATGTCAGGATGATCACAAATTGCCTGCACGATTTCACTATCGCCATTGACAATGTTGAAGACCCCATCCGGCAACCCGGCTTCTTTTAATAATGTAGCGAGCAGGCCCACACTTAAAGGCACCTTTTCCGATGGCTTCATCACCATGCAATTTCCCAGCGCCAGGGCATTGGGAATGGTCCAATTAGGTACCATCGCCGGAAAGTTGAACGGTACGATAGATGCCACTACCCCAACGGGAACGTGGGATGTGCGGCATTCCACCCCGCTGGATACCTCCAGTACTTCGCCTGCTATGAGCTGTGGCAGTGAGGTAGCGAACTCCGTGAGCTCTATACATTTTTCTACTTCCTGTACCGCTTCAGCATACGTCTTCCCGTTTTCTTCGCTGATTAAACCGGCAAGTGTTTCCAGGTTTTTCTCCAGCAGGAATTTATACCTGAAAAATACCTGTACCCGTTCTTTGATAGGGGTGCGGCTCCAGCCAGGAAAGGCCTTTTTTGCTGCCTGCACAGCAATGTCAAGATCTGCAGCCGTGGAGCAGGGCAGTGCTGTCAGTAAAGTGCCGTCAATTGGAGAGATGACGGGAATCGTACGGTCGGAAGTGATTTTGGTAAAACTTCCGTTTACAAAATTCTGCAACTGGTCGTATTTCATATGCCTGGGGTATTTGGTGGAAAAGTTGTTAGTGGATGGCAGGCCACTGACATTTTTAATACGATAACATCAATTTACTGAAAAAAATGTACATTTATCACATACTTTCTGAAATTTCTGCATTTTTTGCATTATAACCCTTACTATGGCGAAGCATAAATTACCCGAGAAGTTACCAACCCAACTGGATGATCTTGATTTTTCCATTTTATCATTCCTGCAGCAGGATGGCAGGGTATCATTTACCCTGATTGCAGAAAAGCTGAACGTATCCATTGGCACCATCAGAACGAGGTTCAACAGGTTGATTGAAGAAGGCACCATCAATATTATTGGCAGGGTAGATCCGGATAAGGTAGGGTTCAGGTCTTATGCACATATAGCGGTGTATATCCGGCCGGCAACCTTTAAGGAGCAGGTGGCAAAGCAGATTGCCCAACTGCCGGAAGTGAGTTTTCTCGCAATGACCTCAGGAGCATATGACCTGGAGGTAAACGTCATGTGCAGGGATAATGACCATTTAGTACAGTTCGTAAACCAGTTGTCGGAGATGGAAGGGGTCTACCAGACAAATACCACCATTTATTTTAAGGTATACAAGTACGCACAGCCTGATCTGATGCTGCTGAAAGAATAAATACTACTAACACCGGAGGGTCTTCCGGTGTTTTTTCACAACACGAATATACCGATTGGTATACTTTCTTAGTGCGACCATTTTGCTATGTTGTCGCTCAGGGCATAACCATAGCGCTTTCATAGAGGTATCCCGTAGATAAGCCGTATATATTCCGTATGTAAGCCGTAGATAACCCGTATCTACAGAGATACGGAATATGTATGGAACACCTGCGGGATATGAGTGGGTTACCTATCTTTTTACGCTATTTTAACAGTATCTCCGGGCTATTCTCTTTAATTTTGCCTCCGGACGAAAAGATTAACCAATGATTGTACTAGACTCATTCTACAACCGCAAACAGGAGATCATGCACGGCATCATTCACGCCGTAGGCATCCTCTTTGGCCTCAGTGCCCTCCCCGTACTAACCGGTATCGCCGCTACCCATGGCAATACCCCGGGTATAGTAGGCGCCGGTATTTACAGCTTCTGCTTCATTCTGCTCTTCACCTGCTCTACCGTATACCACCTGGCCCAGGATCAACAGGTTAAAAAACTCTTTGTGGTGCTGGATCATATCAGCATCTATTTCCTTATTGCCGGCACCTATACGCCATTTTTGCTGGTGTTTATGAACAATGCCTTCGGCATTACGCTGCTCTGTATTTTATGGGGGCTGACTGCCGTTGGAGTTGTGTTTAAATCTTTCTTTACAGGGCGGTTTAATATTCTAAGCACTATTATCTATCTCGTGATGGGCTGGATCATGATCGTAGGCGGTAAAACATTTTTCACTTACCTGCCGGTACCTGTGATCGTGATGATCGCTATCGGGGGGGTTCTGTATTCCATTGGGGTATACTTTTACCTTCGCGAAAAAGGATCTTATACCCACGCCGTATGGCATTCTTTTGTGCTCGCCGCTGCTATCTGTCATTACGTAGCAGTACTGTTATCCGTGTAGAATTGTTTAACTTGGTATTTTTAAACCGAATGTTATGAAGAAAGCCATGCTCCTGTTGCTGATAGGCATGACCGTTATACAGGTCAGCAAAGCACAGGATAAACCACGATTTTGGGATGATGTACAAACGATTAAGCATTATGACCAGATGTATGCCCCACCAGCCAATCCCATTCTCTTTGTAGGGAGCTCTTCTATCCGTAAATGGGAAGACCTGGAAAGAACTTTTGCTTCGTATAATGCCATTAACAGGGGAATAGGTGGTGCGGTGGTGAATGATATCACCTTTTACCTGGATGACCTGGTGTTTGCTTATCATCCACGGGAGATCGTGTTGTATGTAGGAGAAAATGATATTCCGGATGGTGCCGGTGCAGATACTGTGCTAGAGCGTACCAAAAGACTGATCACTGCCATCAGGGAGAAACTGCCGGAAACACCGGTTACTTATATATCTATTAAACCAAGTCCTTCGCGTGATAAATACAGGCAAACTGTACAGGAAGCAAATGCGTTGATTAAAGATTACCTGCAAACGCAGAGTAAAATTACATGGGTGGATGTGTTTACACCGATGCTGACGAAGGAAGGAAATTCAAGACCTGAGATTTTTCAGAGTGATATGCTACACCTGAATAAGGATGGGTATGAGATATGGAAAAAATTGATTCAACCGACTTTGATAAAGAAATAAAAAAGGAAAGGCGTATCAGACTTTTGATACGCCTTCTTTCTATTCGGGAACCTGACGGGGACAGGTAATATTTTTAAGCGATTCTCGTTTATTTTTGAGACATCCTGTTTTTATTTAATCAGGTATTTTTTCTAAAGGTAATTTTAAACCTCCCATTATTACATATCCCTTTACTACTTCACCCTTTGCATTTGTCACAAATTCAATTTGCCTGTCTGTACCATCACTATAATAAAATTTCTTTTCTGACTCAGGAATCAGCTCTATATCATCAATCCCATTCCCCTTGCGGTACAACTTGCCTTCTTTCCGGATCAGTTCTACTTTATTACCCGCCATATAAGTACCCACATAATTATCAATCACTGCATTATTAATAGCAGCGGCTTTGTGAACATAGGGATTAATCACAGCCATATTCAGCATGATGCCAGCCAATCCACCTGCTACGTATTGTGCATTGGATTCATTATTGGATAAAACAATGACATTGATATCCCCCTCCTTATACCAGCTGATCAAAGACCGGTACCCGGGAATACCGCCACTATGCCAGATCCTCGGATGCGTATCCAGGCTGTCTACAAATACACCATAACCATAGTTGCCCATGTAAGCAGTAGTCATTTTCTTTGTAGTAGCTGCTGTCAGTACCTTGTTGCCCAGCAATGCCTGATCCCAGGCCAGCAAATCACCTACGGTAGAATACATGCCACCAGCTGCATACGGACCAGACATGGTATAGAAAGGTATATTATAGCCTTCCCAATAACCGTGTGTACGATATGGCAGGATGGTATCAGGGCGGTCCATGCCGGTATTTTTCAAACCTGCCTTGTCCGTAATTTCCTTCAGGTAATTCACGAAAGGCTGACCGGTTACTTTTTCCACAATGTATCCCAGCAGGAAATAATTTGAATTGCTATACGACCATTTTGAACCGGGTGTGAATAAGTAAGGTTCATTCTGGAAACTGTGGATAAATTCTGCCGGTGACACATCCAGCACATCGGCATGCAGACCATTATCAGGCAGCTCGGTATAGTTGGCGATACCGGTTGTCTGGTTCAGCAGCATATGAATAGTAACCTGATCCCCCTTTGGATAATCCGGTATGTATTTATTCAACTTGTCATCCAGTCTCAAATTGCCTTGTTCTTC
>NZ_JBCNKH010000030.1:0-79284 GCF_039596135.1 Chitinophaga sp.
AGGGGGGATGGATGAATGCGGAGAGGCAAAAGATGTTTTTATCTTTTTTGGTGAGGGGGGATGGATGAATGCGGAGAGGCAAAAGATGTTTTTATCTTTTTTGGTGAGGAGGGATGGATGAATGCGGAGAGGCAAAAGATGTTTTTTGAAGTCAAATTAAAGGGAATTTATAGCGAATGAATAAATGCCGATAAGCTTTCCCCCTCATCCAAGCCTAACTTTTTCCGCAACCTATAACGGGATACTCTCAAACTATCCTGGGAAATTGCCAACAAAGTGGCCATATCTTTTGAGTTCATATTGAGTTTTATGAGTGCAGCCAACCGTACATCATTATAACTAAGATCTTCTTTTTTCTTACGAAGATTGGCAAAGAAATCCTGGTGAATCTGTTCAAATACATCCCTGAATTCATTCCAATACTCATCGTGGTTAAAACTGACATTAATCTGTTGAAGCACCTGCTGGATTTGTTTCTTCTGATCCCGTTTGTCATCTTTAGCCATCACCTCCAGTTTCCCCTTCAGTTCTTCCAATAACTGGTTCTTCTGGATCATATGGAGGGTATTGGAAGCCAGTTCTTTTCCCTTTATTTCCAGTTCCTGTCTTAATTTATCTTCCTGCAGATCTTTATTTTCCAGTTCCGTCCGCATCAGTGCCTGCTGTGTGGCATGCATTAACCGCTGGCGGCTCAGAATTACGCGACCCAATACCAATAATAATATAATAACAACGATGGTCGCAATGGTGACAATAATGTGGATATCCCTGGTATGTTCCAGGCCAATGATCTCAGCGTCTTTTTTATTAATATCAAATAAAACACTGAGAAAAGCGGTCTGCCTGTTATTTTCGAGGGAGTATATATCGATAGTGGCTTTGCGGGAGAGTTCTGCGTATAAATAAGCGCTGTCTTTTTGCTGCATGAGGGCATATGTCTTGCCTAGATCTCTATAGGCTGCTCCCTTTTCATAGAGATCATTGGTCTTTTCTGCCAGCAATAGTGCCTGGCGCGTACGAATGGCGGCATCACTGTACCGGCCGGTCTTGCGGAAAATGTCTCCGAGGTTATTGAGCACTTCTATACTGGCTACACTTTCATGCTCCTGTTCATACAGATCATAGGCATGACTATAATAATAATATGCAGAGTCGAAATGAGAAAGGTCTTCGTAAATGCTACCAATGTTCTCATAAATCTTGGCCATCCCCTGTTTCTTTGCAAGTTTGCTGTATTGCAACAAAGCCATGCGCTGGTAGGCAAAAGCACTGTCATACTTGGCGCTTTTTTCATATAAGTGCCCTATTTTTCCATAAGTCACGGCAAGGCCCTCACCATCTCCGGATTGTTTATATATAGAAAGGGCTTCATCATACTGCTTTCGGGCAATGGGAATCTGCCTGTTATAATAATATAAGATGCCCATATCATTCAGGTTGGCAGCAAGCAGGTCTTTCCGGTTTTGTTCACGAAAAATCTTGTCGGCTTTGAGATGATATTCCAAAGCCTGGGGATAATTGCCCAGGTAATAACAGATATTACCCATCTTTTGAAGAGACACGCCTGTGGTGACATGATCTTTCTCCTCAACAGATTTACTATAAACTTCTTTCAATTTCAAAAAGGCGGAATCGGGAAATTCCAGCGTAGTCTGTTCCGATTGATCTACGTCCTGTGCAAATGCACTGTTCACTGCCAATAATAAGCACAATAAGAAAATACGCATACTGATGGCAAAGAAACACCTTTAATATTAAGAAATTGTTAAGGCTTCCCATCCAGGACATCTCTGATCATTTTGCGGATCTCTAAACTTACAAGGGCGCTCTTTTTCAGTTCCGTTCTTGTAAAGATGATGCCAGCGACATGATGGACTTCGTCCTGCCAGGGATGTGTACCAAAAGCACCGGGGCTGCTTGTTTCCAGGACTTTTCCATCAGGGCTGACCACATCAATCCAATTGCCTATGCCGTAGCGAACTGGTTTATCAGGCGTGGGAGAAAAAGGATTTCTGGGATAAGGCGTGTTTTCTATTTCTGCACCATTCGTTTGGTCCAGCAGCATGGCAGCGATGGCAGTTTCGCTTAAGACGCGCTTATTATTATAGACACCTTTGTTCACAATCATTTCCAAAAAGTGCATATAGTCGGTAGCAGATGTTCTGACACCTCCCGCAATCATGGGATTACGAAAGCTCATAATAATATAATTAGCATTCATATCACAGGGTCTTCCTATTTTCTCATTGAAGAGTGCCTGCCAGGATTTGCCAGATACCACTTCCGCAATTCTACCAGCGATCTGCATACTTACACCACCATAATTAAATTTTGCACCAGGGGCATTGATCATATCGGTATATGCTGCGATGGAATCGACCGCTGAACTGAGTGTCATAAAACGGCTGGCTTCATAATGCTGAGGTCCATTGCCGGGGAAACCAGAAGTATGTGAGAAGAGCTGGCGAATGGTGATATTGCCTTTGTGATATGTCGTAAAGATGGGCAGGTATTTGCCGATGGTATCTGCCAGAGATAGTTTCCCTTCGTCGACTAATGACATGATTACTGCACCTGATAACCATTTGGAACAGGAAGCGA
This sequence comes from Chitinophaga sp., assembly GCF_039596135.1. Lineage (GTDB taxonomy): Bacteria > Bacteroidota > Bacteroidia > Chitinophagales > Chitinophagaceae > Chitinophaga. Next base: position 2,602 of record NZ_JBCNKH010000030.1, read on the forward strand.
TGAGCCGTTTATCATCTACGCGCAGGCCCAGTTCTTTTTTATAAATAACCTTTCCATTTTGAGAGACCATCACCGCTATACCATCATCATAGGCACCTGCATGCGCTTCGATAAACTTGTCGACAGCGGAGAAATCGTATTGCTGCCCACAGACGATTGTGCTGTACAGGCAGAGTATCGTGATTAGTATTTTGCTCATATATCGAAGGTACATGATCAGCGCCATCAGCTATTATTATTCCCCGTGAAGCTGTTAAATTCCACCCTGAAATTTCGTTTTCTTACAATACCGCCTCCTGGGAAAGTTAGAATTTTGAGTCATAAAAATACAAACAATATGATTCTGATTACAGGCGCTACCGGCAACATCGGTACTGAACTCGCAAAACAACTGGCTGCACAAGGTATTGCATTTCGTGCATTGGTAAGATCTCCCAAAACCATTGAAGGGGCTGAAACTGTCATTGGAGATATGGGTAATAAAGACAGCCTGGCAAAAGTATTGCAGGGAATAAAAAAGGCGTTTTTACTCACCAACTCATCTGAAGAAGCAGAACAATTACAAAGTAATTTCGTAGATGCTGCCGTTGAAGCGGGGGTACAGCACATAGTAAAACTCTCCCAGTTTGCAGCAGAAAAAAACGCTCCCGTTCGTTTCCTGCGTTATCACGCTGTTATCGAAGAAAAGATTATTCAATCTGGTATAGCCTATACTGTTTTAAGACCGAACTTATTCATGCAGGGGTTATTAGGATTTGCTGATTTAATCAAACATACGCACCAGTTTTATGCGACCATTGGAGAAGCGAAGGTGAGCCTGGTGGATATCAGGGACATTGCAGCTGTAGCGGCAATTGCATTGTCACAACCTGGCCATGAAAATAAGATCTATGACCTGACAGGACCGGAAGCAATTACACATGCACAGATTGCGCAATATTTATCTGAAGCAACAGGTAAGAAAATTTCATTTGTAGACGCACCTGCTGCTGCTATGCGCCCCGCATTAATACAGGCTGGCTTTCCTGAATGGCAGGCAGATGGATTGCTGGAAGATTATGCACATTATGCAAAAGGAGAGGCAGCGATTGTGAGTAATGTAGTGTATGACCTGACTGGACGACCTGCCCGCAATTTTGGTGCTTTTGCCAGCGATTTCGCCTCCTTTTTTTGACACTTCACCCGGAAGTTCCCCCACTGTTTTGTCTGTATGCATGACCTTTACACCATGCATACAGGACATTACAGAGGCAGCATATTGATATTTCTGACAATATTGATTATTGCAGAAATCATATGGAGCTGGAAGAAAGATAAAAAAGTCTACCAGCTGGATGAAACGATTACCAATATATTAATACTGGCAGGGTTTCATTTATCCAAGTTATTATTTGCAGGTTATCAGTTATGGATACTGAACATTGTAACAGACATTACACCATTTCATTTGCCACATACCTGGTACATTTTTATCCTCACTTTCATTGTCGCTGACTTTTTATATTACTGGTTTCACCGGGCATCGCATCACTGGGCACCCTTATGGGCCTTTCATCTGATTCATCATTCCTCGCCATTGATGAACCTCACAGCGGCTTACAGGCTAAACTGGTTCAGCGCATTAATCAGTCCTGTATTCTTTGTACCGGCGGCATTGATAGGATTACCGCCCGATTTTATTGTCCTTTCCTATGTATTGAATCTATTGTACCAGTTCTTTCTGCACACAGAAGCTGTGGGTAAACTGGGTCCCATAGAAGGCATACTGGATACGCCTTCTGCCCACCGGGTACACCATGGTGCCAATCCCCAATACATAGATAAAAATTTTGGAGGTGTATTCATGATATGGGACAGGATCTTTCATACATATCAGCCGGAAACGGAGAAGGCACAATATGGACTGACTACGGGATATATCAGTAAGAATCCTTTTGTACTGGTCTTTTACGGCTTCATTTCTTTATTCAGCAATAAATTAAAACCATGAAAAAAATCTTCATTCTATTATCTATGTGCATCAGTTCATTTGCCATGGCACAGACTGTGCCGCAAACGAACAGCGCAAATCGCCAGGCGACTGCTACACAGAATGCAAATAACAGACAATCTACCCGTACGACAAATGCTGCCAACAGACAGGCCGCCACTGCCGATAATGTTGTGACAAAAGAAGAAGCAAAACAAACAGCAACGGCCAATAGTGCCAACAGGCAGGCTGACCGTATAAACAACAGGAATAACCGTGCAGCTACCGTGCAGCAAAACAGGAATAACAGAAGAAATCATTGATAACCCGCAAGGAGGGGATGCCCATCACATCCCCCCTTTTATTAGTATATTTTTTTAGTAACAAAATAATAACCCTTTCTTCCATACCTCCGCCCCTCTAAATACCGTAAATTTCCAGTTTCGTAAAACCCTCATAAAAACCCTACGAATGAAAACTAATCTGTCGTCTCGCCTGCTATATATTATAGCAGCAGCACTTATCGTCGCATCCTGTCAAAAAGAGCAAGACCTCACTCCCATCGCGAACAAGGACAAAACCGTAGCAGCAACAACCGCAGCTACCACCACGACCTTAAGCGAATCTTTCGAGTCCGGCACTAAAGCCGCCTATGCAGCAGGTAACGTTACGCTCAGCAGTGGTAGCTGGAGCCTCAACGATGCCCTCATTGGCACACTGTCTACTGACGCAAAGAACGGTTCCCAGTCCGTTCGTATCCGCAACACCGGTTCCCTCGATATGAATTTCGATGCGACCGGGGGCGCTACTACTATCACCATTGCCCATGCTGTATTCGGCTCTGATGGCAGCAGTACATGGCAGCTCTGGATTTCTACCAACAGTGGCAGCTCTTACTCACAGGTAGGCAGCACTGTTACCAGTTCGTCCACTACCCTGTCTACTGCTACCTTCACCGTAAGCGTAACTGGTAGCTACCGTCTCTCTATCCGTAAAGTATCTGGTGGTACCAACAGGATCAACATCGATGATGTGGTGGTGACTACCGGTTCTTCAACCGGCGGCGGCACAGGCGGCACTACCGGCGACAACAGTCACCTGCTGTTAGGTAACCCAAGCGGTGCTGTAGCCAGCTCTGTGTACACGACCAACTACCTGTACGATGCTACTTATTACATCGAATCTTACAACAGTGTAAGAGGTACGCCTAACTGGGTAAGCTGGCACCTGAACAGTGCTGACATTGGCAGCGCTTCCCGCCAGGATGATTATCGTGCCAACACTGCATTGCCTTCCGGCTGGTACCAGGTAGGTGCTACCAGCTATTCCGGCAGTGGTTTTGACCGTGGTCACAACTGCCCTTCCGGTGACAGAACATCGTCTACCACCGCCAATTCTTCTACCTTCCTGATGACGAACATGATTCCACAGGCGCCTAATAATAACCAGGTGACCTGGGAAGGTTTTGAATCTTATATCAGAACCCTTGTGAGCGCAGGCAATGAGTGCTACATCATCATGGGTAGCTATGGTACAGGCGGCACAGGTAGTAACGGCGCTGCCTCCACGATCGATGGTGGCAATGTAACTGTACCAAGCAATATCTGGAAAGTAGTGGTGGTACTTTCTAATGGCAACAGTGATCTGAGTCGTATTACCACCTCTACCAGGGTGATTGCGATCAATACACCCAATAACAACTCTATTGGCAGTGACTGGAAGAGCTACCGTACCAGCGTAGATGCCATTGAATCTGCTACCGGCTACGATCTGCTGTCTGCTGTATCTACCACAATACAGTCGACCATTGAAGCCCAGGTTGATAACCAGTAATTTTTTGATAAAGCCCGCTTTTGTGCGGGCTTTATTTTTTGTCCTATCTAGTTCTCTGAAATTTTTATAGGGAGAATCCCCTACCTTGCTATCGCACAGCACACCACGTTACAAACCCAAATCACATCTATTTATGAAAAATTTACTGTACGCAGTAGCACTAGCGGTCGTTGTTGTAGCCTGTAAGAAAGACGCACAACCTTTAACAACTCCAGACACCGAAGCTGCCACACCACCCGCATTGCCCACACACTTTAAAGTAGCATACTACGCATACGATGCTACGCCTAACCTGCTCCCATTAACGAACTTCGCTAACGAAGCGAATGTAGTCGTACTCTTTGAAGGCACTCCTTATGAAATAGCCGATTCTACACATTATGGAAGTAGCAGTAGTTACATTCTCACAGTGAACCCTAATTATCATTCCTACAAATCAATCATGGATCACGTACATGTTCTGCAAGCCAGAGGCGTAAAAGTGCTGTACAATATCGATGATGCAAACTCCTGGAATACCACTACGCCATTTACTACCTACAATGGTACAGGGTTGACTTACACACAGTTTGCCGCTTTCGTAAAAACTATGGTACTTGACTCTCTGCACCTGGATGGTATTGCACTGGATGTAGAGCATATGGGTAGTACAGCTGCCAATACCAATTTCAAAAACCTCGTAAAGGAATTTGGCAAATACTTTGGCCCCTTGTCCTCTAATAGTACCACTACGGTATATACAGCAGCTATTTACAGCACCGCTACCGCAGGGTATGCCATTGGCCAGGATACATCTGTAGCCAGATACCTGAATTTTGTAGAAGATATGGGATACTTCCAAAACAATACCACCCGTTTTAACCGCTGGGCAAATGTGATTGGCAGTTCCAAAACCATGATTGGGGTCACTAAATCTTACAATTCATTGAGCAATGCGGTAGCAGCAGCGCAATGGTTGCCTTCTTCCGGCAATAAAGCAGGCATCATGGTGTTTGCAGGAAATGTAGATTCCTCTTATACCAATACGATTTTCAGAGCCCTGCAATAAGGCTTCAAACGCTGCTACCTGCCTGTAGCAGCGTTTTTTCCCCCGGTTTCCCTAATTTCGCACTCAAATGAGTGCTGTTTTTCTGATTACACCACCCTTCACACAGCTGAATACGCCTTATCCGGCTACAGCTTACCTGAAAGGTTTCTTAAATACAAAGGGGATCTCCTCCTTTCAGGCTGACCTTGGCATAGAAGTGACCGTGGCCTTGTTTTCCAAACGAGGTCTGGAAAATCTTTTTGCGCATATCAACCAGCTGGCAATTCCTCATTCAGAAAATATCAGCCGCATCATTGCATTACAGGACGACTATATCGCAACGATTGATGAGGTGATCGCTTTTCTGCAAGGGAAGAATCCTACCCTCGCCCATCGTGTGTGTAAAAGGGATTTCCTCCCTGAAGCCAGCCGCTTTGCCCAACTTGAAGACCTTGACTGGGCATTTGGCTCCATGGGTAACCAGGACAAAGCCAAACACCTGGCTACCTTGTACCTGGAAGACCTCTCCGACCTCATCATGGAATGCGTGGATGAGCACTTCGGCTTTAGCCGCTATGCCGAAAAACTGGGCCGGTCAGCCAATAGCTTCGACGAGCTCTACACCGCGCTTCAGCAGGAATTTACCTACGTCGACCACATCCTGATCGACATCCTCAGCAAACACATGGAAAGGGAACAACCACAACTGGTAGCTATTTCTGTTCCATTCCCCGGCAATCTGTACACCAGCCTCCGCTGCGGGCAGTGGATAAAGAAACATTATCCACAGGTGAAAGTAGCTATGGGTGGCGGCTTTGCGAATACCGAGCTGCGTTCCCTCACCGATCCGAGGGTATTTGAATTCTATGACTTCGTTTCACTGGACGATGGGGAAGCGCCGATCGAACAACTCATTGCGCATATCAATGGTACTCCAACTGCTGACCTGAAGCGTACCTTCACCCTTGTAGATGATAAGGTCACTTATATCAACAACACCAATTGTAAAGATTATAAACAATCACAGGTAGGCACGCCGGATTACAGTGACTTCCTGTTAGATCAATATATCTCTGCCATCGAAGTTGTCAATCCCATGCACCGCATGTGGAGCGATGGCCGCTGGAACAAGCTTACTATGGCACATGGCTGCTATTGGGGTAAGTGTACTTTTTGCGATATCTCGCTCGATTACATTCGTGTGTATGAACCCATTGCGGCAGCATTGCTTTGTGACAGAATGGAAGAGATCATTGCCCAGACAGGTCAGAACGGTTTCCACTTCGTCGATGAAGCGGCGCCACCTGCGCTAATGCGTGCATTGGCACTGGAGATCATCAAAAGGAAACTGAATGTAAGCTGGTGGACGAATATCCGCTTTGAAAAGAGCTTCACCCGGGATCTTTGTCAATTGCTGAAAGAGAGCGGTTTGATTGCAGTATCCGGAGGGTTGGAGGTAGCTTCTGACAGACTGCTGGCACTTATTCAGAAAGGGATCACCGTAGCACAGGTAGCACAGGTGAATAAACACTTTACAGAAGCCGGGGTCATGGTTCATGCTTACCTTATGTACGGCTTTCCTACCCAAACCGCACAGGAAACCATCGACTCGCTTGAAATGGTGCGCCAGATGTTCCAGGCAGGTATATTACAATCTGCTTTCTGGCACCAGTTTACCATGACGGCACATAGCCCGGTAGGACTGGAACCGGAGAAATTCAGCGTAAAAAAAGAGAGTGATATTATTGGCACATTTGCCAATAATGATATCATCCACATTGACGATACCGGTGCTGAGCACGAAACCTTCAGCTATGGATTGAAGAAATCACTGCTGAACTATATGCATGGTATCTGCCTGAATGATCCATTGCAGAAGTGGTTTGAGTTTAAAGTACCCAAAACGAAAGTAGCACCTGACTACATTGTGAAAGCCCTGGAAGAAAGCGAACTGGCATCTGCCAAACCTACTGCAAAAGTAGTATGGCTGGGCAGAACACCGTCTGTAGAAACCATGACTAAATCCAAGAAAGGTGCTACGTGGGAAGTAGCCCTCCTTACATTCCAGGGTAAAAAGGAAAAACATACCATCAGCGTTGAACCCGATAAGGGAAAATGGCTGGCGGGTATGCTGGAACAATTATCTGTACGGCACAGCAAGACCTATACGCTGAAAGAAGTAATGGACCATTATACCGCTGCCGGGCTGGAAGATTTTGAATTATTCTGGGACAATAAGCCAATCAATACCTTATATAAGTACGGTTTACTGCAATTATAAAGCGGTTCTTAATATGCCTCATTTATTTTAAATTTGATATGTACTCAAAGTTGAATGAATGCTTGCGCCGTCCTATGAATTATCAGCTGTGTTTGCCTATGCCAGGAAGTTTTCCCTGGAACGGAATCTCTATTACATTGATAGTCAATTGCTCCTATTAGGTATACTCGAAACCTGCACCAGCGATATTGCTATCGACACCCCCGATCGCGAAAAAATGATCTTCTGGCTCAAGGCGCTTTCATGGGAAAAAGGTGAGGAGAAACCTCATAAGGATACCCTGCCCCTCACTGCAGAAGCCGAAAGAATGCTGGAAAACGCCGTCTTCTACCAGAAAAGGTTGGGAGACAAGCATTTAAACCCACAGCACATTATTCTTTCTATCTTAACTATAGAAAACCGTTGTCAATATAAGCTGCAATCCTTAGGCATTGTTTATGCCTCGTATATAGACATACTGAAGGCGGAAAGGAATATCCAGCAAGACATTCCGCTGCACACGCCCAGCATTAAACTGCCATTTACCACCAGGTATTACCCATTTCTCCACTGGCTGTATGGCGCTAAAAAGAAAAAACAAATCATCGAAAAATACTTCAGGGAGGCACAATCCTGCCTGCAATATAATGAAGGCAAAAAGTGCCGTGCCCTTTGTCAGCACATTCTGCATATAGATCCTGAACATGTAAACACGCTCTGGCTCACAGGCGTGTCGTACAGGGCAGAGCGCAACTTTGTACAGGCACTTCCCTACTATGAAAAGGTATTGGAGAAACACAGCGCCCATACCGGCGTTATTGCCGAAGTAGCGCACTGTTACAGTGAGATGGGGAACCATCATCGCGCCCTGCAGCTTTATAACTACGCCCTTTCTCTTAATCCGGGATCGTCTGAACTGCTCAATAGTCTTGGGTTTACCTGCATTCATATGCAGCTCTTTGTAGAGGCAATTTCTTATTTCGATCAGGCCATCGCCTATGATGAAACATGTGCTTTTGCCTATAACAATAAGGGTTATGTGCTCATGCGCCTCGGCCACCCGGTACAGGCAGAAGAGCTGATGTACAGGTCTTTACAATACAATAAAGGCAATGCATACGCCTACAGGAACCTGGGTATCCTATACACGAAACAAAAGAATATTGCTGCTGCCAGAGACATGCTCCTCACAGCCAAGCGCTATTATTTTAACCGTAAATATGGTAATGAAGTAGATGAGTTGCTCCGCAAATTACCCGCGTACGAAACTGTATAACCACTGTATGCCCCTATCATAAAAAGATGCCTTCATCAGGAACTTCCTGTAAATGAAAATCCCCACAGCAGCTGTCGTAATCCCTGCCAGTACATCCACTATATAGTGGTGACTCAGGTAGACTGCGGCAAACCAGATACCCACCGTTACGGTTGCAAAAATAACCTGGAAAAAACGGTTTACATGGTGCCTGGAATAATACAGCACGATCAGTGGATAAGCAGAATGCAAAGAAGGCATAGCAGCAAATACATTCGAACCTTTGCTATATAAAGAATGGAAAATATTCACCTGAAAGTACGCGTCAAAGCGTGCTAACCCTGCTGTATTGCCCGGTGTACCGGGTATAAACTCAAACCCATGCAACTGCACGTACCATGGCGGTGCAGCAGGAAAGGTATAATATACCACAAATCCCAACAGGTTTACAAAGAAGAAAGTAGCCGCAAAATGCAGTAACGCCAGTCTGTCGGTAAAAAATAAATACACGGCAAACATCAGTGGCACCGGCACCCAGCACAGGTAAAAAATCCCTGTCATCACATCTATCCATGACTGGGAATGTGCGAGCCAGTATTCATTAGGCGTCAGTATTTGCCCGCCTTCATGAATACCAAACCAATGTTTCTCAAACCCATAGATATCCGCTATATGCACCTTGAAGAACATGTAGTTCGGCGCGGCCTTCATATAGTCGAATATAATCCAGTAAACTAAAAAAATGGAAAATCCTATAATGAACCTACGACTGATCCAGGAGGCGTAATAACAGCCGTTAAAAATGGCAATCAGCCACACCTGGTCGGTTTTGAAGCCAACCAGGAGGGCAGAAAGTAACAGGTAGGCTATACTTGCAAGTGTAGTAAATATGATATCTTTTCGTCCAAATCGAGTCTTATTGTTAGTCTCCACTTTCCTTATAGCTGTTCTTCTTTTTGAGGAAAATCTGATCCGAACACCTTATCCCATATTGCTGAACTTACACCATAACCTTTATCTGCATTTTGATAATGGTGTTTCATATGGTGCTTCTTCAGCTTCTTCCAGAAAGCGTTCTTGAAATTCAGATGATGTAATGCATAATGGGAAATATCATAAAACAGATATCCTATTATAAACCCGGCAAAGAAACCATACAAGAAGTTGACAGGTATGATTGCCTTAAACAGGAAATAAAAACCCAATGCCAGCGGAATGCTCACGGATGGTGGCATTACCAGTCGCAGCGCATCGTTTGGATAATCATGATGCACACCATGAAATATAAAATGCAGCCTCAGGCCCCATTTGGATTTAGGTACAAAATGAAATACAAATCTATGAAGCACGTACTCCGTCAAAGACCAGAAAAACAGACCTCCTAACAATGACAGCAGGAACACCGGCACACCAGCATTTGTATGGGTCAGACCGTAATAAGATACATATGAAATAACAGGAATATACAGGATCAGGGGTACACTGAAATGTACCTTGGATAATGCCTCCATAAGCCCATTTTTAAACATGGGTACCGACTCCGTTGAATTGGAAACATATTGCTTTTTCATCACTCTAAACTATTATGTGTGGTGTTTTTACTGGCTTAAGGTTTGATCTGTTCTTTTACTTCTTTGCCTGTAGCCATGTCTTTCCCTTTCAGCTCTATGTACAATACATTCGGATGCCAGAATGTACCACCATCGATCTCTATGTAAATACGGTCCAGCACAGCCATGGAATTTCCGATTTTAGCATATACATGGTAATCGGATTGCCCGGTAGGTTTCATCAGGTACAGGTCTTTTTTTGTATAAGCTACGGAATGTAATTCATATTTCCCCTGTCCCAGGTCCTTTACTTTAATTCCGTAGGCAAATTTACGTTGTATAAAATTCAGTGGTTTCTTTTCTCCCCCATCTGCATAGCGAATCCAGTAAACATTTACCGGTTCATCTGCATCCAGCTTACCATCTTTTACATTCAGGTCGTATACAATCGTATTGCTGTTTGGCGTACGCTGAATATAAAATAACTGTCTTGGTTCGTTTGGTACCGGAAAGTTCGGTTCACCGGTAGTGAAGGCCATGGCTGGCAATATTACAGCTGCTACCAGCAGTACCTTTACGGTAGTTGCCGCACCCCTGATTACTCTTGTCACCTGGTCCTGTTTGTCCAGCGCTTTCTTTGCATCACGCATTCTGCCAATGGCAGTAATGTTTGTCATCACCGCCATGATAAACAGCGGGAATGTAAAGATAGAAATGGTTTCAAAAATATGAAAAGGAATACCAGGTACAAACAGCTTATAATCGCCACCGATGAAGTGGGCTGTCACACCACAGGCAATCGCAGATAAAGAAATCACTACGATACGCTCCGGACGCTGCATCAGGCCACCTTTACACTCTATGCCCAGGCCCTCAGCCCTTGCACGGGTATAGCTTACCATCATAGAACCAATCATCGCTACAAATGCTGCCAGTGAACTCAGGAAATAATGATGCCCTACCAGATAATAACAGATACCCAGGAACAGTACCATCTCACTATACCTATCCAGCACCGAATCGAAGAATGCGCCGAACCGGGAACCCATGTTACCCAGTCTGGCTACCTGTCCATCCAGCATATCAAAAAGACCCGCAAAGAGGGTCAGCGCACCAGCCCAACCTACATACGACAGGTCACCCCTGTTACCTTCTTCCACGCCGGTCACAAAGATGATCACCACCCCTATGTTCAGCAGAAACCCAACCAGGGTCACGGTATTAGGCGTAAAGCCTATTTTGATCAACCCCTTTACTATGGGATTGATAATCAGATAAATCAATTGTTGCAACTTGTCTCTCAATGACTTTTTCATACTCAGACTTTTTAACCTTACTGTTAAAAATCGAACCGTACACGTGTTCTGATACCCCAGTTAGCTACTCCTGGATTATTCAGGTAAGTAAACCTTTTTACCAGGTCCACGCGGATCAGTTTAAAAATGTTAGAAATGCCCACACTACCTTCTATATAAGGCTCCCTACCCAATGTGTATGTAAAGGAGGAACCATCAGTATACTTTGAAAACTGAATCAGGTCAGGATTGGCGGAAGGGCTGTTTTCAGTACGTAAGCCGCCATACAAAATCTTTCCAGCGAGCACTTCACGCCATTTCAGTTTCCTGAACAGCGGAATTTTGTTAAAGATAAAACCATTAAAGTTATGGTCAATGTTTAATCCTATATAGTGATCACTCACAAACTCCAGGAAGTTCATGAGGTTGTAACTTTCCAGCTGGTAAGCATAGGTCTGGTTCGCCCTGTGGATGGACAGTAATGGATAAGGCAGGTGGCTGCCAAAGATATTACTGCCTTCCAGCACTACTTCACTAAAGCCCAACTGCCCCAGGTAACACATCTTATAAATATTCAGACTTACATTCTGGTAATTGTACGCACTATTCCCAATACCTTTCACCCCTGCAATGCCTCTGAGGGTGAAGATCGGATACTTGTTCGGCAGTGGAATACGGAAACTCTTACCCTGGTAGAATTTTTCATTTGGCGCCCAGCGCAGTTCCCCGCTAAACTCTGCCGTAGTCAGGTTTGTTACCGGGGTATTTGGTTCTGATCCCTTATAGTATGCCAGACTACCGGCAGGTGTCTGTATCCAATGTTTAAATCCTACCTGGTAGCTGAGGTGGTTGGTAAACTCCTGGATGAAGGTCAGGTTAAAGATTTTGTTATACAGCCACTTATCGTTGTTACCCCGTTTGAATGACAGCAGGAAGTTATCTTCCTGTACGAACTGCAATTCCTGACCCGGAATCTTGGTTTCGTGCTGATAGTTAGCTTTCAATGCCACTACCGGCCAGTCGTAAATAGACTTATGGTTAAAGGCATATGCACCGCCGAAGTAATACTTCCACTTATAATCCTTTAAACCATAAGCACCATATGATTCGAAATACAGGCTTTTGCTTAACCTTGGCGTGGTTCTGCCACCAAAACGGGGGCGGAAACCTTCTACCGGGTTGAAGCTATAGAATGTATTGACCGGACCTATTTCGAAATACGGACCTGCCTGCTTATAACCTGCCAGCAGCAGCGTAAGGAGGTCAGCTGTACGCCTGAACGATTTCATGTGTTGCAGACTGTCAATATTGGAATACACTTTGGATTCAGCAACCGACAGGGAATCGTGCCTGTTTTGCACCCAGAAGTCATCTCCTTTCTGCACAGCTTTCTCATCTTCTACCACAGAAGAACCGTTGTAGAATTCTGATGGCTTCGGCTGGTTGATAACCATATTCCTTTTAGATACTGTACGCTCACCATAGATACCGCTGCTACCTTTAAAGATACCGAAGTCCGCCATCAGCGTTTGTTTGTTGGTAAAGTAGCGGCCATCAGCTGTCTTCTCGAAATCAAAGTACAGGTGGAAATCCCTTACCCAGTTCAGGTTGATTTCTTTGTTCGCAGTCATATCTGCTTTCTGTACCGCGTAGTTACCATCCAGTGTGATGAACAGTTCACCTTCCAGCAGCAGGTCTGTCTTGTTGCGGGGGTAAAACTCCAGTTTAACCAGCTTGGTGCTGTCCGGGGCTACGATGGTATCGGCGATATAGAATTTATAAAAAGTAGGTGCTGTGTTGGCAATCGGACTCAGGAACTGGTTCGTGAACAACATCAGCTGATTATCGTAGATATCCACATCCTGGTAGATGTGGTTCAGGTATTGGCTAAGGCCCCTGTTATCAATAAAGTCTTCAAAGCTCACTTTTTTATCGCCAGTCACAATTGTTTTCTTCTTCTCCGGATCCCGGCGATAGTATACATCGGCCAGTTTTTCCTCCAGGTAGATAGGCAGAATAGATTTGCCAGCGAACTTGGTGGTATCCTGGTTCTCAAAAATGAATTTATACTTGCGGGTCAGACGACCGTTGCTAATCTTTTCAGAGAGGTTACTCAGCGCGAATTCCAGTTTTTCGTACTGGTTGTATTGGGCATAGTCATAATGCGTCATACGGTTTTTTTCCCTGTTCTCGACTACGAGGCGGATCAGCTCCACAGCTGGGTTATCTTTATTGCGATAACGCTCTTTTTTCTTTTTAACTACAAATTCATTCAGGGTCTTCGCAGTACTTTCCAGCTTAACATTGATCGTTTGAACCACCCCGGGACGGATCTTCTGGGTAATGCTCTTATATCCCATGTAGGCAAAGCGAATGCTATCCCTGGTAATGGAGACGTCTAACTGGTATTTTCCATCCGCATCAGTACCGGTACCGATGGAAGTGCCAGGAATAAAAACGTTTACAAAAGGTAGAGGGGCCCCTGTGCGGCTATCAGTAATAAGCCCTTTAACAGTGGTGGTCGTTTGTGCGAATACCGAACTAAAGCCAGAGACGAGCAATAAAAGAATTCCGGATACTATATTTTTACATCCATTCATTAACCAAAATCATTTAAAAACAAACCGCTTTTGCATTCCATAGTTATACCCAACGGCGGTGATAACCGATGCCATAACCACAGCCACACGCTGATCGATAGCGGTATAATTTGTCAATACCCAAAAGCAGGCGGTATTGACTATCAGGTTTCCGAACCAGACAATGATATATTTAATGGCTTGCCAGTTCCATGTGTCGTTTCCCTTTTGGTATACCCACCTCCTGTTGATCATAAAGTTGGTTATACCGCCACAGGTCACTCCTGTCACATTGGCAGCTACACCATATCCTTCCCATATATGCAATAGTAAAAAGGATACCGAAAATTGCACTCCGGTCGCTACCAGTGCCGAAGCTTGTGCTTTAATAAATCGCATAAGGTCTACAATTATGCAAAACGCGTACCCAATAACACTAAATCAAATGTATTACCAGTTGCAACAATAAATTGGAATAGATTCCGGCTACAATGTCGTCCATCATTACCCCTAATCCTCCCGGAAGTGCCTCTGTGCGCCTGATATATAAAGGTTTTACTATATCAAAAAAACGAAATAATATTAAACCGGCCAACATATATGCCGGAGTGACAGGCACAAACAGCACACTTACGAACATGCCGGCTACTTCATCTATTACTACTTTCTTGTCGTCTTTGCCCCAATATGGTTCTACTTCCGTACCAGACCAGATACCTAACAAAGTGATTGCCACTGTAAACAGCAAAGTCCAGACGTTGTTAGGATGGCCACCAGCCAATACAAGGTACCAGACCAGAGCGGCGACTGCTGCTGCAACCGTTCCTCCGCCCTTGCCAATGTAGCCAATGCCAAGGCTGGTGGCGATTAATTTGTGTATTCTTATCATTCAGTATCAAAAATTCCTTCGTAATAGTCCAGTCCCAGATGGGTGATCAGATCTTCACCCATCAGGTAGCGCAGGGTATTCTGCAGCTTGATAAGCTGTTTGAAAATATCATGTTCAGGACGTAAGCCAGGAGCTGTTTGAGGCGACTTCAGGTAGAATGAAAGCCATTCCTGTATGCCGCTCATGCCAGCACGCTTAGCAAAGTCAATAAATAATGCGAGGTCCAGTACGATCGGTGCAGCTAAAATTGAATCACGGCACAGGAAGTTTACTTTAATCTGCATTTTATAGCCTAACCAGCCAAAGATGTCAATGTTATCCCAGCTTTCCTTATTATCCTTGCGCGGCGGATAATAGTTAATACGGATTTTGTGGTAAAGGTCACCGTAAAGATCAGGATATTCTTCCGGACTTAAAATATCTTCTAAAACGCCAAGCTTGGAAACTTCCTTCGTTTTGAAGTTATCTGGATCGTCTAATACCCATCCATCGCGGTTTCCGAGGATATTTGTGCTGAACCAGCCTTCCATACCCAGGGCTCTCGCCTGCAGACCCGGAGCCAGAATTGTTTTCATCAGGGTCTGACCGGTTTTGAAATCCTTACCTGCAATCGGGGTTTTGGTCTGGTGAGCCAGCTCTACCAATGCCGGAATATCGCAGGTCAGGTTAGGCGCACCGTTGGCAAAAGGTACACCCAGCTTCAGTGCCGCATAGGCATAGATCATACTGGGAGCGATTCTGGCATCATTGTCTTTCAATCCCTGCTCAAATGCTGCCAGGGAACTGTGTACGTCTGCCGCCTCATGATAAATTTCAGTAGAACCACACCATACCAGTACTACACGATCACAGTTATTTTTCTCCTGGAAGGTTTTAATATCTTCCATAACCATCTGCGCCAGGTCATAACGCGTCTTGAAATCCTTTACATGTGTGCCATCCAGATTTTTAACAAAGTTTTTGTCAAAAGCTGCCTTCATCGGAACGATGGCTTCCAGCTCAGGTTTAATTGCTTCAATTTGAAACCTATCAAGTACTTCAGCTTTTACCGCTGCTGTATACACGTTATCCTCATAAACGTCCCAACCGCCGAATACAATATCTTCCAGCTTAGCCAGGGGAACAAAGTCTTTAATCAATGGATTTCTGTTGTCCGTTCTCTTACCTAAACGGATATGTCCCATTTGTGATACCGATCCGATTGGCTTGGAAAAGCCCTTGGTAACAGATAACACCCCTGCTATGAAAGTGGTCGCTACTGCGCCAAGGCCTGGCATCAGGACTCCCAGCTTTCCTTTTGCTTCTTTAATTTGATGTTTCATTTTCTTTTTTGCCTCTTTGTTTTTCAATTAGTGAACGTTTGTTATAACCAATGGTTCCCGGTATACCAATCCAGGGTTTCCCTCATTCCTTCCTCAAGAGTGAAGTCAGGTCGGTATCCAAGTTCCTTTTGTATACGTATTATGCTACAGTTCCAGTTTTGGGCAGTCAGCTCATTTAACCGGTCCCTATTTAACAACGGCATGCCCTTACTTGTTGCCTCAGCTATTCCAGCTATCCACCGGATCAATGTTAATGGCATGTGAATACGTAGTGTCCTGATGCCTAACAATCGTTTCGTCACTTTGGCCAGTGCATATCGATCATAACTATTCCCATCAGAAACATCATAACAGGTATGTATAATCTGTCCATTGAGCGCGCGAATGGCAGCCTGTGCCACATCTTTCACATAGACAAAACTTAACTGCTGGGGGCCTTTTCCCATATACGGCTCCAATCGCCAACCATATGTTTTAAACAACACGAACAGGTCCTTGTCCCGTGGCCCATAGATGGCCGTAGGGCGCAATACTACCCAGGGAATCTGTGCATATTGCTTCAGGATTCGTTCTGCCAGTAGCTTACTCTTACCATACAGCGTCACTGGGGCAGGCGATAATTCATCCTGCTCCGGCCATTTTGCCTCATAAGCCTTTGGCCCTACTGCTGCCAGGCTACTGAAATGCACAAACCTGTTCAGTGCAATACGGGATTGTACGATTGCCTGCAGGAGGTTTTCAGTATACGTAGCATTGACCTCGTTGAAAACCGCTTCATTTTTGGCCCGGGTGGCGCCAGCAGCATGAATAATGTCACTGTATTGCTGTTCCTGTAGCAAGGCTGCCATGGCAGGTACGTTGCGAAAATCCAGGTTCACGAAAGAGATCTCCAGATGTTGTAAATGCTCAACATTACTGGAGGGCCTTACTCCTGCGTGCACTTCCATTCCCGCTGCCAACGCAGCCTCGATTAAATGGAAACCCAGAAATCCACTTGCACCTGTAATCAATACCTTTTTACTCATATCGCTTTCTCATAAATCCTATATCGCTTGTATGGCACTCCGTTTACAGCCTTGATTGCACTGTTCATCAGGTCATTGTGTTCCAGTATCCAGGAGGCTTCTGCCACATTGATACCTTTTTTGCGGCAATCCCTGATGATCCGGCCATAGAATACGGCTTCCACACCCAGCTTGCGGAATGGCTCCAGTACACCCAGCGCCAATACACGTACCCCTTTAATCTTACCCTTGCCCAACAGTAGTTTGAAGAGGCCTGTGGGCAATAATCGTCCTCTGCGGATCTTGATCAGCACCTGGTTCAGGTCAGGAATACAGAGGGCAAAACCGATTGCCTGTCCATCCTTCTCTGCCACGATGCATAAATCAGGGTCCAATATTAATTTCAGGTCCTTTGCCAGATACGCGAATTCATTGTCCGTCATGGGAACAAATCCAAGATTCTTATCCCACGCTTTATTATATATTTCTCTGATCTTCACTACCTCTTCGTCGAACTTCTTCATGTTTACTGTGCGCACGGTGATGTTTCGCTGAGCGAGCCTGTTTTCCAGCATCTGCATCATACGCAGCGGTTTGTCTTCCACTGCCTCGGCAGTCACCTGCCATGCAATCAGTGTCACATTTTCTTCCAGCTCAGCTGCCTTCATCAGCTCTATATAATAAGGCGGATTGTAAGGCATCATCACTACCGGTGCACTGTCAAATCCTTCGATCAGTAAACCACAGGTTTCATTAGTAGAGAAATTCAATGGCCCTATGATGGTGGATAATCCCTGCTTTTTTAACCACTCTGCTGCTGCATTGAACAGCGCATTGCTCACTGTCACATCAGGAATACATTCGAAAAATCCGAAGCAACCATCATTGGTGCCATTAAACGCGTTGTGATTACGGTTGTTGATAGCGGCTATACGGCCTACTACTTTTTTGTCACGTAAAGCGAGAAACAGTTGTATTTGTGAATGTTCGTGGAATGGATGCTTGCCCGGAGTCAAAAGGTCGCGTTGTGCAATAAACAACTCGGGCACATATAAGGGATCATTGCTGTATAGATCATGCGGGAAGTCAATGAATAATTTCATTTGCTGTTTAGTGCTCACCTGTTCAATAACGGGTGCGCTTCCTCTGACTACAGTGGTTGTGGTGGAAACGGAAGGTGTCTGTATAGTGTCCATTATTATTTGCTTTAATTGTTACAGGCGTTATTGCAGCACGATGTTTCCATTATGTTTTTCTTTTAAAGGAATGCCTTCTTCTTTGAATGCTTTGATTAACTTTTCTACGGCGGTTTCAATCTGGCTGAAAGTGTGTGTCGCCATCAGGGAAAAGCGGATCAATGTAGCATCGGGAGGTACAGCAGGCGGCACCACAGGGTTCACGAATACCCCATATTCCTGCAATCTTTTGGTAATGCTGAATACCCCCTCTTCATTGCGGATATAAATTGGAATCACCGGGGTTTCAGATACTTCACCTGTGTCAAAACCAGCTTCTCTCAGCAGTTTACGGGCATGATCGGTATTGTCCCACAATCTTTTGATATGATCAGGTTCTGATTCAATTATGTCCAGCGTAGCCAGTACACTTGCCACAGCAGCCGGGGTCATGCTTGCACTGAAAATCAGGGCGCGGGCAGTGTGTTTCAGGTATTCGATAATAGTATTGTCAGCAGCAATAAAACCACCCAGGGAGGCAAAGGACTTGCTGAAAGTACCCATGATCACGTCTACCTTGTCAGTCAGACCAAAATGAGAAGCCGTACCTGTACCATTGATACCTAATACACCCAGACCATGTGCATCGTCCACCATGATATTCGCACCATAGGCATCTGCCAGGGAAACGATATCAGGCAGTCTGGCAATATCACCTTCCATACTAAAAACCCCATCCACAGCAATCAGGCGTACAGATGATGATGGTAATCCCTGTAGCTTGGCTTCGAGATCATCCATATCATTGTGTTTGAACTTGACTACCTTGGAAAAGGATAAACGGCTGCCATCAATAATGGAAGCATGATCCAGTTCATCCAGAAGGATGTAATCATTGCGGCCTGTCAGACTTGACAAGGCACCCAGGTTGGCTTGAAAACCAGTGCTGAATACGATCGCATTTTCTTTGCCCACAAACTTTGCCAGCCTCGCTTCTAACTCCAGATGTAAATCCAGTGTTCCATTCAGAAAACGGGACCCCGCACAACCGGTTCCGTATTTTTCTGTAGCCTTAATAGCAGCAGCTATTACCTGAGGATGGTTTGTCAGCCCGAGATAGGAATTTGATCCAAACATCAGTACTTTATTGCCATCAATTTCCACTTCAGTGTCCTGACCGGAAGAGATTGGCCGGAAGTAGGGATAAATCCCCCTTTCTTTTGCACTGTTTACTCTGGCTAATCCCGCCATCTTCGCACGTAACATTTTACTCATCTTTTTGCTCTAATTCGGTTGTTGTAACACAATACCTGTGCAATTTCAGATACTATGTTTTATGACCTGCACCTATTTCAGATCATAATTGACAGTATTTAATTCCCGTGATAACAGGCTGAAAAGCCAGCATCACACCACTGAATGCAGCGTTAAAAAAAAGGTCCAAAAGCAGTATGCGAGTTGCGGTTTAAGCACTGTTCACGAAAAATCGTAAACGGTTTTAAATATTAAGTATGTTTGAAAACAAAATGGTGATTATCATTTTTCAAACAATGTCCTAATTTGGTGGCCCAAAAAACAGTATGCGAGTTGCGGTTTAAGTAGCATGATCCGATAGCCCGGATCCTATGATTGACGGCACCAAATTAGGAAAAAAATTGAATTAAAATCAAAAAAAAATCTAAATCATCAAGAATTACAATCAGATAGACAAACAAAAATTATTTATACGTTCAACAACTTTATACTTAATTATCAACTAGTTATACTTCAAAAAGACCGGACCCGTCTAATTGGCACAGTTTTTATATAATATAATTAAACTATTTGTAATTTAACTTCCCTAACGATCTAAATACCATCGTATGAACCTTTCAAAAACCATTTCTGCACTGCTCCTCTGTTTTTCTATAGCAGTTTCCACCAGCGCACAGGACCAGGAAGCAGATTCTACCGGTTTGCCCGGGGACAATTTTAGTTTACAGGGAGCTTTGGATTTATTTAAAAAAGCAGGATCACCCGAAGAATTCGAAAAATTATTAAACACACAGGATAATAAGGTCAATAACCTCGACCTTAATGGAGACGGACAGATTGATTATATACGTGTTACAGGAAAAAAACAGGATGATGTACAGATCTTTGTATTGCAGGCCCTGGTTTCTTCCAGCGAAAGTCAGGACATAGCAGTGATCTCCCTCGAGAAAACGGCCGAAGACAATGCCGTAATCCAGATAGAAGGAGATGCGGATATTTATGGTGAGTCTACCATTGCAGAACCATTACCGGAAGCAGACAATGCCTTTAATTACAGCCCGGCCAGCCACGGGCCATCTGTTTCAAGCCCTGAGGGTATCATTGTAAATGTATGGTTCTGGCCATGTGTACGCTTTGTATATGCTCCGGCCTATGTAGTATGGGTTTCTCCATTTACCTGGGTAGCTCACCCGGTATGGTGGCGTCCATGGCGTCCAATGCCTTATTACCAATACCGTCCTTACTGCGTACATTACAACACCCGCTACGTAGTAGTGCCAACACGCAGAATACAGCCTGCACGTGTCATGTACAGACCTACCCGCATGACCTCTGTAACCGTAATTCAGCGGAACAGGGTAGTTGTGAATAACTATCGTAACACCCGTGTAAATCGTCCGGATACCCGTCAGAATTATGGCGGTGGCAGAGGCGGCTATACTCCAGGCAGAACTAATGGTAACTATACCCCCGGCAGAATTAACAACGGTGGTCGTAATTACACCCCTGGCAGGGTTAGTAATGGTGGTAACTATACTCCGGGCAGAACCTATAACGGTGGCGGTAACAGACAATCCGGCGGAAACGGTGGTGGTAACAGAACTTCCAATAATAATGGTGGAGGCCGCGGTGGCCGCGCTACCAGGAACTAATATACTTTTTCACAGGCAGTTTCCCTCAGGAAACTGCCTGGTCTTTTCGCTTACAAAATGCCAGATGCGCCGTTTTCTCCGGCAGCTCCACCAACCCCTGGTACTCAAACCCCGCTCTCTTATTCAACACATGTATCTTCTCATTCCTCGCATCCGGTTCCACTATTAACCTTTCCACCCTCGCATCACTAAATAAAAATGTCATAATCACCTGGAATACCCTGAAAGTAAAATCCGGAATCCGTTTCTCCACGGGCGCCATCAGGATATGAAAACCATAATCCCCGGGCAGCGCATCATAATACTCCCCTATCCTATCTTCCTGCGCCTTGTAAAACTCCACCAGGAAAGCAGGTTTGTCATTATAAAACCCCAGAAATGGCTGTACATGCGGCAAAGCAATCAGGTCCGCATACATTTTACGAACTGTCTCCACCGTACTATTCTGTAATTGCCAGTAAACTGCATACTCCCTGTTCACCCAATCATGGATCAAAGGAATATCAGTATCCAGCACCAGCGGCCGTAAATAAAACTCACCGGAGGTAAAAGACGAGCTTTCATCAGCACTTAAAAAAGCGGGTAATTGTTGCGTCATAGCGGAATGGGTTAAAAACAGCAAGCTATAACAATTCAAAATCATCCCTTGCTCAAAAATGGAATTTATTTTCCGGAACCAGCTGCCCAGCTAATAGCATTCCTGAATAACAACACATATGTGGGATTATCAAATAATTCAGGGGCATGCCCCATAAATATATATACATTGCGCGCTTTCACATACGGATTGGTCCAAATCACCGGGTGATCACCAACAATACGGGCACCCTCTTTTACATGTGCCAATACATGCACATCCGGTCGCGGACTTCTGTCATAACTATACCACTCTTCTTTCTTCACTAAAAATGAATCAGCCACTCCACACATCACAGGATGCTTACCATCCTCCACTACCACTTCCCCATCCGCAAAGTCAGGGATATAATCCTTCCACCTGATCTTCCCCATAAATTGATGAAACCAGTTCCACATGGGATACCCATCAAATTCTCCTAATAATGTAGCATGATGAAAACCAATCCACCCCCCTTTGCCATTATTGATATATTCTTCAAATGCCTTCGCTGCTGCCAGCTTCCAGGCATAAGGGGCATAATCCAGTTGAATAAACAATTGGTACTTTGCTAAAAACGACGCATCAATCTTATCTGTATTCTCAATATAATCAACCACAAAATTGCTGTCTTTCGCCTGCTGATTCAGCCACGCTTTCGCCCTTTGACTATAAGCAATATGATGCCCCCCATTCTCAGCCAGTGCAAGCACATGAAATCGCTGTGCCTGCACTGTACTGCAACAAATTAGAAGTATCATGATTGACTTTATCATAATTAAGCTTTTTTCGCTTTCCCTAACCCTACCTTAAACTTATCTGGCGTACCTGTCACTTTAATATTCATAAACCGGACAGTCTTGTTCTTATCCCTATACTCAATCGCATCTTCCTGGTCCGGATCCACCTCTTCTTTCTTCCTGCCAAATAAGCCCTGCCATCCGGCACTCGTCACAATCTTCATCGGCACCCTCAGGTAATATTCCATATTAAAATCCAACCCCTGCTTACCTGATATTTCTATAAACCCAAGGGATGAGTTGATATTCATTTTCGGAATATCCAGTACTCCATTCTTCAGGGTCAGCTTATTCTTCAACGTATCAAAGTTAATCTTGTTCAGGTTCTTGTCTTTAAAATAACTCGCCATCGCCTGCATTGGACTAAAGTTCACCAGGCTACCATTCCTGATATCCACATCCAGCGTAGCCTCCGAGTCTTCTAGCCGGGGTGTCAGATCCGGATGCATCAGCACACGGCACCTTACCTGACCAAACAATCTTCCCTTCACATTCTTATTAATCACATAATCCTGTCCAAAGTAGTCCAGCTTCAACATCATCTTCTCGATATTCACATCATTGAAACGGGTCCTGCTCCTGAACATAATCTTAGCCGGATCAGATCCGTCAAAATGGCCCCTCATCCCGATTGTGCCCTCTGCAATATTCATTCCCAGGGTGTCAATATACAGATGGTGA
This sequence comes from Chitinophaga sp., assembly GCF_039596135.1. Classification (GTDB taxonomy): domain Bacteria; phylum Bacteroidota; class Bacteroidia; order Chitinophagales; family Chitinophagaceae; genus Chitinophaga. The sequence continues at coordinate 25,763 of NZ_JBCNKH010000030.1, forward strand.
TTACTCTGCATCCGCATCTTTGTCGTAAAGTTCTTTATCCACAAATGATGGTACTTCACCTTTCCTACTTCCGCATTCACTGTAATATCTGTAAACGGTACATTGAAAATGTTAAACGCACTCTTATGTATAGAATCCGTTACCGTATTTCTTACAGCCGTAGGCGCTACCAGCGGCTTATCGTCTTCCTCCTCCACACCAGAGAACTTGTAATTCGTCAGCTGATCCACATCCAGTTTCTGAGATTTGAATGTGAAGAAATTCGGCTTCTTTCGCTGTGTGGTATCCTTTCCTAAAAACAGTCTGCCACTGATGTCAAAGTCACTGTTACCAATCTTTCCTGTCAGCGTATCTACACGCACAAAACGGTTATTACCATACATGATCGTACCATTGATCTTCTCCAGTTCAATCGGATGTACTTTCAATGATCCGGATATATTCGCAATGTGCAGTTTCGCAAATTTAAAGATAGAATCGTACCTCATATCACACTTGGCACGCAGCCAGATATTGCTGCCTACTTCATGCTGATAATCTTTTGGTATATATGTTTTGCTGATCTTTCCCAACAGGTCATTCATAGCCAGATGCTGTGACTTCAGGTCAAATGCAACCTGTGTTTTTCCCCTTTTTACATTCTCAAACCACAACTGGTAGTTAATCACTCTCGCACTCAGCTTCAGGTCCGTACTATCAATTAATCCACCAAAATTACGCATCAGCAACGCGGTATCATTGATGGATACTTCTGTACCAAAATCATGAAAAGCATGCGGATAATATTTAAATGCGGCATTCAGTTTCTCCATCCTGAAAGTACCTTTCGGCAATGGAGACGGGTGCAGTAACTGGTTCACTGAAGTTTCCAGCGACAGGGCGATGTTAAACCCATTGATCTCTTCTTTTGCCTTTCCTGCTTTAGCTGAATCAAATGCCAGCACATCGCTCATCAGCACCTTATTACTATGCACATTCAGTGTTACCTTTACCGGCTGCTGGTGCTTATGGAACACCGCAGGCAGGTCACTCAGGGAACCACTCAGCATCACATCAGATTGTCCTACCCGCAGGGCAAGACTATCCAGGGTCACCATTCCATTCTTCATGTTCGCATGCAGGTTCATATTGCGTACCATATGCGGATACCCAGGAATCCGGAAGGTCAGGTTGCTTACGGTCAGTTCACTCTGGATACCTTCTTTCAGTTTACCCAGCGAAGCTTCCGGCAGCTGCATATCTACCAGCTCCTTGAAGTTCATGTTCAGGCTGATGTGCCCTGTTACCTTCTGCAGGTCTTTAATACCCAGGAAGGCGCCGATGAATTCCAGTTCCAGTTCTGAATTTACCTGCATCACAATCTTTGGATCGGTGAAGTCACGCATTACAAAGTTGCCTTTGAACACACCTTTATCAGGCAGTGCACTCATATTCAGAATGTGCAGCTCAGAGGTCCTGAGCGAATGCTCCGCACCGTTGGTATAATATCCTTTAAAACTCAGACTGTCTACTTTCTTATTGGCGTCGGGGTTCAGGAAGTAAGCATTCTCACAACCGAAGTTCACTGAGATAAAAGGCATCTGGCCATCACCCAGTTTTCCCTTCATCATACCTTTGAAAGAAATCCGGCCATCGTATTTAAAATGATTCAGCTGTTCGGTCACGCTCGCCGGTGCGAAAGACAATAACAGGTTGATATCCGGCTTGTCTCCTTCCAGCTTTACGTCTACCAGGTTACCATTAGACATATCCAGGGAACCGGTCACATTAAAGCGTGCCTGCTCCAGCTTTAGTTTGCCCACAGGCAGATTCAGCAACTGCTTTTTGCTGTCATAAGTGAGCTTCAGGTCAGTCTCAATATTTTTATGCCGGAACAGCACAGTATCTGATGGAGTGGTATAATCTATTATCTGTTTACCTTCCATAGCTGCATCGATCAGATCGCCATCCATTTTGAATGCCGTTTTGATCTTATCAATATGCGTAGCCACATGCGACCCCATTACCTTGTCGGTATACGAGATATCCAGGTTTCTCAGGATGATCTTCTTAATATCCAGCTGCATAGGCGCCGATTCACCACCGGTGGCAGTAGCAGGATCAGATTTGATGCGATTGGCTTCCACGATATCGATCGTACCGTTTTTCTCTTTTACAAGGTGCAGGTAACCATTTTTCACGGCCAACACCTTTACATTGTATTGCTGGCGGATAATATCCGGCAGACTAAATCCTACAAACAACTTTTCTACCTGGTACAAAGGTTTGCCTGTATGCTGCTTATCGGCATAAAATGTTACATTCTGCAGTCCAATAGATACGTAAGGAAAGTTTTCAAATGGGGCAATATTGCTGCCGCCCACTACGAGGTCACCCGGCAACTGCTTATTCAGCTCCTTCAGTGCCATTTGTGTCAATCGTTCCTGCTGAGTGTACAGAATAAGAGAGGCGATCCCTAATAATGCCAGCATAGACCCTAATACGATATACAGGATACGAAAAATACGTTTCCGTGTCTTCATCTTCTTCTAAATGATGTAGGTTGAGACTTATATAATTTCGCAAAATTAACCAGAACCATATAAAATAAAAATATTTTATATGTATATAAGACGCCTGCCAGGGTCCTGAACCCCTATTAGTTACCGAATCAGTAAAAAGTACCATAATACCCCCTTATTTCACCATCACATACCTGCAAATTCCGGTAATTTTGTACAATTAATTACAATCGCACAATGGCTCGCGCTACAATACCGGTCTACGATGTATGCACCATAGACAAAAACGGGCAACCCCTGCAGCTCATGGTAGAAGACTTCGCCGGTTACCTCGACAAACACTACCAGGCAAGGCACCATCCTCACCGTCATGCCTTCTATCACCTGGTGATGTTCACCAAAGGTAGCGGATCCCACACCATAGACTTTGTCAGATTCGATGTGCAGCCCTTCCAGATCTATTTCATGACACCAGGCCAGGTACACAGCTGGGACTTTACAAGCCGTACCGACGGATATATTGTTCATTTCGCCGCCGACTTCTTCCGTTCCTTCCTGCTCAATCCAAATTACCTGGACCAGTTCAGTTTCTTCAGTGGCAACAGCCAGCTATCCGTTTGCCAGTTGCCGGGATATATTCATGCTGAAGTAACCGAACTGTTCGAAAAACTGCTGCGGGAAGCTAACCAGCATCCCCTGCTCAATATGGATATGATCTGCCTGCGGCTGCTGGAGCTCTTTGTCACCGTAGAGCGACATACCACCAGACCGGGAACCACTACCCTGACAGGACATACTTCCATGCAGCTCCGCAACTTCCAACAGCTGATCAATCAATACTTTCGTACCAAAAGGCTGCCTAAAGACTATGCCACGCTGCTGTACATAACGCCCAACCATCTCAATGCATTGTGCAGGGAGCTGCTGGGCAAAACAGCCGGCGATGTCATTCGCGACAGAATCCTTCTGGAAGCTAAACGCCTGCTAACCAATGCAGACATGAGCATACTGGAAATCGCCTATGACCTCAACTTTAAAGACAACTCATACTTCACCCGTTTCTTCAGAAATTACGAGGGAATTACTCCCGAAGAATTCAGAAAGAAATTCATTACTCAATAATATGTGTGCAGAAAAAATCGAAAAACGGCCCAACTTCCTCCTTGGTATCTTAAAAAACAGGTGCCCTGCCTGCCGGACAGGGAAACTCTTCAAGACAGATAATGCATATGATCTGAAGCACTTTACAGAAATGAACGAAAAATGCCCTGTATGTGGAGAAGATCTGCAAAGGGAAATCGGTTTCTATTTTGGTACCGGTTATGTAAGCTATGCCCTCACCGTAGCCATCAGTGTGGCCACCTTTGTTGCCTGGTGGGTACTCCTGGGTTTCTCACTCTATGATAACAGAATTTTCTGGTGGATTGGTGTCAATGCCGTGCTGCTGATCCTGCTTCAGCCACCTATCATGCGTATATCCAGAACTATCTGGCTGGCATTCTTTGTCAGGTATAACCCTGCATTGAAAACAGGACACTATCACCACTAACGTGGTTCAGGTCCTTAGGTCAGCTCAGAATATCGAAACAATAAATATAAGGTGAAGATCGTTTATTATTTAAATACAGGCAGCGGGTGTACGAATCCCGCTGCCTTGTCATCTCTGGGGTTTGTTCAATAAAATCTATGGCCTCGTGAATATTTTTGATTAGTATATCGTCATTGTTGTAGCCTTTCGGCGTATTTCGTTTTCACATTTCCCTTTCGACATCACAAAAGTAGTACCTGTTCTCCCTGAAAAAAATCCCGGAAAACAGGGGTTTTCTTACCTGATCATATTAAAAACAATCTAAATCCAATAATCTCAACCAATTAGCTATATTTATAAAATATTTTATATATTTCCATCCGGATGGGAACATTATTTACTTACAGGCGGGTACTAAGCATACTCATTATCATGCTGTTAATTGCCAACAGCGTATTTATCACCAGCTGCTCCAGGTCCAAACCGACCTACCTGGATAGCCTTCAGAGTGCTATCCGTCGGGTACCCGACGAAGCATCCAGGGTAGAATTATTCCTCCGGCTTGCAAAAAAATTGCAGACCACCGACAGCGCTTTAGCCTTCTCTTACATACAACAGGCACTTAAACTGGAAGAAAAACGGGACAACAAGCTCGGAATCGCCAGTGCTCATCTTGCCCTGGGCGAATGGTACCGCACGTACCACGACCCCCAGGAAGCGGAAAAGTACCTGATCCTGGCCAAAGAGGCCCTCAAAAAGGACACTGCCAGGGAAAGCCGCAAGCTCATGGCCATGACACGGATCAATCTCGCCATGGTCATGGGCGACAAAGGCTATACCCAACTCCAGGTAGAAGAATTCCTGAAAGCCATCCCCATACTCGAACAACTCAATGAACCCAAAATACTGGGTGCCACCTACCAGAGCCTGGGTGACATCTTCTTTAATAAGGCCCAATACAAAACTGCCACTACTTATTATAATAAGAGCCTGGATACCTACGCCGACGCTGCGGCATTTACAGAAGATATCATCAGCCGCCACCTGAACCTGTCCAGCTGTATGTTTTACCTGGATAGTCTGGCGCAGATGCAACAACACCTTACAGACGCCCGGCAAAAACTGGATTCCATGCCTGGTGACTCTTCCATCCTCTGGGCTTCCTGGTTCGACTACCAGGGGCAGCTGGATCAGAAACACCAGATGTATGTTCATGCTACCACCATGTTCAACAGTGGATTGTCCATTGCCCGTCGCTACCAGGACAATCCCACCATCTGTCAGAACCTCTACTCCCTGGCCAAACTCCATAACCGCCTTGGCCAGTACGATATAGCCATGTCTTTCATGAATGAATATACCACACTGGCCTCCTCCCTCAGGGATTACCCCCTGCATATGCCGGCGCTGGACCTCATGGCCGATATCGCTTACAAACAAAGTAATGCTGATCAGGGCTACCGGTTCCTGAGAGAATATATCACCCTTTCCGATAGTATGCAGGAGCAGGAAGTAACTGCCAAACTGCATGAACTGGAAACCCAGTTCCAGACTTCCGAAAAGGAAAGACGCATTCTGCAACTGCAACATGAAAACGAAAGACAGGAATTTGCCCTGCAAAAAAACAGGTTGTTAATTTCCCTGATGATCGTAATAATGATCTCGCTCCTGGTGGTAGCTGGCTTGAGTTATCTCTTCTACCGCAATGGCCGCAAACTCCTTGCACAACAGGAACAACTGCACCAGTTCGAAGTAGACCGCATCCGCCAGGAACACCACATCTCCCTGTTGAGCGCCATGCTCGAAGGCCAGGAACAGGAACGAACCCGCCTGGCCCGGGATCTCCACGATGGATTGGGGGGATTATTATCTGGTATCAAACTTGAGCTATCTACTATTCCTACCATAGATGATATTGAGATCAAGCATACCAAGGTAAACAATACGCTCCAGCGACTGGACGGTGCCATGGATGAACTGCGCCGCATAGCCCGCAGCATGATGCCTGAAATCCTGATCAAATATGGGCTGGGCGAAGCAACCGTAGAATACTGCCGTGGACTCAAAAAGACCGGCGTTAATAATATCGTATGCCAGGTATACAATTTCCATACAGATAGTATGAAACATACCCGCCAGGTAGTACTGTACAGAATTATGCAGGAACTGGTGAACAATGCCATCAAACATGCCAATGCCTCCCAGATCCTCGTACTCCTCCAGCAAACCGGCAACACTATCTTCCTCACAATAGAAGATGATGGCGCAGGCTTTGATACCACGCAGGGAAATAAACTAAAAGGCGCCGGCCTCGCCAATATCCAGGCCCGTGTAGACTTCCTCGGTGGAAAAATGGAAATTCAATCAGAAATAGGAACAGGAACCACCATCACAATCGAATGTGCAACAAGCGAAAAAAATGATGCATGATAAAGGTTATAGTTGTCGAAGACCACCCCATTATGGTGGAAGGACTGAAGAACATACTGCGTACTGACCTGACCATTGATGTAATCGGGGATTATGGCAATGGAAAAAGCGTACTACAGGCCCTGGAAGAAAAGGTTCATCCGGATGTCATCCTCATGGATGTAAACCTTCCGGATGTAAGTGGTATAAACCTGACCACTGAAATCAAAAAGAAATACGAGGATATCAAGATCATCGCCCTCAGCGTGCACGATGAGCAACCTGTAATTCACAGCATGCTCCAGAACGGGGCCAGTGGATATGTGTTGAAAAATGCGCTGGGCAATGAAATCATTAAAGCCATCAATACCGTGATGGATGGAGAAGAATACCTTTGTACCAGCACCCGCGAAGCACTGAAAAGCGCCGACCAGGACCTGCTCAAAGCCATTCCCCGTATTACCCGCCGTGAAAAGGAAATTCTCCAGCTCATAGGCAAGGGCCTCACCACTATTCAGATAGCAGAACAATTATTTATCAGTACCCATACAGTAGAAAGCCATCGTAAGAACCTGATGGAAAAATTTGGTGTGAACAATACGACTTCGGTTGTAAAACTCGCTGCTGAATACAAATTATTGTAATTGGGAATATACCTGCAGCTTCGCTGTATCTGTCACGGCTATGCTCTTGCCGGATACAGCGATGGCCTGCTCCTGTATCAGTTCACTCATCACCCTGAATGCCGTTTCATACGTCGTACCTATGTAAGAAGCCAGGTCCTGCCTGCTTAGTATCAGGTCTATATTTCCCTCTGCATCCTGCCCAAACTTCTCTGATAATAATAACAAGGCATAGGCAATTCTCCCCTTTACCGGCATATTCACCAGGTTCCGCATCTTCTGTTCCGATTCCTGCAACTCAGCGGCATAAAAGAGCATCATGGCATAAAGGAATTCATGGTTGACTTTCAGTGTGGTCTGGAAAAAATCAATGGGAATAAAACAAACTTCCACAGCTTCCAGGGCGGTAGCCGATACGGGGTAAAACTGGGTCATGCCTACCCCACGGTGACCTACAATGTCTCCCTTGCGGGCAAAACGGACAATCAGTTCCTTCTCTTCCCCCCAGTGCTTATGCACCTTTACAGAACCACTATACAAAAAGTAAATGCCCTGCACAGGTTCGCCCTCCTTAAATAATAATCCGCCTTTTTTGATAGTATAGGTTTGTTTGTGTGCCTTAATAGCCGGTTTCCATTCGGGAACACAAAGCCGGCATATCATGCAGGTGGCAATATCGCAACCTGATTTATCTTTCTTCATCATTCTTCTTTTTAATCATCGCCTGCACTTCGGCAGCGATATTACGCAAACGTACTACTTCTCCAACTACTATCACAGCAGGATTTGCCAATCCTTCATGTTGTGCTTTATAATAGATATCCTTTACTGTACCCACTACCATTTTGTCCCTGCCTGTAGTAGCTTCCTGGATAATAGCCACCGGCAGATCCCGCTTACCATATTTGGAAAAGATCTCCATGATTGCTTCCAACCGGCTCATGGCCATTAATATAATAACAGTAGCAGTAGAACGTGCCGCCAATTCAATATCTCCTGATATATCGCCGGTCAGTGTGGTTCCGGTCGTTACCCAGAAGCTTTCTGTTACCCCCCTGCTGGTCAGTGGAATCATCTGTGACTCCGCCGCTGCCAGGGCACTTGAAATACCCGGAATCACCTGCACCGGTATACCCGCTGCATTAGCTGCCGCAATCTCCTCCCCTGCACGACCAAATACAAAAGGATCTCCCCCCTTTAGTCTTACCACATGCCCATGACTGAAGGCATACTCTACTATCAGGTGGTTGATCTCCTGCTGAGACAAAGAATGGCACCCATACCGTTTACCTACAAACTTCAGCACCGCTCCCGGCTTGGCATAACTCAGCAATGCCTCGTTTACCAACGCATCATATAATATTACATCTGCCTGTTTTAAAACATTTACTGCCTTTAGCGTAATCAGTTCCGGATCGCCCGGACCAGCACCTACCAGGGATAAATATGCCATACCTCCAATATATTAAAAATAAAATTATGTGATACAAATCATCCAAACTACTATAAAATTACATTCATTCTTTGTAATTTCATGATGCAAGTCATACAAAAAGGAAGAATTTTAGAGTCAAGCCAAAGAAAAGCTATCATATTAACTATTTCGTAATAAATAACCTTCTGCTTCTTATCAACCATGAAAATAGTAATCATTGGCAATGGAATGGTGAGCTACAAGTTTTGTGAGAAAATAATCTCAAAGACACACTCAACACCACTACAGATCACAATATTTGGCGAAGAGCCACGCCCGGCTTACGACCGTGTGCACCTGAGCGAATTTTTCGCTGGCAAAACTGCGGATGACCTCCTCCTCGCCCCCTCCTCCTGGTATAGCGAAAACAATATTCGCCTGCACCTCGGAGACCCTGTTCAAAATATTGACCGCGAAAATAAGACCGTTCACTCCTACAAAGGTATCAACGAATCTTATGATTATCTCATATTCGCCACAGGTTCAGCTGCTTTTGTTCCTCCCATTCCCGGTGTAGACAAAAAAGGCGTATTCATTTACCGCACCATCGAAGACCTGGAACTGATGCGCGACTATGCCCCCAAAGCTAAGCGTGGCGTAGTAATAGGTGGTGGCCTGCTGGGCCTGGAAGCGGCCAAAGCCCTCCTGGACCTCGGTATTCCCGATACCCACGTTGTCGAATTTGCACCCCGGCTCATGCCCCGCCAGATCGATGACGCCGGCTCCCGCATTCTTCAATCCAAACTCAACCAGCTGGGACTGGAAATTCATACCAATAAAAACACCTCTGTTATATTAGGCGACGATACCATCACCGGTTTGCAATTTGCCGACGACTCCATCCTCGAGGCAGACATGCTTGTGATCTCTGCAGGCATCAAACCCAGGGATGAACTCGCAAAATTGTGCGGACTGGACACAGGTCACAGAGGTGGCATCGTAGTCGGCGACCAGTTGCAGACCACCGATCCCGCCATCTTTGCCATCGGTGAATGTGCATTATATAATGGTATGGTCTACGGCCTCGTAGCCCCCGGCTATGAAATGGCAGAAGTTGTGGCCTCCAACCTTACCGGCGGCGATAAGACCTTCACCGGCTACGACATGAGCACCAAGCTCAAACTCATCGGCGTAGATGTAGCCAGCTTCGGCGATCCTTTCTCCGGCCGTCCCATTGTATATGAAGACACCATGAAAGGCATCTACAAACGCATCAATGTCTCTGACGATGGTAAGACCCTCATTGGCGGTATCCTCGTAGGTGAAGCAGAAGCCTACAACATGCTGCTGCAGACCGCCAAAAACAAGGTAGTACTGCCACCTAATCCGGAAGATGTACTTCTCGGTGCCCGCGGCGGCAGTGCAGAAGCAGGTGCCGGCGTATTGGGACTGCCGGACGAAGCCATTATCTGTAGCTGTGAGAGTGTAACAAAAGCCACCATCTGCCAGGCTGTAGAAGCAGGTAATGAAACACTGAATGATGTAAAAAAATGTACCAAAGCCGGTACCTGCTGTGGAGGTTGTGTACCAATGGTCAAAGACCTCATTACCTCTACTATGAAGGCCCAGGGCAAATACATCCGCAATGTGCTCTGTGAACATTTTAACTACTCCCGCCAGGAATTATACGATCTGATCAAAGTAAATGAACTCTATACTTTCGACGAAGTCCTGGACACTTACGGTCACGGCGATGGCTGCGAAACCTGCAAACCCGCAGTCGCCTCCATCCTGGCCAGCCTCTGGAACGAACTTATTCTCGACAAAGGCAATGACACCGTACAGGATTCAAACGACCGCTTCCTCGCCAATATCCAGAAAGGTGGTACCTACTCTGTAGTACCCCGCATCCCTGGTGGCGAAATCACTCCTTCTAAATTACTGGTCATCGCAGAGGTGGCACTCAAATACAATCTCTACACCAAAATCACCGGTGGTCAACGTATAGACCTGTTCGGAGCTCACCTCAGCGATCTGCCTTCCATCTGGGAAGAATTGATCGCTGCGGGCTTCGAAAGCGGCCATGCCTACGGTAAAGCACTGCGTACTGTGAAAAGCTGTGTAGGCTCTACCTGGTGCCGCTTTGGTTTGCACGACAGTGTAAGCTTTGCTATCCAGATAGAAGAACGCTATCGTGGGTTGCGCGCCCCACATAAAATTAAGTCTGCCGTATCCGGGTGTATCCGTGAATGTGCAGAGGCACAAAGCAAAGACTTCGGCATCATCGCTACCGAAAAAGGCTGGAACCTCTATGTAGGTGGCAACGGTGGTTCCAAACCACAGCACGCCATCCTGCTCGCTTCGGACCTGGACAGCGAAACCTGCATCCGCTACATCGACCGCTTCCTCATGTTTTATATCAAAACTGCCGATCCCCTTACCCGTACGGCTACATGGCTCAATAAGCTGGATGGTGGCATCACCTACCTCCGCAATGTAGTGGTAAACGATAGCCTGGGTATCGCGGGCCAACTGGAAGCAGAAATGCAATCCCTCGTAGACAGGTACAAATGCGAATGGAAAGAAGTGGTTGACAATCCGGAGCTGCGCAAGCGATTCAATCACTTCGTAAACGCCCCCGGCGAAAAAGATCCTACCGTAAAATTCGATAATCTCAGAGAACAAAAAAAAGCTGCCGAATGGAAATAACTACCGACACCCAGAAAGATTGGGTACTTGCCTGCCATACCACCGACGTGCCAGCCAACGGTGGGGTATGTGTAAAACTGGGTGATGAACAGATTGCCCTGTTCCACTTTGCCCGCAGAAACGAATGGTATGCCACTCAGAACCTTTGCCCGCACCGCCAGCAAATGGCCCTGAGCCGTGGCATGACCGGCACACAGGAAGGAGAGCCCAAAGTGGCCTGCCCTTTCCATAAAAAGACATTCTCACTGAAAGACGGCCGCTGCCTCACAGACGAACATGAGTGCAGCATCACGACTTATCCCGTGAAAGTGGTAGAAAATAAAGTGTATATAGGAGTATATAATCCGGTGGCGATCTTGTAAATTACGATTGTACCTGTCATGTACTGAATAATAACAGTGAAACAATCGTCATTAACACCACTCAACCAAAATTTATGAAGCTACTGTTCCGTGCCGGAGCAATCTCCATTTTACTGAGCGCTATCTCCTATCTCCATGCAGATGCGCAGTTTACCATAGGGGCACAATTAAGAACCCGTACCGAGTATCGGGATGGACAAGGGGCACCGCTACCAAAGGGATCAAACCCTGCCGTATTTACATCGCAGCGTACACGCCTCATGGCAGGCTTTTCCGGTTACCGCTTCAAACTGGGCGCTACTATCCAGGATGTAAGAGTATGGGGACAGGATGTATCGCTGATCAACAGAACCACCACCCAGGACCTGAATGGCCTGATGGTACACGAAGCCTGGGCAGAAGTAATGTTGCTCGACACCGTTTATAAAAACAAAACCCTGAACCTAAAGGTCGGCAGACAGGAAATTGCCTACGACGATATGCGGTTACTGGGTAACCTGGACTGGCTGCAACAAGGTCGTCGCCACGATGCAGCTATCCTGAAGTATGAAACAGGCCCTTTCCAGTTACACCTGGGCGGCGGCTTCAATCAGAACAAGGAAAATACCACAGGCACGATCTATAACGAAACACCTCCAGGCAACTATACAGCTACCACCAATGCTGGTACCATGTACAAAGCCATGGAATTCCTCTATGCCGGCAAGAAATTTCAGAAGGGTAATGTATCATTCCTCTTCTTCGCTGACCAGTTCTCTAAGTATCACATCGATACTGTGGCCGGTGTAGCGACTAAAACATACGAACAGGCTACCTACACCCGCATGACCACCGGGCTGTTTTATACCAACACGTTCAATAAGTGGACGGTAACAGCCTCTGGTTATTACCAGTTTGGTAAAGGTGCTACTGGCCTGAAGCTGAATGCAGCTACCCTGAATGGTAACTTCATGTACCAGGTATCCAAACCATTCAGCGCCGGTGCCGGTGTAGACTTTGCCACAGGTGGTACATCGTCGGATGGCAAGACCAGCAATGCGTTTGACTTCCTGTACGGTACCCCACATAAATACTGGGGCTATATGGACTACTTCTATGTAGGTAGCCCGTTTGGCAACAGGGGCTTACAGGACTACTATGTCAAAACGAAATTCAAACCAAATACCAAATGGACACTCACGGGCGATATTCATGAATTCCTCGCCAGCAGTGAGATTCCGGGGTATGACACCCGCCGTTTTGGGGAAGAGCTGGACATCGTAGCCAACCTTGCCCTCACGAAGGTAATCAGCTTCGAAGGTGGTTATAGCCACTTCTGGAGCACCAATGCATTAACATCCGCAGGCGTTAAAAATGTCGCAAACGCAAAAAGCAATAGTAACTGGGCTTACTTAATGATCATCATCAAACCGGATTTTATTTTCAAGTAAAGGATTAAGATTCACCGTTCGCCAGCCATAGCAGAAAGCATACTTCCTGCTAAACGGCACCGCCATGCCATTACTCAACCAAAAAAAACTCATTGCACTATGTCGCAAAACAACCAGCTCAAAACTCTCCCGCTATTCTCCCTGAATAGTGTTAACATGCGCACCTTTCACATTACGTGGCTCATGTTCTTTGTTTGCTTCTTCGGCTGGTTCGGTCTTGCACCGCTCATGCCCACCATCCGCGAAGACCTGGGTCTCTCTAAAGGCCAGATAGGCAATATTATCATTGCCTCTGTATCAGGCACCATACTGGCGCGTCTCATTATTGGTAAACTCTGTGATACCTGGGGCCCCCGCAAGACGGCCATCCGCCTCCTGATCGCAGGTTCATTGCCTGTGTTCCTCGTAGGGCTGGCCAGGGATTATACCACTTTCTTACTTTTCCGCTTAGCTATCAGCGTAATAGGCGCCTCTTTTGTGGTTACACAATATCATACTTCCATGATGTTTGCAGCCAATATCAAAGGCACTGCCAATGCGGTAACCGGTGGCTGGGGCAATCTTGGTGGTGGTGTGACCAATATGGTGATGCCGGTTATCTTTGCGACGATTGTAGGCTTTGGGTTTACAAAGTCTGAAGCATGGCGGTATGCTATGATCATTCCCGGCATTATGATGCTGATCGTGGCCTGGCTCTATTCCCGCTTTACAAAAGATACACCTGATGGGAACTTTGACGAGATAGATTACCATGCGAATAAAACAAAAACTGATTACACCATCCTTGCAGACTGGCGCATATGGGCGCTTACCATGGCCTATGCCATGTGCTTTGGTATGGAAATCACCTTTGACAATGTTGCGAGCCTGCACTTCGTAGACACCTTTCATTTGTCACAGAGCAGTGCCGGTTTCTGGGCAGGTGTATTTGGATTTATGAACCTGTTTGCCCGCGCAATGGGTGGTATCGTTTCTGACAAAGTAGGTGCACGCTTCGGTCTCAAAGGCAAGGGCCGTTTGCTGGCTATCGTATTATTACTCGAAGGCATTGGCCTGTTGCTCTTTGCACAGGCTGGCAATCTCACACTGGCCATCATCTCTATGCTCACCTTTGCCCTCTTCCTCAAGATGGCCAATGGTGCTACTTACGGTATAGTACCTTTCATCAATGAGAAAAACATTGGACTGGTCAGCGGCATCGTAGGTGCAGGTGGTAACCTAGGTGGTATGCTCTTCGGCTTCCTGTTTAAGTCTGAATCAATCTCCTATATACAGGCATTCACTTACATCGGTTACATCGTGATTGGTGTATCGCTCATCGTGATGCTCACAAGATTTATCAGTAAACCAGCGAAATCATGGCTTCATACAAAACAACCTGTTGCTATTGCGGAGTAGGATGTGGGATCGTCGTGCACCAGGACAGGCAGGGAAAAATCCAGGTAGAAGGAGATAAAGATCATCCTGTAAACAGGGGCATGCTCTGCTCCAAAGGGATGAACCTTCACTATACCGTGATGGACACCAGCGACAGGTTGCTCTACCCTGAAATGCGCTACAACCGCCACCTACCCAGGCAACGCGTATCATGGGATCAGGCGCTTGACCGCACTGCCGCAGTCTTTACACAAATCATTCAACAATATGGCCCGGATGCAGTAGCTTTCTACGCATCCGGGCAATGCCTTACAGAGGAATACTATGTAGTCAATAAACTCATCAAGGGGTTCATCGGCAGCAATAATATAGATACCAACTCCCGCCTCTGTATGAGCAGTGCTGTTGCTGCTTACAAACTGGCCCTGGGCGAAGACAGCGTACCCGGTACTTACGATGACCTTGAACTCGCTGACTGTATCTTCGTAGCCGGTGCTAACCCTGCATGGTGTCATCCCATTCTCTGGCGCCGTGTGGAAGCTGCCAAAGCTGCTAATCCTGATCTGAAAATCATTGTCAGCGATCCCCGTGTTACGCAAAGTTGTGCTACGGCAGACCTGCATTTGCAGATTCATCCCGGTACTGACATTGTATTACATCATGCCATCGGTCGTGTTTTAATAGAACAGGGGCATATCGATCCATCCTTTATACGCGATCACACAGATGGTTTTCAGCAATACCGGGAGATCGTGATGGAACGCAGCATTGCCAGTGCTGCCGAAATATGCGATATACCTGAAAGCGCTATCTACGAAGCTGCCTCCTTAATTGGCAATGCAGCTGGCTTTATGACCCTCTGGACCATGGGCCTCAATCAAAGCGTAGTAGGTGTGCGCAAGAATCTTAGCCTGATCAACCTGCACCTCATCACAGGGCAGATAGGCAAACCCGGTGCCGGACCTTTCTCCCTCACTGGTCAACCCAATGCCATGGGCGGTCGTGAAGTAGGTGGCCTGTCTAACTTACTGCCGGCACACCGTGTATTGGACAATCCTGCACATCGCAAAGAAGTACAGGAGTTCTGGGGTGGCGTGCCGCTCTCAGAAAAACCCGGCCTCACAGCCACAGAGATGTTCGCAGCGCTCAATGACGGCAAACTGAAAGCCATCTGGATCATGTGTACAAATCCATTGGTAAGCCTGCCCGATGCCCGCCTGGCAGAAGCAGCTTTAAAGAAAGCAAAGTTTGTAGTGGTACAGGAAATTTCCAATCGCCCTGAAACCCTGCAATATGCTGATGTAATCCTCCCTGCCGCTGCCTGGACGGAAAAGGAAGGAACTATGACGAATGCAGAACGTCGCATCAGTTATCTCCAAAAATTGACCACGCCCCCTGGCGAAGCACTGCCTGACGCAGAAATCATCTGCCGTTTTGCACGCAAAATGGGCTTCCATGGCTTTGACTACGAAAATGCTGCCGCTATCTATGCTGAACATTGCCGCCTCACAGCCGGCACCAACATCGATGTAAGCGGTTTAAACTATACAACCTTACAGGAAAAGCGTACAGTGCAATGGCCTTATCCACAGGGAGCAAAAGGCGATGGCACCCCCCGTCTTTTCACAGATCATACTTTCTATACCAAAACCGGCAAGGCAGTGATTCACTCCTTCCCGGACGGAAATAACTCTACTCCTCCTGATCCTGAGCTGCCCCTCATTCTCACCACAGGCCGTATCCGCGACCAGTGGCATACCATGAGTAAGACAGGAAAAGTAAGCAAACTGAAACAACACATTCCCGCCCCACTGCTGGAAATTCATCCTGACGATGCAGAAGAAAGAGACATCAAAGCAGATGACATCGTCGAGATTTACAATGCTAACGGCAATGTACGTGTGAAAGCTCAGCTTAGTACCAATATCAAGAAAGGTGTGGTCTTCCTGCCCATGCACTGGGGCAAGACGCTCAACAGTGACCTGAACAGGGCAAACAATCTCACCCATACACTGGTAGATCCTGTTTCCAAGCAACCTGACCTGAAATACAGTGCTGTACAGGTACGGCGTTTTCAAAAGCCCCCGCAGCGCATCATTATTATTGGCGCGGGCGCAGGCGCCCATGGATTTGTAAAGTCGTACCGCACACTCAACACGACAGATGAAATCACCGTGTTCAGCAAAGAGAACTTTCCGTTCTACAACAGGGTGATGCTGCCTGATTATATCAGTGGTACACAGCAATGGCAACAACTGGTAAAGATGTCAGATGAGGAAGAAGCTGATTTGAATGTCAACCTGCTCAGGGGCATCAGCATTGTGGATATTGACCGTAAGAACAAAACAGTAACAGATAGCCTGGGCAATGAGCACCAGTATGATATCCTCATTCTCGCTATGGGCTCACGGGCCGCAATGCTCAAAGGTGTACCGCCGCTACACGGCGTGTTCACCATGCGTAACAGGTTAGATGCCGATGCCTTTATCAAACATATCGATCCTGCTAAGGGCAAGGTGATGATAGCAGGTGGCGGCCTCTTAGGCATCGAACTCGCTGCATCCCTCAGGGAAATTGGGATAGAAGTAGGTGTATTACAACGTACCTCCCGCCTCATGTCTGCCCAACTCGATAAACTGGGTAGCCAGTTATTATATGAGGAGCTGACAGACCGGGGCATTGAAATATTGTACAATGATGAAATAGAGCGTTTTACCGGCATAAAAGAATTGGACGGTATCAGGTTAAAAAGTGGCAGACATGTACCCTGCCAGGCCGTAGTACTCTCCATAGGCACCACGCCAAATATAGAGCTGGCACAGGCTTCACAACTAACCTGCAACAGGGGCGTAATTGTGAATGACTACATGCAAACCAGTGATCCCGATGTATTTGCGATAGGTGAAATCGCAGAATTCAAAGGCACCCTCTATGGTATCACAGCAGCTGCAGAGCAACAAGCCGCCGTGGTAGCAAAGTTTCTGAGTGGGGATATCAGTACGTACTACCAGGGCTCCCTTTTCATGAACATCCTGAAGATGCATGGCACAGACCTTTGTTCTATGGGTACGGTAGAAACGCCGAACGATCCTGCTTATGAAGAAGTCGTGTTCATAGATAAATCCAAACGGTATTACAAAAAATGTGTTATTCACAATGACCGGCTCATTGGTGCTATATTAATAGGTGATAAGTCAGAGTTCCTGGAATTCAGGGACCTGATTGCGAATAAGATTGAATTATCAGAAAAACGCCTGGCACTGCTGCGTTCCAACAAGAAGGCGACACCGGTAATCGGTAAGCTCATTTGCAGTTGTGGCAGTGTGGGAGATGGGAATATAAAGGAGAAGATCAAAGAAGGGATGCATACGCTGGAAAGCATCTGTCAGGCTACAGGTGCAGGTTCCGGCTGTGGTAGCTGCAGGCCGGAGGTAAAGGCTATTCTTGAAAAGGTATTACAACCATGCTAAAGAAAACACAGACCATACAGATCAATTTTACGGGTGGGATTATCTCTCCCGGCCATTTGCTGTCCATATTGGAGATTGCGGAAACCGCGAAAGTATCGGAAGTGAGGTTTGGACAGCGGCAACAGTTGATCATAGAAGTATCTTCCCAAACAGCTCCATTGTTTGCTGATCATGTCAGTAAGACACCCAATATCATCAGTTCTTATCCGGCTACCGGCATTTTCATTTCGAATACCTGGCTATCTGAGGGTATTTATAAAGATGTCTTCGAAATGCTGAACTGGGAATCAAAGCTGAAGATCAATGTCTGTGATAGCCGGAATACGTTTACACCATTCTTTACAGGGCATCTGAACTGGATAGCGGGTGCACAGCCCAATTACTGGCACCTGGTATTTCGCTATCCCAAAAGCAACCAGCTCTTTGCATGGCCGGAGCAATTGTATACAAATCATATCGGTGAATTGAGCAGGCAGCTGGAAACACAGTTGCTTAACAATGAGCCGATTCAGGGTGTACCCGTGGAGAAAGAAGTGAAGCTGCCAGACTTTCACCTGCCCTACTACGAGGGCTTCAATAAGTACGATCAGTATTACTGGCTGGGCATTTACCGCCGGGATGAATATTTCCCTGTCTCATTTTTAAAAGGGCTCTGTCATATCTGTCTTGAAACGAAGACGGGACAACTCTATGCCACACCGTGGAAATCGTTGATCATCAGGAACATTGAGCAGGAACACAGGCCGCTGTGGGATTATCTTTTAGGAAAGTATGGTATCAATGTACGGCATGCAGCAAATGAGCTGAACTGGCAGATACCAGATAATAATGAAGATGCACTCGTGCTCAAGCGGCACATCATCCGGCACTTTGATAATGCAGATGTAAGAACTTATGGTCTTTGCTTTAGTGTAGGCCATCACTGTTTTGGCAGCATCGTGATCACACAGCAGGAGGCAAAGTACAAGACAGTGCTCAAAGGACAGCTTCGTTACGATATCAGCTATACGCCGGATTTTAATCCTAACTCGGGCACCTTGATCAATTACCGCTCCGGTGTAGCCAAAGAACATTTAGGTCCTTACATCACCTCTCTCTGCAAGTATTTTTACGAAAGGCATAACACCGACGATCCGCTGCCAGGCTATGTTGCAGCGCATACAGCACCTATACCACCTGTTGAAAAATATGTGCATCAGTGCCCGGCATGCCTGAGTATCTATGATGAGCAGGTGGGTGATCCTGATCAGTCAATTGCTCCCAATACACCATTTGATCAGTTACCTGACCATTATCAGTGTTCACTCTGCGAAGGACCGGTAAAGGCTTTCAACAAAGTAGCGTATTCCGCGCTGCTGGTGTAAAAGCGTAAAAAGCGCGCTCTTCCTTGCTGCCGCGGGCTCCTCCCGCTTTAACAATACATTTGCAATTTTCAGTCAAAAAACGGTGAATTCACTACAAAATCCGATCATTAAGTATTATTTTTGCGCTGCAAATCGCGTAAAAAAAATAATATGTCTCCTAAATCGGCGCCTGACATCGTATTGATCGGTGCAGGCATAATGAGTGCAACGCTAGGCGTATTGCTGAAAGAATTACAACCGGAGCTGACAATAGAAATCTTCGAACGGCTGGACGTGATCGCCGGGGAAAGCTCGGATGCCTGGAACAATGCTGGTACAGGCCACTCCGCTTTCTGTGAGCTGAACTACACACCTGAAAAGCAGGATGGATCTATCGACATCGGAAAAGCGATCAAGATTGCAGAATCATTTGAAATCTCAAAAGAGTTCTGGTCGTTCCTCGTGCAGGCTGGTTGCGTGAACTCGCCGGGCAATTTCATACAGAGCGTTCCTCACATGAGCTTTGTATGGGGAGAAGACAACGTAGAATATCTTAGAAAACGTCAACAGGCGCTTTCTGCCAATAATCTCTTCAAAGGCATGGAATTTTCCGAAGACCCCGAGGTGATCAGACAATGGATCCCCCTGGTAATGGAAGGCCGTGACCCTAACGAAAAAGTAGCAGCTACCCGCATGGAAGCTGGTACTGATATCAACTTCGGCGCCCTCACCCGCTCTCTCATCGCTTATCTGCAACAACAACCTGGTGTACATCTTCACCTCGAACACGAAGTAAGAGACCTGGACCAGGACGAAGATGGCAAATGGAGACTGAAAGTGAAAGACCTGAAAAATGGTAAAAAAAGAACATTACACGCGAAATTTGTATTCATCGGCGCCGGTGGTGGTTCACTCCCTCTGCTGGACAAATCTGATATCCCAGAAGGTAAAGGTTTCGGTGGCTTCCCTGTAAGCGGCCAGTGGCTGGTTTGTAAAAACCAGGCCATTGTAGAACAACATGCGGCTAAAGTATACGGTAAAGCTTCTGTAGGTGCACCTCCAATGTCTGTACCTCACCTCGATACCCGTATGATCGATGGTAAGAAGGCATTACTGTTTGGCCCTTATGCAGGCTTCTCTACCAAGTTCCTGAAAAACGGTTCCTGGCTGGATCTCCCACGCTCTATCAAATTCAATAATATTCGCCCGATGCTGGCGGCTGGTCTTGATAACCTTCCGCTCACCAAATACCTGATCGACCAGGTACGTCAGTCGCCGGAAGAAAGACTGGAAGCATTGCAGGCGTTCCTGCCTGAGGCAAAGATCGAAGATTGGGAACTGGAAGTGGCTGGCCAGCGTGTACAGGTCATTAAGAAAGATCCTGAGCATGGTGGTATACTGGAATTTGGTACTGAGGTGGTAAGTGCTGCAGATGGTACTATTGCTGCCCTGCTGGGAGCTTCTCCCGGGGCTAGTACAGCCGTGTCTATTATGCTGGAGCTGCTGAACAGGTGCTTTAAGAAGGAATTGGCCACAGAGGCATGGCGGGACAAGCTGCTGCAAATGATACCATCCTACGGCCAAAAACTGGCTGATGATCCTGAACTGCTGGAGCACGTGAGATCCTGGGCAAACGATGTTTTAGAATTGAAATAAATAAAAAAGCTGACCGTTTGGTCAGCTTTTTTTATGCCCTACCATACTGCTGATATCTTCTGTACAACAGGTATCCTGAATATTGCATCTACTATCGGATCACATACCAGCTGCCGCACCTTCTCAATACTGATACCCACTACAAACACTACGATCGCTACACCCAGCAAACTGCTGAACAATTCCACATCATTATGTATAACACTGTTCAGATACCCCACAAAGTCCCTTATCATAAAACAAACATCGTGCTGCTCATGTATCAGGTACGTTCCAAACACCAGCGTGGCAATTGAATTAATAAATCCACTTCTGATAGATATATTCCTGAATGTATAAAACAGGAATACCGCTGCCAGGATGATGAACGGACTATTGTAGTTATACACATTCCATGCCGTACCATATTTCCCCATTCTGAATGCTGTATAAGCCAGCGCAAAGGTCACAAGGCTGCACAGAATGTACCACAACCAGGGCACCCTGATCACCGGCACATAATAACGACAGAAATAAGCCAGTATATAAATGAAGATGAAATTACAAATCCCAAACCCTCGTTCGGAAATAAAGTTCCCCGGAATGTATTTAATATTGCAGAATACCAGCAGGATAAGCAGTATCCATATCAGCTGCCCTTTACTCATCGCTGCCAACCCCTTATTCAATATCGGAGAGATAGCATACAACACTAAGAACACCGGAACAAACCACCATCCTTTATAAATAAAAAAGAACGTGGTAATAAAAGTGACTTTATCAAAATGCGCCAGCCCTGTAACTACAAACAACAGGTACAATACCACAGAGTACACCAGTGCCTGGAAAAACAGTGCAAAGAATGATTTCACCTTAAACCTGATCTGAAAATAACCGGAGATGAAAACATAAGTGTTCACGGCCACAATCAGAAAACTATTCAGTAATAACTGGAATCCCGTAGAGGAAGTAGGTACATACCCACCTGTGCCCAGCTCTCGCAACCTTAATCCTCTTGTTACCACATGATGCAAAATGATCATAAACATGAGCACAATACGCAATAGCTCAATATTAGAGTCCCGCTGGACTTTCTCAACTTTCATTGGCAAATTATTGTTAGGAATGAATGTGAAAGACAAAAAAATAGGGGATATCGATATATCCCCTTTGTTTTAACCTTATCTTATTGTTTCTAAGAGACTCTTTTTTTCTCAACCCTCACGGCTTGTAAGGTATCCTGATAACGATACTTACATTCTTCCCCGGCTCTACGATGATCTCAAAAGTACCATCATGTAACGCAGCCAGATAAGACATCAGGTAGCACAAAGGCTGATTGAGCAATTCATTATCTGTATCCCTTACATCCAGCATACTGCTCTTGAATGGAGAAGGGAAAATATAACTTGCATAAAAATTACCCTTTATCTCAAAATAAGTGTCTTCAAAGCTAAACACCATCCTGGGTAATTGATGACTCGTTGAATGCCGGTTCATCCAGAAATAAAGATTCAACACCAGCTGACGGATCACAAATTCATCTATGTAAGCATCTATCACCTTCTTTACAGCTGGTAACTCTGTCACGGAGTACAATACTTTATTATATGGCTCATCCCGGATCAACTGGTTTAGAAATAAATGCAGGCTCGTTTGCTTCCTCTTAAACTGAAAACTTTTGTTTAGCATATATTGTACGATCCGTACGTTCTGCAACTGGAAGTCTAATTCGATCACCTGCGATTTGATGGCTTCTGTCTGGCGGGTTATTCTTCCTTCAACTGATTTCCCATCATATAACGCGATCAGCTCTACGCTGGAAAGGATACTCGCTACAATGGATTTCAATTCGTGAAAGATATCCTCAATAAGCCGGTTGTCCTCAAGAAAATTTTGTACTGACACAGAAGTTTTCATTTACAACGCTGTTTACAGGCTCCCTAAAGTTGGTCGTCGGCTTACAATAATGCCGGAGCATAAAACTAACACTTAATGCCTGTTGTTTTGTATTAACATTATTACTTATATTAGTAAAATATGGCCAAACTGATGTTTTTTCTCAAGATTGAAGCATGTCAGCCTATACATACTATACAATCCAACTGCCTTTCACTATATTCAAAAAAAAGTTAAAATGCGTTTTTATCACCTCTGATCGTATTAAACACTGTCAGGAAAATGATTTTTAAATCAAGATATACTGACCAGTTCTCCATATACCAGATGTCATGTTCTATTCGCCGGCTCAGGTGCAAATCGTCGGTAATCTCGCCCCTGTAGCCATTTACCTGTGCCCAGCCTGTAATACCCGGCTTTAAAAAATGCCTGATCATATACTTCTGAATAATCGCTGAATATTCTTCTGTATGTTTCAGCATATGCGGCCTCGGCCCTACGATCGACATATCTCCCCACAATACATTCAGGAACTGTGGCATCTCATCCAGGTTCGTCTTTCTCATAAATTTTCCCAGCCTGGTAAATCGCTTGTCGTTCCTCGTGGCCTGCTTACTGTTCGCATCATTGTTTACATACATACTCCTGAACTTCAGGCAACGGAAGGTTTTATTATTGCGACCGGTCCTGTTCTGGATAAAGAATACAGGCCCCCTGCTTTCCAGCTTCACCAGCAATGCCAGTAAAGGTATCAGCCAGCTCAGTAAAAAGATGGTTACACCCAGGCTGAACACAATGTCGAAGAACCGCTTCCGGATCCTGTTCGCAATATCATCCAGTGGCTCAGACCGCAGTGAAATGATTGGAATATTATCCAGGTAGTCAATATAGATCTGCCTGTTTACAAACATCCTGAAGTCCGGCACAAAGCGAAAACGGATAAAATGCTGCTCCGCCTCATGGGCCAATGTATACAGGTAAGGAAACTGCTCCGGTGATAAAGTGGAATAAATCTCCCTGATATTATTTGACTGCGCATAATTGATACATTCCTGCAGGTTGCCAATCACGGGGTAATAAGACAACTCATGCACATTGCTGTATTCTTCAAAATAACCCTCAAAACGGAGGTTACTCTTTCGGCCCAGCAGGTTGTCTACCAGTTGCTTGGAAAGGTCGTTATAACCCACGATCACCACTTTTCGCTCTATTTCTTTTCGCCGCAGCAAATAATGGGTCAGCATGTAAAAAAAGAGCCGGTCTGCCAGCACGATAATGAGGAAAAGCGCACAATACGTAATGATGAAAATACGGTTATAGGCTTCTTTATTTAAAAATACGAATAGCAATATCAGGAGCAGGTAGAGCAGTATGCCCTGGATCGTTTTCCTGGCTATCCTTTCATAAGACATTTGCTGACTCATGAAATAAATACCCGTAGTATACAACGCAATAACCCACGCAATATTTGAAGCAAGTAAAAAAGTGTCTCTATCCAGGTGTACTGGTACCTCTTTTTGCTGTAACCAGTAGGAAACAAAAAAGAAAAAGGCATTCAGGCAAAAGAAATCCATGATCAGGATCTGAATGCTGCATATTTTTAAATAACGGTTCAACATAAAATAAGTTTTATCCTACTACTACATGTTCTTCGAATCGACCCATAATCCTTCCGACTGACAAATAATTCTCTGCATACGACCTGCCATTTCTCGCTATCTCTCTCACATCTCCACTCACTGACCGCAGTATACCTTCATTGAGCGCCTGTTGATTTTCTGCATCCACCAGTATCCCCATGTTATGGGTGCTCACCAGCTCATGCAGGCTCGTGCCGCTATTGGCCGTAATCAAAGCCAGGCCACCCACTGCCAGAATTGTTGTGAGCTTGCTCGGCATCACCAGGTCACTGGCATTGGCCTTCTGTATCACCAGGTGCACATCGGCCATATTCAGGAAGTGATTAAACCGCTCTATCGGCTGCAACGGGAAAAAGATTACATTCTGCAATCCCATCTCCTCCGCCTGCGCTACTAACCGCTCTTTATAAGGCCCCGACCCACAGATCAGAAATTTCAGATGCCTGTCCTGTTGTAGCGTCTGTGCTGCATGAAGAATGGATTCCAGTCCCTGCTTCTCCCCGATCGCCCCTGAATACAGGACAATCTTATCTGTCGCCGCAAATCCATATTCCGTCTTCAGCAACAACCGCTCTTCGATGGGATGAAACTTGTTTACATCTACCCAGTTCGGGAAAAAGAAGATATCTTTCTTCGCCTTTTCCTGGATCTTCTTCATCATACCATCCGAGATACTACCCACCATATCTGCCTGCCTGAAAATGTACCGTTCCATTTTGAAGAGTATATTGATCAGCTTTGGCGAAGCAATCATCTTCAGATCTCTTGCTGCTTCTATCTGCATGTCCTGGATATGATAGAATACTTTCGTACCTCTCAGTTTCTTATAGATCACCGCCAGCAATCCCAGGTGGAATGGTGGTACTACCGTAATCACCACATCATACTTCTTCTTCGGCAGCAATGTCAGCAACTTAAAAAATGCAGATACAGCAAATGAAAAGTCGAGCAGGATCCGCGTCTTGCCCGTTGGCTTTGCCGGCACATATTGCGGACATCTGTGTACCGTCAGGTTGCCCTGCTGCTCTTTGGTATACCAGTTCTTCTTTCTGTCGTAAGGGGGCTGCACCTTCCACTCCGGGTAATAAGGATAACTGGTGATCACTGTACAGTCATATCCATTCTCTGCCAGCCATTTCATCATCTCACCATTGTATTTCCCTATACCCGTAGGTTCTGGTGAAAAGTTCCCGCCTATCAGTAATATTCGCTTGGACATAACTATGCTAAAATCTCTCTTTTACGTACTGAAATAGCAGGGTTCCCTGCATAAATAACCCAGGCATCCATATCCTTTGCCGCTACTGACTTTACCGTCAGCACCGCATGGGTACCACATACTATACCGGGACATACCACTGACTGCGCACCAATCCACACCCCATCTTCGATCCTGATACCTCCCAACCTGTAAGGGAAATCGCTGCGTTTGTAATCATGATTGCCTGTCAGCAACATTGCACCCTGTGATATACACACATGATTGCCGATGTATACATCATCCAGGTTATCAATCCACACACTTTCCCCAATCCAGCAGTGATCGCCTATTGCTAACTTCCACGGGTATTTGATCCTCACTTTGGTCTTGATCACAAGACCTTTGCCCACTTTGGCGCCAAAGGCGCGCAACAGCCTCCGCTTAATGCCATAGGGCCATGGCAAAGCGCTGTTAAAAACGTAATAGTTAACCAGGTACCATAATCCGATTTTCCACTTGGGTCCGGCTGCATAGTTACCTGTGTTAAACCTGGATAGATCGGTGTTCATCGGTGTATGAAGTATTTGATTTGTTTTGGAAAAAGCGGCATAAATAAACTCCGGCAATAGCGCCTATCGTATTGAGCAATACATCGTCGGCATCAGCGACTCCACTTTCGGTATAATACTGTATGATTTCAATGGTCAGGCTTAACAAACAAGCTAATACGGCTATCTTCACTACACTCCTCATTTTCAATACCTGCATCATTACAAAGGAAAATGGCAGGAACAACACGATGTTGCCAAATAGGTTGCCGAAGAAAAAGAAAGCATGAATCCACCATGTACCTCCATGCGGATTAAACAACTCCTTCACACTATCTACGATCGGGTGCAATCGCAAACGCTCTGCCTCCGACAACTTCACTCCTTTTCTCCACGGCGCCCAAAACACGATATAAAACAGCACTGCGAAATAACCGCCACTATAAAAGATCCTTTTCATTAATTAAGTACGATATTGTAATCCTCCTTCAGCACTGCAAGCATTTTCTCCTTTCCCTTATCCCCGTTCAGCTTCCGCTCAAACTCTTCCAGGTTCACATCCACCAGTAAGCGATACCAATACCCCTGCATAAAGTGAAACACAAATCCATGATACCCATCCATAAACCCAAACCGCAACACATACCTGTACAGGAAGTAAAAGGAAGCCCGCATACCGGGTGATAAAGCAGCATATACCCGCTCTTTCAGGAATCGTTTTCTCCTGGCCTGCGTGCTTTCCATTTCCAGCAATCGCTTGTCTGCATTCAGCAGGCCGTATTTGATATTCAGCAGATCCACCATTTCACGGATCGCATAGTTATTATGCTTATTCACCCACCAGTGGATCGCATTCAGGTTGTAATCCACAATGTGCTCTTTGAACTGTACCGTCTTCCCTTCAGACAGTACGATGTGTTCATCCATCCAGCGTTGCTCTATACTGCCTATCTTATTTCGCCAGATGCGCAGCAGGTTGTGTGGATAGAAACCACCATGCTTGATCCACTTGCCTTTGAACAATACTTTTCTGCGGATGTATACACCACTCACTGCTGCCGGCAGCTCTGCTACCTTTTCATTGATCTCTGCTATCAATGCCGGCTCCAGGTATTCATCACTGTCCATGCGCATCACCCACGAAGCTTTGATACCACAGTTATCCAGCCCCCATTGAAACTGCTGCGCATAATTTACCCACTTGTGCTGGAATACCGTTGCACCATAGCTTTCTGCAATCGCCACTGTATCATCTGTAGAAAATGCGTCTACGATACAAATCTCATCCGATACCTGTCGCATACTTTCCAGGCAGCGACCGATATGTTTTTCTTCGTTGTATGTAAGAATAATAACTGCCAGATCCATATTATATTACCTTTTTCGCTGTTCCTGAACTTTGATATAATGTGACATAATCCCCTGCCAGCTTGTTTTCATTGAAATCCCGGTTGATGATCTCCCTTGCTGTAGCTGTGATGCGGTTCCGTTCCAGCTTATCGTTGTAAGCCAGTGTCAGCTTCGCTCTTACTTCTTCAATATCTTCAATACCTGTGATCCATCCCAGCCTGTTTTGTTCTACATAACCAGACAATCCTACGTTGTTGCTGATCAATACAGGTGTTCCTACATACAGGGACTCTATCACCACGATCGCAAAGTTTTCATTGTGCGAAGTGAGGGCGAACAAATCTGTATTTGCCAGGAAGGGAAACTTCGTTTCTGAATTCTTCCATCCTACCCACTCTACATGATCTTCCATATTCAGTGTTGCTACGATCGATTTCAGTTCTGCCACATACGCTTCTTCACCGGAACCTGCTATCTGTAATTTGTACCTGAATGGCACTTTAGACAATGCAATGAGTAAAATATCCAGCCCCTTCTTGGGATCTACGCGGGAGAGAAAACTAATGGTAAATACCTCGTTTTCCTGGCGGGGACACTCTACTGCAGGCAGGTCTACAAGGTTAAAGATCTTTGCACCCTGCCAGCCGTTATTGATGCGCAGGCACTCATTCCACTCCATGGGTGAAGAGGTATGCAGGTAAGTATGCTTCAGCAAACTCTTACCAATTACATTGTGCAGTACCCTTTTCTTTGCCTGGTTCTTTGCCGTGAGTACATAATCGCAGAACATACCATGTGGAGAAAGCACCGGTTTAATGCCTCTCAGTCTGCACATGAGCGAAGCACCCAATACCAGGAAACTCCACCATGAATGAATATGTACCACATCATACGACTTCGCTGTTTTCCAGGTATGTTTCCACAGGGCAGGAGATACATGTGTATGATCGCCTGTAATTCTTGGGAAGTAGTACACCCTCACACCATCTACCTGCACAGGTGTCTTTATTGGTACCTCCAGTTCCTGGTGGCCGTTTGCAGTTGTTGTATACACGGTCACCTCATGCCCAAGGCGTACCAGTCTCTCTGCCAACCTGGCTATCACTACTATTGGCCCGCCGTATATAAAAGCCGGCTTGTAAGAAGGAACAATAAATAAAATTTTCATTATGATGCTTTTGCGCTGATCACCGGCATGGCTACAGCTGCTTTCTTACGTTTTTTTATCAATAAGGGTATAGCCACTCTTTTCTGAAAATGTATCTCCAACAGGTAAGCCATTAATAAAGTCAGTCCTGCAAAACAGAGCCATGTCAGCGCACCGGGGCCCATGTAGTGCTTCACCAGCCGTAGCAATGGCACATGCACTATGTAGATACCATAAGAGATCGGCGCCAGGAACGACAATGGTTCCAGCCATCTGAATTTATCAGCATTCACAAATCGCTGTGCAGCTATCCACACCACCGCAAATCCTATCGCTGCCATAAAATGCCTGATTTCAATAAAAGGATGTAACCCAATAGTACCATGACTGGCCCTGATCACGGGATAACTGGCAGCGACATATGCAGCCAGGGTAACCAGTAAGCTCCCCATGCCTTTCCAGAACGGTGCATTACGACCAGCAAGAGCAGCCTCCGCCAGCGCAGCACCCAGCCACCAGATAGGCAGGTATAATAATGTGAGACAAGCTTTGTTCGGGAAGAAACTAAACACGACCGCAGCTGCCACAGAGAGGACGGTCACTGCCAATAAATTCCTGTTGAACCGCGCAGCACCTGTAATCGCATAGAACAGGTAAAACCATACCTCATATCCCAAACTCCACAAAGGATCATTGTCCCCAAAGGTGGGATATCCAATTCCCGGTTTCTGTAACTGCGAATCCTGCAGTCCCAGCATATTGTAAACAAAACTGCGCAGGTCTGTATGTGCATCTCCATTACCTGTAGCCATATCAATACCCACACTCAATATCATCACCACGATAAAAATGGGATAGATGCGCACAAAACGTTTCCACAAAAAATCTTTCCTGTCAAACGCTGACTTCGTGCTATAGTTATAATGAATCACAAAACCGCTGAGCAGGAAAAACAAAATCACGGCCTCCTGACCGAACAATAACAAAGGTCGTATCGGTGCAGGCAACAACTCCCGCGAGTGGTGCATGACCACATACAAGGCTGCCAATCCCCTGCACACCTCTAAAGGCCACAACTTATTTTGCGTCTTCATGTAGTACCGGCTTGGGTGAAGAAATATGTCTGATGGCAGTCACTGCATTGTCCGCCATTGTATCCATGGTTAATTCTTTTCTGACATAAGCACGGGCATTCTCGCCCATTCTGCCTATCTCCTTTTCTGTAGTCAGCGCCAATGCATCTATACAATCCCGCATGCTGTCGAAGATCATTCCGTTGTGTCCGTGTTTGATGTAACTATATTCCACACATTGCAATACAGATTCGGAACGCTTGAATGTAAACACCGGTTTGCCGTAAGACATCGCTTCCACTATCGATAACCCCACCCATCCCGGCTGAAAATAGACATCCGCCATACTGAACAACTCATCCTTTATTTTCCTGTCGTACAGTGCGCCAAAGTCATGCACATGTGTATATCGGGAGAAATCCGGTTTCAGTCTGCCATCGCCAATGATCACAAAAGCAAATCCTTCGGGAGATAATCTTTCTATCAACTCTACCAACAGATCTACCCTCCTGCCCGGCTCATTGAATCGTGCACAATAGATGAGCACCCGTTGCTGTGTAATACCATATCTTTCTCTCAAAGACTGCTTATCCGGCATATCCAGTTCAAGAATCGCATCCACACCTGAGATGGTATTATTCAATGCATGACCGTTCAACTTCGGCATAAAGGTTTTCCACACATCCAGTTCTTTCTTTGTGTAGAACCACACACCATCTGACAAAGCAATCATCCAGCGCAGTAACAGGTGTGGTTTCTTTTCTTCCTTCACATATCGCTTTACAGAAATGCCGTGCCCCCACAGCACAATCTTTTGTTTGATGAAAGGCTTCAGTAATAAAATCAGCCAGGTGCTCAGGTGACCAAAGTTCAGCATCAGCACCAGCACATTGTATTTCCTGTTCAGCAATGGAAAAGGATTATACAAAACGAATGGCCCTTTCATCCATGCACGCAAAGGAATGATGCCGGTATTACCCTCTTTGAAATGATGCTTGCCAATATCGGCCTGCTTCTCATAACAATACAGGTCCATTGGCAACTGCTCCCTCAGCATGTTGAAAAACTCCTCCCTGTAGTGAGGTATATATGGTTGCAAAATGCCGATCATGTTAAAAGTTTAATTGCCCATCAGGTACTTTCTCAATATGTCATTCTTCGATAAGATTTCAGACACCACAAAGCTGAGCAGGTAAGTCACAATAATGGATCCCAGTGTCAGCGCCAGTCCCTGTACAGGATGATGGATCAGCTGCATGCCTGTTTTAATCCCTTCTAAAAACACACCGTGTATGAGATAGATCCCCATTGAATTTCTCGACAGCGCCATCATACCCGGATAACTACCATGTACCTGGAACAGCAGCAATGGAAATAACACCGCTACAAAAGCCAACCCTATCAATACATGAGGTATAAACAGCTGTGCAAAAAACAGCGCCCCTGCACATATCGGTACCAGTACCTGTACGCTGGTGCCATACCTGGCCCTGACCGTTTCATAGTTGATGTAAAACAACATCCCTATGGATGCAGAGATCAGCGAAGGCACGAAGTACAATAATATGTGCCGGGTGAACCAGTCTGCCTGCCTGATATCTGCCGGTGTATACCACAGCACGATAGCTGCAATGAGCACAATGCAGCAAATCATCACACTGGCTATCTTCCGGTTGCGCACAGCCACATTCAGCAAAGGAAAGAACAGGATACTCAGGTAGAAGAGGTTCGGCAGGTACCACAACTGGTAAGAACTGCCTTTGAACACGAACGTTTCTATCCACTTCATTTCAAAAGGCTCGTGTACAAACCTTGCTTTAAACAACCTGATCCCCAGGTAAATCAGCGTCCACAAAAAGAAAGGGATCATCAGTCGCTGAATACGGGTCACCAGCATTTCTTTAAAATCCCGGCGCCCCTTTCCTATGATCTGCCAGGCAAAGAGGAACATGGAGATGGCGATAAATACCGGTACCGCATAACTATTCAACGGGTTCAATTTTTTCGTCCAGAAGCTGCCGGCACAGCCATGTATCCATACAACACTAAAAGCGGCGATAGGTCTGATAAAATCAAATCCCGTAATGTGCTGCCTGTCGTTCATGTGCAGGGGTTGTGTCTTTTGATTTAATAATGTCGCTTACATCGAATCCATAAATTTGTCTGCTACCTTCATGAATAGAATCAAACGCTACCATGGTACCGTCTCCTTTCCATCTTGGGTGCAGGTCACAGTGCAGACCACTGCGTGTGAAAGCCATCTGCTGAGGCGAGAATGCTTTCAACACCGTCGCGTCTACCCCTACCAGGAATGGCATAGATTTATCAAGGTCAGGCTGCTGATCCAGCATCTTATAGGTGCCCAGATCTATACGGCGCTGCGTACTATATTGAAACAAAAACAAGGTGCGGATGCCTTCACTGTTTGGATAGGTATCGCAGATCATCCAATCCCTGTTTGCAGGGCAAAACATTGGATGCCCGTCTTCAGTTATTACATCTTTCGCCAGCAGTGAATGCGGTGCACCTTCTGTATCTGTAAATAACAACCAGTTGAAACCAGGATTACTGTTCACACCCGGTTTAGGTTTATACAACAGTTTTTTGATAATTTTCTTTCCCTTACCCACCAGGCCAGATGGCAGCATGCGATAC
This sequence comes from Chitinophaga sp., assembly GCF_039596135.1. Classification (GTDB taxonomy): domain Bacteria; phylum Bacteroidota; class Bacteroidia; order Chitinophagales; family Chitinophagaceae; genus Chitinophaga. Next base: position 58,077 of record NZ_JBCNKH010000030.1, read on the forward strand.
AACAATGATCCACGCAGTTTTTCCACACTACTGCCGGTACGCCCCCATATGGCTATGTGGTTATCATCCTGCCAGTCAAAGTGGCTCAGGAAACCGGTGGCAAGGCAGTGCAGTTCAGAACCATCAGTATTAATGGTCATCAATCGCGTTGTTTCACCTCCGTCTTTCAGCTTATATCGATGCAGGAAAGCAACACGTGTCTGTGAAGGGTTCAGCAGCAGGTGCGTGAAGTAATGGTTGTTCCCCAGGTTTGCATTCATCTGGTAGTTTGCTACCTCTGCCAAAGAAATAATCATCTCTTCTTCTCCTGTATATACATTGTGCTTTACTATACCGGAGCTGGCAGGTGCAGCTTCGTTCGCATATACATCCGGCAACCCTGTATAGCCATAGCCGCCAACCCTGAACAATCGCGCATAGTCCAGGCCAAACGCCCAGCCATCGTTCGTAATCACATGTGTAGGAAATTCCAGCGTTGTGCATTCACCTGTTTCTGTATTATAAATCTTAGAACGCCATGCATGATTGATTTTATCATTTACAATGAACAGGTCTGATTTACCAATCCATTGCTGCCGTGCCCCCTGTGGATAATTGTATGCATAAGTCTCGCCCATTTTATGAAACCGGCCTTCCTTGTCCAGGTACCCGATATCACAGGGTACATCAGGATTCGGAGGTGTCAGCATGTCATCAATTCTCAGCGCCAGTAATTTATCACCCTTATAGTTCCATGCGATCAGATCATGGAAACCGAAATAAAAGTTTCCTTCTCCCTTAGAAAGTAAAACAGCTTTATGCATACATCGGTTCTTTTTGTAGTATCCAGTTGGAAAATTCACGGGAACGGGTTGTCCAGCTATGCGCTGTAACGTCCAATGGCACACGCTGCAGCTGCTGCCGGACAAGCCCCGTAATCAGTTCAGCCAGGGAGCCCGGCTGACTGTTGTCAAAATAGTACCCTTCGTCACCAAAAATTTCTTTCGGCTCACCAATATTGCAGGTGAACACCGGTTTATGAAAAGGAATGTACATGTAGATCTTGCTGGGACAACGCGCCCAATCCTGTACTGTATCGTTTAATGGAGAAATGAATGCATCTGCCAGTTCAAAGTAAGAACTCAGCATGGTTTCAGGTACATACCCCAAAAACTCAATGTATTCATCAAGACCGTTCGCAGTTACATATGCCTTTGCTTCGTCCAGGTGTCTGCCCCGGCCCAGTAAAAGCAACTTAATACCAGGTGTTTCTTTTACTGCTTCTTTGACCGCATCCAGCATGGTGAACAGACCATAGTTCCTTGTCATCGTTCCCATATAGATAAGCACTGTTTTCCCTGCATACTTCGCCTGCAGTTCATCGAGGTGCAGCCTTGGTGCATCGATCACCTCTGTACTGTATGCATATGGTGAATACAGCACAGACATGTTGCGGCGCAGGAATTGTTTTGACTTTTTACGATAGAATGTTTCGAGGTAGCGGCTGGCACAAATCAATTTGTCTGCATATACTACAGACAGCGATTCGATAAAGTGTGCCATCATTTTTTTCAACCCTTTATTATCAGGAATACCTGATTGCAGTTCAGAATGCTCAATCACCATCTGGGGATTGAAGCCCAGTGCACTCTTCCGGATCCAGTTACGGAATCCAAATGAGCAGAAATAAATATAATCAGGACGAATCTCTTTCAGCAGCATGATTTTTTGTTCCACCTCACCATTCATGTTGGCAGGTTTATAATAATACACAGCTACCTCGGGCCCGCACTCTATGCTGGCTCTTTCCCTGTTCTCAGCACAGTCCATCGCAATGATGGATACCTCCCATCCCAGGTCAGCCAGCGGGTTGGCCATACCCAGTGCACGCTTCATCGTAGCTATCGTAGTGATATCACCCGTTGTCAGGAAGCAGATCTTCTTCTTCATCTTCTTCGTCGTTTTGTAATGAATGGTAAATGGTAATTATAAATGCTATCATCAATGGCAGTGTACTCCGGATATGTGGCAATGGTGAAAATGGGAATATCCAGAGCAGCTGAACTGTAAACAATACAATGAGCGGGTAATAAGGTGTTTCCATGGCCCGCTCGTCCATCATGAGCGAAAACGCCCGTTTCAGGGACAGCCAGAAAATGTAGAACATGCAGAGAAATGCAATAACGCCTCCATATACCCAGGCGCCTAAGAGTACGGAGTGACTGGGTATCACACCACTATTATTCAGTGCCAGCACCCGGCTCTTGTCCTTGTCCAGGTCTTTGAACATGAGGCTGCGGTAATGGTTGTCTTCATCTGTGGCCCAGGAGCCATGGCCCAACCAGGGCGCGTCTTTCACCGCTTCGATCGCTACAAAGAATTCACCACGCCCCTGCCCGATCAATGAAAATGGATTGTAAGGATTGCCAGTTTCTGATAGCTGATCACCAGCATGCTTACCTCCAAACTCACCAGACAATACCGCATGTACATAAAACATATACAGGATCTGGAAAACGATGCCCACAAAAATGGTCAACCCGATCTTTCTGGCGAGTGTCATATGCATGAGCACCCTGCGGAAATGAATGATCAATCCTCCAAAGAGAAAGAACAACCCGTTAGACCGATAGTCCAGCCCCACATTTGCCAGGCCATATACCATGAGAATGGCCACCGTGAGCATATCCTTTCGCTTATTATAGGTGTAAAAGGTGATGAGTAAAATAATATAGTTGGTAATCGGCGCAATCCTGAACTTAAAGAGCGAATAATCTTCCATCAACGAAGAGGTATCCTGCTCCAGGTCTGTATTTCCAAAGAGGATCATCCGGACCACCTCGGCACACATAAAGGCGATGATGATCCTGGGTGTATCGTCGAACATTCTGAACATAAACGTGAATATCACCAGGGATACTGCTATCGCCGCCCAGCCACGCAGCATATTGTTCATACTGTTGTGGTTGATCACATCGCTCAGCATCTGTACCACCAGGAATATAAACATTGCCCTGTGCACCCGCTTCACGTCAGGATTATTGCGGTACAGCTGCCCGATACGACCAAAATTCAATGAGTTGAGACCTGCATATACTTCACTCATGATCAGCGTACCTACAAATGATACCTGCGCGGCACTGAGCAGAGAGTACAATACCATTTTAATATTCGACTTGTTCCTGGATATATTCATGCGCTGATCATACTTTTATATAGTTCAGTTACTTCCTGTGCATATCGCTCCCAGGTATGGCCTGTGCGAATCGTTGCTGCCGCTTTGAGTCCCATTTCCTTTCTTAGTGCCGGATCTGCACTCAGTTGCTGAATAGCAGCCGCCAGTGCATCGGCGTTATCATCGGGGATCAAAAAACCGTTTTCAAGGTGTGTTACCGGGGCACCACTGTTTACCGTTGTAATTACCGGTAGTCCTGCTGCCATAGCTTCTTTCACAGACTGTGCAGCACCTTCTACATAGGTGGGAAAAATATAGAGATCGCTTTTGGCAAGAAATACTTTCAGCTGATCCTGTGGCATAGAACCATGCAGGGTGATACCCGGATGATTCCTGAACCAGTCCGGAATGGTCAGTTCGTTCGATACATTGCCAATTACATCCAGCGTAAAAGGAAAATCTTTTTTTACCAGTTGCTCAATAGCCGCTACGATCAGGTGAGCGCCCTTGCGTACACCAAAGTTGCCGGTGAAGACCAGCCGGATCGTACCTGACTCATAAGATTGTTTCAGTGAATAAAAGCTCTCATCAATGCCGAGATGAATTACTTTGATTTTATCGGCAGGAAAGCCCTGTGCTACAAAAGTATCTTTCACATAATCCGAATTCACGAGCACGACATCCGCCTCTTCACAATCTTTCAATACATTGTTCCAGAAGCCATCGGAGATATTGATGAATTTTGATTCTTTGCTTTCACTCAGTAGTTTGTCCAGCTGTCTTTTAATTTCGCTGGGATGTGCAATACTGTGGTCTACTACCACTTTCATACCCTGTGCCCGGGCTTTCTCAATAGCGCCTGCACGGCCTGCACCACTGCGTACATGAAAGATCTGGCTATTGCGGATGTACTTTCTCGATTCAGTACCAAACGCTTTCCATCCCATTCTTGCCGCTTTATCTCTCGTTAAAAATTTCTTCCCGGTGAGGATAAAAAGAAACTGTATATAGAATTCAGAGAAGCTACATGTGCGGATCTGCTCTCTTGGAAATCCTTTAGGAGAGCGCTTGCGCAAGCCGTAAGCCAGATTGCTCCGGCCTACCAGCTTCCCCATGGCATTAATAAATTTGTCAGGAAAGTGCTTACCCGGTACCCAACCAGTAATCACTTCCACATCTACCCCCTGCTCTTTGATGGCGATGGCGGACTGTATGAGGTGCAGCCTGCCCTGTCCTGTAGAAATAATGCTTTTCATAGTTGATTTAGTTCCTTGTAAGCAAACGTTTAACTCCGTTAGCGACGGGAAATTTCTCAAACAGTAATCTCTTAATCTCAGCGAATGTATCAGGCATAGCCAGGTAAATACCACCCATGTACAATCCTGAACCAATCACGGAGATCAGGACCATGACCGTGATAGGGTTAGCACCCAGGTAAAGAAACCGGAAGAAATACCAGCAGCTGCCGTAGCAGAGCATTGCCAATGGAATGGGAATCATAAACACCTGCAACGTCTCTTTCCAGGTACCACCCAGCAGTTTAAATCCATTGTACAGCCAGATAGGACTGATCACTACATAGTAGAGCGATACGGCTGCGGCAGTACCATACACGCCCCAGGGCAATGTACCCGCTACGATCAGTATCACCATCAGGATCAGTGAATAAAAAGATTGCTTAGCCATGTCGGCAAACTTTCCTTTCAGCCTGTAAGGTGTAGACCACAACCACGCCACTGCACGGAAGGCCATACCTACTGACAGTATCTCTACCAGTGCCGTCGTTTGTATCCACTTGGCAGAAAGAAACACCCGTACAATCCAGTAAGCAGTGGCACCCTGCCAGATAGCAAATGCAGCACCGAATACAGACAGGTAGGTCACACTCTTTTTAAACATATCTTTTGCACGCTGACTATCTTTGATCGATGCCAGGCTGGGAAACAATACACTGGGCAGGTTGTTTGCCACAAAACCAATCACCTGTATAGACAAGCTGAAGGCCATATAGTAAATCCCTACAATCGTCTTACTCACCCACAAACCCAGTACGATATAATCCGCCTGATCCATAATACGCTGCACGATGGAGTGTACCAGCGACCAGGAACTGCTGACAGTAAGGTATTTCCAGCGGCGCAGGTGCAGGTTAAATTGAATCTTCAGATGCGTTACCCGGTACTTTACTATCAGTGATACTGCCGATACAATCAATGGTGGTATCACAAAACTGTACACCCCAAAGCCCATATATGCCAGCGCGACCGTCATGAACATGGTCAGCACCGTTTCCATAATACGGATTACAGAAAGCGTTTTAAAGTCTAACTCTATGCGCAGCTTTGTCAACGGAATCACACTCAGTGCATCCATCGGTGTGGTCAGTGCATAGAAAGCCACCAGGGTGAAGATGTTATGATCCTTATACACCACGCTTCCTACATACCCCAGCGCCAGCAAAAAGATACAGGAGACAAATCCGAATACCCATGAGATGCCAAAAGATAAGGGCAGCCAGTTCTGGAAGGCTCTCTGTCGTCTGATCAATACATCATTCAATCCAAACTGCTGAATAATCAGGCCAATACTGGTAACGGTGTATACCAGGCTGATAAGACCAAATTGTGCAGGTTCCAACAGCCACGCCAGTACGATCTGGCCTAAAATGGAAGTTAACTTCGTAGCACCTGTCTGCATCAGCATCCAGCTAATGCTGTTAAATACATGAGTCCCGGAAAGATTCTTTTTGCTCAAAACTAATAAGATGACTTAATGAATGAAGATAATTTCTCCGCTTCTATATCTATGATGTCAAGATTAGGATACATGATGCCATTATCCTTTTTATGATCAAAACCAAGTCTGTTGAAGATTCCTGCCCTTGGACTGTTCGTAAACAAACGGGCAGGCTTGCCAAAAGCGAGACTTACTGCGCAGGAATGAACCCTGTCTGATACGGTGAAGTCCGCCGATTTATACAAAGCCAGATATGAAAGCAGGTTAAAGCTCAAAAATGAATTAGGCTGTGCAAAATTGATATGGTTAAACTTTGTAGACACTTCCTGGTTGACCCTTACAATCTTATGGCCGTTCACGCCGTCCTGTGCAGGGCGGAAACGGTTCAGGTGCCGGCTGATACGATGACTGAGTCCAAAGAAGGTCTTTTTACGGTCCAGCTCTACGTTCCTGATATTCACCTCGCCATTTACCTTGAATACTGGTTCCAGCTCCCTGTAAAAACTGCTGATAAAAAACCTGAAGTTATCGTCCAGTGTATCTACAGGCAGCATTTTATTCACCAGGAAGGCAGTACAGATACCATTGTACGAGTTCTTTACATAATCCTTGAACTTCAGGTAAGTATCCTGGTCGCGGGATGACAGAAACAATGGCTGGTATTTTTCAAAAAACGCTCCTGTTTCAGCACGCAGTGAATCTGAGATACCTGCGGAGGAGGCGCTGATAAGTGCATATTGTTCACCTCTTTCTTTGATCTGTTTGATCTTGTCTTTATAATTCGTCAGGATCTGGCGAATCATAGGACCGGAGAAGATATGCAAATCGGCAGATTGATAATCCATCAGGTGAAGGGCATTCTTCTTTTGCCAGTCGCTCTTGGGGCGAAATGCTCTGAAGATCGGCCCTTCTTCCATTAATACATTGGCTTCCGGATAGAGTTTTTTAATCAACACAAAAAGTGCGCTCTGGTAAAACCCGTCACCTATATTATTCCAGGTGGAGTTTTCAACTAAAATTTTCATACAGATAGACATTTATTTTACCAACGCCGGCATCACGTCCGGATGGTTGCTTAATGGTACGCGTTTGGCGGTTGAGGTAAACGGTTTTTCAAGGATGAAGTGTAATGCATATGCCAGCAGCACAACAAAGGCCACCGCCAGCCATGCAAATACAAACGTTCCAGGTAGATGGTTATGGTTAATACGCAGTAGTATTCCGTTTGCTAAAATCAATATGGGTGCATGGATAAGATACAATGTATAAGAGCAGTCGCCCAGCCATTTGAGACGGCCAAAGCCCTGCACTGCCCTTTTTTCACGATAGTCCAGCAACAGCAGGAGCAGTCCGCTGAAGCCAAAGGCCACTACCTGGTCTTTTACCAGCGGTGGGATACCCGATGTGTGAATGATGGGAATCATTGGTACGATCACCATCAGTGGATAGATCAGCCAGCGGTTTACATTTACCCTGCCTGTATAGATATCTGCGATGAACGCACCTACCCACCAGGAGAATAAACAGGCCACTACCTGGTCGAAGAGTATAAACCCGGTATGGAAGCCGGCTACATAGAGTCCGAAAATGCCTGCCACACCAAGGAGTGTCAGCTTTGGAAACTTTTTGTTTGTCAATAATAGAATCGGGTACAGCATGTAGAAATACCATTCGTATTTCAGCGACCATATACTGCCATTGGAACCAAACACCGGTACATAAGCATCCTGGAGGAAAAAGATATTCCCGATCAGGGATGACCATGAATGGTGAAAGGTGATATTCTGGTTTACAAGTGGCAAAGGAGTAGTATGCGTATAAATCGAAAACTGGTAATGTGCCACAATGCTATCACATACGATCGTGAGCAGAAAGGCAAAAAGGTAGGGTGGCATAATACGCTTCAGGCGCTTCATAAAGTAAGCACCGAAAGTAAAATGTGTATCCGGCCCTTTAGCTAACTGTAACGCATACTTAAGATGGATCACAAAACCTGAAAGCACGAAGAAAAACAGTACCATCTCATGTCCAAACTTGAACATAGACATACCTAATGCAAATGCTTTCCCGATTGCCCCATACGAACTACCCGCCTGCCTGAAACGCTCTCCTCCCTCCCACAGCAGCCAGCGGGCATGCCCTGTAGCAACGTACAGGGCTGCCAGTCCGCGAAGGCCGTCGAGAAAGGAAAGATTGGTCTTAACCGGTAATAGCTTTGCCATATATGTTTATTAGCCAATGAGATGTTCGAATTGTGCGACAGACTCTTTACGGAACAGCTCAACATCGGCAGCTACCATTTCTTTCACCAGTTCAGGCAGGTCGTATTTAGGCTGCCAGTCCAGTTTTGTCTGTGCTTTGGTAGGATCGCCGATCAGCAGTTCTACTTCTGTAGGACGGAAGTATTTGGCATCTACTGCTACTACTTCCTTACCAATTGGCAGTACGAATTCCTTGTTACGGCAGGCAGTTACAACCGCCACTTCTTTTTCACCCTTACCGGAGAATGCCAGTTCAATACCCAGTTCGTCGAAGGCCATTTTTACGAAATCACGTACCGGTGTAGTGATACCAGTTGCGATTACATAATCTTCGGCAGTATCCTGCTGCAGAATTCTCCACATCGCTTCTACATAATCTTTTGCATGGCCCCAGTCACGACGTGCATCCAGGTTACCGAGGTACAGTTTGTCCTGCAGGCCGAGTGCGATCGCAGCTACTCCACGGGTGATCTTGCGGGTTACGAAAGTTTCGCCGCGCAGTGGGCTTTCGTGGTTGAAGAGAATACCATTGCAGGCAAACAGGCCATATGCTTCCCGATAGTTCACTGTGATCCAGTAAGCATACAGTTTTGCCACTGCATAGGGGCTACGTGGGTAGAAAGGGGTGGTTTCGCGCTGGGGAACCTCCTGCACCAGCCCATACAGTTCTGAGGTGCTGGCCTGGTACACGCGGGTCTTTTTTTCCAGCTTCAGGATGCGGAGTGCTTCCAGTATACGAAGGGTACCAATACCATCGGCATTGGCAGTATATTCAGGTGTGTCAAAGCTTACTTTTACATGACTCATGGCAGCCAGGTTGTAGATCTCATCAGGTTGTGTTTCCTGGATGATGCGGATCAGGTTGGTGCTGTCGGTCATATCGCCGTAGTGCAGTTTGAAACGCACATTCGGATCATGAGGGTCCTGGTACAGGTGGTCGATTCTATCCGTATTGATAAGAGAAGCACGGCGTTTCACACCATGTACCATGTATCCTTTTTCTAATAAAAGTTCTGACAGGTATGCGCCGTCTTGTCCGTTAACACCGGTTATTAAGGCCACTTTCATATTTTATAGTTTTGTTTTTTTTTGGGAAGAAAAATCTCCCGAAACTCTTATCGAAATCGCTACGCGATTTCGATAAGAGTTTCGGCATTGTCGTTATTTGGTAATAATTTCAATTACACTTGGTTGGGTAGTACCTATGCCATAGGCTACAATTCCTTTCTTTTTTAAATAAGGCAAATCATAAATATTCCTGCCATCAAACACTACAATCCCTTTCATCTTATTCCAATCCGGCAACCTGAAATCATTCCATTCAGTTACCAGCACCACCGCATCTGCACCTTCCACCGCATGGTACATATCTTCACACCATACTACACTATTGCCCAGCGTCTTCTTCGCTTCTTCCATCGCCACAGGATCAAACACCCTTACCACCGCACCTGCTTTTAGCAGCGCATCGATCAGCACCAGGCTCGCCGCCTCCCGCATATCGTCTGTACCGGGTTTAAATGATAAGCCCCAGATACCAAATACCACACCGGACAATTCACCTTCATAATGATTGGTAATCTTATCGAACATTACCAGCTTCTGGTCATTGTTCACCGCTTCCACTGCTTCGAGTATGCGGAGCGTATGTCCATAATCCTTACCGGTTTTCACCAGTGCTTTCACATCTTTTGGGAAACAGCTACCACCATACCCGATACCAGGATAGATAAAACTGGAACCAATACGGGCATCGGAGCCAATCCCTTTTCTCACCATATTTACATCTGCGCCAACGAGGTCGCAGAGGTTGGCAATATCATTGATAAAAGAAATTTTCGTTGCCAGCATCGCATTGGCTGCATACTTCGTCATTTCTGCCGATGCGATGTCCATGAAAATAATCGGCCTGCCATTCAGCAAAAAAGGTCTGTACAGTTGTTCCAGTATTTCTTTACTCTTACCACTGTTCACCCCTATCACAATCCTGTCAGGTTTCAGAAAATCCTGCACCGCAGCACCTTCTTTCAGGAATTCGGGGTTAGAAGCCACATCATAATCAAGGAGCTCGTCGCGGTTGAGTGCCGCCTGTTTGATTTCCCTGTTTACCTTCACTGCTGTGCCCACAGGTACAGTAGATTTAGTGACTACTACGAGATAGTCGGTCATGGATTCTCCAATCTCCCTTGCTACCTGCAATACGTATTGCAGATCTGCACTTCCATCTTCGCCCGGCGGTGTGCCGACCGCAATAAATGCGACAGCAGCACCCGGGATCACGGCTGCCAGGTCTGTGCTGAAAGACAGTCTGCCATTGGCTGTATTGCGGGTCACAATTTCTTCCAGCCCTGGTTCGTAGATGGGAAGAATGCCGCGTTCGAGGTTCCTGATTTTGGTTTCATTCACATCTACACACACGACTTCTGTTCCTACTTCTGCCAGGCATGCTCCGGTCACCAACCCGACATACCCGGTGCCTATTACGATTACTTTCATCAGAATATTTGATTAACAATATGAGTAATAGATAAAACTCAGCTAACGGCCATATGACGCTTCTTCAGGAAATCCGCATATGCTTGTACTAATCCTTCTTTCAGTTCAGTCGTGTGTTTCCATCCCAGGCTATGCAGTTTGGAAACATCCATCAGTTTACGTGGAGTGCCATCAGGTTTTGATGGATCAAACACAATTTTGCCATCGTAGCAAACCACCTCTTTCACTGTTTCAGCCAGTTCTTTGATGCTCAGGTCTTCGCCGGTACCAATGTTTACCAGTTCTTTGCCATCGTAGTGCAACATCAGGTATACACAGGCAGCCGCCAGGTCGTCTGCAAACAAAAACTCACGACGGGGAGTACCGCTACCCCATACGGTCACACTGTTTTTGCCCGCTTCCTTTGCTTCGTGAAAGCGACGGATCAGTGCAGGTAATACATGTGAGTTTTCAGGATGATAATTATCGCCAATACCATACAGGTTCGTGGGCATCACGCTGATGTAATTACAACCGTATTGATCACGGTAAGCTTCGCAGAGTTTGATCCCTGCAATCTTGGCGATGGCATATGGTTCGTTGGTTGCCTCCAGTGGCCCTGTGAGCAGGCTATCTTCCGTAAGTGGCTGTGGCGCCAGCTTTGGATAAATGCAGGAGCTACCCAGGAACATGAGTTTTTTCACACCATGTTTATAAGCAGCATGGATGACGTTAGCTTCCATCATCAGGTTATCGTACAGGAACTCTGCACGGTAAGTATTGTTCGCATAGATACCACCCACCTTTGCAGCAGCGAGGAATACGTAATCAGGTTGTTCGCTGGCAAAGAACTCGTGTACAGCGGCCTGGTTACGCAAATCCAGATCTGCAGAGCTGCGGGTGAGCAGGTTGTTGTACCCTAAAGTCTGTAATCTTCTTTTGATTGCACCGCCTACCATGCCGCGGTGACCTGCTATATATATTTTATCATTCAGTTGCATAATCATAGTTTAAAGTAATTCCGGTCTGTTTTCTTTTACCCACTGGTGCAGTTGTTTCACTTCCTGTCCTTTCCCCTTTTGCAAAATGAGCAAGGCTTCAGGTGTATTCACAACTACTACGTTTTCCACGCCTACCAGGGCTACCAGTTTATCTTTGCCCAGGACCATGCTGTTCACAGGGTCGCTCTGGATAAAGACAGCCTGGTGATTGCTGTACTGGTAATGTTTGGCCAGTGCTTCTGCGAGTGCTTCATAACCGCCTACATCACTCCATTCCATTGTACTGGGTACCACTTTCACAATATTGCTTTTCTCGAGTACAGCATAGTCAATACTGTCAGCAGGAATGGCTTCCATGGTAGTCAGCTGAATACGGCCTGTTTCCAGGTATTCATCGGCAGCAATGGCAGCGGTGGTGTAAATAGCGGGGGCGTATTGTTCCAGTTGCTGTAGCAATACACCTGCCTTACCACAAAAGATGCCACTGTTCCACAGGTAGTCTCCGCTGTTGAGCATTGCTTCGGCAGTGACGATGTCCGGTTTTTCAGTAAAGCGTACCACATCGTAGCCATCATATTGAATATACCCATAGCCAGTTTCAGGATAAGCAGGCTGCAGGCCGATGGTCACGAGGTGATTGTCAGCCGCCAGTTTCTCTGCCTGGAAAATAGTCTGGGCATAAATATCCGGCGTACCAATAAGGTGATCTGCTGGTGTAATGAGGAGAATTGTTTCCGGATCGGCGATGAAGGCTGCTAAAGCAATGGCAGCAGCAGTATTTCTACCTATGGGCTCTGCAATCCAGCGGGCATGAACAGCACCGGTGTTTTGCAGTTGCGCTACAACAGTAGTGACTTGTTGCTCATTCACAATGGCCAGTACACTGTCGCAGGCAAACGCGTTGCGCTGCCAGGTCAGTTGCAATAGGCTCTGGCCGTCAAATAACGGCAATAGCTGTTTAGGCGTCTGTTTGTTAGACAGCGGCCAGAGACGGGTACCAGACCCGCCACAAAGGAGAATATGTTGCATGTAAAGCGGGTTAGAGCGAAACGTTAGAAGGTTGTTGCCTGTATTGATTGCTGTTGAGGAGAACCAGTTCGCTTTTCTTAATGGTAGCTGTGAGGGCAAATCCCATGCTGTACAACACAGCTTTGACTGTATTCTTTCCAGCTTCCACTACCCTGCCACGCTGATGCATGAGTGGGCCTGCAGTAATCTGGATAAGGTCGTTCTGCTGAATAGGAAAGCTTTCTACTTCCACATTATCATATTCATGCAGGAAACGCTTGATCAAATCAATCTCATGCTCAGGAATACAAGCCGGTTTACCCAGCCAGTATACAAAGTTCACAATACCCCCTGTTTCACGCACGGTCGTTTTCATCTTTTCAGGAATCCGCACAAATACATAAGATTTAAAAAGCGGCTCTTCGACTACCTTTTTACGGTCACTCCATTGGTGTGTGACGCGGTTGATAGGGCAGTAAGTTTCGACCTGTTTGCGGATCAGGGATTCTGCGACTTTCTTTTCCCATCTGGGCTTGGTATATACAGCATACCAGGAGTTCAGATTCTGTTCCATGGGATTGGTTTTAACGGTTAAAAAATCGAGACTGTGTTGGGTGGAATTTATAAAGACATGTGGTGGGCATGGTTCACTGATCTGAAGGCATAGCTTCGCCTCCTCAGTCCCATGAGTGTCTTATCGGGTTTTCATAAATGTTGAACTGCAGAAATAAATCAGAACTTTGTATAACCAGCTTACTTAAAAAGCCGGGTTAATCCTTTTTTCTTAATAGAACCGTTCTGATGTTCGTCGGTATATCCGTAGCCGTAACCATTGCCATTGCCATAGCCGTAACCATTGCCATAGCCATAGGCATAACCTGGTATACCCCGCATTTTGATACCGTTGAATACAATATTCAGTTTCCCAAGTTCCTGAGTCTGGTATAACTCGTCTATCATGCGGAGATGGAACTTAGGCGTGCGCTGGTGGCGTACCACATACAGGGTTGCATCTGTAAATGGTGCCAGCAGGCGGGCATCTGTTACCGGACCTACCGGAGCGGTGTCGATTATGATATAATCAAAAGTGGCACTAAGCGAAGCTAATAACTGTTCCAGTCTGCCATTCAGAATCAACTCTGTGGGGTTCGGAGGAATCACCCCGGCCGACAGCAGATGGAAATACTCGTTCCCTTCTATAGGTTTCTTCAAAACCTCACCTATTACGGCCTGGCCGATCAGGTAATTACTGATACCAGGTGTATGTGGTACATCCAGCATCTTACTCACCTTTGGCTTGCGCAGGTCAAATTCCAGCAGCACGACTTTCTTTTTCATCAGGGAGAGGCTTATAGCCAGGTTAATGGCAATAAAGCTCTTTCCCTCACCTGATATCGAAGAAGTGACCATAATGGTCTTATTTGCCCCATTAATGCCAATGTAGCTGAGGGCTGTACGCAGGGCGCGGAATTGTTCCGCTATGGCAGTACGGCGACCATCGGTAATGGCAATCGGATGGGCCTTTTCATCCTGCATAATTTCTGCCAGTATCGGTGCATTTGTAGCCTTTTCAATGTCAGCACGGAACAATACTTCCCTGTTGAACATATCTTTTACAGATATAAACCCGGCTACTACAGCTAAACCTCCCAATACGGCAAGACCGAGTATCATGGACCTTCTTGGACTGAATGGGAAGGAATCTGCTTCTGCAGCATCTACGATACGGCTGTCTGATATAGCCGCAGCATATTGCAGCGCGGTTTCCTCTCTCTTTTCCAGCAGGAAGGTGTAAATGTTATTTTTGATGACCTGCTGACGGCTAATGGACAACAGGGCTCTTTCTTTGCTGGGCACTGTTCTGAGAATGCTGCTATACTTTGCATTATCCACCATCAGCTTTTGCTTACCTGCTTCCAGGTTTGCCCGCAGACTGCGGATGTTCTCCAGGATGGCAGGTGCCAGTTTCCTTTTCTGATCGGCCAGGCTGGCTAACAGCGGACTGTTTTCGCCAGTGGTTTTCTTCAGTCTTGTGAGCTGCATTTCAGTTTCAGAAAGGCGGTTGACCAGTTCGAGCAGCACAGGATCTGTCAGACCCAGGGTAGCAGGCACCATATTCTCGTCTTCCTTTCTGCCTTTTACATAATCTTCTATGGATTGTAAAACTGACAACTGCATGTTTGCTTCCGTCAGCTTTGTATCATTCTCTTTTACATTCTCGAGGAACATTTTACTTTGTTCACTGATGTCTACCAGTCCTTCATTCGTTTTAAACTTTTCAATTTCACCTTCTACCTGTCCCAGTTCGTTGGTCACGATGCGCAGGCGCTCTTCCACGAATGCCATGGTTTTGGCGCTCATCCTGTTCTTATCGTCGATGGCGGCGGCATCGTATACTTTCATGAGTTCATTCAGCACGGCTTCACCCCTGGCAGGCACCACATCGTTGTATTCAAGGCTGATCACGTTGGCTTGTTTATTTGCCTGTCCTACCTTGAGATTAGCGATCATTTGTAAAGTAAGTACTTTATCGCCGGAGACATGCAGAAAATAATTGTGCTTACCATTGTTTTTAACATTGCCAGGCAGGAAAACCATTCTACCCCATTGGGTTTGAACGGTATCCCCCAGGTGATAAGTAATGTTACCTATAGACACCTGTTGCGTAGTATCGTTTACTTTAAGCGGCAATTTTACATTTTCAAGTGGCATGATATGATCAGGTTCCAGGAACACCATTCTTACCGGCGTTTGCTGATAGATAATTACATCCCTGATCTTACCATCTTCTACTACTTCGCCATAGAGATTCAGGTGTTGAATTACCTGTCTGGCCAGTGTTTTGGATTTCAGAATTTCGATTTCATTATCTATTTGCTTACCAGAGCCGAAGAGGTCCAGCGTAGAAAGCACGGAGCCGTCCATACCCTTTGCATCATCTTTTATGAGCAGAGAGGCTGTGATCCTATATACAGGAGTAGCATACCGCAGGTACACAAAGGCACCTGCAAAGGCAATCAGACCAGCGAGCACAAATAACGGCCAATAGGGCTGATACCTGCTTCTAAGCAATTCCAGCAGATCTGTCTGATCCTCCTGCTGTTTACGTATATCGGTTTTCTTTTTTTGCATGTAATTCCGCCAAAGAGTTAATAAAGTTTGGGATTAGTAATATGCATGACACTTAACAAGACCTACCTGATCTGTATGCATGGTTTCACAATAAAGTCAATAATGCGGCGCGTCTCTAATTAACTACTAATCTGTCTAAAATAATTACCAGCAGCGAGATACTACTAATGATAAGCGGCAATACCTGTCTGGCTGTGTTTGTACTGGCCACTTTCGCTTTAGTAGGTTCCACGTATACTACATCATTCGACCGCAGGTAATAATAAGGCGATGATAACAGCGATCTGTCATTCAGGTTGAGCCTTTTCACTGTTCTGGTTCCATCATCACTCTCGCGTATCAGCATTACGTTTTCTTTCTTGCCGAATGACGTAATATCGCCGGCTAAGCCCAGTGCTTCAAGTACAGTGACCCTGTCGCTCGCGACGTTCACTACCTGTGGCCTGGCAACCTCACCGATGACGGTTATACGGTAATTCAGAAACCGTACGCTGACTACCGGGTCTACGAGCAGCTTTCGTTCTGTAAGCTGATCCCGTATGTATTTTGTCAGCTGCGCTTTGGTAAGACCTGTAACCTTTACCTGGCCTAATACAGGATACTGTATGTATCCCGAATCATCAACTAAAAATCCTGTAGCCTGGGGTCCGCTACTGGCGGCCCCGCCCACAGTAGCCATGCTTGGCGTGTTGTAGATAACTGCATCCTCTGCGTTCATTGAACTCACCGTGATTTGCAGAATGTCATTTTTCTGTATTACCGGCTCAAAATTTCCTTGTATGGGTGCCAATACAGTATCCGGCAAATCATGAAAATACAATGACTGCTTAGTACTAACACAAGACATAAAGAAACAGCAGATAAGGACCGGAAAAACGAATCGGGTCAAATAATCCTTACTTAAAAACATTGTTCCAATTATTATTTTAGGTTTTTTTTCCTCGCTTTCCGTATTACAATATTAGTTTATCAAGCCCTCTAACACTATTACTAACAAGAGTACAAATCGCAGATATGGCACAAACGTGTCTACTAAAGATAGTAGTGCCCATTCAGGCCACACCGTTCATCATGCGAAAAACTGATTTGAAAAAAATCCTGCAAAACCTACAAATAATAAGGCTGTACATAGACTATTCGACCAGATTTTTGAAATCAACTCCGATTTTGTAGCAACATTTAGTTTCTGATATACTTTTTTCAGATGTTGGTTGACAGTAAAGACAGTAACAAATAGCTTGTCTGCCATCTCCTTATATGAGTAACCTTCTTTGAGCAACGCGAGTAATTCATATTCCCTCTTTGTGAGCTTGTGCCTAACGTCTTCTAATGGATCTTTATTTATATGGTTAATCAACAGGTGAGCGGCTTTGGGAGACAATGTACCGCCTTCGCTGATGGCATCTAATATTGAATGATATATCTCCATCAGCCGGCTGGTTTTAATGATATACCCATTCGCACCGTTGCGAATCGACTCGATAACATAGTGCTTACCATCATGCCCGGATAAAACAATAATTTTTGCTTCAGGATATACACGGCGCAGTTCCTGCATGCCCTGTATGCCTGACTCTCCGGGCAGCGAGATGTCTAAGAGAATGACATTAACATCTACTTCTTTGAAGGAAAGCTCCCTGAACTCCTCCATTGATTTACACGCAAAGACAACCTTACACTCCTGAAAATCCTCGAGAAATTCCCGGTAGTTATTCAATTGGAAATAGTTATCCTCTATAATTCCGATGTTGATCATAGGTGCTTAATTAACTTGGTTATTCTTTTCAATATGATATGGTCTACTAAATATGGTCTACTAATTAACCATAAACAAAAATGATTCCAGAAAAGCCATGACGGGTATGAAATTTTAATTAATCACCGAACAGAGCCTTATATATTATGGTTAAACCCTCTCTATGTTACCGTTGCTATTGCAAAAAATTCTATGTGTCTACTTAGGTTAACATTCTGGCAAAAAAATTGTTCACTTATGTTTAGATGGTTATCTAAAATTAATCATTCTAAAATACAATTTCTCCTTTAAAATTAATAAGTTAATGAGTATCTTGTTCATATTAATTTTAAACCAGCAACACAAAACCCGGAGTTAACATTAGATTAATTCTTATGTGAACAATTTTCTACAACTCGTGCATACCATATTTCAACCCCTGCACGTTAACCGGATACACATGAAAAATGGAGAGACTACTGTATCACACGATGCTGTGAACTTATTGAATAACGCCAGTAATATCATTGCTATTACATCGCATGAATTTAAAACTCCGCTGACAGCCATATCAGCAGCGGTAGAATTATTGGCCGCAAGACTGCATACCCGCCAACAGATGGATGCTTTCTATGAGAAAAACCTCTCACGTATTACTACCGAAATATTCCGGCTCAATAATATGCTCGACGAAATGCTCACAATCAACAGCATTATGTCTGGCCGTATGACGTTGAACAAACAAATTATAGATGTCGTTCAATTGCTCACGACCCTGCGGTCCAATTACTTTGCAGATCCTGAAGATACCCGCAGCTTCGAACTCATTGTCACAGGCATCCCGCAAGGCATTTATGCTGACCACAATCAGCTGAACAGAATTTTTATGAACCTCGTGGGCAATGCTTTCAAATTTTCGAGAGAGAAAGCGCCGGTAGTGGAAGTTGATTTCGAACCTCACCAGGTGGTGATCCGGATCATAGATGATGGTATAGGTATTCCTGAAAATGATTTGCCACAACTATTTCAACCCTTCTTCAGGGCAAGCAATGTAAATGAGATAGCCGGAACCGGGTTGGGGTTATCAATTGTTAAAACTTTTGTACAGGAAAATAATGGCACTATTACTGTAGATAGTGTAGCTGGTGAAGGTAGTACATTCACACTTTCCTTTCTATATCATTCTGATTCTCTATAGAGAAAAGCTATGCAACATACCATCTTATTGATAGAGGATAAACCGGGTTTGAGAGATACATTACAAAGTCTGCTGGAACTACACCAGTACCAGGTTATCACCGCCGCTAACGGGGAAGAAGGCATTCACATGGCCACAGAACACCTGCCCCACCTGGTAATCAGTGATATCTATATGCCGGTACTGAATGGCTACCAGTTACTGGAAGCCTTTCAGGCGCACGAACAGCTGCGGTACATACCCGTCATCATCCTGAGCGCCAGATCGGCTACGGAAGAAGTAAACCTGGCCCTTGAAAAAGGTGCAGCAGCTTACATCAACAAGCCATTCCTGTTTGCCAATCTGAATGCCAGCATCCAGCACCTGTTGCAAACTACTAGCGGATCAGCACCACTGAACCTCTGAATTCCCTGCGTTCATTATTCCTGTCATTAAAGGAGCAGATGTATGCAAATACCTGCTGATCCTGTAAGATTCCTCTTACACTTCCATCCCACCCTGCCCGGGGATCGCTGGTATGGTATACCAGCCCTCCCCAGCGGTTGTACACACTCAGTTCATAGTGAGTGAGGGCATCGTATACCTTAGGTCTGAACAGGTCATTGTTACCATCGCCGTTCGGACTGAATGCAGTCGGCATAACCAGGAGACAGTTCTGAAATGGCGAAGTCACATTTGCACTCCCCCCAATATTACAGTTGTTCGTATCTGTTACCTCGTATATATAGTGCCCTGCTCTTAACGGCTGCAGAATGCTATCCTGCTGCCAGGGGCCACCATCTAAGCGGTACCTGTATGGCTGGGTACCCCCTTCCACCTGCAATGCTATTTTTCCATCCTGCGTTTCATTACAGCTACAAGGTGTTATTGTCATTGCCTTCAGTGACAGTGGTTCCGGGTCGCGGAGCAATGCGGTGAGCGTATCTGTACAGATCTGTCCATCTTTTACATACACCTGGTACCGGCCTTCATTCAACCCTGTGAATACAGAGTCGCCTACCGGTGTGTTATAGTCCAGCACAAAACGGTAAGGTGGCATACCACCTGTAACGGCTACATGAATTTCTGCATTGTGACTACCGGCGCAGGTAGATGGAATGGTAGTCAACCTGGCAGCCAGGTCTGATGCGCCTACAGTAACAGTACCACCACCGGTAGCTCCATTTTCGGCGGTAACTACTACTGTGTATTGGCCGGGGGGCAGTTTTTCGACCCTGGCCGTCTTGTAATTGCCCGGTGTCCAGAGATAAGTATACGTCGTACCATAGGCAACCGGCGTGACCTCTACGGTACCCGTATTGGCATTGTTACAACTCGGGGTACCCGACAGCGTAGTTTTGATCACCTGCCGGATATTGGAGAAGTTGTCAATCAGTACGGCCGTACCAATATCACTTCCGGGGCAAACCTGGGCGGGATCTGCCCAGATGGATATGTATTTGTAACTGGCTGTTGGTTCGAGTATGGCATAATACCGGCTCCAGGTGGTATCGGTAAAAGGGCCGGACGACCAGAGCCGCTGTGCAGTATCGGTCGGACTATTTCCACCATAAATAGTAAGGTTACCATTGCAGGCAGACTGCAGGTACCTGGGTGCATAAGCCAGGTCTACAGATATGGAATAAGCCAATCCTTTTTGCAAGGGAGATGCGAGCAACTGGGCTAAGCCTTCTCTATACATACGGCCACTATGCAAACCTGCATACGCTTTGCCATCGGTGGGCCGCTTAAAGATGTTGAACGGGCCGGGCAATACATCGGGCGTGTTCGAGGCCGCTAGCCAACCAGTAGGCACACTATCCCTTCCAATATTGCCCTCCATAGATGGGTTGGTCAGTTCAATAACCTGGGCACTGGCAATCTGATGTACACAAAAGTTCACTGTTATAACACACAAAATACGGATTAACACACGCGCCATATGGCCATAGCGGTGCACTACCCGTATTCTTGTAAATACAGGCATCTTCATAGGATATATTTTAGAATCTACGGAAAAGCCAACAACACTCAATGCCCGAAGTACTGGAGCATGGAATGATTCGTTTTCATAGGTCGGGATGAAGGAAAACCAGGCGGTGAGCCCAATTTCAGCATCCTTTATAGAGTTTTTTGGCTTATTGCATTCTCAGGTGAGATAAAGATACGATATATTTTAATACGTTATATGTTAAGAAATGATTTTCTTACACTGATGAGGTTGTTGAAGGCTTCCTTGTTTAAGTAATAACGTAACTATAGCACAGCTTTTGAGGTATTCCGCCCGTAAAAAATATATAAGCCGTACATATCCCGTATCTATATAGATACGGGATATGTACGGCTTACCTACGGTATATATACGGCTTATATACGGGATATCTCTATGACTATGCTATAGGGGTCTAGTCCTAATATAGGTTTACACTATGGTTAATTAATCCTGTTTGAAGTTTACAACCTTGTTTTATAATCCTGATTCCGGTAGACAGCGTTTATCCAGGGGCCTGTAATTGATTTACAGGCGAC
>NZ_JBCNKH010000031.1:0-78810 GCF_039596135.1 Chitinophaga sp.
TGAAGGCATGCTCCCCGAAGCCAACCTGGTGTTCCTGGACGAACTCCTGAATGCCAACAGCGCTATTCTCAACAGCCTGCTCATGGCCCTCAACGAAAAGATTTTCAGAAGAGGCAAGGAAACCAACGCCCTGCCTGCCCTGCTTTTTATCGGTGCCAGCAACCACCTGCCCGAAGACGAAGCGCTACAGGCACTTTTTGACCGCTTCCTGCTCAGGGTACATTGCGACAACGTAGATCCTGCCGACCTGGAAAAAGTATTGCAGGCCGGCTGGCAGCTGGAGCAGGCAGCTATAACTACGCCGGCCAAAGTCAGCGCAGAGGAAGTAAGAGAACTGCAACACATTACTACATCTATAGACCTGTCTGCCATCAGAGGGGCTTATATTACATTGATACAGCAACTGCGCAATGCAGGCATCCAGATATCCGACAGAAGAGCGGTAAAACTACAACGCCTCATTGCTGCCAGCGCTGTTCTTTGTAAAAGAGACGCTGCTATCCTTTCGGACATGTGGGTACTGCGCTATATATGGGATACGGAAGAACAACAGGAAATTATCTCCGCCATCGTGAATGCAGCACTGGTAGTCACAGATGAACAAACAGCTGCACATCCCAGGGCTACTATCAACAGTGCACCAGATGCAGACGCCATCTACAGGGAAGTACAGCAAATGACCGTACAATGGGAAGCTGCAGACACCTCCCCTGCCGAAAGAGCACTGATTAAAGACAGACTTCGCTACCTCAATGACCGTTGTGAATGGATCAATAACGATACACAAAAGAACTTTGTTTTAGCACCGATAGACCATTTGTGGGAAAAGATCATGCAGAATAACTGATGACTGAAAGTGTAATTACATTAGCACAAGCTGACATCAAGGCACTGGCCCAATTGCGTACCCGGGTAGACCTGGTAGCAGCATGGCACCAGCACCAGATATGGGTAAAAGGCGTGGCTGACAATGCTTTTCGCCAGTTACCCGCATTGCGCTCCTGGACCCTGGATGCCGCCAACCACCTCTTTGCCCCGGGAGCATTGACGCCGGATGCAACCCTGCCGGAATTGGAATGGCTCCCCCTTACGGATTTTATCCCCGTAAGTCTGCCAGCCTCCGGGTTGCCAGCTATTGCTACATACAGGCATCCTGTAAAGTTAGCACCGTGTGCTACCACCGAAGGGAGCTTTGCTATACTGACAGAGATGACCATACTGGAAACGTACGTGGCCACTGCCCCCCAGATCAGGCTACAACACCTGCGCTTTGCAGCTTCTGCACGCGGCCAGGTGCTGGTAGCCGGCGTGCCGCTGCCCCCGGTTCCAGGTACATCATATACACTGAAAGACCGGATCCTGATGCCTGCAGGTTACGATTTCGATCCGCCTGCCATCCGGCCATTGGTGGCTGAGAAACTGGAAGAATCAACAACGCATTTTTTGCTCTTTCATGTGAACGGACAATATGAAATGATCCCGGATACATCCTTTGTTCACGTCACCCGCAGCGCCGTAAGACTCACTGCCGAAACCCTGACCCATGTATTATAAACAAACCCTTGAAACCACCGCCTATTTCAAATCGGCAGACGATTACTTCTGGCATTGGGCAGATGAAGGAGAGGTGATTGAATGGCAGGATGGACGTACACTGATTTACAGATCATCGCTGACGGAGATACTGGCAGAACTGAAAGATGCTTTTCCGCCACTGGGGGCATTGTTGCTCATGCTAACGGCAGGGAAAGATAGTAAAACCCGCGTTGAGCAAATATTCCAGGTCATTTTTCAAAAAGTACACCTTGATGAACAGGCCTGGATAGATGATGCCTTTGCGCTCCTGGAAATACTGGGTAGCCTGCCTGACCGTAACTGGCTCGGTGGCAAAAGAATTCACCTTTTACAAACATTGTGTGCTGCTGTTGCTCCCGTTGTAACCAGCAAAATAGCAGAAAGTATCTTAGGTAATTTCAACAGTGGCCGCCTGGATAAAAATGTGCTGGTACCTGCGCCGCTCAGCAAATTTATTGTTGAAACAGACCTGCAATACCTGGCAGCTATCTATGGGGCGATTGGCAGCAGGGAAGAACTGGTGTTGAAGTTGCAAACCAGTGTGAGTGAACTGCCCAAACCACTGCCGGTATTGATTCCTGAACCTCCGCAAACAGATCTCCTGTCTGAATTGGCGAGTGATCCGGCTACCGCAGGTTTTACAAAACTCGCCATACAAATGATTGCAGCACTGCATATTCCCATGCATGTACAGGGTAGCAGTGACCAGCTGTTTGGCGGGGTGTCTGATATCAGTAACAGGGGGAATTTTGACCGGTTACTGCTGAGTGAATTAGCACATGATGAATTGTCGCTGATGGTGCGACTCGCGAATAATGAAGCCTTGTATTTACGCAGGGAACAACTGCCTGCCGACTATCAGCCGGAGCGTTTTTTACTGGTAGATACCAGTATCCGCATGTGGGGTACTCCCCGCTTATTAGCCATGGCAGCAGCATTGGCCTGTTCCCTTCAAAATAAAAAAGGAGAACTGCCTGCTTATGCACTGAGCGGGTATGATTATACCCCTTTGCAACTGGGTACCAAAGCAGGTGTAGGGCGTGCACTGGAATTGTTATCGCCTGAATTGCATAGTGCTGCAGGGTTAACGGCTTTTGCCAAAAATGTATTGCAAAAACAGCAGCAGGAGTTTTTCTTAATTACTGATGAACAGCTGTTTCACGCTGCACCTTTCCAGGAAGCCTTTGCTGCCATCCGTAAGTGTAATGGTTACCTGGTACTGGTAAACAGGCAGGGCAGGGTACAACTCTTTCATTATAACAAAGGGCACCGGCACCTGCTGAACAATGCCACGTATGACCTGGAATCTATTTTCACTGCAGCAGCCACGCTGACGGCTTCCCATAGTCTGCCGGCATTTTTACACCAGCAGGAAACTCCTTTGTATTTCCCATTCAGCTCCATGCAGCTGCATTATTATTACTACAATGCGATGCAGTTTGGTGGCGTTGTTGTGACAGAAGACCAGCGGTTACTCTACTGGCAATCTGTTGCATTGGGAGCGAAAGAAATATACAGGGATCTTCCCAGGGCCAACACTTATTCTTTTGGGCATAGTGAGCAGGGTACTATTTATGTATTGCTCTATCACAACGAAGCTATTTATCTATACTACCTGAATACGACGATCCAGGCCAGCTCTCATCATGTTATCAGGCATCGGCTTGCAGGCAGCATCGTGATTGCTTACGAAGATGAAGCCTTCTACATCACAGATGCAAATGATACGTATATACTGCCTGTAAACACGCTGACCATTACAACTGTAGAGAAGTGGAATGGCAATATGGTGCTCTCTGCCAGGGCTGACCATTTGCGGGCTTTGAAAAAGATGATCAACTGTGGGTACAATATGTACAGGCAGGTAAAAAACATCCGGGTGAGCCCTTCGGGCAGACTGGCCATCAACCATATGGAGCTGCGTCACAATGCCAATAAACTATCCCTGGAAAGCTGGACTACAGTGAATAATGTGACTCCCAATCTCACCGGCCAGGAGAGTACGATTCCAGGCACACAGATCAGGATTACCCGGTATGTGCTGAGCAATGGTGTGGAGGCATGGATGGATTCAAGGGGCCTATTACACTTCCGTAGCCAAGATCCGAATGTGCGTGAGATCACGCTGGTAGTAATACAAAACAAACCGACCGCCTGCTGGGCTGCCGATGGTGTGTACTGCGGATACCGGTATTTTACTGGCGATAAAAACGACAGACAGCTGCCCGCACATACTTTTTACGAATCATACATACAACCTTACATAGATCATCTGAAATGATTTTGCAGCTTACATATGATCCATCCGTTTGCCATCCTGTACTCGGGGCTTACATCAGGGGTAATACACCTGCAGCGTGGTTTGCCGAAATTCAACGATGGAATGTACCTCCGGGTTCACTGACCTGTATGCTACTGCCGGAAAGTAAATCCAGCATGGAACCTGCGGGCATGATGGTCGTATTCAACCCCAAACACGTTCCACACGTTAGCCATATTGCGCATCCTTATACGATTATTGGAAAGAAACTGCTGATACCTATTCATGCAAAGTTATTGCCGGCGCTCAGTATTAGTGAGATGGGAGCTTTGCTCATGTGGGAATGGCAGGTGATGCACCCCACCCTGGGGTTCTTTGGTTTTACCCCTGCAGACCTGGTATCGCTCAGTGACCTGCTGGAAATGCCCGATGCAATTGATCATTCATGGGATATGGCACACCCGGGCATGCCTGCGATGGCGCCTTTACGCATGATCAATGTAAGGAGAAAAGAAGCTGACGCCCCCCTGATAGATATGCTGAAAAGCAGTGTGGATAGTAAGCCGCTGAATAAGATACCGATGGCGGCGCCACCGCTGAAGGGGCTTAAAAAAATAAAAGCGTCGCTGCTTAAAGCATTCATGTGGCTCATAGGCCGGCGGGGAAATAAAGCGCAGAATGGTATGTACCAGTGGATGCAAAACCAGCTGGAACACCTGCAGGAAAAGAGAGACAAAGAACTGGAACGCCTGCTCAATATGTTCGACGAGAACCTGGGCGAGGCATTGCAATATGCAATACCGTTAGGTTCCCAACATGCCGGCAGAGGTGTAGCCCCACCATCGGCATCACTGTCTAAAAGAAATACGCATTTCAGCCTCGGCAACCTTGCCGGTGGCGGTGGCCCTGTAGATGCATGGAATGTAAACAGGTACTACGAACAGCTGCATAAAAAATACATGCGTGCTGCCATGCAGGCAATAGAAAATAAAGACTACAAGCAGGCAGCCTATATCTACGCACACCTCTTGCAGGATTACAATTTAGCGGCAAAGGCACTGGTACAGGGCGGATTTTTCAGGGAAGCGGCCGCCTTATACAAAGACTACCTGAACAGACCCTTGCCGGCAGCAGAGTGCCTGGTGCAGGGCGGGTTGCTGCTGGAAGCCATCGACATTTACAAAGAACTGGAGATGTTTGAAATGGTGGGAGACCTGTATACAAAACTGGAACAACCAGACCTGGCAAGAAATTATTACAGGAAGAGTGTGCAGGTGGCCCAACAGCAAAATGACCTGCTGAAAGCAGCCGTAATCCTGGAAGATAAACTGAAGGCCCCTGATGAGGCATTGCGCTTATTGTACAGGGGATGGAATGGATTGAACCGTGCCGCAGACTACCTGGATCAATACTTTGATGTGGTGAGCAGGCATACGCCGGAGCAATTGCCATTGCACATCAAAAAGGTATACCAGAAAAGTAACCCTGAGCAACTCACCCTGTTGCTGCAGGTTATGCTCATTGTGAACAATAAACATACCAGCGCTGCCGTAAAACAAACTGCGACCGATCTCAGTATACAAATTATCAGTAACCAGGTGAAACAGGGTAATACCCAGCACCTGTTTTTGCTGAAACAATTCTTATCGGAGGATAAGCAGTTGCCAGCCGACCTGTTCCGATATAAAAGTATGGTGGCTTCACTGCCTAAAAAGAAGGTGAATGGCAGGCGGGTCAGTTTGCCTCCCGGTATTACCTGGGCTGGCATGATACGGCATAACCAGCAATTTTTTATCATCGGTATCAATATACGTTCGTTTTACCTGCTCAGGATCAGTCCTGAGTTTGAAATAGAGCAATATGTATGGGCCTTGCCCCTGGTTCCCATGTATGAATACATTGTAAGTGGATTTCCGGAGACCAACAGGCTGATGATCTACCTGAACCCGGAAAACGATATGGAAGATCAGCCGAAAGTACTGCCGGCAAACCTCTTTTTCCAGTATGGTATGAGCGTGACCTTCCCCAACTTCCTGCAGCAACATGTAGTGGGGTTTGTGGTCAAAATAGCAGGGGGCGTGACCCAGTTTGCGCTGAATGAACGGGTATTGAGCATCTGGCACTTTGCAGGTGATGGGGAACTGGACAGGCAGTATACCTGTACAATGGATAATGCCAGTATTCTCTGCGACGACAGACCGCAGCCTACAACGGTGTTTTACCGGGATGATTGCTATTATTTTCTGCTGGATGGGGTATTGTATTGTTCTGATGACCTTGGCAACTGTACCCGGCTGCAATCGGCCCCACCGGTGTACCTGCTGGCTGCAATACCGCTCGACCCGGGAATATTGTTTGGACTGACTAAAATGGGGATTGTAACCATCCGGACCAATAAACAGCAGCTATCTATTGTAGGGGCACCAGTACCCGTATCCCACAGGGTAGTTTCTATGGCATTTATTCCGGGAAGAAGCCTGGTGGCAGTGGGCGATCAGCTGGCAAGTGTGTTCAAAGTGGATGATACCCTCTTGAAACTGGAGCACGAAGTACGGCTGGAAGAAGAGCCGGAAGCTGTGATTGAGGGCAGTATGAGAGAGGAATTTATCGTGTTGGGAAAAAATAAGGTGCTGACTGTCATGAATGTAAACAAACTCTGAGATATTAACAATTCATATTAGCTTTCTATCGTAAATTTGATATACCTGCTTTGGAGGCATTTTGGACAATTTAAACCCTGAATCATGGAAAACAAACTCATTCGCGAAGCCTATAAAAACTATTGGCTTGAAAACGGGAAAAAACCAGTTTCTGTATACATATTCTGCCAGCAATTAGGGCTTTCAGAAACCACCTTTTACGATAGCTATGCATCCTTCGATGCAGTTGAAAAAGACATCTGGTTATCCTTCTTTACTGACACACTCGAAAAACTGAAAGCTGACGAAACCTATCTGGGTTATTCTGCCCGCGAAAAGCTCCTCACCTTCTACTTTCTCTGGGTACAGAAGCTGAAAGAAGACAGAAGCTACATCTTACTGCAGAAAGAACAATTCCACATCCCCGGCTATCATGAGAACAGGCTGGAAAAGTTCAAAGATGCTTTTTACGAATATGCAAAGAACCTGATCCAGGAAGGTTACCAGTCAGGTGAAGTAAAAGAAAGAAAATTCATTTCAAGTCAATACGTTCATGGTTTCTGGGTGCAGGCACTCTTTGTGCTCAACTACTGGATCAAAGATGATTCTGAAAAGTTTGAGCTCACAGATGCTGCGATTGAAAAAGCCGTAAATCTCAGCTTCCAGCTCATTAGCTCGGGCACACTGGATAGTCTGCTGGACTTCGGCAAATTTATGTTCACCAAGAAGTAGAGGGGATAAAAGGTAATGAAAGAGCAAACTAATATTCCTACGGGAAAAGTGGAAAGAGCGAGTCGTTTTGTGACCACAGGATTGAAAGTTGGAACCAATTACCTGAAGCACTATACCAAAAAACTCATTGATCCCAATATCAGCAGGGAAGAGCTCCATGCTGACAATGCAGAAGACATTTATGATACCCTCAGCAACCTGAAAGGCAGTGCACTGAAAGTAGCGCAGATGTTGAGTATGGACAAGGGCATGCTGCCCAAAGCCTATACCGAAAAGTTTGCAATGTCGCAGTACAGTGCCCCACCCCTTTCCGGTCCGCTGGTGATCAATACTTTCGTCAAGACCCTGGGCAAAACACCGGCACAGCTGTACGACACCTTCGATATCAAGGCTGCCAATGCCGCCAGTATCGGGCAGGTACATAAAGCCACCAAATGGGGCAGGGAGCTGGCTATCAAAATCCAGTACCCTGGGGTGGCGAACAGTGTGAAGTCTGACCTCCGCATCGTGAAGCCCTTTGCCATGCGCATAGTAGGCATGAGCGAGGTGGATATGGACAAGTACTTTGAAGAGATTGAAACGAAACTGCTGGAAGAAACAGATTATGAACTGGAACTGCGCCGCTCAGTAGAAGTATCTACCTTGTGTGCACATATTCCGAACCTGGTATTTCCACAGTATTACCCTGAACTCTCCAGCGGAAAGATCATTACCATGGACTGGCTCAGGGGCTATCACCTGAAAGAGTTTTTGCTAAAAAACCCTTCGCAGGAAGCCAGGAATAAGATCGGACAGGCGCTGTGGGACTTTTATCAATTCCAGGTTCACCAGCTGAAAAAAGTGCATGCTGATCCGCATCCCGGCAACTTCCTCATGAGAGAAGACGGTACCGTCGGCATCTTTGACTTTGGTTGTATCAAGGAAATACCGGAAGATTTTTATATCAACTATTTCCTGCTCACTGATAAAGAGGTATTGAAAGACGATGAGCGACGTAAGCAGATCTATACCAGCCTGGAAATGATTCATCCATCGGATTCGGAAAAAGAGATTACATTTTTCTCCGCCCTGTTCCAAAAGATGATCGACATGCTCACACTGCCATTTACCGTACCGGAATTTGATTTTGGCGATGAGCGATATTTCCAGGAAATTTATGCTTACATGGATTATGTAGCTAATTTAAAAGAGGTGAAAGAGTCGAAAGTTGCGCGAGGGTCCAGGCATAGCCTGTATGTGAACAGAACTTACTTCGGCTTGTATTCTATTCTAAGCGATCTCAAAGCGAATATTAAAACGGGGCTTCCTGCACAATAAGCAGGGCCCCATTTTTTTTTGTATCTTTTAGGTATGAACATTCTTATCATCGAAGACGAGCAGGCGCTGCAGGAATCAATAACACAATACTTAGGAAAACAGGGCTACGTTTGTGAAGTAGCTGCGAACTTCAGAGAGGGCATTCAGAAGATCAACGATGCGGATTATGAATGTATTATTGCCGATATCGGCCTCCCCTATGGCAGCGGACTAGATATCGTAAAGGAACTGAAACAGATCCGCTCTGATGCGGGTATTATCATTATCTCTGCCAAAGACTCCCTGGAAGATAAACTCAATGGTCTGGGCCTTGGTGCCGACGACTACCTCACCAAACCTTTTCATTTGTCAGAACTAAGTGCACGGGTCAATGCCCTGCTACGCCGCAAGCATTTTGGCGGTAACACCAGTATTATTTTTCAGGATATACAGGTGATTCCTGCATCTAAAACGGTGCTGGTGCACCAGAAGCCGGTGGAATTAACAGCAAAGGAATACCAGTTGCTCGTTTACTTTATTGCTAACCAACACCGCGTCATTACCAAATCGGCCCTTGCTGCCCACCTGTGGGGCGATGAATATGACATGGCGGGTTCTTATGATTTCATATATTCACATATCAAAAACCTGCGCCGCAAACTAATGGATGCCGGTGCGCCGGATTATATCAAGACGGTGTATGGTACGGGTTACCGGTTCGAATAGTATGAAACTGCTCACAAAAAATACCATCTGGTTCTTACTGATCATGCTGCCACTACTGGCTGCCGGGGGCATTTATCTCTATCAGGAGTTTGATAAGGAACTGAAGAAAGAAATGGATGAAGAACTGGTGAATGATAAAATTCAATGGGAGATCTATTTTGAGTCGATTCCTGACAACAGCCCCATTTTTGGAATTACCACACCAGAGTTCAGTATTCGTGCCGCTAACGGGCCTGCAAATGCGCAACCTGTATTGCAAACGATTATGCAGTACCAGGAGGTCGAGCATAAGAAAGTGCCTTACAGGCAGCTGGAGCAGGTGATCAGCATCCGGGATAAATTTTACCTGCTCACCATTAGAAAATCACTGATTGAAAAAGACGACCTGATTAAAAATATTGCGCTGGTGATGGCACTGGCTTTTATTGGGTTGTTATTGTTTACCATATTGGTGAACAGGTTGATCAGCCGTAGCATCTGGCAGCCATTCTACCAGTCATTGGATAAGATGGAAAAGCTGCAGCTGGAACAGATGCATGATCTCTCCTTTCCGGATACTACTGTTACTGAATTCAACAGGTTGAACGAAGTGTTGCTGAATGCTACCTCACGCATCTACCATGATTTTGTGATCATGAAAGAACTGACAGAAGATGCGGCGCATGAAATGCAGACACCACTGGCCATTGCGCAAAACAGGCTGGAACTGTTACTACAGGATGAGGCTTTACAACCTGCACAACTGCAATCTATCGCGCAGACACACGAGGCATTGCAAAGATTGTCGCACCTGAACCACAGCCTGCTGTTCATGGCCAAGATCGGGAACAAACAGTTTGTACCCGCCGGGAAAATCAGTATCAGGGCAGTGTTGGAAAAACACCTGCGGCTATTTGAAGAGCTGATCAGGGATAAGGAATTGCTGGTGAGTACAGATATTTCCAATGACCTTTTACTATTATTACATCCTTTACTGGCAGATACGCTGATCAGTAATTTACTGGGCAATGCCATTAAATACAATTACCCTAAGGGCCAGATTACAATACAGCTGAATGAACAACTGTTCAGCATCTGCAATACCAGTGAGTACCCACCGATTCCCGCCACCCAGCTATTTCAAAGGTTTAAGAAGAATGCATCCAACCTGGCAAACAGTAACGGACTGGGATTGGCAATTGTGAAAAAAATCGCAGATACGAATAACCTGAAGATCTATTATCTGCATAAAGACCACGAACATCATTTTATTTTACGCCAGCACAGGCCCCATCATTAATCCAGATTTTCCCCAGCATTGGTCCTTTTCTTTGTTGCATGAAGTTCATAGGGTTACTTTTATTACTGGCCACCAGTCGGTTATTCGCACAGGACACCTCTAAAATTGTCCAGATTCACGAGGTAGTCGTCAACTCTACCCGCACCAATAGCCGCATCGAGGACCTGCCTATGAAAGTAGAGGTATTAGGTGCGGAAGACATGCAGGAAGAAAGTGGCATTAAGCCGGGAAACGTAACAGGTTTGCTGGGCGACCTGTCTGTGATTCATATACAAAACACATCAGCTATCAGCGGGAATAATGCCATCCGTATGCAAGGGCTGGATGGAAAATATACCCAGCTGTTGCGGGATGGCCTTCCCCTGTACGAAGGGTTAAGCGGCAATTTTGGCGTACTGGCCATCCCCCCGCTGGATCTAAAGCAGATTGAAATTATCAAGGGGTCTGTGTCTACTTTGTATGGCGGGGGCGCCATTGCGGGGATGATCAATTTTATTTCGAAGACCCCTTCACAAAAGCCTGAACTGGATATATTGCTGAATCGTAGCACGCTGAAAGAGAATAATGCCAATGTGTATTATTCACAGAAGTGGCGTAAAATGGGTTTGACATTCTTTGGTGGTGTTACACACCAGAATGCAACTGATGTGAACAAAGATGGATTCAGTGATGTGCCACAATTAAGGCAGTACCTGGTACATCCCAAATTCTTCTGGTATATTAATCCTGCTACGACATTCACAGCCGGGTACCAGGGTACATTTGAACAGCGTACCGGTGGGGGCGCATTCTATACAGAAAAGAATAATAGTAATCGCAATAGCTTAGACCTACAACTGACACACAAGGCATTTACGATAAAGAGTAATGCCAGCCTCTATCATCTGCTGCACACAGAGGGGAATTTCTTATTGCAGGGCAGACAAATAAATACCTATACGGAAGCGAGTTATAAATGGCATGGGATAGTACTGGGTATGAACAATACCAGTGAAGCTTATACCAGGAATAACCACGATAGTAGCCGTATTGGTAATTACACTTACAATACTGTCGGCTTCTTTGCACAGGATGGTATTCAACTCACAAAGCAGCTGATGATAGAAGGTGGATTGCGTGCAGATCATCACAATCTATATGGATGGTTTTTACTGCCAAGACTGGCAATGGTGTACAAACCTGTTCATGATCTCTCCGTTCGCCTGAGTGCAGGTACGGGGTATAAAACAGCCGCCATCTTTACTACACAAACACAATTGCTGGGTTACAAAACGCTGGCGGCTATTCCGG
This sequence comes from Chitinophaga sp., assembly GCF_039596135.1. GTDB lineage: Bacteria > Bacteroidota > Bacteroidia > Chitinophagales > Chitinophagaceae > Chitinophaga. The sequence continues at coordinate 11,798 of NZ_JBCNKH010000031.1, forward strand.
ACGGATTAAAAGCAGAGCGAAGCAAAGGACTGAACTTTGATGCAAACTATCGTACTACGATTGGTAAACTGGACCTCACCCTGAACCAGGCATTTTACTATACGCATGTGAAACATCCGATACTGCCGGTATTAAGGAGTGACAATTTATATGAACTGCAAACCCAGGTTGAGCCTATGCGCAGCGCGGGGACGGATACTTATGTGAGGTTGGAAATGGATCATGTGGAATTGTACCTGGGATACAATCATACCATATCAAAGTACGGAGATCTGTATGTGCCTTTTGCCCCACAGGATAAATTTGCAACTACACTCGCCTATGATGTTGAAGACAAATGGCGCATGGGGATAGAGAATAGCTGGAATGGGCATCAGTATTTATATAACAATGAGAAAGCGCCGAACTACTGGTTCTGGGCAGCCATGGTATCCAGGCAGATAGGTGATCATGTTACGCTGGTGCTGAACGGAGAGAACCTGTTTGATGTAAGACAAGGTAAACATACACCATTATATACCGGGCCGGTCGATGATCCTTCATTTGTGCCGCTTTGGGGACCTGTGGATGGCAGGCAAATCAATTTGTCTGTTAAATGGAACCTATAAAATAAAAGGCCGTCTCTCATGAGAGACGGCCTTTTACAATAAAATACATTGCTCATTACTTCACTGGCACTTCCACATGGGTTTCATCCCATTCTACGATCAATTTACCAGCAGGCAAAGTGATGGTCAGTTTTTCAACCGGTGCAGCTGTTTTTGTAACCTTTGCTTTCGCTTCCAGTACGTTGTTTACTTTGATAGAATCATACTTGTAAGCGCCCCATTGTTTCAGCTCGCTGTTCAGTATGAATGTCCATTCTGATTGAGTGGGGATAGCGAACAGGGTGTAAGTACCAGCTTTTACGGGTTTACCACCGAAGCTACCATCTTTAGCAAAAGTGATTTCAGTTGCTTCGTTAGCACCCAGGCGCCATACTTTGTCGTAAGGAACCAGCTCTCCGAAGATCACTCTTCCTTTTTTGGAAGGCTGACCATAAGCAACTTTTACATTTTTTCCTTCAGCAGTTACACGAGGGCTTGCAACCGCCTTTTTTTCCTGTGCAGATACAAGGCTGCCAGTACCGGCAAGCAATGCAAAGAATAAGAGGAATTGTTTCATAAATAGTAGAAAATTTATGGAAATTTACTGCATAATGCGAGAGCGGTTGTTACCGCCTGTGTATTATTTCCCGCTTTCGCAAATTGTCTTCAACTTTGTCAGTCCTGCTTCCAGCTGCGGCCCTGTGAGCCTGTCTGCCAGGAAACCACGCAATTTCCACCATGGCCAGTAGCCCAGGTGTGTTTCCAGGCGCCACATGATAGCAGTACTTTTTCCATCAGCCGCAGGCTTGATTTCGAAAAACGCATTTACCGGGCGCATCTCATTGAATGTCATCAGGTATCTGATACCACTTCCGGGACGGCTTTCTTCGATACTTACTTTTCCGGTTATACGATTTTCACGTTGCATACCGCTAAAGGTAAAGTAAGCCCCCTTTCCTGTGGGTGGGTTTGAGAATTGCTTATCCTGTGCCGTTTCGTCGGCAGCCCATGGATTCCAGGCAGGCCACTTACTCAGGTCATTCAATTGCGCATACACAGTAGACATTGGTGCATCTATGACACCAGAACGTTCTACAATCGCTTTGGAAGGTAATAATAAGGATAGAAGGAAAAGCAGCACGCCGAACATGACTGCGCTAATCACGGCTAGTTTAATTAATCGCATATAAACAATTCCAGACGGTTAAGGTTGCAAATCTCGTTCTATTTTATCAGCTACGCAACACCGTTTCGAGATTGGCCAGTCCTCTTTCAAAATCTCTACCGATCCATTTGTCCATCAGTAGGCCCATGAACTTTTTGAAAGGATTGTGCCCCAGTTCCGCCGTCATGGTCCAGGTTACACTGGTACCACCTGGAACTGCTTCCAGTTTAAAAGTGCCTTTGGCCAGTCTTTGTTCCATAAAGTGCATATCTGTGGCAATGAACTCATCCAGCCGGGAATTGGTGATCATCATAGCTCCCTTACCGATTTGCCTGTTTTGACTTTCCCAGCTGTAAGCAGCCCCTATCCCACTCTCCGTATCGGTATACAGGAGTTTCATGTGGGGGTCCAGCTGGTGCCAGGGGGACCAGTTTTCCCAGTTACGGACAGTATTTATCTGTTGGAATACGGCAGCAGGAGTGGCGGGAATGACCCTGACACGCACAACCTTCACTGTAGCCGGTAAAAACAGGCTAACTATGAAACACCCGGGGATGATCACCGCCAGAGCGCCCAGGAGAATAAAAAAGGCTTGCATACCTAAAAGTTAGGAAAAAATCGCGACTATTCCCACCGGAAAACTCTCACCGCCACCGCATAGATAACTACCCCCCACAGTGCAATCACTCCCAGCTCAAGCCCCAGATTCCAGAGGTGCTGGCCTTCGAAGGCTACTTTGCGGAAAGCATCGTTCAGGTAAGTCAGCGGCATAATGCGGCAAATGACCTGTAACCAGGTAGGAAATACATCGACAGAAACGAAGGTACCCGCCAGCAGGAATTGTGGCAGGGTGATAATATTGGCAAAGAGCGGAATGGTGCTCTCGCTATTGGCAAGGCCGCTCACCACAAAGCCGAAGCCCATGAACACTACTACCCCCAATGCTGTCAGAATCAGCATTTCAAAAAAGGTGCTCCACCCGTGTACCAGTGTGAAGCCAAAGAAAAAATAGCCGATCGCAATGATCAGGATCGCACCGGAAATCTGGAATACCAGGCGGGCCAGCGATTCGCCCAATACAATATGTAAGCGCCTGATAGGCGTAGCGAAGAAGCGTTTTAACACCAGCGTCTGCCTTAAACCATAAAACAGGAAGGCGGTGCTGAATACGGCAGCACTGAGCAGGGAGAAACTCAGCAAACCAGGTAGAATAAAATCGATGGTGGTATAGCGACGGCCGGGCAGGGTAATGATCGGTTCTACTTTGGCCACAGAAGCGTGGCTGTAATATTTTGCATCTGCATTGCGGATCACACCATTCAGGATGGCATTGAATACGCCGATTTTTTCAACTGCAGCAGTGGAGGTGTATACCTGTACATCGTTGGACGGGGTATTGTTTACTGCCGGCAGTTCTTTTATTTTCAGAATAGCGGTAATATGCCCTTTTTTCAGTTCTTCCTGCAACTCAGCATTCGTCTTGTCCGTCACCAGCTTCAGGCTCTTCTCCTTTATCAGCTGCTGGTACAGGTAGCTATGGGTATCTGTCGCACTGTCAACCCCTACTTTTACAGATACATTACTATCCCCGATAAAGCCAAAACAAAGTAAAATCACTAAGGGAAAACCTAAGCTAAATACTACAGCCGAAGGGCTTCTCAATATTGCTTTCAAACTTGCTTTTGCCATGGCCAGCAGTGCTGTGCCCTGGCTGTAATTCACCGCCATACGCCTATTTAGTTGCTAAAAAATCGCATAAAACTACTATTGTTTTATCTAAGTTGCATAAAAAAACCTGCCACAGCGGGCAGGTTTTAAGTAAATTTTAAGTAACAATTCTATTTGATTTCAATATCAAAGGGAATTCTGGCCTGTATCTGGCCGCCCATTTCCTTGATTCTCTTCACCTGTTCGTAAAGGCTGTAGTTTTCACCCAGTTCCTTTTTCACCATCTGGGATTGCATATCGCCGCTCAGGCTCCGCACTACTTTTTCCAGGCCCCCCTGTGGCTCAGGATATTCTTTTACCTTGAAAGAACCTGCATGTACCATTTTGGCAGCACAGGCAATGGCATCCTGGATGCCACCGATGCGGTCTACCAGGCCTAATTCTTTTGCCTGCACACCGCTCCATACACGCCCCTGTGCAATGCTATCTACTACAGCTCCACTCAGTTTACGGCCATTGACCACCCTGGTCTTGAATACCATGTAAGTCGTATCCACACCATTCTGGATGAAGCGCTTTTCTGCATCTGTCATAGCACGGCTGGCAGTACCAAGGTCAGCATACTGTGCGGTTTTCACCCCGTCGAAGGTAACCCCCAGTTTATTTTTGAAGAAATTTCCCAGGTTTGGAATCACGGCAAACACACCTATAGAACCGGTAAGGGTATTGGGTTCTGCAAAGATTGAATCGGCCATGCAGGAGATGTAATAACCACCGGAAGCAGCATAGTCACCCATAGATACGATGACCGGTTTATCTTTCTTAGCCAGGGTCAGTTCGCGCCAGATGCTTTCTGAGGCGAGGGCACTACCACCGGGAGAGTTTACCCTGAACACGATGGCTTTGATATCATTGTCCTGGCGGGCTTCCCTGATCAGTTTGATATAACGGTCGCTGCTGATGAGCGTTTCTTTTTCACTGTCACCACCTACAATGCTACCTTGTGCATAGATCAGGGCGATCTTAGCATCGTTGTCTCTGAAACGGTGTTCATTGGCACTTTCGTAGTTGCTCAGGGTTACAAAGTTGACTTTGTCAGTTCCGCCCAGGTTCAGCCGGGCTTTAATTTCGTCCATTACCTGGTCGTCATAACGCAGCCCATCTACCAGTTTCAGGCGGGCAGCATCTTCAGCACTCTGGATAGCGCCGTCATTGGCATATTGATGCAAGGTAGCGGTATCGATTTTACGGCTCTGGCCTATATTATATAAGAAGTTGCTATACAGTTCGCCCAGGTAAGCATTGGTCTGGATGCGGTTTGCCGGGGTCATTTCCGTTTCGCGCAGTGGTTCTGTCGCACTTTTGAAACGACCATCGTAGAAGATCTGCGGCTGAATTTCCAGTTTTTCCAGCAACCCTTTCAGGAAGGTGACCTGGGAATAAAAACCGTTGAAGTCAAGACCGCCTTTGGGATGGAGGTAGACTTTGCTAGCCACGGAAGCAACAAAGTAGCTCTGCTGGCTCATAGTTTCACCATAGGCATAAACCCACTTACCACTGGCTTTGAAGCGCTCCAGCGCGTTTCTGAATTCCTGGTTGGTGGCAAAGCCGTTGGCATTGCCTTCCACTTTCAGGTAAATACCTTTGATATTATCGTCCTGGGCTGCATTGTCCACCAGCCTGATGACGTCGAACAATCCAGGGGTGCCACCATCTCCTTTTTTGGTGAGCATGCTGAGTGGGTTGGTGACCTTCTGCTCAGTGAATTCCCGGTTCGTTTCCAGTACCAGTACACCGTTAGGGGAAATAACAACTTTATCGGGCGATAAAGCACTTCCGATCAGTCCCAGCAGGAGGATGATTCCCAAAGCACCAACGACAACGAGTGCAAGTAAGGTGGCTAAAAAGATCTTAAAGAAACTACGCATATTTTGAGATTAAGGAAAACTGCTTTTCCCAAAAATAAAGATTATGTCTACTTTTGGGCCGTTGAAGATACATGAATAAAGCAATATTACTTATAGGTGGTAATCTGGGCAACCGTACAGAGAACCTGCAACAGGCTGTGATGCAAATAGATAAGCGGGCGGGAACCGTTGAAAAAAAGTCAGGATTGTATGAAACCGCTGCTTGGGGGCATGTACAACAGCCAGACTACCTGAATCAGGCATTGCAGATTTCTACTGCCCTGGGTGCTGAGGAGCTGTTGGAGACCGTACTGGATATAGAACGGCAACTGGGAAGGGTACGCCAACAGAAATGGGGAGCACGGGTTATAGACATAGATATCATCTTTTATAATGATGCGGTGATCGATTTACCGGCGCTGAAAGTGCCACATCCGCAAATGGCAAACAGGCAGTTTGTGCTGGTGCCACTGGCGGAGATTAGTCCCGATTGGATCCATCCGGTATTACATAAAACCGTCAGCGCCCTGCTGGCAGCATGCACGGATACATTACCTGCCCATAAATTTCAGTTACAGGAACAAGCCAGATGAATTATAAATACATTACAATTGAAGGAAATATAGGGGCTGGTAAAACGACGCTGGCGACCAGGCTGGCGAAGCACTTTGGTGCACAACTGATCCTGGAAGAATTTGCAGATAATCCGTTCCTGCCTAAGTTTTACGAAAAGCCGCAACAGTACGCTTTCCCGTTGGAATTGTTTTTTATGGCAGAACGGTACAAGCAACTGAAAGAGATGTTGCAAACGCAGGATATGTTCAACAACTTTTTCATATCGGATTACCTGTTTATAAAAAGTTTGCTGTTTGCAAAAGTGACATTGAAAGATGAGGAATATAACCTGTACCAGAAGCTGTTTGATATTATTAATCCACAGTTGTTACAACCAGAATTACTGATATTTCTGAATGCACCGATTACAAAACTGCAGCAGAATATTAAGAACAGGAACAGGGCTTATGAGCAGTCGATACCGGATAGTTACCTGGGAAATTTGCAGGATGTATATATGCAGTATATCAGGCAGCACCCGGTAAAGACGCTGATGGTAGATACAACGAAGGTAGATTTTTTGAGGAACCCGGATGATTTTGAAAGGTTGTTGGAGGCGTTGGAGAAAGATTATTCACCGGGTATAAATTATTTCTAAAACAAAAATGCTTTTGCCTTCGGCAAAAGCATTTTTGTTTAGGAGAGGGTTGCCTGAAAAACGTTTTTATTTAAGGTGATTGCTTATTTACAGTGATTGCCTGCAATAGTTTGCGCAGCAATATAGCCACTACTCCATGCATGCTGGAAGTTGAACCCACCTGTAATACCATCTACATCCATTACTTCGCCACCAAAGAACAATTGCGGGCGTAATTTACTTTCCATGGTATTCGGATCGATCTCTGACAACCTGATGCCGCCACAGGTCACAAATTCTTCTTTGAAAGTAGTTTTCCCTTTCACCGGGCATTCCATAGCCACCAGTTGTTTGATGAGTTTATGCTGTTCTTTTGAAGGCACATCTGCCCAGCGGGCATCTTCTGAAATACCTGACTGTTGCAGCATAAATTGCCATAAGCGTTGTGGCAGACCAAAAGGATTTTTGTTGTAGATTTTTTGTCCGCCCAGCTCAAAGCGCAGGCTTTGCAAATCTTCGCGCAGGCTATTTTCATTGTGATCCGGCAGCCAGTTAACGATAGCGGTAAAGTTGTATTGCAGGTCTGCCAGTTCTCTCGCACCCCAGGCAGAGGTTCTCAGAATAGCGGGACCGCTCAGCCCCCAGTGGGTAATGAGCACAGGGCCCTGTTCCTGTAGTTTGGTGCCGGCAATCTTCACAACGGCGACAGCGCTGACACCCATGAGTGCAATAATGGGATTGCCCGGCATATTGAAAGTAAAGAGTGATGGCAGAGGTGGTACGATTTCGTGACCGGTGGCCTGTAACCACCCAAACTTGTCTGCCTGTGGATAACCACCCGCACCTACAAATACAAACTTCGTTTCGATAGGCGCACCGTCCTGCAGGAGCACTTTCCAGCCATCGGCAGTTTGTTCGAGCCCACTCACGGTGGTATTGGTCTGAATCTTCACTTTGTATTTATCAGCTTCCTTCAGGAGGCAATCGATGATGGTCTGGGAGCTATCGGTGACTGGAAACATACGTCCATCGGGTTCTGCCTTGAGCGCTACGCCCCTTTCCTTAAACCACCGGATGGTGTCAGGCACGAAAAAATGCCCAAAAGCTTTCTTTACAAAATGCTGTCCTCTTGGATAACGCTTTGACATATATAATATATCGGGGGCATTATGGGTCACATTGCACCTGCCGCCGCCTGAGACTTTTACCTTGGAAAGTAGCTTGCTACTTTTCTCTAACAGGATGACTTCCAGTGAATTCGCCATCCTGGCGGCATTCACCGCACAGAAGAAACCAGCTGCTCCACCCCCGATTACTACTAATCTGTTGTCTTTCATTTATTTATACCTGATCGTTAAACTGATATTTTCTTACCCTTTTTCGGCCTGCAATATCCTAAGAAAGTTTATAACAATTTAGTTTATAAAACACTAGTCGTATTTTTTGTATATATTATTTTTTCATATTATTTTGCATATTATATTTTTGTATACTATATTGTCGCAAATAAGTTTCCACATGCAATCTGTGAAATCTAAAAAAAATCGCTTAAAGTGGTTGCTCCCATTGTGTCTGATGGGTATTACAGCAGCCCTTGCATTTTATCCCGCCGATGAATGGCAGGATAAAATTACGCAGGCCCTGGAACAGTACAGCAAACGCTTTCCCCAGGAAAAAGTTTATCTGCAGGTAGATAAAGATTATTACGGTGCGGGAGAAACCATCTGGTTCAAGGCCTACGTACTGCTGCAAGGCCAGCCTTCCCTGTCAGCAACGAATCTGTATGTAGAATTAATTGACAAGAGTGGGAAGATTGTTCAAAAGAAACTTATTTCTCTGGGTGGTGCTACTGGTTCCGGTGCATTTGTTGTTCCGGAAACAATGCCGGCTGGTCAATACCAGATCCGTGCTTATACTGCCTGGATGCTGAACTTTGATCCGGAGTTCCTGTACTACAAGGACATCGAGATCTTTGACTCTGCTCACCCTGGCCAGTTGCCATCTAAACCGGCTGGCAATGACTTCGCTGTTCAGTTTTTCCCTGAAGGGGGTAATGCGATCGTAGGTGTGGGCGGTCGTATTGCTTTCAAGGCGATTGACCAGCAGGGGTACCCAATCGAGGTGAATGGTATTGTGCAGAACCTGAAAGGGGAAACAGTTGCATTACTTAAAACAACACGCGATGGTATGGGCATGTTTGACCTGACCCCTGTGGCAGGTGAAACTTACAAAGCAATCGTTCAGACCAGTAAAGGACAACAAAAAACAGTGCTGCTGCCAGTAACAAAGACAGCGGGTGTGGGACTAAAAATATTCAATAAAGGTACGCGCATATTCTACCAGACTTTACCGGCTACGAAAGATAATCCTGTATATAACAATATGTTGATTGTGGCACAGATGCAGCAACATGTGATATACAAAGCCAAGCTGAATTCAGCCGAAGGCCAGTTGAGCGGTTTCATTCCTACTGCTGCCCTGCCTTCAGGTATCGTGCAGTTCACCATCTTCAATGCAGATGGTATGCCAATGGCAGAACGCCTGGCATTTGTACGCAAACCCGATCAGCTGCAACTGACTTTACAGAATTTAAAAATCAACAATCAGCCAAGACAGAAGAATGTACTGGAAGTAAAAGTGCCTGATACCATGCTGACCAGCCTGTCTGTATCTATCACCGATGCGGACAATGTGGTGATCAGCGATGATCAGAACAACATCCTGTCTAACCTGCTGATGACTTCTGACCTGAAAGGTTATATTGCCAATCCGGCACAGTACTTCAGGGATATGGATCCTGCTACCCTGCAGGGCCTGGACCTGATTATGATGACCAATGGCTGGAGAAGGTTTACCTGGGAGAAAATCCTGCACAACTACCTGCCTGAGATCAAGTATCCATACGAACAGGGGCTGCTGCTGAAAGGTATCGCTACTATCAACAAGGGTACTGCCCCACTGGCAAATGGTAAGGTAGACTTCATCCTGAAACAGCCGGTAGATACTTCTACCGCTTTCTCTTCTGTCACTACAAATGATAAAGGTGAGTTTGCAGTAGACCGTCTGCAGTTCGTAGATACGATCAACGTATTTTATCGTGCAAACGATCCGAATAAAGCCTGGAAAGACGTAAATGTGAAGTTTGAGCCTCACTTCTTCGAGACACAGACTTCTGCCAACATGCCTTATCCTTTCAGAGAGCCACAGCCAATTGAAAATACAGTGCTGACCAGCTTCCTGAATACAGTAAATGAAAACAACGCGGTGACCAGGTCTATCCAGCAGAAACCAATCTTCCTGACAGAGTATAACGTAAAGGATAAACGCCTGACCAGAACTGATGTAATTGAGAACCGTTATGCTACTGGTATGTTCAACGCAGGTGATGGTTATTCATTTGACCTGACCAGGTCTGAAAGCGGCGCTATCAGCATTTTCCAGTACCTGCAGTCCAAAGTGCCAGGTCTGACGATCAATACCACCGATCCTACCACACCTGCTATGCAATGGCGTGGTGGTGCCCCGGTACTGTTCCTGAACGAAATGCCAACAAGTGTAGCAATGCTGAATAATATCAATATCCAGGATGTGGCATTCATCAAGGTATTGCGTCCGACCTTCGTAGGTGGTTTTGGTGGCAGCAGTGGTGCGATTGCCGTATACCTGAGACGTGGTGGTGATAGCAAGTCAGATGTAGATACACATGGATTTGAGAAATACCGTAAGGCAGGTTATGATATCGTGAAAGAATTCTATGCACCTGATTATACAGTACGTAAAGAGATCCATATCCTGCAGGATAAGCGACTGACCCTGTACTGGAATCCAAACCTGGTGGCAGATACATTGACGCATACCGCCCGTATTTCCTTCTACAATAATGACTTTACAAGAAGGTTCAGGGTTGTAGTGGAAGGTATGGCTGAAGATGGAACACTGGGTCGTGTGGAACAACTTTATTAATCGTTATCTCAATAATAAAAAACGCTTCTGCCTGCGGCAGAAGCGTTTTTTATTTGCGGAAAAATCTGTAGAAGAATTTTGGTATATTTAAATTCAATCCATCAGAATGCAATATATGCCATCCATAGCCATAGATATGGACGAAACCATCGCTGATCCCATCACAAAAGCCCGTTCCTGGTACTACAGGGATTATGGCACCATCTTTACAGAAGACCAGCTCAGGGGCAAATCCCTCTCAGAAGCTGTACCTCCCGAACACAAGGGCATCATTCACCAATACCTCAATGCCCCCGGTTTTTTCCGCGACCTCCCCGTGTACCCCGATGCCCAACGGGTAATTGCTGAACTCAATAAAAAATACAAAGTATACATCGTCTCTGCTGCCATGGAATTTCCCAATTCCCTGATGGACAAAGTCAGCTGGCTGCAGGACAACTTTCCTTTTCTCACCTGGCGCCAGTACTGCCTGTGTGGCGACAAAAGCCTGGTGCAGACGGATTATATGATCGATGACCTTATCAGGAACTTTCAGTTCTTCAAAGGCAAACCCCTCCTCTTTACAGGACCGCACAATATCCATATTGAAGGATATGAACGTATATTAAACTGGGAAGACGCTGCCGCTAAATTACTCTGACCGGCCACATGCTTCCCGGATATCACATAAACTCCAAATTATTACTACCTGATGATCAGAAAGGGATTACTATTACTACTGCCCATCCTGGGCCTTTATTGGAACACCAGCTACGGACAGCACCTCAAACCGGGATTTGACCCCAAAGAATATGCAGACATGCTGGCGATCTGCTTTCTCACTGCAGACACCCCGTGGACCAAAAAGGTGACGCCTCCGGACGACGCCAGGCTCATTTACCGCTCCAAAGAAACCGGCTTATACAACCGATGGGACCTCTGGACATATCATGGCAACATAGCCGTGATCAGCATTCGGGGAACCGTGGGGAATAAAGACTCCTGGCTGGAAAACTTCCATGCCGGCATGATTCCTGCCATTGGTACCTTTCAGCTGAATGACAGCACAAACTTCAGATACCGGTTTGCCAAAGACAGTAATGCATATGTACATGCGGGTTGGACACTGGCCCTTGCCTCCATGGCAGACAGTGTTGTGGCAAAGATCAAGGACTGCTACCGGCAAGGGATACATGATTTTATCATCACCGGCCATAGCCAGGGTGGCGCAATCACCTTCCTGCTCCGTTCGTACCTGGAATATATAGATGATCCTGCTTTCCCAAAAGATATCACCATCAAAACCTATAGCAGTGCCGCCCCCAAACCCGGGAACCTGTACTACGCTTACGACTATGACTTTGTAACCCGTAATGGCTGGGGATTCCGAATTGTCAATACCCGTGACTGGGTACCGGAAACCCCTTTCTCCTTACAAACCACGAGGGATTTTAATACCCCCAATCCATTTATGTATGTAAAAAAGTCATTGCGAAAACAACCACTGCTGGCAAGAATTGTGCTGAGGTATATGTATGGCCGGCTGGACAACAGCAGTAAAAGAGCTGCCCGCCGTATGCAAAGAGTATTGGGCAAACGCCTGTATGCGATGGTTAAAAAAACACTGCCTGGATATAAGATGCCACCATTTGTGTACAGCCATCATTATTCCCCCGCCGGCGTACCCATTATACTCGCTCCCACAGCGGATTACGACACTAAATTCCCTTTTGATGGCAAGAACATTTTTGTGCATCATGCCTATGAGCCCTACCAGTATTTGCTGGAGAAAGATTTCATAAAATGAGTACTAACTGATTATATTAAACGATATAGGATCAAATCGATCCGTTTAACAAGGAGTTAACTAAGCACTTAACGTGGGATTAACCAGGTTCGATGTTTTTAAGCGCTATGTTTGTATAGATAAAAGCAAAAGCACGTTGTCCTTTACTTCCATGTTCCAGATACCATGCGCAGGGTATCTGGACTTGGGGGTTAGGGTCTAAGTTAAGATTGTCAAGTGAATTTTATTATTGCATTATATAGGGGGAACCATTCGGGATCTTGTTATCCAGACATCAAAAACCAACTAAAAAAATAAGGGGCTACCGAATGGTAGCCCCTTTTAGTATGTATGGTGTAAAGGTTAGTCCTTTAATTTATGGAGGAAGGTGCTGAGTTTAAACAGCAACTCATCCTGCAGCCCTGCTCTCAGTTTAGCCTCTTCGTCGGTGATACCGAGTTTGCGCATGCGCTGATAATAACCATATGAGCCTCCGATCAGATCCAGGCATTCCTGGATTTTTTGTTTTACATCTTCTTCCTTGCTCTTTTTTTCAAATTCCTTTTTAGAAAGAATTTTGTGCAGGTAGAATACGCTGTCTCTTGGCTCTACCCATTGCTGGCCACGCTTGTGCTGGGGTTTATATACTTCCAGGAAGCAATTGTCCAGGTTGAGTACATCGCCCAGTTCTGTGCGGAGATCAATCACAGGGGGATGTTGTTTTGATTTTTTCAGCAAATTACTGATCTGCGCACCTTTTTCACCGGCACTGACCAGCACCATGTGCAGGGCAGACATTTCCATGCTGATGGTAATCTTGGAGAGCCGGCTGCCTGCTTTGAGTTTGCCGATCAGGCTGGGATTGGCATGCTCATCGAACACGATGTCTTCTACCAGTATTTTACTGACCATGCGGTAATTAGGGGTATAGCCCTCTGTATCAGGCGTTTCCTTTTTAGAGGCCTTTACCTTTTCCTGGCGGCGTACGGATTGCAGGTAATCGTCCATCATGCGGAGGTCCTGCATGCGGAGGCGATTGTACAGCTCGTGATGGGTGTAGTTGACTACATTGTTCAGGGAGAGCAGGTCGTCCCATACATCGCCGTGTTGGGCTTTTTTCAGCTCTTCCAGCACTTCTTCGGCCGGCATATTACGACGGTATAATATTTCCGAGATCAGGAAGATCGAAAAGTCATTGACCGGGTATCCCAGTTCCGGCAGCAGATCATAAGGGCTACGTTTCTGGTCGGCAGCCTGTTGCAATTGCTCAATGTCCGACACGACCGGGGCCAGCAGGTACCTGCGGGCTGCCGCTCTCAGCTTCTTACTCACATAATCCAGCAGCTGATCGCTCAACTGACGATGACTTGCAAAGTCATGTAAGATCTGCACAAAACGCTTAGATGTAGGCAAGCCGAACTGTAGTAGAATATCATTTTCCATCTCCAGCACAACTGCACCACCGGCCTCTTCCCTGCCGGCCTTCGTCCGCAAATCCGGTTGCTGACAACGCTGATAGTACTCCTGTAATTTCAGTTTTAGCTTATCCATATGTTTTATCGATTAGGTAAAAATTTAATACACATACCTCTCCTTGACCAGTTCACATGACAAATGCCTATGACAATTGCACATGTGCCCGGCATTCGGATACAAATGGTTGTTTTACAATGAATTAAATAATGGGAGTAGTATTGTGAATTAAATGGGAGAATGCAAATCTAACCATTTTTGATATTGGAGCCAAATGAGTAGTCTACTCAAAATATTTTTCGTGCTAGTGTGCTTGTAAAACAAAAAGAATCAACTATTTTGAGCTTTTACGCGAACTAATATGAATAGCATATAAATTATTTTTTATATTTTGCCTCACAGATGTAATTCCAGGCCAACAAAATGAATCATGTGAGACCTATAGAGCGAATAATTTAAGGCAGGAATACCACAACTAACCAGCAACAATTTCAAACAATCCATAACAGCGCATGACTAACAAGCCTACTGATTTTACCTGGAGTACGGATCCAAATCCGCACCATGTGAGAGTTAGACAAATCCTTAAAGAACACCCGGAGATGAGGGAACTCGTAGGAAAAAACCCATACACCATTTTCCTGATTCTTGGCCTCGTTGGAGCACAGGTTGCCATTTCATACTGGGTAAATGACCATTCCTGGTGGATGGTATTTGGCGCAGCCTATGTGGTGGGTGCATTCATCAGCCATGCCCTGTGGGTAATGATTCATGAATCCAGCCATAACCTGATTTTTAAAGGGAAAGCACCAAATATGCTGGCTGGTATGATTGCCAACCTGCCACATATCTTTGCCAGCTCTGCTTCATTTCAGAAATATCACCTCAAGCACCACGCTTACCAGGGTGAACATGACCTGGATGCCGATCTGCCTGACTTCTGGGAGGCCAGACTGGTGAGCAACAACCCACTGAACAAAATGATGTGGTTCCTCTTCTTCCCGGTATTCCAGGTGACCCGTACTGCCCGCCTGAACATCGAACTGCTGGACCGTTGGGTGGTATTGAACTGGATCATTCAGCTCACTTTCGATGTAGCCATCATTGTCCTCATCGGGCCAAAAGCTTTTGTATTTATGCTGGCCAGCTTCTTCTTCTCTGTAGGTTTGCACCCACTGGGGGCACGCTGGATCCAGGAACACTACCTGACACTGGACCCTGTACAGGAAACTTATAGCTACTATGGTCCGCTGAATAAAGTAGCGTTTAATGTGGGTTATCATAATGAACACCACGATTTTCCTTCCATTCCATGGAACAAACTGCCGCAGATTAAAGCAAAGGCACCGTCTTATTATGACTCTTTGCTGTCACATCAGTCATGGTCTAAGTTGATATGGCTGTTTATTTTTAATCCGAAACTTTCATTGTATTCGAGAGTATTGAGAAAAGAGAAAGTGAAGATTGCAAAAGAGAAAGAAAAAGAAGAACAAGTTTCTATCTAATATAGAATGATAATAAAAGAGCCCATACTCTGACTTTTGAGTATGGGCTCTTTTTATTTCGGGTACCTGTTTATCGTTTTAAGCAATTCTATTTTTATCAGTCCTTTACTGCTATTGCATATAAATACCACGCCGCATGCGGCAACCATTGTTCCGCCCACCGCCAGTCATAATCCTTCCCTGTTGTCGCATAAGATAAATTGAAGTCTATATCCGCTTCATCTTCCAATCCTGATGTAATTCCATTCACAATACCACCGGGTGCATTGGTATATTCAAACGTACCAAAAAAACCATAGGCAGGGTTGTTATGCCCGGTACCCTGTAGCATACAGGCATCATAAGGATTTAATCCCAGTATCCAGTTTAGCTGATCGAGTGCAAAGGTCTCCAGGCTATCGTGTAGCGGTTTGTCTTCTTTGAATAACTGCGCTGCCATACGGGCAGCAGTTGCCACGGAACCAAGACGGGCATTTTCTCCCTGCCACCAGGGGGCCGCTTCGCTGCCGTGGGGAAAGAAGAAGGTGTATTTTTTTATACCCGCCGTATCCTGCGTGTATTGCCGGCTATAACCAAATGGGTTATTGACTGCGTGCGTGATGCTAAGCTCATAGGTCATATTCTTTTTGACTGTATGCCGTATTTTTTCCTGCATAGCAGGGTTCGCAATTTTATAATATTGCAATAAACCCACTACCGGTAAACCTGCATCTGAAGGATGAAAGAAAGGACGGTCTTTATCATCTGCTATGAAATACCCTTTATCAGAAAGCCTGTTTATCAAAGCATTTGCACGTTTATCTGCAGCTTTTAAAAATCGTTCTTCATGTGCCGCGTTATATAATTCTGTCGCAGCAATGAGCGCACAATAATCGTCTACTATGTTTTCTTTTCCATCATTCGTCATACGGGCATTTTCCTTTTCAAGAAAATTAAATGTATTGATAGCTGCTTCCAGATAATGAGCATTGGAATCGATACCTGATGCCATGGCTAATGCAGCGATTGACAACCCTGCACCGGAGCGATAGCTGCATTGATAACTACGCCAGTTGTGTGCATCCATCGCTGTACCACTATAAGACTGATCTTTGGATTGCTTGATGCGATAGCCTTTGTCTTCAGGGCGGATCAACCTGTCTTTCGCTAGTTTGCCCGGGCCGGGAGCAGCCACTGAGCGATAAAAGGAACCGTTTTTTACCTGCATCCTTTCCAGGTAATCAGCACCATAAGTAGCTTCGTCCAGGATCCTTCTCAGGTATTGCCGGTAGTCTGTACCGGGTTTTTGTTGTAATAATTTATAGGTCTTGCATAAACTATACACAGTGAGTGAGATCTGTTGCGGGTTGAAATAAGTAGAAAAAGATAAATGCGACAAATGCTTGCCATAATCACCGGTAGCATCATACCAGCCTCCATGTGCATCCACTATCTTTCCATCTACCGTGAGATGACTATCTGCCTGATCAAACACCCCTGTACACCGTTGGCCTTTGAAGTAGTAGACAACATCAGAAATAGTCGCCTGTTCCAACACGTTTTTATTGATACTAAAAGGATAGGATTGAATAACTTTGCCATCTGCCAACAGCCGGATATAATAGTCGCCATAAGTAGTATAGGTACTAAAATCTATATTCCAGAACACCCAATGCTTCCATTTATCAACCGGACCGCTGTATATTGCAGTTCCTTCATAGACTGTTTGACCGGAATTAGCGGCAATCAGTTCAAATTTATCGATGGACTGTTTGGAATCTGCTTTAATTATAGCATGTTTGGGAAGATTATATTCATACCCCACATGATTTGTAATGACCTGTACAGATTGTGCAGCTACACCTACCGGGAGGCATAACGTGAGTACCCGGACCAGGTTCCTGATTACTTGCATGATAAAGATTTTGGCTGGTATTGAATTTACTGTTTTTTTTGGGACAATCGATATATTATAACGACATCATTATTTATTCCTATCTATGCGGTATTATTTATTTGTGCTGGCGATCTGCCTGGCCAGCCTGACTGTAAACGCCAACGACACCACTTTACATGCAGGAGTATATCGGAATACTGACAACACCTTTACCTTACGTTGGAATACAGACAATAAAACGCTTACCACCAGCCCGCGTGTAATAGGGTTGGGATCTTCCACCCTTGCAGGGTACTTATTATCTTATCCCGATCGCCTGGGAGATAAAATCAGTACATGGCTGAGCAACAATACCTCCAATCCTACCTGGATCAATCTCTCTGTAGCAGGGTATGCCAGTGCAAACCTGATGCCGACGGCCAAAGGCGGTACTGCCGGTACGAATATCGATAGCGCACTGAATAGTCATCCTGATTTTATGTTCATCTCTCTGCCTACTAATGATGTGGCGAATGGGTTGACAAATGCAGAGATCATGGCGAACTTCAGGTACCTGGATGCGCTGGCGCTGAATAACGGTATTCCGGTTTTTTGGGAAACTACCCAGCCACGTACCTCCTTCAGTGCCACTTTGCAAACACAGTTGAAAGTGCTGGCAGATAGCATACGGGCTGCATGGCCTACAAGGTATGTGGAAGGATTCAGTACGACTGTCAACACCGCTGCCAGTACAGATGCGGAAATCAATCCCCTTTATAATGCGGGCGACGGGGTACACCTGAACGCCGCCGGGAACCAGTTGATAGCAGATAGTTTGTTTGCCCGCTGGCTACAATACTTTCAGCCGGTGACAGGCGTGTATATTATTGAGATCTCTGCGGACGGCACTACATGGAGCACTTTCGATACCGTTACCGATACAGTCAAAAAGACCTATTCCAATACTTTTACAACTACACAATACTTTAGGGTCAGAACAAATGCTGCTTATTCCAATGTAGTGGCATTGGCAGGTACCGGTACTTCTGCAAATGTGGGAGTGCGGAATACAAACAGGATCCTTGTCGATCTGGGCGGCGATGGTGTGCATACAGTACTACCAAATGGCACTGCCATCGGCCAGCCTACAGCTTCTCCGGATGTATATGGGAACTACTGGAATAACTGGTATGGCAGCGGTGGATCGGCAGGGTTTAAAGACGGTGCAGGCATCACGCAACTCATTACTACAGGAGATAGCACTACGACAGTTTCTCTTAAAATTATAGGTACGCCGGATGGAACTTACAATACAGCTGCTACTACGAGAGCGATTAATAACAACGGGTTTTCTGTAGATGCAGGAGACTATCCATCTACCGCCCTGTCAGATAATATGTTTTTGCATAATTCTATTAATCCCGGTGGAGTGATACTCCGCATTAAAGGATTGGCACAAAACAGGATTTACAATTTTAAGCTTTGGGGAGCGAGAGTAGATGCAGCTACTACACCAAGGATACTGGAAACGAGGCTAGCAGCTGAAGACTGGAGTGCTGCCAAAAATATCGAGACAAGGTACAGCACGGGTGCCAGCCCGGAATATGACAGGGCAATTAATTATACAGGTATTTCAGGAGTAGATTCATTGGATATATATTTAAGAGTTGGTACCGGGAGTACCTTTGCTTCACTGAGTTTAGTGGATATTACCTTTGGAAAAATTGATACAGTATCAGTGTGCGAAGGTGCAGCTGTAACCCTGACCACCAGTACTTCGGCTACCACTTACCAATGGCAGCTGAATACAGGCAGTGGGTATGTTAACATCAGCGGCGCTACTTCGGCCAGCCTGACATTGAGCGGGGCATTGCTGGCATGGTCTGGTTATCGCTATCGCTGCGTGGCAGGTAGTGATAGTGCTGATGTGCATTACTTAAAGGTAAACGCTTCCGCTACACCAGGTATCACCATCAATGGAACCACTGCTGTAAGGCAGTATGTATCCACTACGCTACGTACTGTTATCACCAACGGTGGCACTTACCCATTCTACCAATGGATGGACAGCACGAATACCCATACCTGGGCCAACATCACCGAAGCCACTGCCGATACTATCAAATACACGCCTAAGCAAACAGGTGATAAAATTCTTTGCCTGCTCACCAGCAGCTTAACAGGTTGTGTCACTGCCGCAGAAGTATCCAGCAATTCACTTACTTTCAAAGTAGATGTGATCACTGCCGTAGACCCCGATCCCAGTGTCACTAGCGGTCCCCGGCTGTATCCCAATCCTGCTAATACCACCCTCACCATCGACCAGCTCTCCAACTGGAAGGTGTTGGAAATTCACAGCATAGACAGTAAGACCTACCTGCGGCGGGAAGACATGCTCACCAAAACAAGTCTCACGCTGCCAGTATCTCATTTACCCAATGGCCTCTACCTGCTGGTGCTTACAAAAGCCGACGGTACTACCAATGTGATGAAGTTTGTAAAAGCTGATTAGTTCCTGAAGTACTCCTTCATGATCTGCTCTGTTGTGAGATGAGCCGTAGCGCCATTCAGTGAATCCAGTTTTGATTTAGCCAGTACCACCGGATCCATCGTCACGGTTTCCAGCATCTTTTGCACTACGGGCTTCTTCTTAACTGAGATCGTATCATTCAGGTACTTCTCCATCAGCAGGCCAGCAATCGGTGCTGCAAAGGTGCCACCATAACCGGAATTCTCCACGATTACTGCCACGGCGATTTTGGGATTATCTCTCGGTGCAAAAGCCACAAAGAAGGCATGGCTCTTCATTTTCTTTAACTGCCCGTTTACGATGGCATTGTTTTCTGCGGTACCTGTTTTACCGCATACGATGACGCCATCTATCTGTGCATTTCTACCGGTACCACTTTCCACCACATCTTCCATTCCTAATATCACGGACTGGTAAGCAGTGTCTTTTACATGTGCTACCGTATGTTTTTCTTTAAATTTCTTCAATACTTCAGAAGCATCATTGTCAATACTATTCACAAAATGAGGCAGGTAGTAATACCCTTTATTTGCAATGATACACATGGCATTCGCCATCTGCAATGGCGTCACAGCCACTGCCCCCTGTCCCATGCCTACATACAACTCAGAACAGGAATTCCATTGCCCGTGATAACGTTTGTTCATACCCACGGTATCAATGGCATAACCTGCATATTCACCAGGTATATCAATACCCAGCCGGTGACCTAAGCCAAATGACGTCATGTATTCATACCATTTCTGATGCCCTTTCTCTACCCCACCCCATTTCCGGGCATCTACTTCCATCCTGTACAGGTTTACAAAGTAAGAATTGCAGGAATGGGAAATGGCTAATCTTAAATTGGCTGCATGCCCCCCTTCACTATGCTCACAGGCTATTCTGCGACCGCAGGACAAATATGCACCATGACAGGGATAACCAAAATCAGGTGTGATAATACCTTCATCCAGCGCTACCAATGCTGTTAATGGTTTCATAGAACTACCCGGTGGATAGGTACCCTGAATAGCCCTGTTGAACAAGGGCTTGGTGGTATCGCTGGATAGTTTATTGAAGTTGCGCGCCCTGTAGGATCCTGTCAGCAGGTTAGGGTCAAAGGATGGGCCACTCACCATGGCAAGTATTCCTCCTGTCTGCGGATCGATCGCTACAATGCTCCCAATTTTATTGTGCATAAGCCGCTCGCCTAATACCTGCAGATCAATGTCTAATGATAAATGTAGGTTTTTACCAGCTATTGCTGCGGTGTCGAATTCACCTTTTTCATATGCCCCCTGTGTACGGTTCAGGTTATCTTTTAAAAGGTATTGAATCCCTCTTTGTCCCATCAGAATGGGTTCATAGGTTTTTTCCAGTCCTGTCATACCCAGGTAGTCGCCCATGTTATAATCTTTGTAAGCAGGGTTCAACTGCATCTGTGGCGAGATCTCACCGATGTACCCCAATATATTGGCAGCACCATTGTAAGGATAGGAACGGATCTGTCTTGGCACCAGTTCAAATCCCGGCTGGAACTGGTACATGCTTTCCTGCAACTGCCCGTATACATCCGGCAATAACAGTGGTGCAAATACGGATTGCCGCACCCTGCCATTCCTGATAATGGCCGCTACTATCCGTTTTTTAAACTCCGGTATATCAATGCCTAAGATCTTACACAGATAAGCCGTGTCGATCTTCTTTACAGTTGATGGAGTCACCATGAGGTCGTACATCACATCATTGCGGAGCACACTTCGCCCCTTTCTGTCAAAGATGATCCCACGGCTGGGATAGACGACTTTTCGCAATACGGAGTTGGCATCTGCCAGCTTGGAATATTTTTTTTCAATTATTTGCAAAACAAATAAACGGGAAACAATCAGTAGTACAAGACCAATAACAATAAACTGGATGACACGCCTTCTGGGCTGGTTATAAATGGACATTTTTCTAAAGGTGGTGCGGTTTTTCTTAGTCTTATAAAGTTAAGGGGCAAATGGGGTTTGGCTGGATCAGAATATTAAGGATGGTTATTATATAAGATGAAAGGCGAGACGCCTTTCATCTTATAAGTGCAACTTAAAGTAGTTTCGTAACCGTTGTTGAAAATATGCTTTATACGGTTCTTCGTAAGTATGACTTTGGCCCGGCAACACCAGCATATCAAAGTCTTTCCCGGCCCGTATCAGTGCATTCACCATTCTATAAGTAGCCGCCGGATGTACATTCGTATCTACTTCTCCCGTCACTAATAATAAATGGCCTTTTAACTTCGAAGCGAGTTCCTGGTTCAGCGCTACCTTGAATGCAAAACTGGAATCGATGCCCTGAAAGGTTTCACCCCAGGTACGATTATATATAGTATTATCATTGTTGCCGGAGGAGGCCACTGCTACCTTGTAAAAGTCAGGATAGGTACAAATAGCCGCTACCGCCATCATTCCGCCACCGGAATGACCAAAGATGCCTACGCGGGTAGTATCAATAAAATGATACCTGGCGGCTAATTCGAGGATGCCGTGCCTGTCATCTTCCAGCGCGTAGTCACGCAGGTTGCCATAGCCATAAGTATGATACGCTTTGTTACGGAATGGAGACCCACCCCTGTGGCCCATGCACACTACAATACAGCCTGTCTGTGCCAGGGCAGTATTGTTATACCTGTCCAGCACTGTGAATGATGTCCATACTGTTTCTGTTTGCGGACCGGGATATACCTGTGAAATAATGGGGTACTTTTTAGTACTGTCAAAGTCAAATGGTTTCCACATCAGTCCATAAATATCCGTTACCCCATCGGCTGCTTTGATGGTAAACATCTCCGGTCTTTTCCAGCCATATTTATACAGCCGGCTCAGGTCTGGTTTCCATATTTCCATTTGCCAGTTGCTGCTGGTACTACGGATGGCGGTGCGGGGCTCCATGTCTATCCGGGAATAATTGTCTACAAAGTACTTGCACCCGGGGGCCATGAAGATCTCGTGGTTGGCATTTTCTGGTGTGAGCAAACGCAGCCCTTTACCATCGAAATGCACAGCATATATAAAGGAATAGTTAGGGTTCAGGCCCTGCTCCCGACCATAGCCGTAGCAATAGAATTGCCTGGCAGCAGTGTCTATCCTGGCTACCTTACCTGCCGTCCAGTCGCCCTGGGTTACAGCCCCCTGCAAATGACCGGCACCATCATATAAATAATAATGGCCCCAGCCACTACGGTCTGACCACCAGAGAATATCTTTGCCATCATTGAGGACAGCAGCAGAGAATACATCATCGTTAATAAACGGACGGCTTACTTCGTGAATTAATACCTGCACTTTATTATTCCAATCCACCGCACATAAATCAATTTCATCCCTTGTACGCTTTTTACGCAGGAAATAAACTTTAGTACCGCCGTAAAGAACCTCCAGCTCCTGGTCCTTCCATTCCCCTGTATTTACCGGCGTAAAGGTGCCATTCAATGCATCCCCCAGGTATAATTCATACTGGGTTACATTTTTATCGCCAGGCAGTTCATATTTATAAGTCTCTACCCTGGGCCGGGGGGTAGACAAACTATGTACTACTGATAGGGTGCCTACCTTACGCCGGTCTTTCCTGACTACATAAAATTTAGAAGTCCCTTTTATCCATACTGCCTCGGTATTTGATTCACGCACAGTGTCTGCGTCATCATCATTCATATTAAAGGAATGATAGATCGCTCCATCGTGCGATAACTGTAATAAGGAACTATCTGAATTTCGTCGTAGAAACAGGTTATGGTTCTTTGCAACCAGCTGCCATTTTTTATCTGGCGATAAACCAATGCGCCAGTCGTGATGAGGGTAATCGTTAGGTTTAGAGGGTACCAGCTCCTCACTGATCAGGCTATAAGCATAATGGGCTTCTTTGTAATTGATACCCATATCATTGCTATTAGGCACTTCCACTTTGATCGCAGCTGTATCCACAGGTTGATGCAATAACTCCTGCAGCAGGCTACCCAGGTATTTTTTATCAGAAATACATTTACGGGTGCCCTTCCTGGCATCTACCAGGTAATAATCCTTATCTGCACTAAACCAACATTTGTCTGTCCCTTTTACAAAAAAGGGAATGACAGTCATGGAGCCGATCTGTTTGGCCAGGTTGGGTGCATCGTAATAAGCATCCTGTGCATGCAGACTACCAGCAATTAAAACCAGCAGACTTGTTTTAAAAATATGATTTAACATGATCAACAAGGAAAGGGTTTTGAGAATGGGCGGCTACTGTGTGCATGATTTCGATCCAACGGGGATACTCCTTCTTTTTAAAAGATGGTATGAAAGACACGTAGGCAAACACAATATCCATATTCGGACTACTGAAGTTAGCCACATTGTCTGCGATCAGGTTGGTAACGCGTTCCGCATCTTTCTGACAGGCTGCTTCGGCAATGTCCATCATGATCAGCAGGTCTTTTTTATCAGGGGCCGCTGTGTTTTTGATTTGTTCACGGTAAGCAACAAAGTCTTCTTTCTTATACCCAATATCTTTCTGGTAATACCCTTCCATGCAATAGCTGGTCATTTTGCGGAATACACCAGAGATCTTGTGGTTGATGGAATCAATCCCCTTTACCTTGGCAAAGTCCCGCCAGTGTGTGACCAGGTAGGTAAAGTTCGGACTGTGCATATCAGATAACTCGCGGGAAAACTGGTTTTCTCCATAAAGGAACCAGTTTTCAGGCAGGAGTTTCTGCTGCGCCGTAAGTGATTGGGTGTATTCTGCATTGAGTTCTTTTGCCCGCTTTACTTCCCTGTTCCGTAATGTCAGTACAATGTACTCCCGCATCAAAGCAGGGCTGCGATCCCCGGCATCGTACTTACGGAAGATTTGTGCTACCCTGTTGTCAGGGTCCATTCCTTCAGCTACCTTTTTGAGAAACTCTTTTGCAGGCATTCCCCCAATGAATTTGTACACCAGCTCTCCTTTCTCATTTAATAAGAGATAGGAAGGATACGCGGCTACCCTGTATTTTTTACCTACTTCCGGCCCCTCTCCTTTTTCCATATCCAGCTTTAAAGAGATCAACCGGGAATTGAAAAAGTCTGCCACGGTATCCTGTGTGAATACGTGGGCCGACATTTCTTTACAAGGGCCACACCATGAAGTATAACAATCTACAAATATGAGTTTATGTTCTTTGGCAGATCTTGCCAGCAAGTCAGACAGCGGTGCATGTTCAAAAGCAATCTCCCTGTGCTGCGCCATCAGCGGACTAAACACGCATGCCAGCAGTACGGAATATAAGGTATTCTTCATGATCAGGCTTTTATTTTATTAAAGAATTCGCGCTCCGCTTTTATTTTCATGAGGCGGAAGTTTTCTCTCGTGAGGGTGTCCGGATGCGTGTTTGCCATATCTTCCAGTTTCTTCATAGTGGCAATCATATAATAATGCAGCAGTACATTGGCATCGTTCAAACCACCACTGATATTAGCTTTGTAAGCAGCCTGTGCCAGCTCGTATACAAAGTTTGCCTGTAGCGTGCGTTCTTCAGGAGTCAGTACTTTTTCCTTATTAAAAGAATAAAATACTACCTGATCAATGAAATTGAAGATCTCATTTACATCTGCTACCTGGTCCAGTTTTCTTAAGTCAATCAATGATTTCAGTACAGCAATCTGCATATGGGTAAATGACTCCTGTACTTTGATCACCCTACCACCAGGTGTACCGTTTATCTTCATCCATGTAGCAGGGCCACTGAATACATATTGTTGTAAGAAAGCCAATGCCTGCTTTTGTGTAGCTACATCAGTTTTTATCAATTCTTCTCCTAAAGCGAGTGGTTTATGCCATACTCCGCCTATCAGCGCAGCTACATCCATACAGTATTTCTCATAGCTGATTAAGGCAGCTCCATATAATGAACCATTGCTGTTAAAGAGGTCTTCTGTGCCATCCAGTTGTTTGCTGATGGTATCCAGTTGCACAAATACGCGTTGCAGGTTTTTAATGGCCAGGGTAGATGCGGTGATTTTGTCGGATGCCAGGTCGTAATGTTGTGTGGCCGGGCTCAATGAATCTTCAGGTAAGTACAGGGGTGCGGGCCCTTGTCCATATGCCCAGCTGATAGCAGCCATATCTGCTTCGCCAATACCGGGCATTAATGCACTCACAGGCACCCCATCTTCCGGCTGTACCACGTAGTTAAATTCCAGGTCATCCATGATAGAAGCAGAGAAGGAATGCGTCTTCATCCATACAGGGTTGCGCAGCTGTGCCGTGGTATATGCATAACTGCCGCCCAGGTTTGCACGTAAGCCTAATGCTTCACCAATGGCTTTGATCATGAGCCAACGCATGATTTCCCCCTGTATTTCGGGGTTCCTGATATCATTGATGATTCGATTGTCATTGGCGCCACATTGGAGCAGGTAGCGTAGCATGAGCTGATCTGTGACTGCTTCGGTGATATTAATACGGGCGGTGAGAATTTCGCCTGTTTCCGGATGCTCTACAGTGGCTACTATTGGTAAGTTATAGGTATTGCCCCAATTGACCAGTATATGGCCCGGGCTTAACTGCTGGTCCTTTACAATTTTCAATACCTCTGCATGAAAGGCTTCGTTCCAGGCCAGTACGCCCTGTTCTACATACTTCCTGAAAAAGGCAGGAATGTTTGGATCCAATGCTACACCAATCTTGTTATCGATGTTCCATTTATGAATAAAAGAAGTTTTGCGGGCAGTGTAGGCGGCCTTACCATAGTCCATGAAACTAAAGGTCTCAAAAGGTGCGTCCTTCTCTGCCAGCTTGCGGGGCATTTTTGCGTCCGGTAATTGCTGGAATACCAGTTCTACTTCATAGGTATTGGCATTATCCATATCCCGGCCTGATGCAAAGTCTTTATTAAAATCAGTTTGTGAGCGCTCTACTGTAAAGCGTACCGCATTGTCTGTAGTTTGAATATCCTCTACTACAGACCGCTCCGGATCAGGATGACTTAGCAACGTCATATCCGGGAATGCGAACCAGTCTCCCCCTTCCAGGATCTGGCGGGAGATTTCGATGATATAACCGTCTTTCTTACCTGTTGCCACTATTGGGTAACCATAATTAACAGGCTGTAAACCGGAACGCTTCAGCACCGGTTCCATATCCCCATTTACATCTCCGCTGGCGCCTTCATTAAAACGGATACGGGTTACATTCATTGAGTTATTGATCCCTTTACTAAACCGGATGATCCCTGCCGATTTTGCAATGGCAGATGAATATCCTTTCCTTACATACCCCATCACCAATACATCTTTGCCCAATGCATTGTCAGGTACTTCCAGGTAGTAATGGTTGTCTTTTTTGTAGATAGCATAATCTCCTTCTATCTTCTTCATGCCATCCTTATAAAACTCTTTGTAGGACTGCGGTGATTTATTTTGTGCTACAGACAGTGCTACATTGAATAGCAAACCTGCCGTGATCAGTGATCTTCTCATTATTCCAATATTTTTTATTTACTTGCCGCCAGTGAGGAAGCATCTCCTTTTTCCCAAATGGTAATCATATCTGCCAGTGACTGCCAGTGTGCTTTGATAAGTAGATCAGTACTGGTTTGCAATTCATTCCTGCTCTTTGTACCAATCTTATTAATGATGCCCAATAGCTGTACACTTACATCATCTGTAAAACCGGTAGGTGATTCTACTATTGACAACGCTTTGGTAAGCAGTGTACGTTGCAGCTCCCTGTTGAATTCACTGGTAGCCGGCTTACTATAGATCACCGTGTACAGTCGCTCATAGAGTTCTTTTGTGGTATAACCTTTCGGATCTACTTCGAGATTATTATTGATCTGGCTGTACGACATAATCAGGCGGGACAATGAAATGTTGAAAGGCTCCATATCTTCTTTGCCAAATTCATTCGCTGCTTTCTTCATGATTGCCGGGTCAAATAACCATTTTGGATAGTTGAGCAGGTATTCTTCCAGGAAGGCGATCGCTGCTTCCTGTCTGGCCCTGGGTACAGGCTGGTAAGAAGGTAAATTTTCTTCCGGTTTTGCTTCCCTGTTATTATACCTGCCGCCTACTTCTCGCAGTGCATGCAACAGGTAATCGTGGTACCTACCCAGCAGACTCCTGTATTGCTGCCTGTAATGAGCAGGATCACACTCGGATGTCTTCATCCATTCATCGAAATGCAGCATGGTGAGTTGCAGGTTTTTAATACCCAACCGTCCTGCTTTTACAGGATCACTACCTACATCTTCTGATTGATAGCGGGGATCCACCAGGTCACTCTCTGTACCAAAACGCAGACGGACATCCTTGCGCTTTTCAGTCACCCAGCGTTCCAGTGAATCGGCGGTAGCTTTGGGTGTTGTAAATTGTGGCAGGTAACGATACCCCCATTCAATCGCAAATAAATCGTACACACCTATGCCCGGTACCAGCAGGGTATCTGGCATATGATCTTCCGGCTGTGCGGTATAATTAAAACGCATGTAGTC
Source organism: Chitinophaga sp. (assembly GCF_039596135.1). Lineage (GTDB taxonomy): Bacteria > Bacteroidota > Bacteroidia > Chitinophagales > Chitinophagaceae > Chitinophaga. The sequence goes on from NZ_JBCNKH010000031.1 coordinate 39,881, forward strand.
CATGATGGATGCACCAAAACCATTCTTTGCCACATAGGCCGGTTTGCGAATGCTATCTACTTCATAAAATGCGCTGCCGCCAAAGTTGTGCCTTAACCCCAGCGTATGTCCTACTTCGTGGGTAATGACGTTCTGAATCAGCCTGCCCATTACCTCATGACTCAGTGGGTAACGACGTGCTGCTGTATCTGTAGCTGCACACATAGAAAAATACCAGCGCTGTACCAGGTCCAGCACATTGTGAAACACCGCTACCCTGCTGCTGATAATCTGGCCGGAACGGGGATCGCATACATGCGGGCCATAAGCATTTGCAATAGGTGAACCCTTGTAAGAGATATAAGAGAACCTTACATCTTCCATTGCATAAGTGCTATCTTCATCAGGTGGTTCCGGCAATGCATAGATGGCATGCCTGAAACCAGCTTTTTCAAATGCCTGTTGCCATGCGTTCACCCCTTTAATAAAATAAGGTACCAGGTAAGCCGGGGTATGCTTGTCGATATAAAACACAATCGGGTGCTCAGGTTCTACCAGCTCTCCTGCCAGGTATCGTTGCACATCTGCTGCTTTGGGGCGCAGGTCCCAGCGGGAGGTCAGCTGCACCACTCTTGGATTGGTGGCATAGTTATCGTAATCCCTGATGGATTTCGTAAAGTATCCCACCCTGTTATCGGCAAAGCGCTGGGGCATGGGCAGCAGGGGCAGTAATACCCACGAAGCACCCACTTCCCATGCAGAAGAATTTTTGTTCTCTCCGGCAGGGCCATAGGTACGTAGTGAACGGAAGTTCATATTGGCAGGAAAACAGCGAATGCTAAGTATAGAAGACTTATCTGCTTCCAGGCTACCTAAGCTTAAATCATTCTTTGCGCCTTTTAGTGCAAAGAGGTCTCCATCGCCGGTAAGGGTCTCCGTAAAATCAATCAGTACAGAGTGATCACTTTTGGCCTTTACAGGAAAAGAAAATAATACAGGCAGCAGCGTGTTGTTTGCTATCTTGTAATAGATGGTGGTGGAATCCTGCGCATTCTGAAAAATGGGTTGTACGATATTCAGTTTGTTCCCCGCCTTTACAAAGCGGATCACTCTTTCGAACACCGCATCGCCGGCATAGCCAAATCGCTTGTCTGGCTTACGCTCTACCTGCGCAGCTCCCCTTACGATCGTAATGGCAGAGAGGATATCACGTCCGTTGATACTATCCGGTACTTCCATGAGGTAGCGCCCTTCCTGTACAAAAACATTACACATCCCCTGGTGGCGCACAGCCCCCGGTTTGATAAAGCTGTCCACGGATGGAATGCTATCAACCGACTGTGCAGACAAAGCAAGGGGAGCTGCATGACACATGCAGATGAGGATTAATCGCTTTAGAGTCGTCATCTTTCTTCAATCATTGCGGGATAGCGGCATTGCCGATTGCCTGCAGGTCTACATTATAGTTAGTGATGAAATAATTGCGTACCATGTCATACCGCTTTTTAATCTTACCACTGGTATCCTTCAATGGGTTGAGGATCCCTGTGTTGGTAGCAGAATAGGATGGTGCTTCGGCCTTGTTTAGCATGGCTTCTGAACAGCTCACCATGACCAGCATAAACCTGTTCCAGTCATTCTGTGCAGAAGTGTTATAATAATCAGAAATAGACCCGGCGGAATAAGCCTGTGCCTGCGTGGTGAACTTGGTGGTATAATTGGTCAGTTTGTTGAAATCGTCTGTAGGAGTGATAGGTTTCAATGCAAAGATCTCACTTAGGAATGCCTGTGATATCTTCCACGTCATATACCCTGAATCAGTTGCTGTCATGGTTTCAACTTTTGCACTGCCGAAATTCACAGAGATATTATCATAGTTATACCAGGCGCCTACTTCCTTGTATTTCAGGAAAAAGGTAATCGGGGTAGTAGAAAAGTCATACCCCAGCCAGCTGGAATCGACTTTGGAGCACAGCAGGACCTTGACAGGTAAAAACTCTTTCAGAAATTTATCAGAATAATACCGGAACCACAGGCGCTGTATCATCTGCAGTTGCTTACCGATATATGCTTCTTCTGCCTGCTGCGCGGTAAAACCGATATTCCAGTTCGACCTGGCGGAATCATAGTAAGCGTTCTTCCATCCAGTCGGTGTCCAGTATGCATCCTTGTCAGAGAACCTGTACAACAGGTAAGTGCCATACTTTTTATAATAATCCATGATCGTGGTATCATAATCATGATTGCCCTGTGGCAATGTATACGCCAGACTCTCAGAAGGTGTGAGCTGATCTTCCTTCTTAGTACAGGCAGCCAGTGACAGCAGCAGTAATATATAGATTGGGAACTTCATTGTTTAACGGGGATTTTGAGTCAGGTTATTGTTTCTTTCTATTGCCGTAGCAGGAATTGGCAATGCATACAGCGGGCTATTTGCCGGCAGTGTATAGGTACTGCTGTTCCCGTCTGCATCAATGAAATTGTGTGTTACAGCCAATCCCAGCCGCTTGATGTCTGCCCATCTGAAAGTTTCTTCCAGGCACAGTTCTCTTCTTCTCTCTGCCAGTGTGAACCTGATCAGGGAGTCAGCATCCTGTATATCCACAGTTGTATAAGGAGCAGCAAACCTGTTTTGCCGCAGCGTATTCAGGTATTGCAATGCAGCTGTACGATCACTGGCCTGTCCGCCAGACTGGTAGCGGCGTGCCAATCCTTCTGCGGCATTGAGGTACATTTCAGCCACACGAATGCCTTTGTCACCACTGGTATTGTTCAGGCTTGTCTTTGCAGAGCGGGTATTGTAACGCGTACCTGATACGGTCGTCTTGTAAAAGTAAAATTTGTAACGGAGGTCATTGCTTTCGTACAACTGGCTCAGTTCATCCGATACTTCATATGGCGCATGCATGGAAGTGTAACTACTGGGAGCAGGGAAGAAGGTAACTACTGAGCTGGTCTTAGGACCATACTGAAAAATCACTTCTGCACTCTGCGCCTGATCATAAACAAATACGCCATTGGAGGATGCAGAGAGACTCATATCCGTTAGTAAAGATCGCTCTGCCAATACTTTCTCCGCATAGTCAATTGCTTTGTCCCACTCCCCTTTATAGAGGTAAAACCTGGAAAGCCATGCATAGGCTGCAATGTAGCCGACCCGGTATGCATTAGGTGCTTCGTAATTTGCTTCCAGCAAAGCTGCCGCTTCTGTCAGGTCTTTTTCTACCTGGTCAAAAGTTGCCTGTAGGGAGCTACGACCTATGTGTTCGTCAGATACCTGCATCGTCAATATCAATGGAACCCCCATTGCAGATGCGGCACTGGCACTATACGGTGCACAATACAACTGCAACAGTTTAAAGTAGTAAAAGCCCCTCAGCAATTTAGATTGGCCTACCAGTGCATTCTTATCTTTTTGTGTACCTGATACATTGTCTACATAATCAATGACGATATTACATCCTTTTATTTTGCTGTAACACCTGGCCCAGGCATTGAAGGCTGTAGCAGCTGTACCCTGTGAACCATCCAGCTCTGTGGCATCAAATCTGAATACACCCTGTCCATTCTGGTAGTAACTGGAATAGGTAGTATTCAACTCCCCCGTATATGTACGGGGCATACCATAACTGCGGACATCGTCCGTAAGCATGTCAGAAAAATCTTCCATAGATGCGCTATAGGGATAAGCATCACTGATCATCAGTGCATACAGATCGTCTGTAGTAGTCGGTCTGATCTCGTCCGGGCTCGACTCCTTCAGAAACTTTTTGCAGGAGCTGGCCAGCAGGCAAATGGAAAAAAGATATATAATAAGTTGCTTCATGTTCGTACTGTTTGACATTTAAAAACTAACGGATGCGGATAGGGTATACGTGCGGGTACGGGGCTGTGAGCCTGTTGCCACTTCAGCATCCCTTCCTTTGTAGTCTTTGCTCACGATGGAGAATACCTGCGATACACCACCGGCCATGTTCAGCGATTTGCACTTTAGTTTTTTCGTAACCTGTTCCGGGAAACTATATGCCAGTGACACGTTATTACATCTCAGTGTGCTGGCATTCACGACACGGGCACTGCTATAGTTGTACATATCGTATACCAGTGCATACTTACCGTTGGGCAATAGTGTATAAGGAATCCTGTTATCAGGCAGTCCGGGAAATTGTCCGCTGGTATTCGAAGGCGTCCATCTTTGCAACAGTTCTGCAGAGAGGTTCTCATCTTCTCTTGGCAATAACGGATTCAGTGGATACGCTGCTTTCAGGAACTTCTTGCCACCTACCTGCAGGTACAGGTCTGTAACGAGTGTGAGTCTTTTATAGCGGAAACTCATGCCCAGGCCGCCGGTGATCAACGGATCCATCTTACCCATATAGCGCATAAAGGTGGTCGGATCATTTAGTGAATCCGCCCCTTTGGGCACAGCAAGGTTGATGATTGGCAACCCATTTGCCGGATTCACGCCTTTGTAATCAAACGCCCAGAAACCGGATACAGGATAGCCTTCCTTGTAATAAGTACCACTGGCAGCGGTGGTATACGATGATAGCTGGGTACCTGTTTTATTAACCTGGTTAAAGTTTTTCGCTGTATTCGCACTCATGGTCCAGGTAAAGTTGCGGGTACGAACAGGTACAAAGCTGGCGCTGATTTCGAGGCCACGGTTGATCATAGAGCCACCATTGATGGGCATGGTTTCTACGCCATATTCAACAGGAACAGGGAGTTGTGTAATAAGGTCCTTGCCTTTCTTCCAGTAATATTCCACGGTGGTTTGCACCCGGCCGCGGAAGATGCTGAGATCAAAGCCCAGGTTGATAGAAGTATTCTTTTCCCAACGCAGATCAGCGTAAGGTAGTTTGCTTAAGGTCAGCATCGACTCGCCCGTCATCTGGTCTACACTGGCACTTGCAGCACCTGTAGGTGTTTTGATGATCAGGTCAGGGCTTACACCGGCTACGATGTTGCGCTGAAAACCGAAGCTGGAACGTATACTCATGTCAGACATCCAGCCACTGTGGTCAAACCATTTTTCTCTGCCCACATTCCAGCGTACACCACCGGCCCATACCGGGTTGAATTTTTCTCCTGTATACTGGCCAAATCGGTTAGAGGCATCAGAGCGTACACTGGCATTGACAGCATAGCGGTTGTCGTATACATAATTGACAGTACCATAAAGCCCCATGTTATTCACAAGGTTATCTGTATATGCATGGGTATTTTCCTGCAAGAGTGGATTGGCGTAACCGTAAGAAGTATAGGTTAAAGGTAAGGTGGCAAATGATTTACCCCTGCCATAGAGGAAGCCCAGCGTACGGGCAGATAAACCCGTGGTCTTACTGCTGCTCGCTTCCTGACCGACCATGGCAGTCAAAGCATGTTTCTGTTTAAAGACATGACTGTAGGAAAGGCTGTTGCGCCAGTTCCAGGTGACGTTTCGGTTATCATCATCATTCAGTTCACCCCCTACCGGCATTTTACTATTGATGTAAGCCTGGTCTGTAGGCTTTGCCGTGCCATAGTCATAGTTCCTGATGCCAGCAATGTATTCCGTACGCTCAGTGGCATAAGATTCGCCATTGGTACTGCTGGTGCTGTATCCAAATAACGTCTGGAACACAAGTCCCGGCAGAATTTCATAGTTGATATCCATGCTTGTATTGGCAGAGAGGTTGGTAGTACGAAGCCCGGTATTGTTTCTTTCGTTGATAACATTATACTGGAAACCACTGGGCGCTGTGTAAAAAGACAGATCACCATCCGTGGTATATGCTTCGATGGCCCTGCTGGTGCCTGATGCATACTCATAAGGGTTTACCTTATAGAAGCCGTGGGTCACTCTGTTGCTGGCAGAGAGACGCAGGCCGATATACAGCTTGCTGGATAGGCGGGAGGTAATATTGAGGTTACCGGTATACGCTTTGCTATCGTTGCCGATAGCGGTACCATTGGTAGAATTGTATCCAAAGCTGGCATAGTAGCGGGTATTGAGGTTGCCGCCGGAGATGCTTAGGTTATGATTCATACTTACAGCATTGCGGAAGAGGAGTTTGAACCAATCGGTATTCACAGTTTCCATCCTTGCTACTTTGGCGTCAAATTCTTCGGCAGTAATCTGTTTATTCAGGTATTGGGAGAGGGCGCCGGCATAACCGACATTGTTACTGATATTGTTGGATACGAGGCCACGTTCATAAATCTCTTTGGATACGGCTACTCTTTCTTTGGAGTTCATCATATCCAGTCTGTCGTAATTTACTTTGTCAGTTACGCTGGTGTTTACAGAGTAACTGATGGTGGCAGGTCCGGCCTGTCCTTTCTTTGTATTGATCACGATTACACCATTCGCTGCTCTTACACCATAGATAGCGGTGGCAGAGGCATCTTTCAGAACAGTGATTTCAGCGATATCATTGGGATTGAGCCAGCCAATAGAATTACCAACGAAATCGCGGATATAATCAAAGTTATCGCGGGTAATATCGCCCAGTGAATTTAGGGTCGCGGCTTTGAAAGGCAACGGATCCTGCTGGATGATACCATCTACCACCCATACCGGTTCCTGCGAACCTAAGAGCGTAGAGGTACCACGTACACGGGTTTGTTGTCTTACACCTGTGAGGCCGGAGGTATTGGTCACGACTACACCGGGAAGTTTACCCTGTAGTGCCTGTTCAATGCTGTTCACACCATTCAGGTAGAGATCAGTAGATTTTACAGCACTAACGGAACCGGCTACGCTCGACTTGCGTAGTACCTGGTAACCTGTGATGACTGTTTCATCCAATGAGGTCACTACAGGTTCTAAGCCGATCAGCATTTCGCCGGATACCATGCGGGTATAGTTACCACCGGGTGTTTTTTCAGGCTTGCCTGTGGTGAGGCCATCCAGCCGGGACACAGGGATTTCAATACGGCTATAGCCGACGTAAGAGATAATGAGCACTTCATTGTCCAGTACATTGATCGAGAAATGTCCCTGCGCATCGGTGAGCACGCTCACGGATTTTCCTTTTACGGTGACGGTGGCACCGGCCAGTGGCTGGCCATTTGGGGCCATGACGGTACCGGTGACGGGGCCATCTTTTTTCATTTCCATAGGGAAGAAATCAACCTTGCGGGAGATGACTACTGTTTTGCCCTGAATGTTGTAGTCAAACGGTTGGTTGCGCAATAACTGCGGCAGGGCATTGTTCACTGTAGCACCATTCAACTGTATACTTACAGGAGTGGCATTTTTAATGTCAGCATCATCATAAAAGAACACATAGCCAGTTTGTTCTTTGATGGCTTCAAATACTTTTTCCAGCTTTACGGACTTTCCCGTGTAATTGATCAGCTGAGCGCTGGTATTGGCACTCAGTTGCAGGAAGGCGCCCAGTAAGATGACAGTTGTTAGTTTCATGACTAACATAATTTTGGTTGAAAACGGCGGTCTCTCCTTAAAAATGGAGCCGCAATACGCCTTAATTTGCATACTTTTGCAATGTTTAGGTGGTAGTTTTAAGCTGTAGAAATTCCTTAAGAGATCGCCTGAATATGAACCGGGGGCAGGGTCCAATCTGAATCCCCGGTTTTTTATTCATTCAATTCTTTGTTCCTGTTTTCTGCAGGACTGATTTTAGTTGACGGTCGGTATTATCCCCTCTTAATGTTGCATGGAAAAAAATTAATGGTTGGTTTTTTATTCTGTGATAATAATTTCCCTGTTATTGATCTTATAATGAATTTTCATTGTTTCAAGAATGGCTAAGACCTGCTGCAGACTGAGATCGCGGCCAATCTCGCCTGAGAAGGAACGGGTGGATGGTGCACCTTCGAAGCGTACAGTGACATCATACCAGCGGGCCAGTTGGCGCATGACGGCGGGAATGGAAGCATTTTCGAAATGAAATAAACCATTGCGCCAGGCGGTAACTTCATCTGGTTTCACTTCTTTGAGTACCATCTCTCCTTTTGCATTCACGGTAGCCTGCTGGCCGGGATGCAGGATGGTCTGATCCATTTTTATAGCACCCTGCAGCAAAGTGGTGGCGATGAAAGGTTCATCTTTGTAGGCGTTGATATTGAAGGTGGTTCCTAATACGAGCACCGATGCCCTGTTGTCGATGTTTACTTTGAATGGTTGGTTGACTGCATTTGCTACATCAAAATACACTTCTCCTGTAATGCTGACTTCTCTTGACTGGCCGTTGAAAGCAACGGGGTATGTGATGGAGCTGCCGGCATTCAGCCATACGCCGGTGCCATCCTGCAGGATGACATGAAAGGTTCTGCCATTGGGGGTATGAATGGTGTTGTAGACCATATTCCCACTGTTGCTGACACCTTCATAGGCCAGTAGTCCTTTATTTAATTTAACAGCTGTACCAGCTTCTTTACCCAGGTTGGTGGTTTGCAGGGTATCGAGGTTGATTTGCTGACCATCGCCGCGGGTGAGGATGGCGCCGTTTGTGGCAGGTGTGATTGTATTAGCAATCGTAGCTGGCTGTTTGTTTTCTTTTAACAGATTATATAATAATACGCCCATTAATAATGCAATGGCTGCAGCATATGGCAGTATACGTTTAATGGGGAGAACCTTGCGGATGGCAGGCCGGTCGGTGGCCAGAATTTTACTGGCAATGTGCTGGTATGGTTCCAGGTTGGTAGTCACATGCTGATTGGCGAGCAGGAATTCCGCTCCTACTTCATCCGCCATGGGATGGTTGGGATTGGCTGCCAGCCAGGTAAGTAATTCGTCGGTTTCTTCCAGGGAGATGGAATTGTCGGCGTATGCTTTTAGTAAATCAGCTAATCTTTGGTGGTCCATACTTAATTGACCCACGAAAGTTAAAAAGGGGGGTATAGGGGGGAAAATATTTTTTATAATAATATAGAAGGGAGGAGTTTGCCGGCGGCGGTGAGTTTCTTTCTTACTTTTTCGAGTGCGGTAGCGAGGGTTTTCTTGACGTAATCGTTGCTCAGGTGGAGGGTTTCAGCAATTTCCCGGGTGGTTTTGCCTTGCATGCGGCTGAGGTGATAGATGGTGGCTTGCCGGGGCGACATTTCGGCAACGGCGTCCTGGATGATGCGTTTGGTTTCGTTGAGGGTCACTTGCTGGATGGTATTATCATAGCTGTCATCGTCTGCAAGGGAGAATAAATCTTCCTGCAGGCGGTCACGCAGTTTCCTTTTTCTGAGCAGACGGTAACATTCATTGATCACGATTTTCCTTATCCAACCTCCGGGGTTGGTGATATCGGGTATGCTGTCCCTGTTGAGCCAGATGCGCAGGAATGCTTCCTGGAGGGCTTCTTCCACGTCTTTTTCAGATTGGAGGAGGCGCATCATAGCGCCGGCCAGTAAGGTCATGAAATGCTGATAGATGATCGTAAATGCTGTTTCGTCGCCTTCTGCTACTTTTAGAAAAAGGTCGTTCTCGTCCATTCCATTGTATTGTACCGGGTTGCTCATCCTTTGTGGTACAAGTATACCTAATTTTTGTTTGAAATAAAAGGCGACTCATTGCTGAGTCGCCGGGCGGTGATACCCTTTGAAAGATCACCTGGTTAGAATTTTTTATTGGTGGAAGGTAATGGAGGTGGGGGGAATTGGGGTAGCAGGGGAAGGGTTGTATAAAAAAGGAAAAGAATATGCAGTTTTATGCAGACAAACTGGGGTTGAGTGCAAAGCGATTGAACCAGGTGCTGAATGCGACGAGTATTCAATTGCTGCATGATAGATTAATTTTAGAAGCGAAGAGACAGATTATTCATAGTGAGAATAGTATTAAAGAGATTGCGTGGGTGTTAGGGTTTAAGGACAGACCTTATTTTAGCAGGTTCTTTAAGGTGCATACCGGGCAGACGCCGGAGGCGTTTCAGAAGCATGTGAAATATCATGTGGAGACGTTGCAGAATACCTTGGTAAGTTGATCATTTTCATTGTAAAAATAAAATCATTATTCACTGAAGAAAACTGAGTCGTTCATTCACCTGGGATCAATAAAAAACCATAAATACCTCTTTCCTCTTTGCAACCCAATAGCATGCACCATTAGTAATAAACTGGATTTGGTCATCTACTTCTATTGTATTTCACCTTACAATGTTATAAAAGAACTAGTTAGGCAATTTAGTAAGTTAACCTGGCTCAGGCATTAAATTTCACATGCCAACATACGTAGTATTTAAACACCTGAGAATCAAAAGGGAGACAATAAATTAAAAAATTTCATTAAAATACAATGAAGTTTAGTTGTGACTAAACAAAATATTACTAATTTTGGTTTTAAGGAAATATCAGCAGTCAAGGGGAAACAACATTCATTTTATGATTTATCCATCAATGGTGTTTTTCAGCTGGAAGCTTTTGAGGCTGAATTAGAGGCTAACTACAAATCAGAATTAAGAACAATCATAACGTATATGGATTACTGCTCTAACGGCGGTACACTTCCTCATACCAAAATGAAGGATATAACACCTCATGGCGAGACAATCAAAGAATATGAATTCAAATCAAAACACATCCGGGTATATGGTATACAGCAGCCTGGGGGTAAACTAATTATATTTTGCGGGTACAAAAATTCCCAGCCCTCTGATATTGTCAGATTCAGAAGCTTGAAAAGGAAATTTATGGAAACACCCAAAGAGCACATACATGGAAAGAAGTGAGTTAATAACGTCAAAAGAATATTGGATTGAGAAAATTAAACTCGATCTCTATCAGGTAGTTCAGGTCTACAAAGAGAAAAATGGTCTTACCCTCGAAGCATTGGCTCAAAAACTTGGAGTCACCAAAGGCTATTTATCTCAGGTTTTAAATGGCAATTTTGACCATAAAATAAGTAAGCTGGTTGAACTTGCATTGGCATGCGACATGGTACCACTTATAAAATATGAACCGACTGACCAATATGTTCAGGATGATGAATTGGATCTTTGTGATGGAGATTATAAAGACAGGCCAATTATACAAATAAGCCTCAGTAGTTTTCAAACCAAGTCAATTGATCCATCACAAAAGACCTTAACAAATGCCGTCTACTAATACAAAAAATTACGACATCAATTATACGATCAAATCTGTTGAAAGACTCAAATTTGATTTCACTGCGTTAGAATTGTTGAATATTGAAAACCTTGATTTAGAGAAGATCGATGTGAAATTTCAGCAATCATTTAGTCTGAAAGAAGACATCAAAATCATCTCAATAGATCTTGGGACTTTATTTACCTATGAAGAAGAAGTCAAACTGGTTGAGTTTAGAATAAGGATCAATTATTTTATCAATGAGTTCAATTTGGTAACCAATAAGAGGGATACAAACAAATTGCAAATACTTAATCAAATAATGATCCACCTGGTTGGCCTTACTTTATCAACATCAAGAGGTATGTTGGCCTCCTATTTGATCGATACAGATTATAAAAATATTTTTATACCGATACTGCAGGAACAGGATATTAGGGCATTCTTTCTTCCTGATTTTCCAAAATTAAAATAATAGGATTCATTATTGAATAAGCGCTACTTTCTCTACCGATTCTGCAATAATCTTTATTATTCCTCCCGTTGAATTCGTCTCAATCATATAGCAGTTCAGCCGCTGCCCTTTTTTAAGATCCGGGTCATCAGTAGCAATCCACGCCTGCAGGATAGTTTCCTTTACATATATCCCAAAATTGAGTGTTGCTTTAAATAAAACAACGTTCTTAAAAACTATTTTAGATGCAGGTTCATCATACCAGTCAATCGTCATCTCAACAGTATCTGATTCTCCAGGGTTACTTCTATCAATGAAGATATTTTGTAGTATTGAATCATGCCAATAGCAGTCGTCAAAATTCAGGTACATATTTATTTTATTTCAACTATTCTTTAAAGGCCCTTCACGTTTTCAAACACCCTTTTGACACTTTCATACGAAAAATGTCTTTGTGTTTCATGTTCCTTCGCAGAGATGGGCTACCAGGATGCAAATGGTCATAATGTTAGTAGTCAAGTTCATGGAGGTTCAACTATTTATTATAACAGCGTTAAAGGTAAACCGGATAACATTGTATATATTCATAAACACCAATAAAAATATTATGAGAGTGTACTTGGGAGTTTTATTTATATTACTTTCTTCAATCAAAGTGTGTTCCCAATCTCTATTTGATACCATCCACAGACCTGTGGATAGGTATAAAATACAACGCATCGATTCTATAGAATCAGTGTATGTAATATATGCTGAAAAAGGCGGTAAAGTTTTTAAAATTGCCTCTACCAAAGGTATTCTAAATGTAGGAATACCTATTCGAAAGAAGAAATATTACGATTTGGAACTGATTTCACATTTAGATGAATCAAAAATAAATGGGAAAATGCATATAGGTGGAATATTAATAGAACTTGAAGGTGGAAAGGTAATATGGGATCTATTTTATTGTGAGAATCTAAACGGTTTATATATTACTCCACCTAATCAGGTTACGAACAAGTAGATGCCTTTAAATTCTTTGCTTTGCAATTCCTTACCGTTGCTATTTGTATAGGGTATGCGATGTGATAATTAAGTAAAGGTTTTGCATCCGCTGGTTCTGCAAACCAAATGATACTTAAACAAAAAGGACTCCTTATTCAGAAGTCCTTTTCTAAAAGATGGGTGGATGATGGGGTTCGAACCCACGACCCCCAGAACCACAATCTGGTGCTCTAACCAACTGAGCTACAACCACCATTTCTAACCGTGCGGGGCGCGAAAGTAAGAATAATTTAAATACAAAAGAATTTTTATCAATAAAATTTAATAGTAATGTGCTAAACGCTACTAAAAAGAAAAAGGACTCCTTATTCAGAAGTCCTTCTCTAAAAGGTGGGTGGATGATGGGGTTCGAACCCACGACCCCCAGAACCACAATCTGGTGCTCTAACCAACTGAGCTACAACCACCGTTTGAATTGGGATTGCAAAGATAAGCAAAACAACTCTCAATTTCCAAATATTTTTTAGAACTTTTTTCTCCCTCACACCCCTGATCCTCACCTTTCATCATTTTCCCCTCCCTATTCCCCGCCACTCCCAATATATTTGTCCCGGTCTCAACTTTCTATTAAATGCGGTATTCCCTGTTACTTATTATAACAGCGGTCCTGGCCACCTGTTATGTATCTGTAGTAGCTCAATCAACCAACAATCTGACCGGCAAAGCCATAGACGCCAGCACCGGCAAGCCCGTTGAATATGCCTCCGTAGTCATCCTACAGGAAAAAGACTCCTCCGTGCTCACTGGTATGTACACCAAACCAGATGGAACTTTCGCATTTACAACTATAAAACCAGGCAATTATATCCTCCGTATCACCTTCATGGGGTACGACAACCTCTATAAAAATATTACTACCAATAAACCGCTGGGCACCCTAAAACTCACACCCACCGGCAAAGTTCTCGCTACCGTTGAGGTTAAATCTGAAAAGCCCGCTTTCTCCATGCAGATCGACAGACAAGTCTTCGACGCCGGCGCTTTCGTAACTGCCGAAGGAGGCACGGGCACAGATATATTAAAAAACATTCCCAGCGTAGATGTGGATATAGACGACAACGTTACCCTCCGTGGTAAAAGCGTGACCATCTATGTAGACGGCAAGCCCTCCCCCTTTGGCGATGCTAAAACAGCCCTGCAAATGATTCCGGCAGAAACCATCGACAGGGTGGAGGTGATCAACAACCCCTCCGCTAAATTCGAAGCCAATGGCGGCGGCGGCATCATCAATATCGTACTGAAAAGAGACAAAGCCATCGGCTACAATGTCATGTTCAATGCCGGCGTGGCTACAAGAGGGCAAATTAATGGAACCGCCAATGCCAGCTTAAGACTTAGAAAATTCAATTTCTTTGGCAACTACAACGGTCGCTACGAATCTGCCACCGGCTCCGGTTACAGCTATCGCCAGAACCTGGTTGCCGATACCGCCGGCGCCTGGTTCTTTACACAGGATAGTCATAATAAAAACTCCAGCCACCAAAACGGTGGTCGCATCGGACTCGATTATTACCTCGACGACTACAATACCTTCACCATTTCCGAAGGCTTTAGCAGCAGCAAGGGTAACAGCGAAGACAACATCCTGCTCGATTACCTGAATCAGGTCAAAGACCCCCTCAAATCAGGTGAAAGACATAATACCAGCGACAATAGCAATCCCAATAGTAATACTGCCTTCAATTTTCGCCATACTACCAGCAGGCAGAACGAGGAGTGGACGGCATACGTGAGCTATAGCAATAACAAAGGCAATAATCATAGTAACTACTTTACAAAGTACAATACCTCCCCCAACCCTGACCTGCAGGATAATACCGGCCGCTCTCAGAATAAGTTCTGGAATATTCAGACAGACTACACCACCCCTTTTGGGAAAAAAGGTAAATTCGAGACAGGAGGTAAAATCACCTTACGGAATAACAACAACGACTACAAAGCCCAGGTGTACGACTGGGACTCTATGGAATACCAGACCAGCAGCCTGCTCTCCAATACCTATTATTACAAAGAAGACATTTACGGCGCCTACCTCAATGTATCCAACGCCATTGGCAATCTCGGTTACATGGTGGGCACGAGAGTAGAACAAGCTTATTTAAACGGTTATTCCTACACCAAGGATACGGCTGTCAACAATAAATTCTTCAACGTCTTTCCGAGCGTATTCCTGAAATACAACCTGCCGCATAACCAGGACCAAAGCCTGATCTTCAACTATTCTACCCGGATAGACCGGCCTAATTTTGACCAGCTCCTGCCCTATGTCAATAACTCCGATCCGCAAAATATCCGTGTGGGCAACCCGGCCTTACGCCCTTCACTGACCCATAAGTTCGAAGTAAACTACTCGCGGTATTACCCGGGTTCAAAAGATTTCCTGAACACCGGGGTATACTATTCCCAGGCTAATGACGACATAGACCGCATCAGCGTATTGGATACCACCACCGGCATCACTACTACCAAACCCATGAACCTGGCTACTGACAAAGACTGGGGAGCTAATTTTACCTACAATCTCCACATTTTGAAGGGTTGGAACGTATCCAGTAACCTGAACCTGGAATACAGCAAACTGACCGGTGCCACCATCAGCAATGAATATTTCTCCTGGGGTATCAATGTCAATTCCAATTGCCGCCTGCCCGGCGGTTTTAATATACAAATGAACGCCCACTACCGGGCTCCCCGCGTGCAACCACAGGGGACCTTTAAGGCGATGAATGGTATTGACATGGGGGTGCGTAAAGAAATGCTGAAAAACAACGCATTGGCCATTTCGCTGAATATCTCTGATATATTGAATACACAACAATACAGCTCTCATTACGAAACTGATGCCTTTATACAGGACTACAGCCGTAAGAGGATGACCCGTTTTATCAGGTTGAATATCCGCTACCGGTTTGGAAAGATGGATCCTAACCTGTTCAAAAGAAAGAAGAAACAGGAAGATCAGGAAGAAACGCCGGAAATTGAGGATAAAAAGCCACAGGACAATAGGTTATAACATGCAGGAGGCAATAAGACCAATGCAAATGGGCGGATAAAAAGCCACAAGATAGCAGATTATAACATGCAGGAGGCAATAAAGCCAATGCAAATGGGCGGATAAAAAGCCCCTGGATACCAGGGCAGTAACGCCAAAACTGGCAGATAAAAAGCCACAAGTTCCCTCATTATCAGGCCTTTTTCCCCGCCAGCATCGGTACAAAAGAAAAATTGTCAAACATCTCCTGCTCAAAATCTGACTCGCTTACCTTAGTAATGCGCAACATACGCTGTACCTCCTGTCCACCAACAGGAATCACCATTTTACCCCCCACCTTCAGCTGCTGCAGGAGCCGTTCGGGCACCTGGGGAGCCGCTGCGGTCACCAGGATCTTGTCAAATGGGGCATAAGTAGGAAGCCCCTCGTACCCATCTCCATAAAAAAACCGGAGATTAGGGTATTTGGACTTAAAAGGAAACTGCTTTACCTGGTCAAAAAGGCGTTTCTGCCGCTCAATAGTGAATACCATCGCCTTTAGCTCCGCCAGTACACAAGCCTGGTAAGCGCTGCCGGTTCCGATTTCCAGCACCTTCTCAAATGGTTTTACCTCCAGCAACTGTGTCTGGTAAGCCACCGTGTAAGGCTGGGATATGGTCTGCCCCTCCCCGATGGGGAACGCCCTGTCCTCGTAAGCAATGCTTTCGAATGCCGTATCCAGGAAATAATGCCGGGGAATATTGTTGATAGCTGCTAAAACACTTTGATCTGTTATGCCTTTTTGCAGGATACTATCCACCAGTTGCTTGCGTAATCCTTTTTGTTTATAGGAATCTTCGTACCGCCTCATGCACACAAAAATAAATAATACCCCCCATTTTCAATAATCTGTGTGAATTTCTATTTATCCCCATACCTGCCCGAATATGGTGCAATAATTGCATATCCCTCCATCTGGCGCTAAATTGTAGCGTCATATTTCAGGATTTTAGCTTTATTTTACAATCTTGTTTCTGACACAATTTTCAGACAAACCCAATTTTTTTATGGATAATGTAATCGAAAGTAAGGTATCACAATGGCTGGATGGCCAGTTTGATGCGGAAACGGTATCCGCTATCAAAAAATTGCAACAGGAAAACCCCGATGAACTGGCTGATGCCTTCTACCGTAACCTTGAATTTGGTACGGGCGGTCTCCGCGGTATCATGGGCGTAGGTACTAACCGTATGAACAAATACACGGTGGGTATGGCTACCCAGGGTTTTGCCAACTACCTGAAACAGGCTTTCACGGATGAAATCAAAATCGCGATTGCACACGACAGTCGCAATAACAGCCGTTTCTTTGCCGAAGTGGCTGCCAACGTTATGGCTGCAAACGGTATCAAAGTATACCTCTTCGAAAGCCTCCGCCCTACCCCGGAGCTCTCGTTTACCATCCGTCACCTCAAGTGCAAAGGTGGTATCGTACTCACAGCATCGCATAATCCTAAAGAATATAACGGCTATAAAGCTTACTGGAACGATGGCGCCCAGCTCATTCCGCCTCACGACAAAAATGTGATCCGCGAAGTGGAGAAAATCGCCTCTGTTGACGAAGTAAAATGGTCTGGTGGGGAAGCTAACATTCACCCGATCGGCGCTGAAATTGACGAAGCTTACCTGCAGATGCTAAAAAGTCTGAGCATTCAGCCTGAAGCAATCGCCGCCCAGAAAGATCTCAAAATCGTATATACGCCTATCCATGGTACCGGTATCACCCTGGTGCCTGAGACACTGAAACGCTTTGGCTTTACCAACGTTCACGTAGTAGAAGAACAGGCTACCCCGAACGGGAACTTCCCAACCGTGGTTTATCCTAACCCGGAAGAATCTGAGGCGATGAGCATTGGTTTGAAGAAAGCGAAGGAACTGGATGCCGCTATCCTGCTGGGTACCGACCCGGATTCTGACCGCGTGGGTATTGCCGTGAAAGACCTGAAAGGAGAATGGATTCTCCTGAATGGTAACCAGACTGCCGTACTGCTCTTCAATTATATTATAGAAGGCCGTCGTGCAAAAGGCCTGGCTGGCGATCACGATTACGTATGTAAAACCGTGGTAACCTCCGACCTGATCGACGTATTTGCTGCCAAAAACAATGTGAACTGCTACAATGTACTCACTGGTTTCAAATGGATCGCTGAACTGATCCGTACCAAAGAAGGTAAAGAACAGTTCATTTGCGGTGGTGAAGAATCTTATGGTTACATGATTGGCGACAATGTGCGTGACAAAGACGCTATCGCTTCTGTAGCCCTGATTTGTGAAATGGCTGCCGTAGCTGCAGGTCAGGGTCGTACCCTCTATCAGCAGCTGATAGACATCTATATTAAATATGGTTACTACAAGGAAAACCTTATCTCTATCACCAAGAAAGGTATGAAAGGCGCCGACGAAATTGCTGATATGATGAAGGGGTACCGTGAAAATCCACCTGCAACGATCGCTGGTGTGCCAGTGGTGACTACTTACGATTACCAGTTGCAACAGGTGAAGAACCTGAAGACCGGTGAGGTGAAACCAATCACCCTGCCTAAGTCAAACGTACTGCAGTTCCTGCTGGAAGACGGTAGCAAAATTTCTGCCCGTCCTTCTGGTACTGAGCCGAAAATCAAGTTCTACTTTAGCGTGAACCAGCCACTGGAAAGCGCTGCGGGATTTGAAGCAGCTACGCAGGCACTGGATGCGAAGATTCAACAGATCATTCAGGATATGAAACTGAAATAAAATAAGAAAGGGGGTGTATCAAAACTTGTGATACACCCCCCTTTTTATTCAGACAGGTTATTATTTTAAGCGATTCTTACTTTTTTATACCTTATAGCCTTATTGCAGGTACGCAGACAAAATCTCCTCTCCCACCACATCTACCATCACCATTTCCTGCAGCGTCGTAGACAAAGAATACCCCACAAAATCCACTGACAGCGGGAAGGACTTATGCTTCCGGTCTACCAGCACAGCCGTCTGGATCTTTTTTGGCAAAAACTCCAGCAATGGCTTCAGTGCATACAGCATTGTCCGGCCTGAATTGGCCACATCGTCTACCAGTAT
This sequence comes from Chitinophaga sp., assembly GCF_039596135.1. Taxonomy (GTDB): domain Bacteria; phylum Bacteroidota; class Bacteroidia; order Chitinophagales; family Chitinophagaceae; genus Chitinophaga. The sequence continues at coordinate 58,476 of NZ_JBCNKH010000031.1, forward strand.
TACTACTTTTCCATTGAAATCCAATGATTCAGAGATTTGAACCTTGTCAGGATGTTGTTTATCCAGCTTCAGTTCAATCAGTTTTATTTGAAGGGGAGAAATCTCTTTCAGAATAGCCACGATTTTTTCGGCGAGAATTGTGCCCCGGTCCCAGATGCCAGCCAGTATGATGTCGTGCTCCTCACTGTTATGCTCATATATCTCGTAAGCAATGCGCTTGATTTTCTTTTCGATCACATCCTGGGTGAGGATTACATTCTTTGATTCCATATCAAAATTAATTGAAGGGATAAATGTAGGGATTTTTTAGGTATAGTGAAGCTATAGTGTAACTATAGTGCCACTAGTATACCAAAAGGGTACTAAAAGGGCACTTCATTATCCCAGGGGATATTGAGGTGCCCTTTTGATGACGAATTGGTACCGTTATGGCACTATAGTTATGTTAATACCTTATGCCTTTTTTCCTTACATTGCAATAAGTCAAATCTGATGTATGCATATAATTCAGGAAATCCTGTTTGTATTTGCCTTCGCCATTGCTGTATACCTCTTTTACCGCAAAGCCAGGCAGATCAGGCTTAATATTTTGCTTGGAAGAGATGTATCGTTAAATGATCACCCCGATCTACGTTGGAAAAATGTACTTCTCCTTGCCTTTGGGCAGAAAAAAATGTTCCGCAACCCACTGGTAGCCGTGCTACACTTCTTCGTGTATGCCGGTTTCCTGATTATTAATGTGGAGATTCTCGAAATTATCCTGGATGGTATATTCGGTACTCACCGTTTGTTCATGCCCCTTTTAGGATCATTATATCCTGTATTGATCGGGTGTTTTGAGGTGCTGGCAGTATTGGTACTCAGTGGTTGTGCGATATTCCTGGTCAGGCGTAATATCATTCATGTGCGCAGACTGGCCATGCATGAACTGGACGGCTGGCCAAGGTCAGACGCCAATTATATCCTGATTACGGAGATCGTGCTGATGTTATTGTTCCTCACCATGAATACGGCGGACCAGGCATTGCATCCGGAGGTAGGGCCATTTTGGGTATCCGGGGCTTTCAGGGGATCTTTTGAAGGATTGTCGCCTGCCACGCTGGAAGCGATTGAACGCACCTGCTGGTGGCTACATATATTAGGGATCCTTGCGTTTTTGAATTACCTGCCTTATTCCAAGCACCTGCATATTATACTGGCGTTTCCGAATGCTTACTTCAGTGACCTGCGTCCAAAAGGTAAGATGGAGAATATGCCTGCGGTACAGAAAGAAGTACAGCTCATGCTGCAACCGGAACTGGCTGCGGCGGAACCTGCCCCGGCAGAGATGCCTAAGTTCGGAGCGAAAGATGTACCCGATCTGACCTGGAAGAACATTCTCGATGCGTATAGTTGTACGGAATGTGGCCGTTGTACCGCTGCCTGCCCGGCCAACCTGACCGGGAAGAAACTATCTCCCCGAAAGATCATGATGGATACCCGCGACCGTGCAGAAGAAATAGGCAGACTGGGAAATACGGAAGGTAAAACCCTGCTACGTGATTATATCAGCGAAGAAGAGCTCAGGGCCTGCACCAGTTGCAATGCCTGTGTGGTGGAGTGCCCTGTGAGCATCAATCCTTTGCACATCATCTTACAACTGCGCCGTCACCTGGTGATGGAAGAATCCAGTGCGCCGCAGGAGTGGAACATGATGTTTAGTAATATTGAAAATAACATGGCCCCCTGGAAGTTTAGTCCTGATGACAGGGATAAGTGGGCGATTGAAATGAATGCATAAACTGAAAATTCCATGCAAATAAAAACGATGGCAGAATATTTCGCCAGTGGCGAATCGCCGGAGATTCTTTTCTGGGTTGGCTGTGCCGGGAGTTTTGACCAGCGTGCACAAAAGATTACGAAAGCGTTTGCGACAATCCTGACAAAGATCGGGGTGCGGTTTGCGATTTTGGGGAAAGAGGAAAGTTGTACGGGCGATCCGGCCCGGAGAGCTGGGAATGAGTTTATTTTCCAGATGATGGCGCAGAATAATATTATGGTGCTGAATAATTATGATGTAAAGAAAATAGTAACGACCTGCCCGCATTGTTTTAATACGTTGAAGAATGAATATCCTGAACTGGGAGGGAATTATGAGGTATTGCACCATTCTTCGTACCTGCAGCAACTGATAGATGATGGAAAGATCCGGTTGAAAGAAGGCGGGGCTTTTAAGGGGCAAAAGATTACTTACCATGATTCCTGCTACCTGGGAAGGGCGAATGAGATTTATGAAGCGCCCCGGAAGGTGTTGGAAGTGCTGGATGCCGAGCTGGTGGAGATGAAGCGGTGCAGGAGTAATGGGTTGTGTTGTGGGGCAGGTGGTGCACAGATGTTTAAGGAGGAGGAAAAGGGGAATACGAGGATCAATTTTGAGCGGGGCCGGGAGGCGGTGGAGACGGGGGCGGCTGTGATTGCTGCAAATTGTCCTTTTTGTATGACGATGCTGACGGATGGGGTGAAGGAGCAGGGGAAGGAGGATAGTGTGAAGGTGTTGGATATTGCTGAGCTTATTGCGCAGCAATTGGAAGAGTAGTATAGCGCATGGAGTCATATTGTCATCGCCAGCGCCGGAATGTCCACAAGTTGCGTTTTCAGCTGCCTTTTGTGCCGGACCGATTGTCATTATCAGTGCCGGAATGTGCCTCTACCCATGCAACCGGTAAAGCTATAGAGGGGTTGGCTGGCGCCGGCAGTAGGCTGCTTAGCTCAGGCATTCGGGCAGTTTTCTGAAAGACTGATTTTGGTCAGTTTTTATGAAATCAGGAATTTCGTAATTTTACGATATGGATATCAGACAAATACTACCGACTGACTTTAACCCTGCCTCGCGGGTGTGGATATATCAAAGCAACCGTCCTTTTTCAGAAAAAGAGCAAGTGGAGATTGCTGAACAACTGGATCAGTTCACCGCTCACTGGCAGGCACATGGCGCCCCGGTAAAAGGTTGGGCAAAGCTGCTTTTCGAACAGGTGATCCTGGTAATTGCAGATGAAACTGACACACATGTAAGCGGTTGCAGTACCGATAGCTCTGTAAGAGTGATCAAGAGCCTGGAACGCCAATACGATGTGAATCTATTTGACCGCCTGTTACTGGGTTTTGTGTTGAAAGAAAAGCTGCAATTGCTGCCGATGATGCAGGTCCCTTATGCACTGGAAAAAGGGTATATAGATGAAAATACTATTTACCTGAATAACACTGTGCTGACCTTAAAGGAATTAGAAGAAAACTGGCTGCAGCCATTAAAGAATAGTTGGCTGGCAAAGAAATTTGCTATTGCACAGTAACTGAATGCAAAACGGGCAGTGTCACCAGCTGCCCATTTTATTTTTATGAATGTTCATGAAATAGATGTAGATATTATCTGCCCTGCCTGTTCCCGTAAAGCTTTGTTAAGTGCCACCTGTGAGATCACAGGCTATATGTTCAGACCCAAAAAGATTATTGGCAAAGCTTCCTGTATACATTGCGGATATAGTCACCCTAAACTGACGGTTGTGAATGCGGATTTTTATTACCAGTTTCCGGTTGGAGACAGGATGTTTTATGCGAGGAACAGGGAGAATCTCCAGGAGCTGTTAAAGTTTTTTAAAGAGGAGAAGAAGTGGGATGATCCGGCTTTTGACTTCCCTAAAACCTTTTATGTGCACAGGGATGAGATTGTAAAAAAGATAGAATCGCTTTTGTAAAATATCATTACAAATAAGCGGGAATAGCTCAGTTGGTAGAGTATTAGTTTCCCAAACTAATAAAGCTGTTTTTACAATATTTACATAATTTTTATTGATCCCCTGAAATGCTTTATTAATAAGCACTTCAGGGGATTCTTATTTTTATTCACTTCTTAAAAAATCTGCCACTTCTACCCTATTATAGTCAATTTGGGTTAGAAATGGGTCAGAAAAAATCCTCCAAGGGAGAGATTACTATAAAAAATAATGGAGGCAGGATCAGACAGCTCCTTTTTTTACCTAGTAGGTATGAGATTAGAAAGAGTTGATGAGCTGATTCCATGTGACAAGAAACCTGCATAAATTCAAATATTTGAATTTATGGAACTTCCAGGAAAACTTGACATAATAGAAATTTCCCTCAACAGCTAGAAGTTTATACAAGTCTCTTTGTTAGGGATTCATGAGATTAATCTGAACTTATGGCCTATCCCAAGTAATAATTAAAACGTATGAGTGCCATAATTTTCTTCATTATTGGGTATTCACTATGTTATTAATTGCCCATATCTGCAAGTAAGTTTATCAAATCTAATTGACTAGTAGAAGAGACTTCTGACCTAAGCTTATTTCTTATTTGGGGTTATCATTTTAACATTCAGATATGAATGGACTAAAAATAAATCGAATGATTTGGATATTCCTAGTATCAGTAGCTACTGCTGTTTTAGCAATAATATCAGGTTATTTGCAATACAAGGAAAAGCTTGATTCAACAGCCAAAGCATTAAATAAGGAAAAAGAACTAAATGAGGTATATAAAAAACTTCAGTCCAAATCTGACACTATAATTAGTTCAAATAATGAAATACTACTACTGAATGAAAAGTTAATTATTGCAAATGAGGAAATAATAAAACTTCAATCAAAATTAGAAGGAACATATAGTGGAGGGAAGAGCTTTCCTGAATTGAAGATTATTCCTTTAGATAACGAAAAAGGGCAAATGGTATTAATTCATCATGGAGAATTTCCATTATTTGACATCTCAATGCATGCTGTTGATCTTGATATTCATAATAAAATAGTAGCCCAAAGAGGCAGTAATCAATTTAAGATGGATGAATTAGCACTCTTTTCTGTCGATTTGCAGTTTAACAGCTTACAAATAGGTAATCAATTGGCTATTGGTACTTTTATATCAGATTATTCATCAAATAAAAAGTCTTTTAATATTTTTTATAGCGCTAGAAATGGTCTTTATATCCAAGCGATTAGATTATTTAAAAAGGATCGTATTTGGCATTCTGGAACAATAATTTTTAATAGAGAATATAAGGAGGTTTACAGAAGCATTGATAAAGAATTGCCATTTGATTTATTTAACTGGAATATCAAAGAGAAGTAATGAGAGGCCAAGGTGACTATTGTATTTGATACAGAAAAGGTATTAATTGGTTCGCTAAATGCCAAAAGTTCCAGTAAGCCAATTGCGTTACATCTGGAACTTGTAATTGACTTCCTACTTTAATAAAAACAGTATCACTTCTTTTTAAAAATATCTGCCTTCAACAACTTAGCACAAGTTGCAGAGATCATTAAAGGATGATTCATTCTGTAGAGAAGTTGATGGCAGCATTAATCTCTGGACATTATATAACCTCTTTACGGGGGCTAATAAAAGCTCCTACATAGACACTTTTCTGGAAGAGTGAATGCTTATTCTTTCGTTGAATCCATCAAAATGGCTTTAAATGGCCATTCTAACAGCTGGTCTCTTCTTTAGAACGACAATACCAATATCAACATAAAACACTGAAAATCATTCAATAATGATTGATCTTTAAACTATCTTTGCAAATCAAAATCAATCCCAAAATGAGGACTATTTATCTATTATCTATCGCTGCCATACTTGGCACAGGTTGTTCAACACAGAAATTTGTATCCTTCCAGTCACCACCATCCGAAACATTCACTACTAACAAGCTGAAGGTATTCCTAAAAGACAATCCTAATCCAAAAGTTGTGTTGAGAGTACCAAATACTAAATCCAGCACTACAGAGGAAGATGCCAACACTTATATCTACAATACAATAGAAAAGGAGCTATTAAAGCACAATTTCATTGTCAGAGATAGGGCCTTATTCAATGAGATCATAAGGAAATCTGGTGACAAGGTGGATTATTCAGAATTAAAGAAGAATACAGACACAGATATTATCCTGGAATTGACTAATCTGGAAACAGATGTGGTATACAGAACAAATGAATACTATACCAGTAAAGGGCAGAAGCATCTTTTTGACAGAGGTGATATTTCTGCAAAGGGGGTAAAAGTTGATTTTAAAGTTGTGCTGATCCAGGATAATGAATTTGCAGGCAACTACAATTTCAACTATACACCTTGTTTGAATGGGTGCCAGGTGGAAGAAGGTAAGAGAGGGCCAAAGTATTATAGCCAAGATAATGGCAAAAAGCAACCCTACCAGACTATATCACACAGGGAAATGGAGGACTTTTTCAAAGATGCTACAAACAAACTTATAGTTCAACTTAGAAATTAGCAGGACTAGTTGTAAATTAATATACTGGCCAATAGCCAACTTCTTTCTCATTTATCTGAGACTTATTTAATGGGCAGGATATCTATCCAATACCCTACTATTCTTAACCATGTTAACCAGACACCATGCAGCATAATGTATACAAAGACCTTTACATTAAGGAAAACTACAGTGTTTTTGAATTTTTTAGTGTAGGTAAGAGAGGGGTAATAGCAAAAAGAATTGTTTTTGAACCTACTGATTATCACGATGTTTATAATCTAATATTTGGAGACATTGATATTAATAATGAAATTGATGATTATAATATCAGTGACAATGGTGATAGGAATAAGGTTCTAGCCACATTAACTCATGCCATCGATATGTATCTAAATACTTACCCAGAAAGGATCATATTCTTTAGTGGTAGTACAGCAGGTAGAACAAGACTTTATAGAATGGCTATCAATTTGAACCTGGAATATTTATCTGAAAAATTCGAAATATATTGTCAAGTTGATAATCGCATTACCATGTTTGAGAAAAATATAGAGGTAAAAGGTTTCTTAATCAGAAAAAAAACATAATTTTATTTTATGGAAAAGAAAGTGATTAAATATTGGAGCGATATATTTAAGACAGAGATCACAATGACTGTTGATGAAAGACTCAACAAGATTGATGAAAAAAAACTCTCGTCAAAAAAATTGCAAGTTGCCAATGAGCAATTGGCTAAAATCAAGGATTTCTTACCTAAGCGATAATACTTTTGAAAATATTATAAAGCCATCTGGATCATTCCAGGTGGCTTTTTTGTTTTTGGGTTAGTATAGTTAAGGTTGTTGAAAAGTGGCCTTCCCTTTTTTTATACAATCAGCTTGCCCTACCTGGGCAAGGGGGGTAATTGTCCACATAAACACTGTATTCTTTCCTGCTTTCCATACAGTATACCTATACAAAACAAAGCAGGATATTACATACTGAACCTCCAAAAAAGAAATAGAATCAATCATTTTGGGTCAGATTTTTATTTTGGTGAATGACAAAATACATTATATTTGCCGGCAAGTCAATATAGGACTATGTATGCGGGAATAGCTCAGTTGGTAGAGCATTAGTTTCCCAAACTAAAGGCCGCGGGTTCGAGTCCCGTTTCCCGCTCAAATTGAATCTTCTCTTATGTTGGCAAACGCAATGTCCTGATTACAACCCAACCCAATAACATCAAAAACATATATTTACGCAGGTTTACCTTACTTGAGAAAAAGCTACCTTTTTGCTACACGTTTATGTTTTAGCTATTTTAGATGTGTATTTTTAACTCATGAAAATTAAGCAACTTCATATCCAAAACTATAAATCTCTTGTAGATTTTAAATTAGAGAATCTACCTGCTTTTGCGGCAGTCGTTGGACCAAACGCCAGCGGTAAGAGTAATATTTTTGAAGCGCTTGAGTTTACAAACTATGTCTGCCGATTTCCATTTGAAGCTACTTCGTTCTTTGGGGGACTAAAAAATATTTATTCCTATCAGGCTCCGCCTGGCGGGAATTTGTACTTTGATTACAAATTTGACAATAATATAAACCTGAATTTCAGTCTGGAAAAAACTTCGCAAAGGAAGCTTGATGGCTTTGATGATGTGTACGCTATTGGTCAGGACCCGGTATTGGATTTAGGAAACGAAGAAAGTCAGTTTCTTTTTCTGGATGTAAGAGACAAACTCAAACGGGATAGTTTTCTGGAAGAAATGAAACGAAAACATCTGCCGTACAATAACGAATTTGAAATATTCATTGACAACTTTTCAAGAATATTCATAGGTAAAAATTTCCTGAACAGGAGTTTCCAATTACAATCCAGGCTACATACGGATGCATCAAATCTATCCCAAATTTTGTCACAAATCCTTGAGAATAGCCAGAAAAAGGATGAATTTGTTGAATGGTTACAAATACTTATTCCTGAGTTTAGCGACATCGAAATCAGGAAATCCAACCTTGACGGCAGCTCTGAATTTTTCTTATATGAAAAAACATCAAACAAGCCTTTCTCCAAACATTTAATATCTGACGGCACTAACAATATACTGGCGCTTATGGTTGCAGTGTTTCAGACCGACAATCCCCAGTTTTTATGTATTGAGGAACCGGAAAATGGACTTCACCCGCAAGCTATAGAATTATTGATAGACTTTTTCAGGGAAAAAAGCGAAGAAAAAGGTCACCATATTTTACTTAATACGCACTCCCAAACACTTGTAAGATATTTGGAACCACGTGAAATTATACTTGTTAATAAAGTAAATGGAGCGACTATTGCCAAACAGCTCACTGAAGATGATGCTATTAACATCGGAACTGATGAAGCCTGGCTTTCAAATGCTTTTGGAGGAGGTGTATTATGATCAATGTTAGTTTTATAGTTGAGGGGTTTATAGAATGCTTCCTGCTAAAATCTGCGTCTTTTAATGAGTTCCTTATCAGAAATGATATCAGGTTAGTGAATGTTATTAATGCACATCGCATAATTCTGTTTTGTTGTCTACTGTTTACAGCCTGTAACCCACGCCCATCCACAGCTTCTTTAGATCCATTCACCGGCGATTCCGGTTATATTACACTGGAACAATTATTCCCCTACGTACTGCAAAATAAAATAATTGATACAACTGCAAGTGAAGGCCGCTGGAGAGATATACCCGCCCGGGATACATTTGGTAAATACTACCGGTATAAAGATGGTTATATCGCCTGTGTAGTGAATGTCAATCCTCCTTTTGAATCCCTTGTTTTATTTCAGACAAATGCTAACGGGCAGGTTGAAAACATTCAACCCTATTATCATGGTAATTATTGCAACTGCTGGAATGGTTCATTTGGCTTTGGCAAGATAAAAGATTACTTCTTTGTGCGAATTTGCGGAACGGGCACCGCTTTTACTTCCAGTACTTTACATATTTTCAGAGAACTGGGGAAACAATCAGAAGGGCAGGGAATTTATGAATATCTATGGAGAGGTTCAATGACGGAAGCAGATGATTATAGGCGTATAGAACTCTCATCATTACAACTGGATAATAATAAGATCCATGCCTCATATGTAAAACTGGAAGGTAATAAAAAAGACCAGGTACCTGGGTACTTTGAAATCAATTACACCCTTACAAATGGGGCATGGATCCCGGATAATAATATCAGCCTCTATTCCAATTAATTCTGAGAAGCTGCATACAGCTCCGCTGCCTTTACTCTCAAGTCCCACAACTCCTCACCCGGTAAATAAGCATAATTCAACAACGCCAATGCATATGCGACCTTCGGATTCATTACATTCCCGGTCCTGATATCTTCCTGCCAGTTCCGCCCTTCTGCCTGATACGCTGCACGCATTCTATTAAAAATAGAATCACACACGTTGTCAGGGAGCCACTCTGCCACTGCATAAATACCTGTCAGACTACCAATCACTTCCCGCTCCGCATTTTCCTCAGCTGTACTCTTCCCGTAAGATATAAACAGGTACACCGCAAAAGCACCCAGCGCCAATCCCACAATCATCCATAAAATACTGTCAGAAGCCTTTCCCAAAAAGAACGTAGCTGCTGCAAGCCCCAATATCCACATACGGCCATAACCAGCCAGTATACTGGTACCGTTCTGTTTCAGATAAATTCCTTTGCGGGTGTTCCAACCCGATTCTGTCACCAGTAAGGATTCGCCTTCTACAGGGAACAAAGGCATAAAACAAAAATGAAAAAACTTAGTTTGTATCTCCTGGTTATTGTAGCTCTTCACGCCACCGAGATACTTGGTTCCAAATACAAAGAACATGGGTATAGGTTTTAGGATTTAAATTATAGTTGTTTAAATACAGGGTTATAGGGATTAATTTGTATTGTCCGCTTAATTCTGGTGTAATATTAGTATTTTTTTTAATTATTTAAAAGAAAGGCCGGTTCTAAAATAAAAAAACATGCAGAATACTTTTCTGCATGTCTTTAAATCTATCCGGGAAAACCAGGCGAAATCTATCAGAGAAAACTAGGCTATCACCGCTGTCCTGGCCACCCTCATTCTCACCACAGCTATCACCGCACATGTCAGTATCGCGGACATGATTACATACCGCAGAGACATATCCGGCGCCGTCGTCATCCTACCCGTCTGCGATAATACATAACTGGAAAATGAAGTTACCACATACACCATCCCGCCCATCAATCCGCTGGCCAATCCTGCATTCTGCGGGAATACCAGCATGCTATGCGTGAACAGGTTTGTAAACAAAAACCCTGAACAGATGTGGATCATAAATGCAAACAGTACAAACCACCACAGCTGGTGCATCACAAATCCTGTCAATAACAACATCACTGTTAGAATCAGTTGCGTAAACCCTGCTATTACCAGTTTCCTGTTGAAATCCAAATGGAGCAGGCGCTTATTCACGATCCCGCCTATCATCCAGGAAAAGCCTAATATCAGGGTACAATAACCGATCACGACGGAATTGAAATGGAAACTCTTCTCAATCACAAATGGCCCCGCAATGTTGAACACCATCACCACTGAATAACTCAATCCTAAGATCACGATGCCCAATAAGAACGTACTATTGCTCAGCATATGCGCATAGTTATCCCTGATCTTATTCAGTTCAAGCGGCTTCTTATGCACCAGCGTCTCTCCACTGAAACACAATTCCATTACAAACATGATAAACGCATAACCCGCAAGGAAATAGAAGTTAGCCTGCCAGTTTAAATACTGCTGTAAGAACCCACCCAGGAACGGCGCTACGATGGGTCCTAACGACCATATAATGGTGAGATAACTCAAATAATGCTTACGCTCCTCCCCTTCATACAGGTCTACAAAAAACGCCCGCTTGCCCACGATCACAAATGCTGTAGCTATACCTTGCACCACGCGCAAAAAACAAATCAATGCCACACTGTGCGTAATACCTATTAATAATGAAGACAGGACCAGCACACCCAGCGCAATTACTGCGGGCCTGTGCCTGCCCAGGCTATCCAGCAGGCTTCCTACAAACATCTGGGAAATACCATAACTCATGAAAAAGCAGGTGAGTGTAAGCTGGATCTTATCTGCTGATACCCCCAGATCCTTTGCCATAGCCGGAAATGAAGGCAAATAAATGTCTGTAATAAATCCCGATAATGGGATGCAAATGAACGCTAATATCGTCGCAAACCGCTTTCTGCTTGCCGAGGCACTTTGTAACATATCCTAAATTTGACAACAAAATTATAGCAGTTGTGAAAATCTGCCGTTAAAAGAATCAAAGCAATAATTACAAAAATCAAATATGGGCAACGCGGGTAGTCTGCCGGTAATGTAAAGGAGTAGTTCCCGTAGATTTCTTAAAGAAGTTATTAAAATGCGCCGGTTCTTCAAACCCAAGACAGTAGCCTACTTCAGAGATATCCCATTGCGTATTCAGCAATAGGGTCTTGGCTTCTTCCAGGATCCGGTTCTTGATAATGGATGTAGTCGTATTGCCGGTGATACTTTTGATTACATAATTCAAATGATTCACATGTACATTCAGGGCCTTGGCAAAGTCAGCCGCTGAGCGCATAGTCAATGGATTTTCAGGAGAATCCAGGGGGAACTGCTGGTGCAGCAGTTCATCGAAATTCCTGAGTAAGCGGGATGAGGCAGATAGTTCTCCGGATGACAAGCTATCTGCAGGCTTATCTACCAGCAGGGCATGCATCATCAGGCAGAGGAGGTTACGGATAGCCTCATACTTAAAGGTGTAGTCGCCATGCGCCATTTCCAGCATCTGTTCAAAGTAAATCGTCATCAATTCCAGTTGCTTATCGTCCAGGAAAATGACAGGCTCACTCCATGCTTTGAAAAGAGGAGAGCGCTTAAAGATATCAAACTGGTAATGTTCGTTGAAGAATTCCTGGTTGAAAAGGCAGTAAAAGCCATCCTGGTCGTCGGAAATACTGGTCCAGGAATAAGGTACGGATGGACAGGGGATCAGGAGCGCAGGGCGGTCTACCAGGATGGAATTGCCACCATAGTTAATTTCGCCCACACCGAGAATGAGGGTGATCTTGTAGAAGTCCCTCCTGTTGTAAGGTGTTTTGAAATTGCAGTACTTGCGCACATTGACATTAAAATGAGATTTCCCTTTACCTACGTCTGTAGTACTGAAGGGAAATTGTATATATGACCGTTCCCGGTAAAAATCACTTAATGTTTCCAATTGCTCGCTCATGATGCAAAGGTAAAGAAAAGGGCCCGTATTGATGTATCACAAAAGTGTCTGAACTTTTTTGGGGGTACATCAATACGGGCCCTTATAATTCGGTACCTGAGGGCGCTCAGTATATCATTAACTGCCTGATTGCGCCAGCGACACAGTGGCCATCGGTACAATCACAGCATTGTTATATCCACTTTCAAAATGAGAGTAATCCAGCTGCTTTGTATGCCCAAGAATCCTTCTCAGCACTGCCTTTCTGCACCATCTTTTCCAGGTCGCTGCATTCCGTTTTATTGTTACTTTCAGGGCCTTACTCTTCTGCACATCCATCAGCCCTTCATTCAGCAACTTGACATGATCATAATAAATATCATCGCGGGTGATCCGGATCAGGCCATTGCAGGCCATATAGCTATACATGCGCTTCTCGAACAGCTCCCCTGCATAGTATGGATACTTCTCAGAACCGTAATTGTAACAATTATAAATGTCTCCCTGCAACCGCTCGGTTTCTACCAGGAAACACTGGTCTGAGAACCCGGTGGAATGGATAAAATGATTGGCCGTCTTGATAATTTTCAGTTCAGCTTCGTAGGTAAAATCAGTCCACATAGGGTTTGCTACAAAGATGTACCGGTTGCGCTTCATCTCCTCGATGGCAGCCCATACCCATGAGCCACCTGCCCCTTCCTGCATCATACAGTCGCAGGTAAAGTAGAGTAAATATTTTCCCTTACAGAAGTATGCTGCTGCAAGGGGCCCTATACTATAATAGTATCCATCGTAAAAATCAAGTTTGAAACTCTCCCTGGTTATTTTATAATCTGCCAGGATGGTTTCTATATGATCTTCTGCAAAGTAATAGGCGTCAATGACCTTCCGGTTCACCGCACTCATCGCATATTGTTCCACCGTAGCCCGGTCCTTTACATTGTTAATGATTAGAATCTTCTCATAAAACGTTAATTCGCATCTATCTATCATTTGTTCCAGTCGGTCTCCTTTCAATACTCTTTCCCAGTCGTTTTCATAACAATTTGTGAAAAATGACACGGTAGGTTGGCTTCCATTGTTTTCACTCATAGAACTCTTTAAATTGCCGTAGGTTGATAATTAGGTTAAAAATGTATCGTAATATACGTAAATATTATTATTTGTTTAACTAATTCTTAACAAACTCATGTACGCATTTTTTGAAATTTCGCTATGGCAGGGCATTTGCTGTTAAAAAAATATCATGAACAGGGTCATATTTATCTTTTTTACCATCCTTTTAGCTGCATGCTCCGCTGGGAAGCATTCATATAATTCCCAGGATGAGGAATCTATTCAGTGGAGTTCGCTCCGCAAACTGACCTGGTCTGATTACAAAGGCACCCCTTACCGTGACCAGGATACCAATATTGCCGCCAGGACCAATTGCCGCTTTGGAATAAAAATAAATGGACTACACGTCGACGTAATCAGTGAATTTATCCCTGGAAGGAGCAATGTTCGCCCTGGAAAGGAAACGGCGGCGCTACTCGCCCATGAACAATTGCATTTTGATCTTTGCGAAGTATATGCGCGATTATTGAGAAAAGAATTACAAAAATCTCCCCTTACAAATGCTAACGTAGCAGCTATTTCAAGAGATGCTTTTCTGAAGTATTATGATGCATATAAGGAAAGGCAAATCATATATGACAATGAAACTCACCACGGGCTTAATCAGGAGAAACAAAAATTATGGAACGCGCAGGTAGCCACTGCACTCGCCGATCTGGCTGACTATGCCCAGTAGTCATACTCATCGATAAAAGTCTAGCATTCAACGATTACTCCAAATATTGGGGCAACAAAATTTTTTGCCCTCCGTTTAACAACCAAAAATATCCCTAATAGATTTTTTAATCTTAAAAACTAAGTAATGCAAAGAAACCTTATTTGCGTCTCAACGGTTGCGTGTGTTATGCTGACTACTCTCTCCTGTAAGAAAGATGACTCAACTGCGACCAAGCCAACAGTATCGCTCAGCGCCACTTCTCAAACGGTGACTGAGGGCGACGGCACAGCAAGTATTACTGTTACCCTGCCTTCCACACAAACCAGCGATGTAACGGTCACGGCTAACCTGGCGGGCACAGCTATTTTAAACGGGGACTACCAGGTGACTACAGATACCACGTTAACCATTGCTGCGGGCAGTACTTCCGCGACCTTAACTTTTGGCATCTTCGATGATGAAGTGGTTGAAAGCAGCAAAACGATCAATGTTACTTTCAGCAGCAGCAGTGCTACGCTGAGCAGCTCTACGGCCACTATTACCATTACTGACAATGATACAGATCAGTCTTCTGAAGGTGCTGTGTCTGAACTGACGTGGGATGCAGGTACACTGGTAGACCTGGATCTATACCTGGTGAACAATGTGACGATTACGGATAATTCCGTAGATTCTTACAATGTATTGTCTGGTAGTACTAACAGCACAGGCTTTGAGTCTTTGTTGCTGAGCAATGACCTGGATGATGATACATACTATGTGGTGACAGCTTATTCAGACGGTGCAAGAGATGTGAACTATGATTTTAACATGAAAGTAGATGGCAATACCGTGTTGGAAGATAGCTACAGTTTTTCTGCCAGCGAAGTAGGATATGGTTATTTTTATGGACCTATTACCAAGAGTGGTACAGCTTATTCTGTAGGCAGGACTGCAAATTCAGTGTTGTGGGATGTGAAATTGGTAGCGCCACATTTGTATAAAGGGAAAGTTACTAAATAAATTCAGTGGAGCCTGTATTGAAAGAGAATGGTACAGGCTCTTACTTTTGTGGGAAGGTTACTTTGCTACTGACATACTGTTGTCACTCCCCCACTTCAACTTTACAGTATGGAAACACGCAACGTCATCAATAACTACCTACAGGCACTCACTGCACGTAACCTACATGTGATGCAAACCTTATTTGCGGACGAAGTGGACTGGTATATTCCCGGCAATCAGACCCTGGCTCCCTGGCTGGGACGCAGAAAGACAAAAGCAGAAGTGATGGATTTTTTTCGCCTGCTCTGGCGGGAGACTATTCCTATTGCCGCGGAAATTGATCATATTTTTATTGACGGAAAAAAGGCAGTGATAGCAGGAGATTTTAAGACGGGGATGTTGAGAACGGATAGAATCTGTGAATCGTTGTTCTTTATCCGGATTACTGTGGAAAATGGGGTGATTGTAAAGTATTATTTATTGGAAGATAGTCATGCCGTTGTGCAATCTTTGTCGTAAAAAAAAGAGGACGTATCATAAAGTACGATACATCCTCTTTTTATTCGGATACCTGATAGGAACAGGTAATATTTTAAGGAGGTTATTTATTTTTCATAATACTCAAGCGTATTAGTAGTATATAGGTTCGCTTCCGCCTTTCTTCTCCTGGTCAGGCCATCCAATACTTTACCACCACTCATGTTCCATTTCAAAAACTCAGCCGGGATTTTAGGATCTTTGGGATTAGCTTTTACCAGTTTTAACAGGGTACTTTCTCCCAGCCCTTCCGCAATGCCATTGTTGTTCATATCACTGCCTACATTGTAAGCAAAAGATACCAATGCATCAAATTGATATTGTTTTAAAACAACGCCTTTTGTAAGTTTGTTTACATCGTTTACGAACCCTTTTATAATTACTAAGAATAATTCGTCCGCATCATCCTGTGTCAGTACATCGCCTTTCAGTACAGGGGAGTCATCGATGTAGCGGGTATTGCCCCAACCGATTGTCCACACCCCCTTGCTATCCTGGTACGCCGACAAGCGGCACTTTTCAAAATGCTTTATCAGCGTTTCTCCGTTAGCTCCTAAATTCATTGGTATAAGTATTTTCACATTAAAGATATACAAAATATATTTAATATTCAAGAATGCGAGGGGCTTTCCGCTCTTCACTTATAGTGTCAACTAAACAATAATAATCCCTATATTCCGTCAAATTCCACATATGAGACCTTTACTGATAGCCTTTATCTTGTGCATAACCCTGTCATTGAATGCCCAGGTGCAGACGCATGTTCCCACGATTGACGAAGTAGGCGCCAACAGGTTGCCAGCTACCATTGCTCCTGTAAAGGCGCCGTTTCCCATGCCTGTATTTAAGATACCCTCCTTTCCAGCGTATACGATCACCATTAAAGACAGCAAAGACATTCAGTCTGCTATCAATACCGTGCATCAACACGGTGGTGGTACGGTGATTATTCCCGCGGGCAACTGGCATTCTCCCCGTATCAGCCTGCTTTCGCACGTGAACCTGCACCTGCAGGAGCACGCTGTATTGAACTTCAGTGGGGAAATAGCCGATTATCAACCAGTGGTATTCACACGTACAGAAGGGGTGGAAGTGATGTCGCTGGGGGCCTGTATTTATGCTAACGGGCAGGAACATATTGCGCTGACAGGGCGCGGTAAAATCGTAGGTCCGCCAAAGGATTGTCCGGTGCGGAAACAGATGATGCGACAGGATGTGGTGGAAAATGTGATCAGTGCGAACAGGCCTGTTGCGGAAAGAATTTATGATGGCCATGATGGTGGCCCTATCTATATGCCGTTTTTTGTGGCTACCATCAATTGTAAAAACGTATTCATTGAAGGGATTCAGCTGGAGAATACGCCTTTCTGGAACATTGTGCCTATCTATTGCGATAATGTGATCATCAGGGGTGTTACAGTGAACTCTGTAGGTATTCCAAGTGGAGATGGTATAGACATAGAAAGCAGCAGGAATGTACTGATTGAATATTGTACACTGAGTTGCGGAGATGATTGTTTTACAATGAAAGCCGGCAGAGGTGAAGATGGTTTGCGCATTGGCAAGCCGACTGAAAATGTAGTGGTACGGTTTTCTCTGGCCCGCCAGGGACATGGCGGTATTACAGTGGGAAGCGAGACAGCGGCCATGATCCGTAACCTGTATGTACACGATGTAGTATTCGATGATACAGGTGTGGGATTACGTTTTAAAACAAGAAGGCCACGTGGTGGCGGCGGGGAACATCTCTATTATGAACGTATTCGCATGCGCCTGCAACAGGATGCTTTTCGATGGGATATGCTGGGTGCGAGCATGTATGTAGGTGCACTGGCAGACAGGTTGCCTGCTTTGCCAATTAATAAACTCACACCCGTTTATAAAGATATTTATGCGAAGGATATTGTCATTGATAGTGCCCGGGCGCTGCTGCGGATTGATGGTATTCCTGAATCGCCAATGACTGGTTTTTCGCTGGAGAATGTGGAAGCACATTGTAGCCAGATCATTAAAAGTGCAGATGCCATGAATCTGCGTATAGCAAATGCGAAGATTTATAGTACTGATTCATTGTTGTCGTTTACAGACACACGCAATGTGACTTTCCAGGATGTAGAATTTATTACACCTAAGATTGTGACGAACCTAAGCGGAGATCTCACCGACAATATTGAATTTAAAAATACGATACCAGCAAAGCCAGCTGACTGGAATTCCAGCAGATTTAAAAAATAAAGCCGGGCTGCTACACCCGGCCTTATATATCAGGAATAGAATGGGCTATTTTCCACCTTGTGCCGCCCAGTTGTCCAGGTAATCTTCCAGCACGTACAAGGGCATATCTCCATTGGCCAGCAATGCGTTGTGAAATGCTTTGAGACTGAATTTGTCTCCCAGTTGTCTGGCATATTTATCGCGCAGCGCTTTTATTTTCAGTTCTCCTGTTTTGTAAGAGAGGGCCTGGCCGGGCATGGCCATGTACCGTTCTACTTCTGCTACAGCAATGTCTTCGCTCACGGCTTCGTGGCTGAGCATGTATTGAATGGCTTCGTTTCTCGTCATCTTTCCTGTATGAATACCGATGTCGGTTACAATCCTGATGGCCCGGTGTATTTCATTGGTCAATGCCCCCATTTTCTGATAAGGGTCTGTATAGCAACCTAACTGCGCTCCCAGTGATTCACAATACAAGGCATATCCTTCTGTGAAAACGCTGAACCCTGGTTGTTTGCGGAAGCGGGGAATGCGATCGTTTTCCTGTTGTAAGGAGATCTGGAAATGATGTCCGGGTACTGCCTCATGTATAAAGGTTGCTTCCAACCCATAAAATGTAACATTGATCTTTGTAGCATCTCTCACGGGCACGTAGAATATGGCTGGTCTGTTTTCTTTCAGACTGCCGGATACGTAGGACGGGCCTGCCTGGGAGGCTTCCCTGAAAGCCTCTACCCTCCTGATTTCAAAAGCGGTAGCGGGTTGGTGACTGAACAATTCATCTACATGAGGTTTAATTTTGGTGTAGATGTTCCGGTATGCCTGCAATACTTCTTCAGGTGTTTTGAAGGGCATGAATTGTGGGTCTGTTTTCAGGAAGTGAAAGAATTCGGGCAGGGTGCCTTTGAAACCTACCTGTGTTTTCACGGCTTCCATTTCGGCGGTGATTCTTGCTACTTCATTCAGACCGGTCTGGTATAGTTGTTCGGGTGTTAAGCCTTTGGTAGTGGTAAAGCGATTGAAATAATATTCATACAGTTCTTTGCCATTGGGTAAGGCGTTCAGGCCGTCGTGGTCCTGGGCCTGTGGCAGGTAGGTGTTCTTTAAATAGGCCGCCAGCTTATCGTAGGATGGCAGCAGTTTGGTGTTAATCACTTTTGTGTAAAGTGCAGTTAAACGTTTTTTATCTGCTGCTGAAAAGGAAGCGGGGAAATTTTTGAGTGGTTTGTAGAAAATACATTTTGCGGTATCTCTTACAGCGAGGGCTTCCAGCTGTGGGATCATTTTTACTACCAGTGCTTTGGGCAATACCATTTTGATGGCGATACCGTGGTTAAAATTTGCAATGGTGGTATCTGTCCATTCTTCGAAAGCAGCCATGCGCTTTGCCCAGTTTTCATAATCCTTTACTGTGTTGAAAGGTTGAACACTGCCGCCTGAGCCGTACTGGCCCATGTTCAGGGCGGTGCTGGTAAACTGAGTCATGGGAAAGTAGGTTGTGTGCAGGCGGATGCCTTCGAGCATGTCATGCAGGTTATATGCGAGCACATCGTAGGAGATCCTGTCTGGTTCGCTTAGGGTGGTGCGATTGATGGCCTGTAGTTGTTTTTGATAAGAGAGGAAAAATTGTTTTCTCTTTTCGTTGGTATTTGCGCCTTCTATATCCAGTTGGTCATCAAAACGGTGATCGCCATTGTAGGTTGCAAACTCATGGTACAAAGGCAGGGATGCTTCGTAGTAGTTTTCGAATAATTGCTGTACCTGCCCGTAGGTACAAATGATGGGTGACATCATCGATAGCGATAATGCAAGTCCTTTTATGTTCATGAGATGTGAGTTTTTAGATTAATGGTTTTTGCATCCAGATGGTGCAGGCGTAGTGACCGGAGTCTCCTAGTGGTGCGGATAAATGCTGGAAGCCATTTCTTTCATACAAGGGTATGGCGGAGGTGAGCTCGGGCATTGTTTCCAGGTAGATGGAGTGGTAGCCCATTTCTTTGGCGGAGTCTATACATTGTAATAGCAATTGCTTTCCTAGTCCTTTTCCCCTGGCTTTTGGCAGTAGATAGAATTTTACCAGTTCTACGCAATTGGGGTCTAGTCCTTTGGTAGGGAAGATACCTCCGCAGCCGACGATTTCGGTATCGGTTTCGAGGACCCAGTAGGTGGAGCCGGGGGTTTGGAATAGGTCGTATAATGAAAATAGTTGTGCGTCGAAATAGGCGGTGCCTGGCTTGTCTACGCCGAATTCTTTTAATACTTGTTGGATGACTGAGCCTAGTGTTTGGTTGTCAGTGGGTTGTATTTTTCTGATTGTCATGAGGTA
>NZ_JBCNKH010000032.1:0-77240 GCF_039596135.1 Chitinophaga sp.
GTGTAAAGATGTTGATGTGATCCTGTGAGAGCAGCAACCGCCCGCTCATCATAGGTTCACCGGCGGCCATCTCTTCCAGCCACAATACTTTTGTGCGGCAGAAAAAATGATCCGGCCAGAAGATCTGCTGTATTGCCATACGTGCGGCCCAGTCATTGCCGCCCAGTAGAAACAGGGCCGTTTCACCTGTGGGCAGAAAACCCCTGCTTTGTTTACTGCGGGTACCACCTATTTGCGGAAAGTCACCTTTGCCGGGAAGGTATTTTTGTATTTCAGTATCGAAATAGTCTGGTTGTAAATGTGGAATGAGCGCCATGAAGAGTAATAGCTGTTCATGGGTGGTCAGCGAATGTTCTTCAACAAAGTGTAGGAATGGATCATCCTGGTCCATATCCGTAGGAACGTTTATCACATAGTCGGTCTCAGTCGGGTGCTGCATGCGATGACTGATCAATCCGGACAAAACTTTGGCGTAAGCCTGTAATACCTGCATGTTTTATGGGGTGTTTGGTGTCGAAGCCTCTTTTTCATCTTCACAGGGGCAACGTTGAATTTGTTTATCCAGTTCCATACGTGCATCATTGGTAGCCGGCTCCCGTTTATCTTCAGGAGTAGCGAGCCGCTGGATGGTATGATCCGCTACAGTATCTGCTTCTTTTTCCTGTTTATCATCTGGCTCATTGACTTTAAAAAAAGCCGGCTCCTGCTTTTTCTGAAAGAAACCAGATTGCGTTGCCTGTTCCTGGGGGCGTAGGCGAATGAAACTGGGCATATGGAGTTAATTTTTATTAATACAATTTACTAAGCAATTCCGTGGCCAGCCTGGTGTAATCTTTTGCACCATTGGCCTGCGGATCATAACTGAATATATCTTTACCCGCTTCCTGTGCTTTGGCCAGTTGCATATTGGTACGGATCACTGTACCGAATACACTGCCTTTGTATTGCTCTGTCAGTTCCTGTCTGACCTTTTGATTCATTGTTTTTCTCTCGTCAAATCGGGTGAGCACCATACCCAGCAGGTTTAGTTTGGGGTTCAGCTTTTTCCGGATC
This sequence comes from Chitinophaga sp., assembly GCF_039596135.1. Taxonomy (GTDB): domain Bacteria; phylum Bacteroidota; class Bacteroidia; order Chitinophagales; family Chitinophagaceae; genus Chitinophaga. The sequence continues at coordinate 1,054 of NZ_JBCNKH010000032.1, forward strand.
GTCTGAAAGTGCTGCATAAAGCTGTATACACCCTTCAATGGCAAAAACTCTGCCGGTAGCGGAATGAATACATAGTCGCTACATACCAGTGCATTCACGGTGAGCATGCCCACAGCATGCGGGCAATCAATCAAAATAAAATCATAATCAGTACTTACCGGTTGTAAGAGCCAGGAAAATACCTGTTCCCTGCCATATACGCTGACCAGTTCCAGTTCAGCACCCGCCAGCTCAATAGAAGATGGAACGATGTCTAATCCTTCTTTGACATTGATGATGGCTTCCCTGATCTGGCTCCCTTCTCCTGACATCTCTTTTTTCAATTCAGTATACAGGTTCTGTGCAGGCTCTGGCGGTACACCCAATGACTGTGAGAGATTGGCCTGTGGGTCGGCATCCACCAGCAGTACTTTCTTCCCGGTATTAGCCAGTGCCGTACCGAGATTAATGCAGGTCGTAGTCTTGCCCGCGCCTCCCTTTTGGATGGCTATGGAAATGATAGGCATTAGTTAAGCTTTTCATTGTTGACAATGCGCTGAATAGTGTCAGTAAGCGTGCTACCATTAAACACCACGTAATTGTAGGCATTGGGCGCATAGCCGGCATCTTCTTCCCTGATGAAAAATACGGCCTGTCCCTTGCCTGCGCGCAGGTCGAAACAATAAATAGTGCCACCGCCATCACCACCAAATACGAGCGATTGTGGAATGAATTTGTACAGGTCTTTCTCCCTGAATAATGCCAGTACTTCGGTAACAGAATAGATAATGAACGGGGTCTTTTTGCCATACAGACTACCACCGTTGGAATACAACAGCAAGGCTTTGTAGTCTTCCGGTATTGGTCCGAAAGCAGCTTCCAGTGATTGTATATCCTGCGCTGTAGCAGGATATTGTTTATCCCAGTCGGGCGTATTGATCAGGTCAATAATAATACTCATAAGGTCTTTTTTATGGGGTCCAGGTGCCAAAGATGGCAGTCAGCTGATCATTGGTTAAAGTAGCACGGAGTGTAGTGTAGAGTCTTCCGAAATAGGCATCCACTTCTGCGAGGTAAGGTCCCTGCACACCAGCCGGAACGCCTATTGTATTCATATCGCTCACCAGGAAGGCTCTTTCTTCTGCAAAGGTGCGGGTAGCGACCGTTGCTCGTCTGGCACCCTGCAGGTCATTGATCAATCCATGTGGGGTACCACGACTACCTCCTGCGAAGTTACGTGTTCTCAGTAACAAAGCAGGGGCATCGTCTCTGCCATATACGCCCAGCCCTGCAAACCGTTCCCTGGCCCAGGCATCCTGTATACCGTGGTGCGACTGGAAGAAGCTGTTCGTACCCCTGTTTTCAGTGAGGAAACCGTGGGTGTTGAATTCAAATTCACGGATCACGATGCCATCGCTCCTGGTATATTCCCACAATCCACCGGCACCCCTGCGCAAGGTAACGCCTGCTCTTGCCTGTATGGCCGAAATGAGGCGGTTATCCATGAACTGTTGCAGCTCTGCACCGTTGGTAACACCATTGAGTGCGTCGATTGCATTGGAAAGGTCTGCCTGGTTATCTCTGAACATGTGCAGGTATTCCCTCAGGGTACGGTCATCAGCGGGTAGTCTGAGCCTGTTGATGAGGTCATGTACCTTGGTCAGGTTCTCTGGCGAGATATTGACAGGAATACAGGGCGAATTACAGAACGTGAGTGCACGACGTACATCGGGGTCCATGTTGTGCCACATCCTGCGGAGTTCAGGATCGGCATCGAGCATGGCACGGGTTTCAGGGCTCAGGGTCTGTTCCCAGGCAAGTGCTTCAGGATTGGGTGCCTCAGGGGTGAGTGGCCTGTTAGGTTCATTGGTAGGTTGCCCTGTTCTTACTTCTGTTTCGGTCGCATTGGCAGCAGTCCTGGCTGCATTGGCCTCAGTTTCCGCTTCTGCTATCTGTGCTTCGGCAGCCTGCCTGTTGGTATCAGCAGTGGCAATGGCATCATCCGTAGCATTTTCAACACCTCCCAGGCGGGTTTCCTGGGCATCAGCGGCGCCCCGCCAGATCTCACGGCGTCTGCGCCAAAAATCCCTTTCTGCGGCAAGTCTTTCCCTGGCTAGTTCTGTACCTGCTGCACGCAGGTTCGTAAAGAAGTTTTCATCAGCCACTGCAAGTCTGATAAAGCCTATCGTAGTCCGCACAGCCGAAATGATTTCATCAATATTACGGATGATGGTCACGATCCTTGCCGCACCCGAAGCCAGGCTGGCAGGCAACTGGCGCATACTGCGCAGTAAGCGGATAGGTACCTGCCCTACTTTGGTCAGGAACTCGCCGAATGTGCTGATGGTCTTGATGGTTTCAATCGCTTCAATCGCAGCTTTGACCGCACCATAACCAGCTACAAAGAGTAAGATAATGTTCACCACAAAATTTGTTACCCTTCTCATCCAGAAGATGGCCAGCTGACATTCTTCAAAAGGCCCTTCGATAAGGGAGGCTTCCAGTGTGGTTTCTGCCCACATATGAGAAATCATTTCTCCCGGTGCACCAAAGGCCTGACCAATAGAAGTCACAAAGTCATGCACCTTATCTGCAGATTCCCTGCATATAGCCCCGCCACTGGCTTTATAGAGTAACCAGCCACAAAAGTGCATGATACCTGCTGCGAGGTCAACTATGCCGCTTACAATGCTTGCAATGGCATCAAAGATCCCTGCTACGATGCCCACTAACCCACAAACTGCATATTCTACGAACCCGATCAGGTAATCACCCACGTCGGTAATAAAATCCCAGGCCTGGCGAAGGAAGTTTCTTTCAATATTATATACGGGTAACTCTGGCAACAGCTCACTGCGCAGGGTATTGTAGTCGCCCTGTTGCATATCGTCCATGAGGGAGAAGGAAGCCGTTTCATTCCATTCGGCCTGTGTCAGTTCCCCGAGTTTGGTGTATACTGCCAGGCATGCCATATGATTGGGCAGCCGGCGGAAGTTGAGTAAAATAGAATTACTGTCGCGGATGCTGGTAAAGCCGGAAATAAGGTTCTTGATCTTATAAGCATACCAGTAAGTGGCGTATTGCAATGCTTTTACACTGCCACTACCAAAAAAGCCGAGTGATAGATTGTGCGCATCCAGGTCCTGCAGGTCGCCAAAGAGGAAACCCGCCATATCATCAGGCAGGGAGTCTCCCTGTGTTTCCATCTCTGAGAGAATATTGTCCAGCGCACCACCGGTAGGACCGGTGAGCAGTTCCCTGATTTCTTTGCTGTCATTGTCTGAAGTATAACCATTCAGCCGATCCAGCACCTCTTTGGCAATGAGCTCACTGATCTGGGTACTTTGTACCTGTATGAAGATGCGGAGCAATGCTTTCCAGTCAGAAGTCACGCAGTCAGAACTGAGCCAGTCGTAAACATACATCACGTTTTCTTCCGCTTTGGCAGCGACCCCATTCAGGATAGCATCTACATCATTCTGGCTCAGCCCCTGGAATTTAGACAGGATGATGGCGCTGTCATTGCTGGACGTCCAGCCGTCCAGGGCATCGTACACATCATTAATATGAGAAGTTTGTTCTTCGGCCGTAAGCAGGTTGATAGCTTTGCCTGCGGCCCCCTGTTGAATAGTATGTGTGAGCTCATGTGCCAGCAGGTGCTGACCACTGCTGTGAGCAGGGTTGTATTTGCCACTGTTGAAGTAAATGTGATTACCGTGGGTAAAGGCCTGTGCATGCAGGTCTTTGTTCATCTGAACGGCCCTGCTATCCGTATGAATCCTGATGCCACTAAAGTCTGCACCCATGGCCTTGCCCATACTTGATTGTATATGAGACGGGAGCGGACTGCCGCTGCCCTTGCTGCTTTGCAGGGACGTTTCTACAGAAGGTGGTGCTGCGGAAGGCCCTCCTTTCTTTTGCAGCAACTTTTCTTTTTGTTCGCAGGCGGCACATTTTCTTTGCAGGTATTCAGGGTTGTTGCTTTCAAAGATGGGCTTGCGCTGAATCTTTACCGGGGCAATGGAGCGCTGTATGACAGGGGTGGCCATACGCTGGATCACCTGGGTAGCCACACTGTCTGCTTCTTTTTCGTAAACATCGTCGGGTTGGCCTACAGTGAGTTTGGTCTGAACGGTGCTGCTGGTGCTTGCAGCAAAAGCAGTAAAGAAACCGGTATAGTTAGATAACGGTTTAGCATTTTCTTTTACTTCACTGAAAAGGCCACTGTTGCCATCAATGCTGTAGACGGTATCACCTTCTATTTTTACGACAATGCAATGGTGCTGGTAGGGTTGGTCGATGTAACCGATATCACCGGGTTGCGGAGCGGTTGTCTGGGTGAGGGTATGGAAGGCCGAAACGCCTTTGCCCATTTGCCAGTTGCCAATGTTTTTACCTGCTTTTTTATGTGCCCATACGGCGAAGATGCCACACCAGGAGGGGAGCTGACCGCTGATGTTTTCGATGGTAGCATCATCCCATACACCCGGTGCGGCAAGGTGAAATATTTCCAGCAGGTATTGGGCGCCGACTCTTTTGCCGCTGCCGTCGTTGTTTTTAGCCTGTATTTTATCCAGCATGGTTCTGGCGGCGGCAATGATGGATTCACGGCTGCCGTCAGGTTTTACATCATCGAGTAGTTGAAGATTGGCGGTAGGCTGGCGATATACTACCCCGGCTTCTTCACATTCCCGGCAGCTGCGTTGTATATCGTCAGTGCCTTCAGTTTCGAAGATGGGTTTCTTTTGAATTTCTTCCTCTGGTTCCGGTTCTTCCTCCTCTTCTTCTGATTCTTTTACAGTCTCCGCAGGTGCTGCAGGTGGGGGGGGCTCGGGGGCTGGCTTTTGTTCTTCTGTTTTTGTATGAATCTCTTCCTCCTGTTCTTCGCATGCACACCGCTGCACATCGGCAAAAAAATCAGAACCCGAAAAAAAATCCGCCCCGCTTTCTTTTGCAAAAAAGGGGGTATTTTTCTTCGCAGGAGTAGCGACGGATGTAGGGGCTGCTTTTTCCATTATTTAGTTTCCTTAGGAGGCGCCAGGAATATATCATGCAGCACACTTGCCAATGATTCCAGTTCAGCCTTCCTGGTTTTGTCGCCTTTGCTGGTGGCGTTACCATAGGTCTCAATCAGTATCATATTCATAGCCGGGCGGGTAGGGGTGGCATGCGAGCCCCAGTTGCCAAAGGTGATGCCTTCGGTAGAGCGCTTGGCTGTCTTGTTGGGGTAGCGTACATGTTGATCCTTCTTACCCAGTTTATTAGCGGGTACTCTCACTTTCAGTTCATCGGCTTTCTTAGCCATTTCAAGTGCCAGCGCTTCGTCTGCTGCTTCATTGCCAGGTCTTGGATCGGTGGTGATACTCGGCCCGCCCAGTTCATTCATGGTCGATTCTACTGTGTTGCTATGACCATGTACACTGGCTAAGCGCTCTGGTTTAAAGCGGTCTACCAGGTCCATTAATACGAGGTTGTTGTCTTCAATACATCTTTTACCTGTACTGTCTACCGTACAGTTTTTATCTGCGTTGAATTCGGCATTACTACCCACTTTTGGAAATTGCCTGTTAGGGTCAACAGCGCCTTTCACCGGTGTCTCCCTGGCACCAATAGCCACATTGTCAGGGAAGAGACTCGGCACGATGATGACAGAATAATAAGGCATTTGTGCCATAGGCCCCCGCATTATTTCCAGCAGGTGATTCACCACTTCCACACCGCCACGTTCACTGCCGTGTACACCACCTATGATCATTGCCCTGCGATCGCTGGTGCCGGGAAAGTAATAAGCTTTGATCTTTCCTTCCTTGCCCATGCTGGCTTCAATATTGCCGGCTTCAGGCCCCCATTTGTTCTCTCTTGATCGTCTGTTGCGTTCTACCAGTAGTTCATACGGCCACAGGGGTTCAGGTCCATATTGCATGATGGTGGTAGCCAGCCACCAGTCGTCGCTGATGATGGGGAAGATGCTACCGATGTATTGATCCAGGTCAGGGTCCTTACAGGGGCATTTTGTTCTGAGTATGTTGAAGATGTTTCCTTTATTACCATCCAATCCCCAGCTGTTTTTAACACTTTCACTGAGCGGGCTGCGCTGAATAGCAGGCGTGAAGAAACTGCTTCCGGATGGTGATCCGAAAAAAGGAGTTTCCTCTGTAACAGGGGATGGTTTCTTATTGTGGTTAAATTTTTTCATCGCCATTCAACTCTTAAAATAGTTTTCATCCATGGCAGCCGGATGTGACTGATATTCCATGGTAAATAATCTAATAGTATATCGAGGGGCTGTTGTTCAACCTGTATATACGTTTGCTCATTGAGCGTAAAAACTTTTCCGTTGCGCTGCAGAAAACTGCCTCTCAAAGCATCGATGGATGTATGTTGTAGCTTTTCCCAGTGTTCAATCATTACTTCAAGCAGCGCATCTGCTTCTTCACATTCCTCTGATGTGAGTATGATTTCCTGGGCAAGGTTCTTACCTAATGGCCATGCGCAGAGTAATTTGGGTACTACTAATGCATGTTCAGGTGTTTCGGTTTCACCAGTAGCAAGATAGTGCAGCAGGTATAATGCCTTTTCGTGTGACCCGATATCTTTGAAGGCGTTGTTTTTTAACAGGCCGAGTTTTTTGAAGAAGGTGGCAAGGAAAGGATTGAGAAGAACAAGCCCGGCATTGATGAGGAAGATACCATCGGCGGGGATGGTGTCGTCTTCATGTTCAATCGTAATTGCGTTATTACTAAAATCAGGCTCAATAGGATTAGCTACAGGCTGTGGTTTTATTTCCTTTATTAACGGAAAACAAACAGGCAGTGCTTTTATGATCTCTTCGTTGAATGCCATAATAGAAAAATCCGTTGCAACTTGCTCCTGCTGTATGTAAGCCACTGCAATCCGGGAGGCGGACAGGTTTTTTCCTTCCTTTCCGGCTGCCATCTTAAATGCCAGTTTCCATAACCGATGACTAATGGCAAGGGGAATGGAATAAGATGACGATGGGACAAAAACGGATGGGTCTTCACTTTTTGAAAAAGCGGTGAGGATCGCCAGTTCATGAAATAGAGGTAATAAATCTGCCTGATTGCAGGCAGTTAATATTTCCATTATTTGAATCAGGAAACTGGCCGGATGATCGGTAATTATTCTTTGCAATACAACCTGGTCATGCAGCAATTGTTCTCTAAGCAAAGTGACCATATGAAAGTCAGTAGCAAATGCTTCAAGAACCTGGTTGTACCATACCTGGTCTGCTTTCAGTGTGTTCCATGGCAGATGACCTTTCTGCATGTAAAAAAGCCACTGCCGGGCTACAGACAGGCGAATTGTATTGCCAGCTGAGTTTGATATACGCAGTGCGGCGGGAATATGCTGACGCAGTTGTTCCAGCAGGAGTGCATAAATCAATTCCTCACCTTTACCGGCCTTCATGTCTTTGATACGAAGTATACCCAGATCAATAGTGACACTATCCAGTTGTATCACTTCGCCTTCCCCACAGAGTTCATTGCATGCTTTTTCTAACAGCGGTACGAGGTAATGATGGTAATACCTGCTCATTTCGTGCTGCCATTCGAAGGCCGGTGCTGACTTTGGGAATTTCAAAGCCAGCACCTGTCTGCGGATCATATGGTGTTGTTCCGCTGCCATGTATTATTTAAAGAGATTTTCAATCTGGGTCATATCCAACGATGGTTCATATTTTTTTACTGTGGCAGCATTCCATTCTTTATAGATGTCTGCCAGTGGCATTTTGGTTTTGATCTGGTCCAGCACCGGTTTCGTAGCGGTGATCTCACCGATGTCTTTCCCACCAAAACTGTTTTTATCCAGGTAGTTGCCGGTGACCAGGCTGATGAGAGCAGTGGCCTGTTTTTTATTCAAAATCTTTTTTCCGCCACCGGGCCAGTTGGTTAATATTTTTTCAACTACCTGCTGGTATTGAGTGAAAGAAGGGGCCGCCGCATCGGAGAAGGTATTGATCATATCAGCCAGCTGTTTGTCTTTAATATCAGCGGCCAGCTCCTTGATGGCCTTCTTACGTGCATTAAGACGGCCATTTATAATTCTGGCTTTACTGCCTGCATCGATATTGGTTTCAGTTACAGTCATAGTCTTAACCTCAGTCTTAGCCTTAGGCGCCACTGTAATCACCGGACCCTGATCCTCGCAGGAAGTTTTCCAGTCAAATAGTTCATTCACCTGCTCCTGAAAATCCTGCGTCTCCACATTCTCCGTCAGCAACTGTAAAAACGCATCAAAGTCAAACGGCCCATTACATACAGTCTTCTTCGCCATCCACCTGGTCCACTGCTTATAATAGCTTTCAAACCGGCAGAATTCTTTCGGCATCAGCCATATAATCCGTAGCAATACATGGGCGGGAGCTTCCCTTTGCAACATATTCTCAATTACCTGCCTGTTGCCATCCTTTCGGAACCTTTCCGGCCATGCCGGCAATACAACCGTAGCAATAAATGAATAAGGATCATACCCTGCTACCAGGTCAGGGAAATCACACTGACTGAACAGCGCTGCCTGATGCGGCAACAAATAGCACCCACAGTTATATTCACAATGAGGGCGTAGCAGAATATGTTCTACCACATGCAACCCCTCGCTATTGATAAGTCTTTGCGCTCTCTTTACCGCCTCGCAGGCCATTTCGGGAGTGGTATACTTTTGTGGATTCCAGGCAAGCATTTCCCCGGCTGATGGCAGACCGGCAGCCGGTTGATTAGGCTGTCCATCCGGTGTACTACAACCGCAGCTATAACGAGGTGCATAGAACATCACACCGTAAGGCCCACAGCTACAATCAAAACTGCCGCGATAGTTTTCATAATCACCCAGCATCGCCAGCAGGTTCAGTAACTGCTGTACCGCATCTCTGTAGGTGGCAAAACCATTATTGATTATCCAGCGATCACAGGCGGTACTGCTCAGCGAATTGACAGCATTATTATTATCCTGTAAGAAAGGAATGTTGATATAGTATTGTTTATCCTCACCTAACCTGATCAGGCTATTATAATATTGGAATACAGACAGCAATTGCTGTTTCCATGTATCAAACGGAATAGCCTTAACAGCAGCGTAAGCCGTAACGAGTCTTTGCTGGTTCGCATTGGTGACGTAATAGTCATTTTGTTTAGTTCCGGCAATAATATTCTTTTCATTCTGCAGGGCAACAATCACATCTACCCAGTTGCAGACACGTACCTGTGGAACAGTGGCAAAAGGAACCCCACTATTATCTTTAAGAATACTGCTGCCATTTTCATCGCTGGTGGTAAACGGTCTCTTTGCCGCCAGTGCCTTGTATTGATTATATAAAGCAATCCTGGCCGCATCTCTTTTGGCAACGTCATCATATTCGCATGGGTGTATGATCAGCTGGTCCTTACTTCCCATAAAGAAGCTGTAAGCACACGAATGACTATACCGCCGGAATTCTCCTGTATTAATAAACAATTGTACCCCCTGTGGGCCCCATGCGTCATCAGGAGTCAGGAACCGGGTATTACTTTCTGCCAGTACCTCTCTCAAGTAAGTACGTGTTACCCCATTACAATCGCAGGTATTGGTATAATTACCTGCGTACTGCAACAGGATCAGGAAGAAACGGAATGCCTGCATAGCAGCTGCCGGATCATTGTAGTACTCAACACTTTGCCATTCACCTAATGAAAAATAGTATACTGCCTCATCCGGATCAGTAAAACAACATTGGGATTTAATATCGGCACATGGACTGGGTTCGCAAGGGTAGAAGCGTCGGTAGAACTCATCACAATCTGCCCTTTTGAATAATTGTTTGATAGGGTAGGTGGCTGCTAATTTAGCAGCTGCTTCCGCATCCATAAGGGGCAAAGCAGCAAGACGGCCTTGTAAAATCTGAAGATAATCAGAATTAAATGCCTTCAAAGCTTCCTCCTGGCTACTGTAACCAGTCACACTTCTATACAATACTACCTCTTTGTCAGGTGCATTGCGGTTCACAGACTTTAACTGATAATAGTACAATTTCCCGTCCTGCACCACAATATCTCCACCCAGGTATATTTCAAGGTAATCCGGAATCACCTGTTTCCGGGCATCAATAATCCCATTATACACAGCTACAGGATGATCTTTATCCACCAGTCTGTACACATATTGTCCACACTGACTGATTTCGTCTACCTGTACATACGCATCGTAGGCTTTGGTATCCGTAGCACTGCGCAGGCGCTCAATGTTCTTCCGGATATTCAACAGGGTATTGATACTGGCATCGGCTGGTTCCGCTGTAGACAGCCGGCTGCTGATTTTATTGGCGGTTAAGTCTGCCCCATTGAGTTTAAATTGAGGCAATGCAGCACTAAACTTTTGCGCAGCTTCCAATGCTGCAGGCTGTGAATTATAAGCCTGCTGACTGGTAAAAGTATATCGCTGCGCAGGCAGGTATCCGATGGAATAATTGAATTTCCAGGTATCAGGTGCCTGATTGATACTCATATCATACCTGAACTCATTCACAATTCGCCACACCTTGTCCTGCAATGCCTGTGCTGCCGCTGCTGAGGTTGTTTCCATTGCACATACTGCCATGGGTGTTTCGCCGTCCTTTACAGACAGCAGGTATTTATCCCCATCAGTTTCTTTTGCAATAGAATAGTTAGCAGTATCCAGCATCAGTACCAGCAATCTGAAAGCATGCGCAGTGACCTGCTCTTTGTTGTCAAACTCTGCAAGTGGTGTGAATTTGAAGCGATTCCCTTTCTTCTCCACCAGCGTATAAGACATTTTATCCGGCTTATCAATGATGTCATTATCCCCAATCTTAAATGCATCTGTATCAATAAAAGTCATCGCCTGCTTTTCATCGAATGCCAGTATGCCGATAGGTGTGGGCGCGGCTGCCGTATCCTCCCATACCTTGTTGTCATTGATTTTAGTGATCGCCTGCACCGCTGCGGTATGTGCCTGGTCTTCTGCAGGAGAAGGAGATATGAACATCCTGACCTTGTTACCTGCATTATCTTTTAATACCGCGTTGTAGCGATATGTATGGATATACACATCGTCGGGAGCGATGTCTGTAGTATATAATCTTTGCAGCCCGTCAATAACTGAATTAGCAGTATCTGCCGAAGGCTGTTTTACAGAAAAAGTAGCATTGTTCGTTCTGATCACATATGCCTGTTCGTGGGCCAGGTATTCGGTAACATAATTTTTCTGATCTCCCAGTTGTGCCAATAAAGCTTTTGCGGCTTCCTGCGCTTCTGCTCTTGTATCATATTTCAGTGTGCTACGGAAATAGTCATTTTCCCCCACGGGCAGTGTGAACAGGTATTGTTCTGCATATTGTACCACCTCGAAATTACACAGGCTATGCTGTGTAGTATCAGTTATACCTGCTAAAGCAAGGAAGCGTTTTTCAAAACCAGAGATGTCATTGATCTTACTATAGTCATAACCAGTTCCTCTATCGGCACTAAGTTCGCTATAGTTACCTAAGAAGTTTTCCTTTGCTTTGATCTGGTTTTGCCCGTAAGATAAAACTGCATAGTCCGTAAACTGTTCAGCAAATCTTGACAATAAATGATCCAGGAAACCCTGCCTGCGTGCTGCATACAGATTTTCATCTTCAGCTATCTGTTGCAGGTACGCTGAGTAATTACTCAGGTTAAAACTGATTTCAAACGAATACCGGGTATTGGCCGCATACAGGAATGCATTGTAGTTACTATCAAAGGTGCCCATGTACAACAAGGCAGTCGCCGCATTATTAGCAGTTGTTATATCCGGATAATAACGCTTACTGATCAATACAAAATCTGGTGCGGTACTGGTGATGTAATAAAAACAGCACCCATCCTTTTGTGTAATGACATTAATAGTAGCATTGTTATTCCGTAAATCATCTTCCAGTTGCGCAATGGCAATGGCATTATCAGCCGTTGTTTCAAAAGTAGCCGGTGTGAGCTGACTGATATCGATCGTCAGCAGATCGACAGTATCTATAATAGATCTGTCGATTGGATAGCATAAGGTATCACCCGTGTTCCCCAGCGAACCATCACTGAATCGCTGTAATTTATCGAGGTCAGGTACACTATCCAGCCCGTTAATAAAATAACTATGTTGCTCTCCTGTTGCAGACATTGAAAAGAGTGACCGTATATGTTGCAGCTGCGTCAGGTAGTTTGCCAGCAACTGATCAAAGAATAACAGGTACCCTTTCAGTTGCAATGCCTGTGCTTTACGCATGGCCGGTGCACTGGTAGAGAGCCCTCCTTTTGCAATGCCATATACACGGGGAAAATCATTTTGAATAGAATAATAGTCTGCCAGGTCTTTTCTGTAAACCCCTGTAGGCACTGCCGAATCCAAATTCGGGAATTGCTCGTTGTAAGTGATTTTCCCGGTATATCTGAAATTGACCGATAATAAATCATTGTACTTCGAAAAGTCAAATGGTACCGGTATTCCATTCCTTGTAAACCTGAAATCACAGCAGGCAGGATTTAATAAGGGTATATGATTTTCAGGCAGGGATATCTTCCAGCGTTCATCTGCATCGCGGTCACAGAATTTTATTCTCAGGGATTGTAACCTGCTGACACCATTTGTTGACAACAGCACATTGTATACATCCGAAGTATGAATCTCTTTTCTCAGTATGATTTGTTCAAATTCTGCCGTATCCACAAAACCATGACTGCTGGTTACATTATAAGGTCTGCCTGCAAAGGCTTCATCCATAGACACCCCTTTGTCCAGCAACTGGGGTAAAGTATAAAACTGCGGGGCCGGAGAAAAGAAATGCTGCAATCGTTGCATCAGGTCCAGGTACGTTTTTTCAGGATCCGCACCATTTCCAAGTTCTATATCCGCAGTCACACCAAGTGGTTGCCGACATAGAATATAAATATTCAGGAAGTCTTCGCAAAAGTTACGGTGCGCCAGCAGGCTCTTTTTTACCTGAAAAAGCACGTCAGCTTCCACAGCCTCATCTTCCAGTTCTATCAGTACATTGTAGAGGCCATTAAGCGATACCCTGGAATTGCGCTCATCGTTGTAATTACCACAAAACTGCTGTACATTGAAGTCGTCCACTACTTCCAGCCACGCATTTCTCACGCCATCAATATCTATCAGCATTTTTCTATAATCCAGTATCGTTACAGGATTACAACCTAAAATCTGTGCAGGGGTAAAGAAGTTATTGTCCGTAACCGCACTCCCTGGCGCAGGTGTAAACAGATCCACAGCAGGCAGATTGGTACGATAACCCAGGTCCAGCAGTGCATAGCAAAGGGTTTCCAGTATAGTAATACCGGGGTCATGTACGTTGTGATCCGTCCAGATCTTACCGGATAATTGTGCGAGGTAACCGATCCCTTCAGATCTTAACCTTGTAAAATCCAGGTAGTCCGGGAAGCCGGCATTTTGCTTACTGATGACTGTCGTTTCGTTTAAGATATCTGCCATGGTGGCTTACTTATTTGGGGGTTACGGAATCTTCACAATATTGCATAACAGGCGTAGGCTGATTACCACAGGTAAATTCGCGGTCCCAGTTCTCATCTTCATCATCCGGGATGTTCACTTCCACATCACCGGCTATGAGGATACTACGGGGAGTAATGGGGCATACATTCGTCACATCAATGCCATTGGGATCGCCTGCATGCCATAGCCGCAGGTCCTGTACATAGTCTACATAATCTCTCGTCTCCAGGAAATAGACAATGTCTGATCTGTATATACACTGTCCAAAACTGAGTTTATCATACACACCTACTGCCCATGGCGCGAGGTATTCCCGCAGGTCAGCAGCCAGTTTATCTTTGTAATAGCCTTTGTCTTTACCCGGATAGAGCTTCACCTGTATGCAGCAGTTCACCTTTTCATATCTTGGGTTCATCACCCGTAGTTTTACGAAAGGAGAAGACACTTTTTGCAGGCTTTCCTGTATTTTCTCCAGCAGGCTCAATGGCGCTTTAGGTTCAAAAGCCTGGGATGCTTTCAGCTTGTTCAGATCAGGAATCACTGCTATCAGCACATGACCGGGCGCCATGGGGAAGTCGTTTGTAAATGCTGCAGCATCCAGTGCATGACTATGGTTGATGCATTTCACTTTGAAAACCTGTGGGAAGGCATCAAGCACAATCCGTTCGTAATCGAATTTCTGAATCGCTCTTCCTTTGTGGCGCAGCAACTCACTCACTCTTACATAATACTGGCCCTGTTCTTCAGGTACATTACCTCCAAAAGAAGGATAAGGCTGCGAGATCTTCTTCACCTTCGCATCCGCTTCCTTCAGTTTGGAGATCTGGTTGGCATCCAGTGGTGTGGCTAGTCGCATCTTGTCATTGGTGGCGTCGTTTGTAAACGTCACGCTGACTGCCTGCGTATGAATACCAATTGTTTCTGCTACTGACCTGCTGTTAAATGGAATAGCAGCTTTGATCCAGTGCAGTCCTTTAGGCAGAATGGTGTTTTCGTTCGTCATATTAGCCGGCAGGGAGAACTGGATGATGCCGGATGTGGTCAGTCCGTCAGTTGCATCATCCAGCACTTCAAACCCGGTACGCAAAGGTTTCCACTGGTTATTGTCCAGGTAATACCATAGTACGGTCTGCCGTTCGGCTTCAGAATCGGCGGTAGCTTCTGCCAGCTGGAATAATACACTCAGGTTATTGCCCGGCCGCAGATCTTTCAGGCCGATGAACAAATTTCCTTCATCAGTGAATAACGGGAACAGTGTAGGACTGGATGTGTTACTCACCGGCTGATACGTGCCTGTATAAGGATGCAGGTGTATCAGGTCAATATCTTTGATGCCTGCAGTAGCAGTATAATCCAGCGAAATGCCTTTGATCTGTGGTGTATACGGCTCGTTCGGAATCACCACCCGTATGTTCTGAAGCTTTACAATCTTATCATAAGTAGGCTTTAATACCTGGTCCTCTTCATAATCGATCATGCGCTTTAGGTTGTACCCATCCCACAAAGGTGCATTGTCAGGCACACCGTTCGGATACAAGGGGAACGAAGCCGGTGGAAAAGGTTGCTTTCCTGCCGGTGGTGGATCGCCCAGTACCAGTTTATATTCCCCGTCAGAGAAGTCAACAGGTGTATTCGGACTAGCCGGGTATTTTGTCCAGAGTTTATCAATCAGTTGATCAGCCCTGTTACGGATATTCGTTGTCAGCTCATAAGAGTGCTTTACAGCGTCAAAAATCTCATCAAAGGTCAGTACCTGTGCTGTAGAGGTGCCACTGGGCGAAATGCCGTCATAAACAGGGCCTACATATATTTCAGGGTATTTACCTAATGCCAGCATCTGCCTGGTCAATACATAAGAATACCGGGAATGCTGGAAATCCAGGTTTTTTGCCGATGCTAATGTCAGACGCAGAAACCCATCCTGTGCTGCATTGGTATAAACTGCATCGGTATAGCTAAGGTTATCAATCCTTTTGTAGGCATTAATGCCAGTAAAGTTGCTCCTTTTGAAATTGAAGAAGTAAACCGGTCCATCATTGCCACAGAACTTATCGCCCGGCGTATCGCTGGTAAAAAGTTTTTTGGAAGCATTATACGCCCGCCAGCTACCATGATCCAGGAAGTCTGCAGAAAATAGAAAGTTGTCTTCCTTAAAATCTGTCGTGGTAATAACTGGTGTAGTCGTCAGATCTTCATACCCATGATAATAGGTTTCCAGGCTGGGTGGTTTATCTTTCCAGTTCAGTCTTAAGTTAATAGCCGTCCAGTTCTTATTGAAAATCTCCCTGGAGCTGAGTATAAAATGCGAACCCAACCGGGGGCGTGAACTAAATGGATAGATAATGCCATTGATGTCCATCGGACTGTCATCATTCTGTACAATGAAATTTTTAAGTCCGCATACGGTAACGTCAATGTTGTTATCTTTTAAAATTACATGCTTGAAGAAATAATAGAGTGATACCTCTACATCATCCGTAGTAGGTGGTACTGACAGACAGCAGTTATTTTCAGACTGTTTATTCCCCGGCAGCCGCATGGCAATCAGGTCATTCAGCAAAACCTTGACTACTGGCTGTGTGGTATTGAAGTCTTCTTTTAATTTGTCTTTGTCGTAAAATGCAATGGCCGGACTGGCAGGTTGCAGTATCGCATTGATGGTAATAGAAAACTGGTTGCCATTCAATGCCGGATCGAGTGTTATACTCAGATCATCTGCATCCAGCCATTTGTCTTTCCCGCTGAAAGAAACATTCAGCGCCTTCTGCGGTGGGAAAATATCTTTCAGTGTGTCGCCGGTATTCAGGCTGTTGAATTCAGCTTCGGTGATCAGGGCATCGTAATTGTATTTCAGCTGTGGGTTATAACACAGCGTTTGGGTGGGTTTTTCCAGCAGGAAGGTATAAAGGCTCGCTTCCAGCGCGGAACTGATGCCTTTCTTAACCGCCTGCGCAATAAGTGGCTTGCTGATATAATAGTAGGTCTGTTGAATCAACCCTGCTACAGTGCTATATAAATCTGTAGCATCTGTTAATGAACAAACTAATTTTATCGTAATTGTGCGTTTCCCTTCATTCAACAGCAATACAGGAGAAGCTAATATAAACCCTAACCTTGCATGTGGATAAGGGTAAGTAAATTTCTGTTCGGGATCAATGTATTTACTATAATGACTACCCATGGTCGGCCAGCTATCTGGCGTGCCCTGCGATACACCATCTGCGAAAAGTGCATTCGGCGCCATATACACCCCGTTGCTCACAAAAAGGGTACGTACATCTGCTACCTGCGTTTTATTGGCTACAAGCTCGTTGTCCAGCGAAAAGAGTACTTCCGCTTTGTTGTTGTCTTTCCCGTCTTTTACCAGCAATCCGGCTTTCAGTCTATACTGTTCCAGCTGTTGCTGGATGTCTACAATGATATGTGCCTGGTCAGGTTGTGCTGGTCGTGGTTTCAGTTGCAATACCTGCTGGTAAAAGAAGTCCAGGTGCTTTTTTGCAAATCCATTCAGGTCGTCCTGTAAATAGCGGAACAACTTTAAGAAAGCAAACAGCAACCCAAGATGTGGTGTATGCTGTTGCTGCAACTCAGCCTTCAGTGGTAATAAACTATTTTCAATGTCAGCAGCAGCTGCTGTACTGATGCTATCTATCACCTGCTGACTGCTATTGAATACATTTATAACAGCCGCCGCAATATCAGTGATATTGGTCAATGATGATACTGCATACAGATCTTCTATTTCCAGGTCCCAATAGTCACGTTCATAATAAGGACGAAAATCAACTCTTTTAATGGCAAACAGGGAAGCAGCCGCATTATCCAGTGCAATGAATTCTACCAGGCTATTGTGCAGTTTATCTTTGATCACATGCAGCAACAGGGGCTCCAATGCAAGCCCGCTATCTTTTACCTGCTGGTACCAGGCATCTACACGACTGATGGTATAATACCAGGTGTATTGCAGCAGTAGTTGTAGCCCCCTGGCAGAAGGCTTCTTACCAAAAAGATAATAATACCCGTCCAGCTTTTCTTTTTTAGCGGGCAGGTTGTATTTATTGATCGCACTCAGCGTAAAGGGCGTACTATTCCGGAAAAAAGCCTGCCAGTCGCCGGCATTGATCAGTACATCGCCGCTGGCATCGTAATAGTTCACATGCCTGGACAACTGTACGAAATAATCCAGCAGATCGGACAACTGCCTGCCATCAATCTGTGTAGTGCTGGAGAGCAGGTCGTCCAGTACACGCTGACGTTGGCTGGTGCCGGGATCATGTTGAAATGGATGTAGCAGATTAGTGCATTCCATAGTTATTGATTCTTTATACTGGCTTTAATGCCTCGTTCTTATAGTAATCGTACACATAGTTGAAACGGGAGTTGGTTCCAGGTACGGTGTATTCAATCGAAATAGTGAACCGGCCTTCTATCAGGTCAAAAGAGCTGTCTGCCGTCACGTCTATTTTCCCGGCAATGATGCGGGGTTCGTAGAGCAGGATGGCTGTCTGTACCCTGTCTTTGATATAGCCGATCATCGAGCTGCTCAGTGGTTCAAACAAATAGTCGTTGAGGTTACAGCCATACTTGGGTTGCATCACTCTTTCTCCCAGGCTGGTACTCAGCAGGATGTTGAGGCTTTCCTGAATATCCTCATAGTCGCTTACCAGTTCCACCGCACCTGTTTGCTGGTTGAAGGTGGGCGGGAACGACCATCCACGGCCAAGAAATGAGTTTACTATTGTGCTCATGTTTTCTTTTTTATAATTATCCTCCTATCATCACAGTAGGCAGACCCGCTACTATCACGCCCCCATGGGCTGTATTATCGCCCATACGGGCAGCAGGGCGGCCACCTATAAATACGGTAACCGAGCCTTTTACAATGGTATCAGGTGGCCCTGTACATACCAGTATATCGCCTACTACCGCAGCTGGCATACCCCCTATCAATACAGTAGGTACTCCCGGCCCTGTCACCGGACCACCTACATGTGGCACCGGACCCGGGTTTACCATCGGGCATGTATGCATATCTGCTATTCTTGCTGCTGGTGGCATATCAGTTTATTTTGACTAATGATCCTGTTATTTCAGTAATACCGGAGGATGCCAGTTTGGTGGTTGCTCCGGAGATCTGCGCATCTGCACTGGCCTGCATGGAGAGCGAGGCCGCTTTTATACTTAAAGAAGCGCCTGCTTCCAGGCTCAGGTTAGCGCCGGCTTTGAGCTTAATGTCAACCGGACTCTCCATGCTCACTCCGTTGGAATCCATTGTTACCTTATTGCTGTTCTGATCCGTGATGGTGATTTGCTGGCCTGCTTCATCCAGTACAATCTTATTGCCGGCTGGTGTATCGATGCTAATGGTTTTGGTATCATCGTTAAATGAGATGTGCATTTTACTACGGGTAGTAAATCCTTTTTCATTATTTGCATCCTGTGCTTTTATAGGTGCAGGTTTGAAACTGCTGTGCAGCATGCCCAGTACTACAGCATCGCGGGGATCATCGTTGATAAAACCTACAATCACTTCGTCACCTATTTCAGGACGAAAGAAAGCGCCTCTGTCTTTGCCGGCATCCAGGCTGGCAACACGTGTCCATATACCCTGTGCGTCATTGTCTATGACAGGTATGCGTACCAGGATGCGATCCTGGCCGTCAGGGTCATTTTCCAGCTGTACGACCACGCCGATCTGTAAACCGCTGATGCCGCCTGCCAGCCCGGCAGCCGGTGCATCGTTCATATCATTATGCAGGAAAGCATAAGGGGTAGGATCGAGGCCAAACTGGATATGTGTATCCCATATTCCTTTGCCCAGTTCCTGTCTTACAGCTGTTACAAATGCATTGCCCTTAAAGCGGTTGCCTACACCATCCAGTTTTACCATATCGCCGGGTTTGATAGTGGAAAACCCACTGAAGCGCGCCCGGCCCCTGATCTTGCTCATACGGCTTTTCAGCATGGTCCCATTCACCCAGTCCTGCAACTCCTGTTCCAGGCGGTGACCACTATGATGCAGTTCAAAAGGCAATTGCTTCATGGCGGCAGAAAGGTCTTGTCCGCTCAGGTTTCCATGTTCGGAAAAGGAAACATTGTCTGTATCTGCCTGAAACAATTGCTGGTTGCTGTAATCCCATGAGCGTGCAGCGACGTTTTTCCATTGCCTGCGGGCATCGATGTCTGCTTCAAATTCCAGTATAGAAGAGCCGTAACTTATCTGTAATACAGGGGCAGCACTGGTATCCGGTTTTTTAATGATCACCTTTCCATCATCTACATTTACCAGCATGCTATTGGCTTCTGCCCGCAGCAGCATAAAATCCCAGTCACTCAGATGGTGCTGAACCAGTTCTTTGTGTGTAAGGGTCGTAGCCTGCGTATCACTACTGAGACCGTATTTACCAATAAGGTCATCGTATACCTCGCTATCCTTCACCTGCTCAAAATAGCGGCTATGCCTGCCCAGTGTCATGCGCATGGCATCGTCCCTGCATTCTATGTGTAGTTCGCCATTACCATTTTCTTTGACCTTGATGGCATGGCGGGTAATGATACCTTTAAATACCTGTTGATTGTTGCCATCTCTTCCAATCCGGATCACAATACTTTTGCCTGGAATAAACAGGTCTTCGTCACTGAGTGCAAATGTTTTATCAGGTGCTTCCCCATCGCGCAGTATAATACGTGCCATGGGAATACGGTTAATTTCTTTGGTGACAGTAATGGAAAGGATCTGGTAGTCCGGCGGTATTGCCAGATCATTCACGAGTAGCGTAAATGTGGCTACATCATGCTGTGAGTCGTTTGGTATCAGTATTTCTTCCATTACTTTTCAGTTTGGTCAAAGGGTGGAAAATAAAGTTCGGTACCTGCTTTGACGCGCCGGATCGTGCTCAGGCCATTGACCTTGGCTACCTGCATCACATAAACGGGATCGTTATAGATGGTGTTGGTCAGGTTGTCCAGCCGGTCGCCCTGTACTACCTTCCTATAATGTGTCAGGTCTGGGGAGCTTTGCCTGTCCTGTGCCAGTCGTTCCTGTCTGGCTACGTAGTTCAGGAAGGTGGCATTCAGCTTTACGCGTAGTGGATTACCTTCCGGTGTAAAGAGGGTATGATTGATATCGAGATTGGAGAGTACACAGCGAAACCTGATCTCTGAACCCCAGATGATAAGCAGGAAACGCGGGCGGTGAATGTTACCATCCATATTGTACACACAGTTCAGAAATGACTGTAGCTGGTCATGTACCGGCACGGTTTTCAGGGCATCGAGGTAACCTTCCATAGTACCTGTGCCATCGAGAATAAATTCAAGCCGTAGCTCTTCAGGTGCGGTCGATTTGAAGCGTACATCCGTACCATTGTTGCCATGTCCTCTTCTTTCGTCCAGGTCTACTTTGTAGTTCTTGGTGAACGACTCCGGGTTTACAGGCACAGTAAATACCGTCTCTGCACCCGTAAAGTCGCGGTTGGGGAAAGAGTGGATCTTCAGCTTTACCAGGTGATTATTATCGCTCATTTCTATCTTTTATAGCATCCATGATCTTGTCCAGGGTATCTTTTATCATTTCTTCGCCCGGCGATACACTGTTGTTATCACCACTGCCCGATTTGCCGGCATTGCCTCCGCCGCCAGCGGCATCGTCGGTTACGGTGGCTTTGATTACCAGTTCTCTGATCTCTATAGGCATGTTATTCGAAGATTAATCGGTTATAGTTGAGTTCCAGTGTCTCTATCAACACCTCTCCCCGTTCTGCATTCAGCTCGCCTATCTTCCAGCTGCGGGGCCATACATTGCTGAGTTTCCACAACATGAGTGTTTCATGATCTTCATTCAGCAGCGATACCTGAAGCAGCTGAATAGGGTTTACCTGCTCATGATCAAAGGCGTCCTTCAGCCATTGCGTCAGCATCGCGCTTTGCGAGGGGGATAACAGCCCCCTCTTCAATACGAGGGGGCCGTACTTTCTTCTCACCGGAATTACGTGCTCAAAACGGTTTTCACCGCCTTCCTTTATCGTCTCCGTATCCAGCGTGGCATCGAGTCCGCTCACCGACTGAAAGCGTACATCAATGTTCTCCTTGTCGGTAACGAACTCCACCCGAAAGTGGAAGTTCACGGTCTGATAAAAGGAATTTGCTACATTTTCTGCCATGATTAGTTGTTAGCTTCCATGATTTCAAGTCCCTCATGTACCAGTTCCATTGTCTCGATGGCCACTTCATTGGCATCGGCTTTCAGGTCGGTAGACTGCACTTTGGAAGGCCATGCATTGAGCAGTTTCCAGGTGATGATGGCTTCATGGTTTTCGTTAAGCAGTTTGATGGTAACAGTTCTGCGGTATTTGGAACCCGTTTTGTTACCTTCCTGGAAGTAATAGGTCTTGGACCATTCATTATAGAAGTCAAAGTCCCCTTCAAAGGTGCCCCGCTTCAGCGTTACGTTGCTGAACTTGCGCAGACCTGCCTGTTTGGATTTATTGTATTTCTTGCTGTTGCCTTCGCGGTATTCTATCACTTCGGTTTCGAAATCAAGACCGCTTACTTCAGTAAAGCCCATCCTGAAATCTGTGCCCCATTCCACCTGAAAATGGAATTTAGGAATTGGGTAATCGCCTTTAGCTGCCATATGCATTTATATTTTTGAGCGTGATAAAATTTGATTAATTACACCTTGATTTTGGATCCACTACTGCAATCGCGTTGGTGAGACTACTCTTGCAGGCGTCCAGTGCTTCCTTGTCTTTATTGGCTTCTTTCAGCTTTTTAGACAGGGTCACCAGGGACTTGTCGTCTTTATCGAAAAGGGCTTGTACAGTCGTGCGGTAACTATCCGCACAGATGGGGAAGGAGAGGATGGGGGTCAGTTCGCAGGTATCGCTACCATTGTCAGGGCCACAATCGTCGTCGGATGAAGGGCCGTTGTTCTTCTTTGCGGGGGTAGCTGAAGGAGTCGGACCCTCGCCAGGACAACCAGTGGCGCAACCCAATACATTGTACCAGGTGGTAATGATGGTTTTTAAACCATAGTAGTTTTTACCGTCATTCGGTGCTTTGAATGGTTGGTAATTATTATCACATGGTTTGAAGTCGCAGGTGCAGTCCTTGCTGGTGATGGCGTCGATGATAAGGTTGGCGAGTCTTACAGCTTCGACTGCCTGTGCAATCAGGGCGTCGCGGGTAGCGATGATGGCATTCAGTTTGGTGCCATAGTCATCGAGTGCTTTCAGGATACCTTTTCCTTTTTCGAGGGCAGGATCATCATTCTTCTGGATGCAGATCTGCAGGTCATCGTATCTTTTCTTGATATAATCTACCTGGCTGTAGAAATCCCTGATCATGCAGAAGAGGGTTTCAATCGCTTTGCAGGCTTTGCTGGCATTGTACCAGATCTTGTCTGCCTGGGTAGCGATGATTTCCAGCTGGTGGCAGATGTTGCGCGCCAGGGTCTCTGCTTTATCCAGTTCATCGAGCCATACTTTATAGCGGCTGCGCCTGTCTGAAATAAAAGCAATTTTATTCTGGAGCTGTGTGGTCTTTTCTGTGACGGTCGCAGAGCGTTGCGTTACGTCTTTCAGCTGGTCCTGCCAGGTATCGTAGCAACAGTCAGTGCAGCCGCCATCACTGGTGGGAGTGGTGTTGCAGCAATCGGCAATCTTTGCGTCCCAGCCAGCTGCCAATGCATCGTAATTATAGGTAGTAGACATTTGCGGGGTTTTAGAATTTAACAATTAGCTTCTTCTTCCTGTTGCACAGGTTTACAGCAGAAGGCATCTTTTACTTCATCACAGATGTTGCAGATGACATCACTGCATCCTTTCAAACGCGGTGAATAGTTGCTTTCGCCTACCTGTACACAGTCGCATGGAGGGCAGCACAGATGCCTTGCCGCATCGTAATAACCTTCCAGTACGCTGCGTTGATAATGGCGATCGGTCACAGCCCTGGTCACTTCCTGTACCTGTTTGATTACATCATCCTGCAGTTTGTCCAGGTCTGTCTTACGTGTTTTCATCACAGCGCTGATGTGTGCTTCAAACAGTTTAGACTGGTCTGACAAGGTTTTTTCCAGTGGCTCTAATGTTTCGAGATTAGAGAAAAGCTGGATGCCTGCTACATCAGCAGCGCTCTGAAAGATGGTATCAATATCGGCAGCCAGTGCCTTCGGCATATTCACAAGATCATTCAGGATCTCTTCTGATTGTGCGCAGGCAGCAATCACCTGTTTGCCACCTTCTCCGCAGTTGCAGTTTTCACGGCTTTTGCCGGTGAGCGCTTTGTACTGGGAGCAGTTGCAGCTGTCGTTGATGGCGCTGTCCAGTTTGCCGGCAGCATCTTTCAGATCAGCGAATTTTGTTTTTACTTCTTTTGCTTTCTTCGCAATGTCTTTCAGGGCAGCACCCAAAGCGGTATTCCACTTTTTGTAGGTGTCCATGTTAGATTTCAGTGTTTCGTTGGTAATGAGCAGCTCAGTGGCAGTGGTCATTTCCAGGTTGCGATAGCGGCGGTAGTTGTCTTCTGTTTTTACGAAGAGACATTTCTTATCATTCAGCAGTTCGCTGGCGCCGTCATATCTTTTTTCGGCCTTACCCAGCAAGGCAGCAGTATCGTAAAGATTGCTGCACACAATACTCCGTTGGGTATTGATGCTCTTCTGGGTGGCGTTATCCTTGTCCTTACATTTATCTGTATTGGGGGATTGTTGTTTTTGCGGTATGTCCATAACAAATCGTTTGAAAGGTTAAATTTTACGCTTCCGTCAGCATTTTATGCATGAACCGGAGTATGATAAACTCGGCAGGTCTTACTACCGCCAATCCTATTTCCACGATCATACGGCCTTCCCAGATGTCCTGTTCAGTCATGGTTTCGCCGAGACCAATCCTTACATAAAAGGCTTCGCGGGTGGTGGTACCCATCAGTGCACCGGCCTTCCATTGCTGGGTGAGGTAGTTCTCGATCATAGACCTTACCCTGATCCAGGTGTTACGGTCATTTGGCTCAAACACGAATTGCTGGGCGGCATTCTTGGTCGATTCTTCCACCATGTTGAAGAACCTTCTCACAGGAATGTAGCGCCATTCGTTGTCGTTGCCGGCCAGGGTACGTGCACCCCATATGATGGCAGGGCCTCTGCCCGGGAAGGAACGGATCACGTTGATAGACTTACCGGCAGTAGTATCCACATTCAGGCTTTCCTGCTCTTCCTGTGTAATGAGCAGCTCTGGTGCTACAGCATACTCGATGTTCACATTGGCAGGTGCTTTCCACACCCCACGATTGTTATCGACAGTGGCATATACCCCCACTATAGCTGAGGAGGCAGGCAGCAGCATCTGGATATCGTTGATAGCGCCGCGGGCCATATTGTAGTAAGCGTTGTTATTGGATTTGAGTTCGGTGAGGGTAGCGCCGATGTCGCCAGCGCCCTTGCTGATGATCTTTACATCGCCTTCGTTATAAGAGAAATCTGTTCTCGTATAGATGCGGGGAAAATAGACAGCAGCATACTTCAGGTCATCTGTAGTACCTGAGAGTGTATTGCGGAGGAACTCCACATCCAGGCGCCAGTTGCCGGCGTTTGCAGGATCAGAATATACATCCAGTACAGTAAAGCGATCTTTCAGTTTTACGCACTGTGCAATAGCGAGAGAATACAGTGCATAATAGTTACCTGCACTGGCCAGGTTGATGGCGTCAGGGAACAGGAGCAAAGTTACTTCGTCTATCTTTTCCACTTCTGCAAGACCCGCCTGCAGGTCAGCATCGAGTATCACATCCCCATCGGAATAGCCGCCTACAGAAGTAATATAACAAGGTCCGCCGCCATTGATAAAAAACATTTGCAGGGAATAATACATCAGGTATTTGGAACGGAGTTCTGCATTGATGGCCCCCTGAATGTCTACTTTGCCCTGTGTGGTATCGACGGTGACTTCAATACCTGCGTCAGGTCTGGCGCCGCCGAAATACAATTCGTATTCCAGCATGGATTCAATGCGCCATGGTTTGTTCGTGAGGTCGCCGGCCACTTTCCACTGGGCCTTTTCCGTATAGCCGATAAAGGCAGGAATAGCTGTTTCTACGGAAGCGATGGAAGGGGGCAATTTGGGAATCTCTTCTATGTAGACGCCCGGGGTTTTATATTCTGCCATATGTTCTTGTTTATAAAATTTTAAGGATTAAATGTTTATGGTGCTACCGGAAAGAGTTTTGAAGCAGGTAACATAATTTCGGTGAATAGCTGTTTATTTTCACTACGGAGCATTGCATAGTCTTCCGGGTTAGGCAGGAAGAAAAATGAATTGTCCGGTTTCTGAAAATAAGTGGATTGATAAGTGGAATTCCTGGGGCTTTTGCTAATGAGTAATCCGTTCTGGTAATTCAATAATTCGTCGGGGTAATTGGTCTGATCAAATGGTAACCTGTTTGCATGCACATATCGCCAGTAGGTAAGTCTGCTGGGTATCCTCAGCTCGAATATGGGGGGATCGTTGATATTGCCCACTGGCGGTTTGCGGGTAAAGAGATACCCCTGGTCATCCAGCAGGTTAAATGCAGCATTGGTCACCCGCGGTTTGAATTGCAGGGTGGCCCAGCTGCCCGTATTGGAAAAGATCACGGGATGTAGCCAGGCAAACCCGTTGTCACCAGCTACTTCAAGCGAATATTTAATATAGTTAACCAGGGAGAGGTTACGGTAGTCGAGCGCTACTTTTTGTAAGCCACCGGCATTTTGCGCTACAATGGTATTGACTACATTGCCTCCACTATCTTTCAGTGTAAAGGTGGCCTGTGTCACATTAGCACCGGCGGGAAATGTAAAGTTAAATTTCAGTGGCAACAAACAACGATCGCCCTCATTCACGTAGTCATTGCCATGCAGCGGCAACCACTTTTCTACATTATTATCAATATAATATGCCTTCACGCTGTTGGGGGCAATCGTTGCAAGTTCTCCCTGTTCATATGTATAGCCGGCAGTATAGTCTGCAATACGGCTGCTGAGCGCAGGGTAGTTAAGCGCACTGAGCACACTGTCATTACTGAAGTAATATGTGGCTGGCACGGGATTAGTAATGCGGGTGTTACTAATGGTATGAAAGACAGGATTCTTCACCCTGATGAGAAGCGTAATCGGTAAATCCGCTGGCAGCGGTATTTTGGGCGTATACACCCGTGTACCGTCAGGCAGAAAAGAAGCCGTGACTTCAATACCTACTTTGCAACCGGAGTAGGAGGTGAGCAGGCGCAGATGATGATCTTTAAATAGTTGATGCAGTTCCGGCGGCACATCAAAGCTGATGTCGTTATTGATAGATACGGCATCTTTATCCAGCCTGTCGGTAAGGAACAGCAGGCGGTCTGCCTGGTTGTCCAGGGCAAAGATCGAATCACCTTTTGGATTGGTGAGATAGAATTCATGCAGCACCTTTACCTCAAACAATATCTTATATATAGTTTGCATGGTTGGATCACCTGTTTATGGGGGCGTTATTATTTTCTATTTCTTCAATGAGTGGAACTTCCCGCAGCCTGTTGTTCGACGTGAGTGCAATGAGCCGGAGTTTATACATGGCAAAA
This sequence comes from Chitinophaga sp., assembly GCF_039596135.1. Taxonomy (GTDB): domain Bacteria; phylum Bacteroidota; class Bacteroidia; order Chitinophagales; family Chitinophagaceae; genus Chitinophaga. Next base: position 28,120 of record NZ_JBCNKH010000032.1, read on the forward strand.
GGCATTTGTCTGCCACCCAGAGATCCCCACAGGTGGTTGATCTGCTCGAAGGTCATGGTATAAAGCTCCAGGGTAAACTTCATATCCAGTACATCTTCGCCGGGAGGCAGACTGCCCGTATCAGAAGCATAGTGAAAAGAACTCTTTCCTTGTATGAACTGGATCACATAGCTCAATCGCTTCAGGGCATCTATGTACTTGCTGCCACCGTAGTTACATACAAACAGTACATACAGGTTCAGGAACACAGGTGGATTCTGGTATACAGCGCTGCTATAACCTTTTTTCAGGGGGGTATTATTCTTCAGTGTACTTTCTTCCTCAAGGTTGACAAGGGTCAGTACAATGTTGTCCGGCAGTTGTGTACCGGCAGCTGTTTCAAACAGGCCAATGTTGTCAATGACAACGGTTGCTGCAGCATCAGTAATGCTCAGGTATGATTCCAGCTCTTCTTTTAACAACAATAGTGCACGATCAATCATTGCTAATTGATTAAATTAACTACATGGAATTACCAAACACTATATCATGCAGGATGATATGCGTAAAGTATAGTAATAGACGTGTGATTCCCTCTCAGGTAGGGAACTCTCTGTTCACAGACGCGCTACAGTTCGATAAAAAATCAGTGATGCTTCATTACTGAAGTTGAGTTTTGGGGTAAATAAATCAAATGAAATTTCCAGGTTCTTCCAAATAATGAATGTTGTGATCCACTTACCTTTAGGTTTATCAATATGCTATCTATCGTATTTGGGGCAAAAAGGTAAATGATGTCGTGAAATTAAAACTAAATCTTGAAATTCGAACAAATCCTTTGCTATAATTTTTTTACCATGTTCGATTAGTTTCCATGCAAGTTACAATTGGTATACGAAAATATAGCCAGTATTTCTCCGGAACCTTGTGCGTAGAAATACGGAAAATCAGACTTTATACCTACAAAAAATGCCGGTTTACCTCATTCCTCATCAGGGAGTCTGTAAAATTGCCAAATTGCAGGGTATCCTTAACTGCCTTCCGGGGGGAAGGTATGACCGGGAAGGATTGATTAAAAAGTATCAGCATTCATGTCCGGGGACCGCAGGTATATATGGTATCACATATTGGGGAGTATGGCGTTTTTGTTCGTACCCCTGTTGCTATCTCCCAGGCCACCTGAGGAAACGGGATACTTTTCCCGCCCGGATGTCAGGGACCTGGTTGGCAATGCCCTCATGTTGCTGGTCTTTTATCTCAATTATTACTGGCTGATCCCGGTCATGTATTTTAAGCGGAAGTATGCCTTATATTTGTCCTGTATCGTGCTGGCATTCATGATGATATGTGTGCTGCCTTCCCTGCTTACAGGGTATATACCCTGGCAGCCAGCGCCTGTACCACCATCGATGCCGGATGCACATGGGATGGGACCTATGCCGAACGGGGGGAGTTTTCCTGAGCAGATCAGGCATCATATATTTCTCTTTGCCATCGTCATACTTACATCAGTATTACTGCGTATCAGGAGCCGCTGGTTTCAGGCGGAGACAGCCCGGTACAACGATGAGCTGACACATCTGAAAGGACAAATCAGCCCGCACTTTTTATTCAATACCCTGAATAGTATTTATTCACTGGTATTGAGCAAAGACGATACCGCACCGGACGCCATCATAGAGTTGTCAGAACTGATGCGCTACGTGCTCAGAGATGCAAACCAACACAAGGTGCCACTGGAACGGGAAATCAAGTATATCACCAGTTATATCGCCCTGCAGCAGGCCAGATTGGGAAATACAGCACCCATTCACAGCCAGGTGCAGGTAGGAGCAAATGATCTGCAGATAGCACCACTGATCCTGATTTCCTTTATAGAAAATGCATTTAAGCATGGCGTAAATCCGGATGCACCATCAGAAATACTAATCAATATACAGTTGACAGGACAACAACTCGCCCTGCACGTGGCCAATAAAAAAGTGAGCAAAAGACAGGTAGACGGAGAGGGGATCGGAATGGAGAATACTATCAAACGGTTACAGTTACTTTATCCCTCACAACATCAGTTAAACATAGCAGAGAGCGAAGACGATTTTTCAGTGCAACTATCAATGGACCTGGCATGATGAAAGCAATAGCGATAGACGATGAACCACCTGCACTGCAGGTTATCGAAACATATTGTAGTAAAACAGATCTGATCAGCCTGGAACAAGTGTTTACCAGCACGGCAGCAGCATTGAAATATCTGGAAGAGCACGTGATAGACGTATTGTTCATTGATATCAGAATGCCAAACGTATCAGGATTGGACTTTTATAAATCATTACCCCGCAAAATGGTAGTTGTGTTTACAACTGCTTACAGCGAATATGCGATCGAAGGATTCAATGCCCGGGCAGCCGATTTTCTCTTAAAACCATTTCAGTATGACCGTTTCCTGCAGGCAGTGGACAAGGCAGCCATGCAGGTAGCTATTTTGCAGCAAACAGGGATACTTTAGTTTTTTTATGGACAGTAACTTGACGAAGGAATTATTTTTCCTTCTGCCGGTTGTAGCCATCGCCGTGTCGATGGCGTTAGTTAGAAAAAGAAAAAAAGGGGGGCCTTTTATAGTTGCGGACACCCCGGCATCCACGCCGAAAGTGATACAAAAGAGTATTGTCTCGACCGGGATCATACTGGAATACAAGCATCACCGCCGTGTGGCACCGGAACAGCCTCTGGCCAGCCAGCACTTCAAGGTGGACGAGATGTATAAGCATGACATTGAACAATGGGAATCTCACTTTATCAGGATACCCTTTAGTAAGAACTAATAATTTTATACAACTCCCCCGAAATTCTATACCTTTTCCTGATTTACCTTTATCAGGTGAGGAAACTATTATTTATACTTTTACTGTCGCTGTTTTACACAGCTACCTTTGCACAGCGAACTGTGCGATATGACCTGTATATTGCCCATGGCGGCATGCACCATGCAATGACCATTAATGGTGGTAGTCCCGGCCCCGTACTGGAATTCACAGAAGGCGATACCGCCCTCATTTACGTGCATAACCAGATGGGAATGGAAACTTCTATTCACTGGCATGGTATTCTCCTGCCAAACAGGTACGACGGAGTTTCTTACCTTACTACAGCCCCCATAAAAGCAGGGGAGACCCACGAATATAAATTTCCAATCATCCAAAATGGTACTTACTGGTATCATTCGCATACCATGTTCCAGGAGCAGAGTGGACTATATGGGGCTATTGTCATTCATAAGAAGAATGAAAAGCCACAAAAAGAATATACCATGGTGTTGAGCGACTATACCTACATGAACCCACATACGGTGAACAGGTATCTGCATAATGCGTCAGACTGGTTTGCTGTTAAGAAGAATAGTGTACAGAGTTATGGAGAGGCCATCAAAGCAGGTAAATTTGGTACCAAAGTGACGAACGAATGGAAGCGGATGCTGGCAATGGATGTAAGTGATGTGTATTACGACCATTTCATGACGAATGGAAAACTCACAGACACGCTGCCCCAATACAAAGCTGGAGATAAGGTCAGATTACGTGTAGTAAACGGAAGTTCTTCTACATACTTCTGGCTCACTTATTCAGGTGGGAAAATTACAGTAGTTGCAAATGATGGAAAAGATGTGGAACCGGTGGTGGTAGATAGGTTAATTATAGGTGTGGCTGAAACATACGATGTAGTCGTTACCATTCCCGAAGATATGCAATACGAGTTCCTGGCTACTTCAGAAGATAGAACAAATAGTACGGCTGTCCTGCTGGGAAGTGGTATGGCGATGCCGGCAGATCGTTTACCACGACTGAGATATTTTGAAGGAATGAAGATGATGAATGGTATGATGAAGATGAATGGAGATATGGATGATATGGGGATGGATATGTCGTTGCAGCAGATGGATATGAATACAGTGATGTATCCTGAACTGGATAGAAAAAAGCCCTCGGAAAATATGGAACATATGCATATGGGTAATAGTGACGACCTTGTCACACTCAATTACAGCATGCTCCGCTCTACTGAAAAAACAACCCTGCCCGCCGGTCCTGTAAAAGAACTCCACTTCGACCTTACCGGCAATATGAACCGGTACGTATGGACCATCAACAACAAAACCGTTTCCGAATCAGATAAAATTCTTATCAAAAAAGGAGAAAATGTCCGCATCATTCTATACAACAATACCATGATGCGTCATCCCATGCACCTACATGGTCATTTCTTTCGTGTGCTGAATGGGCAGGGCGATTATGCACCACTCAAGCATACCCTGGATATCCTGCCAATGGAAAAGGATACCATTGAATTTGCAGCTACAGAAAGCGGGGACTGGTTCTTCCATTGCCATATTTTATACCACATGATGAGTGGCATGGGACGGGTATTCAGTTATGAAAATTCTCCCGCCAATCCTGAACTTCCGGAACCTGAAAAGGCATTCAGGAAAATAAAAGCTGATGACAGGCAAATTCACACCATGGCAGAAATAGGGCTGGAGAGCAATGGGAGTGATGGTACCTTACAATTTGCCAATACCCGCTACCGGTTGCAAACAGAATGGAGGGTAGGGCTGAATGCAGAAAACGGGTATGAAACAGAAAGCCATTTAGGAAGATATATTGGTCGTATGCAATGGTTATTCCCATATATAGGATGGGACTTTCGCTACCGTCGTGAAAAACAACCTGAAAAGAACTTGTTCGGCCAGATCAATACCCGCAATAAACGGGGAGTACTGCATGCCGGTCTGGAATATACCTTACCCATGCTACTAGTAGCAGATGCCTCCATCGACACAGACGGCAAACTAAGATTACAACTCAGCCGCGAAGACATCCCGCTTACCCGCCGCTTACGATTCCAGTTCATGGCAAATACTGATCGTGAATATATGGCCGGCTTCCGGTACATCTGGACGAATTATCTTTCTTTATCTACACATTATGATAGTGATATGGGTTTTGGCGCAGGTATTACGCTTCGATATTAACAAAATATAGTCATATTTTAACTGGCTTAGTGGCCTGCGGCAGGCAGGCCACTAAGCCTCACAGTCCACTCTTTTCCTCCTCACAGGCGTCAGCCTGAAATAAAAACCTCTTCCATGCTGCCGCAGGCCACACAGCCTTCAAATACCTGATAAAAACTGTCTTTTTTACAATTATTAATTCCTATATTGCTACCTCTACCCACGCAAGGAAAATCAACATCATGACTAAAAAAGATTTGCTGCTTTTATTCACAGCATTAACCATCGGCATCACCGCCGCCGCGCAGTCACCACTACGCAGACACATTAACTTCGACTCAAACTGGAAATTCTCCCTCGGCCATGCAGGCAACGCCGAAAGAGATTTCAACTATGGCGTGGAAACTTCCTTCTCAAAATCGGGATATGCAAGCAACACCTGCATCGAACTCAAATTCAACGACAACAGCTGGCAGGATGTCCAACTCCCACACGACTGGGCAGTAACCCTTCCATTCCAATATTCAAAAAAAGGTGACCTCGAAGGCCACGGCTACAAACCAATAGGCGGCCTTTTCCCTGAAAACAGCATCGGCTGGTACCGCAAAACTTTCAACGTAGCCCGGGCCGATTCCGGCAACCGCTTCGTCATCCAGCTCGATGGCGTGTACCGCGACAGCAAGGTATGGGTAAACGGTTACTACCTGGGCGGTAACTTCAGCGGTTACACCGGCGCCTCCTACGACATCACCGATGTATTACAATTTGACAAACCCAATATACTCGTAGTCCGTGCCGACGCTACTCAAAACGAAGGCTGGTTCTATGAAGGCGCAGGCATCTACCGCCATGTATGGCTCAATGTTTTCAATAACCTCCACATCGCTGCTGACGGTGGCGTATTCGTTCACACCACACAAAAAGGAAACGATGCCCTGGTCACCATCGAAACAACTGTAAAGAATGAAAACATTGCCCCTGCCAATGCCACTGTCTACACTGTGGTCACCAACCGGGAAGGCAAAACACTGGCACAAAGCAAACCACAACCACTGGCCCTCGCTGTCAATGAAAGCAAAAAGCTCTCTCAGGCTTTAACGATCACACAACCACAGCTCTGGTCACTGGAAAATCCTTACCTCTATCGTGCAGTCGCTATCGTGCAATCAAATGGTAAAACCATCGATAGTGTGAAAGTGCGTTTTGGTGTCCGCACCATCGTGATGGACAAGGACAAAGGTTTTTTCCTCAATGGTAAAAATATCAAAGTACAGGGCGTATGCTGTCACCAGGACCATGCCGGTGTAGGCGTTGCTTTGCCTGACTACCTGCAATACTACCGGATCGCCCTGCTGAAAGAAATGGGTACCAACGCTTATCGCACCAGCCACAATCCGCCCACACCTGAGTTACTGGATGCCTGCGACAGCCTTGGCATGATCGTGATGGACGAAACAAGATTGCTGAACAGCGGCCCCGAATACGAAGGGCAACTACGTAGCCTGATCCTCAGAGACAGAAACCATCCCAGCATCTTCATCTGGTCTATCGGCAACGAAGAATTCCATACCCAATATACTGACATCGGCAAGCGCATTGCGCAGCATAACCTGTTCGTACAGCAGGAGCTGGATCCTTCCCGCACCAGCACTTACGCTGCCAACATGCCGAATGTATTCCATGGCGTGAACGAAGTAATTCCCGTACGCGGTTTCAACTATAACCTTGGTGGTGTAGATGGCTATCACAAAGATCACCCTGAACAACCAGTGATTGGTACCGAAGTGGCAAGCACCGTAACCACCCGCGGTATTTACATAAAAGATACCGTAAACGGCTACGTACCCGATTATGACAGTACATATCCATCCTGGGCATCTACTGCCGAAATCTGGTGGAAACTGGCTGCAGCACGCCCCTGGTTTATGGGTGGCTTTGCCTGGACTGGTTTTGACTATCGTGGGGAACCTACACCTTACAGCTGGCCAAATATCAACTCTCACTTTGGCATCATGGACATGTGCGGCTTCCCTAAAAATGTATATTACTATTATCAGTCCTGGTGGACGGACAAAGATGTGCTGAACATCGCCCCACACTGGAACTGGCCCGGCAAAGAAGGGCAGCCCGTGCTGGTATGGATCAATACCAATGCAGAAAATGTAGAATTGTTCCTCAATGGCAGGAGCCTTGGAAAAAAAGATATGCCGGTAAATGGACACCTCCGCTGGAGTGTGAACTATGAACCCGGTACCCTCGAAGCGGTAGCTTATAAGAAAGGAAAAAAGATCACCAGCAAGGTAGAAACCACCGGTGCTCCTAAGCGGATTGTATTAACCCCCTCAAAGACAACTTTGCAGGCAGATGGCGAAGACGCTGTCGTAGTCAACGTGAGTGCAGTGGATGATAAGGGCAGAACAGTGCCCGTAGCCGGCGATATGATCCACTTCTCACTGGATGGCCAGGCAGACATCATTGGTGTCGGCAATGGTGATCCCAGCAGCCATGAACCTGATCAATGCATACCAGGTGCATGGCAGCGCAGCCTCTTCAACGGGCATGCCCAGTTGATCATCAAAGCAGGAAACAAACCCGGAGCAGTGGTACTAAAAGCTACAGGAAATGGATTGGAGTCAGCTACCGTTACATTTTAATCTGTAATTTTTAAAACCCTCAAATCTAACACAATGGAAAGAAAACCCCGGTTGCTCGTAGCAATCAGCCTTGTTATGCTCCTAATGGCTGCCTGTAAGAAAACAGAAGACCTGCCCGATCTCAAATCAGATAACGTTGCCAGTACCAGTAGCGCAGCTGCTGTCACAGGCAACGTGACTTATACCCTGGTCAGGTCCAGCAACCCTACGTCTACAGAACAGGCCGCGTACACCCTCATCACTGCTGCTATGGATAGCGCCGTATGGTATATGAATCATTATACCACCTATACCAAAACAATTACTGTCACCTATGTGCCTTCTGTATCCACTGCCGATGGCAATATCAATGGCAGTATCCGTTTTGGTTCCAACACCTATTATATGAACCTGGCCACCGCCCTGCACGAAATAGCACATACCGTAGGCGTAGGCACTACAAGTGTATGGTGGAATACCCTGATTGTAAGCGGAACTTATACCGGCGCTAATGCTACGCAAACACTGCGTACGCTCACCGGCAATTCAACTGCTGTATTGTATGGAGATAGTCAGCACTTCTGGCCATTTGGTCTTAATTACCCTACAGAAGTGACTTCTGTGTATGATTACATTTATCATTGCCAGATCCTCGAAGCGATGCAGCTGGATGGCTTGTAATAAAAAAAAGCCATGACGCAGAGGCGAAACGGCTATTACTTAAACCTACAACTTGTTAAAACTGCAATTTTCATTGCGATGCAAAGGTAGAAGGTAATGGCTCTCTGAATGATACCAATAAATCGGAATACATGACCAATTTTTCCTGCCTCGCCGGCGACAGGGAAAATTGGTCTTTTTTTGTGCCTTTTTGGAATTGATGCGACGTGCCGGACGTCCTACTTTTGTGTGGAATTAATGACAAATCGCGCAAGTTTATGAATCAACAGAAATGGATCATTGACCCTGATCACTCCGGTGTTCAGTTTAAAATCAAACACCTTGTTATCTCGAATGTAACCGGTGCATTCAACAACTTCAATGGTGGTGCCTCCTTCTCTAACCCACACCACATCGACGATGCAGAAGTACATTTCTCCCTGGATGTACACAGTATAGATACCAACCAGGAACAAAGAGATACACACTTAAAGTCCGCCGATTTCTTTGATGCGGAACACTTTCCACAAATTACATTTCAATCAGCTTACTTCAGGAAAATGAAGGGCAATAAATATAGCCTGGCAGGTACCCTGACCATGAAAGGTGTGAGCCGCCCGGTAGAACTGGAAGCAGAATATGGTGGTGTGGCCGTGGATACCTATGGCAAAAAGAAAATAGGTTTTGAAGTGAAGGGCAACATCAGCAGATGGGAGTTCGGACTGACATATAATGCTGTACTGGAAGGTGGTGGATTACTGCTGGGCGAGGACGTACAGCTGGAAGCGAATATACAGTTGATACAAGATTGATACAATATATATTAGACAAAGATTAAAACGAAAGACGATGAAAAAGAAAGTAATGAAAGGACTTGTTACATTAGGTTTATTTTTAGCAGTAGCAGCAGGTGTAAAGGCACAAAGCAAGGATGATAAGGTAACAACAGACAGACCCGCATTTCTCTTAAGCGTAGGCCCCGAAGCCGGTATTCCCTTAGGTAATCTCAAAGATCATTACAACTGGACCCTGGGTGGTTCCGTACAGGCAGATTATGCATTGGTAAAACGTACATTGTACGTGAACCTGAATGCAGGATACACCAACATATTTGCCGACAATACACCCGGCCTGGATGATCTGCAGTTAATTCCGGTAAAATTAGGTTTGAAGTATTATCCGTTCAGCAATAACAATGTATACGTACAGGGGCAGGCGGGCGTGAGCTTCATTACCAATAGCACCGGGTTGTACAACGATAAGTCAGCAGCTTTCGTATACACACCAGCGATAGGTTACCTCATTCCATTGGGCAAAGGCAATTACCTGGATGCAGCTGTGAAGTTTGATGGCAACTCTAAGTTTGTCGATGGTGGCTCATCCAACAATGTAATAGGTATCAGAGTAGCATACGCATTTAAGCTTTAGTTTGTAATAGGGTTTATGGTTAAGTGAAAATAGTCGTCCGCAGCATGTCGGACGACTATTTCGTTTTATGACGTAGTCACTTTTTTATAAGCAGAAGGGTTCTCGTCTGCAAACTTCTTAAAGAACCGGCTGAAGTGAGAACTGGTATCAAAATTCAACTGGTCCGAAATTTCCTTTACACTTAATGAAGAAGTCGTGAGCAATAGCCTGGCTTCCAGGAATACTCTCGAGTGAATAATATGCAATGCATTTTTCCCCGTTTCCTGTTTCACCACCTCACTCAGATGCTTGGCAGAAACATGTAGCAGGTCTGCATATTCCTGCACTGTTCTCTTCGTAAGAAAATGTTCTTCCACAAGATCCCTGAAGTTCATGAAAAGCGTATACTGCCTGGTCAGCTGGTAGTGCGTGCGGCTATCCGTACATTTCTCAAAAGTCCTGTTTACTTCATAAAGTAATTCCACCAGTTGTAACCGGATAATCTGCAGAAAGAATGGGTTTTCTTCCTTGTACTCCCGGTCTATCTTCTCATAGAGTGATTTTATCTTTTGAAAATTGCTGTCAGAAAGGCTGTAGATAGGAGGGCATTCCGGGTGCAGGTCCATCAAAGGGTCAAGTACGCTTTGCTTGATAAACATATCGGCAATAAACTCTTTTTTAAACATGACCATGTAGAGCAACAGGTCCTCAGATGCATTGTCGAAAGAATTAATATAGCGTGGCGAGACAATATGCAAAGACTGCGGGGTCACCTGGAAGGTGAAAGGGCCGACCGTCTTTGTGCAATGGCCCCTGATACAAAGAATCAGGGCGTAATGGTCTGTTTTAATGGGGGCTCCGTTTTTAACACTGCCTTCGTTGCTCAGTATGGCGAAGTTATCGGGGTGCAGGAGCTCGTCATATTTATCCATTCCAAAACTTTGCGCGACCTTTTTGTCCAGAGACAGATAATATTTTATGGTGGATGGTATATCCAGTATTGGCGTCTGCGTGTTCATAAAGGGGGTAAAATTACGGGAATATTTCCCTATAAAGTAAAACGCTTTTGCCGAAGGCAAAAGCGTTTTACTTTATAGCAGAGTTCGATTATTGAGATAGTTTTTCCTTCAGCAGTACCAGCCTGTCATAAAATCCTTCAAAAACTGGTACACCCTGTCGCAACTTTGCAATCTGCAGATGGCTGTGTACAAAAGCCTTCACATCGGTAATAACGGTACTATGATGTAACTCTATAGAATCGGGTAAGGTCGCTGTTTTAAAGAATTCTTCCAGCTCCTGGATCTCTTTGTCGGCATATTTCATGTCACAAAGATGGGAATTTTATTTTTTTTCTTCAGCCGAAAACCGGAAAGTGTTCCAGGTCACATCTTCCTGTACCTGCTGTGCACCTCCACGGCCACCACCCATTCCGCCACGCATGCCTCCCATGCCCATTCCTACACCCATACCAATGCCACTACCCATGCCGCCCATACCCATACCTCCGCCAAATGACACTCTTGGGGAACCCCCACCACCGCCACGGCGCTGACCCTGTCCTTCTCCGGGACCACCCCGTTTACCTGGCAGCTGGTTCACCATAATCCCCACACTAAAGTTCTTTCTAAGGGCTTTTTCCGTCAATCCATTTACGAGCACCCTGTTTAAAGGGATAGCCGCCTCGTATACCAGGGCGCTATCTGCCATTGGATTTAACCCTATTTTAATCCCGGTCATCTTGTCAGACAGGTTATGCTGGCCGTTTTCCATGTTCAGGAAGCCATCCGTATTGTAAACAGTGGGGACTTTAATGCCGTCCATATTCCTTTCGGGGTATACCAGCGCCATCTTTTTCCTCTCTTTACCCCTTGGATCAAAGTAAACACTCATGCCAGCCTTCATAATCCGGTGCTTCATCTCCGCATCTGTGGTCATGACACATATATAAATATTCCGGGAGTCATTGGTAATACTATAAGACAGCGTATATTGGCTGTTGGCATAGCGCAAGGGCATCGCCCACTCGGAGGCATTGCCGTCTGGCTCAACGGGGCTGGATTGGAAACGCTCCTGCGGAGCTATATTTCTGTTACAACTAGTGCCCAGTGCCAGCAACAGGGAGCAGTAGCCGATAGCATGTGATAATTTCATATTAGCTTAGATCAGTATTTCATCTCTTAGGTTTAATAGCCCTTTATATTACATAAGTACTTGATAATTAAATGTTAAAAAAATATTTCTATTTACAGGCAACCTTTAGATCACAGGTTCCGTATTATAAGGGTATAGATTAAATACAGACGGCTACTCATTTGGAACAAATTAAGACCATAATAGAAGGGTGTATGCATGCACAGCCCAGGTGCCAGCGGCTTCTGTACGAACGGTATTATGCATATGCCCTGAAAATTGTGTTCAGGTATATATATAGGTATGAGAAAGCGACTGAGGTGGTGAACGACGGATTTGTTAAATTATTCAACCGGTTTGACAGATTTACCTATGAAGAAGGAGACGACCTGGAAAGAATGCTCCTGGGGTGGATGCGCAAGATCATGGTAAACACCGCCATCGATGAACTGCGCCGGAAAAATATGATCCCGGAAATAGGGGGAATCCCGGAATACGTATGGGAACAGCCCGATATGGGGCAATCCGCAGAACAAAAGTTATATTACAAAGAACTGATCATCCTGATCAAAGAATTGCCGCCTTCCTATCAGGTTGTGTTCAACATGTATGTAATAGATGGGTTTTCCCATCAGGAAATTGCAGACAAGCTGAATATTAGTTTAGGTACATCAAAATCAAATCTGTCAAAAGCAAGGGAACATTTAAGAAAAAAATTAAATAACGGCATACGGGAATTTGATATATGCAGCTTTTAGATGACGATATGGACGAATTATTCCGCAATGCGGCGTCGCAGTATCCCTTAAAAACGGATGGTGCGGACTGGGATGCACTCAGTAGCCGGTTGCAGTCTGCTCAGCCGCAGGGTACTGCGGTGGAAGGCGTGCGGAGTAATAAGTGGGTATGGCTGGGTATAAGCATCCTGCTGACAGTACTTTTTTTTATATCCTACGCGCCGCCGCTAAAAAATGGTAAGCTGCCGCGTACAGGAACAGGAATAGCAACAACGAAAACAGGAATAGCAACAGGAATAGCAACAACAAAGACAAATGCAAATACAGGCACAGGCACTATCACAAGTTCAGGCCCGGACACACTGACGAATAAACAGACTACCACTATTTCTGTTGCTACTTTTGCTTCGCCTGTTCCCGGGTTAACCATTAACAGATTCAATGTTGATAAAACAACAATTACAGACAATAAACATATATCCGATTCCGTTATTGGCGATGTAACAACTCATTCAGATAATACTTTTGCAGCAGTGCCAACAACACTTCCTGCAGACAGCACTACAGCGCCAGCTATTGCCACACCAGTACAGGGTATTCCTTTACAAAAGGAAAAAGAACCGGTAGTGAAAAAACAGGAACCTGCCAAAGTTCAAAAAGGCCTCTACTTTGGCGTCATCGCCAGTCCTGACATCAGCACTGTGAAAATGCAACGTGTGAACAAAGTAGGCTACGGCGCCGGTATCATAGTCGGCTACCGCATCTCCCGCAGCTTCGCTGTGGAAACCGGTCTCCTCTATGATCGCAAAAACTATTATTCAGAAGGAAGCAGCTTCAGCACAAAAAAGATTCCTTATATACAAAACTGGAAAATTATTAACGTAGACGGGTATTGTAATATGTATGAGATACCAGTGAATGTCCGCTACTTTATTAAAAATGGTCAGCACACAAGCTGGTACGCCAATGCCGGTGTATCATCTTACCTGATGAAGAAGGAAGATTATAATTATAATTATTACAACGACTACGGAGATCTGAAAAACAGCTCCTGGGCTTATAAGAATGCAACTCAAAACTGGTTTTCTATTATACACGTGGGAGTAGGATTGGAGCATAACCTGGGCGCAATAGGTAAGCTCCGTGTAGAACCATATTTGAAAATACCCGCCAAAGGACTCGGTATCGGAGACCTGCCCATTACCAGTATGGGTATCAATATTGGCATTACGAAATCTATCCGTTAATCGTGTAGGCTTCCAACTTTAAAATTCAAATTGTATGACGCGAAAAAAGACAATCCTTTTCGCAGCGGTACTCCTATGCCTTGTGGCAGGGGGAACAGGCTATTACCTGTACAACAAACCAAGAACTACCGCTGCCGAAGCACACACAGACGATAGTGTGACTGCCCAGGAACTGTACAGCATTTATGCGAAAGATGAAAAGACTGCCGGTAAACTGTATGAAAACAAAGTACTGGAAGTAACAGGCACCGTCATGCAGGTAGAACAAAGCGGGAATGAAGTTTCCGTACTACTCTCCGCAGGTGATGCAAACCCCGGTGGGGTAAACTGTAGCCTGGCTGAAAATACAAACCCACTGCCTAAAAGCGGTGAAACCGTTCGGGTAAAAGGCAAGTGCACCGGCTTTCTTATGGACGTAAGCCTTGTAGATGCAACCATTCTCCCATCTAAATAAAATTACAAATTATGAAACGTGTATTCTTCTTTCTGTCAGCAATCGCAATCGTATACTGCCTGACCATGGTAACATCCTGCTCCAAAGACAATGAAAAGGACCTGAACACAGGCACAGATACAACCGGAACCGGTGGTGGTGGCTCCACCTGCGACACTGTAAACATGAAATATGCTGCCAATGTACAACCTATTATTTCAGCTAATTGCTATAGCTGTCATGGTAACGGTAGCGCCAGCGGTGGTATCTCCCTGGATTCATACGCCAAATTAGTAGTACAGGTAAACAACGGTAACCTGATTGGTGTCATCACCCATGCCACCGGTTATCCTGCTATGCCACAGGGTGGAGCTAAACTCTCTGATTGTAATATCAATATCATCAAAGACTGGATCGCCCGCGGAGCTCAAAATAATTAAAACAGGAACATATGAAACCAATGTATGTAATGGCGCTGGCCAGTTTGTTATACCTGCCAGCCAAAGCGCAGACATTCATGACGCGTAATGGGAAGGTGAACTTCTATTCAAAAACACCGCTGGAAGATATCAAAGCGGAAAACAGACAGGTAGTGGCTGCCATCGATCTGGGCAAAAAGACCGTGGCCCTGACCCTGTTGCAAAAAAACTTCCTGTTTGAAAAGCAACTGATGCAGGACCATTACAACGAAAACTATGCAGAAAGCGATAAGTTTCCAAAAGCGCAGTTCACAGGTACCATCACCGGCAATGTAGGCACCACTCCCGGTACTTACAAAGTACAGATCAATGGTAACCTCACCCTGCACGGTGTAACCAAACCTATCAGCACACCTGCCGAACTGGAAGTGGCCGATGGCAAAGTGACCGGCAAAACTGAGTTCAAGGTAAAGCCTTCCGATTTCGATATTAAAATTCCTTCGCTGGTAAAAGACAAAATAGCTTCAGAAATAACAGTACAGGTACTCGCTGCCTGCACTGCGTTATCAAAATAATGGATATGCAAAGAAGAATCATTCAAATCATATTTTTATTGCTCGTATGCGGCCACATCATGGCGCAGGACAGCAGTCTGATGAAAATGATGGACGAGGCTGTAGCCGAATCAGGGAAAGGACAGGTTGTAACCGGCACCTTCAAGGCTACGCAGATTGTAAACCTGCCTACCGTAGAGTCGCCAGGAAAGAAAAACCTGCAATTCATGATCATGCACCGTTTCGGCAAACTGAACGGGGGGGCTTATGAATTCTTCGGACTGGATAACGCGTCTATTCGTTTTGCACTGGATTACGGTATCACTGACCGCTTTTCGGTAGGATTGGGCCGTAGCTCCGTAGACAAAACTTTCGATGGCTCCCTGAAATATAAACTGCTGCAACAGAAAGAAACAGGTATGCCCATCTCTGTAAGCCTGTATGGCCTGATTACCAACTACACACAGCGGTATACGGACAAGCCTTACCTGGATGCCCGTTATCGTACCGCTTATACAACACAGGTAATCATCGCCAAAAAGTTTACGTCTGCTTTTTCATTTGAAGTCGTGCCATCCTGGATTCATTATAACCTAACGCCAACGCCCGAAGATAAGAACGATCTCTTCGCGGTATCTGCAGGTGGCCGTCTGAAATTCACCAAAAGAATGAGCATCAATGCAGAGTACAATTACCTGCTGCGTAACCAGGTAGTAAGTACCAAAGTATATGATGCCATCTCCGGAGGTATTGATATTGAAACCGGAGGTCACGTATTCCAGCTGGTATTTACCAATGCCTCAGGCATGGTAGGACCTTACTACCTGGCAAAAACAGAAGGTAGCTGGGGGAAAGGTGATATCTACTTTGGGTTCAACATCACAAGGAATTTCAATTTTAAAAAGTAGGACCCCATTTTTATCGTCGCCTGCTTAGCAGGCGACGATAAAAATGTTAATATTCGCCTACAAAAATTCCACTTTGGTCGTTATTTTCCCCCGGGAATGTAAGATAGCTGTTATTTTTCCGGTCTTATGACCAATTCCAACAGTCTACCTTCCCGCCTTTGGAAGCCGGTGGATAACACCCCACTGGTCCTTTTTCGTATCCTGCTGGGATTTCTCCTGTTTTTTCAATCTATCAACGATATTTTCTCTGGCAGGGTCCGTACCCTGTTTATAGAACCCGCCTTTACCTTCCCATTTATTGGATTTGAATGGTTGCAGCCATTGCCCGGAAATGGCATGTATGTCTATTTCCTTGTGATGGGCCTTTTGGCTATCATGGTCATGCTCGGGGCATTTTACCGGGTGGCGATAGTAGGCTATACACTACTCTGGACCAGTACCTACCTCATGCAAAAATGTGGCTACAATAATCATTATTATCTCATCGTACTCATATGTGCATTCATGTGCATCATGCCTGCACACCGCCGTCTTTCTGTAGATGTCTGGTTGCGCCCCCGTATCCGGTCTAATTATTGCCCACAATGGTGCAGCTGGTTGTTCATCGCGCAGTTTGGGATCGTGTATACTTACGCTGCCATTGCAAAGCTATATCCTGACTGGCTCTCAGGCCGTTATTTGGAGAGTACGCTGACCAGCAACCGGATCAGGTATTTCCTTTGCTACATAGGTATAATCTTCGATTTCCTGGTTACACCACTTATGTTATTCCGCCATACCCGTACCTACGGAATGATAGCAGCAGGGATCTTCCATCTTACCAATGCAATTGTTTTTACAATTGGCATCTTCCCTTTCCTGGCCCTATCCGCCATGTTATTCTTTTATCCGCCAAATGTGATCCGGCAGTTGCTGCACTGGCCCTCACTGAGTTCTTCAATAACCACACCGCCTGTAAAAAAATGGAAAAAATTAGCCGTATATGCCATGGGCATCTACCTCCTCATACAGGTACTACTCCCCGTACGGTATCTCTTGTTTGGTACACAACCTTACTGGTCAGAAGAAGGATTTCGCATGAGCTGGCGAATGATGTCGCGCAATAAAAGCGGGTGGGTCTACTTCAGGGTAGTGAATAATGACACACGTGAATCATGGATAGACGAGCCGGAAGCAAGGCTCAATTATGCAAGTCTGAACAGCCTGGCGGGCTTCCCTGATATCATATGGCAGTACGCACAGCATATCAAAGAAATATGTGCAAAAGAGGGCATGCATCATATTTCTGTTTACGCAGTCAGTTCAGTCAGTTTGAATGGGCGGCACCCACAACCACTGGTAGATCCGAAAACAGACCTGGCCAATACGCCATGGGAACCGTACCGCCATGCAAACTGGATAGTACCGCTGGAACACGAGTAATTTATCCCCTGGTCCAGACAGTCGTTCTGCCAAACATGGAAAGGCCAACATAACCTCTTATGTCCAGTTTGTCTCCTTTAAGTTTCATTGTACAACTATATGTTTTCCCACTCTTGGGATCATAAATTTTCCCGCCGCTCCATTCACCATCGTCATAAGTAAAGTTGGTCAGAATAACCAGGCCAAGCAGTGGACGACTCTTTAATTTAGGATCACTGTTCTTTATATCCGTCCTGTCTTTACGGGGAGTCTTCCCGTCTGCTTCCATAAGGTCACGACCCCATACGATCTTGCCGAAATATTTGTTTCCGGTTTTATAAATTTCAATACGGCCGTCTTTTTCTTCATTCAGCCAGTTACCAAGTATTTTGTCCTGCGCCAGCAATGCATGCGTGGAAAGCAATAAAGTGATTAATAAAAATGCGATACTTTTCATGTGAATACTTTTTTAATAAGCGCCTGTCAAAATGCGCAGATCAGATAGGGCGATCCTGTAATTGAGCCGGGCACTCAGCAGGTCTGCCTGCGCTTTGGCCAGCATCGATTTTGTGTTCAGCAGATCAGCTTCAATATTCAGGCCAGCATCCTGTTTATCCTGCTGTATTTTTAGCTCATCCTGCCGGAAATTTACTGCTTTTTGTGCTACGGCGATCAGGGCAATAGCCTGGTTAATACGCCTTTTAGCTTTTGCAATATCATGGGTCACTGTTTCCTGTGTATTTGCTACATTTTCGGCAGACTGTTGCAATTGGAAATTGCGCTGATGCAGTACCTGCTTATTGGAAAAGATATCCTGGATATTCCACTTAAAAGCAGCGCCTATATAAGGATTGCTGTTGGGATAAAGTACGTTCCCGGTCTGGTAAGTATAGCCCGCCATTACCCCAAAGTCAGGCAGGTAACTGCGTTGCGCCGCTTTAATGGCCTGTTCGGTCTTTATTTTTGTGAGATAAGCCAGCCGGATATCTACATTGTTATCACCCGAAATGCTATCACTGAGGGGTTGAGGATTGTAATCCACTTCTGCCAGTACCACACTATCCGCAGTGATGCCGGTAAGCTGTTGCAGGTCGGCCATGTAATCATCTGCCTGTATCTGTAGCTTTAGCAGGTTTTGTTCTTCATCGGCTACATTGGCCTGTAGACCCGCTTTGCTGGCGTCCACAGTTTTGCCTGCCATTAGGGCGCTTTCCACATCGAACTGTTTCATTTGTGCGAGCTTCAAATTAGCATTGGCCGTAATCTGTTGCTGCTGGTTGATCAGTAAACCATAGTAGAGTTTTTCTACCGCCTGCCTTATTTGCAGCGCGGCTTTCCTGCTTTCCTGTTCAGCAATCAATACATCTGTCTTACTCACTTCCATCCCCGCTTTTATTTTACCCAGCTGGGTAATGGGCTGGTATACAGTCACCCCTGCATTGAAGTTGTTGTGTTTGCCCAGGTCAAAGGAGGCATCTTTATTTGGCAGATCGATAGTGGTTCCGCCAAGTGGGAGGGAGCCAAAATAACCGGCAGGAATATTCAATGCACCCAGGTTCTGGTTATATTGATAGGCAGAGCTGACGGTAACTACAGGATATTGCCTGATAGCGTCTTCGTGCAGCTTAGCTGTTTTTTCTGACTGTTGTAATTGCCTGATGTGCAGTGCCCTGTTATGTTGCAGAGCGAGATCAATGGCCTGATCCAGGCCCAGCGGCATCGGTTGTTGCGCATGCAGCAACGGTGCCGTGAGCAGGAATATAATGAGTGTGATGAGGCATCTACTTTTCATCGGAAGTCTGTTTGGTCCATACGATAAATAAAACGGGTACAGTGAGCAGGGCTACGATCATGGACCATACTACCCCTACAGCAATCACACTGGCCAGCGGACTCCACATCGGGGAGCCGGAGATGATCATGGGCAATACCCCGATCGCTGCCGCCATGGCCGTGAGGAAAATAGGTCTTAACCTGCGCTTGCCTGATTCAATGGCTGCCGTACGTATGTCCATACCATGCTTCATTAGTTCATTGGTATGATCTACCAGGATGATGGCATTTCGCACTACGATACCAGACAAACTGATTAAGCCTACAAAAGCCGTAAACCCGAAATTGTTATGCGTCATGTACAAGCCAGCCATGGCGCCGAATAAACTGAGCGGAATGGTAAGCATGATAATGGCGGCTTCCTTCAGGTTACGGAACTGGAAGAGCAGTATGAAGAAGATGAGCACAAGACTGATTACCAGTACGACCATCATCTGGCTGAAGGTCTCCTTCTTATTCGCATCTTCACCACCATACACGATCTGGTAACCCGGTGGCAGCGCGAGTTTGCTGATAGCAGGTTGAATCGCTTTCAGCAGGTCAGCAGGCAATACATTGTCTGCAGTTTCGCTCAGCACAGTCAAAGTTCTTACACCATTTCGGTGCATAATCTTGCCTGTCTGCCATTCAGGAATAAGGGAAGCTATCTGGCGCAGGGGGACGCTGGCACCTGTAACCGGAGACTCCAGGTACATGTTTTCCAGGTCACTAAAGCTGCGACGGCTTTTTTCATCCAGCCTCAATACAATGTCAATCGGGTTGTTGCCCTCATACATTGTAGATACAGGGTAACCACTAAAACCTGTATAAACCGATTGCGCTATGCTGGCTGTCGCAAAACCCAGCCTGTTGGCTTCATCTTTCAGCTGAATGCCCACGCCATAATAGTCTTCCCTAAAATCACTTCTTACGAGATAACTGCCTTTGGTTTGTTGAACGATTTTCTGCACCTCTGCGCCAATCTGTTTCAACCTGTTGATGTCATCTCCTATAATGCGCACTTCAACCGGAGATTTGAGTACAGAGCCCTGTTGCATCAGTTTTACCTGTGGCAAACCTTCCGGTACAGCAGCAGCTACCTTTTGCTCCAGCTCCATAGAGAGTGCATTGGTAGTTGCTTCTGTAGTTGTGTTAATTAAAATCTGTCCGTAGTTACTCACCGGTACTTCCGGTGAATAGTTGTAGTAGAAACGCGGTGCGCTCGTACCTGAGAACGTAGCATATGATGTAACGCGGGGATCGTTTTTGATCAGGGCAGTGAGCCTGTGCACAGCATCATCCGTTTTCTCCAGCCGGGTACCGGTAGGCATCCACAGCTCTATTACAAACTGGTTCCTTTCCGCAGCAGGGAAGAACTTCTGCCGGATGCCTTTTGTATACAGCAACCCCGCAAGAGGGATCGTAAGCAGACTACCAATAATCGTTGTTTTCGGGTGCACCACACACCAGTCAAGCGCACTGTTGTAGGCATCCTGCATCCTGTCCAGCAGTGACTTTCTCTTCTTTGTCTTCTCCGGGTTGTGCAGCCCTTTTTTGATGAAGGTCAGGCACAACAACGGCGTCAATACCATTGCTACGATAAAGGAAGAAGCCAATGCCACAGCCACCGTAATCGGCAATGCTACGATGAATTCACCTACCGCGCCTGTGATTAAAACCATCGGCATAAAGGAGGCAATAATCGTTACAGTTGCTGCCAGCACTGGTACCACCAGGTCAGTTGCACTCTTCCAGGCCGCCGTCCATCTGTCTTTCCCCTCGTCCAGTAGTTCCACATAGTTATCTGCAATCACAATCGCATCGTCGACGACCATACCCAGTACCACTATGAGCGCTGCAAGAGATACCTGGTGCAGCTCTATGCCAAGGAGGTGCATGATGGCAAAAGTTACCGCAATGGTCATCGGAATGGCCATGGCAGCTACTGCCGCAATACGCAATGGCAGTAATAAGATCACGACGATCACCACTGATATAATCGCAAGGAAAAACTCCCTGATAAAATGAGAAACGTTTTCATCCACCAGCGCAGGCTGATTTACAATCGTCGTAATATGTACATTGGAGGGTAAAAGCTTTGATACCTCATCCAGCTTCTGCTGCACAGCCTCACCAAACTTTACAATGTTGTTACCTTCCAGCATCTGCACGGTCAGCATCATTGCTTTATGCCCATTCACAGTAATCAGGGAAGAAGGATCCGCATATGTACGGTTAATGGAAGCCACATCGCCTAAGCGCACAGTCGCACCTGTTCTGGTCGTACCTACAATCTGGTTGGCAATCTGGTTCTCAGTATTATAATAACCAGTGGTATACAGCGGTGCTTTGGTCACATCAGTCTTTACATCACCAGTGGCTGAGATGGTATTCTGTGATTGCAACACACGTGTCACCTGTGTTACATTGATACCATACTGTGCCAGCTTTTCGGAGTTGGAGGTAACAGTGATCTGTTCTTTCTGTTCACCAATACGTTTTATCTTGGAAGTTGCCTTGATAGTCCGGATAGCATCTTCCAGTTTCTGTGCATATTCTTTCAGCTGGGTATAAGTAGCAGCATCACTTTCAATCCCAATCACCAGTGCTTCCGTATCGCCAAAGTCAGAGTTCACAATTGGTCCCCGTACACCTTGCGGAAAGTCGATAGACTTACCTACCAATAGCTGGTGCCGCAGTTTACTCCAGAACACGTCCGGGTTCTTTACTTTTTCTCCCAGCTCCACATTCACGATGACCATGCCATCCTGTGAGGTGGAGTAGGTTTTATCTTTTCTTACTTCTTCAAATTGAAAAAGGTATTGTTCCAGTTTTTTAGTCACCTGGTCTTCTACCTGTGCAGCGTTGGCACCGGGGAAGTAAGCAATCACCAGCCCCTGCCTGATCGTAATTTTCGGATCTTCCCTTCTGGGCATGGTGAGCAGGGAGTTCACGCCTACTGCAAATACGAGCAGTAGTACGGACAATGTCACCTGTTTATATTTTAAAGCAGATTGTACAAGATTCATGATGAAGATCATTTAGAGAGAGAAACAACAGCACCGTCATTGAGTTTTTGCTGACCGCCGGTCACAATCTGTTCGCCGGCATTGAGGCCAGAGGTGATCTCCATCAGGTTGCCACTGAGCTGGCCGATGCTTACTTTTCTTTTGAAAGCCTGGTGACGTTGAGTATCCACTACATAAACGTAGGTTTGTCCGTCAATGTCGTGCATCACTGCTTCCACAGGAATAGCGAGTATGTTGCTCACAGTGCCGGCCGCCAGCTTGATTTCAGCAATCATACCCGGTCTGATCAGGAGGTGTGGATTATCCAGGGTGATCTTTACCGTAAAGGCCCTGGCAGCAGCATCGGCGGCGGCACCTACTTCGGTTACCTTGCCCTGGAAGGTTTCGTTTACAGCGCCTATCAGTACGGCGGCTTCCTGGCCCAGTTTCACGTTATTCAGTTCACTCTCCGGTATATAGGCATTCACCTTTACGGTACGGATATCTGATACGGTGAAGAGTGGCATCCCTGCGCTGGTGATTTCACCGGTTTCGGCGCTCTTTTTTAGTAATACCCCACTGATAGGGCTAAAGAGTTTTGTATCGGAAAGGTTCTTGGCTTGTAGTTTTTGCTGTGCACGTGCCTGTGCAAGGGTGTTGGTGATCTTGCTAAAGTCGCTCTCACTGATACTCTTGCGATCAAACATGATCTTCAGGCGGTTGTATTCGTCCTGGGCCTGGTTGGTACTGGCATCTGCCATTTCTTTGGCAATGGCATAGTTCTGCGGATCCAGGCTGGCAAGCAGTTGGCCATTGTTGATGGTTTGCCCTTCATCGGCAGCGATATAATTGATTTTCCCGGCCACCATAAAACCGAGATGTACGGTCTTACTACCTTCTATATTCCCGCTGATGTTGATAGCATGACTGGCGGTGGTGGTCTGAACGGTATGGGTGATCACGGGGATGGCAGTATCCTGGGTGGAGGATGGTTTACCTCCTGTATGACAACTGCTGGCAAAGATGGCGATGGCAGCGAGCCAGCAGGTACATTTCTGGAACATAAGCACTACATTAATTATATTGCAATATTTCAATAAGATTCCGGGGTAATTTTTAATCTATATTAAAAAACATTCCAATAAAGGAATTGTTGTGCTTATTTCTGACTCCTGATCACACTCAGTCTTTGCTGTGTAATGCCGATGTAAGATGCGATATGGCCCAATGGTGCTCTCAGTAATATATCCGGGTGTTTTTCCAGCATGGTCTTATACCTTTCCTGGGCCGACTGAAACTGGAACATATACATCCTTTCCGACAATTTTTTCATGACGTCAATCAGGAGTACCCGCATCAGTTTTTCCAGTTGATTGTACCTGTTGATGTATATTTCCAGGTCATTGAAGTAAATCCAGCGGAGGGTACAGGGTTCTAACAGTTCAAAACCATGGGGCGAGGGGGTGTTGTAAAAAACGCTCTCAATCGAAAGGCTAAACGAATTCTCAGCGAAGAAGGAATGAGTGATGTCTTTATCGTCTTTGATATAGTAAGCCCGCACCAGGCCCGATTCAATGAAGTATACCTTTTTCGACATCGCATCCGGCAGCAGGAGCTTATGGTGTTTAGGCAGGGTCTCACAGGTGAATGCCAGTTCAAGTTCTGAGCAGATGTTGGCAGGCAGATCAAATTCCTGACGCAGAAAACCTATTAAATCCATGGTGCAATTTACCAAAAAATCTGCAGGTAAAATTCCCCTTTATAACTATGTGTCAATAATTTAATATTATTATTTAGTCATATTGTATAATTGTTTCAAATAATATATCTTTGTTCAGAGAACTGTGTATTTGAAAGGGGGTGCTGTCCCATCATCCCGCTTATTTCCCGTATAGTTATGCCTCGACCTGCCTGGAGTACATTATGGTCACTTATATTCTTACTTTTCGTGCAAGCAGCATACCCACAACAAGGTTACATCTACTTACACGTTAACAGCCAGGATGATACCATATCGCCCGATTTCCATTTCTCAATAGATGGAAGCACGGACTTCATTCTCAATGACATGCCTTCTGTTTCAAATCCCATCGGCGACATTGGTGCCGGTGAGAAAGGGGAATTATGGGCCACTCTTCAATCCACTAATACCATTTATCGTCGGCCTTCGGGGAGTAGTCTGTGGATCAGCACCGCCTGGCAGGCAGTGGCTATCGATGGCGCCGGCCCCGGGCAATTTGTAAGTGTAGATGCCACGGGTACCGCCTATTTCTTTGACGGCACTACGCTCAATACCATCTATCGTCCTTCTTTTCACGCAGGTACTGTAGCTGTAGATATCGCCTACGGTGGTGGGCGCATTGCTATCACCCGCGGCGATGGCAGTATCCTGACCAATATCAGTACTTCCGCACCTTACGGCGATAGCTGGGCGCAACTATTAGGGATCAGCGCCGGCGCCACCCGCTTGGACCTGCAACCCTATACCGGTACAGTCGTTTACGTGGCAAACGGTGTTTATACCATTCCTTTTACCGGTGGCACCCCTGCCAATATAGGTACCACTGCATATACCGATATTGCCATTGATGGCCAAAGCTTCATCTATGCAAATGGGGCTTTTTACAACGGCACTACCTGGACCACAGATGCCACCGCCCAAACAGACCTGAACCGTACTACCGCCTATGATGGTGCTGTATGGAGTAGTAACAATACCGCCATCTATAGTCGTACCTCCACCAGCTGGCTGGATGGCGAGAGAATCCGTACTGCGCAGAAAGATAATAGTGTGATCGTTCCTGTTACTGCAGGTACTTACAACCTCACCGCTACAGCCGTTTGTGGCTGGAAGTTAAGTAGTTACTCCATTTACGACCCGGATGGTGCTACTGTCACCGCAGATGCCATTTCTGTGGCTGCCGGCGAAATCGTTCACATCGTTGCTAACGAAGATAAGGAGGTGGTGACCGCCATCACCATCACCGGAGACAGCACGCTGTGTGCAAATAACAGGATCTCACTAAATGTATCAGTAGCCGGTGGAACCTGGAGCAGTAATAATACACCCGTTGCCGTTGTAGATGGCAGCGGCACCGTCAATGGTATCTCCGGGGGCACCGCCACTATCAAATACCGGGTGGTGACAGGTAGCTGCACAGACTCTGCAATGAAGAAAATCTATGTCACCGCCGGTCCTGCCTTCACCCTTACGCCTGTGAACGTTACATGCAACGGACTGAATGATGGCATCATCAAAATATCTACTACCAGTACCGGCAACCAATATGCGATGAATGGCGGTGCGTGGCAGACAGACTCCGTATTCAAAGGACTGGCCCCCGGTACTTACAGCATAGCAGTAACAGGTGCCAATGGTTGTGTATCCAATGCACAACCGGCAGTCATCACAGAACCGGATGTGATCGGCATTACCGTATCTCAGATATCAGTTGGTTGCCCCGGCGATGCGACGGGGAGTCTGACCGCTGTAGCCACAGGTGGTGTTGCTCCCTATACACTGACATGGAGCACCGGTTCCACTGCCAGTACTATTGGAAGATTGCCCGAAGGAACCTATAGCATCACTGTAAAAGATGCAAATACCTGCTCTGCGGCTATCAGGGTAAAACTGGTATCCGTCATCTCTTTATTCGTGATCAATGCCCCTGTGAAACAGGTAGGCGGGCAGATTGTAATCACAGGCAATACATTGCCCAATGCATCCATCGTTGTGAGCTTCCCCGATGGCAGTACTGCCAGCACACATGCAGATGCCTACGGTAAATACAGTACGATTTCTACAGGCCCGCAACCCAGCGGCAGTGTATATGTAACTGTCACCGACGCGAGCACGAAAGCCACCTGTACCCGCTACGTGAACTACAACAATGTGCCAACGGCCGATGTGAGCATCGTCAAAACATTGGAAACAACCGGTAATATTGGCATTGGAGACGAAATCTCTTTCCAGCTTACCGTATACAACAAAGGCCTGGACAATGCTACCTCCCTGATCATCACAGATGATTTTCCTTACAACCTTTCTTCCGCAACAGCGCTAACGCCTTCAACCGGCTACGCCACTTACAATGCAGCAGTGAACGAAGTAGTATGGAACATCGATACCCTGCGTGTACTAAACTCAGCTACCTTATCATTCAAAGCCCGTGTGTCAGCAGCTGGTGTGATTCAGAATACGGCCATCGTTTCTTCAAACGAAACAGATCCCGACAATTCAAATAATTCCAGTACAGTGGCTACACCTGCAATCAGTGCAACTTTCTTTATACCAAATGTAATTACCCCCAATGGCGACGGAAAGAATGACCAGTTTGTGATCAAAGGACTGGACCTCTATCCCGGATCGCGACTGGAAATATATAACCGTTGGGGAAACCAGGTATACCGTAGTGATAATTACAGTAACAACTGGAAAGGAGAGGGGCTGAGTGCCGGCATTTATTATTATGTGCTCAGGATCAACATGGCCGGAGGACCACAGTTGTACAAAGGTTATCTTGAACTGATTACCAGATAGGAGCATGAAAAAAAGGAGTATCACCATATCAGTTTTCTTCCTGTTCTTCCTGCGGGCGCATGCGCAGCAGGAGGTGCAGTTCAGCCAGTACGTTTTCAACGGGCTGAGTGTAAATCCTGCCTATGCGGGATACAAGGAAGAACTGTACCTGCACAGTAGCTACAGGCAGCAATGGGCAGGGTTTCCGGGTGCACCGGTTACTGGTACAATCTCGCTGGATGGCCTTACAGATTATTCAGATAAAAGGGTAGGGTGGGGTGTTTTAACGGCTTTTGAAAAACTTGGTCCGCAATCTTCCACAGCACTGTTTGTTAACTATTCATATCGTATTCCCATGGGCTGGGAAGATGAAAAACGACTGGCGCTTGGAATGGGTGTAGGCGTCACGAATTACAGCGTAGATGGCAGCAATCGTAAGTACGTAGATGCAGATGATCCCGAAGTAATACTGGGCCGTCAATCTACATTGGTGCCCGATGCGCGGGTGGGTATTTATTACAACTCCGCCACATCATTTGTAGGTGTTTCCGTATTGAACTTATTTTCTGCATATACCAGCGGCAAGATCTTTTTGGGAAATGGTTTATTATATTCCACCCTGCGCAAATCCAGGCACCTGTACCTCTCTGCAGGTACTATCTTCCCGTTGAACCAGGGCGTGCAGTTAAAACCTTCCATCATGGTGAAAGGGGACTTTAAGGGACCTGTAAACGTAGATCTGAATGTCTTCGTTTTATTGCAGGAGACATTGTGGATAGGCGCTTCTTACCGTACCGGTTTCAATTACCCCGGAAATACTAATTTACAGCCCAATTTAGACCCTAACAATGCCTTTAGCCTGATGATGGAGGTATATGCGAATGACAACTTCAGAATAGGCTATTCTTACGACTTCTCAACCAGTGGAATTTCACGATATCAGCGAGGCTCGCATGAGCTCTCTATAGGCATTACCATCCCCAGCAGTGCCGGCATGAACAAGGTACAATGCCCTCGACATTTTTAGTGTGCAACTGATTGTTTTTCAATGGTTATTTGGCTCTGAAAATATGTGGATAACTTTATCCACATACCCCTCACTACGCAGAAAGTATAGTAAGTGACCTGCTAACTTTGATATTGAAGAACAAAATAACCTACTACCGGCATCCATGCAGCACGGCGGTTAATCAATCACAAACAAAGAATTTTAAACGTATGCGAGGACAACAAACCCTTTTCAATCATTTCATAGAGAACCCTGTATCCAAGACAGTGCGTAAAGGTCGCTCCGCCGATATGATCGCCCTGAGGGACGAATGCCTGCTGCACCGGTATTATTATTACATCAAGCTGCAGCATAAACGGTATGATGCCGCTGTGCAGGAATTATCCAAAGAGTTCTACATCAAGAACAGTAATATTATTTACCGAATGCAATGTAACAGCGAGCGACTGGAAGCCATTATGAAAAAAGAACAACCCGACCTGAAGCAACTACGGCTGCTCTATCCATGGTTGACGTGGTAATGTCAACGATTGTTAACCCTGAAAAAAAGGGGGGTGTATCATAAGTTTGATACACCCCCTTTTCATTTGGGTACCTGATAGAGACTTTTTTATTTTAAGCAATTATCAGTGATACATCTGGTATACTACTGAATTACTTCCAGCTGTGGCTGCGGTAAAGCCGTCGCACCCACAGGTAAATACTCCTCATAATCCAGGCTGTACGTCAGCACTCTCGCCCTGAATGCATCTGATCTTACCTCCGTACTTACTTTAATCCTGCTCAGCGGATTAATGCCATCACTACTCCATCCCTGCAATGCTTCATGCAATTTTCTTTCTGCTTCATAATACCCCATCACGGTAGCTGTGTCAATAAAAGTAACCCCATCAGCAGCGAGTACATAATATACTAACCGAACTTGCAGCTCACCATTTGCCCGTTGACCCTGGTTGAGTATTTCTGAAAAATTTACATTGTTGAAGTCGATAAATACACATGGCCATATAGCAGGCACACTGCTATATATTTCTGTTTGTCCCATCTCTGGCAAAATTCCCTGTATCTCTGGAACTGCTGTGGCAATACGGGTTTGCAGAGATGTAAAAAGTTGTGCAAATAAACTGTTCATTTCTTTTTTTAGTTTTTAAGAGTTAACAACAATGTAAATATCGATCTAATCTGCATCTTAAAAATTCATTTCATCAATGATTGTACAAACAGTGAAATCTAAAAACACAATAAAAGAATAAACATTATTTCACGATTTTTTCAACGTGTGCAAAAGCTGTTCCTTTGTATTGTAATCGCTTGCAGCACACATGAAAGAAGCAGTGATTCTTTAAACCTAAATTGTTAACCTCAGATGTTACTATTAAATGAAATTATTGATGTTAACCCCGGAAACGTCTTCTTCCAGCGGCTGGGAGACCAGGCCTTCTCTGTAGTTGTACTTATAGGTATTGCGTGGGTATTGTGGAAACGCCAGATCAAACTGGAAGATCGTCTTACACAATATCTGAACGATGACCGTGACAAAATGCAGGGAGTGATAGAAAACAATACAAAGGTCATAGAGCGCCTGGAAAGCGTACTGGAGAAACGTTAGAACTGTCCCCTATTTGAAAACAAAAGCGCCCTCTGTCAAGAGGGGGCTTTCTAAAAAGTTACACCAATTAAATAACATATACCTATGGCATTCTGTAAAAAAACAGGAACAAAAATCAAACACGCTTTACAACAATTCGACGCTTTTATTGCAGCACATGCTGAAGAAGCATTGCGTGTCACAAAGATTATTAAATCTGCCCTGGAAAGCCCTGTGGTAGATCTATTGGAAGCAATCATTCCAGGTGATGCAGATACTATTCTTAAAAACAAAGTACTGGCAGCACTCGAAACAGGGATCGACACCCTTAGCATTGTCGTGACCTGTAAAGACGAAACATCACTGGAAGGAAAAGTAGCCTGCTTTGTCCGCGCATTAGCAACAGTATCTCCCGATCTGCAGGATGCTGTATTACAAAAATTGCAGAGTATCATGTTGCGTGAGCTGGATGGCAATACAAAAAAACAGAACATCTACGATCTGTTCAGCCAGGCAAGCTACAGCAATAGCAAATAGTATTTTTTCACAATTTAAAGGACCTAAAAAAAGTAAAAAATGGGATTACCAAAAGTAGCAATCACATTGGGCAACGGCAACCTGGGAAGGACCGTTGCGACTGATGATGGTGTTGCAGGCCTGATTCTGACAGGTGTAGACAACGGGTTGATCGGGTTGAACCAACCTAAAGTACTCTTCAGCCTGAGCGATGCTGAAAACCTGGGTATCAAAGGCTCAAATTTAAACTTCAGCGCATACCGCCACATCAAAGAATTCTATGACGTTGCTGGCGAAGGCGCAGAGTTGTACATCATGCTTGTTGGCGATGGTGTAAACCAGGCACAGGTACTGGATATGACGAATGCGGAAGGTGCGGTGAAGTTGCTGAATGCTGCCCAGGGCCGTATCAGACTGTTGGGCGTTTCTTTCACTCCCTCCGGCACTTACCTGCCGCTGATGAAAGACGGGTTGGATGCAGGCACAATTGATGCTGTACCCAAGGCACAACAGCTGGCAGAGGCATATACCGCGCAGTTCAAACCTGTACGTGTTTTACTCGAAGGTGTAAATGCAGACATCGAACATCCGGAGACACTGAAAAACCTCCGTACCTTCTCTGACAATCGCGTTGGTATCGTTATCGGTAGTACACTATCCGGTAGTGCATCTGTAGGACTGGTACTCGGTCGTGCAGCAGCCATCCCGGTACAGCGTAACCTGGGCCGTGTAAAAGACGGTGCATTGCCTGTCACCAATGCCTATATCGCCGGCAAAGCAATTGAAGACATCACAGCTGTCGATGCACTGCATGACAAAGGCTACATCTTCTTCCGCACCTTTGTAGGCCGCTCTGGTTATTACCTGAACGATGATCCGATGTGTGCCCCTGCTACAGACGATTACAGCCAGCTGGCACCCGGTCGTGTGATCGACAAAGCCATCACGCTCTGCTACCAGACCTATGTAGAAGAACTGAACGACGAAGTAGCCATCGACTCAGATGGTAAACTCAGCGTACCTGTGATCAAATATCTGCAAAGCAGGATCGAAACCGCTGTCAACACCGCTATGGCCGACGAAATCAGTTCCTTCAGCGCATACGTTGACGCCAACCAGAATGTACTGAGCACCGGTAAAATCACTGTAAAAGCCGCTATCGTTCCGGTAGGGTATACCAAAACCATCGAAGTATTACTGGGCTTCACCAATCCTGCACTGAACCAGTAATGGCTGTTAACCCCAACATTTAAAAGACACCAATATGATTTTTGACACCAAAGAAGTGACCTGGGCAAACATGAAAGTAGTATTGCTCGGTAAAGAACTGACCGGTATCCGGGGTATTAAATACAAATTATCCCAGGAGAAAGAACACCTGCATGGTGCCGGCGATGAACCTATCGGCATCCAGCGTGGTAAACGTACCTATGAAGGTGAAATCAAACTGCTGAAATTCGAATACGATATCCTTGCCGACGCTGTAAAGAACGCAGGTGGCAGAGACATCCTCGACCTGAGCGCTGAGATCGTAGTTACCTATGTAAAAGACGTTACCTCCACACCCCGCACTGATATCATTCAGGGCTTCCAGTTCAAGGAATTTGAAAAAGGTTGGGAACAGGGCGCCAAATTCATGGAGCTCACACTGCCTATCATCTTCATGGGCCTGAAACAAAACGCTTAATTTTTAAACTCACCACAATTATTTAAACCTATATCATGACAGTAGAAAAATCGCTTGCCGTAAGCCAGGAGCATATAGATGCATGGAAGAAAAAATACAAAGATGTATTTAAGCTCACCGCTGCCGACGGTAAAGTAGGCTATTGCAGAAAACCGAACAGGGACGAAGTCAGCTATGCCATGACACTCATCTCCGGCGATCCGCTGGCGTACCACGAAACTATTCTCAAAGCTACCTGGCTGGGTGGTGATGAAGAAATCGTAGAAGATAAATCCTATCTCTACGGCCTGGGCGGACAGCTGGACAAACTGCTGGAAGCTAAAAAAGTAGAAGTGGAAAAGCTCTAAGCGAGGCGTCCGGCGATTTTGATAGCAACCCTTTCGGTTACATACAAACGCTGTTCGAATATTATCTGCCCCAGGTTGACACCTCGCAATTATCCGACGCCCAATGGGCAGAGAAGTTTGCACAACTGCATGATATCCGGCAACGGGAATTGAAAGGATTGTCGTTGCTGTCCCGATAGCATGGTGTAAAATAATAAACAATGGCAGACCTGACTATTACAACCGATACCTATAAAGACTTACTGAAAGCAGCTGATGCTGCTTTCGGTAAGATAGGTAACTGGATGAAAAATACGATCAATGACAACAACATATTTGTAGCATCCAACAAAAAACTGGGCGCCTCATTAGAAGAATTGGAGGATAGGATCAAGCGTATCGACGCCCTGAAAAGTAAAGCGACGAATCCTGTTACCATCGCCCGGCTTGACAAAATAAAAATCAAGTACGAAGAAGATAAACAGAATATTCAGGATCGAAGTGATTTTGCAAACAGGAAAGGCTGGAAAGAGAATTTCAAAAAGCAATTAGATAGCGGTGTAGACAAAATGATCGATGGTGCACCTGACCTGCTCAAAATGGGCATGGCAGCACAAACCGCCCAGGTCAGTTTTCAACGTCTTACCGGTTCTTCTACCGCTGCCGCCAGTATTCTGAAGGACCTTCACCAGATGGCCGCTACCTCTCTTTTCAATAATGACAACCTCCAGGAAAATGCTGCCACCCTGCTGGAAAGCGGTGTTGCTGCCGAAAAGCTGATGCCTACCCTAAATATGCTGGGCGATGCAAGTGGGGGTAACCAGGCCAAGCTGGACACGCTCACCAAAGCCTTTGGCGATATGCAGCAGGAAGGGCACCTCACCACCGAATCGCTGAAAGCCATGAACGATGCAGGTTTTAAACCGCTTGAAATTATGGCGGCAAGCGGTGGGCAAACCATGGAACAGCTAAAAGCCTCCATGGCAGCCGGTGGCATCTCTACCGAAAATGTGGTAGCCGCATTGCAGACAGCCACGGGAAGCGGCGGAGAATTCTTCGGCGTGATGCAGGAACAAAGTGAAACAGCTGCCGGGAAATGGCATTATCTCCAGGAAAAAATGAGCGAAGCAGGCGGTACGATCGGCAATGCCCTCATGCCTACTGTAAGTAACTTCATGGAGAATACCCTCAAACCCCTTGTTGGCTGGCTCAGTGCTGCCGCCGGCTGGATTGCCGAAAACTCAGACCTGGTGGGATTCCTGGTCACCGTAGTAGCCGGTGCTACCCTCGGTTATAAACTCTGGACCCTCGCTGCCGAATTGCTCGGCCCCGCAATGGCCAGCAGTGGAATCGGTACCATCGTTGTGGTAGTGGGTGCACTGATAGGAGCCGTCATCTACGCATGGAATACCTTCGGCTGGTTCAGAGGTGGCATCATGGCCGTCTGGGAAGTGCTCAAAACCTTTGGCACTTTTATATGGGATTACACCATCGAACCTATCAAAGACCTGGCATCTGGCCTCTTCGGCTTAGGAAAAACACTGTGGTATTTTTTCTCAGGCGATTGGAGTAAAGCCATGGAAGCCGGTCAGGAGGCCATCGACGGTCTGACGTTATCAGGCACACGAAAAGCCCTGAGCAAGGATGTAGACGATATCATGGCTTTGCCCGGTAAGGTCTCCAGTACCTTCAATGCAGAAGTGAATAAGAAGAAAGGAGAAACACCTGGCCCAACCGCGTCTACCCCTTCATACGGACCACCGGTACCACATCCCGCAGGTTATAATCCCGCCTTTGCCCCAAATAAACTGGATCCCAGGTATGATCAGAGCCGACAGAACTGGGGAAATGCTATTAACCAGCCCTTCGGACCTGGCTACATGCAGCCTACTGGCAATGGAAAAAGTGGAGTACCTATAAGTCCCGGCGCTAACACTTTCGACCCTGATAGTACCCGTAAAAAAATGTCAATGGGCAATACCAAAGACACGGTATCCGGTATCACTAACGGCGGTGCACGTACGGTAAATATCACCATGCAAAAGCTTTTTGATACAATCAATATTACAACCAATACAGTATCTGAAAGTATAGCCAACATGGAACAACAGGTGACAGATGCACTGCTTAACATTTTAAATCAAGCATAATTATGGCACTAGATATCGATATCAGCAGCACCTTCGCCAGTACATTTGGCTATACCCCCGAAACCCTGACCGTACTGAAGCAGCCGGATATGAACAAACGGGGCACCAGTTACTATGGCAAAGAAGCCTATAACAAGGCCTATTTCATGGCGGTAAAACTGGGCACCCTTGAACTGTATAACCCTGTTATCAGCATCAGCAATCAGAAGACCATTGTACAAACAGCCCTGGTCAACCGCTCTGGTACGGTAAAGGAAATGATCAGCAAAGAGGATTATAAAATAAATATCAAAGGCATCATCATCCGCCAGGACAATGCTTACCCTGATGCAGAGATCAGCGACCTGATGGAACTGTACAACAGGAATGAAGCCCTGTCTATTTATTGTGCACTCACCTCCCTCATCTTTGACGAAGGCGAAAAAGTAGTCATCACCGATCTCTCTTTTCCTGCATCACCAGGTACACAGAATATACAAGCTTATGAAATGAACCTCATCAGCGATTTGAAATTCATCTTAAACAAAGCTTAGATGTTTACCCTGCAATGTGAAATAAAGATCGGCAGCTATACATTTTATTCCGTCAAAGAAGTCAAAGTCAAGCGAAGCCTGCATTCCTTCATTGATACGGCCACTATTACCATACCTGCTTCTGCTGTGTTGCGCTATACCGGTAAGCTGCCTACTAAATCAGTCGTTAATTCAGCTGACCAGTTTGCAGAAGGCAACAAAGTTGAAATCTGGCTGGGCTATGACGACGACCGAAAACTGGAGTTTGAAGGATTCGTAAAAAGGATCAATGCCGCCACACCCTGTGTGATTGAGTGCGAAGGTTATAGCTGGCAGCTGCAACAGAAAGGTGTACTGGATAGTCAAAAATCCATCTCCCTCAAAAAGCTGCTCACTAAAATCACGGCCGGCACAGATATCCTGCTCAGTAATGAAATACCTGATCTCAACCTGAACCAGGCTTATTTTTCCGGCATGACCGGCACTGATATTCTCGACTGGTTAAAAAAGAACCTGTACCTGAATGTCTACTTTGAAGGAAAATTACTGTATGCCGGTTTCGATCATATCAAAAATCCCCAGGCAGGCGTCTATGCACGTGGCCGCAAAGCCGGCGATGCACTGACTTATGAAAAGGTGAAAGATGATGCCAGCTTCCAGATTGGTTATACCGTGATCAAGGACAGTGAGCTCAAATTCAGGAAAGCCAGCGATGCGCACATTCTCGTCAAGGCTATTTACATCGATAAGAAGAACAAGGCGCATACCGCCGAAGCCGGCGATAAAAACGGCGCAGAGACCACGATTCATATATCGCACTTTGAAGATGAAAATGCCCTGAAGCAAGCCGCGCAGAATAAGTTGAAAACACTGAAATACGATGGCTACGAAGGCAAGCTGACGGCGTTCCTGCAACCCTTTGCTTTTCCCGGATGTAAGGCTGCGATATCAGATACGAAGTTCCCCATCCGTAATGGCACCTACCGCATCGAAAGTACAGAAGTTACTTTCGGTGCGTCGGGTGGCCGGCGGCTGGCCGAAATAGGTCTTAAAATTTAATCCGCATGACGAAGAAACAACGCGAACTCGTAGATGCCCTGAAAAAGCTGGTACGTACAGATACCATTATCATTCCTGCTATTGTAAAGGAAGTAGATGAAGGGGAAGGTACCATCGTTGCGGCCACTGCTACCGGTTTGGAAATAGCAGATGTAAGACTACGGTCTGTGATAGGAGATAATGACGGTGTACTGATTTTTCCCCAGGTAAATAGCAGTGTATTGATAGCACGGATCCAGCAGAGCAATTACTTTGTAGTGATCAGTGTGGAGAAGGTGGATAAGATTCAGTACTTCGTGGAAGACAAATTCTTTGAGATGGATAAGGATGGACTGGAAGTGAGTGCTGGCGATGAATCGCTGAAGAAATGCCTGGACGATCTGCTGGATGAGATAGTAACGATCTATGCCCCGATGAATAAATCTGCTTTCACGGATATTAAAAAACGATTAGCAAAGCTTTTAAAATAAACCTATGTCACTTAATAAAGGAACGCTGCAGGCAGCGATTAAGGATGCTTTCAAAAAAATGAAAAGCACAAATGGCGATGAAGAACAGACATTGGATACTTTATCAGGCAAGCTGGCAGAAGCGATAGATACTTACGTTAAAACAGCAACGATTGTTTATGTTACCGGCCTGGTTGCTCCCCCGAATGGCGGAGTGGTGAGCGGTACATTTAATGGTAATTTACAATGAAAGATATATTATATAACTCAGACCTGGACCTTGACATCCGTAATGGCGACTTCGTAACCGGCTTCAGCGATCTTCAACACCAGGAGATCCTACTCATGAACAACCGGGGCACATTCAAGGAATTTCCCGATACCGGTATAGATGCTTTCGGTTTTCTGCAGGACAATGACTATCATTCCCTGCTTGCTGAAATACGTACCCAGTTCATCGCCGACGGTATGATCGTTAGAAAAATCACCCTCTCTGACTCCGGTCAGTTAAACATCGACGCTACCTATGGAGACAGTTAATGTAAAACCCCATCAATGCCTGCTGGACATCTCTATGCAGGAAAAAGGAAGCACAGCGGCCCTCTTTGACTTTGCCGTGGCCAATGCCCGCAGCATCACAGATGATCTCATTGCCGGTGAAAGTTTATTCATCCCCGACATCGACATCGTTGACAGGAGCGTGTGGCAGGAATTGCAGGAAGAAGGCGTGGTCCCCTCCAATGGCTATACGACCGAAGATACAGCCATTGTACTGCAGGGCATCGGCTACATGGGTATACAGCTGGACTACCGTGTCAGTTAAAAATTAAAACAATTATGGCAAGAACAATCACCGAAATACAGGATGACATCATCAGCCGTATTGCGGGTAACACAACGCTCGCTGCGCTCAACAGCAGTAGCAAGGTAGC
Source organism: Chitinophaga sp. (assembly GCF_039596135.1). Lineage (GTDB taxonomy): Bacteria > Bacteroidota > Bacteroidia > Chitinophagales > Chitinophagaceae > Chitinophaga. Next base: position 65,200 of record NZ_JBCNKH010000032.1, read on the forward strand.
CGTATGGCGGCTCTGGACCTATATTGTAGCCGTGAGCATCTGGGCGCTGGAAAACCTCTTTGATCTGCACAAATCCGAAGTGACGACACTGATCAATGAAAAAGCACCACACAGCCTGCGCTGGTATGCGAACAAAGCAAGAGATTTTCAGTATGGATCTGAACTGGCTTACGAAACGGATTACTACGATAACTCCGCCCTTACTGAAGACCAGGTAGCTGAACAACGGATCATTGCTTACAGCGCTGTGGTAGAGCAAACCAAAGGCTTGCGCCTGAAAGTAGCCCGCATCGTGGATGGCGACCTGAATGCCCTCACGGATCAGCAGCTGGAATCATTCGAAACATATATGAACCGGATCAAAGATGCAGGCGTAACCCCACTCATCGTGGAAAGCCTGGCGCCTGATAACCTGAAGCTGGAATTAGTCATCTATTACAATCCCCTGGTATTGGGTAGCGACGGTTCCCGCCTGGATGGTACAAATCCGGACCCTGTTCGTAACTGCGTCAAAGACTACCTGAAGAATTTACCTTTCAATGGTACGCTGGTATTAGCTTACCTGGTAGATGCCCTGCAGCAGGTAGATGGTATCGTGATCCCACATATTGTACATGCAGAGGCCAAATATGGCGCATTGCCCTACACAGCCTTCGACGTAAAATATAATCCGGATGCCGGTTACCTGCGTGTGCAGACAACGGACGATTTGAAAATTACATTCCTTCCTCAAAGCACGATCCGATGAGCAGCATATTCGACATAGACTATCAGAAACTGATCAGGCTATTGATGCCACCACGACTCAGAAAGGCCCTACACGTAGCCTGGCTACAGGCCATCAGCTACCCGGTCAATGTATTGTACCAGCAGTTTCGCCGCAATCGTGATGCGAACCTGTACAGGCTGAGTATCACCCCGCAGGTGGTGTACATGGAAAAGCTGCTCAATAATCGCTATGACCTGGCAGACAGGGGTATCCGTATCGTAGATGCAGTAAGCAACGAAGTGACCTGGATTTACCAGGAGGCAGAATCCAAACCGAAATTCCTGTATACCGAAGCAGAAGCACAACCTATCCATCTCTTTACCGAGTCAGAGATCGGTAATGAACCTGTAGACTTTTATGTAATGGTACCTGCTACAATTTACTTCAATGAAAATGAAATGTCTGCACTGATCGATACCTATAAGCTGGCTGGTATGGCTTACAAAATTCAAAGAGTATGAACAAAATAGAACAATTAACAAACCTGGGTGGTTTCCCAATGACCCAGTATACGCTTGACTTTATGCAGTCATCTTACCACGATGCGCTGGCTGGCTTATCAAAGTTGATCGGCAACGGGGTGATCGTGTCAGGCATGGAGGAAGTGAACAACAACGTAGCTGACGGGTGGATCAGTTATAACGGCGAGTTACTGCCATTTATAGGAGGACCGAAACAAGCTACCTGGATTGTAGAAGAACTTTCCGAAAGCAGACTTTTTGCCGACCAGGTGACACGTAATGTGTACTTCACCCGTAGAGCGCGTTTTGCTACTGGTGGCATCGCCTATGGCAACCTGCAGCGGATAGAAACCCTGGTGGGCCTGCGCGACACAATTGCCAATATGCAGGTATCCTTTACACAGCAGTTGAATAACCTGTGGAAGAAGGGAGATGTGATCGAAGTGGATTGCGACGCACAATACATTGCGAACAATTTCAACAATACCGGTTTAGGTATCAATGCCAGATCCGGGTGGGCTATTTGTAACGGAAACAACGGTACGAAAAACAGGATGGGAAAGTTTCCTGTTGGCTATGACCCAAGCCGGGCAGACTATAATGAGCCAGGCAAAACCGGCGGCGCCGAATCAGTAACACTGACGGTGGACCAGATGCCAGCGCACAATCACCATTTTTCTGCTTTAAGTAACTCGTTGCTTTTCCACTCGCTCCAGCCTGCTATAGCACAGAACCCTGCCAGGACTTATGGCGACTTTGATGCTTATATGGCTAATGCCGGTAATGATCAGCCCCACGAAAACAGACCACCCTTTATCGTGACCCTCTTCATCCAGAAATTATAATAACATGCCCATACGCGAACGTAATAAACTAAAAGGATGGTTTCAGACAGGGGCTTACCCAACCCAGGACCAGTTCTGGGACTGGCTGGACAGCTTTCTGCATAAATCAGAAGACACCATCGGCATCGACAACATCTCCGGTCTGCGCACCCTGCTGGACAATAAAGCCGACTTTGAGGCCTTCAACACCCTCTATCAGCAGTTCCAGGCTGTAGCCGGCTACATAAAAAAAATATGGAGAACAGATGTAACCCTTTCCCTGACAGACGACTACCTGAATGCCCAGTACCCTGATGCCACCAAAGGTACACAGGTAATATGCCCTTCTATTACACAGGGCGGCGAAGTATATGAGAAGTATAACGATACGACCAATGCATGGTTCCGGTTGTATATGACAAAACCTTCCTTTACTGGCAATCCTGGCGTAATGGCAGGTGTAGAGATTGATAACTATGTATAAATTTAAAAAATAGCAAATGATTTTTGAGCTAAAAAAAGTGACGTGGGCTGCGGACAATATTCCCAATACCCCACAGACACTCAGCCTGAGCTTTCGCAAGCAGGATGCTCCGGATGTAGCTGATAGCTATACACTGGTTACAGATAGCCTGTTTGTATTAACGAGTGGTACAGTGATCAACCCCCCAATCATCAGGGGACTGGAAAATGCAACGCGTTATGTATTCAGACTCACCAATAATGACCCTTATGGCGGCAGCCTGGATGTATCGTATACTACACCTGAGGAACTGACCTTTCCTCAGGGCAGCGGTGAGTCTTTCACAAATGCGAGGATCGATTATACCCAGGCAGATGCGAATTTTTATGCTGGCATGGTGCCGTCAGGAATCGCATTTTATTCCCTGGAAAATAATTTCAAAGACCTGGTAGGTGGTCATGACAACATCCAGGAAAATGGAACCGCTATCCTTAAAAAAGCACAGGGCTTTACGGGCATGTATATCGACTGCCAGAATGGAATGATGATGACGACGGATCTGAACATGGCCCCTATATTAGGTGATCCCTCAACTTATGGTTTAGGTGTATACTTTTATGTTGCCGCGGCAGACCTGTCTACGACCGGTACCTGGCCACTGCTCTCCTGCCTGGACAGCGATGGTCACGGCGTGATAGTATACATTGATAATGCGACTAAGCAATTAGTCTGGCAGCAAAAAAATGCTGCATTAACTGAAACAGTCAGGAGTACAGTACCCATCCTGGTTGATACCTGGAACTCTATGCTGGTTGGAAACTATACAGTCCTGTCTGGTGGTACAATGCAGAATTTTATGTACCTGAACGGAGCGGCGGTAGGTACTGGTGCTATTACCACTGCTTCTTCTCCTGCTCTGGTCGGTAATACATGGCTCGCCGTTGGTGGCGCCACAACCGGCTCCGGGTATAGTGGAAAAGGAATATTCAGAAACGTATTTGTAACCGGCTCCATTCAGTCATTTAGCGGTGATGTGGGTTTCTCCACACTCACTTACCCGGTGGGATACCTGCAGGACAGGTACGATGCTGCCAATCTTATCACTATTCCGCACGATTACCTGGTTGGAATTTCCAAAACACAGGTCAGCTTTACCATACCAGAGAATGTGCCCGTAGGGAGCTATAATTTTTATGTAAAATATAATGGTAAAACGACAGCCCCTGTTGAAGTTTTTATAAATCACGTTTATAAAGATACCAATGCATTTGATATCAACCTGGCAGCAGATACTGATTCGAATAATCTTACCAATATATTCCAGATGACGTTTTTTGCAGTAGGCGAAAATAAGGATGGTGGTGCGGATGGTGGTGTGGTACCCAAAAATGTCTATTTCAAGGATGGGCTGGTGGTACTCGAAGCACATGGAGACTGGTATGATGGACTCGTACAGGGTGTAGACACAGACGGCACTCCTAAAAAGCATACTGAGAAAAACGATCCATTGATAGGAGAGTACTGGAAAACACGTGTAGGGGCTGCCGTGGCCACGAAGAGCTACCATGGATATGGCCGCTATATTGTAGAGGCAAAGCTGCCAAAGCAACTGGGTGTATCACCGTTCTTCAGGTTGTATCATCATGCCCGGGCACAGTTCCAGGATCCATTTTACGAACAGTGTTTGAATAATGGCCTGCATCAGCAGGGGAGCAGCTATGAAGGCGATGGCTATTATGCAGTGGTAAGAAATGAATTCGCGATGGAGCTGCCGGCTAACAATTCGGTATTTGATTTTTATACGCTGGATGAAATAACGAATACCAATTATTTTTCACCCTATGCAGGTATGAAAGTAACGGTATCATACGATGAGCCAGCGAATAATGGTACCTGGCAATTAAATACACCAGCCGCACCTAAACTGCTTTCCAGCTGGTCAAAGTACAGCGATGAAATTCAATACCTGTTTCAACCCCGCAGGGACCAGGTGAAACTGACAAATTCAAAAGGTGTGCTGGGATCAGGTGCAGGTCTTAGCAGGTACACAGTTGACAACGAAGATGAATACCTGGAAATGCGTGCTCCCATTGGCAAAGATGTATGGGATGATGCATTCCATGAATTCAGAATAGACTGGTATGCCAACAGGGTAGAGTATTATATCGACGGCGTGTTGCTGCAGACGAATCCATTTTATGTTCCTGATATTATAGGTAGGTTTTCATTTGGCCTGTCTTTCCCATCAGCAGCTCAAAATGGTGCAAGATGGTTGCCGGATCCGTTCCAGCTCTCTGCCGGTACAGCAGCCTGGCATCATCAGGCTATGACGATAAGAAGAGTGGCATTCACACCATTTACCGATGCAGTGGCAGGCGGTACAAACCGGGTGGTAGGAGAGACCGATCCTTTTGGAGGATTGTATTATTTTCCTTACGTACCCGCGTGATAATATAAACAGGGGCTGCTGTACATACAGCAGCCCTGTTTACTTATAGTTAATGCTGATTTTTACAAATTACTCCCGACCTTTGCCCTTCAAGAAATCTAAACTAGTATGAAACACATTTCCCTGGTGATGCTGATCACGCTATCGACGTATTTCGCTTTTGCACAGGATACTACACAACACATTATTCAGGGTCGTACCAACAGTAAAGAACAGGAGGCCAAACCCTACGTCATCATGATCTCCATCGATGGTTTCAGGTATGATTATGCAGAAAAGTACCAGGCAAAGAATTTACTGGAACTGTCTGGCCAGGGGGTGAAAGCCACTGCCATGCAACCTTCCTATCCCAGTCTCACTTTCCCGAATCACTATACTTTGGTGACTGGTTTGTATCCTTCCCATCATGGCCTAGTAGACAATACCTTCTATGACAGGACCCGCAAACAGACCTACGAAATGAAGAACAGGGATGCAGTAGAAGATGGCACCTGGTATGGCGGAACACCACTCTGGGTACTGGCTGAACAGCAACATATGGTAAGTGCCAGTTATTTTTGGGTAGGTTCAGAGAGTCCTATCCAAAATATTCGCCCCACTTATTCATACCGTTACCAGGAAAAAACCGGTATCGACGATCGCATCCAGTCTGTGGTAAACTGGCTGAAACTGCCGGCAGCGCAGCGTCCGCACCTCATCACCTTCTACTTTCCCGAAGTGGATCACGCGGGGCACAGTTATGGACCTGAATCTGAACAGGTAAAACAACAGGTACAGTTTGTGGATGAAAGTATCGGTAAGATGGTGAAAGCAGTGAATGCACTGAACCTGCCGGTGAGCTTCATCGTGGTATCAGATCATGGTATGAGCGCGGTAGATACAGTGAACATCATCAGGCTGAAAGATATGGGATTGAAAATGTCCTGGGGTGGAGAGAGAACAATGTTTTATAGTGATGATACGGTGAAAGTAAATGAAGCCTATGCATATTATAAATCTCACGAAGAACATTTCCGGGCTTATAAGAGAAATGAAACGCCCCTGAGGTGGCATTATGGAACAGAAGATAAATACAACCGTATCGGCGATATCATATTAGTACCCGATGCAGGATATGTGTTTGCGCAAACAAAACCAATGAAACAACATATCGGTCATCATGGATTTGATAATAACCTCACTGAAATGAATGCCGTATTTATGGCCTGGGGACCTGCATTTAAAGAACACCAGCGGATTGGTACATTTGCCAACATACACGTGTATCCGCTGGTAGCCGAAATATTAGGATTGAAGATCACAGAACCGGTAGATGGCCGGCCTGAAGTATTGCAACCTGTATTAAAAGGCAGATAAAACTCTTTTTACCATTTCATCCATTGCTTTGTACTCTATCCATCTCATGACTACGACAAGGTCATGCTCCGGATCCACATATATCAGGTTGCTGCCATTGCCCACATGTACAAAAGCACTTGCCGGCGCACTGGGTAGCATCTTCCTGTCTGTATTCAAGAACCAGTTCATATACCCATACCCTGTATTCGCAGGGGTAGGTGTCAATGCCTGCTTTACCCACTGCTCTGACAATAACTGTTGCCCGTTCCAGTTACCCCTGTGCAAAGTCAATAACCCAAACCGCGCCATGTCGTATGCATTGATAAATATGCCGCCACCCCAGTGCCCTCCGCCACTTACAGCCTGAACAGGGGCGCCGTCCAGCACAATCCAGGAGTTACGGTATCCATACCACCGCCATGTATTGGAAGCACCAATAGGATCCATGATCTGCGCTTTCAGCACCTGTGGCAATGGTTGCCGCCATACACAGGTAGCTGCCAGTGCCAGTGCATTCACCCGTACGTCATTGTATTTCCACACACTACCCGGTGCATGCCGGGGTCTTTTCTGCCATTCGCTATAGTTCCCTTCAGGTCTGTCTGCCCAATCTGGTTTTCCCCAGAGCGAGCCTTCCCAGTCACTCGTTTGCCGCAGCATCACATCCCAGGTAAGGGAGCGGTTATGTGCTGTAGCAAAAGGGTAGATCAGGTCTCCCTGCCCGTAAACTTCTATAGGCGGTACGTATCTGGCCACAGTATCATTCACACTATGGATGAGCCCTTTGTCTACGGCTACACCGATCACCGCATTCAGGAAACTCTTGGTCACACTATGCGTCATATCCACCCTGTCAGGCTCGCCCCAGGTCTTTACAATATATCCCTTGTACACGATGATGCCGGTAGGTGCACCCCGCTCCGAAAAAGGGCCTATGCCCGCACTAAACGGTTCTTTGCCAAAGGAAATAGCCTGTGCCAGCTCCATATCCCGGGGGGCTTTGGTTTCGTTCTGTATGGCAAAGGCAATGGCAGAATCGAGTTTGATGGGATCAAGGCCAATGGTTTTGGGTGCCTTTTGTTGCCATTCGCCCCTGGGTGGAAAATACCCCTGCCTGGATTGGGCAATGCTGTGCCACGAAATGCTGACGAGCAGGAAAAGAAGGATAGGTGATTTCATATTTGCAAGATAAGAAGAATTGAAGGTATGGTGCCAAATTTGCTGTTCGTATACAGGTTTTTGCTATCTTCAAAGGGCAATGGAAAAGTTAACACTGGACGTTTCAAGGATAGAGGTAGCCAATATGGACCTGGATACCGCTATATCATTCCAACCGTTTATAAATCGTCTCCGTGACAGGATCAGGAACGAGCAGACGGCTAAGAAAGCTTTGTATGAGCAGGTACTGGCCACTTATGAACAATATCACCTGTCGCAGGAGGAAATTCCATTGGCGGAAATGGACAGGTACGAACCCCTGCTGGACCAGATGTATGCCTGTCTTTCTCCGGCCATGACGGATGAGAAGGAACTGGCATGGGCCATGAACGTACCTTTTCAGCCGGTTATTTTTTACGGTACCACTATGTTCTATGAACTGATGCGTAACCGGCGGGATGACCACGATATTTATGTGGTTACGAAAAATCCTGAGGACTATGACCGGGATCGTCTCAAGTTATTATATTCATTTGTATTGCAGGAGCTGTATAACTTCCAGGCGCCTACGCAACTGCCTGAAGTACATGCAGGGATCAACTTATCCACCGGTCTGTTGCAGTACTATGCCATGCGGGTCAATATGGATTACCTGGAGGTGACCGCCAAAGGTCCATTGCCGGAGCTGGATTTCAATGAACTCTACATGCGCATGAGCGAAGCGGAGGGCTACGATATCCTGATGGAAGTGTTGCCCTTGTCTCTCTTCAAAGTAAGGGGCATCTGCATCCTGACCCTTACAGACATTACTGCTGAAAAGGCAATAGAAAATATAGAAGGGGTAAGACTGAACCGTACACCTGACAACGATGATGAGAACTACAAAAATGTAATCAAATCACTGAAAACGCTGGTGAGAAATAACCAGGTCGAATTTGACCTCTTCCCGTTTGTCAGGGTGAACAATGAACCTGTATACGGCTATGTAAAAGGGGGTACCGGCATTCTCTACGAAGTATGGGGAGAAGCCCGTTTGACTCCTGAAGTATTCCGCCGGCAGGCCAAAGGTTATTTCTCCAACCCATCCTTCTTTTTCTCGCCCGATATCTTTTCAGAAAAACAACAGCGGCAGGATTACCTGGATTACTTCCGCAATATGGGTGTGCGCTCACTGGCGCTGGTGCCGGTATTTCACAACCATATGCCGGTAGGTGTGGTGGCGATTCATACCTGGGAAGACGCCTCTTTTGATGAAAAGATTATAGTATTGTTACAGCCTGCCATGGCAGCTATTGGCCGTTTGCTACAGATCTATATAGATGAGTTTAACTACGAAATAGAAAGCATCATCAAGGAGAAATTTACTTCTATCCAGCCTTCTGTGCAATGGAAGTTCAACGAAGTAGCCTGGCAATACCTGCATGACCGGAAACGGCATTTACCCGAAAAGGAATTCAATATACACTTCGACAATGTCTATCCATTGTATGGTGCGGTAGACATCCGCAACTCTACCATAGAGCGGAACAAGGCCATTGTAGCCGACCTGGATGCGCACCTGTCATTACTGGAAGGTACCTTAACTACCTTACAGGAACGCTATCCATCTTCGCTGCTGGAAGAGATGATTTACAAGAGCAGCAAATGGCAGGAAATACTTTCGTCAGATCAGTTGTACGCTAATGATGAGGATAAGCTGAATAATTTTCTCCGGAAAGAAACGACGCCTTACCTCACACATCTCGCCATGCAGCATCCGGAAAGTAAACCATTGATAGATGAATACCTGAAAGTGCTGGAAGCCTTCAACAACAGTACCACTGGCGAAAAATATTCACTGGAGGTATCTATGCAGCTGATCAATGAAGCAGTGAATGAATATTTCGAACACGAGAAGAACCAGCTGCAAAGCCTGTACCCGTGTTATTTCGAAAAGTTCAGAACGGATGGTGTAGAGTACGATGCGTATATCGGGCAGTCCATTGCACCAAAGCAGACTTTCAATCATTTTCATCTCAAGAACCTGCGCCTCTGGCAATTGTCAAGTATGGCAGCTATAGCCCGCATTACACGTGCCTTGTTGCCCAATATGCCAAAAGTACTGCGAACCACCCAGCTCATTTTTGTACACAATCATACCATTGATATCAGTTTCCGGGCAGACGAAAGACGCTTTGATGTGGAAGGCGCTTACAACATCCGTTACCAGATGATCAAGAAGCGCATAGATAAGGTACGCATTAAGGATACAGAAGAGCGCCTGACCCAACCGGATAAGATTGTGTTGATCTATTTCGACGAAAAGGATGTGGAAGACTACCTGCCCTTCATAGAATACCTACAGGAAAAGCAAACCCTTTGCCATGACCTGGAATACCTGTTGCTCGAAGACCTGCAGGGGCTGAGCGGCCTCAAGGCATTGCGGGTAAGTGTGATGTACGAGTCGTCACTGAACGATTAATTTCTTTGTTTCTCTGATACCTTTTGACGTGAGTCGCACGAGGTACATTCCTGCTTCCAGGTCACTGATACCTATATTCAGGCGGGTGGTACCTTCCTGCAATCCACCCAGGAAAGATTTCACCAATGTACCCCTGCTGTTGTAAAATTCAATCAATACTTCGGCAGCGGCAGGCAATTCGTACCTGATATTGACATTGCCGGATGCAGGATTGGGAAAGACGGTGAGATCGGCGGAGGCTGATTTCTCATCCTGCGGGGAGACGGACACGGCGCTCCAGGTAAAGGTAGTGCCGGTGCTGATCTCTTTAGCGTTGCAATTCAGGCTCAGCAGGTTACTCTCCATAAATACAAATTCCCCTTTTAAGTTTTGTAAAGCAACAGTATTGGTACCTAGACCCACCCATTTGAAACGGGAGTTGTGGTCAATCAGTGTGCTGGTACAGCGCATTGGACTGGTGGACGTAACATAGCGGCCATTACTGCCCTGCAGGGCAATAGTGCTGTCGCCGGCATCGACGATTACAAATTGTTCGGAGGCGCTGATGGTAGTATGATCGCATTTCATAGGTCCGTACCTGTCAGCGGCAGACATCAGCCATACATCATTTAGCAGGTAAATAGTGCTGCCCACAGGTGCAGGGGGAATGGTATCCTGTGCGTGTACAGACAGGATAGCCATCAGCAACAGTATGCAGCACAATAAGTAATATTTCATGGATAGGTTTTATGGCAATAAAAGATATGGAATACGGCTACTACATAACGCAATAAAAAATATTTTATTATAAAACTAATTGTGCATGCAGGCGGTGCAATGTTCCGGGCAGGTCCCCACAGAGTCCGGGATGTACTTTAGATGATTGAATAATAGTACTTCTTGTTGCAGTCAGCCAGCGAAAACGGGAGGGTAGGTCCAGTCTGGCAATGGGCCCGCCGTCACGATGGCCCGCGGCAATCTGTTCAAAGGCTACCAGGTACGCCTTCAGTTCTTCCATATCAATATCCGGTGCCAGGCTCCTGATCTTATCCTCATTCAGGGTATAGATGGTTTGCAGGTACCGTTGCTGTTTACAATACAGGATCACACCTATATTGAGAAACTCTTCGCGTACCACATCGGGAACTACGCGAATAACAGCATACTCATATAAGTGCTTCTCTTGCATGTTGTGCTTCTTTTACAAATATTTCAGACGCAGCGAGGCGCGTGGTTAAGAATTGATAATATACCTGTCTTATTGCTGCCGGCAATTCGCCGGTGGGCCATTCCTGTAACCATACGTCGGGAATCAGGTCTACGATTCCCCTGATCCTTTCAGGTGTCAGTATGGCTTTCAGTTGCGTATCTGCCTCCCCGATCATACTGGCCTGTGGCAGCAGCACATGGTCTTTGACCTGTACAAACGGTTTTTTAGCCGATTCTTCCCAGTTATTCCAGGAGTGGTGGAAGTACAGGGAGGCGCCATGGTCGATGAGCCAAAGTTCCCGGTGCCACATGAGCATATTGGTATTGCGGGGGGTACGGTCTACATTGGTGAGCAGGCAGTCCATCCATACAATACGGGAAGCCAGTTCCGCTTCTATTTTGGTGACTACCGGATCGTAGGTTACAGATCCCGACAGGTAATGGACACCCAGGTTCAGGCCAACGCTGGCCTTCAGGAGGTCTTGTATTTCCTCGTCCGGTTCCGTCCGGCCAAAGGCACTATCCAGGTTGGCAAACACGATTTCCGGCATTTTAAACCCTAATGCACGGGCTATTTCTCCTCCTATCAGTTCAGCTATCAGGGCTTTGATACCCTGGCCTGCCCCCCGGAATTTAAGTACATACAGAAAACCGTCATCGGCATCAGCGATGGCGGGTAGGGAGCCGCCTTCCCGAAGCGGCGTCACATATCTTGTTACGCTAACGGTTCTAAGCTCAGTTTGTTGATTCATATCCGCAAGTTAGTTAAAGTGTCGCGTCCTGAAAAAGGTTTACACTATCCAAAGTGTCAAACATGCAAAAAACAAACAATTCAGGTCGTAAAGGGATTAAAGGCCGTCAATTCCAGTATGAGCCTGCTTTTATGCGTATGGTAGCGCTGGCCTATGAAAATGGTGACCAGAGTCTTAA
>NZ_JBCNKH010000033.1:0-77178 GCF_039596135.1 Chitinophaga sp.
CATAAAAGCAGGCTCATACTGGAATTGACGGCCTTTAATCCCTTTACGACCTGAATTGTTTGTTTTTTGCATGTTTGACACTTTGGATAGTGTAAACCTTTTTCAGGACGCGACAAGGAATGCACAAGGAACGGCCTTTTCCATTGATAAATATGGAATAAATGAAATGTCTATTCTTTAACTTTTTGCTTACCTGTATTTTTGATATATTGCACGCAGAGGCACCTATGCCATGCCTTTAAGTAAGTATGAAGAAACAGACGCAGTTCATAACGAGCACTTACTTTATCTCCCTGATCAAATCATGGTTACAGGGCACCAAGACACGACCTGAAATCATCTCCGAGACTGCAGACGTTTTGCATTTAAGTAACATCGCATCGACCGACGTTACTTATCAGCTTATTAGCACTGCCAGGGAAATGAATGAAGATTTTTACACCGATATCGTAACCCACATCAATTATGATGCAGATACGGTGCCTACCCGCGCGGGCCTGATACACCATCTCAGCGCGCTGCTAAGGGAAGAAATTACACTGGAGGAATTATTTGAATGGGCCACCTGGACCACCATCGGTGAAGATGACCTGAGTGCAGGCATCTTTGACGACTTCGCAGTGGAGTACTTTTGCCTGGATTTTCTCCGGGCCAATGACGATGTATTCTCGCCCCATATGTGCAGGCGGGTTTTGGAAATTCTGCAATACACGGGCGCTTCGCCTACTCAGCAGAAGGTAGCCTTAACATTATTGCCAGATCATGAACTGGATGATTTTAAGGAGTTTTTATCGAAGTATTCGCAACATCCTCCCTCAATAACTTTACTAGACCGGTACCTCATGAAAAAATTCGGAATGAATCACGAGAGTTTCCCATACATGCAGGAACTCCGAACAGTAGGAACAGGAACAGCAACATTATTGAAAAGGGTACAACTAATCACTGCTTAACTTACCATCAGGCTACACCCCCTTAAAGCCGAATTATCCAGTCTCCCTAATACTTCGAAAGTGCCATGCTCATGTAAGCGGCCTATATCTTCTGTTGCAATGAAAGAACAGGAATAAATATTGGCAAGGTCGACTACATTGATCACACCGGCAGCTTTTTCAGTATAGAGCTGGAAGGGGTCATTTTCATCCCTGACGAGTACTTTCATCCATGGCGGGGTGTTGAATAAACCCTGTCCATAGCTGTATGCCTGTGAGAGTAACTCAGTCATGCCGTATTCTGCATGGATCTGGCTGCAACCCAGCCGTTCCTTCAGGAAGGCATGTACCTGGTCGCGGGTCCATTCTTCCCGCCTGCCTTTCATACCACCTGTTTCCATAACGATGGTATTTTTCAGTTGCAGGGCATATTGCTCTGCAAAGTCCAGGAGACCAAAGGTCACACCGATCAGGAGGGTTTTCTGACCACGGGCTTCCAGTTCCAGGAGCTGGTGGTAGAGTTTGTCGTGCTCGTACAGGTAAAAACCGCTGGCAGGGTGGCCGCTGCGCTCTACCATGTCCCGCACCATGTAAACGAGGGAGGAATGTTGTCTTTCCAGGTAGGAAGGCAGCAGGCCGACTACTACGAAGTCCGTAACCGGACCGTAGAAGCGCTCGAAAGCGGTGAGAAAGCTCTGTTCATAGATAGCAGCTTCTTTCACCAGGTGGCGACTGTTGATCGTTTGGGTGGTGCCACTGCTCTCGAAGATCAGCTGGGGCTCAAAAGTGCCACAGGTAACCTGGTGGGTTTTGAAAAACTGGATAGGGAGGAAAGGGATTTGCGCCAGGGAGCGAACCTTGTCCGGCTGAATGCGCAGGGCATCTGTATAAGCACGATATAATGCATTTTCACGATACTGAAAACGAAAGGTCTCAAGGGACAATGCTTCCAGATCTGACCCATCTGAAGAAAATATTGCTGCTGTAGAAATGCCGCTCATAAACACTGATTAGTAAAACCGTACAAAGTTAGGGGGAAAGACGTAACAAAAAATGAACATTGGACGTTATTAGTATTCGGGCATCACTTTGGCCGACCCGGCAGGTGATTCGTATATTAGAAAGAGTTAAAAAAATAACGTAGGTTTGTTATATGAAGAAAATAGCTTTTTTATCCCTCTTCTCTTTACTGGCCATCAACGCCTGTAAGAAGGATTCGCTGGGTACAAAACCGGTGATTACATTCAAATCTTATTCTTCTTCCCCCGTATCCGCGTCTACCGGTATGGATGTGACTTTCGACGTTTCAGATGGAGACGGAGACATTGAAAATACCTTCAATTTTGCCGCTATATACGATACTGCACCTGATGATACCGCCTTTGAAGGCCGCCCGATGCCAGACCTGGAAGGGCACAACGGTACCAAACTGACTGCGGAAGTAGTACTTCACCTCACCGGTACAGACTTCCCGCAGATAGGCGCGAACCCGATTGCAAAGGATAGCGTACATTACCTGGTATTTATCCAGGATAATGCCGGTAACTACAGCGATACCATCGTTACACCTAAATTGCAGGTAATCTACGAGGAATAGTTCATTACCTTTTATATACCTTTTTAAAAAAACGCTTTTGCCGGTGGCAAAAGCGTTTTTTTATGTTATTTTCCCCGATATTTAGTGTTCGCGCGTTATTTAACACCTTGATACAATGGACAAAACCACGGAACTCCAAAACAGAATGGCCGAAGCTATGCTCGGTGGAGGCGAAGCCCGGATTGCCTCGCAGCACAAAAAAGGAAAACTGACAGCCCGTGAAAGACTACAATTACTCATGGATGAAGGTTCTTTTGAAGAACTGGATATGTTCGTACATAATAGTAACCGTGGTATGACCACCGAGCAGGAACAATTTCCCGGCGATGGCGTAGTGACCGGTTTTGGTACTATCAATGGCCGTCTTGTCTATGTTTTTTCGCAGGACTTTACCGTATATGGTGGCAGCCTTTCTGAACCCCATGCCCGCAAGATTTGTAAGATCATGGACCTGGCTATGCAGAATGGCGCACCTGTAATAGGTTTGAATGATAGCGGCGGTGCACGCATACAGGAAGGCGTCGTGAGCCTGGGCGGCTATGCAGATATTTTTTATCGCAATACCCGGGCTTCGGGGGTAATTCCACAGATATCGGCCATCATGGGGCCCTGTGCCGGTGGCGCCGTTTACTCCCCTGCTATTACCGATTTTATCCTGATGGTAGAGCAGACTTCCTATATGTTCGTAACAGGACCAAACGTGGTAAAGACCGTCACACATGAGGAAGTGACTTCCGAAGAACTGGGGGGCGCACATACCCATGCCTCGAAAAGCGGTGTAACACACTTTAGCTGTGCCAATGAAGTAGAATGCATTCAAAACATCCGGCAGTTGCTCACTTATGTGCCACAGAACTGTGAAGAAGATGCACCGAAGTATCCTTATACACCCGCGGATGAAAAAAGAGTGGGCCTGAATACGCTCATTCCCCCGAACAGCAATCAGCCTTACGATATGAAAGACGTAATCGCTGAAGTAACGGATGCAGATAGTTTCATGGAAGTACATGCAAATTATGCAGAGAATATTATTGTAGGCTTTGCCCGTATTGCAGGCCGGAGTATTGGTATAGTGGCCAATCAGCCGGCACACCTGGCAGGGGTACTTGATATTAAAGCGTCTGTAAAGGGAGCCCGCTTTACCCGTTTTTGTGATGCGTTTAATATTCCGCTGCTGGTGCTGGTAGACGTACCCGGATTTTTGCCTGGAACAGACCAGGAGTGGAACGGGATCATTACCAATGGTGCGAAACTGCTCTTTGCACTCAGCGAAGCTACGGTGCCCAAAATTACGGTGACTACCCGCAAAGCGTATGGCGGAGCCTATTGTGTGATGAACTCAAAGCATATCGGGGCCGATCTCAACTTTGCTTTTCCACAGGCAGAGATTGCGGTGATGGGACCAAAGGGGGCAGTAGAGATTATTTATAAAAAGGAAATAGATATGGCACCAGATCCGGAAGCAAGGATGAACGAACTGGTGGCTGAGTATACAGAACGGTTTGCCAACCCATATTTAGCGGCAGAAAAGGGATATATAGACGAGGTGATTGTGCCGGACCAGACAAGGATCAAGCTGATCAAAGGATACGGAATGCTGGAAAATAAAGTGGTCACATTGCCCAAAAAGAAACACGGCAATATCCCGTTATGATTATAACAAGCCAGCTGCAGGCCCCGGCCCGCAATAGTTTACATTTGCCGTAGGCGAATGCAAACTATTGCCGTAAATTGCATCCCACTATGTTCAGGGCATTCACTAATTTTTTATTGTTCTCGTCGGTTTACGTCTCGCTCTGTGCCATATTACTTATATGGCAAACGAACACCTTATTGAATTTAGGTACTGTCAACTTCGACTATTATAAATTCGCATTTTTCTCGACGATCTGCAGTTACAATTTTCACTGGTACCTTACACCTGCTGCCTACTCATCTTCACCACGATTGCAGTGGGGAGTGCGGCATAAAAACCTGCAGCTCGTCTTCACCATTATCGGCGGCATTGGCGCCGCCATTTACTTCTGGGACCTGAAGGCATACTGGCTGGAACTCAGTGGTGCCGCCTTTCTGACCTTCCTGTATTCAGCCCCCAAGATTCCTGTTCCTCCATTTACCTGGCTGCGCAAAATTGCGATTGGTAAAACCATCTTCCTTACTGCTGTATGGGTATATGTGACGAACGTACTGCCCATCTTGTTGTCAGGAGCGCATTTTACCACACAGGCAGTGTTTTATATCGTGCACCGGTTCTTTATCATCTATGCATTGTGTATACTCTTTGACCACCGCGATATAGAGTCAGATAAGAAAGAAGGGATCCGCTCTTTGATTACCTGGCTGAGTAAACCGGGGTTAATGAGATTGTACTTCTTTTCATTGCTGCTATCGGCTGGCTTTGCATTGCTGGTATGCAGGGATATCATTACTGTTTACCTGCTCATACCGATTGTCATTACTGCTTTACTTACTAAATATACACTCAACACAAAGTCGGATTATTACTATTACTTTGTATTGGATGGATTGGTGATGTTATCGGCCATCTTACATTATATAGCCGTGGTTGCCTGATAATTAAGGTCCATACACGTAATAGCTTTTCCTTACTTTTGTTCCATAAATTACATTAACAGCATGTCAAAAAAGCAAAAGTCCGTACTAAGCAAGGACGCGCTTACGTTCCTGCGGAATTACCTGAATAATCCCTCCCCTACTGGTTTTGAGAAGGAAGGACAGAAACTGTGGCTGGAATACCTGAAGCCTTACATAGATGAGCACTTTGTAGATGCATATGGTTCTGCGGTGGGAGTCATCAATCCCAAAGCGCCGTTCAAAGTGGTGATAGAAGCACATGCCGACGAAATTTCCTGGTTTGTAAATTATATCTCTCCTGAAGGATTGATCTATGTGATCCGTAATGGTGGTTCTGATCAGCAGATCGCGCCATCCAAGAGAGTGAATATTCATACTGAAAATGGTCCTGTAAAGGCCGTGTTCGGATGGCCGGCTATCCATACGCGTATGCGTAGTACGGAAGGTAAAGATCCGCAACCGAAGGTGGAGAACATCTTCCTGGATTGCGGTGCACGCAGCCGTAAGGAAGTGGAAGAACTGGGTATTCATGTAGGTTGTGTGGTGACTTTCGAAGATGGTTTCGAAGAGCTGTCAAATGACTACTATGTATGCCGTGCGATCGACAACCGCATTGGTGGTTTCATGATTGCAGAAGTAGCACGGATGCTGAAAGAAAAGAAGCAGGAGCTGCCTTTCGGCCTGTACATCGTGAATGCGGTACAGGAAGAAGTAGGGTTGCGTGGTGCGGAGATGATTGCAAAACGCATCAAGCCAAATGTAGCTATCATCACAGATGTAACACACGATACTACTACGCCTATGATCAATAAAAATATTGAAGGCGAAATTAAGTGTGGTGCCGGTCCAAGCATTACTTATGGACCTGCGGTGCACAACATTCTGCGTGACCTGATCATTAAGACAGCGAAGAAGAATGACATCCCGCACCAGTTGCATGCAGTAAGCCGCAGTACTGGTACAGATACTGATGCATTTGCCTATGCGAATGATGGTACTCCTTCTGCCCTGATCAGCTTACCGCTGCGCTATATGCATACTACGGTAGAAATGGTGAAGAAAGACGACATTGAGAACACCATCTTATTGATTTACAACACATTACTGAACATTACACCAAAAACAAACTTCCTATACCTGTAATTAGGTGTTTAGACACTTAATCCGTTCATACTCCGGTAGTTTGGCAGTATGGATTAAATGTATAGATTTGCTACTCAAATTACATAATTATGCAAGATGTGCAGATCCGTCACGACTGGTCTATTGAAGAAATAAAGGAGATCTACAATACGCCCTTACTGGAGCTGGTTTTCCGCGCGGCATCTGTTCACAGGCAGACGCAGGATACGGCAGAAGTACAGGTATGTACTTTGCTCTCTATCAAAACTGGTGGTTGTACCGAAGACTGTGCTTACTGCCCACAGGCAGCGCGCTATAATACCGACATTAAAGTACATGGCCTGATGCAGAAAGATGCGGTGCTGGCATATGCGGCGAAAGCACGCGAAGCTGGTTCTACCCGTTTCTGTATGGGAGCTGCATGGAGAGAAGTGCGTGACAACCGCGACTTTGACCGCGTACTTGAAATGGTGAAAGGTGTAAATGAAATGGGGATGGAAGTATGCTGTACGCTCGGTATGCTTACGGAAGAACAGGCGAAGAAGCTGGCGGATGCAGGTTTATATGCCTACAACCACAACCTGGATACTTCTGGTGAGTATTATGAGCAGATTATTACGACCAGGACTTATGATGATCGTTTGAAGACATTGGATAATGTACGTAAAGCAGGGGTGAGTGTTTGCTGTGGTGGTATTATTGGTCTGGGTGAGAGCCATGAGGACCGGATTGGTATGATCCATACGCTGAGCAATTTGCCTGTGCATCCGGATTCAGTGCCTATTAATGCATTGACACGGGTAAAGGGTACGCCGCTGGAGCATATGCCGAAGGTACAGTTTTGGGATATGGTGAGGATGATTGCGACTACGCGGATATTGATGCCTAAGGCGATGGTACGGTTGAGTGCGGGGCGTGCGGAGATGAGTATGTCTGAGCAGGCGTTGTGTTTTATGGCGGGGGCGAATTCGATTTTTACGGGAGAGAAGTTGCTGACGACGGCGAATCCTTCATTTGAAGAGGATCATATGATGTTTGAGTTGTTGGGGTTGAAGCCGAGAGAGGCGTTTAAGGGAGAAGAAATTCAAGCTGCTATATTTTAGTTCAAAAAAAACGCTTTTACCTTCGGTAAAAGCGTTTTTTTTGTGTGCAGGCGCCTGCGGCGGGCTTCGCTCGCGCAATTATAAAAAGTAATTTATCCCAAGCGCATACCCTTTCATTCCCAACCCAGCAATCGTGCCTTTGCACACAGGAGCAATGACAGACTTATGCCTGAACTCTTCTCTTGCATGTATATTACTGATGTGAATTTCCAACACCGGCGCCTTGATGGCGGCAATCGCATCCCTGATAGCTATTGAATAATGGGTATACCCCCCTGCATTCAACAGGATCCCATCATAGGTAAACCCTATCTCGTGTAAAAAGTCGATTATCTTTCCCTCCGAATTATTCTGAAAATACACCAGCTCTACATCTGCAAACAACTGCTTCAGTTTTTCAAAATAATCCTCAAAAGATTCATTGCCGTAGATCCCCGGCTCCCTTTTACCCAATAAATTTAGGTTAGGGCCGTTAATGATTGCTATTTTCATTGGTACAAATTACTAATTATTCCTGTCCCCATCTATAAGTATCCTGCTGGATGCCAACCAGGTCAATCACCCTGTCTACTACAGTAGCCGCAACTTCTTCCAAAGTAGCAGGCACACTATAAAAAGACGGTGTAGCCGGGCAGATAATCCCTCCTGCCTCTGTCACCGCGAGCATGTTTTTAATGTGGATCACATTATAAGGGGTCTCCCTTACCACACAAATCAGTTTACGCCGTTCCTTTAAAACCACATCAGCCGCGCGGGTAATCAGATCATTACTCATCCCTCCTGCTATCCGCCCCAGGGTTCCCATGGAACAGGGGCAAATGATCATGGTATCATACCTACCGGAGCCACTGGCAAACGGTGCCATAAAATCCTGCTGGGTATAGGTTTTAAACGGCAATGCCTTGTAATCGTCTGTACCCAGCTCTGTTTCCCACACAGTTTTGGCATTCTCCGTCATCACAATGGCGACTGCCTCTGTTTGCGCAGCCGCTTTTTCAAGCTTCTGCAACAGCTGGCGCGCATAAATGGACCCACTGGCCCCGGTAACTGCTACAACTATACGGTGTTTCATAATTACAAAGCTAGGTAAAAAAGAGCGTCACTTCCCTGCGGATGCACCTCCACCAACTGGTAAAAAAAATACCGGCCCTCAGGCCGGTACTAAATTCTTTGGATAAATAGCTGCAAGCTAATAACTCTTAATTTGCATGTGATACCAGCTCATCCATTATAATGGCACTATGGCTCTCATCATACACACATTTCCCATTCTTTATCAGCAACACCTGGGGAGACTCATGCTCTACGCCATAAGTTGCTGCAATTTCATCTGATAGATTCCGGTATTTGATAAGGTCCAGATAATAGAAGGTCATATTCTCAGGCGCTTCAGCTCTGTCGAGCCTTGATTTTGCTACCGCACTGATGGAACAGCGGGTGCTGTGCTTAAAAATAACGACTGTTCCCGTTTCAGATGCTTCCTTGATGGTTTCTAACTGATCGTCAGTAGTTAAAGGTATCCAGTTCATTAACAATCCTTGCTGTTTGCCGCATGGCTCACCTTGCCTATCTTCATCGGACAGCCTAATTTGTTTTGAGACGCACACGAAGTAAATAAAGTTGCAAAGATACAAATAAGCGCTGCGCCGCCCAAAACTTTGAATGATACTTGCATAAAGGGATGTTTAAGTGGTAAATGAAATTTCATAGGGAAAGGTGATATCACTTTTTTAATCGCCATTTTTTGACGTTACTTTGCAAATATAAAATTTATATTAAAAATTTTATTGATAATATCAGTCCTTTTTCCCGTTTCATATAAATATAACGCAAAATACCGGCAACTGTTTTATTGCATATGACAAAAGTACATTTTATTGCTATAGGTGGTAGCGTAATGCACCAGCTGGCGATAGCACTGAAGATAAAGGGTTACCAGGTGACCGGGAGCGACGACGAGATATTCGAGCCGGCGCTCAGCAACCTGCGCCAAGCAGGTATTCTGCCTGCTACCATGGGGTGGGATGATTCCCGCATTACCCCCGACCTGGATGCTGTCATTCTTGGTATGCACGCCCGTGCTGACAACCCTGAGCTCCTGAAAGCAAAAGAACTGCAGCTCAAAATCTACTCATTCCCCGAGTATATTTACCAGGAAAGCCTGCAAAAGAAACGCGTGGCAGTAGGTGGCAGTCATGGTAAAACGACCACTACTGCTATGATTATGCATGTGTTACAACAGGCAGGCAAGGAGTTCGACTACCTGGTAGGGGCCCGCCTGGCCGGTTTTGCACAATCTGTAAACATCACCAGTGCACCCACCATCGTCATGGAAGCGGATGAATACCCGGCCTCTGTGATCGAAAAGCGCCCGAAGTTCCATTTCCTCCACCCACAGATCGCTGTGCTGACTGGCATTGCCTGGGACCACATCAACGTGTTCCCTACATATGAGATCTACCTGGAACAATTCTCCATTTTCATCAAAACCATGGAAAAGGGTGCGACCCTGATCTATAATGATACTGATCCTGAACTGGTAAAACTCGTGAAGGCCGAAGGCGGTCACCTGAAACTGGTTCCCTATGGCATTCCCCCGCACCAGATCAATAATGGTGTTACCAGCGTCACCTTTGGCGGTGAAACGAAGGCACTGGAAGTATTCGGCGACCATAACCTGCTGAATATGCACGCTGCCAGGCTGGTTTGCAACGAACTGGGGGTGGATGATACCACGTTTCTATCCGCCATCGCGACCTTTAAGGGAGCTGCGAAGCGACTGGAGCTGGTAGGCAAAAATGACCATTGCGCCATTTACCGCGACTTTGCCCACGCACCGTCCAAAGTAAAGGCAACTATCGAAGCGCTAAAGGAACAATATCCCTCCCGCACGCTCATCGCGGTACTGGAATTGCATACTTACAGCAGCCTGAATGCCGCCTTTATGGTGCAGTACCAGGGTGCTATGGACAAGGCAGACATTCCTGCCGTATTTTATAGCCGTCACGCACTGGAAATCAAGCGGATGCCAGACCTGCTACCGGAAGGCATCGCCCAGGGATTTGGCAGAAACGATCTCCAGGTATTCAATAATAGAGAGCATCTGCAGGCATTCCTGGACGCACAAAACTACCAGAATGCAAACCTCCTGCTCATGAGTTCAGGAGATTATGAAGGAATGAACGTACCTTCGCTCTTAAAGTATTTATAAAAATCAGTCATGCCATCACTGCAACTTAAAAGGCCACTGGCCGTTATTGACCTTGAGACAACCGGTACCAATGTGGCCACAGACCGTATTATCGAGATTGCGATTGTAAAAGTAATGCCCGACAAGAGCATTCAGCACAAAACCAAACGCATCAATCCAGGCATGCCGATCCCTCCAGCTACCACTGCCATTCATGGAATCAGTGACGAAGATGTGAAGGATTGCCCTACTTTTAAACAAGCTGCGAATGAACTGAGACAGTTCATGGACAATTGCGATATAGCCGGCTATAACTCAAACCGTTTTGACATACCGCTGCTGGTAGAAGAATTCCTCCGTACGGGGCTGGAATTCGACGTGAAAGGACGCAAATTCATCGATGTACAGAAGATCTTCCACCTGATGGAAAAGCGTACCCTCAGCGCGGCTTACAAATTCTACTGCGATAAGAACCTGGAGAATGCACATAGCGCAGAAGCCGATGCGCTTGCTACTTACGAGATCCTGGAGGCCCAGCTTAGCCGTTACGAACAGTTGCAGGCAGAGGTGGAACACCTGGCTGAATTTACCAAAGAAGAAGAATATGTTGACTTTGCCCGCCGCATGATCATGCAGAACGGTACAGAAGTATTCAACTTCGGAAAATACAAAGGCAGGGCAGTAAGAGACGTGTTGAAGATTGAGCCTCAATATTATGACTGGATGATGAAGGCCGATTTTCCATTGAATACCAAGCAGAAACTCACAGACATCTACCATAGTATGATGTTAAAAAAGATTTAATATTTATAAAATAGGGTACATATTTCCCGATTATTATAATTTCGCAGTCCTAAAACAACACTTAGCTGATTGGAAAAGCTTGTCATCATTCCGACCTACAACGAGAAGGATAATATAAGGAAGATCATTGACGCAGTATTCTCACTGCAGGCAGACTTTCATATTCTGATCGTTGACGATGGGTCGCCGGATGGAACCGGGAATATAGTAAAGTCCATACAGCAGCAGTATCCGGGGGAGCTCTTCCTTTCGGAGAGAAGCGGCAAACAGGGACTGGGTACTGCCTATATTCATGGGTTCAAGTGGGCGCTGGCCAAGGGATACCAGTACATCTTTGAGATGGACGCGGATTTCTCGCATAACCCGGCGGACCTGCCAAGGCTTTATAATGCCTGTGCAAGAGAAGGTGGGGATGTAGCCGTAGGCTCCCGCTATGTAAAAGGTGGCAGAACAGAAAACTGGCCATGGGATAGGGCTGTCCTCTCCTACGGCGCCTCTGTATATGTACGGTGCGTGACCTGGATGCCTGTAAAAGATGCCACTGCCGGATTCGTGTGTTACAAAAGACAGGTGCTGGAATCCATCAACCTGGATGCAATCCGGTTCGTTGGATACGCATTCCAGATAGAAATGAAGTTCACTGCCTGGAAACTGGGCTTTAAGGTGAAGGAAGTGCCTATTACCTTTAAAGATCGTAAAGAAGGATATTCCAAGATGAGCAAGGGGATTATCAAAGAAGGTATCCTGGGTGTGCTTAAGATTCAATGGGAGAGCCTGTTTAAGAAGTATGAGAGAAGAGTGCGGAACGAACAGTTACAGGAACAGGAACAATAGAGAATGCTGATATCGCTGCCTCAGCCTATTGGCAGCGGACTGATACAAAATGAAGAAACCTTTGCTGCAATTACACCTGTCAGTCTTCCTGGCAGGTTTTACGGGCATCCTTGGGAAGCTGATTTCCCTGAATGAAGGATTGCTTGTATGGTACCGACTATTATTCACCGTCATTTCTCTGTTTGTTATATTTCGCTGGAAGGGGATGTTGTCGCGACTGTCGTGGCGGCAATTAGTTCCTATTGGGTTGAATGGAGCAGTGATTGCTATGCACTGGCTGTTCTTTTATGGGAGTATTAAGTACTCGAATGTAAGTATCGGGGTCGTGTGTTTTTCTTTGACGAGTTTGTTTACGGCAGTGTTGGATCCGATTATCAGCCGCAGACGGTTTGATGTAAGGGAGTTGCTGCTGAGTGGGATCACGCTGGCGGGGATTGTGATGATCTTCCATTTTGATTCACAGTATCATACAGGGATTATAATGGGGATTGTATCTTCTATTTTTGCGGCGTTGTTTACGATCGTAAATAAGCAATTGTTGACGCAATATGATTCACCTACTATAACTTTTTATGAGTTGCTGGTAGGGTTTGTGGTGTTGTCACTATTTATGCCCATGTACCTGGGGGTAGTGAACCAACATTTCCTGCTGCCTTCGGTGACAGACCTGGTTTATTTGCTGATCCTGAGCTGGGCGTGTACGGTGTGTATGTATATGTTGCTGATGGCGGCCTTGAAGAAGGTGAGCTCCTTTACGACTAACCTGACTTTTAATTTAGAACCGGTATATAGTATTATAATAGCGTTTGTATTGTTCCAGGAGAATAAGCAGTTGAGTTGGGCGTTTTATGCGGGGCTGGGGTGTATTATTCTTTCGGTGTTTTTGCAGATGCGCAGAGTTACTAAAACTGCATAATTTTTTAAAGGGCGCTTCAGGAGAAGCGCCCTTTTTATTTTAATAGTGAACATACCCAATAAGGCCCCGGGCCTTTGTGCCAGACGTCACTGCCATACTTCCCTTGAAGATCACTGTATAACTACGTTGTACAGTGAGGTTCGCAATATTCCCTGTTGTCAATGCCATGGTAGCAAATACTGCACGACCTGACAAAGGTGTATCTGAAGCAGCAGAACGGGTCACGTAGAGTGTATCCTTTACGTTTACACTGTAAGCGACGGGGATGTAGTCACTCAACTCGCCAGGGCTGAGTCCTGCTGCTACAACGCCGTGTTTGGCAGAGTAGAGATCCACTGTTTTACCCGTGGTATCGTTTAATACGGTGTGGATAAAACGGATATCGATCTTGCCGGTATCAGGTGTTGGAAATGCATCTTCTGTAAAAATCTGCCCTGCACTGGTGAGAATAAAAGTATAGTATTTACCTGCTTCGAAGTTGTCACTGAAGCTTTGTAAAGAGATAGAATCACCGACTAAGGTACCCGGCTTAAACAGTTCAACTGTTTGTGTACCGGGATCAATGGTGAGATAAGAGTTGACACCGGATACGGGATAAATACCATTGTAAGTGATGGCTGCACCATTCACTTTGGTACCGCCCACATAGATATTGAATGTATCCAGGTTGGTAGACGCATGCACTACTTTCAGATAAGCCTTGCCGCTTATTCCTTCTTCAGTAGCATGAATCGTGAATTCTTTTTTGCAGGCCGTCATCCCTATTACTAAGGCCATACCTGCTAATATGAATCTACGCATATCGAATATTTTTATTGTTGTGAAAACCAGCATTCCTTCGTGTGATAATCCAGTTCCAACGCACCCAATGCTGTCAGTGCAGGAATATTGTACAGGTACTCTGAATTGTACCTTGGACGACAGCGGTAAGCCAGTTTCTGATTATTATTGATATACAAATCGGCGGCGCTAAGCGGTGTCCAGCCTGCATATACCTGTGCACCGGTTACAGGGTCCAGGTCAGTGTAGTGAAAACGACGCATGTCTACCCATACTTCATTCACCCCAAAGCCATACAGGGCAATGTACTTTTGCAGCATGATCTGGGTAAGGGTCAGGTTTGCAGCATTCGTAGGCACTACGGCGGCATTGGCCATGTAAGTAGCTTTGGCAGTAGCCGTCATTTCCTTGCCCGCAGGGATGTTTGTAGGATAATTGTACATCATATCCATGCTGAGAGAAATGGCGTTTGTATAAGCCGTTAAGGCAGTGGCTTTATCACCTTTGCGATAAGCTGCTTCTGCTTTCATAAATTGCATTTCGGTAGCTGTCATCACCGGCCATGGAGAATCATCTGCATAGAGATAACGTGGGTTCAGTGACTTGGAAGAACTGTACTGACCACCCCAATAATTGCGTGGCAGGTCGGCAGTATCCAGGCCAGTACTGCCGGTAGCACCGTAGTTAGGCCTGATGCCTTTAAAAGTACCGTTGAAGTTTTCACGGAGCAGGTAGTAAGCACGGGGATCAGCTATAGGAAAGACAGTATTGTTGCCACTTTCGAGGTTCGCGATATACTCGCCCTGTACAAGGGTACCGATGTTTGCACGGAAGGGACCAAAGTAGTTTTTGGTAGCACTGGTCGATGCATTCTCTACCCTGTAGATAGCATTGTCTTCGTTGGTACTCATCGCCAGGTCTGCATACTTGATCACAGAATCCGGCTGGTAAGTAGCCTTGTTGGAGAGGTGATTGTAAGAACGGGCAAGCACGCCGTATACAAATTTCTTCCACTTATTCACATCCCCATTATAGAGGTAAGCATCACCTTTTGCAAGGTTGGTAGCGCTTACATTATCGCCAGTCATATTCAGGTAAGTGAGTGCACGAAAAGCAACGGCACGCGCGGTATCGTATACCTCGGCCTGTGTGTCGTAGTCAAACTGATCCCGGCTGGTGTTGAATGCCTCTTTCAAAATTACTTCACCATATTGATCGGTGAGGCTCAGCCATCCCCAGGCACGCAGTGCATAGGCCACGCCTACATAATCCCATTTCTTTTGTTCTGTGCCCCACTCTATAACCTTGTTCAGGTTTTGCCCCATGCCATAATAGTGGGCAGCCCACAGGTTCCCCATGATATCGCTGGAACCCGTAGCCCCTCCCATTTTGTCGTATTGATTGCCATTGGCATTTGCACACCAATATTGTATATAACGCCCGATGTAGTAGTTATCTACTACCGTACCATAGTTCGTACCATTGGCAGTATAACTGTTTACCAGGTTAGAGATCAGGTTGGGCAATAATGTTTCGATAGGTTGTTCCACATCCGCATTTGGATTGGTGTAGGCATCATCAATCAGCTTCTTACACCCCGTACCCAGCATACCTATGATAGCGCCGAAGCAGGCATATTTCAACAATTTATTCTTAGTCATACCTGTAGTTTTTTAATTAAAATGAAACCCTTAAACCGAAGTTGGCACTCACCGGGGCAGGCAGGTTGCCATAGTCGAATCCAAAACCACCTACGCCTTTGTTGGCAGATGTGTTACCATTGCTCACAGGATCTGCGCCCCTGTAGTTGGTGATCAGTACCAGGTCATTGAAGGTGGCAAATGCACCGATGTTGCTGATACTTTTCCACTTACCAAAGTTGTAGCTGATGGTCAGGTCCCTGAGGCGGAACCAGTTCACATCTTTCTGCAGGAATTCTTCTTCAGGCATATTGGTGTAATAAGCCTGCTGGCGATAAGGGAGTACTACGATATTGTTTTCGGTAGGTTTGTCGGTATTCTGCAGGCCATCGTTCAGCACACCTTTGATAACACGGGCCGTTTCTCTGTCGGCAGTTTTGATGCCCTTGCCCTGTACTGTCAGGTACATATCTGTTGCATCAAATACATCGCCGCCTACTTTCAGGTCCCAGAGGAAACTCAGTGTCCACTTCTTATAGCGCAGGGTATTGTTGATACCCAGGGTGAAGTCAGGATTACGATCGCCGATCACGCCAAAGGTGGCATCGATCACCGGGAGACCTGTCAAAGGATTGATGAGGATATCTCCTTTGTTATTACGTGAATAGTGATAACCGGTGATGGTGGTAGTAGAACCGCCCCTCATCAGACCGCCTCTGGCATTGGCATATACCCAGGTATCGGCAATGTAATATTCGGTGAGGGTACTTGGGATGGCGAGGACCTTGTTGTACATCTTATTAAAGTTCAGGGTCAGGTCCCATCCAAAGTCTTTAGTACGCACAGGTGAAGCAGAGATCATGGCTTCGATCCCTTTATTGCGGGTAGATGCCGCATTCATGGTATTCAGGATAAAGCCGGTTCCATAGCTGGCACGGAAACCCTGTGCAATCTGGTCTTTCACCAGGGTATTGTAGTAAGATACTTCTGCATTGATTCTGCCATCGAACATCCTGAACTCAGTACCTATTTCATAGGTCTTTTGTCTTTCAGGTTTCAGGTTAGGATTGGCATTTGTGTATCCATATGAATATCCACCACCACTGGCCAGGTTATTCACAAATACAGACTGGTTGGCATATGGATCAGAGAGACGTGCGGTAGATGCCATAGAAGCGCGGAGTTTCCAATAGCTGAGCACCTTGCTGGTTTTCATACCGGGAATCACTTCGCTGGGAATAAAGCTGGCGCTGATGCCGGGGTAGTTATAATTGCGGGAGGCAGCTGGCATGATACTCGTGGTTTCGAAGCGCTGTGTGAAACTTACGAATGCGAGATCGTTGTAACCGATGGCTGCTTCGCCAAAGTAGGCAATATTCCTGTTGATGCTCATGTTGTATTCGCCTTTTGCATTTCTGAGCAGGCGGGTACGGGTGGTTGGATCTGTATTGCTACTATCTGTGCCCATAGGGTCAGTGAGGTTGGTACCTCTTACAGCATACATACCTGTTTCATTATCCTGCCACATAGTACCAATCATTAAGCGACCATTGAACTTTTTGTACGTTTTGGAAGCGGTAGCGGTGATGGTGTGGTTATAGCTCCAGTATTTCAGGTAGTAGTTTTCCAGTGCACCATTCTGTGCGGCGGTTACATTGTAAGAATCAGGATTGTATAACATATAGCCGTCGGTGTGATAAGCATCGTAACCAAAGCGGCCTGCGAGTGACAACCATGGGAATGGATTGATATTGATACCCAGGGTAGCGATGTAACGGTTGTTCTTATCCTGGCTCAGGTTGCGCTGTACGCTGAATACCGGGTTGTCTACTTCAGCATTCGGAGAGTTGCCGGCTACGAGTGTGGCTTTGCCACCGGTAGAATCCTGCCAGTTATGAATGTCATGATCGGTAGGCCAGAGGTATAAGTCCAGCAGGTAACCACCAGCGCCTCTCAGCGGTTTGTTGTTCACACTGTTGATAACAGAGAAGCTGGGTGTGATTTCTACATACTTACCAATTTTGGTCGTATTGCTTAAGCGCAGGTTGAGTTTCTTGTAATTATTGTTAGGGATCACACCATCCTGGTTAATGTAAGATGCAGAGAAACGGAAGCCGGAATTCTTTACACCGAAATCAACACCGAGGTTGTGGGTTTGTGCAAAACCGGTTCTGAAAAAGTTGTGCACGTTGTCATACAGTTTGGTCGTATCACTGTATTTAGGACCGAAGAAGGTACCGCTGCCTGACTGGAAGATGGAAGTGTAAACACCGTCGGTACCAGTATTGTAGGCATTGGTGATCTTATTGTAGCGGGTAATTTTCTGTGTGCGAAAACTGTTGTCATAGCTCACATGAACGCCTTTGCCTTTGCTTCTTTTGGTAGTGATCACGATGGCGCCGGAGCTGGCCTGGCTACCGTACAATGCAGTGGCTTCAGGGCCTTTCAGCACAGTGATGCTCGCAATATCAGCAGGGTTGATGTCGGCAGCACGGTTGGTGTAATCACTGTTTTTGTTTGCCATGTCAGATACAAGACCGATACCAGCACCGCCGTTGGAGGTTTGGTTCAGGGTCTGGTTGTCTACGATGATACCATCTACGACAAACAGTGGCTGGTTGCTCAGGGAGAGGGAGTTGAAACCTCTGAGTACGATAGAGGAACCGGAGCCTGCCTGGCCGGTGGTAGGAGTGATGGTAACACCGGCTACCCTACCCTGGAGGGCATTGACAAAGTTCTCACGTTGGGTGGCGGCGATTTCATCACCACTCACGCGCTGTACGGAGTAACCTAGTTCACGGGCATTTCTTTTGATGTCCATGGCGGTGACTACTACTTCGCCGAGTTCGCCATTGCTGGGTTTCATCACGACTTTGGAGGCATCGCTGGCATTGATTTTTATTATGCCATAACCGATGTAGGAAAAGACGAGTTGTTGTCCTTTTTCGGCGGCGATGCTAAAGTGGCCGCTGGCATCGGTTTGGGTCCCTTTTTTGGTTGTTGCGTTAAGTACGGTTACACCAATCAATGGGGTTTTCCCGTCTTCTGCCAATACGGTACCTGTTACCGGCGCCGTCTGGCCAAATGACTGTAATAATGAGGATAGCAGCAGGACTATCATCATTCCGGCAAATTTTCGCATAGCATTGATTTTATGAATAAATAGGCAAAAGCATCCCCGCTGCGCGAATAGGCGCAGTTTTAACAAACCAGTATAAACTGAGTGGTAAATGGTTTACCTCAGTAAATGAATATCCTGTAGCTACATAGTGCTATGTTTACGATCGACTATTACTACGGCTCAGATGAAAATAAAAAGTTCAATAGTTAAAGCTGGTTGATAAAAATTCTTTCATAATGGGTTCTCTTACCCTGGACATAAAACAAATAAAAAAACCGCACATTCCCGCAATTTTTTAGGCCATTTATGCAAATATGTTTGTTGATTCACGCATAAAGCAGCAATAAGGAGAAAATAATATTAGCAAAATGATGGAGAAACTATTTTGCTTAACAGCCGATCATCAAATTGATCCCAACCACAACCCTGATAAATAGTAATTTGCCATTCTTATGAAAAAAATGATGGTTACAGCCGTTCTATCCGGCCTTTCTCTTCTCACATATGCGCAACAACCGGCAAAAAAGCCACTCGATCATAGTGTGTACGACAGCTGGCAAAGCATTGGGACAAAAGTTATCAGCAACAATGGGCAATTAGTTGCTTATACCATTACACCGCAGGAAGGTGATGCTTCGCTGGTGATTTATAATACCAAATCAAAGCAGCAAATTTCGGTGCCCCGCGGCAGCACACCGGTGATCACTGAAGACAACCGTTTTGTTGTTTTCACGATCAAACCCACTTTTGCTGCAGTAAGACAAGCGAAAATCAAAAAGAAAAAACCGGCAGAAATGCCGAAAGACTCGCTGGGTATCTTATATCCCGGTGCAGATACTGTATACAAAACAGGTACTATCCGCAGTTTCAAAACACCTGAAAAAGGCAGCGGGGTACTCGCTTACCTGCTGGAAAAACCACAGGTAGATACTACCAGTGGCAACCTCGTAATTGTATCGCTCAACAAACAACAACAGGATACCATCAAAAACGTACAGGACTATGTGATCAGCAAAACTGGTAACTACCTGCTGGTAGAACTGGTGGCTGATAAAAAAGATTCAACTACGCGCGATGCTTTACTTCGCTGGGATGTAGCTGCAAGAAAAGCAGATACCCTGAGCAGAGGATTTGGTAACAGGACACAGCTCGCCTTTGACGATGCAGGTAAACAGGCTGCCTGGGTAACTACCCGGGATAGTGCAAAAGCACTGCAACAGTTCTATGAATTGTACTACTACCCTGCTGGTCAGGATACCGGCAGCATTGTGGCAGACAAGCACACCAAAGCATTTCCTGCAGGTTGGTCTGTGAGCCAGTATGGGAAAGTATGGTTCAGCAAAAACGGGGAAAGATTATTCTTTGGTTCTGCACCTGTTCCGGCAGCAAAGGATACGAACATCGTAGACTTTGAAGTGGCGAAAGTAGATATCTGGAATTACCTCGATGATTACCTGCAACCAATGCAGCTGAAAAACCTGGAAAAAGATCAGCAGAAGAATTTTCTCGCTGCTTACTTTCCAAACAATAAAAAAGTATTGCAACTCGCGGATAAAGATGTGGATAATGTGACTGTTGCGGACGAGGGAAATAGTGACTATGCGATTGCTTATACAGACAAAGATCAGCGGATAGCGGTACAATGGACAGGCGGTACGTTGAAAACGTCTTACCTGCTTCGTATTACAGATGCTTCGCGTAAGCTGATTATAAAAGACCTGGACAGTGCTTCCTACATTTCTCCGGATGGTAAATATGTGATCTGGTATGATCTGAATCAAAAGCATTATTTCACTTACGAAACTGCCACCGGTACTACCCGGAATATCACAGCCAATATTCCTGTACAGGTATATGATGAAGAAGATGATCAGCCGGAAACACCGGGTAACTATGGTATTGCTGCATGGCTGGAAAAGGATGCCGCCGTGTATATCTATGATCGTTATGATATCTGGAAAGTAGACCCGGCAGGAAAACAGGCGCCAATCATGATCACGGGCGGCGCTGGCAGACAACAACACCTTGTGTTTCGCTATGTGAAATTATCCAAAGACGAACGCTTTTTGAAAGCAGGGCAGCAGCTGGTATTGCAGACATTCAACGATATTACAAAAGAAAACGGCTACTATACTACTGAAAGCACAAAGAGTAACCTGAAACTGGTGGTAATGGGGCCATACAACTATACCAAACTGGTAAAAGCAGAAGCTGCGAATTACTATTTGTATGCGAAGGAAAACTATCAGCAATCTCCTGATGTATATGGTGGTGCTGACATTCCACATGCCGTACAACTGAGTCATCTCAATCCACAGCAGGCGGCATACAACTGGGGTACAGCTTCACTCTTTAAGTGGACGGCTTACAATGGCCAGCCTGCAGAAGGTATTTTGTATAAACCGGAAGACTTTGACAGTACGAAGTCTTACCCGGTGTTGATGTACTTTTACGAGAAATTGTCCGAGCAATTGTATTGGTATATTCCACCAGCACCTACACCTTCACGCCTGAACATCTCTTTCTTTGTGAGCAGGGGTTACCTGGTACTTGTACCTGATATTCATTATGAAAAAGGACATCCGGGCAGGAGTGCTTATGACTATGTGGTAAGTGGTGCACGTGCATTGGCGACTCATTCGTGGGCAGATAGTACACGTATGGGAATTCAGGGTCAGAGCTGGGGTGGTTACCAGGTGGCTTATCTCATCACTGCTACAAAGCTGTTCAGTGCAGCCTGGGCTGGTGCGCCGGTAGCTAATATGACGAGTGCCTATGGTGGTATCAGGTGGGAAAGTGGCATGAACAGGCAGTTTCAGTATGAGCGTTCACAAAGTCGTATAGGTGCTACGCTGTGGGAGAAACCTGAATTGTATATAGAGAACTCTCCGCTGTTCCACCTACCAAATGTGAGGACTCCGCTGGCGATTATGGCGAATGATGCAGACGGTGCTGTACCCTGGTACCAGGGTATTGAGCTGTTTACAGGGATGCGCAGGTTGGGGAAACCAGTGTGGATGCTGAATTACAACAATGAGGCACACAACCTGGTGCAGCGGCAGAACAGGAAGGATATTTCCCGCAGGGAGCAACAGTTTTTTGATCATTTTCTGAAAGGGGCGCCTGCGCCTGAGTGGATTTCGAAAGGGGTGCCGGCGTTGGATAAGGGGAGAAACTGGGGATGGGATGAAGAGCAGCAGTAGATGGTTTTGAAAGGATTGCCTGATTGTGAGGATCTGTACTAAAACTACCTGATTTCAGGGATATAAATCAGTTACACTGAGGGCTGCAAATTGCGGCCCTCAGTGCATTTGGGCCGATTTTTCCGTTATAAAGTATTGTGCCTCAACCTACTCAAATTAATTTTTTTTATATACTTTCTAATATCTATGTTTGTAACAGAAAATGAGACCCTGATTGGACTGTGAAGCAACCGAAACTAACCACCTAATGCTGATCCTATGAACTTCCGTATCTATTCTCCGGCAGCATCGCTTGCCCCTTATGTAAAGCACTACTATCATTTACAGAATGCCAATGATGGCCTGCTCCATCTTCCTCAGAACCTGTTTTCTTTGGGTGACCTGTACATGGTTTTCTTACAGGAAGGTGAAGTCACTTTTCAGCCAGCGCAACATGCTGCTTTTACATTGCCTAAAGCCGCTGTGGTAGGACATTTTACATGTCATCATACCATCAAGGTACAAGGTCCGGTAAAGATGACGGTTGTACAGCTGAATGCATATGGTTGTTATAAACTGGCCGGGCTGAACATGTCTGCTTTCAACAATTACTACCGTGATTTGCTGAAGCAGGATAATGGGCAGTGGCAGCATTTGGTAGAAGCTATTCAGCAAACGACTGACTTTATGCAGCTGGATGCGGTGCTGGACAAGGTATTCATTGATATGGTAGCGACACAGGAACATTCGCTGAAGCAGATGGATGAAGTGGCAGATTATATGCTGCGTCATCAGGGACATGTGAATGTGGAGCGGCTGGTGCGTAAGTTTAAGATTTCGCGTCCTACGTTGGAAAGGAAGTTTATGGAGGTGATTGGTATTACGCCACAGCTGTATGCGCGAATGCTGCGTTTCAGAGATGCGATGCGTCATATGCAGCAGATGAATGTAGAGCAGTGGCAGTCATTTATTACGAAGAGTGAGTCTTATAACCAGGATCTGTTTAACCAGGATTTTCAGTTTTTTAAGGGTGCTGAGTCTACGATAGCCAGGATGCCTGTATCACAGACGATGGCGGTGGCGTAAACTACTTATGCGCAGATAATTTTTACTATACAATGAAAAAGGTGTCTTGTTCGAGGCACCTTTTTTGCTTTCTTTGTAGCTCATACTAATCTCTATGACGCTCAACCAGAACCATAACGCCGAGTACTGGCGTAAACATTTGCAATTGGAATCTCATGTGGAAGGAGGATCTTTCCGGGAAACGTACCGGGCGGCTTTAAAACTGCCAACGTCTGTATTGCCAGCTACTTTTAAGGGGGAGCGCAATGCATCGACAGGGATTTATTTTTTACTCGAGTATGGTGATTTCTCTGCTTTTCATAGGATTGCGGCAGATGAGATGTGGCATTTCTATGACGGGTATGCGCTCACGATTTATGAAATTAAGCCAGGAGGTGAGTTAGTGGTGCATCAGCTGGGGAAGCAGGTGCATTTGGGAGAAAGACCACAGCTGGTAATTTCGGCGGGTAGTTGGTTTGCATCGAGGGTAGAGGTGACAAATGGGTATACTTTGGTGGGATGTACGGTGGCACCGGGATTTGATTTTGCAGATTTTGAGTTGGGGGATCGTGCTGAACTACAGAAAGCATATCCTGCGCATGCAGGGATCATTGCTGCATTAACCAGATAATTGATGATTGCCTATATGAAAAAGTTTTTACAGTTTTTGATATTAGTAGGTTTTGCATTACTGCTCTTTTGGCTGGGAAAACAGTACGGGAGTAAGAATGTGAACCAGGAGATTTTGTCGAATAGTTTGATTGTGAAGGAGATTGCTGAGTTGGCGAGTTTGGAAGTACAGGGGAATGCGACTATCAAGAGGAGTAATGTGGAGAATGATGGGAGTTGGATGAGTAATATGAAGAAGGCTTTTGTGGAGAATACAATTTGGGTAACAATACCATATGTAGCGAAGTATGGCATTGATGTGGATTCGACGAATTTTAAAGTAGAGTTTTCGGATAAGAAAATTGTGGTGAGATTGCCGGAGCCGAAATTGTTGAGTTATGAGTTGCGGGTGGATAAGATGGAGACGGCGAATAGGAAAGGGTGGTTGTTGTTTTCGGATGATGAGACGTATACGGATGTGCAGAAGAAGTTGTATACAGAATCGAGGGGCCAGTTGGAGGGGAATATGTTGTATAGGAATCAGAGTAAGGATAAGGTGGTGAAGATATTAAGAGAGTATTATAAGCCGTGGTTGAAGGATCATGAGCTGGTAGTGGAGTTTGATGGGGTGAAGGGCCCTGCTCTCAATTAGCGAAAAAAACGCTTTTGCCTCCGGCAAAAGCGTTTTTTTCGCCCGGGCGATTTCGGGAGGATCTGCCAGGGGCAGATCCTCCCGAAATCGCAGGATTAAGCGGCATGATTGGCTATATATTTCACCAAACTTCGCTTTGCAATAGGCAATAACGTCTCATTCACCGGGAAGGCCAGTTTGGTATCCACGCGGTACACCGCAGGATTCGGGAGTTTCTTCCGCTTCTTAATTAAAGTCGTTTTTATGTGTTCGCAGGAGTGCACAAGGTCTTTTGCAAAAGATTCAAGGTACTCGGTATGAATCCCCCTATACTTCTCGTCATGCCGCTCAAAAATGCTTAACCGGTACTCATATACCAAGGTCTCCTGCTGGCGGCCATCACAGAGAAAAAAATACCCTTCCTGGGAATCCAGAGGAATCAGGCCCACGGGGGAGATCCGGAGACTGTCTTCCACAAACTCATAGATTTCTGTGCCATCTTTAATGGCATTGTTCATCCTGAACATAGCGAACTGAATAATATTCTCCAGTTCCTTCATCAGCTCATCATCCGCGATAATTTGTTCATACAATAACTGTAGCCGTTCAATATTCACGGCAGTTAGTCTCTTGGGAAATTGCTGTTGCAGGTACTGCTTGTTGTCCCTGAAAGATACCAGGTTGTTGTAGTGAAAGATGAGGTCCCCCAGCTGCGGATACAGCTTGTTTTCATTAAAATAACGGTTGATTTGTTGAAGATAAGCCAGTAAAGAGTACTTTTTCGACTCAAAATCAATATAACCGTCTGCAAACCAAGTTTCGCTCAGACTCTTCATATTAAACAAAATTTAATGGATTATCACTCTTAATTTACAAAAAAAAAAGCATATTCCATCCCCCATTTTGGTGCTATCCGTGGGGATTTCAGGGTCAAAATGACCCCTAAAAACGCCTGTCAGGAAATAATTTTGGGGCCTGTTGTATTTATTGAACTTATTTCTTTAACTTCAGTATTATTTTTCATTTTTTTAATTTTTTAGTCATGAACATTTACGTAGCCAACCTGCACTACAGGTTGAACGATGCGGACCTTCACCAGATATTCAGCGAATTTGGCGAGGTAACTTCTGCAAAAATTATCAAGGACCATGAGACTGGCCGTTCACGCGGTTTTGGTTTTGTGGAAATGCCAAACCAGGAAGAAGGTAGCAAGGCTATGGATAGTTTGAACGGTACTGAAATCGAAGGCAAACAACTGATGGTAAACGAAGCAAGACCTAAACAACCGAATAATAATTCAAGAGGTGGTGGATTTGGTGGAAACCGCGGTGGTGGCGGATATGGTGGCGGCGGTGGCCGTGGCCGTTACTAATTATTCTGTTGGCCCAAAGCTTATTTCGGTCAAGAAATTAAAGGCTCCCAATTCCAATTGGGGGCTTTTTTTCTTTTTTAAAAAACTCAAACAAAAAAGCGCTCCCACCCAGGGTAGAAGCGCTCTTTGCTAAAAAAGGTTCGCCTGCGGCGGGCAATTGAAGCCGAGGCAAAGCCAATTAATATTCTCTGTGCATATCAAAGTTCTCTAACTCGTGTACTACCGCACTTAAGAAGGTAGAACCCAGCGCCCCGTCAATAATCCTATGATCATAAGACATTGACAGATACATCATATGACGGATCGCAATGGTATCACCATGCTCCGTCTCTATCACCACCGGACGCTTCTTTATCGTACCCACTGCCAGTATTGCTACCTGCGGCTGGTTAATAATAGGCGTACCCGCCAGGCTACCAAAATTACCCACATTCGTAAGGGTAATGGTACCATTCTGGGTATCGTCCGGTCTTAATTTATTATTACGTGCAGCGTTTGCCAGCTGGTTTACCTGCCTGGTCAGCCCTACCAGGTTCAGCATATCTGCATTGCGGATCACCGGTACAATCAGGTTGCCGGTAGGCAGTGCTGCCGCCATACCCACATTGATATCTTTCTTGATGATGATCTTATCACCTTCCAGGGAGCTATTCAATAATGGGAAGCGTTTAATGCATTTTACCAATGCTTCTATGAAAAGCGGTGTGAAGGTGATCTTCTCTCCTTCTCTCTTTTCAAAATTCTTCTTTTCCTGCTCTCTCCACTTTACGATATTCGTTACATCTGCTTCTGCAAAACTGGTCACATGCGGGCTGGTCTGCACGCTTTTCACCATGTGTTCAGCGATCAGCTTACGCATACGATCCATTTCAATGATCTCAGCAGCACCAGTGTAAGATACAGACTGACCATTGGCCGTAGCCTGCGTTTGTGGCTGTACCTGCACCTGTACCTGGGGTACCTGTGGCTGCGGTTGAGGCTGCGCCTTCGGTTGTTCCTGGGCTGGCGCTGCTGCAGCCACTACCGGCATTGGCGTAGCAGTAGGCACAACACCTTTTGCCTTGGATTCTACATAGTTGAGTATATCTTTCTTAGTCACACGACCCTCACTGCCTGTACCCGGAATTTTCTCCAGTTCGGCAAAACCAATACCCTCCTGCTGTGCGATGGTCAGCACCAGCGGAGAATAAAAACGAGGGCCGGCAGCTGTTGTAAACTGAGGCTCATGTATTTCCTCCTGTGGCGTTACCACCTCCACTTCTGCCTGTTGCTGTACAGGCGCTTCAGGAGCGGTCGCAGGCGCAGTGGCTGCGGCTTCCACATTCGTGTTGATACGTGCTATTATAGCACCTACCGGAACTACATCATTTTCTGCGTAGAGTATCTCGGTAATTTCGCCATCGGCGATAGAAGGTACTTCGCTGTCTACCTTATCAGTGGCAATTTCCAGGATTGTTTCATCAGCTTTTACCTGATCTCCCGGTTTTTTATGCCAGCGTAATATGGTGGCTTCCATAATACTTTCTCCCATCTTGGGCATTACCAGTTCTACAATGGCCATAAGATTGCGTTTAACTATTTGATAGAAAACAAAAGTATGAATTAAATACTAATAATCAGGAATGGGGAAGCAGCTTGGCCCTATTCTGATGAACATCATTTTACTGAATGATTTTACGCAGCTCATTCATTATGAAGAAGACTGCCATCTATACCAGGTTATTGGATAGTTCTATACAGCCTATTCATTGCATAAGCTGCTACCAACCATGTTACTGAATAATCTTCCGCAGCTCATTCATCACGTAGGTGACTGCCATCTCCACATTACTGAATAATCTTCCGCAGCTCATTCATTGCATATGCTGCTGTCATCTGTATATTCATGTAGCGGTCATATCTTAACTGAAATTTCACAGCCACCGTCTCCTGTGCACTGCCTACACCTACCCATACCGTACCCACAGGCTTTTCTGGCGTACCGCCATCAGGCCCCATAATGCCGGATACGGCAATGACATAGTCTGTTTGTAAGTGTGCCAGCGCCCCGCGTACCATTTCCTTTACCACTGCTTCACTTACAGCACCATTTGCCGCCAGTGTTTCAGGTTTTACCCCCAGTATCCGGGTTTTTATTTCATTAGCATAGCTAACCAAACTGCCTTTGTACCAGGCAGAACTACCCGGTACCAGGGTAATGCTATGTGCAATAAAACCACCAGTACAGCTCTCTGCCGTACCTACGGTTTTCCCTTTTGCCTGGAGCAGCTGCCCAATTACCTCTGCCATCGGTATATCCTGGTCGGCCACTACAATGTCGGCCAGGATGTCTTTCAGCTGGTGAAACTGCATTGACAATGACGCCGCTGTTGATAATCTATCCTGCCCATGAGCCGTGAGGCGCAATTTTATGGTGCCAAACGAAGGCAGGTATGCCAGTTTGATATTCGCCGGCAGTTGTGCTTCAAAATCCACTAAGCGCTCTGCTACAAAAGATTCCCCCATGCCGGCTATGATCAGTGTCTGATGCACGACCACCGGTGTCTGGAAATGTTGCTTTAGGCGTGGCAACACATGATCTTCCATCAGGCCTTTCATCTCAAATGGAACACCCGGCATGGATACGAACACTTTTCCATCCTTTTCAAACCACATACCTGGTGCGGTTCCCCGCTTATTATGCAACACGGTACATACATCCGGCACCAGCGCCTGGTCCATATTGCGTTGCAATGCAGGCAGACCACGGCTTTCGAAGAACTCCATCACCTGTTTAAAAGTTTGCTCATCCCTTACCAGTGTGCCGCCAAAATACTCTGCCAGCGTAGGTTTGGTAATATCATCTGCGGTGGGCCCCAGGCCTCCCGTGATTAATACAATGGGCGACAGTGCACTCTCGTCGTCCAATGCCTTTACGATGGCTTCCTTCACATCGCCAATGGCCACCCGGCGGTGCACCCATATGCCCATAGCGTTGAGCTGCTGCGCCATCCAGGCAGAATTCGTATCTATTGTCTGTCCGATCAGTAATTCATCGCCAATAGTGATGATACTGGCTACTACCTTTTGCCCTTCCATAGTATTAATATATAATTACAGGCTATTCAAAAAAAGGCGCTAAAGCCGCCCGCATTAACGGGGGCAGGCCATATTTCAGTTTGGTGTCTGCATGTAAAAATACGAGGGTGGTGACACCTACGTTCAGCAACTCGCCCTTTTCGTTGTACAATTCTGAATGGAACCGGATCTTGTGATCGACCGGCATCTCTTTCAGTATAGTCTTTACGGTTATCAGGTCATCATAGTATGCCGGCCGTATGTACTTTACATTCAGCTCTGCCACTGGCATGATTACGCCTTCTTTTTCCAGCTGGGCATATGTAAAGCCCAGTTTACGGATAGCTTCTGCACGCCCTACTTCATAATATAAAGCATAATTTCCGTAATAAAGGTACCCCATCTGGTCTGTCTCTCCATATCGTACCCTGATTTGTGTCGTTTCAATGAACATATCTTTGCTTTAACTTTCTCATTTACAATGCTTATTTGCCAATTGCATTGTCCAGACTCAACTTTCCAGGGCCAGCGAACAATATTACCAGGAAGGGAACCAGGTACAGGATAGCGGGTTCCTGTTCCTTCAGGGATTGATGACCATGAATCATGAACAATGCTATACCCATCGTAACTATCACAGGAACAGCGGCTAAGCGGGTGGCGAGACCTAATACAACCAGTCCTGCACAGAATACTTCTGCAAATACTGCTAACCCAAGGGAAATAGGATGAGTGATATGTAGTGGGTCAGGAAATGTATCTTTCATGGCCGAAAAACCTTTTAATTTGGAGAGGCCGTGGTTCCAGAGTAGCATGGCTCCAAAGCCTACGCGCAGCAATAAAAGAGAGAAATTGACAGCACCGTTGGATGCTTTAGAGGAAAACAGTTTGCTCATATGTCAAAAATGGTTTGATCTTTGCACAAATATAAATCTTTGATTTTTTGAAGGTGTATCAATTTGGAGAAGTTGCATCTGCCTTCGGCAGAAGATGTTTAATAGAGGGGGAGAAAAAGGGGAATTTCTATCTCCTTTGGCAGTAGATGTGAATTGGAGGAAGGAATTGAAAAAGTTGTATTTGCATCTGCCTTCGGCTGAAGATGTTTAATGGTTGGGGAGAAAAGGGGGAATTTCTATCTCCTTTGGCAGTAGATGTGAATTGAGGGAAGGAATTGAAAAAGTTGTATTTGCATCTGCCTTCGGCTGAAGATGTTTAATGGTGGGGTGAAAATGTAGGATTTGTAACTCCTTTGGCAGTAAAGGGGAATAGCAGACGTTGAATCTTTGCAAACCCATTTCCATGTTATTATCTGCAAAGTTCACGCAGTTTATTAATTAAAAGCAATAACTATATTTGTCCCTGTTTTGGTCTCCCTGAAAGCATTATTTATTGATCCTGAACAGAAAATAATAACTGTAAAGGATTCGTTTAAAACGCATATTAAAGTTTATAACAGGTTAAAAGCATGCAATTCATAAAAAAGTTTCTTGTTCCCGGACATTTGTTTCTCTATCTGGCTACCTGCTGTATCCTGGCTACCTCCGTCGCCAGCGCCCAGCAAACCCGCATCT
Organism: Chitinophaga sp.; assembly: GCF_039596135.1. GTDB lineage: Bacteria > Bacteroidota > Bacteroidia > Chitinophagales > Chitinophagaceae > Chitinophaga. The sequence continues at coordinate 30,122 of NZ_JBCNKH010000033.1, forward strand.
ACACGGAGCCGGATAAAGTTTTCAAGGACGCCCAGCAACTTTTCCAGCAGGAAAAATACGCTGTCGCCCTGCAATTGTTCAAGCAAACACTTGATAACATCGGCTATTTCCAGGAAACCAGCCGTAGCCTGGTGAAAACAGACGCACAATATTATTATACCGTCTGCGCCCTCAAACTAGGCAACGCCAACGCTGAAAAAACAGCCCTGGATTTCATTGCTACCTACAATAACAATGCAAGGGAACAACTGGTCAGCTACCAGCTGGCTAAATACTACTTCCACCAGAACAAACTGAAAGAAGCCATTCCCCTCTACGAAAAAGCAAACATCGAGAACCTCTCCAACAACGAAATAGCAGAAGCAAAGTTTGAACTGGCCTACTGCTACTTCAATGTAAAAGACTTCAAAAAGGCACAACCATTATTCCAGTCGATAAAAGAGCTGCCAGGTAAATACTACATTCCGGCCAACTACTACTATGGCTTCATTGCCTACTACAATCACCAGTACGCAGAAGCACTCACCAGCTTCCAGCGTGTGGTAAAAGAACCTAAATACAGCACTGTCGTACCTTATTATATTGCCGAAATTTATTACTTCCAGCGTAAACCCGACCAGGTGATCGCTTATGCTGAACCACTCGTACAACAAGGCGGTCAGTACTACGAAGCTGAACTGAAACAATTACTGGGTCAGACCTACTTCGAAAAAGGCAACTATGCAAAAGCACTGCCTTACCTGCAGGAATACCAGGACAATGCTGAAGAAGTACGTAAAGAAGATATTTACCAGCTGTCTTACAGCTACTACCAGACAGGTAACTACGCAAAAGCCATCAATGGTTTCAAACAACTGAGCAGCGAAAAAGACTCCCTGGGTCAGAACTCTATGTACCTGCTGGGTGACTGCTACCTGAAAACAGGTCAGAAAGCCAACGCCCGCAACGCCTTCGCCTTCTGTGCACGCAACAGCGCTAACCCCGGCCAGCAAGAGATTTCCCGCTTTAACTACGGCAAACTCTCTTACGAACTGGGTTATGGCGACGTAGCTATCTCTGAGCTCACCAGCTTCCTCAGCACTTATCCGAATTCTACCTACAGAAACGAAGCAAGAGAAGTACTGGTCAGCGCCTTCCTGAACACCAATAACTATAAGGATGCAATGGCGGTGGTAGACCAGATTCCTGACAAGAATCCTACTGTGTTGAAAGCATATCAGAAAATCGCTTACGGCCGTGCAGTAGAACTGATCAACGACCAGCAACTGCAGGATGCAGACAAACTGCTGGACATTGCCATCAAAAACGCTTATGATAATAATACCGTTCAACTGGCTCACTTCTGGAAAGCAGAAATTGCCATGCGTCAGAACAATACTGACGGTGCCATCAATCACCTGAATGCTTACCTGACCGGCAGCGCACCTTCCAGCGGTGAAGCAAACCCCCAGACTGCCAGCTACAACATGGGTTATGCACTCCTGAAAAAAGAAGATTATACCCGTGCCCTTCAGCACTTCGAAGCTGCACAACGTACTACCGGCCCTAACGCTGCCCGTATCACCAACGATGCTGCCCTGCGTGCTGCTGACTGTTACTACATGCTGAAAGATTATGCCAGGGCACTGACACTGTATGATCGCATCATTGCCGGCAACCAGCCTGGTTCTGACTACGCTACTTACCAGAAGAGTATCATTCTCGGTATCCAGGGCAAAGCGAATGAAAAAGTGGCCCTGCTGAAGCAACTGGGTGATAAATATCCTACTTCAGGTTTTGGCAACGACGCTGACCTGGAAATAGCTGATACTTACCTGGCAGATGAAAAATATTCAGAAGCGATTCCTTACCTGGAAAGTGCACTGAACAAACAGCCAAACGGCCCGAATGCACCAAGAGCATTGGTGAAACTGGGTCTCTGCTACTTCAACAGGGATGACGAGACCAAGGCCCTCTCCTATTACCGCCAGGTAGTAGAGAAATATCCAAACTCCCCTGAAGCAAATACCGCACTGGCAAGTATCAAAGACATCTATGTAGGCGAGGGTAAAACCGATGCATACATAGCATTGCTGAAATCTACCGGCCGTACCGTATCTACCAATGCTGAAGATTCCCTGTCATATGCTGCTGCTGAAGCGAAATTCAGCACCGGCGACTGCGCAGGCGCTACGGTGGCTTTCAATAGCTATATACAACGTTTCCCCAACGGTCAGTTCATACTGCCTGCACAGTTCTACAAATCAGAATGCGCTTATAATAATAAAGACTATACCGGTGCTTTGCCCGGTTATGAGTTTGTATTATCTAAAAATGCCAGTCTCTATGCAGAACGCGCTGCACTGCAGGCTGCCAATATCAACTACTACCAGAATAAAAATTATGAGAAAGCACGTACTTATTACCTGCAGTTACAAGACCTCTCTACCAGCAAGGAAAACACCTTCACTGCTACAAGAGGCCTGATCCGCACCAACTACCAGCTGAAACACTGGGATGAAGTAGGTAACTACAGCGAAGTACTGCTGTCCAGCTCCAATATCAGTACTGACGACCAGATCATTGGTCACTTCTACCTGGGTAGGTCTCAGCAGGAACAGGGTCAGTACGACGAAGCGATGAAAGAACTGAAAATTGCTGCTGGTCTGACTAAATCAGAAACCGGCGCTGAAGCAAGATATAATATTGCGGTTTGCCTGTTTGCTAAAAACGACCTGGCTGCTGCTGAAAAAGCAGGCTTTGATGTGATTAAAAATACACCGGGTTACGAGATGTGGGTAGCAAAATCCTACATCCTGCTGGGTGATATCTACGCCCGCCAGAAAGACTATTTCAATGCCAAGGCTACTTACCAGAGTATTGCCGAAAACAGCTCTATCGCTGAGCTGAAAGCGGAAGCAAAAGATAAACTGGCAAAAACGGAGGCTGAAGAGAAAGCCGCATCAAAGATCAAATCCAATAAATAATTACGAACTACGATTATAGCATGAACGCATATATCAAACATATTCAACGGGTTTTAACAGTTACAGGCGCAGTAATGCTGGCACAGCAGGGTATTGCCCAGGACAAAAACCTGAAACAGGAAACGATTGATATCATCTCAAATTACCGCCCAAAACTGCGGGATGCGGCAAAACTGAACCTGACAGCTTCCCTGCCGGCTTCTGACACCACGCATCCTAAATACCAGTACCAGGTACCTGCGCTGAACCTTTCCTTCCTCTACCAGCCAGTACCCCTGAAACCACTGGCCCTGGGTAAGGATACGCTGCAAACCCTGCAGAACAACTTTATCAAAGCCGGTTTTGGTAACCTGAGCACACCACTCATCCAGGCAGGCTTTGGTAGTGGCAGGCAGGACAAGTACAACTTCGGGATTTATGGTAACTACACTTCTTCCAAGGGGAATATCAAGAACCAGGATTACAGTACACTCAACGTACTGGCATCCGGTACTTACTTCTCCCCTATTCTCGAGATCAATGGTAGTGTAGGTTATGACCGCAACCAGTTACATTATTATGGATATGACCATACTTTGTACGACTATAGCAAGAGCGATGTAAAGCAGACCTTCAACCAGTTTACCGCACAGGTGGGTGTGAAAAACAGGCCGCAGAATGACTGGGCGTTTATGTTCCAGCCCTCTGCAAAGTTCATTTACTATAGCGATGCTTACAACCGCAAAGAGCCGACCGTGATCCTGAAAGCCCCTGTGAGCAAGCAACTGTTCGAAGATATCTTCCTGCGTGTGGAAGGTGTGTTTGACCTGTCTTCTTTCAAAGCAAAAGACAGTGCACAGTTTAATAACAACGTAGTAGCAATTCATCCGGCACTGGAAATTATCAAACCAAGATTTGTATTGCATGCCGGTGTGAACCCGACCTGGACCAATAGCAAGTTTTACCTGTTGCCAGACATCGTGAACGAGTCACACATCATTTACAAAAAAGTCATCCTGAGCAGTGGCTGGATATCTTATATCAATAAGAACAGCTACCGCAACATGACAAATACGAATCCGTTCTTCACCAGCTATGGCAGCGGCATTCTCAATACCCGTGTGGAAGAGAAATATACCGGTATTAAAGGTACCCTGGGCAGCCACTTCAACTACAACACCAAGTTTGCAGCAGTGACCTGGTACAACCTGCCGCTGTTTGTAAATGATAGCCTGGATGGGAAGACGTTCTACTCCAGGAACGAAGCTGAACTGCGGGCCTTCAACCTGCATGCAGAAGTAGGTTATATCCAGGAAGAGAAGTTCCAGCTGCGCTTTACAGTAGACTGGTTCAATTATACCAAACAGAAAACTGAAGTAAAACCATGGGGACTGGTGCCATTCCAGACCGAAGCGTTCGCACAATATACTTTTGCAAGGAAACTGCACCTGAATGCAAATATGTTCTTCCTGGGCAGCAGCTACTACCTGGCAAACGGCGATTTCCAGAAGACCAAGAGCGGTTGGGACCTGAATGCAGGCGCCAGCTACGACATTGGCAAGAACTTCAACCTGTGGGTGAACGCCAATAATCTGTTCAATACCCGCTACCAGCGCTGGTATGGTTATAACACCTACGGTTTCAACATAGTAGGTGGCGTAATGATTAAATTTTAAAATCGTACCATTGCATTTTGTGCGGCTATCCTTCTCCCACGGGAAGGATAGCAAACACAGGCATACTAATTGATAGAGAGAGTCATTTTACTAAGGAATATTTTTTATAAAAATTGGTACTACAGCAATACATACAGGACACTTTGTTCCGGAAGGAACCTTGTATTCTCCCCAAAACAGGCATTTTTTCAGTGCAACATATTCCAGCACGTTATAATGTGACGACCAAGACCCTGGAACCACCCCAGGAGGTGATCCGGTTTGAAGATACCTGGGGAGATGAAGAGCAACTGGTGAAATGGATTTCCCAGCGGGAGCACCTGGTCCACAACATTGCCCGGATGAAGATGGAGAAATATGTGGATGAGGTGCATGCACTGCTCAAATCGGGCCAGACCTTCGCCATTCCGGGCGTAGGACAGTTAAAGACCGATATGGCAGGGCAGGTTATCTTTATCGCAGAATACCTGCCAATAGAGCTGGAAACCCTGATGGTACAACCCGTGATCAGGACAGATGTAAGTCACCGTGTGACCATCGGCGACAAGGAGTTTGTAAACAAACAGGTGGTGAACCATTTGTCTGCCTCTTCAGAAAATGCAAAGCCCAATCCCGGATATATGGCGAATACAGATTATCCTCCTTACCCCGAGCAGGAACGTTCTTCCTTCCGCTGGTGGTGGGTGGCTGTACCTGTAGCTGCTGTGCTGACCACAAGCCTGGTGTGGTGGCTGATGGCGAGGCAACCACGCGATAGCCAGGAGCCGGTGATCACTGCAGACAGGAGTACCCCCGCTGCGGTAGATACCACGCTCCTGCAGGATTCCACTGCCCGTACAGACAGTAGTCAGCAACAGGCAGCGGCAGCTGCTACGCCTGCCAATAATACCTATTATGTGGTGGTTGAAGAAATTAAGGGCCTCAAGGAAGCAACCAGAAGGCTTAATATTCGTCATAAACAAGGCTGGAGTTATGTAACGCTCCTGGCAGATTCCAGGGATACCAATATTTACAGATTGTTAGTTCCTTTCAACACCCCATTGGCCGATACAACGAAGTCAAAAGATTCTATCCAGAAATTCTTTGGGGTACCGAAACGTCCTGTTGTATTCTAGGACCTTATATTTCTTTTGCTACTATCTGTAATCCCTCTTCAAAGCTGTGTGGCCGGTAGCCCAGTTCCTGTACTGCCTTATCAATCACGAAACCTGTCTTGGCAGGGCGCTTAGCCGGCTGTGTAAAGGTTTTGGCGTCTACTTTTTCCAACAATTGGGGATTTAACTGGAAATAGCCTGCTGTCTGCACGGCCATCTGGTAAGGGGTCAGGGTTTCACCACCTGAAATGTGGAAGATACCGCCTGCCTTTTTATCGGCTACCAGCTTACAACCGGCTGCCAGATCCTGTACCAGCGTAGGTGTACGCCATTGATCGTCTACCACTTTCAGTTTCTTTCCCTGTTCCAGGTTCGTTTTTACCCATGTGATAATGTTACTGCGCTTGGGGTCTGCGGCTACGCCGTATACCAGTACAGTACGCACGATGGACCATGCCAGTTGACTATTCTGGACAAGCCTTTCTGCGGCTACTTTGGTAGCGCCATAATAACTGAGGGGGTTTACAGCATCTTCTTCTGCGTAGGGGCCTTCTAAGCCGTCGAATACAAAGTCAGTGGAGAGAAAGATGAAAAAGCTTTTGGTTTTTTCTGCGGCCTGGATGAGGTAACGGGTCGCATTGACATTACAATCCCAACAGGCATCTTTGTTTCTTTCGCAATCATCTACCTGGGTCATGGCAGCCGCGTGGATAACGATATCTGGCTGATGCTTCTGTAGTAACTGATTAACGCTGGAAGAATCCCTGAGGTTTGCCGGCTCGTAGCGATACCCTTCCTGCTTGGGGAGGCGATTGGCGCCTCTGCCGGTGGCGATGACTTCGTAGCGGGAGTCCTGTAAGAAGAGGGGGATGAGGTGCTGGCCCAATAATCCGTTACTGCCTGTGATTAATACCTTCATAATTATGCCTTTTGCTAAAATTACGAAGAAAAGAGTTTGTTCTAAAAAAAACGCTGATACCCCTGGCATCAGCGTTTTTTTAGAGAGGCGAAGGCCCGATAATTTAATTTTTGAAATGCATGCCTAAGTTATACATAACGAAAGCCCAGATATCCGCAGATTCCTCTATCAGCTTGCCTGTTGGCTTACCAGCTCCGTGGCCGGCCTGGGTATCGATACGTATAAGCGTTGGGTTAGGCCCGGCATTATCTGCCTGCAGTGTAGCTGCAAATTTGAATGAGTGTGCGGGCACTACCCTATCGTCATGATCCCCTGTAGTCACCAGTGTAGCCGGGTAAGACGTACCTGGTTTCAGGTTGTGCAGTGGTGAGTATCTGATCAGGTACCTGAACTGGTCTTCCTTATCACTGGTGCCATATTCCACACCCCATGCCCATCCAATAGTAAAGTGCTGGTAACGCAGCATATCCAGCACCCCTACTGTAGGTATTGCTACCCTGAACAGATCCGGGCGTTGTGTCATTACCGCACCAATCAGCAGGCCACCATTTGAACGGCCATGTACCGCCAGTTTAGATGTACTGGTATATTTTTCTTTGATCAGGAACTCAGCTGCGCCAATAAAGTCGTCAAATACATTCTGTTTCTTTTCCAGCATACCTGCCTTGTGCCAATCCTCGCCATACTCCGCCCCACCACGCAGGGTCACCTGTGCAAAGATGCCGCCCTGCTCCATGAAGAAGAGGTTAGATACACTGAAACTCGGTGTGAGCGGTATATTGAATCCCCCATATCCGTACAGGAAAACAGGATTGTTGCCATTCAGTTTGATTCCTTTTTTATAAGAAAGGAATATAGGGATGCGGGTACCATCTTTACTATTAAAGAAGACCTGTTTGGTTTCGTACTGGGAAGGATCGAATTTCAGCTCAGGTTTGAAATAGATGGCAGACTTACCGGTTGGTATTTCATATTTATATACCAGGGCGGGTGTCACATATGAATTAAAGGTGTAATAGAATTCCTTGTCTTCCTTTTTACCCCCAAATCCAGCTGCACTACCAATACCCGGGAGTTTGATTTCCCTTTCCAGGTGACCGGCATAATCCAACTGGTATACCCGGTTAGCAGCATCCTGCAGGTATACGGCAAAGAGTTTTCCCCCACCGGTGCCCACATGTACCAGGGTTTCCTTTCGCTCAGGGATGATGAGAGTGCGGGAACCCTGTGGATTTTTAGTATCGATCAGCTCTACTTTATAATTAGGTGCCCCTTCATTAGTGATCACGAGCAGCTTATCGCCGTCATTGTCTATTACATTTGGTTCATAATCGAACCCTTTGATCAGTAATTTGAACTCCTTTTGGTCAGGATTTTTCATGTCCCAGAACCATATCTCATTGCCGGAAGTCCCTTCTGACGCGTTTAAGAGCACAAACCGCTCATCCTCGGTTACAGTTGCCTGAAAATTGCGAAGTGGGTGATCTGAATCAGCGTGAATCAGTACATCCTTATCCTGAGAAGTCCCTACCTTGTGATAGTAAATTTTATGGAATTCGTTCTTCTTAGAGAGTTTGCTGGCTTCGGTAGGTTCGTCATAGCGACTATAATAAAAGCCATCACCTCTCCAGGAGAGACCACTGAACTTGAGCCAGTTCAGGCTATCGGGGAGCAAAGTTTTGGTAGCTACGTCCATTACATGGGCCTGCTGCCAGTCGGAACCAGCCTTTGAAATTACATAGGCGGCATATTTTCCATCTTTGGAAAACTGTACGGTGCCTAAAGCTGTTGTACCATCGGCAGAGAGTTTATTCGGGTCGATAAAGACTTCGGGGGTAGCACCCGGGGTGGTAGACTGCCTGTACAGTACAGATTGGTTCTGCAATCCATCATTTTTATAGAAGTACAAATAGTTACCTCTATGATCTGGTGCACCTGTTTTTGGATAATTCCATAACACTTCCAGACGATTTTTTATCGAGTCGCGGAAAGGTATCTTTGCAAGATATTCCTGGGTGACGGTGTTTTGTTCTTTCACCCATTCTTTGGTTTCGGGACTGTTATCGTCTTCGAGCCAGCGGTAAGGGTCGGCAATAGTAGTACCGTGGTAGTTATCGGTCACTTCGGTCTTCCGGGTTTGCGGATAAACGATGCCAGGCTGTTGGGATTGGGCTTGAGCTGTTGTCATAGTCGTAAGCAGCAATGAGGAATTAATAAAAGTGAAAATAAAAGCAGGCAGACGTTGCATTATTGCATTTAAATTATACATATGTATATTTTTTTAAAAAAATACTCTATTGGTTAACTGAAATTGAAAATTTTCTTTAATTCATCAGAATACTATTAGAAAGAATATCCAAAATGTTATTTTTGTGCGCCAATTAAATATTTTTTCGGCAATTTATGCATAAGGAATGTGATAATCAGGGAAAAGAAGAGGACGTGCGGAAAGAGATTGTTAGAATATTCGGGGTATACCACTATGACACATTTGGGGTATAAACTGGGTGAACAGGTTCAACGTCAGGGGAATTCCTATATAAAACAACGTAGAGAGGGAAATATAACATAACTATGAAAAAAGTTAACAACATTGCGGTCCTTACATCAGGCGGAGACGCGCCGGGCATGAATGCTGCCGTTCGTGCGGTTGTAAGAACGGGAATTTACAATCAGCTGAATGTTTTTGGTGTCATGTATGGTTACAGGGGAATGTTGAAGAACGAAATCTTTCCTTTGGAGTCTAAATCTGTTGCCAACATTATACAGCGCGGTGGTACAATCCTAAAAACGGCCCGTTGTAAAGAGTTTTACGAAGCCGAAGGCCGTAAGAAAGCCTACGAAAATTTAAAGAAACACAACATCGACGGCCTGGTAGTGATCGGAGGTGACGGTTCTTTCAATGGAGCGTACAAGTTGAGCCAGGAATACGACATTCCATGCATTGGCCTGCCTGGCACAATTGACAAAGACATTGCCGGTTCAGATTTTACCATCGGATTTGATACTGCTGTGAATACTGCAGTAGACGCGATCGACAAGATCCGTGATACAGCAGATGCACACGACCGTTTATTTATCATAGAAGTGATGGGGCGTGATGCTGGTTATATAGCCCTCCACAGTGGTATTTCCACTGGTGCTGAGCACATTATGACTCCTGAGCACATTATTGATGTGCAGGACATTATCTTGGAACTGCAGGCTAACGAACGCCGCAAGAAATTAGTGAACATCATCGTAGTAGCAGAAGGTTCTGCTGCTGGCGGTGCAGAAGCGGTAGCACGCCAGATTAAGGAACAATGTCCTCAACTGGATACCCGCGTAACCATCCTCGGACATATTCAGCGTGGCGGCAGCCCTACCTGCCAGGACCGTATCCTGGCCAGCCGTATGGGGTATGCAGCTGTTGAAGCGCTGTTGAATGGCACTTCCAATGTTATGGTTGGAATTGTAAACAACAAAATCCATTATACACCTCTGGAACAGGCCATCAAAGCCAAAGAACATATCGATCCGGAATGGTTTAAAATTGTAAAAATACTTGCGAGTTAAAATAAGAGCTATGAGTACACAAGATATATCTAAACACAAAACGAAGATAGTAGCCACAGTAGGACCGGCATGCGACACTTACGAAAAATTGCTGGCACTGGTAAAGGCTGGCGTAAACGTGTTCCGTCTGAACTTTTCACATGGCTCTCACGAAGACAAGCTGCGCATCATTGAGCACATCCGCCGCATTAACGAAGTTGAATCTTACAACGTAGCCATCCTGGCTGACCTGCAAGGTCCTAAACTGCGCGTAGGTGAAATCGCAAACAATGCGCTGCCGCTGACTCCCGGTCAGATCCTTACTTTCGTAAATGAGAAGGTAGTTGGTACCGCTGAAAGAATATATGTATCTTATGCAGACCTGCATAAAGATGTAAAACCAGGCCAGAAAATCCTGCTGGACGACGGTAAAATCGAAACTGTAGTAAAAGAAATCACCCCTGCTGGTGAAATCAAAGCTGAAGTAACCCTGCCAGGTGTACTGTCTTCCAAAAAAGGTTTCAACCTGCCAGATACCAAGGTATCCCTGCCAGCGCTGACTCCAAAAGATGTGGAAGACCTGGAATTCATCATCGACCACAATTGTGACTGGGTGGCCCTGTCATTTGTAAGAGATGCTGCTGACCTGCAACTGATTCGCAAACGCCTGAAAGAGCGTAACTCTAAGATCAAGGTGATCTCCAAGATCGAAAAGCCCGAGGCTATTGCAAACCTGAAAGAAATTATCTGGGAAAGCGACGGCGTAATGATCGCCCGTGGTGACCTGGGTGTGGAACTGCCGGTAGAGCAGATCCCTATGATCCAGAAAGATATTATCCGCAAATGTATTCACCGTGCTAAGCCGGTTATCGTGGCTACCCAGATGATGGAATCCATGATAGACCGTACCCGCCCTAACCGTAGCGAAATCACTGACGTAGCTAACGCGGTACTGGAAGGTGCTGATGCCGTGATGCTGAGCGGTGAAACTGCAACTGGTCAGTTCCCTGAACTGGTTATTCAGACTATGCGTAAAATCATCGGTGAAGTTGAGAAAGAAGAAATCATCTACAACCGTAACCTGATCCCGCATCGCCACTCTCCTACCTTCATCAGCGATGCTCTCTGCTACAATGCATGTAAAATGGCTGAAGACCTGGAAGCAAATGCACTGGTTGGTATGACCCAGAGCGGTTACACCGGCTTTATGCTGAGCAGCTACCGTCCACGCTCTCCACTGTTCGTATTTACTAAAGAAAAGACTTTGGTGAATCAGCTGAGCCTGAGCTGGGGTGTACGTGCCTTCTATTATAATGAAGAAATTGGCCTGGACAACATTATCAACGATCAGATCGCCATCCTGAAAAATAAAGGATACCTGAAAACTGATGATATCGTGGTGAACACCGGTTCTACACCAGTAGCAGAACACCTGCCAACGAATACTATCAAAGTATCTAAAGTACAATAAAGTCATGCAACAGCTCCTTTTGGGAGCTGTTACTGTTTTATAGAAAGAGCCCGTATCAAATGTAAGATACGGGCTCTTTTAATTCGGGTACCTGCCGGAAACAGATAGTCTTTTATGCAATTCCCGGGAAGTTCATTTATAAATGATGCACCCTCTTTCTATTTTTAAAAATCAAGTACCACTCTCGTAAATAACCGCATTCCATTTACACCCATCTGCACCGGATCCCAGGCGCCCCCTGCCTCTCCATCAAAGGCAGACAGCTTGGCCCCTTTTACATACCCTAAATCAGGATGTACATTAAAGAGGTTATCCACACCTACAAACCAATTGATATGCCGGTTGAATTTATAACTCACATATACATCGGTGACTACCTTGCCCTTATACACAAATAATTCAGGGACCGTCTTACCACCTTCATCCAATTCTACGATCGGGTTGATACCGGTACCAGCCAGGTCGCCTGAATAACCGTACCCAAATAGTTCTACTTTACCAAAGTATGTGAGGTGTGAACCTACGCTTATTTTATTGATACCATATTCCAGGTTCAAACCCATTTTCACCGGTGGTGCAGAAGCTTTTACAAAGCGCTGTTCACGGTCGCTGAAGAATGATTGACGGTGCACATATGTGTCATTCAACTTAGCTGGCACATTGATCTTGTCGATGTTCATGTGCTGGATATTACCGGTGAATAATCCACGGAAATGCTGATTGCTCCAGCGTTTATTGTAATCTACCACCAGGTCTACACCATAGTTGGTCGTGTTTACCGCATTTGCAAAGAACTGTGCATTGTCGATGTGTAGCTCATTCAGCGTGTTGTATACTTCCTCATCGAGGGTGGTATCGCTGGCGCTGAACTGACCGGAGAGTACGATACGGTCTTTTACTTTTACATAATATCCATCTACGGTTACCGTCAGTACAGGCAATGGTTTCCAGGTGAAACCAAGGCTGGCGTTGATTGACTTTTCCTGCTTCAGATCAGGAATGCCCGCTGCTCTTGTGATAGGGTCGTAGTTAGGCGCAATTTTCACTTCGGAAATAAGGCCGCCCTGTACGTTGGTGTACTGGGAACTGTAGTTGATCTGCTGCAGGGAAGGAGCCCTGAAACCTGTGCTTACAGAGGCACGGATATTGAAATCGCTGGTAATCTTATAGCGGGTGGCCAGTTTGAAATTGGTGGTGAAACCAAAGTCAGAATAGTTCTCTGCCCTCACAGCGGCACCTACCAGCCATTTTTTGGTCACATCCCATTCTGCGTCTACATAGGCGGCCACATTACTGCGATTGGCCGCTACCTCGTCGCTGGGGCGATAACCAGGGAAACCCTGGGAGCCGGTGGCTTTAAAGAAAGTGGGATCGTAGTTGGTATAAGAAGCTTCTTCGCCGGCGTAGATGCTATACCTTTCGTAGCGGTATTCTGCACCAAAGGCGAGGTTCAATGTGTTAATAGCTTTGGTAAAGGTCACATTGGTAGTGTTTTGTAAAAAAGAGAAACCACCATCATCGAAATGTGTAGGCGTGTTTGCCCCCAAAGAGGCATTGAAGGTCTTATCCCCATAAAAATGGAAATTATTTCTGCCCAGGGTATTGCTCACATCCCAGGTCCAGCCTTCTCCAAATTCTCCTTTCACCCCTACGGCAGCAGAGACATCACTGACATGGGTCTGGATGTGCGGATCGAAAATGGTGTCACCCGGTACAGCATACATAATGTCTTTGTGGAAGATCAGGTTTCCGTTATTATCTGTAGGGAAACGATCGGGGTGCCCCGCAAAAGAACGGGAATAAGCAAAGGCATCAGAGCTCTTATAGTTATATCCGCCAAATGCATAGAGGGAGGTCTTTCCTGTACCAAAAGGCACTTCCAGGTTGATCATACCACCACCATTTACGCGGGAGCCATCGCCGGCCCCTCTTCTTACACTGTTTACAGGTAGTCCATCTTTGTGATTCAGGTTCGTATCCAGGTCCTGCCGGTAGGTTTTACCCTGGATGAGGAAGTTGCCCGAGAAGTTGAGGAAACCGCCGTTTTTACCCAAAGGAAGGCCATAACTGAGGCCCAGGGTACCGGTGTTGCCATCAATGGGTACACCGTACTGGTATTGGGATTGTTTGCGGCCAAACCAGGTATTGTACTTATGGTCGTAATAACCGGCGTAACCTGCAGTAACATTGAGGTGGTTCACATCTTTTTTAAGGATGATGTTGATCACCCCTGCGATGGCATCGGATCCATATTGTGCAGAAGCGCCATCGCGGAGGATTTCGACCCTGTCGATGGCGGCTTCGGGAATGGCATTGAGGTCAGTGCCGGAGTTACCACGGCCACGGGTACCGTATACGGCAACGAAGGCTGTCTGGTGGCGTCTTTTACCATTTATAAGCACTAAGGTCTGGTCAGGACCGAGGCCCCTGAGGGTAGCGAGGTCGATCATGTCGGCACCATCACTCCCGCTTTGTTTATTGTAGTTCAGGGAGGGGGCGGCCATGTTTAAGACGGCTGTGAGGTCGGTTTTGGCAGTGGGCAGCGCTGCCTGGGCAATGGGGATGATATCGACGGGAACAGGCGTTTCCGTTTTGGCACGACCTGTACCCCGGGTGCCTACCAGTACGATCTGGGTGAGTTCCTGGACGGCGGAGGCCAGTTTTACGTCGACCACTGAGCGGCCATTGATGGCAACAGCCTGTGGGGTGAAACCGATAGCGCTTACTTCCAGGACATCGCTGGGCTGGGCAGCAATGGAGTACTCACCGGACTTGTTGGTCAGGGTGCCGGAACTACTGAGTTTGACCCTCACAGTAATTCCTTCCAGGGGTGCGCCGGTGGTGACATCTGTGACTTTTCCGGTTACTTTTTGCTGGGCGCGGGATACAGTCAGGTAGAGGCAAAGTATTGCCATACAGTACACGATTTTGGTCGACATATTTACAGGTTTGGATGTTTAACTAAATATACCCAATTTGGCGCATACTATTACTACTCACATATTTATGGGAGTATTTTGAGTACCAAGGGCTTTAGTCAACCGACTTATATCTGATATGAATTTAATCAGACAGGCTGAACAACAAATTTTCGCTGACTTCGTCCAGGTAGAGAATGTTCCCGAAATTATGCACTCCTATATCGTTCCCCATGCAAGAAGAACGGTGTATGGCAATGCCCGCGTATTTGTATTTAAGCAATTGCTGGAAGCTCCCCCTTTCAGGGTCTGGCAGCATCACGCGGTCACTTCACAGGTTACAGATATTCACCCCCATGTAGATAAACCAGGTTTACACCTGGGAGTTACACTTTCGGCGCTGCATGTGCAGTCCGGGATGCGTGGAGGTCCTCCTGAACATGTGCGGCAGGGGGACCTGAATTTATTTTATGTAACACAGGAAGAAAAAGCGGTGTCTATACATCCGGGTACACACTGTTTTTTCAACATAGAATTCAGTGAAGCGCAGTTGCCTTTATTTGCAGAAAATGCATTTATTGAACAAACGATCAAACCTGCTATTGCAGCGAAGGCAGGAGGTGGTGTGATCAATGCTGCACCGGTTCCAATGGATGCATATATGTCGTTATTACTTGATCAGATCCGGAATCCATTAGGACGCAATGATCATGCACGTAGCAGGTATACCAGCAAGCAATGTGAATTGTTATTGATGCATTTCTTTGCACAGTTACAACATCCGCCATTGGAATATCAGCCATTGACGAACAGGGATGTGAATAGTATTGATAGTGCAAAAGCGTACATCAAAGCGAATACAATCGGTGTGCACACTTCGGAACTGTGCCAGCTATTTGATATCCCGCCGGAGAAACTGGAATATGGATTCAGATATTTATATGGTACAAGTGTGGATGCTTTTGTGATTTTATGGCGACTGGAAAAAGCGGCGGTATTGTTAACATTGCCGGATGTTGATTTGCAGGTGGTGGCAGATGAAACAGGGTATAGTCATGTAGATGCTTTTGTGAATAGTTTTACGCGGTATTATAATTGCACGCCTGACCAGTTCAAGCAATTATAATCCTTATTTTTACACCTTACGGAATCTAAACTTTATTCACATGAGTACCTTCAAGAGTATTAACCCATACACACAGGAAACCATTGCTGAATATACAGCGCACACACCATCAGAACTGGAACAGAAACTTGCAAAAGGACATCAGGCACATCAGGCTTTGAAGCAGACACCGTTGGAGCAGCGTTGTACCTGGATGCAAAAGCTGGCAGACCTGCTGAAGGAAAAAGCAGATGAACACGCTGCGATCATTACCCGCGAAATGGGGAAAACCCTGAAGGAAGCAAAAGCTGAAGTACTGAAATGCGCCACTTCTGCCGAATATTATGTACAAAATATCGGTAGCATGCTGGCCCCGAAAATTATAAAATCTGACGGTCAGCAGAGTTATGTGGCCTATGAACCCAAAGGCATTATTCTCGCTATTATGCCCTGGAACTTCCCTTACTGGCAGGTATTCCGGTTTGCTATTCCAAATATACTGGCGGGAAACGCCGGTATTCTCAAGCACGCCAGCAATGTAAGCGGCTGTGCACTGGCAATAGAACAGGTATTTTTAGATGCCGGCTTTCCAGCCGGTGTATTTCAATCCGTGCTGGTGAATTCAAAACACATTGAACCACTGATTGCCGACAACCGTGTACAGGGTGTGACCCTGACTGGTAGCACTGCTGCGGGTATGAGTGTAGCAGGCCTGGCAGGTAAATATATTAAAAAGACAGTGCTGGAATTGGGGGGCAGCGATCCCTTCATAGTACTGAAAGATGCCAACCTGGAACTCGCTGCGCACACGGCGGTGAAGGCCCGTTTTCAGAACGCCGGTCAGTCATGCATCGCTGCAAAGCGCTGGATTGTAGACCAGTCAATAGCTGACGCATTTACGGAACAGGTGACGACACTCATACAGCAAATGAGCCAGGGAGATCCTACCTTGCAGCAAATTGATATGGGGCCCATGGCCCGTCCTGATCTGGCAACGGAGCTGGGACATCAGTTACATCAGACCATCGAACAGGGTGCAAAACTGATTACCGGCGGGCAGCGTTCGGGTGCGAACTTCGCTCCTACCCTGCTCAGCGGTGTAAAACCGGGTATGACAGCCTTTGACGAAGAAACATTTGGCCCACTGGCTGTTATCATTCAGGCTGATAATGAACAGCATGCTATTGCACTGGCGAACCAGACCCCTTATGGACTGGGATCTTCCCTATGGACCAGCGATCATGACAAGGCGAGAAAACTGGCTACTCAGATCGATAGCGGCAATGTATTTATCAATGCCATGGTGCGCTCAGATGCCCGTTTGCCCTTTGGTGGCGTGAAGCAGTCGGGATATGGCAGGGAACTTTCCCTGGAAGGCACACATGAATTTTTGAATGTTAAAACGGTTTACATAGCTTAGCACCCTGAAACAACGGAATCGATAAACAGGCAACAGCATCTAAACTAAATGACACGGAATAACTACGCTCCCTATATCACTATTGCCCGTGAAGAATGGGCAAAAAAAAGTGATGGACCCACGGAACACCTGATCAAAGATCTGGACAAGTTACATGGGTTAAATGAGCCGCTAACAAAGGAAGAAGTTGCACAAATTTATGTGCCGCTGTCACGCCTGCTAAACCTGTATGTAACAGCAGCGCAGGAACTGCATGCAACAACGAATACTTTTTTGGGAAGCAAGGTTACAAAGGTGCCTTATATTATTGGAATTGCGGGGAGTGTAGCGGTTGGAAAAAGTACAACGGCGCGTGTACTGCAAAGGTTGCTGGCCGCATGGCCCAATCATCCGAGAGTAGCCCTGGTAACCACTGATGGGTTCCTGTATCCGAACAGGATTCTGGAACAGCGGGGCATTATGAACAGGAAGGGTTTCCCGGAGAGCTATGATATCAGACGATTGGTACAGTTCCTCGCAAACCTGAAATCCGGAAAGGAGAAGGTGGCGGCGCCGCTATATAGTCACCTGGAGTACGATGTGCTGGCAAATGATTTGCAGTGGATAGAATCGCCGGATATTGTGATTGTAGAAGGAGTGAATGTATTGCAGGTGAGACCAAGGCCACAGGGCTCACCGGAGCCGACTATATTCGTATCTGACTTTTTTGATTTCTCCATTTTTGTGGACGCAGAGGATAAGGATTTGGAACAGTGGTATATAGAAAGGTTTAAGTCATTGAGGACGACGGCGTTTACAAATCCGGAGTCTTATTTTCATAGATATGCACACCTCACGGACCAGGAGTCAGAAGAGATAGCGCGGAAGATATGGAATGAGATCAATAAGCCGAATTTATTGCAGAATATATTGCCAACCAGGTTTAGGGCGAGTTTGATATTGGAGAAGGGGAATCATCATTTTGTACAGTCGTTGAAGTTAAGAAAGACTTAAAATTTGGACTGGAAGATTTTTGCTTTTCGCTACAGTATTGAAGATTATATTTTGAACGGCTTTGCCTGATGGCAAAGCCGTTTTTGTTGGAGCTATTTTTGCATACATTTAAGCAAAATTTTCTAGTACAATGAAAAAACTCCTTCTACCTGTTACTGCCCTTATTATTATTGTAACATCGGCATTTACGGTTCTCTCCGGACCAGATTATAAAATCGCTGCTGGTTATGCAGTTAAGTTTTCTGCTTCAGGCGCCAATGGTATTTTCAAAGATTTAAAAGGTAAGGTGGTATTTGATGAGCAACATCTGAATACTTCTAAATTTGATGTAACGATTGATGTGTCCAGTATTAATACAGGTAATGGTTTGAAGAATAACCATGCGAAGGGGGAAAAGTGGTTTGATGCAAAGAAATACCCGACTATTGCATTTACTTCTACTGAGATTACAAAATCAGGTAGTGGGTATGTGGCGAAAGGTGAGTTGACCATGCATGGGGTGAAACGACCTCTTTCTATTCCTTTTACATTTGTAAAAACTGCTGGTGGTGGTACTTTCGAAGGAAAGTTTGATGTGAACAGGAGTGATTTTGGTGTGGGTGAAAAGGGTGGTAAGGTGGATGATATTATTAAACTGGACGTGAGTGTACCAGTGAATTAATATTACATAGCTGGCAGCTATAGCTGCCAGCTCATTTTATTATTTTGACCATCATTACCCCTTTAGCCGGAATAGTAAATGTGTTTTGTAATTTTTGCAGGTTTTCTTCCAGCACATTTGTCTGCCATATACTTCCACTTGTAATTTCTACCTGATCCGGTTTATCTGCAGCATTGACCAGTTGCATAATAACGCCCCTGCCATCTGCCGATGGGTTTATATTTTCAACGTATACATTCCCGGTTTTTATCCTGAAAAATAATTGTTCCTTCGCCGCACCGCTGGCAGGTGCAGCGATGAGCGGTTGACTTTCTTCCAGGCCTGCGATATTGGTAGTGTATGGATCGTACTTGCCATGCACCTGTAGTGCGTAACGAAAGGTAGCAACACCGGGTTGTTCTTTTCTGAAATTAGTATGCCAGATATTGTTCATAACCCATGAAGCAATATAAGAAGATTGTTCAGTGTAAGATTTCCAATCCCCATCCTTATTGTGTTTGCCTATTTCAAAGAGTGGTGCATCCGGACTGCACAAAGTAATGCCTGTCTGATGATTGGAAACGTCTATCCAGCGTTGTATTGTATACCAGTTTCTATTGGCGTGTGGTAACTGATCTGCTTCGGCAGTGATGCTGCCCCAGGGGATATTATATCTTACCTGAGGTTGATCGAGTTTGAAGGGGAATAAGAAACGGATGCTTTCTATGCCGGTGGCGGGTTGTTTATCGATAGTGTTGATGATTTCAACTTTGTCTAAGCCGGCTACCAGCCTGATTTCCCGGGTAAGGTAATTATTTGTAACTAATAGGCTGGCGACTAAGGGTCCTTTTTCTTTGATGGTGATATGTGCCGGACCAGCTGCAAGTGAATCATTGAAAGTGTAGATATTCAGGCCTGTTGAATCGGCGAGGTTGAAGTTTTGTATATTTTCTTTTTCAAGGCGAATGATATTGCCGGTTGTAGCATCCAGTTCAATGGTGTAAATACCATTCTTTATAATATTGTTTTCGACAGTCGCTAACTCTTTTCCGGATGCAGGTTTTCCCCTTTGTATGGTGAATCTTTGTTTTGAAAAAGGTGCCTGATTTTTTACTAAAAATGCGAGTTCACCATTGCTGAGTCTTTGAGAAGGTACGGCGTTGCCGCTGGCATCTTTTACAAGATCGCCGACAGCTGTTACCCTTACCCAGCCATCCCTGGTTACAGATAATGTGTTGTATACATCGATGGCGTTTTGTAGTATGTTTTCATCATGGGTGCTTTGTTGTAGTAATGCTTTTGAAGCACTGTCAGCACGAAGTGCAAAGGCTTGTTTATAATTCCATTCGGATATTACTTTCTGATCTGCCGGTGCAGAAATACTATTCCATGCTCCCCAGGTATGTTCATTGAACATGACGAGATCTGTCCATACATTGTCTGTTTCAATTTGTTTACCACGAATAGTGCTGATGGCAGTAGCCGTTTGTAAACGATCGGCTGCATTGCGGGTGAGTGCGGCTTCTTTGGCGCCGGAGCCAATGCCATCTGTCCAGTATTCTGTATAGTCGCCACTTATTTCCGGTAATTGATTTTTGTAGGCAGCTTCTACATCGTGAAAGAATTGTGCAGTAGAAGTGATGATTAATTTTGGTGAGGCATAGCGTTCATTCCATGCTTTTACTGCGTCAGGCAATTCAGGATCGATGGGGGCATTGTCACTCATAGCCCAGGTAAGCAGGGTCATGTTGTAAGGGAACCCTTTCAGTTTGTCGAGGTATTCAAAGAGGTAGGGATTCAGGAAATTATCTGATGGATGACCTGTATAGAAAGGCACCGGATCTTCTACTGTGAAAAAGTTGGGGATCTTGCTGCCTTTGAGTGTATAACCGATGGAGTAGGGAGCGCATTGCCAGAAGAGGAGTTTTTCTTTGCCGGAGGGAGATACCCAATAAAAAGGACGATCTCTCCACAGGTAAGAATTACCAATGCGGTCACCAGCATTGGGGGCGCCGAGAAAATAACGGATACCTGTTACTGCTGTCTGCGCGGCTAAACCCCAGCTGGCGCCGGGTACATCTCCCTGGAATAGGGTGTGGATATCTATGCCCTGTTCATGTGCGAGTTTGATGCCTTTGCTGAACATATGCATGAGTTGCATGGAGGAGGTGGCACTTGTGTTTACATTCCCGTAGGCAGCATCGAGATTGATCCAACCTTTTTTAACGGCATTCCAGAAGCGGTTACGCTGCGTTTCGCTGGCGGCAGACAAATAGTGGTCTACGACCCAGATCGCCTCTGTATTCCATTTAAAACGGGCTTCTGCGGGATAGTTTTGTGTACGCTCAGCTATTTTAATGGCTTCGTCAATATTGTTCATGTGGATGCGGAGAACTTTCTCCTGTACATCTGTATAACCTACATCTACATGTGAGTGTGGCAGGATGTACACTTTCCACTGCTTTGCCGGTGCAACTATGCAGGAGGCATGGTAGTCTCCCAATGCTACATACAACTGGGTTTCCCTGGTGATCTCGTCTCCTGGTAATGGCAGTTCGAATACTGAGATGCCAGCGGTATCAGGTGCGATATGTATGGTATCCCTTTTTTGATTGAACTGGATGTAGACATTGCCACCTTCGTAACATTTGCCTTCGTGAAATTCCAGTCTTGCCATACGTGCAGCATGACCATGATAGTTCAGGTAAGCTACCGTAGGCTTTACAGCTACAGACGTGTATGTTTTTCTTTGGGCATGCAGGGTACTACAAGCCAGCGTAGCGAGGAGGAGAAAACGAGTATACATATGTACAAACATATAGACATATTAAGAAGAATGCAAATTATTTTTGCTGCCTTGCCCAGTTTCTCAATAGGGTGATAGCATCATACAATACCCCTGCTTCGCCCCTGAAATCGCCAGAGCCTTTGGGCTCGCCGGTTTGCACATCATACCATTCATAAAAGCCCTGGTGGCTGAGGGCACGATCCAGCATGGGACTGAGTTCGTCGTAGGCTTCTTTGGCAAAGCCGTATTCAATGAGGGCTTGTACCATTCTGCCGCCAAACCAGGTCCAGTCGCCGACGTTCTGGTAAACATATGGTTTCATGTTGGGAAATTCCTATTCAGGGTATGGTGGGTAAACGGTGATGCCGATGGTGGCATATTTCTCTTTGCCGGCAGCAGTGAGCATTTGCTGGTTGATGCCGGTGATCTCTTTGGGAGAATGAAAGCCAGCGAGGATCGCGCAGGCAGATCCACCGGTGTAGAGTATTTCGTCTTCTTTGAAACCTGGGGAGAAAGGACTGCCATCCAGGTATAGGTGTGGTAAGTATTTGCCTGATTGCCAGAGGTATTTGCGAACGTTGGCTTTGAGTTGGGCGTATTGGGTAAGGTAAGTTTTGTTGTTGGATAACTCCGCGTATTCCCTGAGCGCTATGGCATACATGGCATTGTCATAGATGTCGATGCACCACTTTGTATGGTCATTGATCACCACTCCCCAGCCTTTTTCAGGTTGCACATCTCCCCAGTCGATAGTGGTGGCGCCGGTGACGAGGTTATATTTTTCAGACCAGCGGGCTTTGTGTACATATTGCAATGCGGCATCCAGGCGCTGGAGTACCGTTTGGTGATCGATGACAATGTGGAGGATACCTGTATCGTTGGTATGTTTGACGTATTTGTATACCGCCTGAACCAGGGATGATTCCTGGTCTGTTTCCACAGTGTTTTTGTGCGCAGCCCATTCCGGAGCAAGGTCAGCGTAGATGTAATCGTAACCTGCCTGTGCTTTTTGTTTAGGGATCATACCATCTACAATATTGCCGTCTTTGCCCTGCATTTTGAAGAACAGGAGGATCATGTCTTTGACCTTATCTTTGTCGTGAACGGCAAGGGAGCCATTGATAAAGGTGTTGAAATCCCTGATCCAGACTTCGCCGTAGGAGGTACCGGCGGTGAAACCGGTGAGCAGCCGGAGTGCGCGGGCCTGGATGGTATCGAGACGATGATCTGCCAGTATTTTATTGGCCAGTTGTTTGTTTTGAGCGCCTGCTGTCAGAGCGGCGAGCATGATAGCAACGAAGATGAGGACCTTTTTTTTCATAGTATGTATATACATACAAACATAATGATTAATTTTGGTAGATGGAAATAAGTATTGATCATCAGAATCCTGTTCCTTTACATATACAGGCAGAGCAACTTTTGCGGCATATGATAAAAGATCCGAAATATGCTGGCGGGCAGTTTTTGCCGAACGAGGTAGAGTTGGCAAAGCAGCTGGCGATATCGAGGTCTACTTTGCGGCAGGCGCTGAATAAGCTGGTGTATGAGGGTTTGCTGGTGAGAAAGAAAGGTGTGGGAACGAAGGTGGCGGAGTTGGAGCGGATTAGTTCCAAAGCAAAGAACTGGATTAGCTTTACGCAGGAGATGCAGGCAAGGGGATTGAAGGTGCGCAATTTTGAATTGCATGTGACGTGGGTATTGCCGGATAGTGATGCGGTGGAGTTTTTCAGGATTCCTGCTACGCAGAAGATTTTGAAATTAGAACGATTGCGGGGAACGCCGGAGGGGCCGTTTGTTTATTTTATTTCATGGTTTCATCCCAGGATTGGGTTGAGTGGAGAGGAGGATTTTAAGCGGCAGCTGTATGATATCCTGGATAAGGATTATGGGGTGATTGCTACTTTGTCTAAAGAAGAGGTGAGTGCAAAGACGGCGGATAAATTTTTGGCAGGGAAATTAGAAATTGATGCGGGGAGTCCGGTGTTGTTTAGGAGGCGGTTTGTGTATGATAAAAATGATTTACCGATTGAGTATAATTTAGGGTATTATAGAGCGGATAGTTTTGTTTATACGGTTGAAAGTAGGCGGGAGTAGATTGGCCTGCGGCAGCAAGGAAAAAATCTTTTTTATGCGCTGCAAAGGAAATTGCTCTTCCATAAAAAATATAAAGCCCCTCCGCGCCAGCGAAGGGGCTCCTTAAAAGGGCATAATTTTCTTTAGCAAATCATACCACTACTTTACCCATTCATTAATATGGGATGCGTTACCCATGGCAATTTCACGGGCAGAGATAGTGAATGAAACCATCATCGGGTTCTGGTTGTCAGCATCGAAGGTTTCTTCGAACTTCACCAGGTAACCTTCCTTGAAGTTGAGTGCTTTTAGTTTAGCATCAGAATCTCTTTTGTAGAATGTAATAGTACCATCCTTCCTTTCGAAGTTGTTTACCATCCATTCAAACAAATCGGTATCACCATTAGATTCTACTGTTAAACGAATGCGGCCACCGCGGGTAATTGCTGAAGGGCGACCAGTTGCATCTACTTCTTGGGTGAGGTCGTAGCTACAGTGTTTTACAACCATCTGTTTTCCTGCTACTTCAAACACGGATTTGAATGACATGGGTTAAATGTTTAAGGTTTACAATAAAGAATTAACAATTAAGGGCTACTTATTTATGTATTTATTTATGATGCTCAAAAGTAAATATTCTTTATCGCATAGCCAAGCTCACAAGTGCTTTTAACAAATTATATTTTTAATCATTTATCATTAATGATATGTATAATACTATTATCTGCTTCTCATTAACTGCCTGTTGTAATCCAGCTCACTCCTTGCATTTTCCAACTCTTTGTTCAGATCATTGATCTTCTCTTTCAGCTCCGCAATGCTCTGTTGTGCATTGGATAATCCACGCAATTGCTGCTTACTTTGCTGCAACAAAAGACAGTTCTGTATGATGTTTGCATACAAGCCATAGTGCGTTACCGCATCCTTAGGTATAGAGTTACGCATACTCACCAGGTCCTGTGCAATCACCTGGTCCATATAGTTCGCATTCTGGTTAGGCAGGTTGATAGAGTCAAGATTATTTCTCACTCTTTCCAGCTTGGCCAGAAACTCTCCCTGAAATGCCTGCTCCTGGCGGAATGTAGCCAGCTCCTTGCGTAGTTCTGCATTCTCCCTGCTTGGCACCTGGAAATTAAAAAATACGGCCAGGACAAACAGACCTACTGTAACGATAAAAAATAACAGGAACCATAAAAAAGCGGATATTCTTTCCTGCTTGTTCAGTACACGCATGTGATATTAAATTGAGTTGAAAATTATGATCAATCTGTGAAAAACCATTTCTTGGTTTTATGCTTACGTAAATATTCTGCATCCTCTGCAGATTCTTCTTTTACGAAGATGCCACTATCCATCTTACGACCGATGTAATCCAGTCTGCTCAGGCTATCGAACAACTTATTGATCGCGCGTACAAAAGGAATCATAGGCTGCAGACATTCTCTTACATCTATGTGTTTGTAACGGATGTTTGCACAATTTACCATCAGCGTTTCCAACTCACCCTGTTTCAATTCGCACCATTCTGAAAAGTAATTCAGCAATTCTTCTTTCCCTGCACTTGCACGCTGGTCAATCGCATTTTTCATAGTACGTGCCAGGCCCGCTATTACTTCCAGCATAGCAGCAGGTGTTTGGTAAATACCTAGCCAACGGAACTGTGAAATGCGTGTACCCAGGTATTGTACTAGCCTTTCGGTGATGTACAGTACCACCTGTGCCAGGTCATTGTTCTGATTACGTGCGTATATTTTCTGTACAATGTGCACACCATAGAGTTCCAGCTGACCCAGAAACTGATCCAGCTCCTGGTGCAGGTCTGCCAGTGCAGGATGTGCATACACCATCGTACATGGTGGTATATAATCATCATCCATTTGCGGACGCCCATCTACAATGTTGATACGACCCAGTACCATCTGGTAACTGCCCAGTTGGCCCTGTGGTAACTGGGAAGCCGGTGTTACGTACAAATGATATTCGGGTGTGGCATACGGTAAGCGTGGTGGATCTTCATGCAGCAAAGGCTCTCCGCTCGGCTGACGATTGAAGGGGTTTACCTGTATGAGAATGTAGTAAGCATTTTCTGTGTGCTGAGGATCCCAGTTAAATGTAGCTTCCGGAAAAGTAGTAGCGTATTTCAGCGAGTGCACCGTGTGTTCAGGAATTTCAATTCTTGCACCACCCGGGGTAACAGCACGACATTCGGTAAGTTTCACTCTCCATTGTTGTTGATTGTCGGTTACAAACCAGCAACGTAACGATTCTTTACTTTCTGCTTTTGCAGGCAGCAAGCCGTAGTTCTGCGCATGCAAGCCGCTGGAAATAGCATCCCTTATCTGATCCAGCATTGCGTTTTCTGTTTCAACGAAATGCTGCTTCTTTATCTTCATTCCATCAACCCAGTTGACGGGAAAATATTTGAGCGGTTCTGCCATGGATGAATAAATTTAAAATGTAGGGATTAATTGATAATAATTCTGTTACAAATAATGACGCTGTTTTCGCGCATGCCATTCATGAACACAGCCTTGTCAGGATCGAGGGTTTTAGCAGTACCCAGCCAGCCTGATTTGAGGTGGAATACCCAGCCATATGGTTGTCCGTTTGCATCCACTACGTCAATAGGCGTATTGGGATAACGGTCGTTGTAGTCGTTGATGAAATGATAGAAGAGATCGCCAAGGTCCATCTTGATAGGTGTGCGTGCACGGAAATAAGTGCGGTCATTATCTGTTACTTTCTTTTCCAGTTCGAAACCAATAACGATCAGGTCGCGCATATCATCTTCATTCACTTCAGGTAATTCCTGGTAAGCAGGGTATTGCCACCACTTGAAAATTTTGGCAGGAATAGCCATCATCTTTTCGAAAGTCTTGTACACAAATGTAGGCAATGCAAATGCGAACATACAGGTAAGCAGCGGGTAAAAGACCAACTCTCCTTTTACAAACAACCATTGAATCAGGATGAACCCGATGCCTCCAAATAGCCAGATGGCTACAATGAAAGCCAGCTCTGAACCAAACGAATCTTCACTGCCCCAGAAGCGGGTATACATGAGGTTACAATGTACCACGCCCAACCCCAGGAACCACACTTCGTAGAAAACATACTGGCTCATGGAATTCTGGTGTGTAAACAGAAAGGGAATAGAGCTGATAACAGCAAATACAAGTACCATGATAGCCAGGTACCAGAGCGCCTTTTTCTTATATAGGGAAAAGTTTTTAATGTAACGGCTCAGGAGGCCCACTATCAGGGAGCCAATAGCCATGAATGCCGCCAGTACAATGTAGATCTTAGCTTTTAGTATCATAGTTTATTTCCTCGGAAAGGGTTAAACCTGTTGGATGAACCAGGGGTTGGAAATACTCCGTTGGGCCCGGAATCACACCATAAGGATGTATTACATGCAAAAATAGTTCCATTTAATGCTTACAGGTAAAAATTGTATCCTGCCAAACCCTCTTTTTCCCGGGTATCTGCCATAACGACCTTCTTCTCGTCAGGGTGAGGTTCCAGGATAGTTTCTACTTCCACATCAGCTGGCACCAGGAAGCTAATACAAGTTTCCAGCAGGCGGCCATAAGGTTGCCAGGGGAGAAAGTCGTGTACCCTGTGCTGTTGCAGAGGGCCGATGGTAATTTTCCAAACCGGCATATCTGTAAAAAAGAGATCACCTGTCATGGCATCCAGCCCCAGTCTTGAATCGCCCAGGGGTACCTGGCTGCCTGTCTCTACAGCAGTGGGCGTATCTTCCTGTACAATCTTTACCGGCTCATCCAGGATGGATTGCAGGTACAATTGTACCAAAGAAAGATTACCTGCTATGCGGTATATATATGGCAACAATTTGACCAGCTTTTTCAGCCCCCGTTCAGGCAAATCAGGCCGTATGCCCCAGAATGCCAGGAACAGTTCATCTGCATCTTTTCCAAACGCATCAAAGAGTAAATGCTTTTCTTTCTGTTCGAGAAAAACTCTTTGCAGAAAGAATTCATTTTCAAGGGGACGAAAAAATTTCCTGGCTTCCTGTTGTTCTTTTTGCTGACGCTTGTAATTGAGCACCATTTCCCTGACAGAGCGCTGTTGCTGCTGCGGGGTGAACTGGTGAAAGATACCCTCCGGCAAACGATCGTACAGTCCATCACGGGAGAGGGTAAGCGAAATGAATGGATGATAAGGTTGCGAATCATCCAGTTGAGCATCTAAAATATCTTTATTGAAAGACCGTACAAAAACGTTTTGATTTTGTACAGCAATTTCTTCGGCACGCACATGGTTATCCAACAACTCTCCCACTACTACTTCGGCACGTACATCATAATGCAATTTGCTGATATGGTCTATCACTTCTTCCAGCACCGCGGCTTTTTGGGCATTATTTACCATACGGGTTAATTTAGGTTTTTCTTGATCTCTTATTTTTCAGGGTTACATACCAACAAATATCACCAGATTTAACGGATTCAAATGTTAAAATTTCAACTACGAATGTAGTTAGTTTATTAATTTATCTAAAAAAATATTTAAAATTGCAGAAATACGAGAAACCTATGACCCCAAGAAAGTCCGCAAATGAGCGAAAAGTTACTACGTATAGACCATTCAGCAAGATAACAAACCATATCGACCCAATGGTACTGTACACATTCCTTGCATTACTGGGCATCAGTATCATTGTACTGGCCTTCCAGGTTACCGGACGTGAAGATTGCAGCCAGATCAGCATTGAGCTTGCAAGCCGGAACAATGCAGGAAAACATACTTCTTTCAGTACAGGAGAAGTGATCACCTTTAAGGCTGCTACTAACGGCGGCAGCAAGAGCGGGCTCACCTGGGATTTTGGTGATTCTACAGCCACCACTACAGGGCTGCAGGTATACCATGCTTTTACCAAAGCCGGCAACTATATGGTCACCTTATCACATGGCAAGTGTACCTGGCACCAGGAGATAATTATTATCAATGCTTTGGCAGATAATACACCTACGCCCGCCGCCGATCTCTACCCCACTATCGATGGTCCTGAAGAAGTGCTGGCAGGCCGTCCTGTCACATTCACAAATAGTACCGCCAATGCCCGTACATGGCAGTGGCAACTGTTACAAAGAGGCGCCGAAGTACACGGGGGCCGCGCGGTGACTTATACCTTCTCTTCACCAGGTGAACGCATTTTGTCGCTCATTATCAATGGCGACAGCAGCAAAATGGTGACCAAGCATATCATGGTGTTCCCTGCTCAGAGCAATCATCATGTAGAAGACTTCAAACCCATGCCTTTCCCTGAAGAGAACAAGACGCCGGAACCTACACCTACACCTGCTGTGCCAGAGAAACCTAAGGTTCCTTCAGTATCAGACGATGAATTTAAATTCATGCTGAGCCAGGTGGTGGATAAACAAAAGAATGCCAGTGACTTCTCTTCCTACCTCTGCGACAACCTGAATGCAAGGGTATTGCTGAATGACAAGGATACTGACTCTTTCAGTCATTTCTGCTCCCGCATCAGGGGCAAGAAAAGGTTCAGGATTGAACTCGTGAACCTGATCAAAGATCAAAACGGTTGTGTGAAAGAAATACGCGTGCGATATGACAAGAAATTCTTAGGCATTTTTTAATGATTAAAAAATGAAACAGCAGTATTATAAACTACCAATGGATTTCTCCAGAATTTTGCAGAAGCAGGACCTGCCTGACGTAAACCTGGAAGAATCGGTAGCACAACATATTCAGTTGTTAATCACAACCGTACTGGGGGAGAATAAAGACGATCCCCAGTATGGTTGCCAGTTGTGGGACAGCGATTTCGATATCAGGGCTTCGAACAATGAAGTGAAAGAACAGGTAGAGCTGTCAATCCGTGCATCTATCAACCGGTATGAGAAGCGATTGACACAAACGAGAGTAGTGGCGCAAATCAGCCAGGAAGAAGTGATGGGGATGACTTCTAAAAAAGTAAAGAAGAAGATAAGAGTGACCGTAACGGGGGTGCTGGCGAGGAACAAGACTGATTTTCATTATAGTAGTTTCTTTTACGTAAGTCCATTGTCATACGATTAAAATTTTAACCCTTGGCTAAAGAGCAAAAAGAACGAATCAAAGACCGGATGTTAAAGACAGCCGCCAGGCTGTGGGGATACCCTGATGCAGAGGTAGAAACCTCCTTTGATCCTATCGTACAATTATTACTGGAAGCCTGCGCCAGCGAACTGGAAAAAATATCAGGCGAAGCAGAAGTATCCCATGCCCGGTTGGTAGAACGACTGGCCCAGATCATGATGCCGGAGCCAATTACCAGCAGCCAGCCGGCCTATGGTATACTGCACGCCAGCTGCAATGAGCGGACAGCCACCCTTACACCCGATCACCAGTTCTTTTATTCCCTGAGGAACGGCTTCAACAGCCAGGACCTCTTTTTTATGCCCCTGGCACATCATCGCCTGTTCCGCGGACAGGTAAAATATAGCGTGATTGGCGGTAAATTGTTTGAGACCAGGGACCATTGGTTCAAAGAACAGGTCCTGCAAGGCAATTTACAGGCCGATACGCCGCCTAATCACCTTTGGTTGGGTCTGAGTATGGAAGGCGCCCTGACATCCGCAGAAGGGCTCTCTTTTTTCTTTGATCTGCGAAACGTACACCTGCAGGAAATGTTTTATCATTACCTGCCATTGGCTAAATTTTATGCAGGTGAAACCCTTTTGCAGGTAAAAAGCGGTTACTTCCATAGCAAAAGCGCTGCAGAAGAAGACCTGGATGCCATTATGGAACCTGCCTTCGATACCAATACCCGGTATAGCCAGCAGATCTTACAACGGTTCAGACAGCACTTCCTGACTATCACCAGTACAGAGCCTTTACCGGCAGCCATGCCTTTCCCCCCTGCCTTACAGCATGTATTTGGCCAGGGCAGCAGCAGGCTGCAACAGGAGATTGTGTGGATCAGGATTGAGTTTCCGGAAACCATTCGTCATTCATTACTGGAAGACCTGTTTTGCAGCATCAATTGCTTTCCGGTCATCAACAAAAAACTGAATGAGCAATCACAGCGACTGAACAAATACCTGAACATCATGCCACTGCATACCAACGATATTTACTTTGATGTAAAGCGCGTGTATGATGTAGCCGGCACTGATTATCATGTGCGTAACTTCACTACCAGCGGTGAAATGCAGGAAGGTGAACTTGTGATCCGTAGCAGTGGTATTGGCAGGTTCGATTCCCGCGAGGCCAAAGAGATCATTGCCTACCTGATTGAAGTAATCAGGGATGAAAGCTCCCTCTTTGAAGAAGTGCGGAATGACTATGTAGCAAGCAGAATGCGGGAACTGCACCAGTTGATCGCTTCACTGGAAGAGCAGTTGCAACCTACCAGCAACAGGGGTAATATTCCTTACCTCATGATCAAGCCAAAGGAAAATGCAGACTATTTATTTTTAGAGTTCTATACCACCAATGGCAGCACAGCGAATAATATTCGCATGGGCAGCAAGCTGCAGGAATATGGTAGCGTGCAGTTGCAACCAAATTCCATCACCATGCTGTCGAATACACAGGGCGGTAAGGACCGGCTGAGTATTGATGAAAAGATCAACCTGTACCGCTACCATTTGCTCACACGGAACAGGATTGTGACTCCTGAAGATATCAAGGCACTGGTCAGGTATGTAATGGGAAGAGAACTGAGAGAAGTGAGCATTTCCAAAGGAGTATCTGTAAAACCTGGAGCATCTGAAGGATATAGCAGAACACTGGATATTAAAATAACTTTGTCCAAACCAGCGAATTTGTATGCTGAAGGAAGTTTGTTGTATATGAAAGATGAAATGTTGCAGCAATTAAAGGAGAATGGAACGAATAATTATCCTTATAGAATTTTTATGAACGATGTATTAATGTAATAAATGCCACACTTTCATAAAAACCCCTCAACAAAACAGCTTTTGCCTCCGGCAAAAGCTGTTTTGTTGAGGGGTTTTGCGAATTAGTTGAGAGGTTTTTGCGAATTATTTAAAAAAGATAATTCATATTTTCTGCAGGCGGACTTCTCCGCCAGATTTTAAAGTTTCGGGTGATACACCCTTTTTGCCACCGGCATCGCACAGCACGACCATATTCCCAAAACCAAGATCTACATAAATACGGTTGCTGACAAGCCAGCCCCTCCCCGACAGTTTTGTTTGTTTCCGAATGTACACGCCATTCGCCTGCAAATCATCTAATAGCAAGATGCTCACCAGCTGGCCGTCTTCAAAGCTCTTACTACTCTGCATCTTAGCTGCCAGTGTTGTGATGGCTGCTTTTTCTGACTTACCACCAATATTGATTTTAATACTTCTGAATCGTTTATCTGATTCGATCGCAGGTCCTGAATTAAAGACGGAGGCATTTACCGTTGTTTTGTTAAACACATTGTAGCCAAATTCAGGAATATACAATTCAGGAAATTCGAACAATTGCTTGATCGCAATGATCTTGTAAATGTACTGCGCCGTTTCACTGTTCAGCATCAGCTGGTAATAGTCATTACTGCCCTGCCTGCGTATATTGCGGGAAATGTTTCCCGGGCCACAGTTGTAAGCAGCAGCGGCCAGTGTCCAGGAGTGTAACTGGTTGTATAATTGTACGAGGTATTTACAGGCTGCATGTGTCGATTTCAGCAACTCATTCCGCTCATCATTTGAATTACTTACGTCCAGTCCCAAAGTAGTAGCGGTAGCTGGCATCAGCTGCCAGATTCCCTGTGCACCTACAACGGAGGTGGCATTGGTAAAGCCACTTTCCACCACAGGCAAATATTTAAAATCTTCTGGTATATGGTATTGCTGTAAGATGGGTACAATGAGTGGAAAATACTGTTCTGACCGGGCTTTCAAAGCTGGCAAAAAATTACGGTGACGAAGATGGCCCTTTATCACATCCATCAGCCTGTAATTTACAAAGTCCCGTTCCATCGGTACAGACTCGCCGCAAAAGGCTACCTGCTGCGCAGACAGTCCTTCTGTGACCATACAAAAGGTACAAACAAGGATTATATGGAGATAACGTCGGATCATTTAGTGATCATGTATTTTGGCAAACCGCCCATCGGCACATACAAAACGATCTGGTTTTTTGTGGCTGCATTGTACATGATGAAGATGAGTTCATCGGACTTCTTCAGTACGGGTGCAGGTGTTACAAACACTACATTTTCTTCATCTCTTCCACCAAAAAACGAAGGACCTCTTCTGTACGCGACCGGCAGGTTATGCAGTGTGGTAGTATCGGTATGCACCTTATGCATCAGGGTTACCTTTTCAACCTGGTAAGGTGTACCGCTTTGGTTCTTAATTCTGAAACACAAATACATCAGGTTGTTCAGACTCATCGCCTGCGAAAACGTCACCGTAATATCTTCCGAAGTGGTTTCATACTGGCGCTGCACTTTTCGTTGTTTCATAAAGTCTGCTGCAATATTGCCCACTGTCACGGTATCTATATCCGGCAGAGGTGTATTATCTTCAACTGTCGGTGTGCTTCTTTCGGCCCCTGCACCGCCTGTGGTGGCAGTTGTCTTTGGTGCAGCAGCACCGCCTGACAGGTTGTACTTCAGTTTAGACAATTCCACCTTTTCGCGGTAGGCCAGGATCATGTAAAAAATATTGTCTCCCTCCCTGATTACCAGGTTGGTCGGTCTTGGGTTTGCCACTACCGGCCGGATAAATACGACGTTCCCATCTACAATGCGATAGTCGTAATCTGAATTTTTTCCATCCCCGATTTGAAAGGTACTGATGGAAGATCCACAGGTAATAAGGGTGACGGCGCCTTTCGTCGTGATAATACTGTCTGGCTGCGCTTGTCCTGAAGCGTGGCTCCATGACAATAAGCAACAACAGAAAACGCCTAATAGCAATTGCTTCATCTGACTTTTTCCTTGCTTTTGTTTTTATGTTTACACAAAAATGCTCACGGCTTAAAAAACAGGCTCCCCCTCCAGGAGGGGGAACTACAGTTTGTTTATCATCAATAAGTTGATTCGCCTGTGGCCATTTTATGCTTTATCCTGCTCATATTCAGTATTCCATTCGTTCGCATCTTCCCCTTTGTGACCATCCATTTTAATCAGGAAGTTCTTGGCAGGGAAGTATGGTTTCAGGTGTATATCGAGGTGAATACGGTCTTTTTGTAAAGGATCCTGTTCGAAACGGCGGATGTTGAAATCTTCGATCAGTTTATCCGGCCCTGTGATGCTATCCAGGAAGCGGATAATCTGTTTCATCAGGTCTTTGCGGGTATTGGCATTGAAGTTTTCGAATGCCCGGCGGTTCAGGAAGTCCATCAGTACCTTGGTCACGTAGTCAAATACACGAACGACAGAATATGTTTGCAAACCGATATTATCCCCATTGAACAGTGTCTTTGCACTGAAGGCCATTACCTTGCCATATTCCTTGACCATTGGGATGAGGCCCATTTTTTCAAGGCTGGCAATTTCACTTTTCTTCAGTTCGAACTTCACGCCATCTACTTCGTTGATACCACCGAATTTTTTACCGGCGGTTACCTGCGACATGAGGGTTTTATAGATCTTACCTGCCAGCGCACCGGAAGGTGGAACGTATAAGTTGTCCTGCTCATTGATCTCGTCGAACTTACCACGGCCTACGAGCCAGTTGGCAGTCATGATCACATTGGAGCGATGAATTTCGCCACCGGTCAGGTTAGCCAGTTCAAACATTTCCATCACATCATCCGGTGCATCCAGGTGAGAGAAGTCTGTGACCAGCATGGCCTTGTTTTCATAGGCGATCTTCGCCCATTTTTCCAGCACCTTGTTGGAACCCAGGTAACCGGGCAGGATCAGTAAGCTATAGTTGTCACGCAGATCGAGACGATCGTAGTTGGCAACCAGTTCCTGCTGAATAGCGTCAATAAAGCGGGTATTGTCCAGGTCTTTTATCTGATCGGCTTCGACGTTGATGAAGGAAACGTTCTTCACCTTGTCAGACTCCGTATTTTTGAAGAACAGGGCCACGTTGCGGTAAGATGTTTCCAGTTCCCTGGTAGCTTCTACGGCTTCGGCCAGGTTGTGGGTCAGTACATTGCCTGCCTGTTCAGAATGTTCAGTACAATAGGTCACCATATCCGGGAGGTCCTGGGCTTCGGTGAGCACTTTTTCCCAGAGTTCCAGTGTTTTTTTCAGGTAGTCTCTTTCTCCTTTTTTGGAGCTTTCGGTCAGGAAGATATTGCGACGGGCTTTACGTTCGGGATTGAGGTTTTGTACGCCTTCTATGGTGCCTTCCAGCAGATCGAATCCACCGTATTTGGCCAGTATATCCAGGTTTTCCTGTAATGATGCGGATTGTTTTTGTCCGGGTGCGCTTTGCAGTTGTTCTT
This sequence comes from Chitinophaga sp., assembly GCF_039596135.1. Taxonomy (GTDB): domain Bacteria; phylum Bacteroidota; class Bacteroidia; order Chitinophagales; family Chitinophagaceae; genus Chitinophaga. The sequence continues at coordinate 65,092 of NZ_JBCNKH010000033.1, forward strand.
CCTGCTGTCCCCCCTGTTGCTTTTGTAATTCTGTCATGGGTAAGAATTAATTGGTACAAACTACTTTTTCAGATCTGCCAGCAATTGTCTGACAGAGCCCAGCAATGCTTCTCTGGCTGAAGGATCTGCCAGTGCTGCTTTCAGGATCTTGTTTGTTTTCAGGTGCTTCATGATTCTGAGATACTGTTCTTTCTCAGTGGAGAGATCATTCAGAAATTTGCTCTGGGCAGTAATACCTTTCACGCCAAAATCACCCAGGTTATGGAATTCCAGGTTTTCAGGTATGGTACGGCCGTCGGCATCATGATAGAGCATGTTTACTGTGGGTTTGTAATGCTCAAATACATCTTCCACAGAAGTTAATCCCTGTACTATCTCCGGTTTAACAGGGGTTTGCTGGGTCAACTTTTCAGCAAACAGGGTCCGGTTATGGGAGATTTCAACAATGGCCTCATTGGCGTCGAGCTTCACCTCGGTGCCGCCAATTCCGTAATTATCATTCATAATAAATGGTTTTTACTACAATAAATGCGCTATGGTTCTACATTCTAAGTTAACGAATATCCCAGACTAATCCGCCATTTCCGTCCACATCCAGTGCTACTTTCTGGTGTGGTTGCAGACTTCCTTCTATGATCATTCTTGAAAGCGGTTTCCGCAGTTTGGCACGGATCACTTCTTTCAATGGTCTTGCCCCGTACTGCGGGGAATATCCTGCTGCGGCCAGCTGTTCCTTTGCGGCAACAGACACTTCTAATTCGATTTGCTGTTGTTTGAGCAATTGCAGCAGGTGTTGCAAATGGATGTCAAATATCTTCACTACGTTTTCTGCCTGTATGGGTCCAAACGGCACTATTTCGGTCAACCGGCCCAGGAATTCGGGGCGGAAATTTTTTGCCATTATTTCCATCAGCTGCTGGGATGGCGGGATAACTCCCTGGCGGAAAGAATTAGCAATCGTTTCACTACCTATGTTGGAAGTGAACAGAACAAGGGCATTGGAGAAATCGCCTGTTTTACCAAGACGGTCATGCAATTTACCTTCATCCATGATCTGTAAAAAGATATCGAATACGGAAGGATGGGCTTTTTCTATTTCGTCAAACAGTACAACAGCATAGGGTTGCTGACGGATCTTATTAACCAGCAGACCACCTTCTTCGTAACCAACATAACCCGGAGGGGCTCCATACAACAATGCGGCTGAATGTTCTTCTTTGAATTCCGACATATCAAACCGGATCATGCTTCTTTCATCCTGGAACAAGAAGTTTGCCAAAGATTTGGCCAGTTCGGTCTTCCCGGTACCTGTAGGGCCGAGGAAGAAGAAAGAGCCAATTGGTTGCCCGGGCCGGCTCAGGCCGGAACGGGATTCCAGGATAGCCTCAGATACTGTTTTGAGGGCATGATCCTGCCCTACTACCCGCTTGCGCAGCTCCACATCCATGTTCACCAACCGCTCCCGCTCACTGGATTGAATTTTTCCGAGCGGAATACCGGTGCTTTCGGCAATCATGGTAGCCAAATCCACGGTTTTAACCGAATTGTGGACTTCGGTAACCTGTGTGTCCAGTTGGGTTAAAATATCGCCTAAAACTGCCTTTAAAGTGGCAATGTCTTCAATCCTGTTCACCTCCTGCTCTAGGTGCAGCCTTGTTGTGAGCAAAGCACTGAGGCGCTGCATACATTGCTGGTACCACCAAAGGAGTTCTGTACGGTCATCTCCGATGGTTTCGAACTGCTTACGTAAATCTGCCACTACCTGCCTGCCCGTATCCTCTGTGGTGCGGATGGCTGCCAGTGTGCGGTCCAGCAAATTGATTGCACTATCAGGCAAACTACGCTCCTTCAGATAGCGCCGGGAAAGGCGGATGGCTTCTGTAATCACCTCGTTATCCACAGTGAGGTTGTAATAACTTTCATAATCAGGTATCACTGCTTTGATCATTCTTGCAGCCAGGGCTTCGTCAGGTTCTCCCAGGTTCATTGTTTCAAAACAATGGCGTAACAGGCTATCCGGTTCTATCATCTTGCGGAAGCCTTCAGGGGTACAGGAACCGATAACGATGAGTTCACCCTTGCCAATGGCGGCTTTGAGCACATTGCCCATTCCACCGGCAGAACCCGGTTGCTTATCCAGCAAAGTGTGGAGGTTGTCGATGAACAATACATGACGGCCTCTTTCCTGCAAATGCGAGATGATTTGCTGTAACCGGTCTTCCAGTTCGTTTTTATACGCAGCACCAGCTATAAATGCGCCATAGTCGAGTGCATAGATATCAGTGTGTTGTAACTGGGCAGGGGCCTGTTTTTGCACGATGGCCCGCGCAAGTGCTTCGGCCATACTTGTTTTACCCACACCACCTTCACCAATCAGGAGAATGCTGGAACGTCCCTTGCGCGACAGTATTTCCAGCATAGTACGCACCTCTGCATCCCTGCCAGCCAGTGCATGCTTCATTTGCAGGTACTGGGGGTCAGTGAGGCGATAGATATATTTCAGTTTTCCGGCAGCGGGCTGTTTGGGATTACCATTCCGGCCGGGCTGTGGCACATCCTTGATGAAATGTGTAAGCAGCTGTGTACGCTGTACGGGAAATGATTTGAGTTGTTCAAAAGTAAAACCTACACCCGGGGTACTGATAGCTACCAGCAGGCACCAGGCATCAGCCAGATCCATATCGTATTCCAAACGGATGGAATCAGCTTCCTGCAATACATTGGTGGCATTTTCATCGGCCTCAGGCTCATCCGGAATACGGGATCCTTTGGGCAACCCATCCAGTCTTACTTCAGCCCATTCTTCGAGGTAATAAATGTCGATGCCCATTGCCTGTAAGGGAGCAGCAAGATTCAATTCTTTATGCAGACACGCGAGTAAAAGGTGTGCAGGGGTATATTGCACATGCTGATGTTCTTTGGCGAGGGCCTGGGCAATACGTATGGCTGCCTGCACCTCTGGAGCTTGAATTGTATAAGTTGCCAGGGTCATTTGGATGATTCAAGGTTTTTCTAAAAATATTATCCGGTTAAGGGTTAATACTATTTTGGGTCATTATTACGCGGTAAAGATACGCGAAAATGTATATAAATTATTTATTAAGCGGTTAATCATTACCCTTTTCCTCTCAACTGTTGAAACGATAAAAGTTTTCCCACTGCCTGTTTTTTATTACGGTAATAGTTAAACGACTACAATTCAATCAGATTTAATCACAATGTAATTGAAATATGCATTTATTTTATTTATCACTTGATGATTAATCATAAAACGATAAGCATTGATTTTTTATTTTATTAACAGGGGTGGTGAATGTAATTTTAATCGAAGAAGCGTCGAACTAGCATCGAAGAAGCGTCGAAGAACACTCGAACAACACTCGAACAACACTCGAAGAAAGCTTAAACAACACTCGAACAAAAAAAATTTCCAATATCTCCCAGAATATTTATTTTCGTGGTGACCATATTTCTCGTTAATCCGGCAATTGAAATTGATATAACCCCAATTCGTTGCCTGCACCATAAATTTATTGTTAAAAACAAAACCTTCAAGGTATGTCATTCAAAGCAGTAATGCGATTAGACGGTGAAGAAATTAATGTACTGGACTGTCAGTTTTCTTTTACCCAACACACAGATCATAATGGTAAGCCCGCCGCCCGCCCCATCGGAGGCTCATTGACCGTTTTGCTTGAATCCGACGGCGACACCAATCTGTTTGATTGGATGATCTCTAATACGCAAACCAAGAGTGGCAGTATTATCTTCTATCGCCGCGATGCTATGTCCAAAATGAAAGAGCTCAAATTTACCGATGCCTATTGTGTAGAATATTTTGAGCACTTCAAAGCCAGCGGCGAAATTCCTATGCAGGTAAAGCTGGTACTCTCTGCCAGAGAAGTACAGCTTGGTAGCTCTACCTTCCAGAATCCATGGCCACAGGCTTAAAATAATTGCGTATGGCATAGGTTGCCATACGCATATTTTCCCTTATTAATTATATATCCATTCACGTTATTTCCCAGGTGAATATCACTCTCCCCCTGAAAGTATAGAACCAGCCATTAGTGCTAAAGGAGAAACAATAACCGTAGCATGAATGAACATAATCCAATTGCCCAACTGGTGCTGAAAATCCAGCAGGCCTGGATAGAAAAAGTCTCAAACAAACCTGCACTCAAATTTGTACGTGTGCTGATCAAACCCGAAGAATCGCGGGTGTATGAAGGTTTTTGCAAACTGGAATCAACCGCTCATGGCCGGTTGCCTGAGGTATTTGTAACACAGCTGACAGCGTTTGAGGATCCGGATACATTCAGCACTGCACTGATCAAAGACTGGCTGGCAGAATATGATAAAAGTGACGCCATCATTGCACAGGCCGATTTTAAATGGGATGCACAACCCTTTCGTACCGGTATACTGACTGATGAATTATTACTGGAAATGCTCGGTTCTTTTCAACATGCATTATCTCGTGATTTAGTATTGGCATTGATTCCACGGCAGGTGAGTCATACCCAGCACCTGAAAAACTGGATCAGTAATTTATTGAAGCAAGGAATTCCCGCAGGCGTGAAGATCATGCTCATTGACCATGTAGGCAATGAACAATTCACCATTGCTGACAAACAATTTCCCGGCATGATCTGCAACCTGTATGTACCCATCGACTTACCAGAGGCTATTCAAAAACTGGCAGGACGGGGTGATCCGAATAACCCTGAAATCATGCTGCGCAAATGTGTGTTCGAAATGGGCGCTGCACTGAAAGATAAAGATGTAAAACGGCTGCATAAATGGGGTCAACAGGCGTTAGACTGTACACAACGTAGCGGGAACAAAGGCTTGTTTGCCACCGCGCATATTATGTATGCAGGTCTGCTGTTTCATTTTAAACGCGAACCACAGATTCCCCAATTGCTGGAACGCGGATTACGCATTGCAAAACAAGGCATGCTGCAAAAAGATCCTGCCTGCTTACCACTGGTCGTTCAGTTTTACGGCTACCAGGCTGCCTATGCACAAATCAGGCGGCGATTCTCTGAAGCAATTCCGCTCTATATACAGCAGGCAGAATTTGCGGAACAACAAAATCTGCAGACTGCAGCACTAAATGCCTGGTACCAGGCAGCAGAATTGTGCAGACGCAAAGATGCAGGCCGGTATTACGACGTACTGGAAAAAGGATATAAAGCAGGTATCCATCTATCGGATGATGAAATCAGTGCCTCTATCTATATTTATATTCTACGTGATTACTATAATTATGCGTTCTCCAACAAGCAGACGAACGTAGTGAATGAAATAGATGCCAAAATGGGTCGGTTATTCGGAGCCGAATGGAAAGCAGACGTAGATAATACCCGGAAAAACCGGGCCCCCATGCTTCTTCCCCTGGAAATATCCAATTTAAATAACTGATAATCAATCTAAAAAAATAATACCCTACAAAGTTGGTAGGGTAATTAAAATTCCCTTATCTTTGTGTTGTTAATAACAGGCAATCATCTAAAAATTTAATCACATGCCTAACAAAACAACATCTGAAAAATTCAATGGCCAATTTTGTTCTACAACCCCAAATGCCAGCTGTTGTATGTGCATGTGACCCTTGCCTTCTATACCGTTTCTTAAAAATCGAACTACCATTAACAAATCAAAATCGACCTACTACCATGGCCACTAACAATAACAATTTATATAGATACGCTGACATCGCTCCTGAATTCGAAGTAGAATTTTTTCCTAAAAGAAGCCAGGACAGAACACCGATCCAACCATTACAGGCAGGTGAGACTTTACCTTCCTTCCATATACATAAAAAGAACATCATTGCTACTTCTGATACACTCAAAACACTGAATGGTTCACTGCCTGTAACACAGGTAATTGACCGTCCACTGGTACTGGCGTTCCATTCTATTCACTGGAATAACTATGGTAATACCCTGCTGGAAAAACTGCAGGAAGTATATGCTGATATCCGGGTATCAGGTGGTCAGCTGCTGGTAGCAACTACTGATGATAAACAGACTTTTGAGCAGGCAACTGCACAGTACCAGCTACCCTTTGCTACCATCTTTGACCAGTACAATGGTATTGCTAAGAAAGCAGGTTTGTATGCCACTACTGATCCTATCTGGGACCGGGTAGCAGGTATCGAGGCAGATGTACCGGTTCCGGGTATTTATGTGCTGACGCCTTCCCTGAAGATTGTGTATGCAAGTGTGGACAAGTGGTTTGACCAGCCATTTGCAAAAGAGGCCCTGCTGGAAGCTTTGGAAGCAGCCAGCCAGGAGCAGGAACATGCGATTGCTATATAATACTATAGATATTCTGAGCAGTAAAAAAAGCTTTTGTCTTTCGGCAAAAGCTTTTTTTATTGTATATTACTTTCATGTCTACCAGCCCAAAACGTCATGATGAAGATGCCTCCACCTGGACCACTGTCGTCTGGACAACCCTTCTCACCCTCGTTGGATTTGGTTTTGCCATATTACGATATCTGCAGTTTTATCATGACCTGGATTTAGGGAGTTTCAACCGCCTTTCCAGGGTAGAAAATTTCATTTACCGGGCCACCGGTCAGTGGGGCCTGATTGCTATTTTACTCCTCATGGGTTTTGTAGGCCTTTTTAACGCGATTATTGCTGTCCGCGAAGTAAGACGCCGGTAACGGTTGGGGGATGTGCAAATGCCTGCCAGGCCGCCTCTGATTCTGCTACTGACAGATCATTGTCGAATACAATCACACGATAACGCTGCCTGTATTCCCTGCCATAGTACAACTTCCACTCCTTCATTTTCGTCGGACTATAATTCAACATCAACTCCCCATGTTCTGCCTTATCATTCCACACACGCAAAGGTTGCGGTGCGTCGAAATTGTCAGGTGCACAGAGAATTAACATGCCAGAACGACCTTTGCCTGTATTGCCGGTTATTTTTACCCAGCGGGCACGGGTGCTGTCGGTATTATTGCGGGTGGTACCGGCATCGGTGATCAGGGTTGTATTATCTGCCTTCCAGTCCGCGGTAGCTCGTAAGCCAAATCCACCACCGTACCGGTATTGGAGTAAGGTGATGCCAGCTGTTGTGGCACAGTTCAGGGTAGAGGTATAGTCCATTATATAACGGCTGGAATCCATCCCGCTGAAATAGACCCTCACATCCAGGAGTTCATCTATCGCCGGCTCCTGCCCTGCTATGTGGCGTTGCAGGGCCTTGAATCCACCCCATACGGTGCCCATTGTTTTGCTTACAAAACCTGCAAATTCCACCCGGCCTTCTTTCTTTTGCAGGTTCCAGAAGTCTACTTCTTTTCCTTTGAAAGCCGTATGTGTCCAGGGGTTCCAGATGCCGTAGTGATGTAAATGATCTTTGGGCTGAATATTCGTCAGCACCTGCCCATCAGGCGCCAGCAGAGGGTGGATATAGCCACTACGGTGATAGATTGTATCTACCCCGGTGGAATGGTATTGTAAACGGACCTTATCCATTTCAGAGAGGGTCAATACACCGGCAGTATCGAGGCCCCACATAAAGTCGACGATCACCTTAGGCGGGGAAACCTTCTTTTTCAACTCATATACCCGGGTTTCTCCGGGTTTTGTATTACCCATCAGGATAAACCAGATTTTCCCAGGTTCGATCTGAAAGGGAGTTTTAATACGTTCTTTCCCTTTGATCTCTTCCAGCTCCATACTTTCCCTATCGATCAGGGTATCAAGGACATAGCTAACGGGTAAATTTGCGGAGGGATAAGCTCCTGCTTTGACCGTAAAACGGGCTACCTGCTGTGCCTGCAAATGGAAGGTGCAGCACAGCAACAGCATGAGGGTTATATATTTCATAACGGATTATTTCAGGATTGCACCTGTACCGGGCCTGTCGGCATAGTAGATTTTTCCATCTATGATCTTTACACCATCCGCCACGTCTTCTGCCAGTAACAACGGACCATCCATATCTACATAATCCAGGTAAGGCAACAGGTGTGCCACTGCCGATGTACCCACTGTACTTTCGTTCATACTACCGGTCATGACTTTCAGGCCCAGCTCCCGTGCTTCGGCAATCATCCTGCGGGCAGGCGTGATACCACCACATTTGGTAAGCTTGATATTGATGCCATGAAATAAGCCTTTGCAGGCTGCTACATCTGACTCGGTAATACAACTCTCGTCGGCAATCAATGGCAATGCAGATTTTGCAAATACCTCTTTCATACCTTCCTTATTTTCGGCCGGCATGGGTTGTTCTATGAACTCTACACCCAGCTCCGCAAAGGCGGCGGCATTGCGCAGGGTTTCTTCCACTCCCCAGGCACAGTTTGCATCGACCCTGAAGGTGGCATCCGTATGTTTGCGTAATTCTTTTATAATGGCTATATCATCCTTTGTTCCCAGCTTGATCTTGTAAATAGGCCAGGGAAATTCTTCCAGTTTCTTCACCATGTTCTCTACGCTATCAATCCCAATCGTATAGTCTGTCATTGGATTGTGCGAGATGTCCAGTCCCCAGACTTCATACAGCTTCTTGCCCTGTATTTTAGCATACAGGTCGTGGGCTGCCAGGTCTAATGCACAGAGTGCAAAGAGATTATCTTTCAGCAGCGGGTACATGGTTTCCCAAAATGCTTCGGGAGTGGTCAATGTGTAATTCTCTATAAGTGCACGGTGGGCATTTATATCGGCCATAAGGCGGGGTACGGTCATGTGATAATAGGCATTATCAGCAGTTTCTCCCAGGCCACTACATCCGTCCTGTTCAAGGGCTACGACCAGTAAGGGCTGTACATCTTTGGACTTGCGCGAAATGGTGAATGTATATCTAAACTTTAATTCAAATGGATATAGTGTCAATTGCATAGGATATAAATATAATAAAAAAGGCAGTATCCTGTGATACTGCCCTTTTCAAACTATTTATACTTATATGAAGCTTATTTCACTTCTTCGAATTCTGCATCGGTTACACCGTCATTGCCAGCTGTGCTGCCATGAGGTTGTTCCTGGCCACCTTGTGCACCGCCCTGCTGTGCATCCTGTGTAGCTTTGTACATTTCTTCGGATGCTGCAGTCCATGCGTTGTTCAGTTCAGTTACGGCTGCATCTACAGCTGTTACTTCCTGTGATTTGTGCGCTTCTTTCAGCTTGCCCAGGGCAGCTTCGATAGGTGCTTTTTTATCTGCGGAGATCTTGTCACCATATTCCTTCAGTTGTTTTTCTGTCTGGAATATCAGGCTATCTGCCTGGTTCAGTTTCTCGATCTTTTCACGTGCTTCTTTATCGCTGGATTCGTTTGCCTTTGCTTCAGCTTTCATCTTTTCGATTTCTTCCTTGCTCAAGCCGCTACCTGCTTCGATACGGATGTTCTGGCTCTTACCAGTTCCTTTATCTTTTGCAGTTACGTGCAGGATACCGTTCGCATCGATATCGAAAGTTACTTCGATTTGCGGAACGCCGCGTGGAGCAGGCGGAATATCGTTCAGGATGAAACGACCCAGGGTACGGTTCTGGGCAGCCATTGGACGCTCACCCTGCAGTACATGGATCTCAACGCTAGGCTGATTATCTGCTGCGGTAGAGAAGGTTTCAGATTTCTTGCTCGGGATAGTTGTGTTAGACTCAATCAGCTTGGTCATTACACCACCCATTGTTTCGATACCGAGAGACAGTGGGGTTACGTCCAGCAGCAGTACGTCTTTTACTTCACCGGTCAGTACACCACCCTGGATAGCAGCACCGATGGCTACTACTTCGTCAGGGTTTACACCTCTGTTTGGTTTTTTACCAAAGAATTTCTCTACCACTTCCTGGATTTTAGGAATACGGGTAGAACCACCTACCAGGATCACTTCGTCTATTTCGGAAGCACCCAGACCTGCATCTTTCAGGGCTTTACGGCAAGGCTCCAGTGTTCTTTCCACCAGGCTGTCGCTCAGCTGTTCGAATTTAGCGCGGGTCAGTTTTTTCACCATGTGCTTAGGCACGCCGTCTACAGCGGTGATATAAGGCAGGTTGATTTCAGTTTCCTGAGAGGAAGACAGTTCGATCTTTGCTTTCTCTGCTGCTTCTTTCAGGCGCTGCCATGCCATTGGATCTTTGTGCAGGTCAACAGCTTCGTCCTTTTTGAACTCTTCAGCCAGCCAGTCCATGATCACTTTATCGAAGTCATCACCACCCAGGTGAGTATCACCGTTGGTAGATTTTACTTCAAATACGCCATCGCCCAGTTCCAGTACGGATATATCGAAAGTACCGCCACCTAAGTCGAATACGGCTATTTTGCTATCATGGTGTTTTTTGTCCAGACCATAAGCCAGTGCGGCTGCGGTAGGTTCGTTGATGATACGGCGTACATTCAGACCAGCGATTTCACCAGCCTCTTTTGTAGCCTGACGCTGAGCGTCGTTGAAGTAAGCAGGAACAGTAATAACTGCTTCGTTTACTTCCTGACCCAGGTAATCTTCAGCAGTTTTCTTCATTTTCTGAAGAATCATTGCAGAGATTTCCTGTGGTGTATATAACCTGCCGTCGATGTCAATACGGGTAGTATTGTTTTCACCTCTGGCTACTTTATAGCTCCAATGAGGAATTTCATTAGACACTTCGTCAAAATGGCGTCCCATAAAACGCTTCACTGACATAATGGTGTTAACGGGGTTTGTGATAGCCTGACGTTTTGCTGGGTCACCTACTTTTCTTTCCCCGTTCTTCAAAAACGCCACCACGGAAGGGGTTGTCCTACGCCCTTCATCGTTTGCAATTACTACCGGCTCGTTACCTTCCATTACGGCAACGCAAGAGTTGGTAGTTCCTAAGTCGATACCTATTATCTTTCCCATAGTTTTATATAATTCTCGATTGTAGTTGTAGATAGATTTGTCTTCTTCAGGCAATAAGTCAATGATTATGCCAACGGGGTATAACATGCAATTATGTCAGTCGAGGTTGTCAGTATCGTAGAGGGGGTTACCCATATAGGTTCGGCATAATATTTGACTTTGAAGCGAAAATTTGACCTTATATTATGAAAAAATCTATTCTTGCTGTACTGCTGGCAGCCTGCGCTGTAGCAGGTGCCAAAGCACAAACCCTCACTTTTGGAGTGAAAGGTGGTTTGAATGTTGCCAAACTGACAAACACCGATAATTCTCATACCCGGGCTTCTATTTATGCAGGTGGTTTTGCCAATTTTGCGCTGAATGACATGTTTGCTATTCAGCCGGAGCTGTTGTATTCTGGTCAGGGGTATTATTACAGGGATGTGGCGAATAATAAATACACCACTAAGCTGGGGTATATAAATTTACCGGTGATGTTTCAGGTGCACCTGGTAGAGGAGTTTTTCCTGGAAGCGGGTCCGCAGGTGGGTTTGCTGGCGTCTTCCAAGGTAAAAGCCGGGAAGGTAACGGTTGATACAAAGGATGACATGACAACGGCTGATTTTGGATTAGGTTTTGGTTTGGGATACCAGTTTCCTGTGGGGGTAGGGATTACGGCGAGGTATATGTTCGGATTGACGGATGTGTATAAGAATGCTACAGAAGCACATAAAAATAGTGTAGCGAGCATTGGTCTTTCTTATACTTTTAATAAGAAGTTCAAATTATAAATAGATCTATTTTGATAGAAAACGCTCCCGCCTGAGGTGGGAGCGTTTTTTATTTTACCTTTGCCGTTCGCAACAATGTTTCAGCATGAGTGTAGTATTAAATATAAAAACGGCTGCGGCCACGGCCATCAAGGCTCTGTTTGACCAGGAAGTTCCTGCACAAGGTATTGCCATCAATTCTACCAAACCCGAGTTTGAAGGTGAATACACCATCCTCGTTTTCCCTTTTACCAAATTCAGCCGACTGAAACCGGAAGAAACCGGCGATAAACTGGGTGCTTACCTCACTGCTAACTTCCCCGACCTCATTGCCGGCTATAATGTCATCAAAGGATTCCTCAACCTCTCCATTGCTGAAAAGTACTGGGTACAGGACCTGCAACAACGCTTTAACAACAGAAATATTGGCAGAAAACCAGCCAATGGCAAAAAGGTAATGGTGGAATACTCCTCCCCCAACAC
>NZ_JBCNKH010000034.1:0-74740 GCF_039596135.1 Chitinophaga sp.
AAATGGCCTTCCTCCTAATCCCAACTCCTCTCATCCAAATATCCTTCCTCCTAATTCACCCCCTCTAATCCCAACTCCCTCCTAATTCAAACTCCTAAAATCCACCGGAACCAATTTACTCACCCCCGGCTCCTGCATCGTCACCCCATAAATCACATCTACCGCTGCCATCGTCTGCTTATTATGCGTCACAATAATAAACTGTGAATTATCCGAAAATTTACGAATCATATTCGTAAACTTCCCCACATTCGCATCATCCAGCGGCGCATCCACCTCATCCAAAATACAAAACGGCGCCGGCTTGATCAGGTAAATCGCAAACAGCAGCGCTGTCGCCGTCAATGTCTTCTCTCCCCCACTCAGCTGCGTAATAGCTGCCGGGCGCTTCCCTTTCGGCTTCGCAATAATTTCAATTCCTGTGTCTGCCAGGTTCTCAGGATCACTCAGTATCATATCGCACTGATCCTCCTCCGTAAATAACGCCTTAAATACTCTAACAAAGTTTTCCTTCACCTGGTTAAATGTTTCCAGGAATTTCTGGTTAGCAGTCGCCTCTACTTCCTGTATAGTCGCCATCAGGGATTCCTTCGCGCTCACGAGGTCATTCTTCTGTTCCAGTATGAACTCATAACGCTTTTTCATCTCCTGGTAAGCTTCTATCGCCGTAGGGTTGATCTCGCCCATATTTTCCAGGCGCTTCTTCAGTCGCTCTGCACTACCCTGCAATTCCTCGGTCGGCAATGCAGAACTGCGCTGCTCATCAATAATTTCGTCAAGATTCACCTTGAATTCCACACTTAACCGCTCCTTCATAGAGGCCAGTTGCAACTTCAGTTCGTTCACCTTGTCTTTGATCACAGTCAGCTGGCGGTCCAGCTCCTCTCGTGCACGGGTACGGGCCCGGAGACTGGTTTCTTTTTCCTGCAGCTGGTTCCTGAAGTTATAATACTCCTGGTCTTTCGCGTTCAGTTCCTTCTCTTCTTCTTCTTTGCGGCGGAAGAGGTCTATAAGCCCATCTTCGGCAGCCCCCAGTTTGTCTTCAGCAGCGGCGATATTGGCCACCGCATCTTCCAGCTGAGATTTATTGCTGGTGATCTGGTTGTGCAGATCCGTCAGTTGTTTACGTTTAAAATCCAGTTCCTGGCGCAGGGCCGCTACTTTAGATTGCTGGCGGGTTTGCTGTAAGTTCTGGTTGTTGAACTGTACGTTCGCCTGGTTGAACTGGGCTTCTGCATCGGCTGCAGCACGTTCTGCATTGGCAATACTGTCATGCAGGGCATGCACCTTTTCGTTCAGATCCTCCAGTTCTTCCCGCACACCGGCTATGCTTTCCTGGTTTTGTTCCAGTGATTGCTGCATTTCGGCCAGTCGTTTCTCGCCGGAATCGATCAGGTGGCGGAAGTTCTCAATCCGGTTCTGCAAACCAAACACCTGGTTGTTCAGCTGGTTGATCTTTTCCCGCTGCTGGTTGATCTTGTTTTCATTCAGCTGGGTGTTGAAACCAAGCACCTGGTTGTGTTTTTCCTGGATTTGTTCCCGCAGGGTAGCCACGATGGTTTCCAATGCACGAATTTCCTCATCCAGTTTTTCGAGGTTCTTGGCCCGGCCGAGTTTCTTCCCTTCAAAAGCGCCCACGCTACCACCGCTCATGTTATATTTACCACGTACAATGCGGCCGCTCTTTTCGATCACAAGTACATCCTGGTCAGCCAGCTGGTCCCATTCTATACCGGTTACATTGTCAGCGATGAATACTTTGCCCAGCAGGTAATTGCCCAGCCCCTTATACCGTTCGTCGATCTCTACCACATCCAGTGCCGGAACGGTGTTGGGTGGGGTAAAGAGTTGGCCTCCATGATGGTCAAACTGGTCGAGGATAAAGAAATTAGCTTTACCCTTCTTGTTATCATCGAGGAGGTTGATAGCCTGAATGGCTTCGGCGGCATTGTTAACTACATAGTAGTTCAGGTAAGGTTCGAGCAGGTTCTCCACGCAGGTGCGGTAGTCTTCACGGCAAAAGAAGATATCGCTCAGGATGGGGGCATTATTGTTCCAGTCGGTATTTTTCTTGAGGAATTTGATACTGTCGGGGTAACCTTCCAGGCTGTCTACCAGCGATTTGAGCAGGTCGTACTCGTTCTTTTTCTGATCCAGGGTACGGTTTTCATCCACCAGTTTGTCACGGAGCCCTTCTATTTCGCCCTGGGTGGTGAGGATTTTGCCTTTTGTTTCTTCCTGGAAAGCGATCATTTCTTCCAGGTCAGCTTTGCTATCCAGCAGGGTATCCTGCAGGGCGGCCTTTTCTTCTTCCAGCTGTGTGATTTGCAGCTGGCGGTTGGCTTTTTCTTCCTGGAGCTGTTGAATGCTGCGCTGGAGGTTTTGAACCGAGGTATCGGCTACGGCCACTTTTTTCTCTGCTTCGAACTGCTGGCGTTGCCATTGTTGCTGATCGCGGCGGAGGGTTTCGAGGGCCAGTTTCTTTTGGTTAAAGGATTCCTTCTTTTCATCGACCATGTCCTGCAGGCCTTCCAGCTGGTCCTGGAGGGAGTCGAACACTTCCTGTTCGTCTGTGACCTGGGTTTCGGTAAAGGCGATGGAGTCGGTGAGTCCCTGCAGCTGCCCTTCGGCGTTGGTGAGGAACTGGCTGATATTGCGTTCTCTTTCCTTTAAGTAAGTCAGTTGCTGGGTAGCGAGGTTCTTGTCATTTTCCTTGGTACGGATGGTGGCTACCAGTTCGTTGAAGGATTTCTGCATGACGGAGAGCTCGCGTTCTTTGGCCACGAAGTGGAGTTTATCTTCTTCCACGGAGGCTTCATCTTTGGTGATGTCGGCTTCCAGGGCCAGTTTTTTGTCTGATTCGGCCTGTTGCTGGTCGGTGAGGTCTTTAAATTCAACATTAAAGCCTTCAAGGGCAGCTTTGGCCAGTTCTATAGAAACTTCGCGGTATTCTTTTTTAATTTCGTAGAAGCGTTCTGCTTTTCGGGCCTGGGCTTCGAGGGTTTTGAGGTTGTTGTTGATTTCGAACAGCAGGTCCTCAATACGATTCAGGTCACCTTCGGTGGCGTCGAGTTTACTCTTTGCTTCTTTTTTACGGGTTTTGTAGATGGAGATACCGGCAGCTTGTTCCAGCATGCGGCGGCGGGAGTTCTCTTTATCTTTGATGATATCATCTACCATTCCGAGTTCGATAATGGCGTAGGAGTCGGTGCTGACACCCGTATCCATAAACAGGTTATGGATGTCCTTAAGTCGGCAGGCTACGTCATTGAGGCGGTATTCAGAATCGCCGTTTTTGTAGAATTTGCGGGTGATAGTGACGGTGGTAAACTCAGTAGGGAGTACATTGCGGGTATTCTCAAACGTGAGGCTTACTTCAGCCATACCGCTGGCAGAGCGGGTTTTGGAGCCGTTGAACACCAGGCCGGATTGGTTTTCAGAGCGGAGATTGGAGATCTTATGCTCGCCGATAACCCATCGGATGGAGTCGATAATATTACTTTTGCCACAGCCGTTGGGGCCTATAACCCCGGTTACACCTTCGTCGAAGTGTAAGACAGTCTTGTCCGCAAAACTTTTGAAGCCTTTGATTTCTAATGTTTTTAAACGCACAATTGCTCCTCTTTGTTTTTTTAAGCCGTCAAAGATAACTATGATTTCTCTGATTTATGTCATCAGATTTAACCATTCACAGCACAATCATGTTTCCAGTCATTATTTTTTCAAAGAAAGCAGTAATTTATTATAGATAGACATGTCGGGGGAAATTTAATTATACACAGGTGTGTATAAATTTCAGACAGGTTGTTGAAGATCATTGCTTTAGTTGACTATAATGCTGGGTTAGCCGATATGGTATGGACTAACAGGGGACACAAATTAGGGATTTTTTCTATTTTAAGGAAAATTTAATAATAGCCTGCGCCTTATCCCCACCCAACAGGTATAATCTCTGAAACCCTATCTTTGCAAATATTAATTTTCTACATGCGGCACTGGATCCAGGAAGTCAGGAATTTCATCTACAGCTATCATTTTAGTACAGGTTTACGTACTACCATCAGTGTGGTCGTGCCTTCTGTAGTCTGTTCAATGCTGGGGAACCTCCCCCTCGGGATCGTCATCTCCCTCGGCGCCCTCGCCACTGCCCTCTCCGATGTACCGGGAACCGCCATTCATAAGCGAAACGGCACCCTCATTGCCATCGGTTTCATCTGGTTTACAGCTATCACCACCTCCCTCATCATGCCTTACCCGGTATTGATGACCTTCTATATACTGGCCTGTTGCTTTATGAATGCCATGCTGCTCATTTATGGCAACCGGGGCGGCAATATTGGTATCGCCTGTATGCTCGTAATGGTATCCATCCTGGGTGAAAAGGCCGTGCCTCCGTACGAAGCGCTCATTCACAGCCTCTATATATTATTAGGTTCGGTGTGGTACGGGCTCCTGGCATTGTTGCTCTGGCAGATCCGCCCCTACCTGAGCGTACAACAAATGTTGTCTGAATGTATTGTGGAAACAGCAGATTACCTGCTGGCAAGGGCACATTTTTATGACCCGGGGGCAGGCGATAAAATTGAAGAAATTTATAAAGATGTACTTGCACAGCAAGTGGTGGTGAGCGAAAAGCAGGAGGCGGTACGGGAGTTATTATTAAAAAGACGTTCTCACCAGGAAGGTACTACCAGTATTAACAAGGCGCTGGTATTGATCTTCCTCGACATGGTCGACCTGCAGGAACAGATCATGGCAGCACAAACGGATTACCACGCCTTGCATGAGTCATTTGATGAGTCAGGGATCCTCGATAAATTCCATGCCCTGATACTTGAATTTGCGGGCGAGTTGAAAATCATAGGCGAAGCGGTAGCCGCCGGACAACGATCTTTGCCAAAGGCCAACCTGCGATATGAGATTGTAAAGGTACAGCAGGCAGTGGATGCGATCCGGAAAACGTTGCCAACAGTAAAAGAAAGAACACGATTATTAGTGTTGTCTAATATCCTGCATAACCTCACTGATATGGCGCAGCGGATTTATAACCTGCACCGCCTGACAAGGTTGGAAAGAGTAAAAGACGAGATCATTGACCCAAGATTGCAGTTATCCAGTTTTACCACGCATGGGCATTACGATGCAGAAACGTTTTTTAATAACCTCACGTTTCAGTCGCATATCTTCAGGCACGCACTGCGTGTGAGCCTGGCGGCGGTGACGGGGTATGTGATCGGGCAGCTCCTGCACCTGGATAGGATTTACTGGATATTGTTGACGATCGTGGTAATATTAAAACCAGGTTTTAGTATTACGAAAGCACGAAGTTACCAACGCATAATCGGTACAGTGGCAGGAGCTTTGTTTGCAGCAGGGATCCTGTTCTTTACGGCGAACAATACGGTGATCTTCATCGCGATGCTGTTGTGTATTCTGGGGGCGTATAGTTTTATGACGCACCAGTATACATTGAGTGTGTTCTTTGTAACACCGTTTGTGATATTCTTACTGCACTTTTTGCACCCGGCACATTTTTACAACGTAGGTTGGCGTGTGATGGATACAACTATTGGGGGCACCATTGCGTTCTTTGCAAATTTGTTGTTATGGCCTAGTTGGGAGAAAAATACATTGCCGAGTCATATGATTAAGATGGTGAAGAGTAATGCGCGGTATTTTGAGCAGGTGATGCATTTATATACGCAGGAGCCATTTGTGATGAATGATTATAAATTAGCGAGGAAGGATTCGAATGTGAGTGCGGCAAACCTGATGTCGGCCTTTCAGCGGATGCTGTCAGAGCCGAAAAGCAAACAAAAGAATGGGTCGCAGATATATTATTTTGTGGTAGTCAATAATTCGGTTATTTCGCATATAGCGGCGCTGGCAAATTATGGTACAACGCATAATGGGGTGAGGTTTCAGCAACCTGAATATAAATTATTGAGTAATAATTTACTGGCTTATTTTAATTGCATATTAGAGATGTTGGAGAATCCCGGAGAAAAACCGGTGGCGCCGCCAGCGAATATGGAAGCATTTGAAACGCTGGATATGAAGTTGGAGGCGATGTACCAGAAGAGGCAGGAAGAGGTGAATAATGGGCAGGGGGATACGGATTTGAGGCAGGAGATATTGGAGGTGAAGCAGGTGCGGGATCAATTACATGCGGTGATGAGTTTATTGAAAGATATGAAGAAGATGCTGGAGCAGAGTGTATAAAGAAGTTTAAAAAATAATTTGACGGGTTAAACAAAAAATAGTTAGCATCGAAAATTATAGTAGGCTATCCATGAGTTGAGTGATTCTACAAGTTGATACATTTTCGATGCGGGATTGGAGCCAATGATAGCAGTGTTGGAGAAATGCCGCGCCAGCGCTTTAGCCCTGTTTATTGCATCAAGCTCGCTTCCATGCGAACGTAAATACGGAATGATGTCGACGTTACTATGACCATCCGATATCACATTTTGGCCTACGCTATTATTTACGGCATTTTTGAGACGTTCATAAATAGCAGCTCTCGGAATAGGTATATCCGGACTAACTTCTTCAAAGTGCAACAAAAACCATAATTCAAAAACTTCATTACTCCACGCTATATTAATCCTATGCAATTTTGCTGTAGCAAAGGCTTCATCAAATCTGGCAGCTCTGGCCTGATTTAAATCAGCATCATCTTTGTCAAAAACGGTCCAGACCTCGTCTATTTCCCGTTTCGTAAGTCCTTTCAATTCCTCTATTTTTTCAATTGTTTTATTTACAACTCCAAGAGGATCCAGACCTACTCCAGCCACCTCTAAATATAATGAGTGTGCTGGAAAATGCCGTTTAAAGGTTTTTATATAGGTCGGTTCAGTATTTTGATCTTCGCAAACAACTAACAGGAACCGAAGATATTTTCGCCACTTTTCTACCCGCACTTCACCGGATTCCTGTTCTTTATTAAAACTTGTTTTACCCCTCTTTGCCATTACGAATAGTATTAATCAAAGTATCTGGCGTACTTAAATACGGGATGGCACCATACCTCCCTTCCAGATATCTCTTTTCCTTATTAGTATCCAGCCGTTCCTTTTGATTATTTTCAGGATGAACTATTCCTGAAAGAGAGTAAAGCTCTGTTGACTCCCAAACATTCTTTTCTGTAAAAAATATCTGATCCCGCCTCAATCTGGAAAAAGTCAATAAATTAGTGTCATGGGTGGCAAAAATAAGCTGCGCTCCTCTTGGGTTTGTCTTCTTGTCCAGAAATAGCTCGATTGTATTTAGCGTAATTATGGGGTGCATCTTTGCCTCAATTTCGTCAATTATAAGCACACCACCCGTTGTAAGTGCCGATATAATAGGACCGCTAAGATGAAATGCTTTAATCGTTCCTTCCGATTCCCGCTCATCAAGATTCCAGGAAAGCCTATCCGGCGTCTCGTTGCCATCCTTGTCATAAATTTTGTGCGTGGTTGCAACAGAATAGCTTTGTTTGTCTTTTAATGTATTCATTAATTCCCGACGAACACTATCGCTAAGGTCCTGGGGCAGGTCGCTTTCATCAAAGTCTTTTGTTGAAATATCAAGAGCAGTTATACCTAAATTGAGACTTAACATATAATCACTTATCACCTCCTTCATATCGTCTTTATCCCACATTTTGACAGTGCGAATCTCCTGGGCTTCTGTATATATTCCATTTAAGCTATTCAGATCTCTGAACCATTTCATAATTATCCGGGCCTCAGCTACATTCAACATATCGCATGTGGATAAGAAAAGGCCATTGGATCGGGTAGCCTCAATAGCTGCATCCAGCACTGTTTTGTTAGCTTTTAAACTGGATGTTGGTTCAATAATATCATCTTCACGGCCAAAGAGTAACACCTCGCGCCCCTTCCCTTTTCTATACAACCACTCCCTGGATATGTGTTTCTGAAAAAATTCTATCCCATATTTATACCTGATACCCTCCACTATAAAAGTGATCTCAAATTTCGTTGGGTTTTCCTCATAACCTTTTCGTAAAAGAAATGGATCATACGGCAAATTGGTTGTTGATGCAGTTCGGGCCGATAAATGTATCAATTTGTCCAGCATTGCAATTGCTGACAATAAATTGCTCTTGCCACTTCCGTTGTTCCCATAAATTGCGCATGCGTTTAATGCATTGTATGCGCCTTCCGTAATAATATTATCCGGATAATCATCATACGCCGTATTTGGAATCAAGGTTAATACTTGTTCCTCCCCTATTGAACGATAATTGGCTACTTTAAACTCTATCAACATGGATTTTTTCGAGATTTCTCCACAAAAATACAACACTTCCTCCGGTTTTAAAAATTTTCTCAACCTCCCCTCCCAAAAAATAAAAAAGGCGCCTCATTTTGTTTATGAGACGCCTCGTTATAATGATGTGCCCGAAAGACCTTAATCCGTATAAACAATTCCAAACTGATCTGTCACCGGATCCAAATGCTCCAATATCAAATCAAAAAACGCCGGCCCCTGCTGAATATACCATGGCATAAAGTTTTCCTTCCGCTCCTGCAAACTATTCGCCGGAAACAACCTTTGTTTCAACACCCTGATCTGGTCCGTTTGCCATGCAAACTTCTTCTTCTCTGCCCGCAGGAACTTATGTTCCAGCTTACCAATAGATTTAATCGCCTTAGACCGCTCTGATTCTACTGATTTCACCAGTGTGATATCAATATCCTCCGCCTTCAGCGACAATTCATCAAAGAGCTTTTCAATCGCCGTATATTCATCTTTCAATACCAGCGCCGCATTGGTATGTTTCTGTACATAATCATTGACCAGCGATTCCGCATCCCTGAACAGGCCTGTAATGTCGAGACCCAGTTTGTGCAACCGGGATAAGGAAGGCATATCTGCCAGCAGGAAAGAGTTGCGCAGTAAAAGCGCCGGGAATGGTACCTGGTAATGGGCAAATAAATCCTGTAATTCAATCCAGTAGGCAATTTCCCCGCCCCCACCAATAAAAGCGATATTCGGTAAAATGGTTTCCTGGAAGAGACCTCTCAATATCACATTCGGGCTAAACCGCTCCGGGTGCTCCTGCAATTCCTTTTCCAGCGTATCGCGGGTAAACTCTACCGGCATGTGCAGCACCTTCCAGGTATCTCCTATCTGTACAATGCGTTCACGGGCAGTAGGTGTAAGGTAAAACAGGTTGATCTCGCGGGGATTAGCCTGTACTTTATAGTATTGAGAAAGCCTTGTCAGCGTCTCATTTACAATACGATGTGAATGCTGGTGCAGTAGCTCATCCCGCATCACAGGGATGTAGAGCCGCTTCAGTGCCGGACTGTCAGGGACCAGTACGACCAGTCCAAAACGGCCAAAGAGTTCATTTACAAGGTATAAGGTAGCCTCCTGGATGTTTTCATGCTCCAGGTAAGCCTTCTTCATCAGGTCCATGAGTTCGGCGGCATGAGGGCCATAGCCAAGGGCAGACTCGATGGTGGCGAAGAGTTCGGCAAAACCTTCCGGCTGCATACGGCCTACGGCCCCTTGCTGAGAGGTAGCCCAGTTGATATTTTTGCCGGCTATGTATACGTGGCCAAGTTCTTCCAGGTCAGCATCTTCACTGCCCATGTAATAGACCGGAACGAATTTATATTGCGGATACTTTTCCTGTAACTGACCGGCAAGTTTGATAGCCTGCAGTATCTTGTATACAAAGTAAAGGTAGCCGGTGAAGATGTTAGGCTGGTGGGCGGTGGTCACAGTAAAGGTGTTCGCCGAGCCTAAGCTGGTGATGTTGTTCCTGACGTGATCTGTGATATTGAGGCCCTGGTATTGTTCCTGCAAGGCGGAAACTAATACCCCACGGTTTTGTGGGTGGGATTTTTTGGCTTTGATAGCAGCTTCAAAATCAGGGGATAAGGATGAATGTTTGTAAAAAGGGCGGAGATGCGGATGATCTGCCAGAAAGTCTATCACCAATTGGTTGAAATACCCAGTCTGGCTATACGGAATATTGCTTACAGGTTGCTCCATACTACACTCAAATGATCTTTTGAATGCACGAATTTAGGGGAAAAGGTGGAAAGATCAGGGGATATTTCATGAATGGTAGAGCGAAACAAAGAAGGCGGCGCATAAATAAAATGCGTCGCCTTCTCTTTTTGGGAATTATAGTTGCCCCTATATGATTTTTTTGCTAATCGTTCTGGGCCACCTTCCTATAGGCCCACTTCTTCTTTTACAACTGCTTTCTTTTTCAGCTCTTCCTCTACTTCTGCAATAGCCAGTACCGTCTTTACCACTGCATCCGGTGTTACAGAAATACTATCAATACCCTGCTCTACAAGGAACTTTGCAAATGCAGGATTGTCAGAAGGCCCTTGCCCGCAGATACCTACTTTTACCTGATGCTTTTTGGCCACCCTGATCAGGTGAGCAATTAACCTTGTCACAGCCGGATTTGTTTCGTTATAAATATTCGCTATCAGTGCAGAGTCCCTGTCCAATCCCAGCGTTAACTGGGTAAGGTCATTGGAGCCAATGGAAAATCCATCAATGTATGCAGCAAATTCATCGGCCATGAGGATATTAGAGGGAATCTCTGCCATGAGATATACCTCCAGCCCATTATCCCCTCTTTCCAATCCTGCCTCTTTCATAGTGAGCAGCACCTGCTGCAGCTCTTCTACAGTGCGGCAGAAGGGGATCATAACAACCACATTTCCCAGCCCCATTTCTGCGCGCACTTTTTTAATAGCCTTGCATTCGAGGGCAAAAGCTGACTTATATTTTTCGGAGTAGTAACGGGAGGCCCCTCTCCAGCCAATCATTGGATTCTCTTCGTGCGGCTCAAAATATTTCCCCCCCAGGAGGTTGTAATATTCATTGCTCTTAAAATCAGAAAACCGTACAATGGTCTTTGAAGGATAGAAAGCAGCCGCAATCTTAGCGACACCATAGGCCAGCTTATTAATAAAATATTGTTCCTCATTGGTATAGCCTGTAATCAGCTCCTGTATCTTTGCACTGAGCACTGGGTCTGCCAGTTCTTTATGATGAAGCAATGCAAGCGGATGCGCCTGAATATAATTATTGATGATAAACTCCTCCCGGGCAAGGCCCACCCCACTATTGGGTAAGTAGGAAAACTGGAAGGCCATAGATGGAGATGCTACATTGAGCATCAATGGCGTTTTGATAGTGGGCAGACTGCGCAGGTCAAGGGCTTCTTCGTGAAAGCTCAATTTACCATCGTATACCACGCCTTCTTCGCCCTCAGCACAGCTCACCGTAATTAGCTGACCAGTGTCCAGTTTTTCTGTAGCATCACCACATCCCACAATAGCAGGTATACCCATTTCACGGGCTATAATGGCCGCATGGCAGGTACGCCCACCTTTATTAGTAACGATGGCAGAAGCTATTTTCATAATTGGCTCCCAATCGGGGTCTGTCATGTCAGTTACGAGCACATCTCCCTTCCTGAATTCTACACCTTCGGTGATGCGCTTGTCCAGCGAAAAAAGAATGTTCACCTTTCCGGCAGCAATTTTATCACCTACCGCTATACCTTTAAGGATGCGCTTATCTTCAGGTACTGACTCCATTTTGTAGGATACAATGCGATGATGATCTTTATTGGAATGCACAGTTTCCGGTCTGGCCTGCACAATGAATAGCTGGTTAGAAAGGCCATCCAGCGCCCATTCTACATCCATAGGGCACCATTTTCCTTTAAGGTTGGTATAATAGGTTTCTATTTTTACTACTGCTTCTGCCAGCTGGGTTACCTGTGCCTCCTGCAGGCAAAACTGTTGTTGCCTGTTTCTTTCTACAGGTATTATTTTGGTACGATCATTACTGCCTTCCCCATATACCATCATCTTATTCTTGTTTCCATGTTTCTTTTCGATAATGGCCAGCGATGGCTTGAATACAATAAATTCATCGGGGGATACCGCCCCTTGTACAATCATTTCACCCAGTCCGTACGAGCCGTTGATCACTACTACATTTTTAAACCCGGAGTCAGTATCCAGCGAAAAAGCCACACCGGAGGCCCCCAGGTCAGAGCGCACCATTTTTTGTACACATACAGACAGGCCTACCTGGAAATGATCATAGCCGAAGTTTTCCCGGTAGCTGATGGCCCTGTCTGTAAATAAAGAAGCGAAACAGTTGCGCACAGCGTCAATCAGTGCTGCCGGACCGCGTACATTCAGAAAAGTTTCCTGTTGGCCGGCAAAAGAAGCATCCGGAAGGTCTTCTGCGGTGGCAGAAGAACGTACAGCAACGTCTGTTTCTGTCTGGTCATATTGCTGAGAGAGCGCAGTGTATGCTTTTAGGATTTCTGCACTCAGCTCATGGGGAAAGCGTGTGTTGCTAATGGCCTGTCGTATTTTCTGACCGGCACGGCGCAGGGTGACAAGGTCATTGAAATCGATTGAAGCGATCTGTTGGCGGATGAATGTTTCCAGGTCACTCTGCTGCAGGAAACGATAATAAGCCTCAGTGGTGATTGCAAAGCCATCGGGAATATTCACTCCCAGCTTTGCCAGGTTACCGATCATTTCGCCCAGCGAGGCACATTTGCCACCTACAGTGGCAATGTCTTTCAGGCCAACGTCAGAAAGAGGAAGTACAATTGGCAAAACCATAAAAGATTGTTTTGGGAAGATTATAAGAAATGTGGCATATACGATTTGATGCAATAATAGGGTGTAAGCGGATTTATAAGTACGAGGTTGATTATTAGACGAAAACAAAACCTTAAATTAGCCAAACGGACAATTTTTTTTCCGAAATGGCCGTGGTTATTGATCGATTCCACTTAAAAATTCAGTATGAGTTTCACCCCAGATAGCACTGATATTAGCATTTTAGATATACTGCAGGAAGATGCACGGTTAACGAACAAAGAAATTGCCGCCAGGCTTAATAAGTCTGTTACAACAATCTTTGAGCGTATTAAACGGCTGGAAGCAGAAGGATATATTGAACGATATATTGCCGTGTTAAACAGGAATAAGCTGGGCAAACACCTGGTGGCTTATACCAGTGTTACTTTGAAAGAACAGTCGCACGACTGGCTGGTAGCTTTTGAAGAAAAGATTAATACCTTCCCCGAAGTGATGGAATGTTACAAGATGAATGGACAGTTTGACTACCTGATTAAAGTAGTCGTAACTGATATGGATGCTTATGAAGCTTTTAATTTAAATAAGCTCTCTAAGCTGGATAATATTTATAAGATCAGGAGTTTGTTTGTCCTGGCGGAGGCAAAGAAAGAAGTAGCGTTGAATTTGAAATTTAAATAGCGGGGCCTTCTTTCTTTTTGAAATTTTATTCAATGCTGATGGAAGTTCCTAAGGCGTTGCCAAAAAAAACAGCACCTGCGTCATACTGTCAAAAGCTTTTCTCTCATCAAAATAGACTGTATGATCATTATCATCCTTGTCTGTCAGGATAAATTTTCTTAGGTAAGCTTCAGGGCTTTCCATGCAAAAACGCACCGTTTTCATATCTTCAAGCAGGAGTTCATATCCTTCACCATCCCGGGCAGACCTGACTCTCCTTTTGGTAATTAAGAACCAGTTATCTTTATCCTTGTGGTACATAAGCAGCCCTTTCTCATCTTCCGGAAGACCTTTGAGCTGAGCTGCATAATTGGCTTCATTTTCTTCAGTGATTATTTTGGTAAACTCACTTTCGCCACCATTTTTGTTGAAGAATTTTAAAATTATATGAGGTTTTTTTTCTTTTAGCATGATATAAATTTAGCGCAAATTCATGGTAAATTTCACTCCTTCAAAGGTATACACCTCTTATACCTGCATTCTCACTGCTGCGCCATAAAGAATAACACACTTATCATGGCGGAAAATGCCCTTCCCCCGGCAAGCCGTCAGGTACTCCTACCTTACAACTGACTAAGCTGATTCCCATAATACTTCAACCTTATCTCCGCCGATTTCGCCGCAAAACTCACATTGATCAATAAATACCCGGCATTCTCAAAACTCTGCTGCGCAGTTTTCACATCTATTATCGTAGCCTGCTTCAGTTGAAAACGCTGCAAAACAAGATCCAGCAATTTCCCTGACAGGTCATAATTGTCTTTGGCTGTCTGCAACTGCTGCAGGTTATTGTTATATGCCTGCCAGCTCTTAACAATATTGCCCGTATAGTTCATACCTAATGTATCCCGAATCAACCGATCATTAGAGGTATTGATCCCCGCTATCTCCTGCCTCCTTTTGTAAACAGAACCATTGAAAATAGGAATGCTTAACCCCACCCCTACATATGGCCCATAGTTCTGGTTCAACAAGGAAAACCCATCACTGTTTTTCGTATAATTATAATTGTACCCCGCATTACCAGTCAGAGAAGGATACCGATACGCCGCCGTTTCCCTTTCCAGATACTGATCTATCTGCACCTGCTTGCCGGCGGCCACCAAATCAGGATGTTGCTCCATAGACTGAAGAATAGGCGCCAGCTGAAGATCAGTAGCTACTATAATGGTATCTTTGATCGTAATCAGCGAATCCTGTTTCAATGTCAACACCGTCAATAAATCTGTCTTTGCCTGATCTATCACCAGCTGCTGCGCCTGCAGATTTTGTACCTGTGTATTCAGATCTACCTGCGCCTGAAAAAGGTCGGCATTATTCGCCACCCCTACCCCCTGCTGTGCTTTTACAATATCCAGTTTCTGCCGGGATACCTCTATCGACCTTTCCAGCGTAGCCGCATAACTCTCCTGCCGGATGATGTCATAGTATTTTATCATCACATTATAAGTGATGAACGCAATGCGGGACTTCAGAAAATCATTGCTCATAGACTCCGCCACTCCCAGTCGCTTGCTGGCATTGGCCACCTTACTCCCATTGTAAATAGGTACAGTCGCACCAAGACTCGCAGAAAGCTGGTTAGAGCGGGCATTACTGCTCGACTTATTGTTCGCCGCATTCGCATACTTCTGCTCCAAGCTTGTAAGCTGCTCTACATCAGTACCAGAGGCACTCACCACAGGCATACCACCTGCTATACCATAGTTGTTATTTTCCTCCGCAATCTTCACATTATTCTCCGCGATCTGAATGCCTAAGTTCTTACTTAATGCAATATTCACTGCCTCCTTCAGCGTGAGCTGCTGTGCATGCAGCAACCCCGGAAGAATAAAGAAAATCAAATTTATAATGAATCTTTTCATGCAACTTTATTTTATTCTGCCACATCAGGTATGTGTGCCTTATGCTTACCACTCACAAATGTATATACAGCCGGAATAACGAACAGTGTCAGGATCAGTGAAAACATAATACCCCCCACTACCACATTCCCCATAGGTACTCGACTCGTACAAGCCGCCCCCAGGCTCATTGCCAGTGGCAATGCCCCCAGTGCCGTAGCCAGCGATGTCATGAGGATCGGACGCAAACGTTGCGAAGCCGCCTCCACCACCGCCTCATGTTTGCTCATACCCATTTCCCGCTTCTGGTTCGTAAATTCTACGATCAGGATACCATTCTTCGTCACCAGTCCAATCAACATGATCATACCGATTTCCGAGAAGATGTTTAACGTCTGCCCAAAGATCCACAAACTCAACAACGCCCCTGCCAGTGCCAGCGGCACCGTCAGCATAATGGTAATCGGATCAATGAAACTTTCAAACTGCGCTGCCAGTACCAGGTAAATCAGCACCAGCGCCAGCAAGAAGGCGAAGACAATATTGGATGAACTCTCCGCATAGTCACGGCTGGAACCAGACAATGCCGTATGGAAAGTCGGATCCAGTAACCGGTCTGCAATCGCCTGCATGGCCTTGATACCGTCGCCAATCGTATACCCCGGTGCCAGTGATGCAGAAATAGTGGAACTCTTGAAACGATTGAAGTGATACAATGTAGCAGGACTCGTACTGGTCACCACTTTCACCACCGCATCCAAAGGAATTTTATCTCCACTCGCATTGCGTACATATATATGACTGATATCTGCCGGCTCATTTCTCTCCGTTCTTTCCAGCTGTGCAATCACATAATACTGGTACCCGTTCATAATAAAATACGCCAGCCTGCCACCACTGAAAGCCGCCTGCATGGCGGAAATTACATCATTCGTAGACAGGCCCAGGTCCTTGATCTTCATACGATCGAAAGTCACTTCCAGGGTAGGCTTCGTAAATTTCAGATCTACGTCTACGTTAGAGAAGGTCTTATCTTTCCGCGCCTCTTCCAGGAATAACGGAATGGTATTTTTGAGTTTATTTAAATCCTGGTTCTGCAGGATAAACTGTATCGGCAAACTGGTTTTTGACCCTGAGCCCACTGCTATCGTCTGCTCCTGTATCGTGAAGATACGTGCATCATTAAAGCGCTTCAACTTCTTATTCAGGTCATCGGCAATCTCTGACTGACTCCGCGCCCGCTCTTCCGGCGGTACCAGCCCAATACGGGGCTGTGAGCTATTGATCACAGATCCCGCTGGTGTTCTGGCAAACACAAATGCTCTTTCCGGCACTGAGTCATACAGGTAATTCGCAATCTGGTCACTCACCGCCTGTGTATAGCTATAGCTCGTACCTTCGGGCAGGCTCACCGTCATACGAACACTGCTTCTATCTTCCAGCGGCGCAATCTCACTTTGTATGTGTGTTAAGATTAACCATATCAAACCAGCACACAGCAAAATGATCGCCACTGCCATTCCGCGCACTTTCATAAATGCTTCGAGCAGGCGCTTGTAGCCGCTTTCCATACCCTGGAAAAAAGGTTCTGTTTTTTCGTAGAACTTACCATGACTGGCATCTTTCTTATTCAGGTACACATTTAATACAGGCGTAATAGTGAGAGATACAAAAGCAGAGATCAATACCGCTGTGGCGAGTACTACCCCGAACTCGCGGAATAATCTGCCCACAAATCCCTGCAGGAAGATCACCGGCATAAATACCACCGCCAGTGTCAGGGAAGTAGAGATCACCGCAAAGAAGATCTCTTTACTGCCTTCCAGTGCAGCTGTACGGATGTTCATGCCCTGCTCGAGCTTACGGAAAATGTTTTCCGTGACCACAATACCATCATCCACCACAAGGCCCGTAGCCAATACGATACCCAGCAAGGTCAAGATATTAATTGTAAATCCGGCCAGGTACACCACGAAGAAAGTAGCGATCAGCGAGATGGGAATATCTATCAAAGGACGGATGGCAATCAGCCAGTTTCTAAAGAAGAAGAAAATTACCAACACCACCAGTGCAAATGCAATGATCAGTGTTTCTTTTACTTCTGCCAATGACTGCCGGATATTGCGGGTATTATCTACCAGCACACTGAATTCAATATCGTCTTTGTTAGACTCTTTGATGGCCTCCATACGCTTCCTGAACTCATCGGCAATGGCGATGTTATTCGCGCCCGGTTGCGGCACGATCGCCACCCCTACCGCGTTTACACCATTATATTTCCAACTCTGTTCTTCTATTTGCGGACCAAGTTCTACGCGGGCTACATCACTGAGCCGTACAATGCCTGTGCTGTCTTCGCGGAGGATAAGGTCACGGAAATCTTTTTCTGTGGTGAGGCGACCGAGGGCGTTGATGGTCAGTTCGGTATTGTTACCATACACTTTACCTGCCGGCAACTGTACGTTTTCATTGCTGAGTGCCGTACTGATATCATTGTAGGCCACATTGTAAGCGTCCATCTTAGCTTCGTTCAGCCAGAGGCGCATGGCATAGCTTTTATCGCCAAAGATGTTCACAGAGCTTACCTGGTCGATGGTCTGTAATTGTTGTTGCAGTACATTGTCTACATAGTCACTCAGTTCCATGAGGGACTTGGAACGGCTCTGTACGGCAAGGATCAGGATCGGATCGCTGTTTGCATCGGCCTTGGTAACAACCGGTGGTGCATCGATGTCGAGCGGAAGGCTTTTCGTAGCCTGGCTCACCTTGTCACGCACATCACTGGCAGCGGCTTCGAGGTCGATACCGAGGTTGAACTCGACCGTGATGACGCTGCTACCCAGGGAGCTATTGGAAGAAATGGTACGGATGCCGGGAATGCCGTTGATCTGCTTTTCCAGGGGCTCGGAGATCTGGCTTTCCATGATATCCGGGTTGGCACCTGTATAAGAAGTAGACACTGTAATAATAGGAGGATCGATGGCAGGGTAATCTCTCACTGCCAGAAAATAGTAGCCAATCACCCCAAACAGTATAATCAGGAGGTTCATCACTGTCGCAAGGACAGGCCGCTTCAATGATAGTTCTGAAATATTCATTTGATTTCCGTTGGGTGATTATTGCTGTGCAGCCACGAGTTTTTCCAGTGTCTTCACTTGTCTGACTTTCACAGGGGCGTTAGGGCGGGCAAAGAGCACGCCTGTCACTACGATGGTATCACCTACGTTAATGCCGCCTGTGATTTCCACGTTATTGGCTTCCCGCACGCCGGTCTGCACGGTGGAGAGGTGGGCCTTGCCGTCTTTGATGAGTATTACCTGGTTGTTTTTATCATTTGGAATGAGTGCATTGGTAGGTACCATGATGGCTTTGGCAGCTGCACCGGCATTGAAATATACTTTTACGAAGGCCCCCGGGCGACCTTTGCCGTCGGAGAGCAGGGCGCGCACTTTTACGTTGCGGCTCGTCTGACTTACCTGTGGTTCGGTAGCGATGATGGTGGCCTGTTTGCGGGTACCATCGTTTGCATCGCTGACTACGGTGACTACGCCACCTTTTTTGAGGTTGTGGGCGTAGTTTTCAGGTAGGGTGAAGTCGACCCGCATTTTATCGGGCGATTGTATAGTGGCGATGATAGTAGTGGGTGTGGCATATGCCCCGATGCTGACCTGGCGAAGGCCGATGGTTCCCCTAAAGGGGGCACGGATGGCTGCTTTTTCTATCTGGGCCTGGGTGTAGGCGATATCGGCTTTGGTGCTGTTTACATTGTTCAGCGCCAGGTCGTAGTCGGCCTGGTTGATACCGTTGATGTCCAGGAGTTTGCGGTCGCGTTGTTCAGTTTTTTCGTAGAGGTCCAGCTGAACTTTGGATTTTTCCAGTTGTGCCTGTAGGTCGGCATCGTTGATGTGGGCGATGAGGGTGCCTTTTTCGACGATGGTACCTTCGGGTACATTGAGGTAGGTGATCCTGCCACTGATTTCGGGATGGAGTTCGGCGTATTCGTTGGGTACGATGGTACCGTTTGCCTCGATGTTGTTGCTCACACTACGGGTGTCGGCGATGATCACATCCACGATGGTAGGTTGGTTGCCTTGTGATTTTGCATCTTCCTTTTTCTTTTTGTCATGACAGGCAGTTGATAATAAGAGCATACAACATAGACCTGTTATATGCATTGCCCTTTGATCCAGCAATACCATCAAAATTGATTTTTTGTTGAGAACCTAAAAAACAAATGTAGATTTCGGGGGATGGAG
The DNA here is from genome assembly GCF_039596135.1 of Chitinophaga sp. Lineage (GTDB taxonomy): Bacteria > Bacteroidota > Bacteroidia > Chitinophagales > Chitinophagaceae > Chitinophaga. Next base: position 19,441 of record NZ_JBCNKH010000034.1, read on the forward strand.
GATTATGATATGTCGGCGAATGGGGGATATGTGTCGGTGAGTAGGGGGAATGGTGAGATGAATGGGCGGTTGGGGGCGATAAAAGAGGGAGAGATTTTAACAGTATTTAACGCTGTTTTGAGGAATTATTTTTTTACATTCCGCCGGGCTGAAAGGCAGTGTGGGTAAGGTTTTTCAAAGATAGGGATTTTAAAACCACTTGTCAGGTTAATTTGGAATTTTAACAGTTTTTTTGACCGTTTGGCATCAATAAAATGAATTTTAGCAAATGGCAAAAAAAAATCGATTTTACCTTCGGTAAAATCGATTTTTTTTTGAGAGAGAGGGGGGGCCTGCCGGCGGCTTCGCTGGCGCATTGGGAAATGAGGCCATTTTTGCTAGCGCTGGTAAAAGCGATTTTTTGAAAGGGCCTGCCGGCGGCTTCGCCAGCGCATTGAGAAATGAGGCCATTTTTGCTAGCGCATTGGGAAATGAGGCCATTTTTGCTATCGCTGGTAAAAGCGACTTTTTGAAAGAGGGCCTGCCGGCGGCTTCGCTGGCGCATTGAGAAATGAGGCCATTTTTGCTACCGCATTTGGAAATGAGACCTTTCCCCTATCGCTAATATGCAGGGCCTGCCACCTAAATTATAAACCCATCAGGCAGCACCACTCCATTCTTAATCACCACAATCCCATCTTTCACCGCATATTTCTCATGATCCCCATCTGGCAACCTATCTCCCACATTTACCTTTACATTATTTCCAATACTTACATTCTTATCTATAATCGCATTATTAATCACACAATTATCTCCAATCCCCATCGGCGGATGCCCCTTCGCCTTCGCTCTTGCCAAATCCTCCAGGGTCTGGTAAAAATCACTCCCCATAATATAACTATTCGTAATCACCGACCCATGGCCAATACGCGCCCGAATCCCCACCACGCATCGCTCCAGCGTACTATCCGAAATAATAGTACCATCTGCAATAATGGTCTTTTTAAATACACCACTCATCTTCGCCGGCGGCAGCATACGCGCACGTGAATAGATCGTTTTCCCTTCATCAAATAAATTGAACTGGGGAATATCATCTGTCAGCGACAGGTTCGCTTCCCAGAACGAGCTGATATTTCCAATATCCGTCCAGTAACCGGTATATTGATAACTCATCACTTTCAGATCCGCATTGATCGCATACGGAATAATCTCTTTCCCAAAATCCGTCGCAGCCTCCTGCCCTTTCAGCAATTCATTCAGCGTCTCCCTGCTAAAGATATAAATACCCATACTCGCCAGGTATTCCCGCCCTTCAGCATGCATCTCGTCACTCACAGGCGAAGCCCATGGCGCCAGCACATCCTGCTTCGGCTTTTCTGTAAAAGAAGTAATCAACCCCTTATCATCCGTCTTTAAAATCCCAAAGTCAGAAGCATCTTTCGCCGTGACCGGTATAGTACCAATCGTCACCTCTGCCTGTGATTCAATATGATGTTGCAGCATCTCCCTGAAATCCATCTGGTACAGCTGGTCGCCAGATAGAATTAGTACATAGTCATACTCATAGTTCTCAATATGATGGAGGCACTGTCGCACCGCATCGGCTGTACCCTGGTACCAGGTGGGATTGTCCGGAGTTTGTTCCGCAGCCAGTATATCTACAAACGCTTTACTGAAGTGACTAAAGTGGTAGGTGTTCTTAATATGCTTATTCAGCGACGCGGAATTAAACTGGGTGAGTACAAAGATGCGGTTCATATCCGCATTCAAACAATTGGAGATGGGAATATCCACCAATCTGTATTTACCTGCTACCGGTACAGCGGGTTTCGAGCGCCTGCGGGTAAGCGGATAAAGACGGGTGCCGGAACCGCCTCCTAAGATAAGGGAGATAACTGCGTTAGACATATTCTGTTCTTTTGTTTCGTTGAAATAATGATTACTATATAGAAAGTCCCGTTTACAAACTACGTGGAAAGTTCCGTGCCAACTAAGGTCTGATTATTATTGATTCATATAATTCCACATATTCTGCGGCGGCACTGTCCCAGGAGTGATCGATCTGCATAATATATTCCTGGATCTCCTGCAATGCCTGTACATCACTGTACAGCTCCACAGCGCGGGCCACGGCCTGACAAGCATCCCAGGGTTCTGCCTGTATAAAGCGAATGCCGAAACCGCCGGGGTCTCCAAAGTCTTTCACCGTATCTTTGAGGCCACCTACACTACGTACAATGGGTACCGTGCCATAACGCAGCGCGTACAACTGGTTCAGGCCACAAGGCTCTACCCTGCTGGGCATTAACAGAAAATCACTACCGGCATAGATCCTGTGAGATAAGCCCTCGTTATAACCATATTGTACATTAAAGTTTGACCCGGTCGTATTCTTTGTCTGGTGCAACCGCCACTCTGTATGCGGATCACCACTACCCAATACAAGGAAATTGAGCTGGTGCTGCTGCTCATACAATGAACGACCAATAATGTCTGGTAACAGGTCGGCGCCTTTTTCGCCCACCAGGCGGCCAATGAAGGAGAATAAAGGTAATTCGGGGTCAAATCCAAACTCCTCGCACAACTGGCGCTTTATTTCTTTTTTCCCGCTTACGAAAGAAGTTTCATCATAGTGGTAGGGTAACATAGGGTCTGTAGCAGGATCCCAAACCTTGTTGTCAATACCGTTCAGGATTCCTTTACACTTGCGCCGCTCGCTCCGCAGCAAACTTTCGAGCCCGTTAGCGCCATTATACATTTCTTCGAGGTACCCGGGTGAAACGGTCGTGACCCGCCATGCACATTTGATTCCTGCCGCCAGCGGGTTCACAGCGCCATCCCATCCTACCAGGCCGGCCTTCCAGAGGTCGAAACCCGGTAACCGGTACAGCTGGTCCCAGCCAAACTGCCCCTGGTACTGTGCGTTGTGAATAGTCAATACGGAGGCAATGTTGCGCAGCCTTTCGTACTTATAAGCATGCGTCATCATAAAAGGAATAAACCCTGTATGATGATCGTGACAATGCACGACATCCGGATGATGCTGCCACTCATTCAGCCAGTCCAGCACCGCGATCTGGAATGCCAGGAACCGCTCCATATCATTCCAGTGCCCATACACGCCCTCCTGGTCCAGCAATCCCGGTATATCCAACAGGTACAGGTCAAAACCCAGTACATTGTTTTTTTCCCGGAATACATTGACGTGGTACCAGTTGAACCCTACCCAGGTGCCACCCTGGTGCACGAGTTCAAATTCGTTGTTCTCAAAAAAGCGGGACTTATAGGCGGGCATCACTACCTTGGCTACACAACCTAACTGGTGTTGATACTTAGGCAGTGCACCCACTACATCGGCTAATCCTCCTACTTTCGCTACCGGATAACATTCCGCGCTAACGTGTAAAATTTCCATGCTTGTCAGTTAATAAATAAAGCTCTTGTATGTTATCAAATTAGCTTGGAAAAAGGATATTGCAAAGGAATATCCAAACTTTCTTTGTATAATTTGTATAGCCGCCACTGGTACAGCCTGCTGCGCTTAAATTCACTGCCATTCAGCCTGTGGCGGGCTTTTCAATTCATAATAATTTTTCATCATAAGGCCATTTCACCTGCCACGAAATGTGGCAATGTAACCACGGAATGCTGAAAAACTGATTATAGTTAAAAATCTTATCTTCGAAGGCTCTTAATTTCCAATTAGTTTTATGAAATTCGGTCGCGTTGATGATGCATTATTAGACAGTATAGACTTTACCCTGCCAGACCCTGCTGACAACCAACTGGTATTGCCCGGTCAGCCTGCGGCTCACGTGAATGTTTATATAGGCTGCCCCCGATGGGGAATGAAAGAATGGGTAGGTACCCTTTATCCCAAAGGCACTAAAGAAGCCAATTACCTCGAAGAATATCCACATCATTTCAATTGCATTGAGTTCAATGCAACCCATTATAAGATTTATGACCCTGCCACCATCAGGAAGTGGAAAGAACGGGTAAACCGGAAGGATTTTAAATTCTGTCCTAAAGTACCTCAGTCTATCAGTCACTACAGCAGTCTTGTCAATGCACAGGACCAGACCACGGCATTCCTCGAAGGGATCCTTGCCCTTGAAGAAAACCTGGGGCCTATCTTTTTACAACTGGGAGAGAATTACAGCCCCAACCGCAGGGAGAACTTTTACAAATACCTGCAAAGTCTGCCTACAGACCTGCAGTGGTATGTAGAGCTCAGGCAGCCGGATTGGTTCACGAACCCGGCTGTTACCAAAGAACTGTTTGATACTCTGCGGCAGTTAAAAATCGGGGCGGTGATTACTGATACTGCAGGCAGAAGGGATTGTGTGCATATGCACTTACCTACACCCGGGTCTATGGTTCGCTTTGTGGGGAATAGTTTGCATGCAACGGATTATAAAAGGATGGATGATTGGGTGAATAGGATTGATCAATGGGTGAAGAATGGATTGCAGGAATTGTATTTTTTTATGCATATGCAGGATGAGCTGAGTTATATTGATGCGACTGTTTATTTTATTGATAAGTTAAAGGAGGTGTGTGGTATCAGTGTGGCGAAACCGGTATTTCAGCCAAGGCAACAGTCTTTGTTTTAGATAAAATATTCGTGAAAGAGAGGATTTACTACCGAAAACAAAACTATTCTCAAAAAAAAGGCGGATAAAAAGCCTCACCTTTTATCCGCCTCATCCGCTTAAGCAGCCATCATCTTACCGCTGCTTTTGTTTTTTATCGCCTTTGTTTTGCTCTTTCTTATTCTTATTTTTCTTAGGCAGTATAATCTTTTCAGTATCATCTGAAGTCACCTCTCTTGTAATATCACGGCTATAATCATTACCAAGATTTGGCCCTCCCTGTTCTAAACCAGTACTGCCTATTGATCTGTCTCTTATTTCCATAATTCACAATTTTCAGGTGAATAATCTTTAAAATTATCGTCCAGAAATCATGCCAGTCCAAACGTTCAGAACCGGACACAAATCGCTGAAAACGAACAGTCTGCAAAGAACAAAACTATTCATTTACAATCACTTACAATCTGGTATCATTGTAGCAACATTTTTCACATGATCCGCAATTATTGCCGTGTTGCCTGGCGCAACCTTAAACAACACAAGACACTTTCTGCTATTAATATTACCGGGCTCGCCCTCGGTATGGCATTCGCCCTCCTCATCGGTATGTGGGTGCAGTATGAAAAGAGTTTTGATCAGTTTCATGCGAACGGAGCGCGTATAGGGGTATTCGTGAAACACACCGAATTTAATAACGTAAAGGGCTCCCAATACGCCACCCCCATCCCCCTCTACGACATCATGCTACATGACTACCCGGAGGTAAAACAGGCTACCAGGATTACCCAAAATACCCAAATGAGCCTGGTACACGGCCCCAATAAGTATTACAAATCAGGCCTCTTTGCAGATCCGGCCTTTCTCCATATGTTTTCTTTCCCGCTGATTGAAGGTAATCTCAATACAGCTTTGAACGATGTGAACAGTATTGTACTAACGGCTTCGCAAGCCCGTGCACTCTTTGGCCCTGCACCTGCACTGGGCCGGATAGTGAAAGTAGACAATATGGAACTGCAGGTTACAGGTGTGATGAAAGATGTGCCTGCGAATTCCACCCTGCAGTTTGACTTTCTCCTGCCCTTTTCATTGGGAGAAAGGGAATCTGATTTTGTAAGAAATGCACGAACCAACTGGGGAATCAACTTTGCATGGAATGTTGTGGAGCTGAACCCGGGCGTAAATATGGCAGATTTCGCCAAAAAGATAAGTGGGTTAGTTCACCAGCATGACCCGGAACATAACAACCAGTTCCTCGACATACAACCCTGGACCCGTATGCACCTGCACAATGAATTCAAAGACTGGAAAGAAGCTGGTGGGCGAATGACGTATGTGCATCTCTTTACCATTATTGGCCTCTTTATTTTGCTGATTGCGTGTATCAATTTCATGAACCTGAGCACTGCCCGGTCTGAAAAGAGAGCCAAAGAAGTAGGCATTCGCAAGGCTATCGGTTCCGGACGTACGCAACTGGTCGGACAGTTCCTGACGGAGTCTGTGATGACGGCTGCTATTGCATTTGTACTTGCCCTGGTACTGATTTTGGTGGTACAACCCTATCTTGGACAGGTAGGCGTATCACATGTACAATTTTCTTTCCAGCACATAGGTGCGGCTTTACTGGTCTGTATCGTAACGGGCATCCTGGCAGGAAGTTATCCTGCATGGTACCTGTCTTCATTCATCCCGGTGAAGGTATTGAAAGGCCCTGCGAAAACAAGCCGGAACCCGGTGACCCTGCGCAGGGTACTCGTGGTGTTTCAGTTTACCATTAGCATTGCCCTGGTGATCTGTACCACGATTGTGTTCCAGCAGATCAGGCATGCACAAACCAGGTCATTAGGATATAACCCGGATAATCTTTTATCAGTAACCACCAGTGCCGCCCTCAATAAGAATTATGCTGCGCTGAAACAGGAGCTGTTGAACACCGGGAAATTTGAGGCGATCACCCGCGCATCACAACCCATGACCGCCAATTATAACAAGTGGAGTGATTTCTCCTGGAGTGGCAAAGACCCAAAGGCAGAAATAGGCATGGATGTGATCATGGGCGATTGGGATTATGATAAGGTAACAGGCATGCAGCTGCTGCAGGGACGTGCCTTTGAAGCTGGCAGACCCGCAGATTCCAATGCGGTGATCTTAAATGAAACAGCGCTGAAGACCATCGGGTACACAAACCCTATTGGCAAGACCATGCAATCTGGTTCCCGCACACTCACCATTATTGGTATCGTAAAAGATCTTGTATTGTACAATCCTTACCAGACCGCCTATCCGCTGGCAATTCTCTTTGAAAGAGAAGACGCGAATAATATTCTGCTGCGCCTGAAGAAAGGAGCTGATCTTTCTAAAACACTCGCTACCATTCAACCTATATTTGGAAAATACAATACCGACCTTCCATTCATTTATACCTTCACCGACCAGGAATTTGCCCATAAATTCGAAATGGAAAACCAGGTGGGTAGCCTGGCGGCGGCCTTCTCCCTGCTGGCTATACTCATTTCGTCTATGGGGCTCTTTGGTCTTGCTATGTTCATGGCAGAGCGGAGAACCAAAGAAATCAGTATCAGGAAAGTACTGGGCGCAGGCATTCCTCACCTTTGGTTGTTATTGTCCAAAGACTTTGTCTGGCTGGTGATTTTAGCAGGTGTAATTGCGTCGCCATTTGCTTATTTCCTGATGCGCCAATGGCTTACGCATTTTGAATACAGGATTGAGATCAACTGGGGAATATTTGCTGGTGCAGGGATATTGGCATGTTTGATCGCACTCTTGACAGTGAGTTTGCAATCTATTAAAGCGGCTATGATCAACCCGGTAAAAAGCTTGCAATAGATCATTCTAATCTTACCTCTCTGACCGTCTCATTTCCCGGCAGGTCTACCACCACCACTATTACTTTGCCGCCTTGCGGCAGAGTAATAGCCTTATAATACCAATCCACACCATTCCGGCCTAAAACCGCTGCACCCTTTTCGAGGATAACACCAGCTGCATCCACTACCCGTACCTGCACTTCTGCCACCCTGAATTCGTCTTTCGCAGTCACTACCACAGTTTCTTCTTCGAATTGAATATTCTGCACTTCAGGAGACCGATAAGCATCCTTCACCGCCATATTATAAGCATTCTGCCCCGGCCCAGCCAGTGACTTATAATAAGCCTTCAGCTCCGGATCTTCCAGGATCACCACAGCATAAGCCGCCGCAACCCGCATCTTATACCGCGCTTCCAGCTGCTTCTTTGTCGGCTTTTTCTTTGACGGACCGCGTTTCTTCGCCATAATTATCTGCCCGTTCCTTTCGTAAATCGTGATCTGATCGCCCAGCGAACCCCGGACGAGTTGGAGGAGTATATTGTCTTTAACAATAGCCATAAAATCAATTTTGGGGTTATAAGATCAATATTAATACACTGTGCGAAACTATAGTGAAGCTTTAACACTAAATGAGTACTAATACGTCACTTAATCTGCATCTTAATATCGAATTGATATAGAAATGTAGTTTTGATGTACTTATGGTGAACTTATGGAAGTATAACTATGCTATAGCTGAATTAACTATTGCATGACTCCCCCTCTGAAAAATTGTTCTCTTTGACTATTTTTAGCGAATGAATATTATCCCTCAGCTGAAAGAACTGGCAGAAAGATCCGACATTGAAAAAATGGATGCCCTGGTAGAAAGTCTTTTACCGACCCAACTGGAAGAATATAAGGAGGAAATAATTGGTGCCTATGATATGGTTTACTCTTATGGTGTGTATGACCTTGACTGTGATAAGGTTAGCAATCCTGAGGATTTTATCTTTTACCTGCTCGGAATTATCGATTCCATTCAGCGTTTTTTCCCTGATCAGCTATATTACCAGGAACGGGGCTATTGTTACCAGCAGCTGGCTGACCGTACAGCTGCTTATGAGGATAAAGTACGTTACATACAGGAGGCTATCCATATTTACAATATCGCTCCGCAAACCACCGGCATACAAATGTCGATGGTAAGAGCGCTGACGGATAAAATGGAAATTACAAAGCAGTTTACTACCGAAGCGTTCACGGAATTGTTATATTTTTTCAGACCGGTGCTCAACGATGCCACTGCTATAAGCGCATTGGTTCATCAATGTTTCAGGGTACGGTTCCTGCCATTTGAACAGAATCATTACTGGCACCAACGCCTGCTACGTGAGTTTGAAGGTGCCATGCATGAACGGGCAGAGAAAAACCTGCTCGTTTATCTCGACTGGGCAGAGACCTACCATTACATTCTCTTCCACGACTCACCTGAAATTGATCCGGAGTACAAGACGACGATGGTCACACAAACGGCCCTACTGCTACAACCGCTGGAAGGCTATTACACAGCAGATGCAGCGCTGCTGAACCGGCTGGGCAAAGCATTTGCAGATACGGCCAAAAGATTAAAGGAAAACGATCTGCAACTGGCGTATTACTGGATTTCAGTTGAGTTCTTCACGAAGGGACATGCGCAGCAACCAGCTGCCTGGACTTTTCCAGTATATGCTACTAATTCGCTGCTTGGCATCGCACAGATCTATCATGCACAGGGTGCTTATGAAAAACTGATCAATACATTTGAACACGGGCTACAGCTTTTCTCGCAGGTATATAATCATGAAGAAGATTTTCAGCTGAATCTTTACTGGGGCGATTTTCTTGTAGCCTACACCGGGCTGGCTTACGATTACAAGTCCCCTTCCATCAATCGCCTTGCAGAAGAAAAATTACAGCTCTCTGCAGTGCTGGGCAGAAATTACTATTCACATCCTTACTTATCTATGGCAAGGCTCGCCATAAAATCGGGTGATAAAGAAAAATGTGTGAAACTACTGCTGCAATGCAGAGATGCTATACGTTCGAACGGGTATGATGCGTATGACCTGGAAGAGGCATTGCGCGATGAGGATTTCAGGGAGGTATGGGACCAGCTGTTCTGAGCTTATATCTTTCTGCCTGCAGGCCTGAAATACCATGATACCACTGTCAATATTGCAAACACCAGTGGCGCAATGAATAGTGTAAAATGATCACCTGAAGCGATATGAGAAATGACGGCCCCTGTCATGGCAAAGAAGAAACCAGCATAAGCCCATTCTTTTACTAAAGGAAATCGCTGCGCGAGAATAGCAATGACACCCAGTATTTTCCAAACGCCAAGGATGGTCATAAAATATAGCGGGTATCCCAAATGAATGAATCCCTCCACATTATCTTTTTGCCTGAATATCTGTGCCAATCCCCCTACAAACATGAATAAAGCGAGGATGATGGTTGCTGTCCAATAGATGATGTTGTTACGTCTTGTCATTATGTAGCTATTTGACTACAAATATATGTGTAGCTATTTAACTACGCAAATTTTCTTTAAAAAATTTTCAGATCGTCTTTGTAAGCTTTCTTGTAGAGGGTGATGATTTTTTCGAGGATGGCTGCGCGTTCTTCTCTGATAATGACGGTATTATCGTCCCAGTGAGTAATAGTTTCAGGATTGATAAAAGAAAACCTTGCGGCGATTTCACACAGCAAGGCCCGGTTATTTTCCTGGTAAAACAGGGTTTCTCCCCGATAGAGGATCAGTAACCCATATTTAATTCCGTCTTCTTCATAGCGGTAAGCCCGCTGATCGGTTTTTAATTCATTTATAATAGCTCTTGTTGCTTTTGAGTAGGATCTTTTGCGCATGATCAGGTTGAAAATTACCAGACATTATTTATCAATGATAGTTTCTAACAGTTCACTTTCAAATATTGCTTTAGGAGAAATCACTACTTCATCCTTTGGAATATGATTCCCATATCTTTCCTTCAACTTAGCTTTTACCACATCGCCCGTCAGGTCAAAATCACTTAATTTTTCCAGCTTGCCTATTTCAATCCCGGTAGCCCGCTGGTACACTTTCCAGATGAGCTCTGAGCAATAAATCTGATCGTCACTCCATTCAAAGGTCAGGTCGTAATTCTTACCGGTAAAAGTCTCCCCTACCTGTTTCATTTTCTTCAATGCATCGGCAGTCAGCACTTTATCTGCATCTTTGAGGCGTTTAATCACGTAATGCCCGCCCTTTCCTCTCGCAATCCATTTATCCAGCGGGGTTCGCTTTACCGGTTGTACCGCTTCGAAAACATAAAATTTATCTCCTTCCTGGTAGATGATACCGCAATGAGAGTAGCTGGATTTTGTGGCTAACTGAATAGCCTTACTTTGTGCAGACTGCGAGGTCTGGAAAATCAGGTCTCCATTGTGAATAACAGGGAAATTTACAAGTCGTTTTCTGGCATTCACTCCAGTAAGCAGGGTCAACCCTAACAGGGTAAAGATGAGTATTCCTTTCTTCATAAATATTGTCCATACAAAGTAATAGATTTATGCATAATATTCTTCTTATTACGCCACGTTGATAAAAAAACTCAATTATGAAAACAATCTTTATCGCGATCGCCATTATTTTTACCCACGTATCATTATTTGCCCAGCATTCATTAGAAAAGTTATGGCAAACAGATACGGTGCTTACAACTCCCGAATCTGCCCTGCTGGCAGCCAATGGACAGTTCTTATACGTTTCCAACATAGGCAGTGCCCAAAAAGAACGAAGCGGCTATATCAGCAAGGTTGCGCCGGGTGGCAAAATCATTACCAGGGAATGGGTGACCGGGTTGAATGCCCCCAAAGGCCTGGGATTGTATAAGGGGCTTTTATATGCAGCAGAGCTGACAGCGGTAGCGGTGATTGATGTTAAAACCGGCACCATCGTACGCAGAATTCCCATTGAGGGCGCTCAAATGCTGAACGATATCACAATAGATGCCAAAGGTGTTGTGTATGTCAGTGATTCAAAAGCTAACAAAATTCACAAAATTGAGAATGGCCGGCCATCCCTTTACCTGGAAAACATGGATAATGCGAATGGCTTACTGGCAGTCGGACCGGCATTGTACGCATTGACCAATGGTAAATTGCTGAAGATCGATGCGCAGAAAAATCCTACCATCATAGCAGAAGGACTGGAAGGCAGAACGGATGGTCTTGTACAGGTAAGGGAAAATGAATTCATAGTAAGTGGCTGGCAGGGTATTATCTATTATGTGAAAGCTGATGGCACCAAACAGGTATTGCTGGATACCCGTGATCAAAAAAGCAATACTGCTGATATAGGGTATAATGCGGTTGCACAAACATTGTATGTACCTACCTTTTTTAAAAATACCATTGTTGCCTATAGACTGAAATAAACTTTTTTTAGAAAGATTTAAATGCGCAAAAAAGCTGCGCACTTGCGTCCAACCTTTGTATTGTTATCACAAAACGAAAACAAAACGGTTATGAGATTCAATACATCAAAGAAGGACGTATCCGCCACTGTAAACTACGAAGGTGCAAAAGCATATGTTCTGACACCGGAGCTGGAACTGTATAGTGCTGTTGTTACAGCCTCTTTTCATGACCAGTTTTATGAAGGAAGTGCGGAACGGCTGGAGCGTATACGTGCGCTGATCAGGAAAAATGATCCACAATTTGTGGCTCGCCTGGCAGTGTATGCCCGTGAAAAAATGTACCTGCGGAGTATTCCACTGGCGCTGACCGTAGAGCTGGCGAAAGTGCATACAGGCAATAGTCTGGTGAGCAATATGGTAAACAGGGTGGTACAGCGCGCAGATGAAATTACTGAGTTGCTGGCATTCTATGCCCTGTCAAACAACCGACAGGACACTAAAAAGTTGCATCGCCTGAGCAAGCAGATACAAAAAGGACTGTCATTGGCATTTAATAAATTCGATGAATACCAGTTTGCAAAATATAACCGCGCAGCGGCAGTGACATTAAAAGATGCCCTGTTTATTGTTCACCCAAAACCAAAGGATGACGATCAGCAGATACTGTTCGATAAAATTGCGCAGGATGAACTGCAGGTACCCTATACCTGGGAAACAACCCTGACTGCTACCGGTCAGGTAAAGTATTCCGACGCCGGCGAAAGGCAAAAGGCCTTTCGCTATGCGTGGGAACAACTGATCGAATCCAATGCACTGGGATATATGGCGCTGATGCGTAATCTGCGTAATATATTGCAGGCCGATGTGAGTAACTGGATGATCAACAAGGTTTGCGCACAGCTGACTGATGAAAAAGCAGTGCTGCATTCAAAACAATTGCCTTTCCGGTTTCTGTCTGCCTACCGTGAATTAAAACAGGTAAAGCACGGAAGAACAAAAGAGGTGCTGGAAGCGCTGGAAACAGCGATACAGACTTCTGTACAGCACCTGCAGGGATTTGATAATGATACACGGGTGGTAATTGCCTGTGATGTATCTGGTTCTATGCAGAAAGCAGTGTCTGCACGTAGTGTTGTGAAATACTATGATATAGGTTTGCTGCTGGGTATGTTGCTGCAGTATAAGTGCGAAAACGTAATGACGGGGATGTTCGGTGATAAGTGGAAGGTCGTTGATTTTCCTAAGAAGAATATACTGGCAAATGTAGATGCATTTTATGCGAGAGAAGGTGAAGTGGGTTATAGCACGAATGGTTATAAAGTACTGGCTGATCTGATCAAGAATCGACATGTAGCTGATAAGGTGATGATGTTTACAGATTGTCAGATGTGGGATAGTACTACAGGTAATCAGAGTGATAAGAATACGCTGGCAGCGCAGTGGAAGCTGTATAGAGAAATGGTGCCACATGCAAAGCTGTATTTGTTTGATCTGGCTGGATATGGTAAGACACCGGTGAGTGTAGAGGGGAATGATGTGTACCTGATAAGCGGGTGGAGTGATAAGGTGTTTGAGATATTGGCGGCTATAGAGAAGGGACAGGATGCAGTAGCGCATATCAAGGCTTTGAATTTCCAGTCTTGTATTCATTTATAATCAGACCTCAAAAAATAGTGAAGTGAAGGTGTCGTTATAATGGGTTACTTCTTTACTTTAGAAATTGAAAAAACACCCTTATTCTTTTTACTCTTTGCTTGCTAAAAGCTCGTCTTTGGATGGGCTTTTTTTATTTTGAAAATAGGGTTATCGAAACGATAAAACTCAATACTGTGGCTAGTTTTATTTGTTTTTTGATTTTAAAATCACTTACCTTTAGTGTATCAAATCATTCTATTTTTTCACGTTTAAAAATTTAAAATTATGTATGGTGGTTACGCAGAATACAAAAGGCATATGCAAATATTGGACGAGCATATAGAACGAGTTAAGAACGATCCGGAGTACCGTAGACAATTTATAGAAGACTTAGGATTGGAAGAACTTTTTAGTCAAATGACTGAAGAACACTGGAAAATAGCAGATGCTAAATATGGTTATAAGGCAGATTAACTTAAAACTTAAAATTCAAAAACATATGAACAATTCAAGTATTATTTATTCATCTGACCAGGGACTGTTATTAGGCTTCCATGGATGTGATCAGTCTATCAGGGACAAAATAATCAATGGTCAGATTATGATGAAAGCCAGCCATAATAATTATGACTGGCTTGGATCGGGAATGTATTTTTGGCAAAACAACCATGCAAGAGCTATGGATTTTGCTAAAAACCCTCCAGGTAAAAGTAAGATCGAATCTCCTTCAGTATTAGGAGCCGTTTTTAGTCTTGGAAATTGTCTTGATCTCACTGACAAATCCTATATTGATCGGGTTAGAAAATCCTATTTCTCTTTAAAAGCAACATTTAGTGAGACAAATACTCCCTTGCCTAAAAACAGGCCTGTTCCTGGATCACCCAATCCAAATGATAAAATATTAAGGGGATTAGATTGCAGCGTCATTGAGGCATTACATCTGAATTTGATAAAGAAGGGAGACATCCCCTTCGACACAGTCCGTTGCGTCTTCATAGAAGGCAATCCCATTTACGAAGACTCTGGCTTCTACGACCAAACCCACATCCAGGTCTGCGTTCGCAACCCGAACTGTATCAAAGGTTTCTTCCTCCCAAGAAATGAAGATCCCGAATGGTCTAAAGCAGCATAAATAATCACTTATGCGTGACATTTAACCCCTAATTAATTCCCCTGACTAATTCGTCGCCCCACCATTCACCAACAAATGCTGCCCATTCACAAACGACGACAACCCACTCGCAAAAAACTCCGCCACATTCGCCACATCCTCCACCTCCGCTAATCGCCCCATCGGACAACTATCCAACAACTGCTTCCTCAATCCCGGGTACGCATCCTGATCTACAAATATCCCCGCATGATCCACCGCAAAAGGTATAATCGAATTCACCGTCACCCCTCTATACCCAATCTCCTTCGCTAAGATCTCCACCATATACCTCGGCGTCATCTTACTCCCCCCATACACCGCCATCCCAGGCACAGGATACGACGTCGTAGACGAAGCAATGTAAATTATCCTTCCACCATCCACTACATGCTTCGCCGCCTGCTGCAAGGTAAAGTACGCCCCCTTGGTATTAATACTAAACACCCGGTCAAACTGCTCCTCTGTAAACCCTACCACCGGCGTCTCCACCATCTCAATCCCCGCATTCGCCACCACAATATCAATCTTCCCAAACTCCTTCAATGCCTCACTAAATAACCGTTCTATATCCCGAACCGAACTCACATCCGCCTTCACCGAAATCACCCTCACACCCATCGCCCGTATATTACTCTCCGTTTCCTCCACCGCCACCTGATCTCTTGAATAATTCAACACAATATCCGCCCCTAACGCCGCATACCGCTCAGCAATCGCCTTCCCCAGCCCCCTCGCCGATCCGGTAATGAGGGCTACTTTATTTTTCAACATGTTCATAATGATTGATTTTAATTATGCCATACCACCATTTGCACCTATATTCTGCCCACTGATCCACTTCGCATCATCACTCACCAGGAAAGCCACCACCTTCGCAATATCCTCCGGCTCCCCTATCCTGTTAAACGCTGACAATGCAGCTAATCTCGCCAAAGCTTCCGGCGTCTTACCATTCAGGAACAACTCTGTATTGGTAGGACCAGGCGATACCACATTCACATTGATCCCCCTTGGCCCTACCTCTTTCGCAAATACACGGGTCATCTGCTCTACCGCTCCTTTGGTAGCTACATAAGGCCCATAAGTAGGCAATAATAAACGTGTAGTAGATGAAGAGAAGTTGATTATAGTACCATTATCTGCGAGCCTTGTAGCAGCTTCGCGCATGGTATTGAAAGTGCCTTTTACATTAATGGCAAACTGTCTGTCAAAATCTTCGTCTGTCGTGTCTTTGATTAACTTATACAGCAGTATCCCTGCATTGTTCACCAGCACATCCATTCTACCATATTGTGCAATCACGGTGTCGAACATTCTTTTTACTTCGTCAGACTTACTTACATCTGCCTGTATAGCCATGGATGTACCCCCCTGCGCCTGTATAGCCGCTACTGTCTGGTCAGCTGCCTCTTTATTGCCAGCGTAGTTAATGATTACTGTCGCGCCTTCTGATGCCAGTTTAAGCGCTATTGCCGCGCCAATACCCCTGGATGCACCTGTTACTAAAATAATTTTTCCTGTGAGCGTTTTCATATTTCCTTTGTTTTTTGTTTGATGAAACAAAGGTCATACTTACGCACACAGAAAAATTACAGATATTAAAGGAAGAGATGTAAAATTCTAAGAAGGTTATCTCAGCACTCCCTGTTCGGTCACCATTTCGAATACTTCGTCCAACTTATCGTTGAACCATTCCTGCTCTTCATCTGTAAATGCACGACAATACTGCATTTCACCCTGCAGGGACCGGAGTTTTTCATCAACAGGGCGGTGACTGTAAAAAGCAGATTTACCAGATTTCAGTTTATCCAGCCACTGCTTAACAGTGGCTGTTTTACTGACCGTTTTCATAACCGATTCCTCAAAATCGAAGCGTAGCACTTCACAAATGCCCGGCTGCAACAAGAGAGCATACTCGTCAGTATTTAATTGTAATATATCATAACCGCCAGGTTGCAACACCAGTGGTTTCTGACCTTTGAAAAGCAGCTCCATCTGTCCACTCACCACCTGCTGGACCACACTCCGGGGCGATTCTTCCGAAACTACAACCAATACTGGCTGCTTAATAAAGAACACCAGGTGCACCATGCCGAATCCATCTATGTTCCGCTCCTGCAAGAGTATATTTACATAACTGGACTTGTGTAAATAGGGTTTGGCAAACCGGTTAACATGCCTGAAATATGGTAGCGATAAAACGTCTTTGATCCTGAAATTTTCTACGGGGTTTACAGCTATTCTGAAGTACATGGGGTAAGGTTTAACTGATCTATAGTAAAGTTCTCCTAATTTGCTGAATTGATACGACAGTATGATAAAATCGGTTATTTCCGATACCTTTGCAGTATGGAACACGTGGAAGTATTCAAAGCATTATCCAACAAGGCACGGCTTCAGATATTACAATGGCTGAAAGACCCGACTAAAAATTTTCCGGCAGAGGGCTGCTGTGAAAATGGCGTATGTGTAGGACAAATCCAGCTTAAAATGGGGGTTACCCAATCTACTGCCTCTGAGTATTTGTCGCTTTTACAGCGAACAGGGCTGCTGATCGTGACCAGGCAGGGACAGTGGACATATTACAAAAGAAATGAAAATGCTATCAAAGAATTAGGGAAACTGATCCTGGAAGATCTATAAAGCCATAAAAAAGAAGGCCATCCATAATGGACGGCCTTCCGCAATCTATTCTCCTGATTTATAATCAATTGAAGAAGGAGGCAATGCCTGTTCCCCACTTCCCCACTGCTTATTTGGCGCCGCGCCCATATCCAGCTCCAATACCCCGCCTTTCAACACCTCCTGGTGTGTAAACCAGGGCTTATTCAGCGCTTTTCCATCCAGTTTCGCACTTTGGATATACTTATTCTCTCCTGAGCTCTTAGGTGCATTGACCGTAAATACCTTTCCATTCTCCAGCTGTATCGTTACCTGCGTAAATACCGGACTACCAATATTATACTGGGGAATACCCGGGGTAACCGGGCAGAACCCCATCATGGAAAATACCACAAAGGCCGTCATACCGCCCCCATCTTCATCGCCCGGAATACCAAACAGGTTGTCAGTATACCAGGTATCCAGCAGCATGCGGATACGCTTTTGCGTCTTCCAGGGTGCTCCCAGGTAGTTGTACAGGTAAGGAATGTGGAAACTGGGCTCATTTCCCATCACAAATTGCCCTACCAACCCCGTGGCATCCGGGAAGGTATACCACAATTGATATTTGCTCCTGCCCAACCCTTCACGAAACAGCTGATCCAGGTTCGCCTCTGCTGCCTTACGGCCACCCATCAGGCTAAACAACCCTGCCAGGTCATGCTTTACATCCCAGTTGTAGGTATAAGCATTGTTTTCAGTGAAATAATCACGACCACCCTGACCACCTGAGAATTTAGGATCAAATGGCTCTATCCAGCTACCAGCAGAATCTTTGGGCCACATAAAGCCTTTCTCTGCCCGGAACACGTTTTTATAGTTGGCCGCACGCTTTAAAAACAGCGGCACATCTTCCTTTTTACCGGCAGGTACTGCCAGTTGTGCAATGCACCAGTCATCAAAGCTATTTTCCAATGTCACTGCCACAGACTGTCTACGCTCAAAACCATGCACCTCACTCACCCACTCTTTTTCTCCGGGTCGCAGGGCCGGCATATACCCATGTGCATTGTAAAAAGCATCCAGTTCTGTACCCGGACCATTCCTCCAGGGTAACAGGGTTGCCTGCAGGGCATTCTTTTTCAGCCCCTCATAGGCTTTGGCTACATCAAAATTACGCACACCTTTGAACCAGGCATCTGTCATCCAGGCGGCAGCATGATTGCCCGTCATACAAGGCATATCGCCGGTGACTACCGCAAAGGAAGGCATCCAGCCCCCCTGCTCATACATCTGGATATAAGAATTGATCTTATCTGCTTCTGTAGAAGGGTGTAAAAGCGTTTGTAATGGCTCTAATGCGATATAGGTATCCCAGAGCCAGTTATCCGCGTAAAAGGGCTTATCTGAGTTGTGTACCTGGTGATCGTATGCACTGTAATACTTACCATACTCGTTCATGTTGATCATGCGCTCATATGTACGGTACAATGAGGTATAGAATACCCGCTTTTGTGCGGGTGTACCTCCTTTTACATTGATCTGCCCCAATACTTTATCCCATGCTTTGAATGCCTTGTCTTTTACTGCATCAAAGTTCCAGTCAGGGATCTCCTTTTGCAGGTTTATTCTGGCCTGCTCAACGCTCACAAAAGAAACACCGTATTTCACGGCTGTTTCTGCCGGCACCTCTGCCAGCAATATCTTTTGACCTTCTTTATCTAAAGTTTGTACACCTGTGATGGGTGCGCTCAGCTCTGCATAAAAGTAAGCTGCCATGCCGTGGAATTGTTCTGTACCGGTGATCACCTGTTTGCCGGTTGCTTCAATAGTGCCTTTACCGTTCAAAGGCTGAAAGCGGAGATAATGCTTCTCCCTGCCCTGAAAATGAAATCGAAAATACCCGCTACGTGCTGCAGGTGTAAATTCTACCTGGTCCGCATCGTCCAGGAAGGTGCTGTAATAGTAAGGAGTAGTACGCTCCCTGTCCCATACCCTGGGTGTAAAATAATCGTCGCCTGATATTGGCATCATACCAAAAAGGCTTTCCTGCCTGTGCGAAGCAATGGTGAGCGGGAAATCATGAATGCGGTCATCCAGCTGATCTTTGCGGATGGGAAATACCCGCACCATACTATTAGGCAGGTGTACTGTAGGGCGGGTGGGTTCCAGTATGATGCCCACACCACCGATAGTGGGATCTACATAGTTGACATTGCTATTCATACTTTGCCCTCGTGCAAAAGGGGTGGCAAATAATGCCATGCCCAATAGCAGCCTGTTTAGTTTCATAACTTTTTTTTTGAGAGGACTAAAAATATAAAAAAAATCCGGTCACCCTCGTTAAATGAGGATAGCCGGGCCGACCTGATCCTCAGAAAATAATCGTAGTATCGTAGCATGAGAATGCTAGCGATACTACTGCTTATCAATCTGCCACTTATGGCGCAGACACCAGAGGTGTTAGGAAAGGTAAAGTCAGATAAAATAGCGGAAGCCTCAGGTCTGGCTGCCAGTGCAGCACTACCAGGGTACTACTGGACACACAATGACAGTGGTGGAAAGAATGAAGTATACCTGCTGGATAGCGAGGGTAAACTGGTCAGCATCGTGAAACTGAAAGGCTCCGTAAACAGGGATTGGGAGGATATTGCAGAAAATATCGGACCCGGCGGCAAACACTATGTGTATGTAGGCGATATTGGCAATAACCTGCAGCTGAAAATAGATATGCAGATCTACCGGTTTCCGGCACCAACAACCCTACCTGGGGATAAAACTACTGTGCATGCAGATGTGCTCTTTATCAGGTACCCTGATGGCTTCAGGGATGCAGAGTCGCTGATGATAGATCCTATTGGGAAATGCATCTATATCGTAAGCAAGAGAGAAAAACAGGTAAGCCTGTATAAGGTGCCTGCGCAATATTTCAACTTCAAAGACCAGCAACAGGCAACGCTGGAAAAAGTGCTCACTCTTCCTTATACCTGGATTACGGCTGGTGATATTTCACAAAACGGGGAACATATTGTGATTAAAGACAAATCGCATATTTACTACTGGCGTCGTAAAGGGAAGGAGCCAATTGAAGAGACGATGGCAAGACCGGCGACTTTACTGCCATATGTGCCGGAAAAACAGGGAGAAGGGCTAACGATTAGTGTGGATAATAAGGGGTACCTGACTATCAGTGAGGGGAAGAAACCTGATTTGTTTTACTATCCGCATTTATTCAGATAGAAGTCATTGACTCATTTTCGATTGTTGATTACTGATGCCGCAGGCATCAGTAATCAACAACGGCTATTATATTGTTAACTTATGCTTTCCGGGCTGTAAAACCTGATCCGCCCTGCCTTGTAATCGCAACGTCGCAGTCGTATTCGCAGGAACTTCCACTTCCAGTATCACCTGTTTCCCATTCCGCTTCCACGAAGAGACGATCTTACCATACCGGCATTGATAATCAGCCTTTGCAAAAGTGAGCTGAGACACAAATGAAGGCTGTATAAAGAAATGCTTAAAACCCGGCGCCGCTTCATCCGGACGAATACCAGCCAGTGTTTTGTAGAACCAGGCACAGTAATCTCCAAAGAAGATATGATTGTGAGATAATTCTCCCGGCCAGTCTTCAAACAAGGATGTGGCACCATTTGCTATCCAATGCGCCCAACCTGCGTACCCTGTATCTGTCAGCATTTTCATGGCCACCTCTACATGCCCGTTATCACTCAATGAAGGCAGTACATATTTGGTGCCTAACACACCGAAATCAGCATGATAATGATTGTCTGTAATCTTCTTTGCCAACTGATCTACTGTCTTCGTCAGCGCAGGCGCAGGTACTAACTGATGGTATACTGTCGTACTAAGTGCAGTAGCCGTTGTGACATTGTACTGCATTGCCTGTGCATCATAATACTCCCTGTTGAAAGCAGCGCTGATCTTTTCGGCCAGTGCAGCATAAGCAGCAGCATCTGCATCTTTGCCTAAGATACGCGCCATTTTGGATACTAAAACTGCATCTGTATAATAACAGGCTGTAGATGTAAATGGCACCGGTGTCTCTACCAATGACATCCAGTCACCCAACCCCATTTTGAAGATATAGTTTTGGGCTTCGCTGGTGAGCAGGTCTGTGTACTTTTTGATGGCATCATAATTTTCTCTTACCGCAGCCGTATCGCCTTCATAGAGGTACAAATACCAGGTTATGATAGGGAGCGCACTCCCCCATGCAGGCCCAAAGGTAAAGTCCTTGCGATCATAGCCCCAGCCATTGGAAGGAACAATACCCGGAATGGAACCATCCGGTGTTTGCGCATCCCTGATGTCATTCAGCCACTTGCGGTAACCCGGTGCTGATTTGTAATTCCACAGGCCGATTTCGGCGGAGATATGTGCATCTGCTGTCCAGCCGTTTTTTTCACGCTGCGGGCAGTCAGTTGGAATGCTCAGGAAATTGCTCCTGTAAGATTGCCGGGCTGCTTCGTACAGCTTATTGATCATAGGATCTGAGCTGGTAAAATGACCGGCTTCTTCAAAGTCTGTGCTGTAGAATAAACCTTCCAGAGAGCTCTTATCCAGCTTTACTTCGGCAGATGTTTTCACAGATACATACTGGAAACCATGATAGGTAAACTGTGGGGTGAAGGTCTCGACACCGTTCCCTTTCAGGATATAAATATCCGTCTGGAATGGCAGTTCACCCGGCCAGCTACGCATGTGTTCTGTATTATGCGCGAGGTCGATTTTACCATTTTTCAATACTTCCCTGTAGGAAAGGGTCACTTTTGTACCCGCTGCACCTTTTACTTTTAAGGTCACTACGCCGGCAAAGTTCTGGCCCATATCGAAGAGATATTCATCCTTATCCACCTGTTTTACACTCACAGGTTTGATGTGCCTGATGATCTTAATAGACGGCATTTCCTGTGGTACCAGTACCCCACCGGGAGAATTGGTTTCAATCGCCGTCTGCCAGCTGGCATCATTGTACGCCAGCTTGTTCCAGCCGGGTAGTTCTGCCCTGGCATCGTAGATTTCGCCGGTGTACAGGTTGTTGTATTGACTAGGTCCGGTAGTACACTTCCAGCTGCGATCAGTGACGATGGTTTCCCTGCTGCCGTCTTTGTAAGTAAGCAGGATGTTGATCAGCATGCGGGGCGTATTGCGCCAGGGCGCTTTGTGAAATTCCCATACTGCGTGGGATTGTACATTATACCAGCCATTTCCTAATTCTGCCGCCACGACGTTATCCCCGTTAGCAAGCAGCGAAGTAATGTCATAAGTGTTGTACAGTAATCTTTTGTCATAACGGGTATATCCCTGTTCCAGCACCGCATCGGTGACAGGTTTCCCGTTTACATACAGTACATGATAACCTACACCGGATACATAAGCCACTGCACTTTGCAATGGCTTAGCGGTGTGAAATACCTTCCTGAAAAAAGGTGCTTTTGTGATCGTGGTATCTGTGGTATTGGTGATCCAGCTACCGGACCAGTTAACCTGTGCATACAGGAAACCGGGCAGGCAGCAGAGCAGGCAAAATAAAATACGTTGCAAAGTTTCTGGCTTTTAGGTGATTTATGGTACTACAGGGAAAGCTACGATGCGCACTTTGGTACAACCATAGGGCACGAGGGTGATTTCCTGTATTGTGTTGTCTACTTTTCCTTTATAAATTCCTTCCCTGTCCGTAGGCGGCTGATAAGCCACACCATTCAGTTCTTTCCAGGAGGGGATTGATTTAGCCGGTACCGTGATGGTGACAGGGGCATGTGCCAGGTTCCATACAAACTGGTCATCTACCTGTTTTACCACAGCGGCCTTAAAGTGAGCGGAAGGCTTTTCCACATTATCCCTGATCAGCGCATAGTTCCACTTATCTGTAGGATAGACGCTGAAATATTCACCTTCTACTTCGTCAGTAGCTTTCTCCCATCTTTCATTCAGCTTCAGCGCATATACCAGTGGCCCTCTTTCTATGGCACGGGAATGCCTGCCCCATACAGTAGTGGTGATATCCATCGGCAGTTGCAATACCAGCTTGTCGTTGTTTTGCCAGGTACGGTTGATGGTGATGACCTGGTTGCCGGTGTCTTTGCGCAGCGGCTGTCCATTCAGGAGAATGGTGGCCTCTTTGCACCAGGCAGGTATACGTAACTGTAAGGGGAAGCTGGCTGCTTTTTTCAATGATATTGTGAAGCTGATTTCATCATTGAAAGGATAGGTAGTGGCTTCGTGAATAGTTACTGCTGTTTGCTCTTTGCCAACTTTGGTGGTCAGGTCATTGGGAGCATAAGACAGGGCAGCTATGCCATTGCCGGGTGTGCTGTACCAGAGTTGAGAGGTGAATTTTGTCCAGCCCTGGTGCATATTCGCGAGGCAGCAGGGGTAGCCGCTTCTGGCCCCCAGCACGTTACACATTTCCCTGCTGAAGGGTAGGGAGAAATCGAAAACGCCTTTGCTGATCTGTACCTGGTTGGCTACCTGGAAGTATTGCCTATTGTTATAGTCATCGGTTGTTTGTGTGGGCAGGGCATTGAAGGCCATTTTTTCCAGTGCATCCATGTAATGCACATCGCCGGTGATGGAGATGATATTTTCCAGGGAGTACATCGCTTCCACGATGGCGCAGAGTTCAATGCCCTGGGTGGGTTCATTGCCATTCAGGTCTTCATCGCCGCTGAAGATGCCCATGGGCAGACCATGAACGGTCATGAGGTCATGCCAGCCGGTATGTAATGCCTGCAAGTCTTTTGGATCGCCGGTACGCTGGTAGTTGACAGCGGGCGATTTCAGGGCCATGGCAACGTTCACCCCATGGCGGTTCATCCAGTTGCCCATATGTGCGTAAGTGGTAGTGCTGATCACCCATTCATGGCCACCCATCCAGCGGGTCCAGGGAAAGGACTGCTGTTCGATTTTGTCTGCCAGCTGTAAGAGGGAGGGATCTTTGGTGATGCTGTAGAGCCATTGAGCCATCATTACATTGTCTGCCCCCCTGGAAGCTGCCCAGTCTGTCCATTTGCCAATGGGGGCAATGTCGAGGGCTTTGAGCTGGTACTGAAAGTATTTGGTCATGAAGGTGATGACACGCTGATCGCCGGTGGCGGAGTAGTATTGCTGCAATACTTTGAGCATGATCATTTTGGGCCACCAGTCATCGCCATCAGTGGCGTTGGCAACCGCCACACTGGTGTGCTTTTCTCTTTCAGCACCGGTGAGGGGGCCGAAGTAGCCGCTGGGGCGCTGGTGGTCTAAAGTCCAGTTCACGTAGCGGAGTACCTTTTCTTTCAGGGCTTTGTCGTCGAGCAGGTAAGCGAGCGGCAGTGCGCCGTCCAGCCAGTAAGGTGTTTCTTCCCAGCCGTCGCCTTTGCCGCCGAGCCAGCCGTTGTCGTTTTTTAGTTTAGCATAGTATTCGTCCAGGTGACCTGTGGAGCCGTCCCGCATGATGAGGAGCTGGTGCCGGAGCCAACCGGCAGGTTTGATGCTACCTAATGGTAAGGTAGTGTAGACGGGGGACTGATAGGAAGCCTGTGGTGGAGCGGAGTGACCTGCTGCCGGTAGCAATGATAATACGGCAAGGCCACAACCTGCAAGCAAATTGATTTTCATTTGTTGAGACTTGAGTACAATAATAACGTGAGGGGGTAAGGTAGAAAAAATAACCGAAAAAGTCACTTTCGCCTTCGGCGAAAGTGACTTTTTCGGAGGGGGGTGGGGGCACTGTAGCTGCTATCAGGAAATCTCGCTCGGCGGTGCAATAAACAACGGCAATACATCCAGAATCTGCTCTACCTGCCTGAAGTTCGGACTATCGATGTGCACATCTACATGTTCATGCGCCCAGGTAGTGTGAAAAGGAATATGAATAGCATGACCTCCCAAATCCAGCACCGGCAGCACATCCGACTTCAGGCTATTGCCTATCATCAGGAATTGTTCCGGCTGGATGTCCAGGTGTTTCAATAACTTCTTATAATCCTTCGGCTGCTTTTCGGACATTACTTCCACATGATGGAAGTAATGATCCAGGCCGGAATTTTTAAGTTTCCGCTCCTGGTCCAGCAGGTCACCCTTGGTAGCTACTACCAGTTTATAATCCCCCTTCAGTGATTGCAATACCTCTTCCACCCCTGCCAGTACTACAATAGGGCGGGCTAATAACGCCTTGCCATAAGCAATAATCTTGTCAACAGCCGTGATGTCGATAGTATTATTGCTGACAGCGAGGGCTGTCTCAATCATAGAAAGCATGAATCCTTTAATACCATAGCCATACAGGGTGAGGTTTTTAATTTCTGTGTGCAGCAGTTCCCTTGCAACGGTATGCTGGGGTAGGTAGGCTTCCATTAGTTGGCAGAACTCGTTCTCTGTTTCACGGAAATAGGGCTCATTGATCCAGAGCGTATCATCTGCATCGAACGCGATTACTTTTATACTCATATGTTAACAGCGGGTTACAATACTAAAATAATTCTTTTTGCCGGAGCTCCGGGTGCAGTGAAGTGATTTTTTGTGAGGGGGGATATCCTGCGGACGGCCAATTGAGAAATCTGGCCTATCTTGCCCCTGCGAACTAAATTAAACCTTTGTCATGGAAAATCTATTTACAGTTGATTCTCTTATCAGCCTGTTAACCCTGAGTGTACTCGAAATTGTTTTGGGTATAGACAACATTGTATTTGTTTCTATCCTTGCCGGCAAACTACCGGAAGCCCAGCAAAAAAAAGCCCGGAGGCTGGGTATGACCCTGGCCATGTTTATCAGGATTGGCTTATTGATGTCTATCAGCTGGATCATGTCACTGACAGCCCCGCTCTTCAACCCGGGTACCTGGATTGGCATTCAAAATCCCAAATGGCTGGAGATGGCAGAGATCTCCGGCAGGGACCTGATTCTGCTGATTGGTGGTCTCTTTTTGATTTACAAAAGCACCTCCGAAATTCATGAGAAACTGGAAGGCGGCGAGCATGCCACCGCCACGCCAAAACTAGCCGGCTTTACCCAGGTGCTCATCCAGATTTTACTGCTGGATATTGTCTTTTCCCTGGATTCTGTGATTACCGCTGTGGGCATGGCAGATCATATTGAAATCATGATTGCGGCCGTAGTCATTGCAGTGGGCATTATGCTACTGGCATCAGAAGGGATCAGCAAATTTGTGAACAAACATCCTACTGTAAAAATGCTGGCGCTGTCATTCCTGTTACTCATCGGGGTGTCTTTATTGGCAGAAGCATTTGATCAGCACATTCCAAAGGGGTATATTTACTTTGCGATGGCGTTCTCCGTATTTATCGAAATATTAAATCTGAAAATGCGTGCAAAGAGCGAGCATCCGGTAAAACTCAAACAGACGAAAGTATAATAGAACAGTGCATCGGAAATCATTTATCAAAATGGCAGCACTGCTGCCATTTTTGCCTTACTCTTCACAGATAGAAAAGGCGCTGAACCTGCCAGGCATCTTCCAGCCAACGGAGAAAATGCCTGTGTTTTTTGTAGGACATGGCGACCCGGAAAATGCTTTCCGGGATAACCCTTTTACGCAGGCCCTCGCTAAAATGGGGAGGGATCTGCCCCGCAAGCCCACAGCTATCATGGTGATATCTGCCCACTACCTCACCGCCGAAGAATCTTACCTGAAAGTACCCGGACATTTCAATTGCCCTTATTACAACGTGTATGGCGCTACTGCCTTTAAAGACAAAGTGCCGCAGGTGACGGTGGATGAAAGTACAGATATGGATCACGGTGCATTTGCAGTGTTACGGCACATGGCACCGGAGATGGATGTGCCGGTCATGGAACTGAGTATCCCTATGGCACAGCGACTGGATTACCACTGGAAACTGGCGCAGTACCTGAAACCACTACGGGAAAAAGGGGTGCTGATCATTGGCAGTGGCAATATTGTGCATAACCTGGAAAAGGGATTTTTCAAAGGTGCATTTTCTAACGGGAAACCCTATTCATGGGCGATTGAGTTCGATGAATGGGTGAAGGCGCGCATTGATGAGCGGGATTTCGGTAGTTTGTTTTATTACAATAACCTGGGCAGGATTGCCCTGAAAGCAGTACCTACCACAGATCATTATATTCCCATGCTGTATGCAATTGCAATGGCAGATAAGCATGAGGAGATTAAGTATACTTATGAAGAAGTATTTTCAGCGTTTAGTATGCGCTGCTTTAGAGTAGGATGATGCTACCAATTGTAAATTATTCGCGCAGGCGCTCGTCGGTATAGGTAATCTCTGTCTTACCATGTGGCCATGGTTTACCATTTTCATCCACACTTACAAATACCATCTTGTCGATGGTGAGGATGCTCTTCTTGGTAATTTTATTGCGGGCTTCGCAGGTAAGGGTCAGAGAGGTATGACCAAAGTGAGTAGCCTTGATACCTAATTCCAGGATATCCCCCTGCTTGGCGGAGCTGATGAAATTAATCTCGGACATGTACTTAGTCACACAACGATTGGTACCTAACTGGATGATGGCATAAATGGCGGCCTCTTCATCGATCCAGGCTAATAAACTACCGCCGAACAAGGAACCGTGAGCATTTAAATCCTCCGGTTTTACCCATTTTCTAGTATAAAAATTCATTGCACATTCTATTGCAGTGCAAAATTAAAACTTTCCAAGATAAAACCCTGTATGAGGTGGCTGGTTATAGCCTACATTCTGCCAGATGATGCTCATCCTGTACTGGTGATCCTGCATTAAAGTAATGATTCTGTGGGTGGTAGGAATGGTCGTGGTATAAATTCGCAGCGATTGATTATCTGACGTTCTCATGACTAATTCCTCTCTCCAATCGCCAAAAAGATCGGCGGTTAAGGTAGGTGTTGCCTTTGTTCCGTTGTTAGCTACACAACCTTCTGCGGTAAAAATGGTGCCCCTGCCATACTTATCGATATGGTTGCCATCGAGGAGCTCACGGCTCAGGTCTCCATCCCACCAGATGAGGAAGTTTGCAGAGCGGGGTGCATCGCCTATGCGGTTTCCTTTAGTATCATAAAGCCCTTTGGAGCCAGACCACCATAACTGGGCGCCTTTGCGGCTGCTATCAATATTTTCAGCCACACCACGCCCTACATCCTGATCGATGGAACCCCTGAACAGGATTTCGCCGGTGCGGGCATCGTACATAGCAGCCCCAGTGCCTTTGGCGCCATTTTCCAGTTCGTGAATGCCGAAGACCTCCAAACCCGGACGATCGGGATCCAGGTCGCCCACATGCAGGGCATCGCCATGACGCAGACCGGTGGTATAGAGCCCTTTGCCATCATCGTCTACGCACATGGAACCATAGATAATTTCGTCTTTGCCATCGTTATCCACATCAGCTACGCTCAGGTTGTGATTGCCCATGCCTGAGTAAGGACTACGCCCATCTTTGGTATCGAATACCCAGCGGGAAGTGAGTTTGCCATTCTGGAAATCCCAGGCAGCGAGTACAATACGGCCATAGTAGCCCCTGCACATAACTACGCTGGGGTGCCTGCCATCGAGGTAAGCTACACAGGCAAGGAAGCGGTCTGCCCGGTTGCCATAGTGATCTGTACCCCCATTGCCACCATAACCACCCCAGCCACCGATATCGCCACGAGGAGGAATATAATTAGTTGTGGCAAGCGCTTCGCCGGTTTTGCCACTGAAGATGGTGAAGTATTCAGGACCAGTCAGAATTCTACCAAAGGATTTGGATGTTGGGTCCAGGTCCCTGTAGTCTTTGGTGCTGTCGCCTATTACTTTGCCTTTGCCATCGATGGTGCCATCGGCGGTTTTGCAGGCAAATTCCGCGATACCATCGCCATCCAGGTCATAGACCATGAACTGGGTATAATGGGCGCCCTCGCGGATATTACGGCCCAGGTTGATTTGCCAGAGGAAGGTACCATCCAGTTTATACGCCTGAAAGATGGGTGGATCGGTAATGCCGGATTGGGAATTGTCTTTGGCCCGGCCGGTTTGATGGAGGATGATTTCGTATTGACCATCACCATCCAGGTCCGCAGCCGAGGCATCGTTGGGTGTGTAACCGGGTGGTGTTTTGAGTGGAATAGTCAGGTATTGTTGAATGGGTGCATCTGCAGGAATGGTGTAAGTAGCCGTACTGGTTTCCTTTCCATCAATGACAGACCTGACCTGGTATGTCTGGGCATGATGAATATCGGCGTGGTTATCCACATAGTTGGTGACAGACTGGGAAGATAGTTTTTGCAGCTTACCATCAGTTTGCCTGTAGATATTGAAAGTGACTGCAGATGGATCTGTATTCAACAGGCGCCAGCTAAGGAAGGTCTGGGTAGGTGACTGCGGAATAGCAATGAGGCCACGATCCAGTTTTTCTGCAGGTGGGAATAATAAAAGAAATAAAAGGTGCATCATCATCTACCATTTAAAAGGTAAGTACCAGTTTGCTTTGTTCATTAATCTTGATCTCACAGCCTCTGCCCGGCTATCGTTGGCAGCTACAAATTTAGCTGCGATTTTATTGGCCAGCCAGGCAGGATCAGTGGTTTGCCGGCGAAGTGCTACACGCAACAGGTCTGGCCAGCGATAGCCTTCAAAGGCCAGTTCCAATCCATCTTCGTCTATTAACAAATCTTCCATCCTGTTCATCAATGTCGGCCTGTCTATCACCGGTTTATCAGTGAGCAGCGGATCACTCATGTCAAATACACCGGTGGAGTCTACTTTTACCGACTTCAATCCTACCCTGCCCCGTACGCCTATATTCCGGTACCAGGTATTGCGAAACTGCGGGTAGTTACCATCGCGGGCATCAAAGTCGTAAGGAGGTACATCTTTTGTTTGTTCTATATCGGTCACATTGCGACCCTCTCCTCCTGATACACCTGTAGCCATGTACACAGGATCGTAGGTGTTTTTGATACCGGTATTCAGCAGTGCATAGGCAATCTTATCACGATTGTCGCGGTTGGCGGCTTCTGCGTAATGCAGGTGCAGGGCTGCGGCACGGAACAGTATCCATTTGCTGGAAGTTTCGAAAGGTAACGAAGAAGTATAGTTATAAGTGTATTTTTTGATGACCGGTTGTGTACCCGAATACTTATAAGAGATGTTCGGACCGCGCAGGTCTATAGGTGTATTGTCACTCCTGAATTGCTTATTCCAGTTGGCGATAGCCAGGTCGGAAGGACGTACCTGGTAACTACCACTGATATTGTCACAGAGTTCTATAAAAGGATTGGCAGGTGCGAAGTTCTTATCGAATGGCAGGTTCCAGATGATTTCATAATTGGAATAACGCTCGCCGTAGGGTTGGCCGAAAATGTTGCTCCATAAGGCACCACTCAGGTTAGCTGTGTAACCTACTCTATACACCTCATACCATTGTTCACTGTTCATAGCCGGATACAAAATATCTGCATAGTTCATCATGACCCGGTAGTTAGTGGCTGCCTGTGTATAATTACCATTCCAGAGATACAACTCACCCAGCAGACATTTGATGTTGATAAAGAACTTTTCTGTGGAATAACCATCTGTGGTGATGAGCAATGAGGTACCGGCCGGAAAGGGATACTTGTAAGGCAAGCCTTCGGTAAAGGTGATGAGTTTACCCAGCAATTCATTGAATGTGACACGGGGAAATTTGGAAACGTCTTTAATAGCATCGATGGTTTCCAACGGATCAGTGATGTATGGAATTTCGCCATAGTGAATACCCAATTGCAAATACAACCAGGTACGTATTGCACCTACAGCAGAGTAGCGCAGTATATAATCGTCATTGTTCATCCGCTTGTCCCGCAGCATGGCATCGAAGTTTTTCAGCGCATCGTTGCAGTTCATGATCACTTCGTAGAATGGACGGGGATCGGCGTAGGTATTATCTGCACTGACTTCATGGATATTGAGCTCCTGCAGGTACTTATCTGTTGTGGAGGTGGTAACATCTACAAGATCGCCTCTCAGTTCATTGAGGATCATGTACCTGCCCGCAAGCCCCATCACTTTTCCATAAATACCGATCACGGCAGCATCTGCATCATTCACATTCTGGTATACCTGTGAATGGTCCAATGCTTCTTCAGGTTTGATGTCAAACAGCTTTTTGCACCCGCATAGTATGCTACAGCAAAGCAGTCCGGTATATAGTAATCGTTTCATGTTCTTGTTAGTTTTATAAGCCCATCCTGATACCTAATTGTACAGTTCTGTATTGAGGAAAGAGACCTTCGTCAATTCCCCGGGTAAAGACACTATTGCCATTGCTGAACTCAGGATCAAAGCCCAGGTAGTTCGTCAGGGTAAACAGGTTATTGGCGGTAGCAGAGATGCGTACATATTTCATGGCGCAACGCCTGAATGTCAGTTCATAACAGAGGCTCAGTTGTTGCAGGCGGAGGTAATCTCCTTTTTCAATCCAGCGATCAGAGAATCGTGCATTGCCATTTGGATCACCCCATGCAGCACGGGGAATGTTAGTTTCCTGTCCATCCTGTTTCCAGCGGTTGCGCACTGCTAAGGTCTGGTTGTTGTAATTACTCATAGATTCCAGGTTTGCACGGGTGTAGTTGTAAATATCGTTGCCATGGCTGAATGTGAAGATGGCATCCAATGTCCATCGCCGCCAGTTAATATGGTTTGTGAAGGCACCGGTGAAGTCGGGATTAGGGTCACCGATAATCTGCCTGTCATTCTCATCGATCTTGTGATCGCCGTTGGTATCTACAAAGCGGATATCTCCCCCCTGTGCACCCATGCCTGCTTTATTCGCTTCTTCATTGGTTTTGTAGATGCCGTTGGTTTTATAGCCGTAAAAGAGATTGGCGGCATGCCCTACGGCTGTAAGTATGGTCGCATCTGCATAGGTAGTGAGCAATTGATTGCCGGGTATTTTGGTAATTTTATTTTTATAGGTGGACAAAGTCAGCCCTACATCCCATTTGAGCATATGATCTACCACACGGCCAAACAATGATAATTCCACTCCATGTGTTTCCATTGCGCTATTGTTGGTAATTACGTGATCAAATCCAGTAGCGGCAGCTACAGGTTCTATGGTCAGCATATCTGTAGTACGGTGCCGGAACACATCCAGGCTAAAGCTCAGTCTTTCATTGTAAAAAGCACCATCCAGGC
This sequence comes from Chitinophaga sp., assembly GCF_039596135.1. Classification (GTDB taxonomy): domain Bacteria; phylum Bacteroidota; class Bacteroidia; order Chitinophagales; family Chitinophagaceae; genus Chitinophaga. The sequence continues at coordinate 51,793 of NZ_JBCNKH010000034.1, forward strand.
CAGCATTGTACTTTGTCACCGTTTCCCATTTCAGGTAAGGGTTGGCAATGTTTGCACGCACTATTCCCTGTAAGCCTAAGAGGTTTTGAGAAATGTAATATTGCCGGGAAGTATAATTGCCGATATCATCATTGCCTGTTCTGCTGATACCTGCCCTGAGTTTAAGCGCATCGATATTATGCTGGTCTGAGACAATGAGCCAGGCAGCTGATAGCCCGGGCATCACTGCATATTGATTGCGGGTATAGGTGTACCGGGAAGAACCGTCTACAGCCAGGTTGAAGGTCAGGAAATATTTATCTCTGAAGCTGTAATCTGCATTGAACCAGGTATTCAGCCAGTTCCATTTACCAATGGTACCACTTACCTTTCTCAGTTGGTTTTGCCCCATGCCTACGCTGACAAATTCATCTGTGGCGGAATTGTAGCCTAAACCGTAATCAGATTCACTGTTATTACTACTATAGCGCAGACCTATACTTGTATTGAGATGATGGTCTCTGGTGAATTGTTTATCGTAAGTGATACGGGTATCATTGTACAGGCTGTAATACCTTTCTACATTGCTCCCTGAGCGGTTGTAAGCAACCGCATTGGATAGGGTATCAGGTTTTACACCCGCTTCGGGGATGAAGAAATTTTCTCTCACTTTATCAAAAGTGACACCTGTGAGGGTATTGATGCTGATATTTTTTGTAACAAGGTAATTAAAACGGATACTACCAAAGAAGCGGTAGCTTTTGTTAATATCCTGCATCTTGTCGATGATGGCTACAGGATTGGAGACACCAAAAATATCATAATCAGCCAGGCTGGGCGAAGCTATGCCTTCATCACTGATGGCCTGGCGGGCCAGAAAGGGCGCTTTGATGAGACCCAGGTATAATGGGTTTGTCTTAGGCGAAATACCCTGATCTTTATCTTTCTGGGTATTGCTGGTGAAAGCGAGATTGATAGCTGCCTTCAGTCTTGCAGACAGGTTCAGGTCTGCATTAAAACGGGTTTGATAGCGGCTAAGATCTGTACGGCGAATGGTACCACTTTGTTTAAGATATCCCAGAGACAAGCCATAAGTTGCAATATCATCACCACCGGCTACCTTCAGAAAATACTGCTGATTGAAGCTTTGGTTGGAAACTTCTTTCTGCCAGTTGGTATTGTTGTGATAGCGATAATAGTCAGCGTTAGGATTATCATTCATGTAGGGTAATGCGGCTATTTCAGCAGGGGTTTTACCACTACTTTGTAACAGGTCAGAGAGGTATAAACGGTAATCGTCAGCCTCCATTACAGGCAGCTGTGCAGGTGGTGTATTAAATCCTCCCATCACGCCAAAATCGATACGGGTAGCTACTTCCTTTGCATGTGAGGTGGTGATAAGGACAACCCCATTGGCACCCTTGGTACCGTAAGTACTGGTACCATCTCTCATAACAGTGATGTTGTCTATATCTTTAATATCGATATCTGCCAGTGGGTTATTCACATACCCGTTAATCAATGATCCACCATATTCGTTGGTATCGTAGATCATGCCATCTACAACTACCAGCGGCCTGTTGGTGGCATATAGAGAAGTATATCCCCGCATGAACAAATCAGCGCCCATACCGGGTGTACCACTACGCCTGAGAACCTGTAAGCCGGGCACTTTGCCCTGTAAATAGTTTTCAGGAGAAGTGGTGATCTGCTGCCAGCTATCGGTGGTATTTAAAGTGGTAATGGGATCGGTAGTTTGCTTGCGGTCGCAAATAGAATTGAATGTTTCTTCGTGCAGACTTGCGATGACTGTATGTCTTCCATTCAGGGTAATGATCTTTGTTTGATAACCGGGGCCGGATACCGTGATGGAAGTGCGATAGTCAGGCGCTTTGATGCGGAACTCTCCTTTCTCGTTGGTGATGGCGGCAGAGAATCGGGGCACGCTGATATTGATACCAGATAATGCCGCACCGGTAGCCGCTTCTCTGATCAGCCCCGTTACCATTACAGTATCCTGCGCTCTTGCATGCACCCCCAATAGAACCGCCAGCGCTATGTAAATAAATGCCTTCATAATAGATTGAGATGATCAGTTCAGAATAGGTACCAGTTTGATATAATCCAGCAGAATCGTATTGTTACCATTGGATGTGACCGAATTGCCCACGAGGTATACATTATGCACACCATAGCGGATATTGGTATAATCCCCCACGTATTGCTCATTGTAATTGAGGAGCGGCACTGTCGTATATGGAATGGTAGTGACAGCAGGATCGTCAAAAGCAACCCGCATAGGAAATGTACCGGTTTGCACATCGTTGACAGCAACCCAATACACGTGGTATGCTACTGAATTGAGCCGTGCCTTGTAATTCAACCAGTAGGAAGCCAATCCGTAATTGTACATGTACACGTCTCTGAATATAAGGCCGGTAACGGAATTGACACGGGTACGGATGGCAATGGTCTTCGTGGCATCTTTTACCCCACTGTAGTATTCTCCTTGTATGATAACAGGTTTGATTTTGGTAGACAGATCATAGTCGATATGATTGACTATATACACAATGCCATTGCTCACTTTTTGTGAGCTGATAATGTCACTGGCATTGATGTGGAAGTGTACGCTGTCGCGAATGCTGTAAAGCGTATCGGGCAAATGATCTTTGTCGTATACACCGTTGAATACAAGATCTTTGACCACATTCCATTGGGTAGTGGTATCCGTGAGCTCTGCTGTACTATCAGTAAAGTATTTGGTTAACCTTTGCTGCTCGCCGGCGTAGACATCGTCTGCTAAGATCACATATGTTAGCAGGGAATCTTCGCTGTTGATATTCACTCTTTCCAGGAAGTGATTCAACTCTACTTCGCCGGTGCCGGGCTTATAGATAGGTGCACCTGTAGTAGGGTTTACACCAATCTGTTCCGCAGTAGCCGTGTCGATACCAATGTATGCGAGTGACTGCAAAAAGGTCTTTTGCTGATAGCTGGTACTATTCAGGTATTCCCAGGCATTCTGCTTAGGAATGATGGCCCCATCAATTACCTGCAGTACACCATTGGATGTAAATTGCCCCCCGTCATTTACTTTGATACCTTCTACTGCGGAAGCTGTAAATGCGATCTTTTTTCCATTCAGGGTAGCTATCCGCTGCTCATCGGCAGTACCTGTATAAGACAGGGTACTGATATGATTTGCGATGAGTAAGCGTAATTGTGCCGTATCATTTAGTAAAGCAGGATCTACTGCTGCCCATGCACTATTGACAGGCGCCCATACCGTAAAGGTTTTGGAAGATGCCAGTACTTTATCATAGCCCGTTCTGACCAGGTAGGTATAGAACTGGCTCAGGTCATTACTGGCCTGTATTGTCTGCAACAGATTTTGTGATGTAGTGAGTTTATTCCGGTCATTCCACTTCTCCTTCCGGCAGGATATGCCCAGCAATAAACCTATTATGATCAGGTATCGTATCATCATTCAAAATTTGAAAGTCATGGCCTTGGTACCTGTGTACCATCAGCTTTGAAACGTGGATAGAGCTGATCCATATCCTGCGGGATAAAGTGGATCATGTCCAGGTTGTTGTTATTCTGTGTTCCCTGCAGGGTCGTGAACCGGAGGGTATGGCGTTCTGTAGTTTTGATTTCGATGGTGCCTACCAGCCGTGAGCCCCAGTTGTTCGATACAGGATCTGTATACCACTTCCAGCCCTGTGCTTCCATTTCGCCTTCAGTAGAAGCCGGCATGGCAGTGGTGAAGTTCATAGTACGCTGCATCACTTCGCCGTCTATGGAAACCTGGTTCAGGTTATTGGAGCTATTGGATTGTTTTTGCACGCGATAACAGATCCATACCTTATATTTTCCTTTTACTAACAATGGTGTCTTCATATCTATATAAGCACTACGACCGGGTCCCCCTAATGGTATCATCAGGTAATCACCATTTACATAGGTGCTGCCCACTGTGTAAGTCATGGCTGAAGGACCGGGAACAATGAAATCTGCCGGCATATTCGTGAGGGAATACACATAGTTCTGCTTGCGGAAATAAGCTGGCAGGTTACGTATTTCAGGGAAGTCGGCTACATCCCAGTAAACGGGTACCGGGTTCCTGATCTTGACAGCAAAGTGGCCCAATGCATTGTGCAATACACCATTGGTCGCAGAGTTGTCAGATGTGCTTCTTTCCAGTTCTACACCGGTTTCGTGCACCCCATTGAAATCGTCGTCATTGATCAGTACATGCTGTCCGGAGAGTTTAGAGGTGACTACCTCCAGGGGAGCCAGCGTGGTATGCGAGGTAGCAGTAACAATGTCTGCAAGGTATTTTACGCCGTACAGAATGTGGTAGTCAACATATAAGTGCAGGCTGTCTTCCAGCTGGGTAGGATCGCCGGTATGTGAATAACGGGCTTTGAGAGCTGCATAGGTACTAAAGCCCGCAGCATTGATGGCAGAGTCAGATTCTGCGAGCACCGTCAGCCAGGTTCGGGCGCTATCTGTATTGCTACCGGCTGGAATATTCAGGGTATCATATAAACCTGTTTCCCTGAGTGCCTGGGTGAAGATGCTGTACTTCGGATTATTGGCCAGCATGCCTGCCAGTGTTTCTGTGGCCGGAGTCAACACATTGTCTACCGCATGAATGATTCCATTGCTTACGCGGATATTGGCTTTTAGAATATTCGCCTGCCTGTTGACGGTGATTTTAGTTTCTCCGTCAGTATTGGCTGCGCCTGTGATCAGGTATTGCCCATACATGGTCAGCTTTGACAACTTGCCGTCAGAAAAGCTGGTAGTGTTGATGGTATCCTGTATGATACAAAACTTCACAATGTCTTTTAGCTTTTGCACATCCATTGATTCCAAGGTAGCATGCCCGGAACTCTTCAGGAACAGTGCTACGGCTTCGTTGTCAGGAACAAAAATGGTGTAAGCCCCATACACGTTCAGGAACCCTGCATCACCGGTGATGTGGAGGATCTTCAGGAACTCCGAATACTGGTCAGGAAATTCTTCCAGGTAACCGACGATGGTTACTTCATCGGAGGTTTGTGATACAATGGGCGCTTTCTTACAACCAGCCAAAAACAGTATTAAGAGAAGATAGAATGCTTTCATTGATAGTACGGATTTTGTACCAGTTTTTTGTCAGCTTGTAACTCATACTGGTTGATGGGTAAATAATGGCTACGTACATCTTTGTATTTATTGATAATCGACTGTTGCATATTGCCGGGAGCTGTCATGGCAACCATATCCAAAATGATTTCGGGATGTGCATAGTTATTGCGTTTTGCATGGCGCAGTATATCGAACCAGCGCTTGCCTTCGAAGGCAAATTCGCGGGCTCTTTCGTTCAGTATATAATTGGATACATCTATTGCGGAACCGGGATCAGGTGATTCTGAAGTACCTTCTATCGCACCTGCCCGGGTACGGATGGTGGTAACCAGGTCCAGTGCCTCCTGCCCTCTTTGTACCCATGCCAGGGCCTCTGCTTTGAGCAGGAGGATGTCGGAATAGCGATATACAAACCAGTGAGCCCAGGAATCTGCGGATGTTCTGGCAGTGAGGGTAGTACCACCTGTGGCACCGGCAAACTTCCAGATCATCTGGTCTGTAGCCCTGATGCTGCCACCATCCCCACGGATGTCTTTTTTAGTAGCATCTGTGAGGTCTATGCCATACACTTCGTCCATTACCCTTGAGGAGCCGATGAAACGGTTGGTAGACACAATGAACATGGAATAGAAAGGATTCAGTTGCTGCTGATCAAACTGGAATTCGAAAATGCTCTCGGCAGAGTTGCCTATATAAAATACATTGTTGAACCATTGGGATTGTACACTGCCATCCATCAATCCGTAGCGGCCGGAGTTGATTACTTTGTCACAGGCAGCGATACAGTTTTCATATTTTTCATTCCACAGGTATACGTCCGCTTCCAGTGCATAGATACCATACCGGGTGAGGCGGCCTTTGTCTTGTGCCGTACTGCCATAGGTTTCAAGGGCGTGGCTTTCTGCAAAGGTGAGGTCTTCGAGTATCTGGGCATACACCTGGTCCTGTGTACTTTTTGCCAGCTGATCCAGGCTATTGTCGCTATCAGTGGCTTTGAGCTGTAAAGGCACTTCACCAAAGGTGCGCAACAGGTAGAAGTACATCAACGCTCTCAGACCATGCGCCTCGGCAAGATAACCATTGAGTGCTTCCTGCGTGAGGGTCTTGTCTGTCTCCATCACCTTTGCTGCATAGTCGATGACTGTATTGCAATAATTGATGGTGCTGTATACAGATGCCCAGCTGGTGTAGCTATTCGTAGCCAGTATATTTGCCTGCATGATGTTAACTTCATCTACAGCAGTATTGAGTGTACTGCTGACCATATCGGCCCGCAGTTCTCCCCATACAAAGAGTTCAGACACCAGCCAGTTATTGAGCAAAGAGGAATAACAGCCTATTACAGCGGCTTTCAGCTGTTCCTTATTTTGCCAGTAGTTGTCGCGGATAATGCCATCCTGTGGTTTTACATCCAGCCATTTACTGCAGGATGAGGTGAGCAACAAGGCGATTATCAGGATATATTTCTTCATAATAGTATTTTTAAAAACTTGCACTGATACCCATCAGGAAATTTTTAGCAGGTGGTGTGAGTGCATTGTCCACCGGGTAAGCGAAAGGATCATTGTCTCCCTTCATGGACACATCCGGGTTTTGTCCCTTGTACTTTGTCCAGGTAGCGAGGTTTTCTACAGTGAAGTAGCAACTCGCATTGCGGATATTCAGTTTGTCCAGCACTTTTTTTGTGAAGTTGTAACGAAGGGTCAGGGATTGCAACCTGATGAAAGACGCATCCTGTACATACCTGTCTGAACCTAACCAGTTGTAGCCTGACCTGTAGAGTGCCCTGGGTATATTGGTTTCATCGCCCGGGTTGCGCCATCGCTTCAGGACTACGGTACTTTGGTTGTCGTAGCCATACATATTGCTGGTGATCATATCGGCCCTGTTTACCAGCTGGTAGCCCACCCTGTAAACGAAGTAGGCAGTGAGTTTCAGGTTACCCCTGAAGGTGATGTTCGGACCAAAACCACCGGTTACTTTAGGAATACCATTGCCGAGGTATACAATGTCTTTATTGTCGATATTGCCATCGTGGTTAATGTCTTCATACATCGCATCGCCAGGTTGGAATACGTAGTCAGTGCCGGGATAGTTGAAACGCATATAGAGCGTCTGTCCATTGGCGCCATCAATCTTTTTTCCACTGGCATCTCTTACAATGGTCGCATCTTTATCTTTGTACACACCTTTGTAGCGGAAGCCATAGTAGGAGCCGAATGGATTCCCTATTTGCAGGTAAGTTTTGTACACCCCATTCTGGTTGATGGCTACGTTATTTTCTCTTGGGAAGAATTCAGATATTTTGCGCACGATATTCATATTGCGGGCAATGTTCAGATCGAAGCCGATCGTCCAGTTCTTACTGCGGTAAGGAATGGTATTTAACAATACTTCCCAGCCCTGGTTATCCATGGTGCCCACGTTCATAGCTACCTCTGAAAAACCTGAGTAGGTAGGGATCTGCAGGTCTTCGTAGAACATATCTTTCGTGCGGTTGCGGTAGGCTTCCACATCGATACGGATCCTGTTTTTTAGTACCCACAGGTTAAAACCCAGGTTTGTACCTACAACCGTTTGCCATTTCAGGCTGGTCAGTTCCATATTGGAAGGATATACACCAGACATGCCTAAATAGGTGTATGAATAAGGCTGATAGGTATTGAAGTAATTCCATACTGCTTTGTCAGGAGGCGCGGCGCCACTCTGGCCATAGGAGGCCCTGAAACTGAGGTCGTCTATGAACTTGTACTTCCGCATAAATTTCTCACCTGATGCACGCCAGCGAACGGATACAGAGGGGAATAAACCATAGCGGTAATCGGGACCGAAACGGGAATTACCATCACCTCTTACACCTGCATTGATGATGTACCGGTCCAGTAATCCATACTGCCCCTGTAAGAGTAATCCCACACTCCTTGTTCTGCCAGAGGTGGATTCAAGGTCAAGGTCAGCGTTTGCCGTACGGCTGGGATTAGAAGGATCCTGGAAATTGGAAGAAGCCGTATTGGAAGTAAGCACATTGTGCGTTACATAACTCCGGTCTTCTGTTTGCAGGGATAACAGTGCCTGCAGCTGGTGTTTCTGTGTATTGCTTTTAGGTGTATAAATGAAGTTTGTTTTTGTGTATACATCGAATATATCCCCATCACTATTCCCGGCCCTGTTCACCACGGTTTCAGTAACAGGACGGCCGGTAGCTACCTGTGGCAGGAAAGTCTGCGCCTTGGTATTGTTGATATCGAATTGTACATCGAAGGTGGAAGTGAGTACAGACGGAACGATATCGTACTGGATGTTGAACTTAGGTGTGATACGTTCTCCCTGTTGCCTGTAAAGGCTTTCCATGACCATTGCTACAGGGTTGTAGGTGGTGTAATAGTAGCCTTGTATGTTGGAGGCTGGCGACAGGTAATTTGGTGTTACGTTGCCATATTCATCATATTCATAGATGGCCATATTCGGCATCTTGGTATAAGCGATACCGCGTACCTGGTAGTTTTTGTCAGGCACATAATTCAGGTGGTTATCCACATGTGTGTAGGTAATGTCTGAGCGGAAACGGATACGGTTAGATACGTTGTAGTCCAGGTTGATCTTGGAAGTGATCCTGGTCAATGCTGTACCTTTTGTGGTGCCTTTCTGATCGAAATAACCAATGGATGCATAGTAGCGGGCTTTTTCACCACCGCCTGTCATAGACACATTATGATCCTGTGAATAACCAACGCGGGTGATTGCTTTTACCCAATCCGTATTGTTGCTATAATTATAATACCAGTACGGATCAGATGGGTCGTACAGGAATTCTTTATTCACATTGATATTCAGCGGCAGACCGTTGGTGTTCGCAATTTCTTCGGGTATGAGGGTAGAGTACTGATCTCCATTCAGCAGGGGAATATTGCGTGGTTGCTTGCCAAAAGTACCTTTAAAATTATAGGTGATAGCAGGCTTGCCTATCATTCCCCTTTTGGTAGTAATGATCAATACGCCATTTGCAGCGCGGGAGCCCCATACAGCAGTGGCAGCAGCATCTTTCAGTACGGTAATTTCTTTGATATCGGAAGGGGCTATGTTGAGCAATTGTGCATACCCCTGTTCATCTGCACTACCAAAGTTAAAATCAGAAGGTACTTCGGTATCATAGGGCATGCCGTCCAGCACTATCAGGGGATTGGCAGAACCATTGATAGAAGCTGTACCACGAATGCGGATAGACATTCCGGCACCGGGGTCGCCGGAAGTGGTGCCAATATCCACACCGGGCAATCGACCCTGCAAGGCCTGATCGATAGAGGCAGCAGAGAGTTCTTCCAGTTCCTTTGCCTGAATAGTAGCGGTAGCCAGTGTGGAGTTGCGCGCATCGATATTCAAACCAGTACCATTGTTCACCGTTTGCCGCGCCACCACATTAAATTCGTTCAGATCACGGGTATTGGGCTGGAGCTGTACATTGATGGTATTACGGCCATTGATGCCCTGTACAATGGTCTTATAGCTGATAAAAGATACGGAGAGCTGGTGCTGCAGGTCTGCCACACGAATGGCGAAATTGCCATCTATATCGGTGGCTACACCGGTTACGGTACGCTTATCCTTGTCCAGTTCTACGACCGAAGCCCCGATCACAGGCATGCGGGTAGTGGCATCTGTTACCCGACCACGGATGGTTTTCTTTTGTGGTAACTGTTCCTGGCGGGCAAACAGTGCAGCGCTGTATAAAAGACAGATGATAAACAGCAGTTTGTTCATAACAGTTTTTTATTTTCCTCTGAGGTAGTGGGTAATGGCGTGGATAACGGTACGGGCAGAGAGGTTGTTGCTACGCGTGTAATCCAGGTATGCAATATCATTGAATGCATCTCTGAGCTCCATACTGTTTGGTTGCTGACTGTTGATAAATATAAAAGAGAGATCACCGTCGCTGGTCTTCATCAATGTTTCAAAGGCGCCTTCTTTTTTACCATCAGGTACTACTGTGTTGCGGTTCAGGATGTGAAAGTTGATGAACTGCACCACCTTATCTTTATCCGCATCTGTAGTGGGTGTATAATTAGGTGTGCCGGTCGTTTTATCACCAGGCAATACACCATCCTGCACTGCTTGTGTGATGGCGCTGTTCACAGGTACAAAAATGGTATAATTGGTGCCGGGCACTGTGCCGACGATATCTTTGGTGGAGGCGGTCCACAGCGTAGAGTTCTTCAGATACTGGAAGAAGCTGTTGAAGCCATTAGGATCATTAGCAGCGAGATTTTCCAGGTGGTAACCGATTGTATGTTCAGTGAAAGTGAGCAGCCCATCTGTGTAAAGCACCTGCCCATTGACAGCTGTAGCAACATTATTGATGTGCAATACGGTACCTGCATCTGCATTGCCACTGGCCCATACAGTGTTGTTTTTGTACTTGATGTATTCACCATTCCATGCTTCTATAATACCTTCGCCAGAGAGGTCGTCCATCTCTCCATGATTAGTGGTAAGTATGGAGGTTTGTAATATGCGGTATACCCTGTCCATGGCCCCGGAACCATATTGAATACTGCTGCCGGGAGCGAGGTAAGACCAGTCATTTCTTTCGGAGCTCCAGTCATATCCGGCAGCGCGCAGCTGTGCGTCCGGCATCATGAACATGGTATATTTTATACTGGGATTGATGATGGAGTATTTTAAGTCAGCATCCAGTGCACGGGTCATGAGTGAATAGTCTGGATCCAGGAAAGCTTTGGCATAAATGGTTCTGAATACGTTGGCATCCTGCACGGTATTAATACCATAGAAGAAGCCGTTGCTTAATACCTTTTTGTCTATGATGTTTGCCTGCGTGAAGGTGGGCACTTCCTGCTGACTGTTCGTGGTATGGCTCATTTTATTTGGCCATACCGCCGTTTGCCACATGTGTGCATTCAGCAGGTTTGTGAGTACAGAAGGTGGTGCTGCTTCGAAAGTATTGTAGTGTTCCAGGATGGTTTTTTCGTAAGGAATGAGTACATCATTGGTGGGTACAACAAGTGTCCAGCCTGACTTTTGCGCATCTGTGCCGGAGGCCAGATAGTTCTCATTATTGGGTGAGAAAGCCAATGCAGCACTATATACTTTTACGAAAACAGAATCTGCATTGCCGCTCAGCACCGTGTTGCGATGCGTGATGTCTGCATTGGACTGGTAGGTAACGAGTTTTTCCAGCAGGCTACGAAACTCGCTATAGTTGGGATTGGAGGCGAGGTACCTTTCCAGGTTATCCAGCGGAGTGATGACCTTATCAATAGTGTGGATAATGCCATTTTCGGCAGGGATATCTGCTTCCAGTACTTTTGCATCTGCTACATTGAAACCGCTAAAGGTAGCACCGGGATAGAAGTAATTATAATCAGCCGCACTGAGTCCGTTTTGCGACAGGAATCCATCTATGAAGTAAGGGATGTTCTTATTATTATTGTCATTAGCAGCATAAAAACCATTTCTGTTAGCGGCAATGAGCAGGCGGCCATTTTCGGAATATACCCAGTCGTAATAAGCAGTTTTGCGTTTGAAGGCCTGGTTGGTATCTGGTCCGGCACTTGTTTGGTAGTCTACCAGTTGTTCTTTTCTATAAGCATTATATACCAGTTCGTAGGCGACTATTCTTCGGGCATGGGCAGAGTCGATAGCATCATCGCCACTGAGACCGTTGGCCCTGAAATAGTTTTCGAAAGCAGAGTCATTAGGGGCAAAGAAGGTCCAGTAACCGGCTTTGCCAAGAATGTCTTTGTATCCTGCTTTGTCGATAGTAGCCAGGAGATGGGTGAAGTTTTTACGGGCTTCAAGTTGCTGGTATATTGGTTGTGCCAACCAATCGGGACGTCCATAGTAGGCATCGAACTCCTTTTTTCTGCACGCGGCGATGGCGAGCAAAAGGAATCCCACACCAAAGACCAGGGATCTTCGGAACAGTATTTTCATAACGAACTATATTTCAGGGCATTTTGTAGAATGCTACATTTTGGTCGATATTGGAATTTAGAAAGTCTGGAATTTTTATCCCCCGCGCTTTTATTACAGTCAGAAAATGTGCTATTGTATCAGTAAGGCTAAGTTAGAGTGGCACTGGATAATAAAAAATGTAGAATAGTACTATTGTATGGAATAATTGACATTTGGGGGGATGGAATAATTGGTGTGAGGATGGAAAATTATACAACTACTCAGGGCAATGCCCTGAGTAGTTGATAACAATACCATTCCTGCCTGGGCAGGTGAAAAGGGCCTTTGAACAGGTTCCCTTTCAGTGAGACAGATTTACTGCCATCTTTGTGCAGGTACCCGAACCACTCCCCATGTTCTTTGTCATGAAAATGAGCGTAAGCGTATTCATGTACCTGTTTGTGCCAGCTGGCATACTTTTCATCCCCGGTCAGGGTCCAGGCCAGTAAGGTGGCTATAATCGCTTCGTTGTGCGGCCACCAGAACTTCATATCGTGCCAATACTCCTGTACCGGCTTATTGTATACATCCCGGAAACTGTACAATCCTCCCTGTTCCGGATCCCATCCCCGCTCCCACATGTAATCGATCATTGACAATCCTAATTTTAACAAGCGTTTGTCATGGTTTCTGTAAATAGCCTCGTGGAGTATAAACCATCCTCCTTCTATGGCATGGCCCGGATTCAGCAGTCGGCCATCAAAATGATTGGAGATCTCCCCTTTTTGAGTTACCTGCTCCATCACACACCGGATATCATGCTTTACAAAATCCCTTTCCAGTTCATTTATCCACTTATCTATCCATTCATCGCAGCGGGGATCCCCGATCGTCTCCCTGATCATCTGGGCAGTATTGATCATTATTATAGGTACACCTGCTGCTTTCATGCCCCTGAGCGGGGTAAATTTTGGGGGTAATAAGCCCGGCGTGCTGGCATACTGAATACATTTCCCAAAAACCTCCCTGGCTTCGGCAGCGATCTGCTCATCGCTGGTTGCCTTTGCATAGGCGGCAAAGGCAATGGCTGCGAAAGTTTCAGAAAAGAAATAGCGACGCTTACGAATAGGTTTGCCATCCCTGGTTACGTGGAAGAACATTCTTCCATCTGCATCAAAACAATGCTTTTTCAGGAAATCATAACCCAGTTTTGCGCCTTCCAGCCATTCAGCTTTCGGCGTCACTGTATTATATAAGGTAGACAGCAACCAGGTTGCTCGCCCCTGTATCCATACAGCCTTATCATCGTCTAATAATGCGCCGTCATGATCGCGCATCAGCAAAAACCCACCATACTCTTTGTCAAAAGAACGTGGAAACCAAAAGGGAACGGTATCCTGGGTTAACTGTTGGTAATAGAACTCCTGTAGTTGGCTGATGTCTTCATTCGTATAATTCATTTTCCCGTTTTTATATGGTATGGTACAATTCCTCGACCTTTTCCAACGGTACTCCTTTTGTTTCAAATATATACCTGCTTACAAACCATACCATGCCTGCATTGAACAGGGCATAGAGCAGGAATGTAGGGGCTGGCCCCAGTTTAGCCAGTAATACCGGAAAGGTAAAGGAGATGACAGCATTCATCGTCCAGTTGCCAAATGCGGCCACTGCCGTGGCGCTGCCCCGTATGCTGTCGGGAAACATTTCGGCGATGTACACCCACAGGACCGCCCCCCAGGTACAGGCGAAACCTCCGATGTACAAAAAAACTGCTATCAGTACAAAATAATTACCCAGGTGATTTGTATAGAACAACCATGCCACTACCAGCATACAGGCACTCATAAAGATGGAACCTGCCAGCAGCAGCTTCTTCCGCCCCACCCTATCTATCAGCCAAAAGGCCATGATGGTGAAGATCAGATTTGCAATGCCTGTGAGCATGGTTTGGAATAGTTCAGTGCCACCCATTTTTGTCTTTTCAAAAATGAGGGGTGCATAATAGAAGATGATATTGATACCTGTGAGATGCGCGATGGAAGCAAAGACGATTCCGATGATGACTACTTTCCTGTAACGGGATGCGAATACTTCTTTTAGGGTAGTAGCTGGCCTTTGGGACGTAGTTGGTATTTCATACGTATCATACAATCTTGTCATTATTGCTTTTGCTTCTTCTACCCTGTGTTGCATGAGTAACCAGCGGGGACTCTCCGGCACCAGCATCAGTAATAAAAAGAATACGACAGCGGGTATGACTGCTGCCCCCAACATTAAATGCCAGTGAGGCACCCCAATGAGATAATTGGAAATAAAAGAGCATAAAATACCCACCACGATAGCCAGTTGTTGCAACATACCCAACCGCCCGCGATAAGCAGGTGTCGACACTTCGGAGATATACACCGGCGCCAGTGCGGAAGCCAAACCGATGGCCATACCGCCTATTACCCTATAAATGACCAGCTCTGTGATGGAAGTGGCGATTCCACTACCTGCCCCGGCTATGATAAACAAGATGGCAGTGAGCAGCATGATCTTTTTACGTCCATACCGGTCAGACAACCTGCCGGATAGTAATGCTCCCGGTATGGAACCAATGGCGGCAGCAGCCACCACCAATCCTATGGTAGTGTCATCCAGGCGAAAGAAGGCCCTGAGCGATGGTAGGGTGCCAGCAATCACAGCAGTGTCAAATCCAAACAATAAGCCCCCGAATGCTGCCACGGCAGCAATCAATATGGTGTATTTCCTCATGTGATCTGATTGACGGGTTGGGTTGCCCTGAAAGAAAAGAATACCTTCCTCCTTTGCTGAAGGAAGGTATTTTTATTCAATTAATATACGTGACGTTTCTCATCCAGCCTTTTAGCCAGGTCTTCTTTGGTGATATCTACCTGTGCACCTACCGGCTTGCCGTTGCGATAGGTGATCACTTTCAGGATATTGGCACCAATAGGCCACCTGAGGGGCTGACCCGTATATTTTGGATAATGTGCGTCAGGGTTGGTATTATCGAAGCTGTAATACAAATCCAGTCCTTTGATCTCAGTAGCCAGGTTTACTTCATAATCGTAGCGATTAATTCTCACCGGCCTGAAGATCACATTGTATACGCTGCGGGCATACTTGATATCCGCTGCATCCAGTCTTTTGAAATGTTCTTCCAGTCTTGGAATGAAGTCGTCCCAGTTTCTCTTTGCTTTAGGACTCCAGTATACTTCAGAGAGCGCGATGGAACGGGGCCATACCATGTATTCCACATGGCGGAATACCGGCACAGATTCTGTCCAGAGGTTACCCTGCCCGCCCAATATGTATTTTTCATCTACACTATCAGGTACCGGATCGTAGTTGTAGGAATCAGACAGGCGGCACATACCATAGGTAGGTGGTTCTGCGGTCTGCTCCCCCTGATACAGATCCAGGTATACAAAGTCCCATGGTGTCATCACTACGTGATGATTCATTTTAGCAGCGGTAATACCACCACTCATACCCCGCCAGCTCATCACGGTTGCTTCAGGCGCCAGACCACCTTCCAGGATTTCGTCCCAGCCGATCATTTTTTTGCCTTTTGCTTTGAGCATGGTTTCTATTCTCTTTACAAAATAGCTCTGCAGTTCGTCTACATCTTTCAGGTGCTCATGTTCCATCCTGGCTTTACATTTAGGACAGGTTTTCCAGAACCCTTTGTAAGCTTCGTCTCCGCCTACATGGATGTATTTGGAAGGGAACAATGCAGCGATCTCGGTGAATACTTTGTCCAGCACGATGAAGATGCTATCGTTGCCTACGCAGAGTACATTGTCTTCGCGGGTATAGAAATCGCGGCCTGCATTTACCCTGTAAGGCAGCTGTGTGCAGGAGAGGTTAGGATAAGATGCAATCATAGCCAGGCTATGGGCAGGTACATCTATTTCAGGTAAGATAGTGACACCCCTGGCAGCTGCATATTTCAGCAGGTCTTTGATATCATCCTGTGTATAGAAACCGCCATCTGTCGTTTTCTCATTTGCCAGGTCAGCAGGCAGTTTACCCCAGCGACCCGTGCGTGGTACCCGCCAGGCCCCTACGTTTGTCAGTTCCGGGAGACTCTTGATTTCTATACGCCATCCCTCATCATCCGCCAGGTGTAGATGCAGGGTATTGTATTTATAGCGGATCATCTCGTCGATGAACTGCTTTACTTCTTCCTTTGTAAAGAAATGGCGGGATACGTCCAGCATCAATCCTCGCCATCCAAAACGAGGATAGTCCAGGATGTCAGCACAGGGCATGGTCCAGGCTACGTTCTTTACTGACTGGCTTTCGATATCCGGAGGCAACAGCTGCAGGATGGTCTGTAAACCGTAGAAAATACCTGAAGTGGTATTGGCTTTCAGCACTACTTCGGAAGGGGTTACCTTCAGTGTATAGCCTTCGTCGCCAATCGCGTCATCTGCTTTTATGTTTAGTTCAAGGCGGATACGTTTCTTACCGCTATTGCTGCGTTTCAGTTCATAACCTGTGCTGGCCTTCAGTTTGGTGGTGAACCAGTCTGCTGTTTCCTTTAATTTGTTATCAGAGAGAGATAAGACAGTAGTATTATCCAGCGTAAATTCTCCGCTTTGCGCCGTCACCTTCACAGGCTCGGGAATGATTTTGATTCTGCCTTCATTCGCATACGTACGAACCATCATCAGTACAAAGAATAGAATTAGTCCGCTCCTTGATAAGAGCAACCTTAACCTAAAATCTAACAATCGTGCTGTAGTCATAATTTAAATTGAATTGCTTAACAAATTAACGATAGGCGATAAGTATAATACTTTTTCCCTACTATTCGTAATCTGTGTGATGTGTGGTAAAGCGGCTTACTGTGCGGCATCCCACCACATCCTGGACGTCATTTTATCTCCATCAGTATAGCGGCTCACTGCTTCGTTGTAGTTGGTCGCATTGATCGTAGCTTCTGATGTAGGATAAGTGAAACGGCGTGGGATGGTACCATTCGTCACGTTGCCATAGTATACCACTGGCGTGAGCACAGGATAACCACTTCTTCGCCAATTGGACCACGCTTCGTATTCGTCCATGAAAGTAGCAATCCAGTATTGGGTGTTGATCATTTCGTACCCGTTGGCAGCATCGTAGGGATGTGCAGCGAGGTATGCTGTAATCTTGTCAGCGCTTACACCAGTACCGGCACCTGTTTGTGTCAACTGGTTCATAGCGGCTGTTACACCCGCAGTATAGTAATCTGCTGCATTGCCGGAGATCCAGCCTCTCTGGGCGGCTTCGGCCAGCAACAGCTGGTTTTCAGCATGGGTTAAGATAAAGGTAGGTGCATCTTCACGTGCAAAGGTGTACCTGTTTACCACAGCATATCCATTGATGCTGCCGGGATAGTTGGAAGCAGTAGAGATGTCGGTGGTAGAGCCATTCTGATCGTACCCATTTGGCATACCCAATTGCTTAGCCCAGGTAGTATCACCATAATCAAATCCACTGGAACCAAAGGCGATAGATGGATCTGTACATACGGTAGTGAAATAGATGAGACGTGGATCCGCATCATTCTTCAGCATATCTACAAAAGTCTTGCTCACACGACTGGCATTTGGATCCTGGTACACGAGGATTTCACCATTACCATTGCTGGCATCAGTTGTTACAGCATCGTGCTTGATGATGGCATTGTCATCATTGCTGGTGAATAAACCACCTGCTACAGCTGTCTGTACCCAGGTTTGCGCGGTAGATGGATCTACTTTGGTCATGCGCATAGCAAGACGCAGCATCTGGGAGTAGGCGAGCTTTTTCCACTTAGCTACATCGCCGGCGTAGATCAGATCTGCACTACCTAAGGTATTAGATGCACTTGCATCGAGGGTAGTGGCTGCTTCCTGCAGTTCGTTCAGCATGTCGGCATAGATGTCTTTCTGCTCATCGTATTTAGGATAGCCATTACCTGTACTGTAGCCCTGTCCGGCTTCGGAATAAGGGATATCGCCATACAGGTCGGTCATGCGCTGGAAAATAATAACTCTCATAATCCTGGCGATGTTGTATGCGTTGGCTTTAGTAGCATCGTCTTTGAAGTTATTGATAACTTCCTGGATATCGGTCACCGCGTTGGGATACTCTCTATCCCAGTAAGCAGAGTTGTAGCCTGCGCTGTAAGTATATTTATCTCCATTCCAGTAGCTCTGTAAGGAAGACAGGTGCTGGATCATGACAGAACAATAGATGAGACTATTGCGCCATGCTTCGTAATCTGTACCGGAGGTGTACACCTGTGCACCAGTGAACAGCAGGTTGTAATCCATGCTGCTGGAAGTGATATGATTCGGATCGTTGTTGATGGATTCAAGGTTCTTGTTACAACTGCCTATGGCCATTGCGAGGGCTAAGGCGAGTGTACTCCTGCATATATACTTCTTCATTACCTGATTTTTTAATTGTTAGAATTTTGCGTTCACATTCACACCGAAGCTCCGGGTTGGAGGCATACCGTTCAGTTCCAGACCCTGCCCGTTTGTATTATTGTAGGCAGATTCAGGATCGATGTTTGGCGTATGTTTCAGCAGGGTAGCCAGGTTCCTGGTCACCAGGGAAACATCGATGCCTTTGAAGAAATGATCGCCCAGGACAGTAGCAGGAATTGAGTACCCGATGGACAGTTGTCTCAGCTTGATGAAGCTGGCATCGTATACAAATTCTTCCGCGATATTGTTGGAGGAAGCCAGGTTAGTCCAGTAAGTCTGCGCATCGACTGATGTGGTATTTACTGAGCCATCTTCTGTCACACCTTTACCAACGTAACCACCGTCACGACCCTGCAGGGTATTCTTATGCTGGCCTGTGGTATATAATGAGAGGTTAGTACCGGAGTATACTTTAGCACCGAATTTGAAATCGAACAGGAAGGAAAGAGACAAGCTCTTATAGTGGAATTCATTGTTGAAACCACCGGTTGTTTTGTATACACCAGATCCCAGCGGTATTACAGTAGTGGTGCGCAGCGGCTGACCATCTGTACCGAATACCTTGTTGCCAGATGCATCTCTGCGATATCCATAACCCATGATCTGACCGTAGGCCATATTGAGAACGTTGCTTACAGTCACACCATCACCGTTTCTTGGTACAGCACCTTCGATGGCCAGTGAGTTTACACCTTCACCTAAGTACAATACCTTGCTGTTATTGAAAGCCACGTTGACTGACGCATCCCAGCTAAAGTCTTTGCCTCTTACAGGTGCACCGGTGATCAATAACTCAATACCCTGGTTCCTGATTTTACCTACGTTCATGATGGCGGCAGAGTAACCGGAAGCAGTACTGGATGAAACAGAAGCGATATCATCTTCGGTTTGCTTGTGGTAGTAAGCTACATCAAACCCAACCCTGTTATCGAGGAACTGCATGTTCAGACCAATTTCTTTTTCAGAAATTTTCACTGGTTTCAGGTTGGCATTTGGCACAGTGGTATTGGTCACATAACCTACTGATACACCAGTGATGGTATACGTTTGCAATCCATAAGTGAGATAGTTCTGATAGGCGGAAGTACCGTTGGAAGCACGCGCCAGGGAAGCTCTCAATTTACCGGTAGACAACCATTTAGGTGCATGAATCAGTTCGCTGAACACGAAGCTGGTGCTTACAGATGGATAGAAGTATTTGTTGCTCTGTGGATCCAGCGTAGAGAACCAGTCCTGACGACCCGTGAAGTTCAGGAACAATAAATTTCTCCATCCAAAATCAGCTGTACCATACAGGGAGTTGACACGATAGTGTGCATAAGTCTGTGTATAAGCCCTGTTCGCAATATTGTTGGCAGTGTACAGGTAGGGAATGATGAATGGAGAAGCAGTACCATCGAGGCCGTAAGACTTGTTGATATTGTCCTGTGAGTTGCCACCGAAGGTAGCATTGATAGAGAAGTCTTTTCCTACTTTTTTATCGAAACCCACCAGGTAGTTTACGTTCAGCTCGCGGTAGTTTCTTTCGTACTCGGTGAGCTCACCACCATTTGTATAGGCAGTACCGGTAGGTGTTACTTTACGATAGTCAAGGATGTAGCCATCGCGGGATACAGTTCCCTGTGCATACAACCAGTCAGTAAAGTTATACTTCAGCGTAGCAGCAGCAGTGAGCCGGTTCCTGTCGGTGTTGTTCATGTGCTTGTAAGCGAGGAAGTACGGGTTGTTGAAATAAGTACCAGTTGTAGGAGTCAGTTCCACGCCTGATGATTTCACCATTGGTTTCAGCCATTCCACATCGAAGGTAGTAGGCAGGTACATCAGTGTCGCATTGATGTTCGTAGAAGCATCAGACATCAGTGTTCTGTTTTTTACTCTTTCGAAGATGTAGTTGGCAGTAACGGTGAGTGACAGTTTTGGGGTAATGTTGTAGACCGTATTCAGGTTGATGCCTTGTTGCTGCATACCGGAATTAGGTACTACTGAGGTGTTATACAAATTGGAAAGGCCGACACGGTATTTAATCTTGTCTGATGCGCCACTGAGTGCAGCAGAAGACTGGTTGTTGATACCTGTGCGGTAGAAATTTTTCCAGTTATCCTTGCCTACGCTGGCGCTGTATTTATAGGTATCGCCCAGGAAGTTCACCGCATCAGAGCCATCCATTTTAGCGCCATAGCTATAATAAGTAGCTAAGGCAGCATCCTGTGTGGTGGGCTTGATACCTTGTGTACCCTGACCGTACACGGTTTGCAGATCGCGGTAGTCGATGATGGTATTGGCGGTGAAGTTATTATTGATTTCGACCCCGATACCTTTCCCTTTCTGACCGGATTTGGTGGTGATGAGGATTGCACCGTTACCACCACGGTAACCATAGAGTGCTGATGCGGCAGCACCTTTCAGCACCTGCATATCAGCGATATCGTCAGGATTGATGTTTGACAGACCATCGCCGAGATCCACACCACCCCACTGGCCGGCGCTTCCCTGGTTGGTATTGTCAAAAGGTACCCCATCTATTACATATAATGGCTGGTTATTGCCAGTGAGGGAAGCATTACCACGAATGATTACACGGCTGCTACCGCTTGGACCGGTGGCGTTGTTAGCAACGCTCACACCTGCTACTTTCCCGGTCAGTGCATTACCGATGTTTACATCTCTGGATTGTGTAAAGGCGGTACCGGAGAGCTGTGTAGTAGAGTAACCGATAGACCTGTTTTCTTTTTTAATACCCAGCGCTGTTACCACTACGTCATTGAGCCTGGTGGCGCCTTCTTCCATTTTGATGGACAGTGTGGTTGTGTTATCAGTAATTGGTACCTCCTGTGTGGAAAAGCCGATGAACGAGATGACAAGTACATCGCCCGGGTTCGCATTGATGGTGAATTCACCTTGTGGGTTGGTAACCGCCCCTTTGGATGTTCCTTTAATAGAGATACTTACGCCGGGTAAAGGCTGTCCGGTAGCAGTAGTGATTTTACCGGTGATCTCCTTAAAGAAACGGGATTCTGCTACACGATTGTAGAATGCGGAGTAACCGTTTGTAGCGGCTCCCAACTGTGCAGACACGAAAAATATGCCGGTCAGTTTTAAGAACAATGGTGTTCTTACATTGCGCTTCCGCCGGGCATAGGGAAGTCCACAAAGATTTTTAAAATTCATACCTTTGTTTTGTTTGGATTATGTAAATAAGCGGTCCTGACTAGATTCTCTAAAGCTGTCGGCTGTTTGTCTGCTACCGCCAAAGTGGTCATAGTGGGCAATCCAAATCCTGTCCGGGAATGCTCCAACATTTCCGGATTTTTTTTGGTATCCCCCCAAAGTTGCACCTGAGATAATCAGGTATCAATCATTGTTCATTGCTAATAATAAATTGAAGGATGTTTTTCATTGTTTCATTTCGTTTTTACGACTTAAGACTTTGGAATTTCCTTTATGCTCTTCTCAAATTTAAAAAAATTATTTTAACATTTCCTAATTAATAAAATATTTTATTAATTAACTTTGACTAACAGAGAAAACAAACTAAATAAAGGGCTATATAAGATGATAAATTACTAATGCATCGTTTTTCTTACTTTTATAAAATAGAAATTTCTATATTTTACGTTTCACAACTATAATAATGGCCCAGCACAATCTTCTAGCCGAGATACATAGTGAGGATATAACGGGTGTAGCATACAAGAATCTTTCGCTGAAAAAAGAAATTCTGTCACATTTTACGAATGTAGGTAATGCCACGATTACTGATTTGGGTAAAATTCTGAATGCAAGTACCCCTAAGATCACTGAACTGATTACAGAACTCATTGAGACAGGTTTTGTCAAAGACTATGGTAAAACAGAATCTGCGTCTATCGGGCGAAGGCCGAATACATATGGCCTGGCATCGGATTGCGGATTTTTTGTGGGAGTGGAAGTGAAGAATAACCATGTGAATATTGGTTTACTTGACTTCAGGAAGCACCTGATTCAATTTAAGGACAAGATTCCTTATGCATTGGAGAATACACAGGTATCGCTGGATGAGCTGTGTAAGATTATCAAATCCTTTATTACTGCGCAGAAAATGAAGCCCGGGAAGATACTGGGTGTCGGTATCAACCTGACGGGCAGAATTAATTATAAAACCGGGCAGAGTCATAGCTATTTCAATTTCTCTGAGGAGCCATTGAGTAAGATCATGGAGAAGAGATTGGGCATACCTGTTTTCCTGGAAAATGATACCCGTGCGATGGCATATGGGGAGTTTACCAGTGGGGCTGTGGAAGGGGAGCAGCATGCGCTGTTTGTGAATATTGACTATGGGATTGCGGTGGGGATTATGATTAATGGGGAGTTGTATTATGGTAAGTCGTGTTTTGCAGGCGAGTTTGCCCATATACCGTTCTTTCACAATGAGATTATTTGCATATGTTGGAAGAAGAAATGTTTCTAAA
>NZ_JBCNKH010000035.1:0-74218 GCF_039596135.1 Chitinophaga sp.
ATCCTTCACCGCCATATTATAAGCATTCTGCCCCGGGCCTGCCAGCGACTTATAATAAGCCTTCAGCTCCGGATCTTCCAGGATCACCACCGCATAAGCCGCCGCTACCCGCATCTTATACCGCGCTTCCAGCTGCTTCTTCGTCGGCTGCTTCTTCGACGGGCCACGTTTCTTCGCCATAATTATCTGCCCGTTCCTTTCGTAAATCGTGATCTGATCGCCCAGCGTACCCCGGACGAGTTGGAGGAGTATATTGTCTTTAACAATAGCCATAAAAAATCAGTTTTGGGATTACAAAATCAATATTAATGATCTTACCCAAACCACAGTGAAGCTTTAACACTAAATGAGTACTAATACGCCACTTAATCTACACCTCAATATCGAATCGATATAGAAATGTCGTTTTAATGTACTTATAGTGTACTTATGGAAGTATAGCTATGCTATAGCTGGATTAACTATTGCCAGACAACAAAAAGAAAGTCCGGATAATGCAAAGCATCTATCCGGACTTCTAATTAAAATAAATTGAAAAATGATTATCCCCCTTTCTTTAATGTCAACACTGCAATCTCAGGCCACATCCCAATCCTCCCTTTTAACCCAAGAAAACCAAACCCCCTGTTTACATACAGGTACTTCCCCTGCTGCTCATACAACCCCGCCCATTGCTTATATACATATTTTATCGGGCTCCACTTAAACCCAAACAACTCAATCCCAAACTGCATCCCATGTGTATGCCCCGCCAATGTGAGGTGTACATGCTGGTGATGGTCTACCGTCACCTCATCCCAGTGAGAAGGATCATGAGACATCAGCACCTTAAAAGAGTGATCCGGCACATTCGCCGTCGCCCTTTTCAGATCGCCGTATTTATGAAAACCACCTTTACCCCAGTTCTCCACCCCGATCAGGGAGATACTCTGCCCCTGTTTATTGATGGTTACCGCTTCATTCAGCAATAAATTAAAACCCATTTCACCATGCACGGCTTTTAAACGGTCCAGGTTAGCCGCCTGCGCTTCCTTACTTTCCCACCTGATATAATCGCCATAGTCATGGTTGCCCAATACGGAAAACTTGCCATATGGGGCCTTTAACTTCGTAAAACCACCTATCCACGGATCCATCTCGGAAGCCATGTTATTGACAAGGTCGCCGGTGAACAATAACAGGTCGCTTTGTTGTGCATCTACCAGGTCAAGACCCTTCTGTACACCTTTGGCATCACTAAAGCTACCGGAATGTATATCGGATAACTGCGTAATAGTAAAACCGTCAAATGCAGCCGGCAGATCCGGGAAATAGATCGTTTCCTTTCTCACCTTATAGAAATGCTTTCCTTTTGTAAGACCAAAAAGAATAGTGATGAAAATCACGCCCGCCAGTGCCAGCGCTACCTCACTTACATACACATTTCTGGCCGGGAAACCACGGAATAACCGAAAGATGTCTTCGGCTAACAGTACCGGGGATGAAAATAACTTAGGAATGAAGATGAGCATCATGGCGCCGATCACAACAGCAATAAACCGTTCTGCTGTAAAACCAGCCCTGCGCACAAAAATGATGGAGATAATCGCACCGATCAGTAAAATATCGAGTAGCCAATAGCCAAAATGTAGCATGGGATCCTGGCTGAGTGTCGAAACTGCCTGGTAAAAATAAAGGTCGCCTACCAGGAAGAGCAATAGCATTAATGGAAATCTTGCCATACAAAAATAAAACGCGTTTATCAGGTAGACGAATACCTGATGGTAATATTTTAAAGATGGCGGTAAATTTTTTAATTCCTTGGTTTTCAATAGACTGAGAAATGAACCCGCAAAAGCCACAAGCTCTGGGTTAGGTCTATTCCCTATCGGAAAGATCGTGCAGCAACATGGATAAGAATATATTTATTTAAGTATTTGCTTAAATCTGCTATATTATGCAATATATCATCAGTGAGTGCATTTCAAATTACCAGAAAAGGTAATCAATTTATTATTTCAGATGAACATCATTGGGTGGACGATTATGCCTCGAACCCGGGAGCTATGGCACTTATACCCGGGTTTGGAGACGTGTCAGACGAAGAAGGCTTATATCTTGTTGAAAATGGGCTGGCCGGTAATTTAAAATGGTAGCAAATTGGTATACAAGGGCCTCTGGCACAATAACATTACATTCATTATGGATGCAAAATGTAAACAAACATATAGGAAAATAAGTGGTTATTAAGCTAAATTTAAGTATGAATAAGCGTACCAGTATTATTACAGTTGCCATTATTGTTATATTACTTTTCATAGGTTATAGGTATTATAATAATTCTTACACCCGGTTAAAACCTTTCCAAATAAAATCGGGCAAATTGGTTCTATTACCATATACTAATGAGATGATCAAAAATTTCCCGGATGTGCTTAAGCATTATGATGTTCCGTATCGAATTAATGACTCCGGGATTTTTATGATTCAAGTCAAATATGCCAACAATAGGGATCTCATATTGACTATGACTAATTGTACATTAGATAGTTCTCTGATGAATATGGTAAGAATTAATCCGTGGAAATAAGTTCTTTTTGCTATGAAAGGATTGTAAATGAATAATTGTCATTTTCTTTATAGCTAATTTTAAACTCACGAAAACGTGATATGCCTGAGAGAAAATAGCCAACAACCCAATAAAAAACTCGTACATGAATTCCAATAAAACGAGGGTATATCGTACTTATATACCCTCATTTGCATAGAGAATTTCCCGGAACGCCCGCCTATCACGCAAATCGCTTCTTCGCATCCTCAGTCACAGGTGTAAAGAAATTCACCAGGTTTCCATCAGGATCTCTAAATAAAAGAGAACGATTGCCCCATGGCATAGTAGTCGGTTGCTGTACAATCGTTTCCGCTGGTATACGCTTGCTGGCAGCATCTACATCATCTACCCGAAACTCAATGATCACCGACCTGTTATGCGCAGCCTCCGCCACATTTCCGCCAAAGAGCGCCAGTGTACGGGTGCTCCCAATTGCCAGCGCTGCACCTGTGGTTCTCAGTTCAGCAAAATCTTCGGTAAACCATTTAAATGCCAACCCGGTAGCACCTTCGTAAAATTTAACAAGGCCCTGAATATCAGCAGTAATGATACGAATCGAGGAAAGAATCATGATGTATGTTTTTTTCTGGTACAAAATAATCCTCCCCGGATGACAACCCTATGTCAGTAGCTTTCCCGATAATTTTAATTTATGGTTCAACTCCTCCATAAATAGTACCCCTACGTCAGTCTGCAAAAGTCATTTTAGATACACCTTCCCCCGAATCGGCTACACCTAAATGCATTCCCAATGGGAAATTTGCTGCAAATAGCAATCACCATGGTTAAGCAAGTAAAATTAGGTAGCCAGGGCCTGGCAGTGCCCACTATAGGACTAGGATGTATGGGCATGACCACCTTCAGTGGCATGGAAATCTATGGCCAGGCAAACGAACAGGAATCCATTGCCACCATCCACCGTTCCCTCGAACTGGGCGGAAATTTCCTGGACACGGCCGACGTATATGGCCCATTCAAAAACGAACAGCTGATCGCAAAAGCCATCCAGGGAAAAAGAGAACAATATATCATTGCCTCTAAATTTGGTTTCACCTTTAATGAAGAAGACAAATATACAGGCGCGATCAATGGCCGCAAAGAATACGTAAAACTAGCTGCCGAGCGCTCATTAAAGAACCTGGGTACCGACTACATAGATCTTTATTACCTGCACCGGCTGGATCCGGAAACCCCTGTTGAAGAGACTGTCGGTGCTATGGCCGAACTGGTCAAAGAAGGCAAAGTCCGCTACATCGGCCTGTCAGAAGTTGGTACTGCCACTATCAGGAAAGCACACGCCGTACACCCCCTCACTGCAGTACAAAGCGAATATAACTTATTCGAAAGAGAGGTGGAAGAACTGGGAATCCTTGCCACCTTACAGGAACTGGGCATTGGTTTCGTTGCCTATTCACCACTGGGACGTGGCTTTATTGGCATGGATTTCAAACACCCGGAAGAGATTCCTGCGAGTGACTTCAGGCGGTACCTGCCCAGGTTCCAGGGGCAACAATTTTACCAGAACCTGGCCCTGCTGGAAGCTATAAAAAATATGGCAGCAGAGAAACAGGTTTCTGCATCTCAACTGGCCATCGCCTGGATCATCGCCAAAGGACATCTACCTATTCCCGGCACCAAGCGTGTACCGTACCTTGAACAAAACATTGCCGCTACACACATTGCACTGACTACCGATGATATTAACCGTCTGGAAAAGATCATCCCCATCGATGCCCCCACTGGTGCCAGGATGAATGAAGAAGGAATGAAACAGGTAAACCTTTAATTTAACAGGCGGACCCATGGTCCGCCATTTTTGTATCTTTGTATCATGAAACCTTTCATCGTAAGGTCGATATCCGCCTATCATACCATGACGCAGCAGGGCAAGCCGACTCATCCCCTGGTAAGCGTCTTTAATTTTAAAGATATGGCTTTGCCGCAGAAAGAAATGCCGGCCAGTATCGCGTATGATTTTTACTCCATTAACCTGAAAAAGAACTTCGAAGGAAAAATAAGATATGGACAACAGTATTATGACTTCGACGAAGGTGTCATGTCCTTTTACGCCCCTAAACAGGTAATTACGATCGAAGGAGAGATTACTAAAATTCCGGAGGGCTATACACTCATTGTACATCCTGATTTTCTGCAGGGGCATCCTTTAGCTTCAAAAATCCTCGAATATGGTTTTTTTAGTTATGCCGCCAATGAAGCACTCCACCTGTCAGAGCGGGAAGAAGAAATGATTGAAGGCATATTTGAAAGCCTGCGACAGGAAATAAACTCGCTTACAGATGCGCATACACAGGATGTGGTACTATCTCATATCGACCTCTTACTGAGTTATTGCAATCGCTTTTATAATCGCCAGTTCATTACCCGGAAAACGGCCAATAACAACCTCGTTATACAAATGGAAACCGTTCTGAATCGCTACTTTCAAAATAACATCGCCGGCTTACCCACCGTACAGTACATAGCCCAGCAATTGAATGTAAGCGCCAGTTACCTGGGAGACATGCTTCGCTATCACACAGGTATGAATACCCAGCAGCATATTCATAATAAAGTTATTGAAAAAGCAAAGGAACTGCTGACTACAACCGATATGACTGTCGCAGAGATTGCCTACCAGATCGGCTTTGAACATCCACAGTCATTTAATAAACTCTTCAAATCCAAAACCAGTCAGTCCCCTTTGGAATACCGGCAATCTTTTAATTAACTTTGTCGTATGCCTGTTTCAATTCTTCGCTACCGTACTAAAACACCAGCACCGAGAGCTAAAATCATGCTGGAGCAAAATATGTTTACCTTTCTGCTGGATGGTGAAAAGACGGTGCATTTTGCAGGCACACAGGTCACCGTGCAACCGCATCAGTTTGTACTACTGGCGGCAGGCAACTGCCTGATGAGTGAAAAAATTGCTGCGGAAAATGCAGACTATCATAGCATACTGATACTGTTTAGCAATGACGTTTTGACTGATTTTTTTGATAAACATACTACATGGTTAGGTACTACGACCAAACAATCTGACCATCGTCCATTCCTGCGATTTGACAAGGATGCATTCCTCTCTGGTTTTGTTCACTCCCTCGACTGTATGCTTACAGCAGATAAGTCCCTTCATCCTGAGTTGCAAAAAATAAAACTGGAAGAACTATTCCTGTACCTTGCCATACATTATCCCGGTCAATTAGAACAGATCAGGCATATGAACTATGCAACCAACGATGATCTCGTAATCAGGCAGGCAATTACTTCGCATATGGATAGTAATATCACGGTGGAAGAACTGGCCTTTCTCTGCAACATGAGCCTGTCTACGTTCAAGCGTAAGTTTGCGCGTATTTATGGGAATAGTCCCAACAAATGGTTATTGGAAAAAAGAATGGAAAGGGCTGCCAAAATGCTACGGCACGATCACCGCAAAGCCAGTGAGATCTATTATGAACTGGGTTATGAAAACCTGTCCAGTTTTATCCAGTCATTTAAGCAGCTATATGGCGTCACTCCCAGGCAATATCAAATGAACGCCTAGCGATACTTTCCGGACGTCTGCCTGTTATTTGCAGCTTGTATGCAGGCTTACCTTTGGGTCATGAATAAAGCATATCTCATGGAATTAGCCAGCTACAATATCTGGGCTAATCGTAAAGCAATGGATTGGTTACAGCAAATTACCGATGCACAATGGGAACAGGTTATTACCAGTAGTTTCAGCAGTGTACGGCAAACTGCTCTTCACATTGCCAGTGCCGAAAGTATCTGGATCGACTTCTGGACCAAAGCACCTGCACCTGTGTTTATCTCCGGTACATTTACAGGTACCAAAAGTGATTTGATTGCCATTTGGGAAAAGGCATCTACAGGAATGAAAGCGTATTTAGTCTCCCACCCGGAAGAAGATTTTATGGCGCCCGTTGCATTCAGGTACCCACGTGGCGGGGAGGCACAAATGCCTTTTGTACATACCTTCTCTCACATTATTAATCACTCTACTTATCACCGTGGGCAGTTGGTTACATTACTGCGTCAGGTGGGTTTTACAAATCTCTCTTCCATTGATCTCGCAACTTTTTACCGGCGATAGAAAAGGGGGCATATCATAAGGTCCCCCCTCTTCTATTCGAAAAAGAATTAGAGAGCTCCCGGCCTTTTATTGGCGGCAAAGATCCCAAAAATTAAAGCTGAGCGAAATCAGATTGCTAAGAGACGTAGGATGTCCGACAACCTGGACCGAAAAAGAAACGGAAGGATACAAAGCAAAAAAGGAGGGGCATCAACCCTCCTTTTTTGCTAGCTGTTTTTAACTCCCGGTATCTTTCCTATAATGTAGCCATCATAGGTTCATAACGGTAGTTGTTATATTTCTGATACAACAACATTTCCTATATTTGGCCCCACAAAACAACACTATGTCCCGTAAATTCGAAACCCCTTTATTATTAAACGATCTTCACCAACAGGTAGATGTACTGTTAAGCACAGCCAAAGAACAATTGTCAACCGCACCGGAGACGGTTTTACTACGCCAACCGGCGCCGGAAAAATGGAGTGCTGCACAATGCCTGGATCACCTGAATGCCTATGCGCGATTCTACATTCCAGCCATCGAAAAAGCCATCCAGGCAAAACTGACCGGCAGCCTCCCGCCTTCCTCTTCGCCGGTATTTAAAAGCGGCTGGCTGGGAGATTATTTTACAAAGATGATGCTGCCCAAAGCAGATGGATACCCCGGCATGAAAATGCAGGCGCCCAAAGGGTACAGACCACTTGCTAACCTGGATGCAAAACAGGTAGTGCAGGAATTTATCGGGTGGCAGGAGAGCATGCAGCAACTACTGGAACAAGCAAAACTGGTAAACCTTGAAAGTATTAAAATACCGACTACATTGGGTAACTGGCTGAAATTTTCACTTGGCGATACCTTTCGTTTTGTTATAGCTCATGAACAGAGACATATGGCGCAGGCACTGAGGGCAAAAGGATAAATTTAATACTTTTTCCTCCTGATCCTGCTAAGCGAAGAAGGGGTAATTCCCAAAAAAGAAGCCACATACACTAATGGTACCCTATTTACAAGATTGGGAAAATTTTGCAAAAACAGTTCGTACTTCGTCTGTGCCTCCTCCGATATATTGCCCCTCAGTTTATTCGTCTTCTCCATCAGGAATTTAGTAGCGATTTTCTGAAATATCAAATCCCAGTTCATGATAGTGGCTGACAACTCTTCATAATCATCAATATTGATTACAATCAAATCGCAGTCTGTCACAGCCTGTACATATCCCATAGCAAATACCCTGTGCAGGAAACTATCCAGGTCAGCATAGCAATAATTCTCTGTGATGAAATACTGTGTTACGTCATCACCTTTGTTATTATAATAACTGGATCGCAACACACCCGTCACCACATACGCCAGCTCACGCGCCACCTGACCCGCTTCTGACAGGTATTCACCTTTGGCCAGGTGGCGCAGCTTCAGTTTGCCGTGAATCAACCTGATCTGCTGTTCATTCAAATGCCCAAACTGCAACAGGTAATTAGTAAATAACTCCATTAAGCTGAAAAATAAAACTTTTCCTTATAGTTCAGTATATTCTCCACGCCTTCTTTTTCGATCGTCGCACCTACCCTTATTGCATTGTTGCCTATCAGGTAATGCAACTGATCACTGTCATCAACAGTGGCATTGTATACAAAAGTAGCCACATCAGCGGGATCATCATACACCAGTGGGGAATCGGGGTTGGAGAACAGCGCCAGCATTTTGTCTACCCACTGCTGGTAAGCCGGGTGCAGGATCAACTGTGCATTCGAAACAAAGCTGGTTTGCATCAGGTCCGGGATCAGGGTTTTGATCCTTACCCCCACTTTAGAAAGCTCAGAACGCATGGCTGTAGACCAGGTCTCTACAGCGGCTTTGGTAGCACCATAAAGGGCCATAAACGGCTCTGGCAATAAAGCGCCGGTACTCGTCACATTCAGGAACAACCCGCTGCTCCTTTCCCTGAAATAAGGCAAAAATGCCTGTGTGATCCTGATCGGGCCGAGCAGGTTGGTCGTGATCTGTAATATTACCTGCTCATCCGTAAATCCTTCCAATGGTCCCATCAGAATATGACCGGCATTGTTCAGCACGACATCTGCCGGGTATTTGGCCATTACCTCTTTCACCACTGTCTGCAGTTGATGTAAATTATTGACATCCAGTTGCATCACCTGTACATTGGGCAACTGTGCCAAAGCGGCTCCTGCAGCCGGGTTCCGCATGGTAGCGATCACCCGCCATCCTTTATCAGAAAATACCTTTACACATGCACTGCCTAATCCTGACGAAGCGCCAGTAATAAATATCGTTTTCATTTTCATGTTATTTATACGGTAAAGGTGGTATGAAAGGGATAAAAGGGGCTTGTCATATGACAAGAAATCCTATTTTCGTAGTAAATCTTATAGTATGAGAAAAATACTGGGACTACTGGTTTTAACCCTGGCTTTTGCATGCAACAATAACAAACAACCCAAAACTGCAGAAGAAGTTTTAAACTCCATCAACAAAACGAATTTAAACAAAGGCAGCCAGGACTTTCACCTGGATACACCTGAAGGGTGGACGACCGACCGCAAGACAGTACAGGGAATTAACTATTACTATATTATCTCTCCACAAACGGGTGAGGTACCTAATCCAAATATCAACCTGGTGACTGAATCTATGCAGGGGGCATCGCTTAAAAGTTATATTTCAAAATCACTGTCATCATTGAAACAGGTTTTGCCTGGTTCTGAAATACTGGCGAATGGAGATATTGAGGCGAATGGCGTAAAAGGTGCGTGGTATAACTATACGATGGAAATGCAGGGGGTAAAGGCTGATCTGGTCATGTATGTGTTTCCTTCTGATGGTATTGCTTATGTGATTACGGGTATTTGTGCCCCGGATAAGAAAACTAAGTACAGACCGATATTTGATGCAGTAGCGAAATCATTCAAAGTAAATTAAAAAGATGAAAAGCGTGTATCATTCTCCCTGGTACACGCTTTTTATTCGGGTAGACGAGTAAATTCCATTATTTAAATCCCTCGCTATACAGGGTATCAATTATATCCCGCCATGCCTTGCTATTTCCCAGTTCCCCATTACACAAAAAGATCATCCCCTTTTTACTCCCCGGACTGTACGAAATGAATGAAGATACCCCATTGGCAGAACCGGTATGACAATACAAAATAGCCCCCTTATTTGTTCCATATTGAAACCATGTATGAAAACCCTGGTTAAATTCATCCGGTGTCAATGTCTGTATCGCATTACTATCTATCACGGGTATATGCTTCCATTTTCCCTGTCCGGTCCAGGCTATGAGGAAATGCGCAAACTGCTCCACATTTGTATGCAGACTACCCGCAGGGTAATCAGGGAAACCACCATATCCCAATGGCTCATATGTATGCAGGGAATCTGAATACCGGTAAGGCATGGCTACCTGGTTGCTGTCTACATCATGCAGGAACCAACCGGAGTACTGCATATCGAGCGGAGTGAATAAGTGCTTTTTACAATAAGTATTAAAATCCTCTCCTGAGAGCCGCTCTACAAGGTATCCTAACAGCGCTATACCCATATTGGAATAATTCGCTTTTGTACCGGGTGGATAGTTATAGAAGTTCTTCTCCTTGTCATAATGCCTGCCCTGTACCTTAAAATAGTCTTTAATAAATACAGGTAGCGGAATGGTAGGATCTCCATGGTTCGTTTCCCAGAATTCATGCAGGTAGTCTACATTATCATCAATAGAAGACCGATGCTGTAATAGCTGGCGGAAAGTAATCGGTTTACCCGCAAATGCCGGGTTGGCCAGATGGAAATCCAGGTAGCGGTTTACATCATCATCCAGCTTAAACTTCCCGGCGGCGTACAATTGCATGACGGCAGCGGCGGTCACCGTTTTTGACGTGGAGGCAGCTTCAAAAATCGTGTTGGGTCCTACGGGTATTTTCTTTTCCAGGTTTTGATAACCGTAGTAACCGGTCCATATGACTTTTCCTTTTTCGATGGTAACCGCTTCAAAACCGGCAATGTGTTTATCAGCCAGGAGGCTGTCAAGCAGTGTCTTTTGCGGATAGGCAATAAATGGTAAAAGTGTACAAACAATCAGAATACGGGTGCTTATTTTCATTTTTTTGCAGGGATATATCGCCTAATTTATGGATTTTAATTGATCAGCGCCTTCAATCATGCCATATTGCCCCCGGTTTAATTGGCCATGTTCATTACCTTCCTCACCTCCACATTGCCCCCTAACTCATATATCGGGCATTTCTTCGCTATCTCCGTTGCTTCCGCCATACTCCCCGCTTTCACAAGGAAAAATGAACTCACAATCTTATTATCCCCTGCATAAGGTTTATCCTCTACCGTTGTCGTTTTCCCGGAAATTGTCTTTCCCCCGTTATCAGGACGCAACCCCATTACCAATTTACCACTCCTGGTAAGCTCTCCAATAAAAGTTCCCCACTTAGGGGCATTTGCTTTCACCAGCTCCGCATCCGGAGACGGGGCGGTCAGATCATACCTGACAATCAACATGTATTGGCCGGAAGTGTCTGCCTGGGCAAAGATTTTGTTACAAATAATGAACAACGCGGCTATTAGAATGACTTTCTTCATAATGAATTCTTTATATGAATAATGATTGCTTTACGAATATTGACTTCTTTTACAGATAATGACTACTTTTTACGAATTAAAATTCCCATTAAAAATGAAATTCCACTCCCCACCACCAGCTGTCCAATCAGCGCCTGTGCCACCATCGCCCCGGTACTAAACTGCTTCCTGACCGATACCAGTTCCGCCGCAATCTGCGCCTGCGTTTTCCCCGCCGCCACCAGCGTTTTCTGCGCATCCTGCACCATAAACTCCGTAAACCCGGGATTAATCACCGTACAATACAACCAGCTAAAAACCGCCATCATGCCCGCTGTAATACAGGCAATCAATACCCCGGTTTTCACTGCCTGCCAGTAACCTAGCACACCTCCATTGCGCCGCCGCGCCTCCTGCATACCCAACCAGATACCCAACCCCAAAATAAAAATACTAAACAGCCCGCCTATAGACCGCATGTCAGCTGCCGGAATGCTACCCCTGAAAAAAGTAACACTCACCCACCCAACAACCGTAAAGGTCGAGAGCGCCCATAAACTGGCTACAATACCAGTCAGTAAACCGTACTTTAAAAATGACTTCATAGTGCGAAAAAGATTTATAACAACGGTTGCGAATATCCTATCAAACCATGAAAAAGCAAAAAAAACGGGGGTGGAAAAAGGGTGGAGTCCTTATTCAACGGGCATTTGAGGAGCTACCTCCAGGTACCTTTCCCGGGCTTCCTTCCGGTTGGTAACCGATAGCTTTTTGTAGATATTATTAAGGTGGGTTTTGATCGTACTCAATTCTACGAACTGAATAGCCGCTATTTCCTTATTCGTTTTCCCCTCCGCTACCAGCTGCAGAATTTTCCATTCTTTGGCAGATAATAACGAAACAGGTAGCTCTTTCGGTTTCTCCTTACCCCGCCATTTATGCACCGACCAACCAACTATGAGAAAAAAGACTGCCACCAGGCATAAATAAAAATCCAGCCTGACATAACGATATACTACCAATAAATTGACAATCTGGAATAACAGTATGACACCCCCTGTAAGTAAGCCTATTCTGGCAATCATTTCTTTGATTTTATCAAAATTTAAATAATTTTCCCCATTTTGTAATGCTCCCGGATATCTAAATGTACATATCTTGGGGAAGATTAACCTAAACCACAATGAAAGTTAGCATTATCATTTTTGTTATCCTTATTACAGGGTTTATTTCCGTACGCGGGCAAGATACCGTAAGAAGCGTCTATACCGGCAATAAAATAGACTCTATCTATTCTACGATCTTACAACAGGAAAGACTGATCCAGGTATTTACACCGCAAAGCTATAAGCCGGGAAGCAACACCCAATACGATGTATTATATGTATTAGACGGTGGCAACTGGAATACCGGTTTAATCAACAATGTACAACGCTTCCAGGAAGGGGAAGGCAAGGTACCTCCTACCATCGTAGTGAGTGTATTAGGCATTGATAGAAACAAGGACCTTACTCCCACTCACTTAGCTGACTGGCCTACTTCGGGTGGTGGCAACAATTTCCTGCATTTCTTAAAAGATGAATTGATTCCTTATATTAACAAGAATTATCCCTCCAACGGAGATAATACTTTATGGGGCCATTCCCTGGGTGGACTGTTTGTCATCAACGCATTACTGACGGAGCCCGGCGCTTTTAAATCATACATCGCTGTTGATCCCAGTCTCTGGTGGGACCATGGTTATATTCCTAAGATTGCACGGGAGAAATTGCCTGCCTTAGCCGGTACAAATAATACCTTGTTCGTGAGCGGCCGGTTAGGCAGAGAAGCGGAAGCCATGAAGGTTACTGACATGGATACGATCCTTCATACATTAGCACCTGCAGGGTTGAAATGGGAGGTTATTCAATACCCGGATGAAACACATAGCTCTATCCGGTTAAAAAGTACTTACGATGGATTAAAATTCACTTTTGGATGGAATAAAAGCGCGATTGAATTTCATCCGATGAATGGGATGGTGGTTAATGGACAACCTATTAAAGTGTGGTCTTTTGGCGATACGGCTAATCTGCGTTATACATTGGATGGTACAGAACCTGGTACCGCCTCTCCGGGTGTAAATGGCGAAATAGGTATCGATAATGCAGCCCGGCTGACTATCAAACAATTTACCAACCGGGCACGTTATGATAAAATGAAATCGGGTGTGTTTACAACCGGTACGCCGCTGAAGGCTGCCACCAAAGGGAAGTCAGAGACGCATTATTTGTATTATGAAGAAGATCCGAAAAAGCCTAAGCAGGAAGGTATTGTAAAAGATAAATTAACATTGCCACGTAAGAACGACTTCAGATTAGTTGTAGATGGCTGGATGGAAGCGAAAGAAGCTGGTTATTACGTATTTGTGTTTAATGCTGATACTGATTCAAAATTTTACCTGAATAACCAGGAACTCATTCATTGGAAGGGTTCTTACGACGAGTTTACGTATACGTATATAGTACCTTTGGAAAAAGGGTATTATCCATATAAGATAACGTATCTTCATAAAAATGCGGATTTTGGATTAAAGCTGTCTTACCTTCCACCGGCAGGTATAAAAATGATCAACCCGGTATCTTTGCCATTTTATAGTTCGGCGGTGTTGGAGAAGTTGGTAACGTTATTTAAGTTATAGGGATGTTCTCTTCTTTAAGAGTGCCGGCAGGGGCGTTTTAAATTCAAAAAAGTATGAAAATCTATTAGCTATGATGTGGGAAAAGGAAACTGAAAAACTGAGAAAAATAATTCTCGACTGTGGCCTCAATGAAGCTATTAAATGGGGCAAGCCGTGCTTTGACTACGAGGGTAAAAACATCGTGATCATACAGGGATTCAAAGACTATTGTGCTCTCCTGTTTTTCAAGGGGGCATTGCTTACCGATCCTGATGGGATACTCGTTAAAACCGGCGAGAATACACAGGTAGGCCGACAGGCGCGATTTACTACGGTGAAAGAGATTACACAGGTAGCATCTATTTTAAAGGCTTGTATTTATGAAGCGATCGAAGTAGAGAGAGCAGGATTGAAAGTGGATACTAAGAAGAATCCAGTTAATGTTCCTGCAGAACTGCAACAACAATTTGACAAACAGCCGAAATTTAAAAAAGCATTTGAAGCACTTACTCCCGGAAGGCAAAAGGCATATGTGTTTTTCTTTTCGGGTGCGAAACAATCGAAAACGAGGGAGGCAAGGATTGAGAAATATATGCCGTGGATATTGGCGGGGAAAGGGATAAATGATAGATAGCGGGAAATGGTTGCAAGGATAGGATAACAGGGAAATTCACCCATGATTAAATAATATCCATAAACGTTCGGAAAGTATCCACCTTTTACACCTCAACTACTTATGGCAATACCAGTAAAATAAGGCTTTTACCGGTCTTCTGTTTTAACAGATTGTACCCCCCCCTTTTCCATAAATTGCGCCCTTTAACTGGACATAACAATGAAATCTCTATCAGCATGGTCCCGTCGGGAATTCCTGACCGCCATATCCGGGACAGGGGCAGCCATTATGCTACATCCCTTATCATCATGGGCTATCAGTGACATAGACCCACGTGTTGCCGCTATAGTAGCAGCCACCTACGGTATTGACACACATAATCACATAGACGTTCCTTTGACCCAAGAAGATATTCCGGGCCCCGACATTGACCTGGCAGGAGAAATAAACCGCTCCGGCTTATCTGCTATCTGCATGACCTTTGCCGTTGACTACCAAAAATTAACCACTCCCGGAGAAGCCTATAATCGCTTTCTGAATGGCCTCACAGCCATGGATGCTGATCTGGCAAAAAACAAGCTGAAACGGGCATTGAACATGGAAGATCTTCGCAAAGCAAAGAAGAAAAAACAGCCCATCGTCATTCAGTCTGTAGAAGGCGCACACTGGCTGGAAGGTCAGCTGGACAGAGTAGCAGCAGGTTATCAGCGCGGCCTGCGTCACCTTACATTATTACATGACAGCGATGCATCCGTACCATTGGGAGATGTGTATACCAATGAACCTATGTTTGGTGGTCTGACCAAATTTGGTGCAGACGTGATCAGAGAATGTAACAGGTTAGGTATCCTCGTAGACCTCGCGCATTGTGACGGCAATACAGTGGCGATGGCACTGAAAGTGGCCGCACAGCCGGTGTTTATTTCTCATACAGGGTTGAATACCCGGTTGGGAAACAACCCTGGTTTTGCAAAGATGATGTACAAAAGACTCATCAGTAAAGAGAATGCAAAAGTTGTAGCGGATGCGGGTGGTGTGATTGGCGTGTGGACGCATCTGGCAGATACACCGTTGGAATATGCACAAAATATCAGGGCATTGGTAGATGTCGTGGGGGTAGAGCATGTATGTATTGGTACGGATACGAAGATGACAGCGGCGTATCGTAAGCCGGGGAGTGAATGGGGTCGTGGACGCATTGGCGAACGCACTAACCTTGCATGGGCCGATCAAAATGTAGGCTTCTACTATGCCGTTGTAGATGCTATGCTCAAAACCGGCTTCAATGAAGAGGAAATAGGCAAAATAGGCGGTGGCAACTTTTGCCGCGTATTCGACGCCGCTACTAAGAAATAATACACTAAAGAGCACGTATTGCATATCCCCTGTCTAACTGGCCACTTCATTTGTCCGGTTCGGGGGATTGCTCCTTTTCAGGAGGGTACCAGGATGATACCTTTGATTCACAATCAAAACAACTCATCATGAAAAATATATTCATCGTCCTGCTCTTCCTCTCCGTCTCCTCTTTACAAGCACAATCCATCAAACAAATCAACGCTGGGGTACTCAACGTCGGCTATACAGAAAGTGGCCCTGCCAATGGCAAACCAGTAATTTTATTACACGGATGGCCTTACGATATCCATAGCTTTGACAGCGTGACCACGATTCTAACCGGTAAGGGATACCGGGTTATTGTACCTTATTTAAGGGGGTATGGCACTACCCGCTTTCTCTCGCCCAATACACCCAGGAACGGCCAGCAGGTGGCTCTTGCCAGCGATATTATCGCCTTTATGGATGCCCTCAAAATAAAGCAGGCTATCATCGGTGGCTTTGACTGGGGTGCCCGAACTGCCGACATCATTGCTGCTATATGGCCCGACCGCTGTACCGCCCTTGTATCTGTGAGCGGCTACCTTATAGGCAGTCAGCAGGCTAATCAGGCTCCTTTAAAACCCAAAGCTGAACTGGCCTGGTGGTACCAGTTCTACTTCGCCACCGAAAGAGGTCAGCAGGGGTATGCTGCCAATACCCACGAATTCAATCAACTCATCTGGCAACTGGCATCTCCGCAATGGCACTTTGATTCGGCTACTTATGCACAATCTGCCGCTGCCTTTGACAACCCGGATCATGTAGCCATCGTCATCCACAACTATCGCTGGCGTCTGGGCCTTGCCAAAGGAGAAAAACAATACGATGCTATAGAAGCCAAACTGGCTACTGCCCCAGTCATCACCGTACCCACCGTGACATTGGAAGGTGATGCCAATGGTGCTCCGCACCCCGATCCGGCCCAATATACAGCGAAGTTCAAAGGCCCTTATGCACACCATACCATCACGGGTGGCATCGGTCACAACTTCCCCCAGGAAGCACCTGTCGCATTTGCTAATGCTATCATCGAAGCAAATAATATATCTTTAAGCACGAATGAAGCAAACTAAATGCTCTCCATACCATCCCCAGTGGCATCGGTCACAACTTCCCCAGGAGGCACCTGTCGCATTTGCTAATGCTATCATCGAAGCAAATAATATATCTTTAAGCACGAATGAAGCAAACTAAATTAAAAATATCACACGCGACTATCTGGATCAGTTCGATTTTTCTGGGCCTGTTATCGTCAGTACCACAAATAGCACAGCAACACTTCAATGCCATGGAAGCGATCGTCAATGCTGCCATTACAGGAGCGTTTGCTGTGCTCATGTGGTATTTTAATATTTACCTGCTACGCAGACTGCCACAGCAAAAAAGCATCTCCTACACCAAACTGCTAAGTAGTTTGGTTTTTGGCATGATAGTCATGTTCGGCCTCGCATGGATCCAGCAACTGATCCTCTCTCATATCAATTTTGGCCCCGTCATGCTCATGGTAGAAGTACGGGGCATCCTCATCAACCTCGTGTTCTACATGTTCCTGCACCTGCTGCAACAGAACTACGAAAACCAGCATGTGAACATGGAACTGGAACGCATTAAAAACGATAACCTCGGCGCTCAGTATGAATTGCTGAAACAACAGGTCAATCCCCACTTTCTCTTCAACAGTCTGAATACACTGAAAGCAATGGTCGAAACCGGCGATGAAGAAGCTATTGACTTCATCATCAAACTGTCCAACTTCTACCGGTTTACTTTAGAAAGCCGGAAGCTGGACCTCATTCATGTTCATGACGAAATGGAGATCCTGAATGCTTACCTCTTCTTACAAAAGGCCCGGTTTGATGCAGGTTTTACTTTTACCAACGACCTGGATGAGCGGGTGCAAAAGACCCTCATTCCTCCTTTTACTTTACAATTACTGGTAGAAAACTGTATCAAGCACAATGTGGTGTCTTTACAAAAACCACTACATATCCGCATTTATGAAGAAGAGGAAAAAATCGTGGTAGAAAACCAGTTACAACCGAAAGTTGGAGACAATAATTCACTGGGCGTAGGACTTAAAAACATCGATCTGCGCTATAGCCACCTCCTACAAAAACATATTGACATTATTAAAACCGACACTATCTTTCAAATCAAACTGCCGTTGATTTATGAATATTCTGATAATAGAAGATGAATTAAGAACTGCGAAGTCACTGGAGCAAATTATTCTAAAACTAAAACCTGAAGCCAAAATTGCCGGGCAGTACCAAAGCGTGGAAAGCGCTGTAGCAGCATTATCTACCGGCGGGCAACCTGACCTGATCTTTATGGATATTCAGCTGGCAGATGGGTTGTGCTTTGAAATATTTAAGTCTGTTAGTATTAGTTGCCCGGTGGTATTCTGTACTGCTTTTGATGAATACTCTCTCGATGCTTTTAAAAACAATGGTGTAGATTATGTATTGAAGCCATTCTCAAAAGAAGATATCCAGGAAGCACTGAAAAAGGTAGATGAGTTAAAGAACTTCTTTCAGCAAAAGGTAATGCCTGACCTGGGGGATTTATTGTCTAAGCTGGGTGCACCGGCAGCGACTAAAACAAGTTTTCTTGTTTTCAAAAACCAGAAGTATACGACTGTACAGGTAGATAACATCGCTTATTTCTTTATCAAAAATGACTGTACTATTATCGTGTGTTTTGATAAGGAGCAGTTTATTATTAACCAGTCGCTGGATCAGATTGCGGGGATGGTGTCTGGCAAACAATTCTTTCGGGTGAACAGGCAATATCTTGTGAACTTTAAAGCGATCAAAGAAGTAGAGCCTTATTTTTTGAGAAAGTTGTATGTGAAGTTGGTGATTGAGACGCCAGAGAAACTGTTGATTAATAAGGAGAAGTCGCATAATTTCTTAACATGGATGGAGGAGAGATAAGGATGAAAGAGCCGGTAACTTTGATATGCCCCCAAAAGCTTATACACTTTTGGGAGCATATCTCTTCAAAAGAAGTTAACAGCTTTTTTTTCTAAAAATGGTTTTCATTCCTGTTGGTGAATTCCCGCTTTCATGAATGTTTTATTTGGTTACCTGATGGAGACAGCTATCGTTTTAAGCGATTCTCAGGAGGTTCATTTGTCTTTTCACGTCCGCTTCTTATTTGTGTTCTTACTGCTCAATAAAGGTAATCACCGACTGTACAAACTCAGTTGGATACTGGAACAAGGCAGCATGTGCGGCATCCGGGTAAACAACCAGTTGTGCATCCGGCATATTCTCTGCCATAAATTCTGCATTCCCTACAGGCACTGGTACATCTTCTTTTCCCTGGATGATCAATACCGGCAGGTTAATGGTTTTTAACTCCGCAGCAGCATTGGCATATGGTTGTGCCCATCCTAATACCGCCGTTACCTGTGCAGTGGCACTGGCCTGAGACACAGCAGCATCACGGTCCAGTACTCGGGCCTGAATCCTCTGCCAGGCGGCTTTGCCTTTGGCAAGACTGGCCTCGGAAGTCGTAAATCCAAATCTTAAAAAGTTCTCTTCCGCTGTCAGGTTTGCACCGGCTGCTAACAGGGAAGGAAGGTTCGAAAGTCCTACTGCACCTTTGGGGCCGGTACCTGTCAATATCATCTTATTGATGACTGCAGGTGTTGTCAATGCAATTTGCTGCGTGATAAAACTACCTAAAGAAAATCCGAGGATGTTTACCTTTTGTAATCCCAGCGCGTGAATAAAGGTGGTGACACTGCTCGCCATATCTGCGATATTATTTGGGGTAGTACCGCTGGAAGCACCTTCTCCGGGCAGGTCGAATAGGATAACCTTGTATTTTGCAGCGAGGCCATTGGTGATAGCAGGGTCCCAGTCATCCATATTGCTGCCAAGTGGTGAGATCATTAGCACGGGTGTACCTGACTGATTTCCCAACTCACGATAGGCATAATTTACGCCATTGGCTTCGATAAATTTTGTTTTAGCGGTCTGGTGGTAATCTGAGGGTTGTGTGTTTTTCTTTTCACATCCAAAGAGGCTCAGGCTTAGTACGGCAATTGTTAAAAGCTTCATCTGTTAAGGTTTTAATGAGGTACAAATGTGAGACAACTAGCTGCAGGAGTCCAGTAGCAAAGCCTTCAGGCAGGCAAAACGATTCCTGGGTCAGACATTCCTGATCCCGAAATATTGACGGTTGAATATGTTCACCGGGCGGGTACGTACTTGTATCTGGACTGTCTAATAAATAATTTAGTTAGGTAAAGCGATGCCTGGGTCAGACATTCCCGGTCCCGAAATATTGGCGGTTGAATATGTCCACCGGGCGAGTACGTACTTGTATCTGGACTGTCTAGTAAATAATTTAGTTAGGCAAAGCCATTCCTGGATCAGGCGTTCTTGGTCCTGAAATATTGACGGTTGAATATGTTCACCGGGCGGGTACGTACTTGTATCTGGACTGTCTAGTAAATAATTTAGTTAGGCAAAGCGATTCCTGGGTCAGGCATTCCCGGTCCCGAAATATTGACGGTTGAATATGTCCACTTTGCGGGTTTCGTACTTACCTTTGGACTGTCTGATAAATAATTTTACCACATGAAAAAGATTTATTTATTAGCAGCCATGACGTTATTATCATTCAAAGCGTCTTCACAGGGATTTATCGTCCTTGAATTATTTACATCAGAAGGATGTTCCAGCTGTCCGCCGGCAGAAGAATTATTAGCCAGTATACAAACTGATAAACCAGTTTACATACTGGAATACCATGTAGATTACTGGGATCGCCTGGGATGGAAAGATCCATTTAGCAGTCATCAGTTTTCAGAAAGACAATACCAGTATAGCCGGTTCCTTTCC
Organism: Chitinophaga sp.; assembly: GCF_039596135.1. Lineage (GTDB taxonomy): Bacteria > Bacteroidota > Bacteroidia > Chitinophagales > Chitinophagaceae > Chitinophaga. The sequence goes on from NZ_JBCNKH010000035.1 coordinate 20,767, forward strand.
AGCCAGGTATATACACCACAACTGGTCATGAATGGCACGAGTGAATGCGTAGGTAGTGATGCAGCTATTGTTAATAAAACTATCAATGCGGCGTTGTCAAAACCGGCGAAGACAACATTGAATGTGCAGGGAACTATACGGGGCGGTAAACTAACGGTGAATCAGAAAAACATATTGATTGCAATTGTACAGAAACATGCGGTCAGCCAGGTAAAAAGAGGGGAAAATGAAGGCCGTACGCTTTCGCATATTCAAATTGTACGGAGCCTACGGCTGGTAAAAGGGAAAGAGGCGATTGATTTGCCTGACGGATTTAATTTACAGGATTATGAGATCATAGCGATGGTGCAAAATCCGTCTACGGGTGAGATTACGGCTGTGTCAAGAATAACACCAACTCTGTAGTAATTTCCCCGCCTATTGTATTAATAATTCTATATCCATATACTGTCTGATCAATTTCCACATCAGCCGTTTCTTTTCCAATCTGGTAAGAGACGGCTGGTGTGGTATATTGATAAATATTATCTTCTTCCGCTTCATCTATCATATGATAATGACCACAAAAAACGGTCACTTTCTTATCGATGCTTTTCAGCACCGCTTTCAACTCATCCCGGTCCTTCAGTGCAGCACCTAATTGTTCAATAGGCGTATCGATCGCTAATACTGGATGATGTACAAAAAGGATAATTTCTTTTTCTGTATTCAGCATCTGTTTCACCCAATTTAAACGATCGGCATCTATCTTATTATCTGAGGTATCCAGGATGATATACCTGAACTGGACATCTTCTTTAATATAGTTAGCAGGCTCCCGATAGTATTGACTTACTTCTGCAAATGTGTCATGGTTTCCTAATACCATCCACAATGAAAGCCCTCTCTGCGCAATTACATCAAAGAACCATTTATTCATCTCTACTGATCCGATATCCCCTCCGAATACAATTTCATGGATCCCCCGCTCTGCTATATCATCCAGGATCATTTCAAAGTTCTTCGTATGAGCAGTTGGGTTATTGACATAACTGATTCCATTTTCTGTTTTCAATTCCTGACCTAAATGGCTATCTGTGATATATGCTTTCATAATTTAAAGGTAAAAAAAAAGGGTTGTATCATCAGTACGATACAACCCTTTTTTAATTCGGATACCTGATGGATTCAGTTTCCATTTATCCAATTCTCAAATGGCCCATCTATTTACGAGTTCTATTCGTTTTCTGAACATCAGGTATGTAACCCCAACCATGATAAATGCCACCACCGCGTCCACGGTAACCGCCGCCCCCAGCACCGCTAATTTAGACCCAAAGGCAAAAATGATATCGAAAAACATGCCTGCAAATACCCATTCTTTCAACCTGTTCAGTTTATTTGGAATGAGGAGCACAGCAATACCGGATAATTTTGCTACACCCAGTATATAAATAAAATGCGGCGGATAGCCCAATTGTAAAGTGATATTCCATACCAGGGGGTTGTTCGTCAGTTCACAAACACCACTGGTACCAAACCATAAAGAGGTGAGAGCTATACCTGTCCAATAGATTGCGTTTACAGTTTTAGGAGTCATGTTGTTATTGTTTTATGGTCCAAAGGTGGGGCAAACGGGGCGGGTAGGAAAGGATGATTCCCTTGGGATAGACATATTGAGGGGGGAGCCGGACAATTCATTTCATAAAAATTAAGTACCATTGTACTATGGAACTGAATTTAGAATTTAACCAAGCCATTCGCTTGCTGGATGCCGGCCGGGAAGAAGAGGCCCTTTTATTGCTGGAAAAGGTACTGCTGACCAGTATGCAGAATAATGACCAGGTACATGTGGTCAGGACCAGTGTGGTACTGGGTGAATATTTTTTTAATTTAGGAGATGAGGAGGCTGCTGGCAGGAACCTGGAGCGTGCGATTGAAGCGATCCTGACAGAGGATGAGGCGGAGGAGCTGGATTATGAGTTGAATCAGGCAAGGGAGTTACTGAATAATCTGTAAATTAAAAGAAACTGTATTTTATGCTGAAAAACAAGCCTTGAGAGAAAAAGAATAAAAAAGATTTATAAGGGCTGGTTCTTAGGAACCGGCCTTTATTATTCCTATAAAACAATTCTCTCTAAGCAGAGTGTATCTCCGGGACTACTCATTTTATAGGGATAGCATTTTGCATAAGTAATAGCAATAGCAACATCTTTAACTTTGTAATTATAGCCTTAAATAACAACTTGATAATTGTGCCACAGATTGTGGCACAATCTCCTTTCCACTAATGCTTTGGTTAATTAAAGTGCTTAACTTTATATATTTTTCATAAAATTCCATTATTCAAAACAACGTGTGAGTGCTTCTAAGTATAGTTAATAAATCAGAACATGGCTAAAGAAAAAACATACAATCAATAGAAAATTCTCTGTTAAATGAGCTTTCGCTGCTTATTCAACAAAGCCAGAAACAATTAGTGGCGCAGGCTAATAGTTCACTTACAACACTTTTCTGGCATATTGGTACCCGTATTAACAAAGAAATTCTCCAAAGTAAACGCGCTGAATATGCAAAACAAATTGTGTCGACACTGTCGACACAATTGAAGGCTCAGTATGGAAGGAACTTCGAAGAAAGGAATTTAAGGCGAATGATGCAATTTGCAGAACAATTTACAGACTTTGAGCCTATATCATTATTGTCAAAACAGTTGAGCTGGTCACATTTTGTGGAATTATTACCACTAAAAAATTGGGAGGCTAAACTATTCTATGCGCGTGTTGCTGCTGATCAGGCATTAGGTATAAGAGATTTACGAAAACAAATTTCAACCAAAACGTTTGAACGCACTGATATCGCGAATACACAAAATACCAGCAATCATCCGGCTATTTATAACAATTTCAAAGACCCTTATTTTTTGGACTTCTTAGGATTACAAGACACATATCTGGAAAAAGACCTGGAAAGTGCTATACTTCGTGAACTGGAAGCGTTTATTTTGGAATTAGGGAAAGGATTTGCTTTTATAGAACGTCAGAAAAGAATGATTATTGACGGGGAAGATTTTCATTTAGACCTTTTATTCTACCATAGGAATTTAAGACGCTTAGTGGCCATTGAACTAAAACTTGGGAGATTTGAAGCCCAACACAAAGGGCAAATGGAATTGTATTTGAAGTGGTTGGATAGGTACGAAAAGAAAGAAGGAGAGCTCTCACCAATAGGCTTAATTTTATGTGCCGAAAGCAGACGTGAACAAGTAGAATTATTGGAAATGCACAAAGATGGTATAATGGTAGCTGAATACTGGACGGAATTACCTCCTAAAAAAGAATTGGAGAAAAAAATACATTCTATTTTAATTGAAGCCAGGGAAAGAATCGAACGAAAAAAAATATTGAATTGAATACCCCAGAATGAATATTTCATTAGCATTTTTTATAGACAAATGGATACGAATAATTACCGTTGTTGTCATTTCATAACTAGTTACTAATCACCGTAATTTGATCCAAAAATGCTCCACTACCCGGCACAAGAAAGAAGCTGCTCATTTATTTATGAAGCAGCTTCTTTTAATTCGGATACCTGATGAAGACAGATCATCATTTAAACAATTCTCAGTAGGTTCATTTATTTTCGAGACTAGTTCCGATACCTGATAAAGCTACTTTGCATTTAAAATCATAGCAGTATAATCTACCCACTCCGTTTCCGGAATAGCCCTGTCCAAATAAAAATCAGGATGTAACCCCATATCATCTACCGGGAACTCAGGAATACGCAAAGACCTGGAAATACAGTATTCAAAAATAAAATTCCCACCTGGCTCCTTCGCCTCCACCATATTAGACACATCCAACGCACCACCCGTCTTCCGCCCAAAAAACTTTACCTTCTTACTTTGCTTCGCTTTCAGGATAAACTCTTCCGTAGTGCTGAAATTGTTTTCATGAATAATAATACCAATACTCTGCGGATAAGGCAGCACCTTCGCCCTCGTTGTCACCTCCACATCCTTGCCAAAGATATTGACATACTCTCCCAGTTTGCTGTTCATCAATTCAGCTATCTGCTGGTAGGTTTTCTTTTCTTCCGGGTCCAGTCCCTCCCTGTTGGCTACATCTTTCCACATCTGGTTATTCCTGGGGGTGGAATAGAACTCCGCCATTACACTGCGAATAGGGTTGGTATAAATATATGGCACCAGGTTGCTAAAACTTTCATCCGTACCCCCCTGGCAATCTCTCAGGTCAATGATGAGATTAGGGGTGGATGTAATAACGGTATGCAGACTTTTCAATACACTGTCAATCGCGACTTTGTTTTCATAATTGAATGAATTGATGTGCACATATACGGTATTACTGTCTCTCTTATAACCAAATGGCAGCGGACTTGTTTTTAAGCGATAGTATTCGTTGGCTGCAGCATCGGCGGTACTGCGTTTCAGGAAGAAGTTGTCCAGTTGCAGGATGCTTTTCCCTTTACCAAAGAATTGAATTTTCTTCACTACTATCGCTGTGGATTGATTATAGCGGGTAGCCGTTTTAAAATCAGCAGCTACGTCGAATTTTACATCTCCCGGTTTCCAGTTGGCCACAGTAGCCGCCATGACGATTCCCCTATAGCCATTGTTTTGTTTTTGAACAGCAATGGTATAGCCGGGAGATTCCCAAATACCTTCTATGCTATCAGCAGATTGCTTCAGGTATTGTTTAAACTGTTCCGGGGAGAACCTGTTATCATGAATTACTTTAAAACCTGCTTGCGGTGCGGTTTCCGCTGTTTTCGTAAACCGGAAATGATCTGTTCTGAAAAAACGTACCCAGTCCTGTAACTTGCCGATGCAACTGTCAACATCTGTGATGTGCTGCACCTTTTCTGCTATTAACTGGTTATGCAGCTTGTACGCCTCCGGCCCTTTTAACTTAACAATATGGGCATAGCCGGCATCATTCTCTTCAAATGTTTTCTTTACCCATTCAAAACTGGTCTTACAATTACATTGTTGGGCCTGGGCACCGGCGACTAACAATACGAATAATGGTACAAGGATTGTCGATTTCATGACGGTATAACAAAATGGTTTAATCAGGTTATTGGCGTGTGTCCCTACACGCGTGTCTTTGATAACCAAGATAGGAATATTATTGCAAACGCCCACAAAAAGATACTGTGGCAGCTTCGCTGCTTTTATCTTTTCCCACCGGGGCCTGCGGCCGGCCATATCTAATGCCGCGCGCTCAGCTTCATATAAATCAATATCATCAAAATAAAAGTACATACCACCGCCACATATACACTCAGTGATATCGCATGCAGAATGGCCATCCCCCCGCCCGCAGCAGCTGCACCCAAAATCGCCACACCTGTAGCACCCGCTGCCTGCCGTACCGTATTCAGGGCTGCAGATGCCGTTCCTGACAATTGCTTGTCTACACCAGACAAGATACCCGTAGTCATAGAAGGCACCGCCAGTCCCATTCCCATCGGGATAACCAGGAAAGGCAGGAACAACTGCCAGTAAGGCGTATCCTTCCCCGCAACCAGCAAACCTGCAAACCCCAGGGCGAACATCCCCAATCCTACGAGAATAGGCTTACGAATACCATACCTGTTGATCACCCACCCGCTCACTAAATTGGAAATAACAAAACCAATCGTCAGTGGCAAAAATGCAAACCCTGCAGTGAAAGATGTATAATGCAATACATTTTGCAGGTACAAACTTAATATAAACACCGTTCCATAATAAAACCCATTCAATAAAGCCCCCAGCAATAACAACACATTGAATGACGCTGAATGAAAAAGGTACAATGGCAACATCGGATGACTGCCTTTCTTTTCCAGTACAATAAACACAATCAACGCTACTACACTCAACATACATCCTCCGTAAATCAACGGATGCGTAATACCCAGTTTGGGGCCTTCAATGATGGCGCCAATGAGGGTAGTAATAGCAATCATCCAGGCAATGGTACCCGGGAAATCTATTTTCTTTTTCACTGCCGCCAATTCATTTTCCGGCAATTTTATAGTCAGCAGCATCCCCGCTATACACAAGGGCGCATTTACAAAAAAGATATAGCGCCAGTTGCTCACCGATATAATGACACCTCCCACAATAGGCCCCGCAGCAATCGCCGCACTCCCTGCTGCCGTCCACAAGCCTACTGCCCTTGCACGAATAGCAGGCATATGGGCAAAGCGCTGGTTCAGGATAGCCAGTGAACTGGGAATCATGGTAGCCGCGCCAATTCCCTGCACCACCCGCCATACAATCAGCATTCCTGCTGTACCTGCAAAACCACAACCAACAGAAGCAACACCAAATATGAGCATCCCCCACTGAAATACATGCTTTGCCCCAAACAAATCACTCAGGTTCCCTGCTGATAACATTAGTACGGCAAAGGCCAGTGCATAGGCATCTATTACCCATTGCAGCATACTCATATCTGCGTTGAATGTCTTAGCTATTTCGGGTAAGGCGATATTGACAATGGAAACATCTAATTGTGCAACTACAAAAGCAAGGCTGGTTACAGCTGTGATCCATCTAAAACTGGTGCTGACGGTCATGATTACATGAGGGATTTTCTGATACGGCTTAACGACGAAGGTGTAATACCCAGGTAGGAGGCCAGCATAGCCTGTGGTACCCTGTTGGCTAATCCCGGGTAGTATTCTATAAAATGTAAATAGCGGGACTGTGCATCCTGCACCAGCATATTACTGGCGGCTTTCATCTTGCTTTCCAGTACAGAAGCTGTGATCCTGGCAAAGATATCTTTCCAGCCAGGAACAGCTTTATCGAGATAGTCGAAATCGGCTTTTGAAAACACCAGCAATGTACAATCTGTCACCGCTTCAATATATTCTGATGCCGGCAACTCGTCGCGGAAACTGCTGAAGTCTGCAGCAAAACGGTCTTCATATACGAAATAACGGGTAAACCCTTCTCCGGCTTTGTTATAATAACAGATACGGCACACCCCTTCGGTCACATAACCTATTTCACCGGATACCTTGCCGGCTTCGGAGAAACTGGCTCCTTTGGGGAGCTTTTTCCACTGTGCTTTACTTTTGATACTTGCGATCTGTTGTTCAGTCAGGTACCCAAATTGGAGCAGGTACGTAATGAGTGGTTCCATTCATGCAAAATTAGGGTAAGGAACGATAACCTGTATTATCAATTGACAAGTTATTCCTTACCCTATTATAGCAGCTCCCTATTCCTCCCCCTTATTCGTCAACTTCGCCAGCACAAAAAACGCCCCCTTCGATACTACCCTTGCACCTGCCGGCAACTCCTTCACTGCTGTAATAGCTGAATACCCCACGTCAGTAACCCCCTTCGCCACCGGCCACTTTTCAAACTCATATCCATCCTTTGTTGCCTTCATCAAAACAAATACATAATCCTGCCCTGCATGGTTGACTATCGCTGCAGCAGGTACCGCCGGACCTTTTACTGCTCCCGTACTTACTACTGCTGTTACATTCATCCCTTCTATCAAACCTGCTTTATCTCCGTTTACCACAGCATGCACGGGTATCGTTTTTGTATCATTTTCAAATGCAGTGCCTATTGAAAATATTGCTGCTTCATAGGTCTTACCCGGATTGTTCGTCAACGTAAAAGTGATGGCCTGCTGCGGTTTCAATTTAGGCAGGTCCTTCTCATACACAAACAGGTCCAGGTGCAATTCAGAATTATTCACAATCTGCGCCACCGGCGTAGCCGCATCTACATTCGCCCCAATCTCTGCCGTGACATTGCTGATCGTACCACTGATAGGCGCCGTAATTGGTATAGTGGTACTGATCTTTCCGCCAGCTACCGCTATTGGAGAAATACCTAATGTAGCCAGTTGCTGCTGCAGGGCATTCCTGGTAGCAGTGAGGGTAGCCAATTCTGTCTCTACCCTTTGCAGGTTCTTCAATGGCGCTGCATTACCGGCTACCAATTCCTGCTGCCTTTGCTGCTCTATTTTTGCCAGGTTCAATTGGGCCACAGTCATTTGCAATTCCTGTTGAATCTTTGTGAGTTCAGGATTTACCAGTGTAGCAATTACCTCTCCTTGCTTTACATAATCGCCGGGCAACACGGTCAATGATTTTACTATTCCACTGGTCAGCGCGGTTACCAATGCTTTGTTCTGATTAGGCACAGTGAGCATCCCGTTCGACTTGATAGCATCTACCAGGCTTTTCCGGCTCACCGTATCCAACTCAATCCCCACAGCTTTCATTTGTTCCAGTGTGATGAAAGCCACATTTTCTGCTGTTTCCGGTGCAGCCTCCACCGCATGCTCTTCTTTCCGTTGCATACAAGCAGATAATATCAATATGATTCCGAAAAATAATTTCTTCATTTTACCTGTTTAAATAGAAGTTTAATTGAATAGCAGACTGGTTGTATTGATTCAACACATCCAGGTAATTACGTTGTATATCGATAGCCTGTGCCAGGAATTGCGATAACTCTGCAAAACTGATCTCTCCTGCCCGGTAACCGAGGTTGGCGGCTTTGATGATCAGTTCTGCCTGTTGTAAACCTGTAGATTCATAATAGTCCAATAGTTCCTTATTTTTTTGCAATTGCTGTACATCCTGCTGCCGCTCTGTTTGCAATGCCTGCTGCTGGTAATCCAGCAATGACTGTTGATATTGCTTTTCTACCTGTGCAGCTTTGATACTATTATGATAAGCACCTCTGCCAAACAAAGGAACACCTACTGTGAATGAAAATCCCGTATAAGGATCACGCAGGCCATACAATCGTTGTGAGAAAAAACGTCCCTGAAAATCAGGCATACGTGTTTGCCGCGCTACCCTGATCTCTGCATTGGCAATCGCAATATTCTGTTCCTGTTGCTGAATAAAAGGATGGGATGCTGCCAGGCTATCTGCATAGTTGACCGCCACCTTTTCAATGTTGGAGCCCTTTGCCAGATAAACGGTATCCGTATTCAGCAATTTCTTCAACAACGCCTGCTGCACTTTCAGATCACGATCTATGAGCTGTAACTGTACCGTGGTTTCCTTTGCTTTTGCAATCGCTGCAATGCTATCCAGGCCAGCGCTTTCACCGGTCTTTACTCTTAGTACAGCGGCGCCGGACAAAGAAGTATAAATACTATCCAGCCTTGTCCACAGTGCCTGCCTGCGCTGATAATACCAGAGGGAATACCAGGTACTCTGTACTTCTCTTTTTATTTCCAGTATTTTAATGGCACGATTATATGTTGCCGATTTGGATTGCTCACTCAGCAATTGCTTTTTGGCTTTATACAGCCCGGGCCAGTCAAGTGTTTGGGAAAGTCCTATTTTCAGAATTCCTTTTGAATCTGTAGGTCTGAGGTCTTCATTTTCTGCAAAGATGCCGGTGTTTGGAATGGTAGCAGCTGTTCCACTCAGCGCACGGCTCTTTTGCAATTGTAAGTCGGCAGACCTGATCTGCAGGTTTTGCTGCAATGCCTTATCATAAGCCTCATTCAGGCTGATACGTGACTGTGCTTTTACAGAAAATGTACTACCTGTTAATACCAGCAATGTCAGCACCTTTTTATTCACACTGATCATATATAACAGGGGCAATACAATCAGTGTTAATATGGTGGCAGAGAGCAGGCCACCAATCACCACCGTGGCCAGTGGCTTTTGAACTTCAGCACCTGCCCCCGATGACAATGCCATGGGCAGGAAACCTAAGGATGCTACGGTAGCCGTCATCAACACAGGTCGTAATCGCTCCATTGTTCCCCGCCTTATCCGGGTCAATACATTCGTGACCCCTTCTTTTTCCAGTTGATTAAACGTGCCGATTAATACGATCCCATTCAATACTGCTACGCCAAACAAGGCAATGAATCCTACACCTGCTGAAATAGAAAATGGCATTCCCCGCAGCAACAAAGCCAGTACACCCCCAATAGCAGACATAGGAATGGCTGTAAAGATCAGTCCTGCCTGCTTAAAGGAATGAAACGTAAAGTAGAGCAATACAAATATCAACAGCAATGCCGCCGGTACAGCTATCCGCAACCGGGCCGAAGCCTGCTGCAGATTTTCAAAAGTACCGCCATAGGTAAAGTAATAGCCTGCCGGCAACTGATATTTTGCGAGCTTGTCCCTGATCTCTTCCACTACAGATTCCACATCTCTACCTATCACGTTAAAGCCAATCACGATCCTGCGTCTGGCTGCTTCCCTGCTTATCTGCGCCGGACCATCTTTGAAGGCTACATTCGCTACCTGGCTTAACAAAATCTGGTTGCCATTGGGTAATGGAATAAAGAGATTAGCTACATCATCAATACTATTTCTGTGTGCACTATCCAGTCTTACCACCAGGTCAAACTTTCTCTCATTTTCAAATACAGCCCCGGCTACTTCTCCTGCAAATGCAGCACTGACTACCTTGTTGACAGCAGCAATGTTTAATCCATAATTGGCAATACGGATCCTGTCGTATTCAATAGTGATCTGCGGCAAACCGGTAGTCTGCTCTATCTGCGGAGTGGATACACCTTTCACAGTTTGTATCACACCTGCTACTTTGGGTGCAATGGATGCGAGTGTATCTATATTTTCACCGAATATCTTCACCGCCACATCCTGCCGGATGCCCGTCATCAGCTCATTAAAACGCATTTGAATAGGTTGGTTGGCTTCAAAAAACACACCCGGTATGCGGGCCAGTTTTTCTTCCATGAGGTGTGCCAGCTGACTATAATCTTTCGTGGTCGTCCATGCTGACTTTTCTTTCAGCACCACGATCAGGTCTGTCGCCTCTGGCGGCATGGGATCGGTAGGGATCTCCGCACTTCCGGTACGACCAATTACCTCCTTTACCTCGGGAAACGTTTTCAATATCCGGGATGCCTGCATAGAGGTCTCAATACTCTGGCTCAGGGAAGACCCCGGTGGAAGGATGCAATGGAAGGCATAGTCTCCTTCCTGCAGTTGCGGGATGAACTCCCCCCCCATTCTGGCAAATAATATCACCGCCATTATTGTCAGCAACACTGCCACGCCCACCACCACATACTTAAACCGGATAGCCTGGTCCAATGCCTTACTATAAATGCGCTGGAAGTATGCAATCATCTTATCGGCAAAGGTGACTTTCTGCGCGATCTGCTTTGGCAAAAACAAAGCAGACATCATCGGGATGTAAGTCAGTGACAGCAGTAAAGCACCTAATATCGCAAAGCCTACCGTCTGTGCCATGGGCCGGAACATCTTTCCTTCAATGCCTACCAATGTGAGGATAGGTATATATACGACCAGGATAATAATCTCTCCAAAAGCCGCGCTATTCCTGATCTTTGAAGCAGCAACAAATACCTCTTCGTCCATCTCTGCCTGTGTCAGTTTTTGCCTGGTGGTGCGCCCTGCCAGGTGGTGCAGGGTCGCTTCTACAATGATCACAGAACCATCCACAATCAAACCAAAGTCGATTGCTCCCAGGCTCAATAAATTTGCCGATACATGGAATACATTCATCAATCCCAACGCAAAGAGCATAGACAATGGAATGGCGGATGCCACAATGATGCCTGCGCGTATATTTCCTAAAAATAATACCAGTACAAAGATGACAATCAGTGCCCCTTCTACCAGGTTTCGTTCTACAGTGCTGATAGCACGGTTTACGAGACTGGTACGATCCAGGTAGGGTGCTATCACCACATCATCAGGGAGGGCGGTTTTAATCTGCTCCATCCTTGCTTTCACCCGCTTCACCACTTCTGCACTATTGGCCCCTTTTAGCATCATGATGATACCTCCAACTACTTCCTCTTCTCCATTCAGCGTCATGGCTCCATAGCGGACAGCGCTTCCAAATCTCACATTGGCTACATCTTTCATGTAGACAGGTATGCCAGCGGGGTTCTTAATTACAATATTGCCGATGTCTTCCAGTGAAGTTACCAAACCAATACCCCTGATAAAATAAGCATTGGGCTTCTTATCAATATAAGCACCGCCAGTATTCTGGTTGTTCTGCTGCAGGGCGGTAAAGATTTCCGGGATACTTACATTCATGGCCTTTAGGCGGTCAGGATCTACAGCTACTTCATATTGTTTGAGCATGCCGCCGAAGCTATTCACCTCTGCAATGCCCGGTGTGCCGTAGAGTTGGCGGGTTACAATCCAGTCCTGCATAGATCGCAGGTCGGCAGCATTGTATTTATGTTCACTGCCTTTTTTAGGGCGTAATACATATTCATAAATCTGCCCCAGGCCGGTGCTCACCGGCGCCAGCTCCGGCATAGATACTCCTTCGGGTATGCGTGTTCTTACTTCCGTTAATCGTTCATTGATGAGTTGCCGGGCAAAATATACATCTACCTTATCGTCGAATACAGCGGTGATTACAGATAGACCGAACCTTGATACAGAACGGATTTCTACCAGGTCCGGCAGGTTGGCAATGCTTTGTTCAACGGGATAAGTTACAAATTGCTCTACCTCCTGGGTGGCGAGTGTAGGTGCGTTGGTAATAATCTGAACCTGGTTATTGGTAATGTCCGGCACGGCATCGATGGGTAAGCGCAGGGCGCTCCACACACCCCATACGATGAGTATGGCCGTGAGGCATCCAATCACCAGTTTATTGTTTATACTAAACCTGATGACTTTATCTAACATAATAAATAGTTTGTCTCATGGCAGGGCGCCATGCAGCATAAAATTTTGTAATTGTGGGATGCAATTACCCTAACCGGGGAGGTTGTAATAAGGAACGGGTGTATGGAGATGCCCGCATAGACTGGTAAGCAGAGATATGCTTAACGGGTGGAATGGCAATAGAAAATTCAGGGGTAGTAGCCCGGGCAAGGATTACGCCGGCTGTGCAGGAGGAGCAGGAGGCGGTGAATGGGGAGCATTCACCTTTGTCCTTTTTTGAGTTGTTGGTGGTGGTGGTTTCCTGCGCACAACTATCCCATACACAACAAGGTGTGATGGTTTCACCGAGAACGATGAGGGATAGTATGAAAACCAGCAGGAACTTCATGGGGGCAAATATAAGTAAATATCTTATTATTGGGCAATCATACCAACTCCACCAGCAGTTGGATAATCTGTAAACCCTTTTTCACCGCCCTCGTAAAAGAGCTAATTGGCTTTCACTTTCCATACCCTGTTTTCTTTATCATCGGTAATAAACAGGTCGCCGTTGCGACTCATGGTAATGCCTACCGGCCTTCCACGCACCGTACCAGCTACACTGTCTTTTACAAACCCGGTGAGGAAGTCTTCTCCCGATCCTGCAGGTTTTCCATTTTTAAAGGGGATAAAGATTACCTTATAACCGGATATGGGCTTCCTGTTCCATGAGCCATGCTGGGTAATAAAAGCACCGTTCCGATATTTGTCAGGAAAACTTTTTGCGGTATAAAAAACCAATCCCAGGTTCGCACTATGCGCAGGCAATGGAAGATCAGGCACAATGGCTTTTTCCACCAATCCCGGTGGTGCAGCAGGTACACGTGGGTCGATATGCTGTCCGAAATAACTATATGGCCAGCCATAAAAACCACCCCGTTTTACATGGGTAAAATAATCAGGTACCAGGTCATTGCCCAATTCATCTCTTTCATTCACTACCGCCCACATATCATCTGTACCAGGCGCCCATGCGATGGTGACAGGGTTCCTGATACCGGAAGCATATAACTGTAATCCACTTCCATCCATATTCATTTCCAATATGGCCGCGCGCAATTGTTCTTTCTCAATTCCTTTCTCTCCATGATCATCACCCGATCCAACTGCTACATAGAGTTTAGTATGTGCCGGGTTCACCAGCAGGTTCCTTGTCCAGTGACGATTTGCTTTCCCGGCAGGCAGATCAGCGATTTTTACACCAGCAGCTGTGATAGCTGTGGCCCCCTCTTTGTAGGGAAACCGCCATATAGCGTCCGTATTTGCCACATAGAGCTGATCACCAACCAGGAGCATACCGAATGGCTGATGCAGACCGGAGAGGAAGGTGGTTCTTGTTTCAGGTACACCATCATTATCTGCATCCCGGAGCAGGGTGATGCGGTTCGCGCTTTTCTTTACGCTGTTGGAATGGGTGGCGCCCACAATAGCCGCACCTATTTTTTTGAAGAACCCGTAGTGGCTGTTGGATTCCGCCACCAGCAGGTCTCCATTGGGTAGTTCATACATCCAGCGGGGATTTTGGAGGTCAGCAGCAAATAAGCTCACGGTAAAGCCTGCCGGTGCTATTGGCCGCTCATTTTCTGCCCAGCCCTGTACCTTACTGTATTTGGTAACAGATTTTGTAGCATGTGGGGGCGGCAATTGCTGCGCATAATTATAAAGGGGCAACCACAGCAGCAACAATGATATTTTCATAACAGTACATTTCTGACTGTTATACAAAAGATTTGCCGCAATAAAGAAGAATTCTATTATCGCCTCGGTAGCTACCCGGAATGCTGTGCATGTAGAATCATTGACCTGCAACAACCCATTGAAGCAGGCGCCATCAGATTTATTTATATCAGCATGTTTCCGCCATCGACGATTACCCTTTGTCCTGTGCTGTAGGGTTGTTTCATGAGGTAGAGGTAAGTCCGGGCAATGTCTTCCGGCTCGCCTATCCGTTTCAGGGGCAATGCCTGTGCAAGGTTGTCAAACAGTTGTTCTCTTGCTGCAGCATCCAGGCTATCCCACAGATTTGACCGCACCAAACCGGGAGATACGATATTTACCCTCACAGGGGCCAATTCTAAGGCCATTACGCGGGTAAAACCTTCCATAGCTGCACAGATACTACTGCCTATGCTCCAGCTGATATTGGGCTTAATAGCAGCAATTCCGCTGGTCAGGGTAATGGACCCTCCGGGGTTGATATGGGGAGCGCCATATTTTACAGCGGCGACAGCACCCCAGTACCGGATATCAAAATACCGGCGGCTGGCGCTGAGGTCCATGTCTTTGATAACGGACAATGAGAGATTTTCACCGGCGGTGTAGACCAGGTGATCGAAGTTGCCAAAGGATGCGAAAAACGACTGAATTGATTTTTCGTCGCTGAGGTCTGTTGCAAAAAGAGTGGTTTGCGGTGGCAGCTGCTGCGCGGCTGCTTCCAGTCTTTTTTGATTTTTAGATACGATTGTAATGACAGCGCCTTCTGCGGCAGCGGCTTTTGCGGTAGCCAGTCCTAATCCGGTGCTTCCGCCCAGGATGAGCACCTTTTTGTTTGTTAAATTTTCCATGATGTAAAACTACCCCGCATCATTTCCAATCTATTTACCATTTGGTAAATTCTTACGAATCCGGCTAAGGGATTGCTGGGTAATACCCAGGTAAGATGCAATGTACCCTAATGGTACCCGGGCTGCAATATCAGGGAGCTTTTCAAGAAATAAACGGTAGCGGGTAGTGGCATCGTGGCCATGCAGCATATTTTTGAAACGGATCTTTTGTAATAATCCCTGGGTGGTTTGCAGGTCAAACATCTTTTTGAATTCCTCATCTTCTTTGACCAACTGGTTAAATGCATCCTTTCCAATCACTGATACCTCCACATCTGTAGCCGCCTGTATGCCTTCCAGCGCAGGTACCTGCTCAAAAAAACTGCCCAGTATTGTACAGAAATAATTCTCCTTCAGAAAATAGTGGGTGATATCATCTCCCTTGTCAGAAGTAGACATAATGCGCACTATGCCCTGGTTAATAAAATACAGGTGCCTGCAAATACCGCCGGGGGCAAATAGGAGATCTCCTTCCCTGAAGGATTGCGTTTCAAAACGACCTTTCCAATCCATAGCTACAAATATAGTAACTTGCCCGCATGAGAACCAATGAACAGGATAATGCCCTATTTGAAGATGAGGGGAAATTTAAACTGGCGGCAGTAGTGCCGATGCATATGTATTGAATGAGTGCGTGGCATGGTTTAACCTGGGTGCATATATTATAAATCAACCTGGCCAAAGCTGCATGGGGGAAATAAATATCTTTAAATTAAATTTACACAATGAACAAAAGCAGGCTTGAAGCATTCAGTGACGGCGTCCTTGCCATCATCATCACCATCATGGTACTGGAAATCAAAATCCCCCACGGCACAGACATCTCTGCCATAAAACCCCTCATCCCCGTTGCACTCTCTTACCTCTTCAGTTTTATCTATGTAGGTATCTACTGGAATAATCACCATCACCTGTTCCACATTGTCAAAGAAGTAAATGGCGCTATCCTGTGGGGCAACCTCCACCTGCTCTTCTGGATATCCCTCCTCCCCTTTGCCACCGGCTGGATAGACGAGAATCACTTTGCCTCCCTCCCTGTTGCCTTCTACGGTTTCATTCTTTTCATGTGCGGTGCCTCCTGGAAATTACTGACGGTTATTATTATCAAACATGAGGGTACAAACTCCCGCCTCAAACAAGCCTATAAAAGCGATTACAAAACCTATCTTTCCATTGCCCTGTACGTGGCAGGTATCTCGGTAGCATGGTACTATCCAGCTATCAGCATCTTTTTTTATGTACTGATTGCTATTATCTGGTTCATACCCGACAGGAGAATAGAACGCAACCTGGAAAAACACCGTGGAATATCTTAATTTTAAGGATAAACCTTCATCCATATGAGCAATAACATCAAGAAAGAAGATATTAAACAGGAAGTCTTTGACCTGTATGACGATTATGCCCATAATCGCCTGAGCAGGCGGGACTTTATTGACAAGCTTTCGATATATGCAGTAGGGAGCCTTACAGTGCCGGCATTGATGAGTTTCCTGATGCCGAACTACCAGGATAATGTGCAGGTAAAACCAGATGATCCCCGCCTGAAAACGGAGTATATTACTTACAATTCGCCTAAAGGTGGAGGCAGTATCAAAGCGCTCCTGTCAAAACCCGCTGATGCGAAAAAACCATTGGGTGGAATTGTAGTTGTGCATGAGAACAGGGGCCTGAATCCTTATATTGAAGATGTGGCAAGGAGTGCAGCATTGGCAGGGTTTATTACCATTGCACCGGATGCATTGACCCCATTGGGTGGATATCCGGGGTCTGACGATAAAGGTCGGGAGCTGCAGGCGAAGAGAGATAAGAATGAAATGCTGGAAGATTTTATTGCGGCTTTTGAATATTTAAAGGGCAATAAGGATTGTAATGGCAAAGTAGGGGTGGTAGGATTCTGCTTTGGTGGATGGATTGCCAATATGATGGCGGTGAAATTGCCGGATCTGGCGGCAGCAGTGCCTTTTTATGGTGCACAGCCTTCGCGGGAGCAGGTAGCGCAGATTAAAGCGCCGCTTTTATTGCATTTTGGTGAGTTGGATACACATGTGAATGAAGGCTGGCCGGCTTATGAGGCGGCGCTGAAAGAAGAGAAGAAGGAGTATACGGCCTATATGTACCCGGGGGTGAATCATGGGTTCCATAATGATACGACGCCGAGGTATGATAAGGCTGCGGCGGAGTTGGCGTGGAAGCGGACAATTGAGTTTTTTAAGGAAAAGCTTTCGTAGATGCGTTGAAAAATATAAAAAAGGTCGGAAGTGATTCCGGCCTTTTTCTTTTTGGCCTTTGCAACCGATCGCGGTAAATTGAAAAAAGGCTTTTTTTTGAGCCTTATTGTAGAAGTTATTACATTTGCTTTAGCCTCAACATCAAAAGCTCAACCAAAAGGACGCAGTGCATGTGATTCCAATTCTATACATACAACAAACAACTAGATGAAAAACAAACCACAACCAGTGCCTTTTACATTCGGGGTACTAGTAGCCCTTCTTTCCTTATTCCCTTTTCTGACCTGCTCCGCACAGTCCTACACCCTCAAGATAAAAAAGGGGGATTACTGGCTGGGAGGTGGCCTGGGTATACAGGGTTCTGTAGCTCCTATGGGGCAATATATTGGTACAGCTGCCAATCTTTCTGCCAAAGGCGGATATTTTGTAGCAGATAAGTTGTCTGTCGGGATAACCGTGACCGGAGGTTTTAGTCTTGTAGACAAGAAAGACAAAGGTGTCTATACGCGGGGGATCAGTCTCCTGGTGGGACCTCTTGTCAATTACCACATCCCCATTTCCAGGAACTTCTTCCTGGAGCCGATAATATGTACTACCTGGGGACCAGTAAGTGTGAAGAGTATGGTGAGTGCCAGCCCGGAGCAGTATGTAAAAGTGAAAGGTCATGCTTTTTGCGAGATTGGCGGGATAGGCCCTTTCTTTGAGGTCATTCCGCAGAAAGCGGAGTTCGGTGTGCAGCTGCTGGTAGCGGTGTTACAGCAGAGTACGACCATCTATGACACAAACGGGAATGCTGTTCCAGGGTCAAAAGTGTGGGATAATAAAACAGGGCCTGCTATGAACGTAGAGTTCAGATTGCATTTTTAATGTGGTGGGGATGGTTTGTGCTTCCGGTAAAACCTTAAAAAGGGGGGCGCATCATAAATGATGCCCCCCATTTTATAGTTTCAACCTGAATATTTTATAGGGTAATACCGGAGAATACGTGATCTGGGAACAGGATATATATAAGTACCCATCTGCAGAAATACTATAACTATCCGGCCATAATAACTGCTTTTTATCCTGCGCGATATAATGCATCTGCAAATCAGGCGTGATCTTCACAATTGCACTCTTCTCCAGGTCGCCCAGGTAAAGATTACCGGCGGTGTCACAAATCATCCCATCTGTCGTTACAAACCTGCCCAGGTCTTTTACACTGTCCTGCAGGGTTTTCATAGACGTCTTGAAGTTCCGCAGCAGACTGGTATTGATCCGGTACAGTTTATCATCCGTGAGCGGCTTGTAGTATAACCATTGCTGATCGGCCGTGAGGGCTATACCATCTGAATTGACCGTCATCTGCCTGCCATTCAGTTCAAAATGATACGCCTTGTCAGATTGAACAGAATAGTGATCATGCAGTACCAGCCTGGATTCTCCTGTTTTAATATTCAGCACTACAATTCCACCATTGGTAGATGTAGTCATATATGCAAACCCGTGCTCATTGTCAATCCTGATGTCGTTCAGATAACTATCCTTACCGGCCACGGTTTCGGGGAAATGATAGATTTTGTCTACCTGGTTTGTAGCCAGATTTATTTTCAACAGTTTGTTGGCACCCTGGTACACCGGTCCTAAGCCAATTCCGGCAGCATCCACCACCCACAAAAATCCCTGGTCATCTGCCACTACCGACTGTACACATACAAATTTGTTCTGTCCATCTTCCCCCTTATGAAAACTATTCCAGGCACTATCCGGGTAAGGAACTGGTTTACCATTCACCACTTCCACCACGGAGTACCCGTGTTTGTCGCCCCAATAAGGATAATTGGTAAATAAGCGGCCATCTTTGGCAACCGCTACACCTGTAAGCTGGTAAGCGGAATCTGCGAATACCTGTTCCAGTTCAGGTACTGCCGGAGAAGTCGCAACACTATCGGTGGTAGTTTTAGTAGTTTGCCCGTTATTGCACGCTGCCAGGAAAATCCCCAGCACAAGAAGGTTCAATTTCGACATAAGTCCTGCATTTTTGTTGATGCAGCAAATTTAAGAAAGTTGTGCTTTATGATCATGGTTCCATCTGGGTACATCAATATCAAATCCAAAGAGGTCCAGTGCTCTTGCTACTGTATGGGTTACAATTTCATCGACCGACTGCGGTCGCAGATAGAAGGCCGGCACAGGAGGCATAATGATTCCGCCCATTTCTGTGATCTGGGTCATGCTTCGCAGGTGGCCCAGATGTAAAGGTGTTTCCCTGAATAACAAGACCAGTCTTCTTCTTTCTTTCAGCACCACGTCTGCCGCCCTGGATAAGAGGGAGCTGGTAATACCGGTGGCGATCTCAGACATGGTTTTTACAGAGCAGGGCGCAATGAGCATTCCTAAGGTTTTGAATGAGCCACTTGCAATAGCGGCTCCTACATCGGCAGTAGGATAGATCACATCGGCCAGGGATAGCAACTCTTCATGTTTGATATCAGTTTCGTAGGTTCTTACCAGTTCCGACGCTTTGCTCACTACCAGGTGTGTTTCCACATCCTGTTCCTGCAGCAGTTGCAGTGCACGAATACCATATTGCAGGCCGGTGGCGCCACTGATGCCTATTATAATCCTTTTTTTCATGATGGTATATTATAAATTCCCGCCCCTGCAGGGGCGGGAATAATTAAACTAATGGAAGAGTAACCTCCAATAATGTGAGAATATCATTACCAGCAATAACGCGGGCAACATATTAGCTATAGGGAATTTTTTGATACCGCAGATTCTGAAACCTGTTACGAACATGATAATACCGCCACAGGCAGAGAAGTCGGCAACCAGCTGGGGTGTGGTCAAAGGCAGGATCACTCCGGCCAGCAAATACAGTCCGCTGAGAATAATGAATTGCGGAATGACCGTGGTGGCCACTATAAAGCCCAGAAAAGTAGCGAAGATAGCGGATGTAAAGAAGTCCAGCATAGCTTTGGATACCAGCACAGTAGGATCATGTGTGATACCTTCGTTCAATGCCCCAAAGATACCTGTACCACTTGCACTGAAGAGTACCAGTACGCTCACAAAGTTCTGCAGGAAAGCCTGCGGATCTTCATCGGCTTTTCTTCCCGGGAATATTTTCTGAATAGGCCCGTTGACACGGATAGCCGCCCACTCAATCCCCTTTTCAATTTTGAGCAGTTCACCCAGCGCACTACCCACCAGCAGTGCCAGGATTACCGGTGGCAGCATGCTCACCTTCACCACTGAGTTGATACCCAGGGCCATAGAAGCTGCACCAAATGTAAGGGGAAGTGCAATACGGAGGCGTTCGGGAATCTTGTTGCCCATAGTAGCGCCGAGGATGGAGCCAGTTAATGTAGCGACGGAATTTATAATTGGTCCGGTTAGCATATGTTTTTTTTTTAGTGAGCTGGCCAAAGGAGTGCCTTCGGCCAGCCCGGTTTTTTTCATCCGTTTATTTAAACCACTCAGGTAAATAAGGCGTTGCGTCAATTTCTTTGAACTGTGCACGTTTGAATCTTTCTTTCTGGTTCCATGGAACAGTGCAGTCAAAGATAGTTTTGGTAGAAATACCCTTGCCTAAAATTTTAGGATCGAATGATGGGTCCTGTGATGGATCCAGCGGGTGACAGCGAACACCGGGAATAAAGATGGTGCTGATATCGCCCTGGTAGCGGGTAGTCATGGCCCAGAATACATCATTGCTGTCGAAGATGTCTACATCTTCATCCACCAGGATCACCTGTTTCAGCTCATAATAAGCCGCAAAGGCAACCAGCGCAGCTTGTCTTTCACGCCCCTGGTCAGTAGGTTTGGTTTTCTGAATTTGCAGAATGCTCATAAATTTACCACCACCGGCGGTGTGTGCATATACGTTTTTCAGCAGGCCAGGCAGCGCAGCTTCTACAGCGTTGTAAATGCTTGCTTCTGTTGGAATACCTGCCAGGCTGGTATGTTCTTCTCCGGGACCGATCAGTGTCTGTAAAATAGGGTTTTTACGGGTAGTAATGGCAGTCACCCTGATCAGGGGCAGGGATTGGTTCGCAGGCCCGTTATAACCGGGGAATTCAGGCATAGCATGGCCTGTGTTGGTGTTCTGATCTTCTACCACTCTTACGTTTGGCAGAATTTCACCTTCGATCACGATTTCGGCCTTAGCGATAGCATGTTGGTTGATGGTAAGGGACTTTACCAGTTCTACTGGTTTCCTGCGCAGGCCACCGGCTATGGACAGCTCGTCAAAGCCAAATGGGGTGGTAGGCGCTTCAAAACAGGAGCCGATCATGATAGCAGGATCAAGGCCCATGTTGATGGTTATAGGAAGTGGTTTGCCAGCTTTTTCTGCTTTTTCACGGAAGGCATCAATGTGCCGGCCGGGTGCAAAATAGATAGAGATGGTATCTTTGCCTTGTACGCAGAGGCGGTGAATAGTCACATCGCTGTGGCCTGTTTCAGGATCAGATCCTAACACCAGCCCTTCGCAGAAATAAGGGCCTGCATCTTCGGGAGTATTGGTTGGAGCGGGCAGTATTTTTCTCAGGTCAAAATCCGTGTCGGTAGCTTTGTACACTACCTCCTGGCAGGGTGCACCAGCATTGGGTACTACTACAGGGGCAATGTAATTCTTTACAGCCTGGCCCATGTATTTACCCAGTTCTGCGGCTGGTGCACCCAGCATTGCTGCTACCCTGTCTCTGCTGGCCAGCAGGCCCACCAGTACTTTTGCACCCGGATACCCCTTTACGTTATTGAACATCATGGCAGGGCCCAGGCGGGTAGGACGTTGCACTGTACCACCCGCACCTATTTGTTTGTATACCCCAGCCAGGTCGGCATTGGGATCGATCAGTACATCAGTTTCATGATATTGCTGTGGAATTGTTTTCAATAATTCCAATGCACTTCGCAAGTCGTCGATTGCTATTGGTTTGTTATCCTTACTCATTGTGTAATTATTTTAGACAAAGTTCAGTCTTCACCCATCGCCGGGCTTGCACTATTGACTTATTAAATAGGATAATTCAAACCGGATTAAAATCAGTCCACTGACTGTCTGCGGTCAGGCGGGAAGGGAAAGTGGCCCCTTAATTTTGAATTTCAAACGTATGCTATGCACGCCAACAGCATTCAGCACCATGAGTTCATCAATTACTCAGGGCTATATAGAGAAAAGAACACGCACAAAGAAAATTATATCTATTGCGAAACAATAGAAAGCAGAAGCAAGGATTTCAACTGGGAAGTAGACGCACATTTTCATAGTTCACTGTACCAGGTATTCTATGTAGAAAGTGGATATGCTACTTTTTATTCTGCCGATGAGCAGATCAGTCTCGAAGCGCCTTTCATGGTCTTTATTCCCCCACTGAGCATTCACGGATTTCATTTCGGTGCACATATAGATGGCCGGATTCTTACCTTTTCTGATTTTTATACTGAGACGCTGCATGAGCGATATCCGAATATCCTGCATGCGCTGGAGACGGTCTATGTGCTTAAAGGAGATGCACTGCCTGCATTTGGCGATTCATTCAATAAAATTCATACTGAATTCAATGAGTCTAAAGTAGGGAAAGAAATTATGCTGGAACATATGCTTTACCTGCTGGTATTGCAATTCTATCGTTACTCCAATGAACAACCTTCACCGAAATCTGCGCACAATAACAACTTATATTATTTCAAGAAATTCCAGCACCTGATTAAAGTATCCAGGAGTCCGTTCACCAGTTTACAAGTGTATGCAGATCACCTGCACATCACTGCCAAACACCTGAACAGGATTTGCCGTTCGCTCAAACAAATGTCTGCACTACAGGTAGTACAGGTGGAACTGATATTAAAAGCAAAAGCTCATTTGTATCATTTCAATTCCAATATTTCTGAGATTGCTTATGAACTGGGTTTTGATGATCCTTCTTATTTTACCAGGCTCTTTAAAAAACATACCGGGTTAACACCTAACGAGTATCGCAAACAAATTCCGCTGTCAAAAATAGAAGCATGATCCGGAGCATTACACTCCGGACCATTGAAAGGTTAAATTAGAATCTGAATACGCTATACAGGTGGGCATAGACCATGTTCTGGCTGCTACCTGCCTGCTTTAAGTATTCTCCTTTGAAGGTTTCGTTCACATATGCACCAAACATCAGGAATGGATTCAGCTGGTATTCTGCTTTTGCTACACAGCGGGTACCAATTACACAGGAGGTACCTGCACCGGCGCTTCTGAGTTGTATACCTGACATGGCATAGATACCATCTTCTTTGGATGTACGCCACAGTTCCTGCACCGTGAAGTCAATGCTCAGTTTCGCTGTTGGCTTACAACCGCAGGTAGGGCCTACAGCTGCGATATTGGTGTAGCCCAGGTCCGATACCCAGCTCATACCTTTTGACCAGAGGTAATCATACGAATTACTCTTGTTGTCTGTTGAGTCTTTATCACCTGAGGCAATATCGATACGGGTACCTACGAATGGTTTCCATTTGGATTTGAATGTATAGCAACTTTCTGTTGCTACGTACCATGCATGTACCTGTTGGCCTGATTTGTTTTTACCAGACTGACCTACCAGCTCTACGTCGTAGTTCCAGCTGCCTTCAATACCACCTATACGTGCGGACAGGGTATTTTTTGTTCCGTTGTACATCGCATTGGCAGCACCTTTTTTATCTGTATAGATATACAACAATTCTACGGCAGAATTTTTTAGCAGCAAGCGGGATACATGTGCAGCGCCGAATTTCAGGTTTTTGTTAGAAGGATCGTTGAAGTAGCCGGCTTTGTCCTGTACTTCCTCACCGCCAATCACACCAAAGTTCCATGCGCCCAGCTTTACACCAATTCTGCCTGCATCAAAGGAGTGGCGGTTGTTAGGTGGTTGTCTTACATCGAATAAGCGGGCTTTATTAAACAGAATTTCCTGGCGGCCAACCCTGAAATATACTTTGCTGCCTGCGCCTAAGTTCACTGTATATTCAGCAAATGCCTGGTGAATTTCGCCGGGGTTATAGTCCGTCAGAGAAGGGTTATAATCCAGTTCGTAAGTAGTACCTGACTGTACTTCCCCAAATACGCGGAGGTTAGGTAAGATATGGATGTCGGCCCACAGGCGGGAACGTTGCTGCCAGTCGAAGCCCTGGTCTTCATTGCCTTTACCATATTTTAAATGTTCCCTGTATTCCACCCTGGGGCGGATTTCACCACCGATGGTAATGTATCCGTTTTGCCATAGTGGAATGTATTTCAGCTTAGCCCATAAGCCAGTTCTTAACTCCTTATTTGAGAGATAGCGGTAATCTTCTTCATAATTCAGTGGTAAGAATTTCGGTACAGGCCGTTTTTTGATGGTATCCTGCGCATAGGTGAGTAGTGGAAACAAAGCGAGGATACACAAGAAGGCTCGTTTCATCTTCAATTGTGTTTTTTAACAATGCAAAGATGAAAATCGCGCAGGAGTTCAGCTTGTAATAAACGGCGTATTAATAGGATAATCGGTCCAAAATTGTTATTGACAGTTTGTAAGATTCCATTTGCTGGTTTTCAGAAAGGATTGGAAGCATTCATTCGCCTTTTCATTAAGTATAGAGAGGTGCAGGTTATCGCTGTCACAAAAGACGCCGAGTATATGCTGACCTGGATCAGTAAAGTAAATATCATTATTGATATAATCCAGCCCTGATATATAGTGTTGCAATTCATTTTTAGTTACCTGCCACGCATCACCTGCATATACAGGAAGAAATATTAAATGATCTGTTCTCAGCAAAGTCATGAGATTTATCAGTTCTTCATTGTAGGTACCTTCCAGGATATACCCTTCATATACATCGGGATAAGACCAGTCACCGTCGTCATTTATTACAACGGGTAAAACCGGGTACTTCTGCCGGCAATCTTCTCTGTTAATCTTAATGGGCATGTATATATTTTATGGCGTCTTCCAGCATTTCATCCTGCGGAGTAAATGGGTTATCTGCTAATATTACTTCCGGTGTCACGCCTTTTGATCGGGTATCTCCATTTGGCCTTACGATCAGTGCCTTTGGATAACTTACATTCAACCCTGTATTTGGTAACCTGATCTCATGCGTAGCGCCATAGGTGGTTGCTACATCCGCCGTAGGCTCGCCCATTACTGTACCCAGTTTATAATCCTGTACGATGGCTGCCACAGATACCGTGTTGGAATAACTATATTTATCTACTAATATATACACCTTTCCATAAAAATGCAATGAATCTTTTCTTGGCTGGAAAGTATTGAACTTCACAGAAAAAGTATCTCCGTCTTTATGTGACAGTATCTGCTGTTTCAAATTCTGTAAAGAGGTATCACTCACATCTTTCCAGAATTGCTTTGTTATTGCACTTGTTCTGATGGAGAATGACTGACAGAACCAAAAAGGCTTATCTGCAAAGTAAGCTATCATTGGATCGCTGAATGAATTATCTCCACCCGGGTTCCCTCTTAAATCAATCACCAGGTTTTTGGGATGTGCCGCATGTATTTTCAGATATGCACTGTCAATAAAATTAATGAATTCATTATTCTGAAAGGTTGTATGCTCTGACGTATTTCCACTGGATTCATTATTCAGGAAGATACCGGGATGCAGGTATGCTATGTCACCAATCATGCGAAACTCCCTGGCTGTATTAAAAGGAGGTTTTATCGTTTGTAATTGTTTTTCCAGCTGGTAAGCCAGCACTCCTTTTAAAGTAACCGGTCGTTTATTGATTTTCACGTTGAAAGTCTGCTGAGAGCCAAACCGCCACCAGTAAATGCGTGGAAAGGTAAACAAATCAACCAGCGTATTTCTCATCGCCCTTGATTCGCCTGCTACCATTGCTGTCGCATTATCTATTCCATCAAATGTAATTTCGTCTCCTGCTTTGATAGATTGATCATTTGAAAAATTATTCGTCACCACGGTCTTCCCTTTGACAACTTCAATCGTAAGTGGGAATAAATAATTTGTATGCTGGATCACACTATCAAAATACAAAGCCCCCGGAAATGCCATATTACAATGCGCAACCTCTCCCAATGCCAGAAATGGCTGAAACAACCGGGTCACTTCGAGCGCCGTCATACTATCCTTTATGCTATTATACAATTGATGATAGGCACTATCATACCGGGTCTTCGGCATATTGACATACAGGTTGTAATGAACCTCCTGTAAGGTTGTATACAGGTATTCAAGATCTGCTTTTACTTCCTGTGGTGCATACTTTGCCTGAGGCTTATTAAAAACCAGGCAGGCCAGCAAAAATACAATTGCTTTCATAAGTAAAATGATTATTCGACCTTCAGTACATTGGTCTTGTCCGATACCCCATTTTCATTAATTGCTTCTATTGTAAAATAATAAATCTTTTCCTTATCCAGCGTTTTTAACCAATACTCATTGGCATTGTACACCATTATATTTGTATACAACTTATCAGGTGAGGTACCATAGTAAATATTATAGGCATAAGCATCTGCCGCTGGTTTCCATTTCACCCATGCACTCCGCTTATCTTTTTCCGTACGCAGTACGATGAGGTTTTCTATCTTTACGGGTTTATTGCCCGTGCCTTTTCCAAACACCCGCAGGCCACTGATGGCAAATTTTCCTGTAGGCATATGCACATTTTCCATCCGGATGTACCTCGCTTTCAGGGGCCTGTCAAAAGCTACGCAATCATGGGGCACATCCGTATGATTTTTACTCTTATCTACTAATGACTGCCATTTCTTTCCATCTGCTGAGTACATCAATTTATACTGGTGATAAATATCTGTTTGCTTCCCCAGGAAGGTCGCGTCCTGGTCTGCATAATTGATCTGCACTGCGTATACTTCCGATACAGTACCCAGATCAGACTGTATCCACTCCCCTGCGTTGCCACTGGCTGCACTCCAATAGGTTTTAATATCTTCATCTACTGCATTGTTCGCGGTATAGCTTCCCAAAGAAGAAGACACTGTTACCGGCTTGTTATAATTCAACAACATCCACCCGGTAAAATCTCCATTCGTATAATGGGGATAATCGCCAAATGCAGTATTACAATACATCACATCATCCTGATCAAAGCCAGCTGGCCAGATGCCAATTCTGCGTTCAAAATTATTTTTCACGCTGATGCCCATCGTGCTCACATGCCAGTACGCACCTTTGTTATCTGTAAATGTGGCCCCATGCCCTGCTCCCCGGGCAAACCCACCGGGTTTGAAAGACATAGGATCTGATTGCGGTACAAAGTTATTTCCCAATGGTGCAGTTCCCACAATCACTCCATCGGCATACCCGCTCATTTCAGTACCCGGCGCCCCATACTGCAGGTAATATTTTCCATGGTGTTTTGTCATCCACGCGCCTTCAATAAACGGATCCAGGAAGGTATTATCCATATGTTCCCCAAATCGCTGCCAGCCATATCGCCATGGTTCTAACAGGTACATTTCCTGCCTTGTACCGATGGGTTTAAAACTCCTGCGATCCAGCTCTACTCCATACAATGGATACCGGTTGCTGCTGCCATTATACATATACAAACGGCCATCGTCATCCGTAAAGAATGCGGGATCCCATCCACCTATTTCAAAAGAATCTACCAGTGGTTTCCAAACATTCTCTTTCGGCGAAGTGCTCATCCATAATGTAAAATTCCGTGTGTAAGTAGAACCAAATACAATCATCGTATCCCCTATTATACCCACTGCCGGCGCACACAACTCATCGTACCCTGCATTCCACGGACGTAGAAACTTCCTTGATACAAAGGTCCAGTTCACCATATTATCACTATACCAATAGCCCCACTGGTTTGTCGAAAACAAATAATACGTTCCTTTATAATTCACGATAACGGGGTCTGCAGTCGCCCGATGTTTTCCCCATTCCGTAAAATCCGGAATCGGGGTATAACCGTAATCGATATTGATTGGATTGCAATAGGTGGGCTGCTGTGCGCGGCCCACCATACTGATAAATAAGCAGCAGGAAAGGAATATCTTTTTCATAACGCACCAAAGTTACAGGAAAATACCTCCTGACGCTTCAATACGCTGTGCTGTTACCCACCTCGCTTCTGCCGAACACAGGAAGCCCACAACGCCTGCAATATCTTCCGGCATACCTACCCTTCCCAATGCTGTTGAATTTTCAAATAGTTGTACCCTGCCGGCATCTTCCAGTTGTGCATGCGTCATTTGTGTGTGCACAATACCGGGCGCCACCACATTGGCTGTAATTCCTCTTTGACCTACCTCTAATGCGAGATAACGGGTAAATACTTCCACTGCTCCTTTTATAGAAGCGTATGCAGAACGCCCCAATACTGTAAAGCGCGTCAGGCCGGAACTGATGTTCACAATCCGCCCGTTATCCCTGATGAAAGGTAATGCCTGCTTTGTGAGCATATACATCCCTTTCAGGTGTACCCGGTACAAATTGTCCAGTACATCTTCTTCCGTATCGCTGACTAAAGTAATGGCATAGTTGCCTGCATTATTAATAAGAAAATCAAACTGCGGGCTCCCGGTTTTTTCCTGTAAATGATCTGTTGCCTGTTTTAATAAACGAGCGACGCTTTCCATATTTCCCATATCTGCCTGATAGCCGATTGCCTTTCTGCCTAAGGCTTCAATCTGTGCTACCACTTCGTTTGCAGCTGCCTGCTCTTTGTGATAAGAAAAGATGATGTCAGTACCCTGTGCGGCTAGTTGCAATGCCATTGCTTTTCCCAATCCCTGGCTGGCACCAGTGATCAGCGCGATCTTTTGTGAACTCATATACCTGTTTATTTTTCACAAAGGTCTGCCAGCCCGTACATGAGATTGTGGTGAGTTTTTAAGTATTTTGTTTACGAAAGGCTGAAGGAGTGATACCTTCGTATTGCTTGAAGAACTTGGTAAAATTAGAAGTATCGTAGGTTAAACGGATTGCAATGTCCGTAATAGAGAGGTGGGGGTTTTTCAACAATGCTCTTGCTTCTGCCAGTATACGATGTTCGTAAAAATAGCAGGGATGATGGCCCGTATGTAGCTTTATCACATTGGTTACATGCACCGGATGCAAACACATAATAGCAGCTATCTCTTTCAGACTGAGCATGTGCTCTGTCTCTCCTGCCATGAATGCATCCATATGTGTGTTCATGGCCTCCATGAACTTTGCAGTGATCTCTGCCTGCCTGGTGATATATTTCAACGGGATTGTAGCCATCTCCCTGCTAAGGTCACTATTTTAATGCAATTAAAATGGTGATTATTTAAGTATTTACTGTGGTTCTTTGTTTTCCTCAGCCGGGAGCACCGGTGGCGGCGGCACTACAGTAGGGTCCTCAATGGGTGGTGCTCCCCAATCCTCTGTAACGAAGTCTACAAAAGCAGCTACATTCATACCAATCGATTTGCCCTGCGCATCTAAATATATCCAGCTATCCTCACTTTCTTTCGCCATTATCGGGAAACTAAACGCTACCCGGCCATCATAGCCTTCTGCTTCATCCAGCATGATATTCTCATATTGGGGTTTCAATATTTCCCGGCCATTGGGATCCAGGATACCGAATTTATCTCCCTGCGTTACCAGGTACCCCCGGCCATTTTTTTCAGGAGAGATATGGTCGTAATTTACCGGCAGAATGATTCTGCCATTCAACCCTGCCAGACCTCTCTGGTCATTCTTTATCAGCACGAGCTCTTCTGAATTTTCATCGCCAAAGAAAGCTTCTTCCGAAAACCGCTGTACTACTTCCTGCGGTACATCATATATAACCGGTACGATTTCTTTACCGGTAGAATCTATATAACCATAATGGAAAATGCGATTGGCTGTATCCACGAATTCAAACACCGCTGCTACTCCCTTGTGGAAACCAGACATGTAGTCGTATTTAGGCTGGATTACATAATTCCCTTTTGCATCGATATACCCGAATTTTTTGTTCTTCACGATCGCCGCACGGTGATTGGCAAAGTACCCGAGGTACCCGGGATAACCGCCCTGTGAATAGTCACCTTCCACCTGCTGCTTTTTGTCTACATCGTACATAAAACATTTCCGACCTTCCCATACCAGTATCAGGTGTTCTTCATAAGCCACAAATGCGGTGTCCCAGGACAGTTTGGTTAGTTCATGCGTATGCTTGTTGAATACTTCTGCTTTGGCGGTATCCTTCCCTCTCAAAAATAAATACACGGTGTCAATAGGAACGATATCCTGGTATTTTGCCGGGCAAAGCAACTTCCCTGATAAATTATATAATCCATATAACCCATTTTTGGTCACCTGCAGGAGGGAGCTGTCTGTATAGTTAGAAATATAATCGTACGCAATGGGAATCACCATCTTTTGCTGTTTCATATCAAACACCCCCATTTTATCTTTCAGCGTCACAATCACCAGCTGATCATTCCCGGCTACATAATGGAGATCTACCATATCGTAGATAGGCGGTACAATCGTATTCCCTTCCCTGTCAATATATCCATACTTGTCGCCCACCCCGATGGTCATCAGGTGCGCATCGCCATAATAGTTAAGGGTGGTATATTTGGGCGGTACCAGTTTGCCACTGGCGGGATTATAAAAGCCTTTTAACTTACCCTGCGCAATAGCAAGCATCATTGTCCCGTCTTCCAGGGTCATTTCATTAAAACTGCTGTATTGGGTTAAAATCTGTTTTCCCCTTTTGTCAAATGCAATGTCTTTTCCGTTTTTTTCTGTGAGTAATACCGCGCCACCACATTTGGGTTCCACCCAGTAATCATAGGCCAGCGGAACGATGATCTTACCCGTAGTATCTGCCACCCCATACTTTCCATTCCGGAGAATGCCTATTACATCGCTACTATCGCTGAAATGGTTGATATCATCATATACAGGATCAAGGATTACCTTACCCGCGGCATTCATGAGCCCCCATTTTCCATTCCTGCGCTGGAGGGTATAGCGGCCCAGCTGCGTATCCGCGCTTGATATGTCTTCTTCCATCGGCAGGCATCCACAGGTATCTACCTCCACTTCTTTCGTTTTAAGGTTGATGCTCATCTTCTGGTCATTTTTGTAAAACGATTCTATCCACTCATCGCTACGCATATTCATATGCTCATGATCGTATTCAAACGGTACCAGCACCTCGTTTTTGAAACTGACTACCCCCCATTTGCCGTCTTTTTTGGCTAATACATAATCGCCTTTGGCGCTACAGCCGTAACAGTAGTCGACTTCCTCGTAGGTATAAGGCACGGTTACCTGGTCCTCTGCCTTATTGTATACGCCCCACTTCCCGTTTTCTTTTACGGCAAACCAGGTGGAGTCCAGTTGGTTACTATCTTCAAAGCGGAATGGCAGCATAAAGCCTTTAGTGGTATACAAACTAACTTTATTATCTTTTTTTACTATCCATTGTTCATAAGAATACGTATCAATGGTATCATAATCAATTGGTAAAATCCAATTGCCAGTCACCGTCATTACCCCCTGCTTACCTTTTAACCCCACCACCAGGATATCCTGTGGCAGGTATACCGAGTCAATAACCCGGTAATCCGTGAGCACTCTGTCGTTATAAATGGTATCAAAAGCTGTTTTTCCAGTGCTATCGATATAAAAGGAGTGTCCGTGGTCTACTATCCTGGCATATCCCTGCATAAAGCGGGAGCCGCCTTCAAATTTTTGCTGTGCAACAATGCGTCCCGTCAGGAGTAACAAACAGCTGACTAATAACCGGTATTTCATATAAAGATTTTGTAGGCACAAATGTCTGGCAGCACAGGTATCTTTCCAAAAAACTGTGGTCACAGGAGGACTACAGGCGTGACTACAAAACGACTACAGGATTTGTAAGTGATTATTTTTCAAACCAAAACACATTGATCAAAATCAGCCTGCGGTTACCCACAGGCTGATTAAAATTGTTAGGGTATGATTTGCCATAGCTCCGCATCATACTGATTCTCATACCACTGCTCCAGCTTTGTTCCCGGCGTCTGGTTGCTATATGGTACATTCAATGCCAGCAAACTCCTTCGGTTGATGAGCTTATAATACCCACCACCCATATCCTGTACCCTCCAATGCTGGGCCACATTCCCATTATCCGTCCACTGTATCAGGATATTACCTGCTGCCGTAGATCCGCCCGCATCATCCAGGTTTAAGCCTGAGGCCACACTCGTAATTTTATAATACCCATTGCCCAATGATGTAAACACCCACTTCTGCGCATTCGTTCCGTTATCTGTATACTCCTGGATCTGTAAGCCAGCTGTGGTAGCGGCATTGGGTACATCCACACACTGTGCCGTTACTTTAGATTTGATCCTGTAAGTGCCATTCGCAACCGGCATTGCATAGCTGGGTCCAATTGAAGGCGCAGGTACCGGTATTCCCTTTTCGATCGGGTACCCAAAGAAAGGTACATCTCCTATCCAGCTAAACTGCTGGGCCATCACTCTTCTATCCCATCCACTGCCATCACTGTTGGCCGCATGGTACACGATCCAGTTCTGCAGGTTATCGGGTGACTTCACAAAAGAAGCATGTCCCGGACCATACACATTTCCGAATTTAGAAAATACAGGGGTTGAATTCTTCGTCCAGGAGGCTTTGGACAACAGGTTCCCGTTTGTACAGGTAATTCTTCCCAGGCAATAATCATTCGTCCAGCTACCGCTTGCAGAATAAATAATGCTCACGGTATTGCCGCTGATCAGGGAAGTAGGCCCCTCATTGACCGTAGGTGTTCCTACCTGCTCCCAGGAATAGTCTGGCCTGGAGATTTCCACCCGCTCCCCATCAATGGTATAAGGGTTACTCATCTTTGCAATGTAGAGGTACTGGGAAACATTGGTAGTTCCTTCCCAGCCGGACCATACAAAATACAGCTGACTGTTGTAGGCAAACGGATGCCCGTCTATAGCCCAACGGTCGGTAGTGGCACTCAGTTTCGTCTTGAAACTGTATGAGCCATTCAATGGATTGCTGGCATCAGTACCACCTTCCAGCACATACATACGATGGTTCGCATTCGTACCATCGTCCGCAGCAAAGTACACATACCACCTGCCATTCAGGTAATGCAGCTCAGGTGCCCAGAGGTTGCCGCTGTACATAGTTCCGGAGGGTGGTGTGAAAATGTAGGTCTTTGTTTGCTGTAAAAGGTTTTCCAGTGTAGTCGACTTTGTGATCCATAAACGTCCGCCGTCGGAGCCACAATAATAAAAATACCCGCCGATGTTAATCACCCATGGATCGTAGTAACTACCGTTGTCGAGTGATGGTAAGGGATTGGTGAAGATGACCGAAGTGCTGGCGGCGGTGACAGCTTTTAACGTGGATGAACCTGACAGTTTTTGCTCAGATTCTGGCTTTGTGCAGCCGTGCAAAAATACGAGCACGGGCAGGCCAAGTAGCAGAATGGTTCTTTTCATGCCGGTTAATTTTGAGAGATAAATGAATATTAGGTATTCAGGTGAATATACAAATAAAAAAACGCTTTTACCTACGGCAAAAGCGTTTTTTCGTGTGATAAACTATTTAACACTTACGTTCTGATTTCCCTTCTCATAAACAGCCAGTAAGACAGGGCAAAGCATGCTACTGTAGCTGCTATCAGCCCACTCACCTGCGGCCATGTAATCAACAGGCTCTCTCTCAATGGCAACGGTGCCGGCACTGCCATCGCCATCTGTTCCATCGTCAATGGTCCCATACTTCTTACTATCGGCATTAACAGGGTAGTGGTTCCATCTGCATACATCTGGCTGGGCATCACCACCAGGAAGTTATGCCTGATC
Organism: Chitinophaga sp.; assembly: GCF_039596135.1. Taxonomy (GTDB): domain Bacteria; phylum Bacteroidota; class Bacteroidia; order Chitinophagales; family Chitinophagaceae; genus Chitinophaga. The sequence continues at coordinate 55,078 of NZ_JBCNKH010000035.1, forward strand.
TGGTTGTAGATTACCATTTGCTCCGGACTCAGTTCGTTCGGATCCGGTAAGATTCCTTTCAGCACAATCTGTACCAGTATAGGATAAAACACGGTGAAGAACAACCAGATGGCGATCGCTGTCAATGCCGAAGTAGCCGTTTGCCTGAACTTTACCGACAATAAAATAGACAGGTTGAGCCAGAATGCCACATAAATAATACTCAATACCACAAAGCATAAAATGCGCACAAATTCAGCCCCTTCTATGTGTACACCGGTAATCAGCATACCCCCGCCTACCATCAGCATATTCAGTGAAAAGAACAGGATACTGATCACTATCAGCGAACCGGTAAACTTTGCATTCAGCAGCGAATCCCTGTACACAGGTTGCGCCATTAACCGGATCAGCGTACCATTGCTCTGCTCAGAATTGATGGCGTCAAAACCTAACGCAATGCCCAGCAAAGGACCTAAAAAGCCTATGAACACATGAAATGGTGGTAATGACCGATCTGTCGTGGTCAGTAACTTCAGGTAAAAATACACGGTATCATGATCCTGTACATTCTCCATCGCCATCCTGATATTGGACATTGATACATACATCGATCCGATCCAGGTGAGCAGGATCAACAGGGCCATAATGATGAACCGCCAGCTATGCACCTGGTCAGCCACCTCCTTCTTTACCATGACCCAAAAAGGACTATCGCTTTTTGAACCTGCCAAGGAATGATCTTTGGAATAAGCCAGTAGACTTTTCATTATGTACCTCGTTTTCCGTTAAATTATTTTCAAAATAGCGTTGATAAATCTCATCCAGACCATAAGTCCGTTTTTGCACGCCTGTTACATCGTACCCCTTGTGTACAAAGTATCGTACAATGTCGGGGGTAATGTCTGCCTGCCCGGAAATTTCCACCGCTGCGTCTGCGATGTTTACTTTTGTAACACCTGGCAACTGCAGCAGGTCATTTTCAATATTCCCTGGTGTGTTTTGCAATGTAACCTGTACCACATGTGGATCTGCCCTGAACAGGTTAGCAGCCAGTGTTTCCACACTTCCTTCGGCTAACAGGTGCCCGCCTACGAATATGCCCACGCGGCTACACACCTGTTGTACCTGGTGCAGGTGATGAGAAGATAAGAGAATGGTAATACCCTGCTCCTGGTTCAGTTGCCGGATCAGTTCCAGGAAATCCCGTACACCGGCAGGATCAATTCCCAAAGTAGGTTCATCGAGAATAATGACCTCCGGGCGTTTGATCAATACATCTGCCAGTCCCAGTCGCTGTTTCATACCGCGGGAAAAGGTACCGGCTTTCTTGTGAATAGCAGTTTCCAGTCCAACGGAGATGAGCATTTCCTTTGCGGCAGTTTCCACTTCATCATCAGGAATACCGTTCAGGCGACCGATGTATTTCAGGTTTTCCAGTGCGGACAGATCGTTGTAAAAGCCAACATTGTCCGGCATGTAACCGACCTTGCGCTTTACCGGAATCGGATGGCGGGAAGCATTCAAACCGCAGATATGTGCGGTACCTGCCGTAGGTTCTGTGAGCCCCAGCAGCATTAATATGGTGGTAGATTTTCCGGCGCCATTAGGTCCCAGTAATCCGAAGATCTCCCCCTGCTGAATGGTGAGGTTGAGATTATCAACGGCTTTCAAAGACCCATAGGTTTTGGATAACCCATGTATCTCTATAATTGGTTGTTCCATAATGTACTATCGCCTGCCATATTTACGGATAAGGAAATAAACAGCGCCCAGGGCGATCAGGATAATGACCAGTCCCAGCCAGCCTGTCAATACAGAAGTCTTGACGGTAATACGAAAATCTGCTTTCGCATTGGCATTGTTATTCCTTATGGTAACGTTGGTCATGTAGTCGCCGGCCAGTGTTTTGTCTGGCACCTGCAGGGTCGCTACGATAGTAGTGTCTGCGCCGGGTTCCAGGTGCAGAATTTTGGTAGGCGCAAAGGTGAGTTGCCACTGAGAAGGATTCTGTGCAGAAAGATCCAGGTTGTCCAGGGGAATAGTACCCGTGTTTTTAATGACCAGTTGTAATTCTTTCGTGCTGCCTTCGGTTACTTCTTCACTCAGTTTGCCAGTGGGAGTCGTCAGGGTAACACCATAGGTACCTTTGATCACCGCTTCCAGGTTCAGTTTCAGGGAATCTGTGCCTACCAGCGCTGTTACAGGAATTTCGTACTTGCCTGGTTTAGTGTCCAGTGTAGGAACGATTTCGATGGTGATATCAGCGGTTCTGCCGGAATCGATGTTCACGGAAGTAACCGACATTCCTTCTACCTTGAAATTGGCGTTCCATCCTGCCGGCAGTCCTGCAAAGAGCTGGAATACCCGGGATACGGGTGCAACGTTTTTTAATTTGGTGTTGTAGTTAAACGTGGTGTTGGCCGCGGCCTCGATGTTCATTAGTCTGGCAGTGAACGGTGGAGAAGATTTGCTGACTGCCTGTGCCCATACCTGGTTGCTGAATAATAAAATGAATAAATACAGCGTGCGCGTCATCCGGCGCTGATGCTTGGTTGTAGTAGCTGACATTGCCAATTCTAGATTAATAAATAATTAATTATATGCTGTTTGAAATAATTGTTATTTACTTACCTGTTAAAATGAAACGGCTGCCAATTTAGTAAACTCACAACATTTTAAATGTAAAAAATTTGTGAAAATTCAGACTCAGGCAGTCCGCTTGGTTTCAAGGTGAGGCTGATACTTTCTGCCCCATTGTTCCATCATTAATACCACGGGTAGCAGCTCTTGTCCGAAGTCGGTCAGGTAGTATTCCGTACGCAGCGGGACTTCGGCATACACGTTTTTTGCCACGATCTCGTGGTCTTCCAGCTCTTTCAGCTGCTGACTGATTACCCGTTTGCTGGCGCCATTGATCATCTTCAGCAATTCACTGGGGCGTTTCGGGCCATGCTGCAGGTAACAGATAATAAATGGTTTCCATTTACCGCCCATTACTTCCATCGTCACTTCCAGCGAACAATTATATAAACGAGGGATTTTCCTTGTATACATGTTTCAAACCTTAAAAGGTGATTAAATTATCACCTGGTGATTAAATTCCCGGTACTTGACTTTCGTTCCGTACGGTTTCAACTTTGCGGTACAAAAATAAGGATATGCAAAATAGAATCGTACAGCTAGACAAAACAGGAATCGAAGCACTCAAGGTAGGCACTACAAGTATCCCCCAACCTGCTGCTCATGAAGTGGTGGTGAATATAAAAGCAGTATCACTGAATTTCCTGGACCTCATGATCGTGAAAGGCGACTTTCCGACCGGACTTCCTTTTCCATATACCCCTGGTTGCGATGGCGCGGGAATAGTAACAGCAGTGGGGGAAAAGGTGAGTGACTGGCAAGCGGGCGACAGGGTGGCGCTGACCTATGTGCAGAATTTCCTTTCAGGTGATGGGATTCCTTTACAGCATGCGGTACGCATCGGGTGGCAAACGCAGGGTGTGATGGCAGATTATGTAACGGTGCCTGATTATGGCCTGGTGAAACTCCCTGATTCCCTCTCCTTTGAAGAGGCAGCTACCATGCCGGTAGCGGGTGTAACTGCCTGGGAAGGGCTCATCAATATTGCCAGATTACAACTGGGCCAAACGGTGTTGGTGCAGGGCACCGGCGGGGTATCTATGTTTGCCTTGCAGATAGCCCGCCAGGCAGGAGCAAGGGTGATTGCTACCACCAGTTCTGATGCCAAGGCTATTAGGTTAAAGGAATTAGGTGCAGATGCCGTTATCAATTACAAAACCCATCCCCAATGGCAGGAGGAGGTATTACGCCTGACAGGTGGTATAGGGGCAGATGTTACCCTGGATATAGCAGGTAAGGATACCATTCGTCAATCTTTGCAGGCAGTAAAAGTAAATGGACTGGTATGTACTGCTGGTGGTGTGACTGGTTCACAGATTACACTGGATGTATATGGAGATCTGAACCTGAATTTCAAGCGGATAGCAGGATTTGCGGTGGGGAGCAGGGAGAGTTTTAAAGCATTGCTGAAAGCGGGCATTAAACCCCTGATTGATAAGGTATATCCTGTTGAAGATGTGCAAACGGCTTTCAGAGAACTGGAAAGCGGCGGACACTTTGGTAAACTGGTAGTGACTTTCTAAAAAAGAGGGAGGAAGCTTTCGCTCCCTCCTCTTTAACATTCCCCCAAAAAGTCAGCATTAATTATGTTAGGCATTTCAACTTCGTCGTTTGTTATCTGAGGAACAGTCCCCGGGGTCCAGAAGAACCCCGGTGTGTTCCACTTGGAAAAAGGTCCACTATTTCACATTCTCTGCATAATATATTGCGAAATGGGTGCCAATGCCGGCAACCCCCTATAATACATTGAAAATCAACACAAAATACACCTGACATCCCTGTAAATCTTTCCATTATCTGGAAATATGTCTCTGCTATAGATTTAAATACCTGTCGCCAAAGCTTTTTTGATCTGTGCCAAAAACTCTTTTACTGATCTGGCCGAACCGGAAGACGGATCAACCACTGCACAATTGTTCTTCACAAAGTTCTTCACATCCACTATCTGCCATACCGAAGCGCCACTCATTTCGGGGTAATCTGCCTTAAACCGGATCATTTCACTGGCAATCTCATCCACCGTTTTACTGTTATGCGATGTGCCACATGTGCCAAACGCCCCCCTGCACATAAAGATCGGATACACTGGCTGCACCGGCTTCATTTCTTTCCGCCATAGTCCCGGGTTCGCATTCCTGCCCCCGTCATAACATTGCAAATAAATCGCGTCTACCACTTTGGGATCTGTATTCTTCAGGACTGTGCTCCAAAACTCATTTACCCGAAACGGGCACAGCGTCATATGCATCTTCAACCGCGCCGCTATCTTACTCATTTCAATCACGGAATGACTATCATACACTGACTCATCATCTATACAAAACGCATCTGCACCCACTACTTCTTTCAGCACTTTACAAATTCTAAACAATGTGCCAGCATCTCCAGTCCCTGTCACCACACCCGGTACCTGCTTAGTTGAATCTACCCAATCTCTCATAAAATCGAACGTATTCGGCGGCTGGTTATACCATCTCCCTTCCAGCAAAATCTCAATCCGCGCTACTTTTTTCAAGGCAGCTACCCGACGCAGATAAGCTGTATCTCCTACCCACTTTCCATCATGAATTACCGGATGCCGGTTATCATCACCGGAATACAAATCTCCATCTCCATGAATATAAAAACTGGATAACAACACGGTGTTAAAACCCGCATCCTGCAATAAGGCATAGGTAGAATCATCGCCCGGGTAGGTTCCCCTACCGAAGATACTCAGATTTTTTGCAGGCAAAGGCGCCTGTGCGGCACAAAACAACGAACATGCCGTCAGATAAGAAAGCAGCAATAAGACCTTCATAGTATAGTAAATATTTATAGGGTCAAATTTCGGAACTTATTACTAGCCTTTCAGACCACTTATACAGCTATACGACTAGCCATCTAGTATATTATTCTTTTTCAAAACCATAATCTCTTTCCACCAGGCAAATCCGCGTTTTATACTCCGCATACCATTTCTCTCTACCCAACTGCTGTGCAATCAGGTGATCTGCCTGCTGCTTCCAGTTACGGATTGCTTCCAGGCTTTCCCAGTAAGAAACTGTAATCCCCACACCTTCTCTTGCAGACTCCACGCCTAGATATCCGGGCTGGGCCTGCGCCAGTTCTACCATTAAGGTAGCGGTGTCTTTATAACCATCGTCTACCGGGGTTCTCAGCGAGGTAAAAATAACTGCGTAATAAGGCGGTGTGGGTGTACGGGCTATCATAATTGTGCTTTAAATATTAATCTTCTATCGTAATCCAAACCGGACAGTGATCGCTGGACTTCTCCCATCCCCTCACTTCCTTATCTACCCCACCAGCTATCAATCGCTTATCTATATCCTGACTCACTAAAAAATGATCTATTCTTAACCCAGCATTCCTTCCATACGCATTGCGGAAGTAATCGTAAAAGGTGTAGATGGTTTCATCCGGATATAATCTCCGCAATGCATCTGTCCAACCCTGCGCCTTCAGTTGCTCAAACGCTTCGCGGGTTTGTGGCAGAAAGAGTGCATCCGTTACCCAGCTGGCAGGTTTATATACATCCTTCTCAGTAGGAATCACATTGTAATCGCCCAGGATAATCACAGGTTTGCCACTTTCCATCAATGCCTGTGCATGTACATGCAGGCGCTTAAACCAACCTAACTTATAATCATACTTTGGCCCCGGCGCCGGGTTCCCGTTTGGCAGGTACAAACATGCAATGGTGATACCATTTATCACTGCTTCTATATACCGGCTATGTAAATCTTCAGGATCCCCCGGCAATGCTCTCCTTACTTCTTCCGGTTTACCAATGCGGGACAGGATAGCCACCCCATTCCAACTCTTCTGCCCATGCCAGATAGCAGTATATCCTGCTTCCAAAATGGCCGCTTCGGGAAACTTTTCCTGCGGGGCTTTCAGCTCCTGCAAACATGCCACATCCGGTGCTGTTTCTTTCAACCAGCGGAGCAACACTGCCAGATGGCCATTCACGCCATTCACATTGTAAGTAGCTATTTTCATTTTCCTATTTTTCGTATTACTTTTTTAGACCTGATGATCACCGTATGAAAGATCCATGTAATCAACATCCCGATCACACAACCGGCCAGGACCCCGCCAGCCCTCTCCAATGCTACATCCCAGAAGTACTTACCCGGTTCATGCATGGTAATAATCAATACCGCAATGGATGCCGATCGTGTAGCCGGCTGTAATTTCAGTAACTCACAGGCGACGATGGACAGGGTAATGCCCACACAAATCATCAACAGGTTCACAGGGTGAATAAAGAAAATAATCAATCCAATGGCCGCACCTACCAGGTTCGCTTTGATTCGGGTCTTAGCCAGTGTCATGGCATCTTTCCTGTCTGGCGCCAGTACCAGTATAATTGAAATAAGGCACCAGGCACCCATGATAGGATACACCCTGTACAGGTAAAATCCAATCGCCGTGCCTGCCAGACATTCCAGGATGTAGAGGAGTATAGTCCGTTGACGCTGCGTAATTTCCATACCTCCAAAGGTAACTAATATGATAAAAACACCCGCATGCCTCCCAGGAAATGGGTTTGCTGGTCATTGTATAAATAATGCGCAGCATCCGGCAAGTACAGGAGATGATTATTTCCAATCACTGCCTTTAATGATGCAATCTGCGCAGGAGAATACAATCCATCGTCCTTACCATATATCGCAAATACAGGAATGCCCTTAGCCACTATTTTCTCAATGACAGGCGTATTATTGATAGTAGAATACTTTTCATGTTTCCAGAACTCATTGCTGGGGGTATCATTACTCAGGTTCGCATAATGCTGGTACAAGGTATCCGCATCCAGTTTCTTATAAATGGCCTGCGCCGCTTCTGTTCTGTGCGGAGTAGCAAAAAAACCGTTTTTAGCAGCCTGTTTAAAACATCCTCTCCTGAACTCAATAGAACTACGATCCAGTTTTTCTAAATTCTCAAGATCCTTTAAACCGGCAGCATCCTTCTTTTCGGAATAAATTTTTTTACAGGAACGGATAATTGTTTGATAGGTCTCCTGCAAATTTACCAGTGCACTCACCAGCACCAGTGCGCTTACCTGCTCCGGGTACTTTGCTGTATACCCCGTAGCCACAATACCCCCAAAGCTAAACCCGATCAGGGCCGCCTTTTTCAAATTGTATTGTTTGTACAAACTATTCAGGTCATCATAAGATTGCTGAAACGTGTACCCGGCATCGGGATCTACGGAGCGGCCTTCGCCCCTCCTGTCGTAAGTAATCACATAAAATCCCTGGTCTGCCAGTTTTGCGGCGGTCGTAGCTTCAAAATTAATGGCATTACTGCCAGGGCCTCCATGCATAAATATGATAGCTGGGTTACCCGCATTTCCAAATGTATGGGATACAATGGTCTGGGCCTTGGCACCACAGGTGCACAATAACAATAGTAAAATGAAAGATCTCATTCGATGTAAATAATTATACTGCAAAATAAGAAATACGCAGAAAGACTTCGCTATCCGCAAATAATATTGCGTCATGAAAAGAACAATAGTTGTGGGGGATATCCACGGCTGCTACCATGAGCTGTTGACCCTACTGGAAAAAACCGGTCTCCGGGATGAAGACCTCCTGATCTCAGTGGGCGACCTTGTAGACCGTGGCCATTCATCCAAAGAAGTATGGCAGTACTTCATGAATCGCCCCAATACCATTGCACTCATGGGGAACCATGAACGAAAACACCTGCTGGGTATTCATAATTACGCACAGGAAATTGTGAAAATACAGATGGGTGAGCAATACCCTTGTTTCCTGGCCTGGGCCATGACACTGCCTTATTACTTTGAAACAGATGATGCTATCATTGTACATGCAGCGATGGAACATGACCTGCCCCTGCATGCACAAAGAGAAGATGTGCTGAGTGGCACCACTGCGGGAGAAAAGTACCTGGAAAAGAAATATGGCGGGAAGACAGGCGATCCTAAGGGTGAGGAATACCAAACAGGCGAACAATCACAGGGCAGCTGGGCAGATCATTATAATGGTACTAAACGGGATTATCGTTCCGGCAGTAACAGTGCTGGCAGCAGCTGGGCAGATCATTATAACGGTACAAAACCCGTCATCTATGGTCACTCCGTCACCGGCCATCTGCCTCGTATTGTCAACAATACCTACGGTATCGATACCGGCGCCTGCCATGGTGGTTACCTCACCGCCATCGAGCTGCCCGGTTTTATCATCCACCAGGTAAAAGTTGAAACAGATCACTGGAAAGAACAACAGGCCCAATGGCAAATACCTGTATTGGAGCATAAAGACTGGGATAACATGGAGATCACCGCTATTCACCGGCAACTGGAAAAACTGGCGTATATAACGCATCCAACCGTAAAGGAATACCTGGAAAATAAAAGAGCTTACTTAACAAACCTGGATATTGCGCTGGCTCAGCTAAAAGAGCAACTCGCCCTGTTCGCCATTGCACACAGCGACCGGCTGCATGAATACCCTTTCAAAACATTCCTGTACAAAAGCCGGTCCGGTACCCTGACTATAGCAGATCTGAGAAAATCGCTCAACACGCCGGCAAAAATAAAACAGCTACAGCATCTTCTTTCTGATAGCCTCCTTATCGGCCGCAGTCACCGCCAGCGATAGGGCTTTCCGGAAATGCACCATGGCCTGCGTACGATCTAATGGCGTATACAGATGCCCTAACAATGCATAATAAAAGTGATTATCTTTCAATGGCAACAATGCAGCAGCTTCAATTGCTGCTGCATTGCCCATTACCTTCGCCAATGCGAAAATCCTGTTCAGCGCCGCAATCGGAGAAGCCTCCAGCAATACCAGCTGATCGTATAAATGCAGGATCTGCTCCCACTTTTCTTTGCTATCTTCCTTATGCGTATGCCAGTAGGCAATACCTGCTTCTAAATGATACTTGGTCAGTATACCGCCACTCGCGCCCTGGTTCAAATAATACGTTCCTCTCTCAATCAACTCCTGGTCCCACAAGTTTGTATCCTGGTCCTCATATAAAATCATCCCACCCTGCTGATCTGCCCTGGCTTCGAACCGCGATGCATGAAAACACATGAGTGACAACAATGCATGCACTGCCGGCACTGCTGTGGGCGGATGCGAAGTCAATAAATACGTGAGCCGCATCGCCTCAAGGCAAAGGTCTTTTCGTAAGGTCGTATCCTGTGAGGTAGAATAATACCCTTCGCTGAATAACAGGTATAATGTAGTCAACACCGTATCCAAACGGCTGTGCACTGCTTCGGCGGAAGGAGCGGTTATAGCAATGTGATCTGCTTTCAGCTTATCTTTGGCCCGTTGCAACCTTTTGTAAATGACATCTTTATTGGTAAGAAATGCATCTGCTATTTCCTGTGCACCAAAACCACACAGCAGGTTCAATGCCAACGCTACCTGCGATTCTTCGGGAATTGCCGGATTACATACCGTGAAGATCATGGCCAGCTGGCTATCATGAATACGCTGATCTGAGAGATCGATATCCATCTCCGTCATATCCTGGCTTGACTTCTGAATTTCCGGCCCTATCTTCTTGGCGAATAAAGCATTTCTTTTAATCTGGTTCAGCGTTTTACGCTTTGCCACGGTATACAGCCAGGCAACAGGGTTTGGCGGAATACCCTGCTGACTCCACAACTCAGTCGCAGAAAGGAATGTATCACTCACAATGTCTTCGGCAGTTTCAATATGTGCAATACCAAAGAGTTGACAGAGTACAGCAATGATCTTCCTGTACTCTGTCCTGAATAAATATGGGAGCAGCTCCTGATCTTCCATTATTCTTCCCTGATTAGCATACGTACTTCTACAGACCCGTTCCATGGTGCATTTAATACAGGGCAGCCTTTACCCATTTCTGTAGCGGCATTTAAATCTTCGGCCTTTACCACAATAAATCCACCAATGGATTCCTTGATGTCGGCATAAGGTCCATCTGTTACGATCTTGCCGGGTTTGATCACAGCGCCTTCGGGTCTGAGGCGGTTGCCATGACTCACCAGCACGCCGTCGGCTTCCAGCTTGCCCAGCCATTCCTGCCAGGGTTTGATGCTAGCCTGTAATTCTGCAGGAGAAGGTTGTGCTTCTTTGGAATTGTCTCTTCTGAAGATCAATAAGAACTCATTCATAATGTTAGTTTTTTTCGGCGAACTGGCCGACTTTATAAGAGCCCACTGCCATGGGTGAACCAAATGCAATGTTCAGGCGGTTATAACTGTTGATCGCAATAATAGCAATTGTCAGGTCTATCAGTTCTCCTTCAGAAAACTGACCCGCCACTGCATCGTACACGTCATCAGATACATGGCCTGTACTCACTTTGGTGACAGCTTCTGCATATGCCAGGGCTGCCCGCTCCCTGTCTGAATAAAAAGGCGCTTCTCTCCATGCATCCATTACATACAGGCGATGTTCCTCTTCACCCATGGCGCGCAGTTCTTTTGTATGCATGTCCAGGCAGAAGGCGCAACCATTAATTTGCGATACCCGAAAATAAACCAATTCTAACAAGGATTTGTCAAGTGGAGATTTTGCCAGGTAGGGGGCGAAACCGCTTAATGCCTGCATAGGATTGTTAGCTCTTTGAAAGTAGTTCAGTCTTTTTTTCATGATTTTGTGATTTTGCCCTTATAACAAACGGGGGTTTGTGAATTGGACAAAACCAATAGATATTTATTTTATACATTTGTAAATCAATAAATCCTATGAAAAAGAGTCTATTTATCACCCTTTTATGCGTAACTGCTTTTTTTACCTGCCATGCCCAACATTTTACCCATGGACTAGGAATAAGTGTACTACATGACGAATCCAGATTTTCTACCAATCATCCTTATATAGGGCTTGCTTATACTCCGGGAATTACCTTCAGCGAAACAAGGAAGTTTGCTTTTTCAGTAACGGCACCTTTCCGGGCCGGCTATTCTTCCAGTTATTTTTATGCGGATACAAATAATATAGTAATCAGTGACGATTGGCAAAGCGTTATCGTTCAACTGCCCCTGTTATTCAATTTTAACTATGGTGCGGGTTCTTCTCAAAAAGCACGTGCACGGGTAGGCTTTTTTGGCGGGGCAGGTTATGGCGTACAGATGCGCTATTACCATGAGAAGGTGACATTTGGGGAGGACATTACTACGGGGTCAACCACAGCGTTTTCTACCGGCGCCGCATTCAATGCTGGTATCAGGCTGGCTGTAGGCAATTCATACAGGAGAAAAAACATAGAGGCAGGCATAGGTTACTTTGTGGGGGTAACGGGGGAAGATCACAATATCATCAGCTTTCATTGCCTGTATAATTTCTGATTTTCTTGCTCCCGGTGTGAAAGCCGCCTGCAGCTGTTTGGGTATCTATTTATGAAAACCGGATCTTATCCCACAATTTATTTGAAACTACCTGTTCAATCACCTGTTCCCTATAATTTCTGCTGATAGGGATCCGGTGTTGCTGAATAAATATCTCATTTCCTTCTATGGCCTCAATCTTATCAATCGCCACAATATAAGATTTGTGTACCCTGATAAAGGCCTGACTGTCCAGATTTTGTTCCAGGTTTTTCAGGTAGAGCAGCGTTACATACTTCCCTTTTACGGTATAGATGGTAATATAGTTCTGCATACCCTCCACATACAGGATATCTTCAAAGTGGATCTTTTCATACTTGCTGCCACACTTGATAAAGAAGTAGTCAGTAGCTGCCTCGGCCTTCTGTACTGTAGCCCTGTTCACCAGCTGGTGGTATTCCCTTGCCTTACTCACGGCCTTAAAGAAACGGTCAAAGGTGATCGGTTTTAAAAGATAGTCCATTACATTCAGCTGAAAGCCTTCCAATGCATAACTGGGATAAGCCGTCGTGATAATCACCATAGGTGGTTTTTGGATGATCTTCAGGAAATCAATGCCGTTCATCTTCGGCATCTGTATATCCAGGAAGATGAGGTCTACGGGATGCTGGTCCATCAGTTTCATGAGCGCCACCGGGTTTTCGCAGGTATCGATCAGGTGCAGAAAATCTATTTCTTTCACGTAATCTGCCATCCCTTCGCGGGCCAGTGGTTCATCATCTATGATTACACAGTTTATCATCGTTTTCAGGCTATTTTATGCATGACGGGCATGCTTTGCAATATAGACAATTGTAAGGTCAGGAGTATGGTAAAAGTGGTGCTATTGTTATTTACGGTTAGTTCATACTGGCCGGGATACATGAGGTCCAGCCGGCGCCGTACATTTTTCAATCCTATACCCCCGTAATGCACTGCTTCTTCGCTGGCTGAGCCGGATACACTGTTTGCCACAGCCAGTTGCAATTCCTGCCCGTTTATCTGCAGGTCAATTTGCACCCAGTTCGGCTGATCTGTATGCTTTGAAACATGTTTGAAAGCATTTTCCACAAAGGTCATGAGAATGAATGGTGCAATGCCCAGCCTGGCATCGTACAGGGACGGTAGCTGGATGTCGACCTCTACATTCGCATTCTGCCGCAGCCTTTCCAGTTCTATCCCATTTTCGAGGTAAGCAATTTCTTTATTCAGCAGGATCTGCTTATCGTTACATTCGTACAACTGGTGCCGGAGCAGATCAGAGAATTTGGCCAGTGAGGCAGAGGCCATATCCGGGTTCTTATGAATCAGGAAAAAGATGGAGTTAATGGTGTTAAACAGGAAATGGGGATTAAACTGGTACTTCAGGTAATTCAGTTCCGTTTCCAGTTTCTCCTTTTCCAGCAATTGTTCTCTTCGCTTGGTCTGCAGCCAGCTTCTGCCCAGTTTGATGCTCATGGCAAGGGTCATAGCGGCAATGGCACTGGGGAGGGAATTGGCCAGTACAATGCCCAGGAAACTGTCTGTATGAAAGAGCTCCTTCACGGTAGTACCTGCCAGCCAAGCGGTGAGATAATAACCAGGTACGATGCAGCAGGCAGTCAACAGCGTGGTTGCTACCAGCAGGATGACATACGTGGTATATTTCCCCTTCTCAAAATACCGGGGCAGCAGGAAGTACAGGTTGAAACAGACCGCCAGTGTTTCCCAGAATACATAAGTAAAATACTTTGGAAACATGGTGGTGGTAAAGATGATGGTAGCTGCTTTGATGGGGTTGCCCACGGCTACCGTCCACCAAATGAACTGGTAGAACATCCAGAATGGAAGGTGGTAAAGTTTGTATTTGTAAAACCAGTTACGCATCAGTTTGAAGTTACGCAAAATGCAGGGTATTTCCCGGCGCTGTTACATGAATGACATGAAATAATTGATGAACTGCATGATTAAGCATAACTAACCACGATCAGTTTTCTACCTGATTTCGTCTGGCACAATTCCTGTAATATTCATACTAAAAATATTGAACTATGGATATTATTATTCAATCCCTCGGATTTAAAGCCAGCAATGCTCTTGAGTCATATATCCGTGAAAAGCTGAACACGTTAAAAACAGACAAAATCGTACGTGCAAACGTTACATTATACAAAGGACCGGATAGCACGCCTGAAAATAATTATTGTGAGATCAGGCTGGAAGTACCCGGACAGGACCATTTTGTAAAGAAAGTGAGTCCTTACTTTGAACCTGCGGTGAATGAGTGTGTGGATGTGCTGCAGGCACAAATTGTGAAAATCAGGGGTAGAAAAGAGGATGGCAACAGGCACCGGGATAAGTCAGATATCCATGATGTACTGATGCAGGAAGACAGTGATAACAATGGAGATGTGGAACTGGAAGATGTAGTTAAATAGTGTTTTTTTAAAGATGAAGGGGTGATAAAAAGGCGTCTTTTTATCATCCCTTTTGCATAACTTAAAGTTATAACCCATTACCTTTTGCGATTTTCATTTGCCGTTGTTTCGCCGGACATTTGTGAGCAAATGGAAAAAACTTTTTTAGACCGGACAGTTAGTCTTACGACAAGGGAAGTCATTTTTTTGCTGGCGTTTGTATTTTGTCTTACACCGCTCATCACGCCCCCGGTAGCGTTATTAATGGGATTAATCATCGCACAGTTTGTAGGGCATCCTTATTTACATCTGAATCATAAGGCAACGCATTTGTTATTACAGATCTCAGTGGTAGGATTGGGATTTGGGATGAATGTGACGAGTGCTATGCATGCGGGGAGCCAGGGGCTGTGGTTTACAGTGGCTTCTATAGTGGGTACGCTAAGCTTTGGGCTTCTGTTTGGGAAGCTACTGAAAATAGATAAGAAGACATCTTACCTCATTGCTGCGGGTACAGCGATTTGTGGGGGGAGTGCGATTGCGGCAATTTCGCCGGTGATCAGGGCAGAGGAGAAACAGATTTCTGTGGCGCTGGGAACGATCTTTATCCTGAACTCCCTGGCACTTTTTATTTTTCCCGTTGTGGGGCATTTGTTGAACCTGACGCAGGTTCAGTTTGGGTTGTGGAGTGCAATAGCCATACATGATACCAGTTCTGTGGTAGGTGCTGCCAGTAAGTATGGGGTGGAAGCGCTGCAGGTAGCGACTACAGTGAAGTTAGCGCGGGCATTGTGGATTATTCCGCTTTCTTTGTTGTCTTCATTTGATAAAAGAAAAGTGAAAGTGCCTTTGTTTATAGGGTTCTTTATAATAGCGATGGTATTGAATACATATGTGCCATTTGTGCAGGCGTATGGTCATTACGTGGTAGATGTAGCCAGAGCAGGGTTGACACTGACATTGTTTTTGATTGGGTGTGGGTTGAATGCAAAGGTGTTGAGGGCTGTGGGTATCAGGCCGTTTGTGCAGGGGGTAGTGCTGTGGGTGTTGATTGCAGGGGCAGCGTTATGGTCTATTGTTAGCTTTGTTTAAAATATAACGCGCAGTCTTTTGGGCTGCGCGTTATATTTTAGCTATTATTCAAACACCGGTTGTGCCGGCAGTGTATATTTTTTATCCGCATTTACTCTCTTCAGGTAATCCATCAGTACACTGAAATAAGCTACCATTGGTTTAGCACTCATATCAGTATGCAGGTCATCTTTCAGCTGTTGCCGCCAATCAATGCTGGCACCGGGACTCATCACCTTTTTCAGGAAATCGCCCACTGCTTTATTTCCCCAGTAATTGGTTGCATGCGGATCCTGGTGCAGGATATTATCGGCAATGTATGAATGGAACTGGAATACCAGCACGCTTGCAATGGAGTAATCGTAATACTGTGCAGGATCATCATTAATGTGGGTTTTGGTCGCAGCATCACAGTACTCCTCTCCCCTTTCTGCAGGCGGTACGATTCCCTGGAACTGTTTTACCAGTTTCCACCATTCGTGGTTGTACTGATCTTTTGGCAATTTCTTAGCGTACAGGTTGTATTCAAACTCCGTCATCACCCCACTGCTCCATGGCAGGCTCACTACATAACTCAATGCTTCTTTCAATAACTTCAGCGTATCGTTGGTAGTGGTATTCTTAGGAATAAGGTTCAGATTTTCGAGGAAAGGTTTTTGCAGGGAAGCCAAACCCATCATCGTACCAAAGGCTTCATGGAAGCCCCTGTTAGCCCCACCGCGCAGAATTACCGGGATCTCCGGACGGCTGTAAGACATAAAATAATAGATATGTCCGAATTCGTGGAGTACCGTGCTCCAGTAATCAGTAGTGGGTGTGATGCTTTCTAAAGAACGAACATCTTTATCCAGGTCCAGGTGCCATGCAGAGGCGTGGTTATTTTTGGTAAACGGGCTATCGGCAGGAACGGGATACAGGCTGCTCTTTTCCCAGAATACAGGTGGCAGTGGGTCAAAGCCCAGGCTCTTGTAAAAGTCTTCACTCTGATGAGCCATCCATTCAGCGCCATGTACTTTGAGAATAGAGTCGATGCTCAGACCTTTTACATCTACCAGGGATGACCAGTCCTGTCCCCAACGGTTGGGCAGCCAGTCGGCAGGGATGTAGTCAGGTACGGGTTGTTTATATTTCTCTGCAAGGGTATAGCGCGCCCAGGTATGAAGTTCCCTGTACAAAGGCCATATTTCAGTTACAAACTGGCGGGTCAGTTTGATTATCTCATCTTCGCTCATACCATATTCGCGGGCGTTATAATCGAAGAAGTCTTTATAGCCCAGTGGGGTAACAGAAGCGTTGCGAAGAAACTGTAAGGAGTCGAGACCATTCTTCAAAGTCTTGCCGACTTCTTTGCTGGCAGTCCATGCTTTTCTTCGTTCCTGGAGGTTATTGGAAGATTCCAGGATTTCATCGATACGACCGGTGGTAACGGGTTTGCCATCGAGGGTAAATTTGAATCCGTAAAGTGCAGACAATTGTTTGTTGGTAGCGCTGATACGGCGGGTAACGATATCGCCGGCAGTAGCGGGGTTATTACCAGCATTGAAGAGGATGACTTCGAACTGCCTGACCTGTAAGGGAGTAAGTTGTTCTTTGAGTTGCAGGTATTTCTGTGCAGAATCAATGTTTGCTTTGCTACCGGTATATGCTGCCAGCACCTTGTCGGCGGCATCCGCCTGTTGCTGGCTCACGGTGTCTCCTTTTACAATGCGGGTATTCAGCGTCCACTGGGCGAGGTTGTCTTTGTAGATGAGGTCCTGGTATTGTTTGTTGTAGCCATCCAGGTAGGTTTGGGCCTGTTGCTGAACAAGCTGGTGGTTGTTGTTGTCGGGTGACTGGCAGGCTGCGACAGAGAGCAGGGCGCCGGTGGCGACAAGGGTGATACGATTCATAAAAGGGTAGATTTTGCGGAGTGAATTTAGGGAAATTTATTTTGTTCAGAGAATGGCGGGGGAAATGGAGAGAATGAACAAAATGAACAGGAAAGAAGGGTGTACATTTGGATGTTGAAAGACTATTTTTATTAGAAGACCAAAATATTAAAAGACAATGACCTATAATCCAACTACAATTGCCAATTATTTTATTACCACGTATGCGACGATACAAGCACCGATGACTGTTAACCAGATTATTGGTTTGACATATTATGCATATGGGTGGTATATCGGTTATACAGATTGTCAACCAACCTTAATTAAGGAACCGCTGATTTGCAAAAGCACCTGCGCTGTATTCGGTTCATTATGGGAGAATATGCTTAACACCAGGGGAAACTTGTTTTACAGGAAGATACCTAATCCACAGGGTAATCAGACTATCTCAAAAGAAGATCAGCACTTTTTGGACATGGTGTGGAATACTTATGGGCATTTGGAATCTGGTGTTGCGAATAAGGCTTTTATTTATGATGAAGATAATCCATGGAAAACAACAATTGTAACCGGTCAATTGATCATTCCGATGTCTCTGGTATATTCATATTTTAAAAATCAATTAATCAAGGCTGGCCAAGGAGCCGCATAATTAAAATAACCAATGAATAGAAATATCATCCAGCGTTTGGACACCCATTCAACTTTGCCAGATGGAAATGATTCTGTCATAGTTAAAGGTAAGGCTACTGATAAAATTGACCCACCAAATTATGGTAATGAGACAATACGAAGGTATGCCACTGACACTGATCTCAGGAAGCACATTACCTATTCCTTTATAATTAATATTACATTCTGGTTGTCTGCTGTAATGAGCGTACTCTATTTTAATAATTACTTATTACAATTGCACTTGTCAGATGCAGTTTTGATCACGCTACTGACTACTTCTTCACTGAATGTCATTGGCATGATGACGATTATTTTAAAGAATTTATTTCCACTACAGGCAGAGAAATTGCTATCTCTGTCTGTAGTGTATTCATATTAAAACAGGGGTGTTTTAAAAAACCCTGTAACATTCATTCTTAAAATTGCTGCACCATTCGTTCCTAAAAGCTTGTAACATTCATTTCTAAAATCGGTGTAACATTCATTCTTAAAATCCTACATCACTCATCCCTAAAATCGCTGCACCAAATACTCCTCCTCCAAATCCAGCTGCGCCAAATGCTTCCTGATTATCTCCTCATCCATGCTATCCTTTTTATTCATCTTCCTTAATATCCGCCGCTGCTCATTTATCAAATCCGTCAATACCACCCGATACCTTTCTATCTTCTTCGACACCCGCTCATTCCCCTCCTCCGAAGCAATATAACTATTCGCAAAAGTTACATCCCCCTCCAACCTCGCCTTCAAAGATTTCAACAAATCATTGGTCTCAATCTCCGCTCCATACTTATTATTCAACAAATCCAAAGCATACGATGCCATCTTCTTCCTCATTATCGCCTCCTGCTCATGCTCCGGCATAAAAAACCGGTCATCCCCCAATTTCAACCACTTCACCACCAATGGCAATGTCAACCCCTGGAATACCAACGTGATCAAAATAACCATAAAAGTGATAAACAAAATCAACTCCCGCATCGGGAACGCATGCTGCTTATCCAACATCAATGGTATAGACAGCGCGGACGCCAACGACACCACACCCCGCATTCCCGCCCATCCAAACACAAAGGGCAACCGCCACCCCGGATTATTATCCGCCGTCGTTATATACCTGCTCACTATCCTTGTAAATACCGATGCCCCCATGGTAC
>NZ_JBCNKH010000036.1:0-72456 GCF_039596135.1 Chitinophaga sp.
GTGCCCTGTTCGTATGGCATGGGGCAGAAGAACGGGGATTGTTGGGTAGTTATTGGTTTGCAGAACACCCCACTGTGCCAGCAGCATCGCTGGTGGCAGTGCTGAATGCCGATATGATAGGTATGAACTCGCCTGACAGCGCGGCGCTGCTGGGATCAACACCGCCCCACCTCAACTCGTCTGACCTGGTAAATATTGCACTTGCAGAAAACACCAAAGGACCAAAATTCAAGCTGGATACAGCATGGGATAAGCCTTCTCACTTTGAAGGATTCTATTTCCGCAGCGATCATCTGCCCTATGTGCGAAAGAATATACCAGCAATATTTTTCACCACCCTCACACATCCCCGTTATCATACACCAGCCGATGAAGCTGCAACTATCAATATTGAGAAGTTAACAAAAATGACATGGTGGATGTATTTGACAGGGTTCAATGTGGCAAATGCTGCTAACAGGCCCAAAATAGTAGATGGGTTTAAGTTGGAGAAATAAAGAATCATTTCAATACATTACCTGAAATCAGGGAATAAATTAATTTTGCCCTTTAAAATAAAAATCAAACTATGAGTACAGTATCGCACAATGTATATTTTGAAGGGAAAGTGCAAAGCCTGGGTATCGAGGTAGAGAAAGGAAAAGCCACTGTAGGCGTGATGAAAAAAGGGACTTATGTATTTAATACCGGTTCGCCCGAAACCATGGTAATTATTTTAGGCAACCTGAGTGCACAGGTGAAGGGTGGCGACTGGATCAAATATACAAAAGGCGATAGCTTTGAAGTAGCCGGAAATTCTTCTTTTGAAGTAAAGTGCGATACAGATGTAGCTTATATCTGCTACTATAATTAAGCAGCTATAACGCCGGAGCTGCTGTCTCCGGCGTTATACCAGCCCATCTTCCTTCAATTTCTCAAACGCTATCAGCACTCCGGGTACCTGGTGCTCCTCTTTCTTATACTCCTCCAAATCAAAATACCTGACATCCCCTATCTCTGCCGAAGGCACCACTTCCTGCTTTAACTCATGCAGGAAGCAATCCTGCTCCATTATCAACTCCACCTCGCCAAATGCAGGTGCTGTAATATGATAATACCATTTCAACTCTTCCTGTGGAATTAAAATATTCAGTTCCTCCTGTACTTCTCTCTGCACAGCCTCCACAGCCGTTTCCCCGGCATCCATCTTCCCGCCTGGTAAATACCATGCCTGCTTGTTCTTACTAAAAGCCAATAATAATTTCCTGTTTTGTACGACTACCAATCCGGCTGTATATATACACTTCATCCTACAAAAATAAAAATATCGCCCAATTAAAGATTATGATCCCTCCTCCTCATGGCATAATAATCGCACAATACCTACTATAAAAAACATAATACCATGGCAAATACATCGTTACAAAACCCGGTTAAAAAACATCCATCCGGATTTCCGCCACAGGAACAATCCCTCCCTGGCTCTGAACAGCAAATGCAACCCAGGCCCGATCATGGTGAGGAATCATACAAGGGCAGTGGTAAACTCGCCGGTCGCAAAGCCATCATCACAGGCGCAGATTCAGGCATTGGCAAGGCAGTTGCGATCGCCTTTGCCCGGGAAGGGGCAGATGTGGTGATCTCTTACCTGAATGAGGAAGAAGATGCAAAAGATACGGCTAAGTTTGTAGAACAGGCAGGACAGAAAGCAATACTGGTGCCTGGTGACATCAGTAGTGAAGAACATTGTAAACAGATAGTGGACAAAGCGCTCCAGGAATTCGGCAGCATCGATATTATTGTCAACAACGCTGCTTTCCAGGTTACACATGAGTCACTGCAGGATATACCCAGTGATGAATGGGACCGTACTTTTCAAACGAATGTGCATGCCATGTTTTATATCCTCAAAGCCGCAGAACCGCATCTGAAGCCAGGCAGCAGCGTTGTCAATACCACTTCCGTGAATGCATATACCCCTAAGCCTATATTGTTGCCATATACGGTTACAAAAGCGGCTATACAGAACTTTACGGCTACGCTTGCACAGTTATGGGGCGAACGGGGTATCAGGGTCAACTGTGTAGCCCCCGGCCCCATCTGGACACCATTGATTCCGGCCAGTTTTTCTGCTGAACAAACCGCTGAATTTGGAAAGAATTCACCAATGAAACGGGCAGGTCAGCCTGCTGAACTGGCACCGGTGTATGTGTTGCTGGCATCTCAGGAGGCTAGTTATGTATCAGGGGCTACTGTACCGGTTACAGGCGGGCAACCGACAATTTAAAGAGTGGATAATTACAAAAATGGAGCGCATTCAAAAATGAAGCGCCCCATCCACCTGTTACCTGCAATACAATTTTTAGTAATGCCGTATTATTGAAACCAATTCAAACCATATACCATCAAAAATTCCAGCCGGCACTACTTCCTGTATTTTTTCCGATATTTGGCCTACACCAAATCGCCAGTATGTTATATATCGCACTGATAAGAGAAGAAAAACTGCCCCATGACAACCGCGTCGCCTTTACCCCACAACAATGTCAATGGATTGCCCGTCACTACCCACAAGTGACCATCGTCGTACAGCCCTCCCCATGGCGCTGCTATAAGGATGAAGAATATGAACGGGCCGGCATTACCCTGTCCGAAGATCTTTCTCACTGCCAGATTTTGCTGGGTATTAAAGAAGTGCCTGCCGAAAAATTACTGCCCGGCAAAACATATTTATTCTTTTCTCATACACGGAAAAAACAACCGCAAAATCAGCAGATGCTGAAAACAATCCTGGAAAAGAAGATTAACCTCATCGATTATGAGTGCCTCGTTCACCCGGATGGACAGCGGATCCTCGGGTTTGGTTTCTTTGCAGGGGTGGTGGGCGCACACAATGGGTTGCTCGCTTATGGCCGGAAAACGGGAACATTCTCACTTACGCCGGTGTATGCCTGTCATGATTTTAAAGAACTGATCAATCATTATTTCGGGGCCAAATTACCACCGCTTAAAATTGTGATTACCGGTTCAGGCAGGGTGGCTGCAGGTACCCTGGAAGTAATGGGATTGCTGGGGATTAAATACCTGCCACCAGAGGAATTCCTCATTAACTCCTATACCTACCCGGTATATACACAGTTAAAAGCCGGTGAACTATACCTGCGGAAATCTGATAAGACTTATAGTCGTGAAGACTTTCACCTGCACCCGGATCAATATGATTGCCGGTTTTTGCCTTTTGTGACAGCGTCGGATATTCTCATGAATGGGATTTACTGGGATGAACGCATTCCACCGTTGTTTACATGGGCAGACCTGGAAAAGAGTAATTTCAGGATCAGGGTGATTGCCGATATTACAGATGATACAAACGGGTCGGTGCCCTGTAATCTGGGTGACTGTACCATTGATGATCCTGTGTACGGTGTAGACCGCCATACAAGACAACAGACAGCTCCATACCTGCAGGATACAGTCGATATGATGTGTGTGAGTAACCTGCCGAACGAACTGCCGCGGGATGCCTCGCAATATTTCGGAGATCAGCTGATGAAGTATGTGTTCGACGATTTGTTAAAGGCGGAAAGTCATGTTATTCTCAATGCTACTATTGCTTCAAATGGGACGCTTACAGAGCGGTTCAGTTATTTGGAGGATTATGTATCATAAAATAGTAAAGAGCGCGGACCAAACGTTCCGCGCTCCTTACTATCAATTACCCGCATTCAATATCGTCTGTGTCGGATAAGCAAACTGAATATTCCGCTCCGCAAACGCTCTGAATATCGCAAAGTTGATCGCCTGGTGTATATCCATATACTTATTATAATCACCTGTCAGCACATTATACACCACCTCAAACTTCAAACTATATGCCCCATAACTCGCAAAATGCGCTCTGTCAAATGCAACCCCTTCCTGTGCAGTGATAATCTCCGTCAATAATGCAGGTATCTCTTCTATTACCTCCGCCGGCGTTTCGTACACCACATCCAATATAAACGCAATCCTGCGCTTTTCCATCCTTTTGAAGTTGTGAATACGGGAATCCGTCAGCGCCTTATTGGAGAAAATCATTTCCTCTCCACTCGTACTGCGGATGCGGGTTGTCTTCACCCCAATCTCCATTACCGTACCACTCTTATCCCCCACCAGGATCGCATCGCCAATCTCAAACGGTCTGTCAAAAAAGATCACGAAATAACAAAACAAATCACTCAGTATGTTCTGCGATGCCAGTGCAATGGCCACACCACCAATACCCAGACTCGTGATGATCGTCGTGACATTGTACCCGAAATTATCCAATAAGAATACGATCGCAATACACCATAATACCAGGTTGACAATCATCAGTACCCCCTTGACTTCGCTCCTTTTTGGATCTGCATAATGCCTTTTCTTCAGGTAAGAAATTAATGAATACTCTATCACCATCGTCAGCACCCGCAATACAAAAAAAGTATTCACCAATACCAGCACCCCGCGTAATCCGCCGGCCACCTTATCGGGCAGTGTGAGATAATGAATGCCGCCATAAATCACCGAAATATACAGCGCCGGCATTATCGCGCGGTCTATCACGCTGATCAGGAAATCATCTACTGTATTGACGGTTTTCTCCGCCCATTTCCTTAACCTGTGTAATATGATACTCTTAACGATGCGCAGGACAACCAATCCAACTACGATAATTCCCAACGCAATGACATAGGCATACAAAGTATTCCCCCAAAAGATCTGATTTAAACCTTCCATGCTGTGATGTTCTAACTAAATTTATAAATACAAATAATAAGGCTGTAACAATGCCCTGAATGCGGCTGTGTAATCATTCCCAGCTTCCTTTATAGCCATTACCTCTTCATTGCGGGGCACATTTTCCCGTCCGAAAACAGCGATGGTGCGGAACTTGTCATGATTCACACTTTGCTTTACGTGCAGTACTTTGCGGGGATAAAATCCTTTTTGTGTGGCTAATACTTCAAAAGCGGCATAAGGCTTATAGGGTAACAATACGGAGAAAACGCCGGTAGGCGCAAGATGCTGATCTATTATATGTAATAACTCTTCATAGTTCAGGGTGGTGGTATGCATGGCCTGATTCCTTAACTGATCCGGACTTTTTAAGTCTGATTCATAAAAAGGTGGATTGGTGATGATGAGGTCATATTGAGCATCTAATGATAAGGAACGGGCATCGCCCACCAAAATGTTTAACCGGGAGGCCCAGGGAGATACGGTAAAATTTCGCGCCGCCTGACCTGCAGCTGCGGTATCCAGTTCTATGGCAGTGATAGGTGATAAGGGAAAACGCTGCGCCAGCATCAGGCTCAATAAACCTGTGCCGGTACCAATATCTAAAATCCGGGGGGTCGGTAATACATTGGTATCCACATACCACCCCGTATACGCTCCCTGCAAACAGGCATCTGTACACACTTTCATGGCACAATCTTCCTGGTTGACTGTAAACTGTTTGAAACGAAAAAATTGATTCGCCATACCTAAAATGCTGCTCTTGCTCCAGGCACTGCATCCAGCCCCACAAACTCCTTTGCCTGGTATTTATAATATGCTGTTATGGCTATCATAGCTGCATTGTCCGTACAATATTCAAACTTAGGAATGTAAGTCTTCCAACCATACTTCTCACCATTGGCTTGCAACGCCCTTCTCAACCCACTATTCGCACTCACGCCACCGGCAATACCAATCTCTTTAATCCGCGTTTCTTTACTTGCCTTCACCAGTTTATTCATCAGTATACTGACAATCCTGTGCTGAATAGACGCACAAATATCCGCCAGATTATTTTGCACAAAATCTGCCTCCTGCTGCTGCTTTTCCTGCAGAAAATAAAGAATGGATGTCTTCAACCCGCTAAAACTGAAATTCAGTTCCGGGATCTGTGGCTCAGGGAATTTAAACCGGTTCGGGTCTCCCTGTTGCGCATATTTATCAATCAAAGGACCACCCGGATAAGGCAGGCCCAGTAATTTAGCACTTTTATCAAAAGCCTCACCCGCTGCATCATCCAGTGTTTCCCCAATCACTTTCATTTGTAGCGGACTATCCACCCGCACTATCTGCGTATGCCCACCGGATACAGTCAGGCACAAAAACGGAAATGAAGGAACAGGATCTTCGATGAAATTGGCCAGTACGTGGGCCTGCATATGGTGAACAGCTATCAATGGTTTGTTCAGCGCCAGCGCCAGTGACTTGGCAAAGCAACTACCTACCAGCAAAGCGCCTATCAGGCCGGGCGCCTGTGTAAACGCAATGGCATCCAGTTCTTCCTTACGAATGCCCGACTGCTTAAGGGCATAGTCTACCACCGGAACGATATTCTCCTGGTGAGCGCGGGAGGCCAGTTCCGGCACCACACCGCCATATTGCTCATGAATAGTCTGGTTAGCTATATAATTGGAAAGGACCTTTCCATCTACCAGCACAGCAGCACTGGTTTCATCACAGGACGACTCTATCGCGAGTATTTTTACTGACATGACTGCAAACTTAAAAAGAAAATCCGCTTCTACCTAAGGTAAAAGCGGATTTTCGCAGGGGGATCAATCCGAAGAGAATCCCCCTATATCGATTAAACAACATCCAATTCTCCCATCACGTGCTCCTGATCGCCACCACCGGATCCAGCTTCGACGCCGACCATGCAGGAATAAACCCTGCTATCACCCCCACCACCGTACTCACACTCAATCCTATCATAATATTCTTCATCGTCAGCGCCACCGGAAATACATCAAACATATTCAGTACCAATGTAATCATATATACCAACAACAACCCCAATCCACCTCCCACCAGGCACAACATGATCGCTTCCAGCAAAAACTCCATCAAAATCACCTTCTTCCTCGCCCCAATCGCCTTTTTCAACCCAATAATATTCGTCCGCTCCTTCACCGTCACAAACATAATATTCGCAATCCCAAACCCACCTACTATCAGGGCAAACATCGCTATGATCATCCCCCCTATATTGATCTTGATAAAGATACTCTCCAGGTTCCCGGACGCCGATGTGATCTCATTCAATGAAAAATCATCCTCCTCCGTAGGGCGCAACCTGCGCACAGCCCGCATCACTCCGGTCAGCTCATCCTTCATCTCCTTCACAGATACCCCCGGCTTTGCCTTTATGGTAATAAACGGATCCCCATACAACCGCTCATCTACCACCGTTTTGCCAAAGGCATAAGGCACCATCACCGTATTATCATAGTTAATGGCATCCATGCCAGACCCTTTTTTCTTCAGTACGCCAATCACCTTCACCGGCCTGCCGGCCACCCGGATCACCTTGCCCAGCGCGGCTTCAGGACTCCCAAACAACCCATCCCAGATATTCCCCCCCAGGATGGCCACATTCGCCCCATCATTCTCCTTCCCGGCAAAATACCTGCCCCCGATAATCTTCAGGGACTGGATTTTAATATAATCCTCCGTCACGGGCAGGAACTCCACCCCTTCCATAGATTCACTTTTATAATCGATCCGCTTATTGCCGGATGAAAACGCAAATGCCGCGAACTGCACAGTATGGGTCTTTTCCGTCATGTAACGCAGCTCTTTGTACTCCGGCTGCGGACGGTTCACAAACTTCCACCACGGCATATCCGGCCCCCCATCCCATGGCCACTTCTGAATAAAAATCACATCAGACCCCAAAGCCTCCAGGCCTTTACGGATATTACTTTCCAAACTATTTGTAGCAGTAAATACAGCGATGATACAGAATATACCAATAGTGATACCTAAGAGGGATAAAAACGTACGGAGCTTGTTCATTCTGAGCTCCTGGGCTGCCATTTTCAGGCTACTCCATAATATTTTAATCGTAGCAATCATAGCGTTGTGGCAATCATAGATTAAATGTAAAGTAATGATAAATTGTGAGATTACATTCATTTCATAATTCATTCGTACCTTCGCACACATTTTTGGTACAAACGCATATGAAGTACGCAAGCGAAATCAATAAACGAAAGACATTTGCTATTATAGCCCACCCGGATGCCGGTAAGACCACTTTGACGGAAAAATTCCTGCTCTTTGGTGGTGCTATCCAGACCGCGGGCGCCGTAAAGTCTAACAAGATCAAGAAACATACGACCTCCGACTTTATGGAAATCGAACGGCAGCGTGGTATCTCTGTGGCTACCTCTGTGATGACTTTCGAATACCGGGATATGCTGGTGAACCTGCTCGATACCCCGGGTCACAAGGACTTCGCGGAAGATACTTACCGTACCCTGACAGCCGTAGACAGCGTCGTGCTGGTGATCGACTGCGTAAAAGGGGTGGAAGAGCAGACCGAACGCCTCATGGAGGTATGCCGTATGCGCGATACCCCGGTGATCATCTTTGTCAACAAGATGGACCGTGACGGTAAAAACCCGTTCGACCTGCTGGACGAGCTGGAAGAAAAACTGAGTATCAAGGTGCGCCCCCTGAGCTGGCCAATCAATGGCGGTACCGACTTTAAAGGGGTGTATAACCTGTATAATAAAAGCTTTGTGTCTTTTGCACCTAACAAGAAAGCGACGGATGATGATATCGTTCCGCTGGCGGACCTGAGCAGTGATTTTGTCGATAAGACTTTCAACACTACTGATGCGGCACAGCTGCGTAATGACGTGGAACTGATTGAAGGCGTGTATGATACCTTCGAGAATACGGAATACCTGGAAGGGAAAATGGCCCCTGTATTCTTTGGCAGCGCCGTGAATAACTTCGGGGTAAAGGACCTGCTCGATACTTTCGTAGAAATCGCGCCTACCCCAAGAGATCGTGAATCCAGCACCAGGACGGTGCCGGTAGCAGATGATAAATTCAGTGGTTTTATCTTTAAAATTCACGCGAACCTCGATCCAAGGCACCGTGATCGCATCGCGTTTTTACGTGTATGTTCCGGTAAGTTTGAACGGAATAAATTCTATCACCATGTGAGACTGGATAAGGATGTACGGTTCAGTAACCCTTATACCTTCCTGGCACGGGAAAAGAATGTGGTGGATGATGCGTTTCCGGGGGATGTGGTAGGTCTGTTTGATACGGGCAACTTTAAGATCGGGGATACACTTACGGAAGGTGAGAACTTCTATTTTACAGGTATTCCAAGCTTCTCTCCTGAGTTGTTTAAAGAGGTGGTGAATAAGGATCCGATGAAGACCAAGCAGTTGGAGAAAGGGCTGAGACAGTTGACGGATGAAGGTGTGGCGCAGTTGTTTACACAGCATGGTGGTAATCGTAAGATCATTGGTTGTGTGGGAGATCTGCAGTTTGAAGTGATTCAGTATCGTTTGCTACAGGAGTATGGAGCGTCTTGTATGTTTAATACGTTGCCGTTTTATAAGGCGTGCTGGATTACGGGGAATAAGGATAAGGTAGAGGAGTTTATTCGTTTTAAACAGGCGAATGTGGTGGAGGATAAGGATGGGCATTTGGTGTACCTGGCGCAGAGCGAGTGGTATTTGAATACGGAAAGGACAAACAATCCGGAAGTAGAGTTCCACTTTACGTCCGAAATTCACAAATAGCGTGATTGAGGTGCTTGCTTCGCAAGCACCTCAATCACGTAACGCGAGGATTTTGAGATGAGCAGCGCTCATCTCAAAATCCTCGAAAAGAACAAAAAAATAGCCGCATCCTGTGATCAGGCGCGGCGTTATAATAAATTGTACGACCAACTCAAATGAAGTACAATTGCAGACTGTCCTTAGACTTGTAAAACAACAAGGCAAAGCTATTACAGCTTTGCCTTTGTTATTTATACATTTGGGAAATTGATTTACGCAAATGGGAAATCCACTATTTCCTTTTGTATTGCAATATGATCTCACTAAATGTCTTCTCCTTCTCACCTTTAAAATGAACCTCCAGTTCATCTTCCTTCTTCCACTTATACACTATCTTCTGCGGATAATCACAATCCGGGTTCTCTGCCACAAAACCATTATTTTGTATCACCGTTACCCTGAACGGCACCCGCTTTCCACTCTTTGGATCTGTCACGGCAGCAATGCTGAAATACAAATCCGTCCCGCTTCTCACCAGTTCCATATGATCCATCTCCACACTATCTTTACCGGCTATACGATGCGTTACCCCCTTCCAGGTATTCTCATCCACCTTCTGCCAGTATTCTGTAAATGTACTCCGTTTGGTAGGCATACGCCAATATCCCAGGATGTGATCTACGTACTTAAAGTCGGCCGGCTTTACCTGGGCGATGCTGTTGCTGCAAAACAGTAACAGCAGCAGGTATTTACTGTGGTACCACAGCTTCTTCCCCATACATTTGTGGTTTATATTTTAGCGATGGCGATGGCAGGAAAGGACCAATGTTTAAAGCCTCCCACTTTTCGTCTACTTTGCGGATCGTTTCATCATCAGCTACGACAATATTTGGCCAGTCACGCTCAAAACCGTCCAGCAGTCTTGTTTTCAGCGTACCGTCCAAACCTATACCAGCCCATTCTTTACCAGGCTGGCCAGGTACCGGGTTGCGCACCACGAAGCTATCTCTTCTTGGATCCAGGTTGTTACAAAAGCGCCACAGGGTAGTTGCCAGGTCGCTCACATCCACCGTATGCTCTACAAAGATGATCATCTTAATGCCCAGCATTTCAGGTAGTGCATACAGTTGTTCATTCAGTTCTTTGATGTGCAGTGGGCGTGCTTTCTGTACTGCTACGAAGAGACAAGGAATGTCCATGGCTAGCAGACTATCATTGATCCCTTTTATTTCAGGGAATCGTTTTTGCAGTTCAGCTATATTGATGCCGGCAGGTTTGAGATCCTGCGGATGACTATCCAGCATTTCTTCGTCGTACTTGGTAGTAGCGTCGATACACATCTTACCACCAAAACCCATTTTGGAGCAGGAGTGGTCGAGTACATCCATCGGTCCCTGGCTGAAATAGATGTCTGTAGCAGGGTTCAGGTGCTTAAACATATACTGCGCCAGTGCTTTGTAATCACTGATGGTCGTGTGCTGATCGGCCACTACCAGTATTTTATTGAACATCATCTGACCGGCGCCCCACATCGCATTCATCACTTTTTGCGCCTGGCCGGCATATTCTTTCTTAATCTTGGAAATCACCAGGTTGTGGAATACCCCTTCCACCGGCATTTCCATATCGATCATTTCAGGCACCATGGCCATTTTGATCGGCGCCAGGAAAATCCGTTCTGTCGCTTTGCCAAGGTAAGCATCTTCCTGTGGCGGAATACCTACGATAGTAGCAGGATATACAGCATCTTTACGATGGGTGATAGCAGTCACATGAAAGCGGGGGTACCAGTCTGCCAGGGAGTAGTAACCGGTATGGTCACCGAATGGTCCTTCCCAGATCAGGTCTTCTTCCGGGTCTACGTAACCTTCTATTACGAAGTCAGCATCGGCGGGTACTTCTATATCCGGCTGTGAAATACATTTTACCAGCTCTACTTTCTGCTTGCGCAGGAAACCGGCCAGCATGTATTCATCCACATTTTCAGGAAGGGGGGCCGTAGCGGAATAGGTATATACAGGGTCGCCACCGAGTACAACGGCTACCGGCATGCGTTTTTTCAGTGCCTTGTATTCATTGTAGTGCCTGGCAGATACTTTGTGTTTATGCCAGTGCATACCCGTCAGCTGGCCATCGAATACCTGCATACGGTACATACCCACGTTGCGGATGCCGGTGTTCGGGTCTTTGGTGTGGATGACGGGAAGGGTGATGAACGGACCACCGTCTTTGGGCCAGCATTGGATAACCGGTATTTTGGAAAGGTCCGGGTTCGTCATGACTACTTCCTGGCAGGCACCTTTGCCGCTGACTACTTTGGGCATCCAGCTGGCAAATTGGCCTAGTTTAGGAAGCATGGCCAGTTTATCGAGCATACTTTCCTTAGGTTTGGAAAGCATTTTGAAGAGGTCTTCGATCTGGTGAGCGATGTCATCCAGTTCATTGACACCCAGGGCCAGGCACATTCTTTTGTAGCTGCCCATGGAGTTCATGAGAACGGGGAAGTCCGTACCGGTGTTTTCAAAGAGCAGGGCTTTGCCGCCACCGGGAGATTTGCTGACCCGGTCAGTGATTTCGGAGATTTCCAGGATCGGGTCTACAAAGGTCTTGATACGGACCAGTTCTCCAGCCTTTTCCAGTGTGTCTATGAAGTGTTTCAGATTCTTATATGCCATACCAGGATTCGAAAATTTATGCGAAGGTAAAACCAAAATAAATACTTTTGCCTACGGCAAAAGTATTTATTTTGATGCAGATGACGCTGTGGGCTGGCCGGGCAAACGGCAATCTCCTCGCCTGCAAACGACAATCATCCTCCTCACCCAAAACAACAGTCACCCTCTCCCCCAAAAGCAAAAAGGCCATTTCCAAAGGAAACGGCCTTATTCTAACCTAATGATATATTGATTATAAGCTGATATTTGCATTAATCACCACTCTTGGTCTCTTCACATATACCACTTCAGCCGGAGGCGGTGGTGGTGGCACTGGCGCATAAACCACTGGCGCAGGCACCGGGGCATATACTACTGGTGCTGGTACTGGTACCACTCTCACACCCGGACGACAATCATAATAAGCACCGCGATAGCTTCTATTGCAATCTTCCCAACGACCTTCATGAACACGATAACCTCTTCCATATCCATATCCGTTTCCACGATGTCCATGCTGTGCCTGTGCACTTACTACGGCTCCGCCCATCAGCAGCATCATTATTATTATCTGTTTCATACTGTTAGATTTAGTTTTTGGTAAAATTGATTGGAATTAAAATATAGGAATTATAATATATACTTAAACGTTAAAAGCGTTACTTAAAGTGTGCGCAGGCATACCAGCTTGACTATACACATGGTGGTGATAACGATGTGGTCTGTGGTGCCTTACATGATGCCAGTGGCGATGATGTGTCATCCTGTGCGGATGCGGTGGCAATGGCGGATGTGGTGGCAAATGCCTGTGATGCCTTACATGATGTGGATGCGGTGGCACCGGCGGTTGGGCATCTGACACGACGAACCCTCCTAATATAAATAAGATGATAAATAATATCTTTTTCATGATCCTAACAGTTTAGTAAATAAAAGTTAGCGCGATCGGATCTTCATGAGGAGAGTAAGGTTAATCAACAGGGAAGAAAAGCGTACAACCATCACAGTGCTTTCTTATTCTCTACTCTCTCCGCGATTTCTGAATTCGTTCGCTCCATGATCAGTTGTCTGCCGCTTTCTCTTTATTCCTGTGTTGCCTATGAAAATTCAAGAAGTATGCCAAAAACGAAAATCCTTGAAGATCGTTGACCAGCACCGACTTACACTTACTAAAACTTTGGACAGTTTGAAACTTTCTGTTTCCGCCAGTGATTATATGGTCCCTTTGTACCGCCAAAACGGTAGGCTAGCGTGAATCCGGTAAACACATACCAGTCATCATACTTTTGCGACCCTCTCGGGAATCCTTCCACAGGATACGCGCCGGAACCCCTGTAGGCATATTGTACAGTCTTTGTACCATAACCAGCCAGCAACGTATTATAATCTGCATATCCTTTGCTCACATCATCCAGGTAGTCGGTAAACGTTTTGCGCAATCCTATTTCAAAACCGGCTACCAGGTCGTCACGAATCAGGAACTTTACCCCTGCGCCAAATGGAATGGAAATGTTTGTCAGGTTATATTGCTTACGGTCAGGATACTGGGCAAGCCCCTGCCCTTCTGTGTTCAGACCTCTCAGCTTTACTACGTCGCCACTGCTATCGCGGGTGGTAGGATAAAAACTGAATATGCCAACACCGCCGAATACATACGGTGTCCAGCCCTTGTCGTCTATATCAAATAAATTCAATTCCAGTCTGACATGAAATTCCAGTATAGGTGAACGGAAGCTCAGGTTCCTGTTTTTCAGGTCTGCATTCCTGTTGGTACTGTCTGCCCCGGCTATACGCGCATAAGTCAACCCTGCGCCCAGTGTGACGTGCGGAGTGAGGTCCCGCTTTGCAAATAACCCCAGGTGATACCGGGTATAACCCATATCTACCCGTGATTCTGATAAATCACCACTGTAATTACTGATCCCTAATGCACCACCAACCTGCCAGTACTGTCCAAAAACGGCAATGGGAAGACAAACAAACAAAGTAACAAGTACCTTCTTAGATATAACACTCATAAAATGGTTTCTCAATGCAATTAGATTTGGCATCAACTTACGTGATTGATTAACGACCTTTTTTCATCGCATTTCGATAGGTATTTGTAAGGGGTATCAGGACATTGTTTTATAACGAAGGAGACTGGCATAAAATTGTAAAGAGGCATTCTCATTCTAAACAACGGTCGCTAAAATAAGACTTTTTTGCAGGCTGAACAACTAACTCATCAAATAACGAATACTCAAATAATTATTACCGGTCCTTCAAATGCGGACTTACATATAGATCAATATACTCACATATTATCTTTAAATGTTTAGTATCAACGCATGTAGGTTTATACATTTGTTGAAACGTTTTTTTTTATTATCTGCCGCTAATACCTTACTTTCGAATAGTATCAGTCTATCATAAAATACTATCTGTCCTTCTATGCAATGACAGGTTACAACAAACCTCATTTAGCCCTTATCGATCGCTCTTTATTTAAACGTTCAGCTATGAAACAAAAACCTCCCGCCCAGGAGCAAATGGAGCTGTTAGCACTTAAGGCACTGTGTTTTGCAGATGATCATGTCTCTGACTCTTTTGAGATGAAACACGTTTCCGAATGGCTCGGAATATCCTACTCTTATTTTTATCACAGTTTTACAGCAGTCATAGGAGAACCTTACTGGCAGTATGTAAAACGACACCGGCTGGAGTTGTCAGCCGGATTGCTCAGGCATAGCGGATACAATATCAGCGAGATCGCAGAGCGGTCCGGATATGCTACCGTAGCCGCTTTTACCAAAGCGTTCACACAGTATTTTGACAAAAGTCCCAGAAGCTTCAGAAGGATTCCGACCCTGCCGAATGAGCAACGCACACTGCACCTGGTCGATGCGATCGTGCAGGCGTTTGATAAAAAGGGAGATAAGATTACCTCGTATTTTAATTTTGAGCGCACGGAGATGGAGTACCTGCCTGAGAGTATGCTGTATTATACCATCTTATCGAGGGGACAGGACCCGGTGGCACAGATGATTATGAAGATGACAAGGGAAGAAATCCGGTTACGGAAAATCCTGGAGACCCTCGAGTTGCCGCAGGCAAAGGTGATTACAAGTACGCTGGATTCCGTGCCGGTCACTTCGTACGAGCAAATGAGTATGTTCGCAGGGATCTTTTTACCTTGTAAGGATGTGACGGCCGGGTTGATGACTACGGCGACTACAGAGAACCTGATGGCGAAACGGATACCGGCGGGGCATTATATTAAATTGCCAGTGCCGATAGACTTTGCCATGGCGGGGATTCCCATGTATGAGTTTATAAACAGGTATGTGAAGGAAGGCGTGTTTAAGATGAGTGGGAATCATTTCTTTATTTCGATGGTGGGACCAAACCAGAGTGAGATATTTATTCCTTATATGAAGCAGTTGCTGTAAAGCGCAATGACATATATAAAATGCAGAAGGTTTTGCCTCGCGGCAAAACCTTCTGCATTAAACCCAAAAGTGCATAATTGGATTTCTTGCATATTTATTGCACTTTTTTCCCTTCCTTTATAAAAAATACTTAAAACCATCCCATGAATGAAGTAAAGCTTCCCTTTAACGCAAGACTTGCTTTCACCCTCCTATCCCTCATCCTGCTGATGTACATCGCCAGGTTAGGACACGAGCTGCTGGTACCGCTGGCCTTTGCTTTTCTGATAGCTATCATGCTCCTCCCCATCGCCACTTTTCTCGAAAAATGCCGTTTTTCCAGAGCCCTTGCCGCCCTTACCTCTATCTTATTAATCGTCATTCTCCTCTTTGGTGTAAGCATGCTCCTCGCTACCCAAATGGGCTCATTTGTTGCCGATTTTCCACACTTACAACAGCAACTGCTACATACCATTACAGAGCTCCAGGCCTGGATCAACCTGAAATTTCATATTAACGCCGCCCGCCAGATGGATTATTTAGAACAACTGGCTATGGGTACTTTAGGCTCTGCCACTGCTTTTGTAAGTACTACCCTGCTTTCGCTGTCATCCCTGCTGATCTTTATTATTTTCGTACTATTATATACGTTCTTCCTCCTGCTCTATCGCTCCTTACTCGTTACCTTCCTCATTACCGTATTCGATTCAAAACACCGCGAGACCCTGCTCAGCGTGATTGTGGAAACACGCCTGATCATCAAAGGATACGTTACAGGACTGATGATAGAAATGGTGGTAGTTGCGTTCGTGAACTGTACCCTCTTCTGGATACTGGGTATCAAATATGCAACACTGTTAGGCATCATGGCCGCTATCTTTAATATCATTCCTTATTTAGGTATTTATGTGGCAACCGTCATTTCTATGTTGCTCACGCTGACGAACAGTTCTTTGGGCACCACATTGCAGGTGGGTATCGGTCTGCTCGTGGTCCACTTCCTGGATAGCAATGTTCTGCTGCCACGCATTGTAGGTAGCAAGGTGAAAATCAACGCCCTTGTCACCATCCTCGCAGTCGTAGCCGGCAACCTGCTGTGGGGCATTCCCGGTATGTTCCTCGCCATTCCGTTCATTGCAATTTTGAAAATTATATTTGAGAATATCGAACAAATGAAGCCGTGGGCCATTTTATTGGGTGACACTGCCATCAAAAAAGTGAAGGTGCGCCGGAAAAGTCAAGCATGAATAATCAATATAAAGAGGTGGAAGTTCCTGTCCTGCCAGCAGATGGTTTACTCCTGCGGCCCATCAGTGAAAAAGACATCGCCGCATTGTTCAATTTATTTTCTTCGGAAAAGGTGACCCGTTTTATGGATATAGAACGGTTCATCAATGTATCTGAAGCAGCACAGTTGGTCGCCTTTTTCAGGGAAAAACTGTTGAGTGGGGAAGGTATGCGCTGGGGAATTTACCAGCAGGACAATGATACGCTGATCGGGACCTGTGGGTTGCATCATATCAATAAAACACATTATAAGGCCGAGATGGGGTACGACCTGCTACCGGCTTTTTGGGGAAAGGGAATTATGACCACCGCCCTGCACCGGTTGCTCCAATATGCCTTTGAAGACCTGGCGCTGAACCGTATAGAAGCGGTGGTAGATCCGGCCAATAAACTGTCGCTACGCCTGCTGGAGCGGCTGGGTTTTCACCAGGAAGGGTTGCTGCGGCAGGCTTTTTTCCAGAAAGGGCATTTTGTGGATGCTTATATGTTTAGCCTTCTTTCCAGCGACTACAATTACGAGTTACATTATTAAATAAATAATTAACGACCCGGGCGCCGGCTATCGCTTTCGCGATAGCCTTTTTAGTGCATAACAAGTGGGGTAACCCGACTGTAATCCACAAGTAAGCCGTAGATATCCCGTATCTTTATAAATACGGGATATCTACGGCTTACCTACGGTATATATACGGCTTATATACGGAATACCTCCATGAGAACACTATGGACAGAGCGTCTTCACAGATTCACCAGGCACAATCCGCCATGGGCTGACCAAATCGGTTTCCTTTCCAAAAACTTTTTATTTTTGCTCCCTATGCAATTCAGAAACGCCACCACCCTCGACATGCCAGCTATTGTAGCCATCTACAACAGCACTATTGCCGGCCGTATGGTTACCGCCGACACAGAACCTGTATCCGTAGAAAGCCGTATGCCCTGGTTTAATATTCACAACCCGGAAAAACGCCCTTTATGGGTAGTAGAAGAAAATGGAGTAATGATAGGCTGGGTGAGCTTCCAGTCTTTTTATGGCCGGCCGGCCTATGACGGTACCGCCGAAATAAGTATCTATTTAGATGAGAATCAACGAGGTAAGGGTTATGGCAAAAAAATACTGGAATACGCCATGGCACAATGCCCGTCTATAGGCGTAAAGTCGCTGCTGGGATTCATATTCTCCCACAATGAGCCAAGTATAAAATTATTTGAGAAACTGGGTTTCACTTCCTGGGCACACCTGCCCAATATTGCCGTGCTGGACGGCGTAGAAAGAAGCCTGGATATTTTAGGAAAACGAATTTATTAATACTGGTTCCTTACGAAAGCGGGTTGACTAAAACGACAATCCTATATACACACCTGCGGGCGCCGCTGATGATATGATCAGCGCGCTCCACCTCCACTCCATCGCCCATCAATCCTTTAAACGTCTTCAACTCTGATTTACAGATATTTGCACAATTCAGCGCCGCATTACAGATTGGACAATGGTTTTCTATAAATATATACCCGCCTTCCCCGTCTTCCTGCACCTCAGCCAGGTATCCCTCCCGGGTACGTAGTGCGGCAAAGGCTTCCAGTTTTTCGCCGATATCTGTAATCCCTGACAGGGCATTAAAATATTTTTCATGCTGCTGCTGCTCCCGGGCAGCCACCACTTTGTCTAAAGCCGCTTCGCCGAGTTCAACCCGGATCGTCTCTAATAATTGTAAGGTAAATTCTGCATGTGTATCAGGAAAATGGGCATGCCCCACCGGGGTCAGGTCCCAGATCTGTACCGGGCGCCCTACCCCCTTTGACGTCGTTACCGACATCACCATTCCTTCTTCTGCCAGTTTCAGCAGCTGCAGCCGGGCGCCTTCTCCTGTAATGTTCAAAGCAGCCGCCAGCATAGCGGCCGACTGAGGCCCCTTCGTTTTCAGTAACTGCAAAAATCTATCTGCCGTTGCCTTCGTGATGGGTTTATAATTTTCCAAGTATTTACTTGTTTTATTCTCAAATGTCGTAATTTTGTAGGAGTTAAAAAAATTTGTTGCGACGAACAACGAGCTCCGCGGTCTCAACCACCGCCCTGCTACACCATAAAATGCTAGGACACAGATGAACGTCTTGATCTTCAATGGAACTATGGACAGCAGTCCTTATACCACGGCAAACAGACTGACTGGTTATTTTGAAGAACAGTTCCGCCAGAAAGGCTTCGCTACAGAAGTATTTAGCCCCAAAGGCGGTCATATTCCGTTCTTTGAATATCCCAAGGGCGATATGCCCGAGCCCGTAAAGGCCATGTGCGATGCCTTTTTAAAAGCAGACGTACTCGTATGGCTCACCCCCCTCTACCATGGAAGTATGACCGGGGTCATGAAAAATGCACTGGACTGGCTGGAAATGACCAGCAAACTCAGTCATCCATATTTAACGGGAAAGGTCGTAGCTTTGGTGTGCTGGGGAGATGGTCATCAGGCCATGCAGGGCATCAACGCGATGGATTCCGTTGCTAAAGCATTGAGGGCGTGGGTATTACCATATTCCGTTCCCATCATGAAAGAACACCTGTATAGCGCTGATGGTAAAGACTTTACCCAGCCATACAAAAATAAGTTCGATCGCCTGGTTTCCCTGTTAGGAGAATCCCAGGTTTTGAAACACATACAGTAATAGGTTAATATCATAAAATAGGAAGCAATTATGATAACAGTATCAGATAAAGCCAGCGTATATATTAAGGAGTTGATGGTGAAAGAAAACCATGCGGCTGATACCTTTGTTCGCGTAGGCGTAAAGGGAGGTGGGTGCTCAGGCCTGGAATATGTACTGAAATTTGAGGAGTCAGAAAAACAAGAAGGAGACCAAATCTTTGAAGATAAAGGCGTTAAGATAGTAGTACAGATGAAAAGCCTCTTGTATCTTTATGGCACAGAATTGGACTACAGCGACGGGCTGAACGGCAAAGGGCTTTTCTTTAATAATCCAAATGCTACCCGTACCTGTAGTTGTGGCGAGAGCTTCGCTGTTTAGTAATGATTAAAAACAGCCAGGCAGCATACTTAATTAATCCGGAAAATGAGAAATAGCAACGAAATAATTGACGACATAGCCAACAAGGAATACGAGTTTGGCTTTACCACCGACATCGAGATGGAAATGGCACCCGTTGGCCTCAACGAGGATACCATTCGCTACATCTCTGCTAAAAAGGAAGAACCAGAATGGCTGCTTCAGTGGCGCCTGAAGGGATTCGCTGCCTTTCAGAAAATGCAGTGGCCCGCATGGCAGCACTTTAAAATGCCGGAACTGGACCTGCAGAAGATCTCTTACTACGCCGCTCCAAAAAGAAAAGCATTAAAGAGCCTGGACGAAGTAGATCCTGAAATCCTGGCAACCATGGAGAAACTGGGTATCCCCCTGAATGAGCAGAAAGCGCTCACCGGGGTAGCGGTAGACGTGGTGTTCGATAGCGTATCTGTTGCTACTACTTTCCGCGAAAAATTAGCCGAACTCGGTGTCATCTTCTGCTCCTTTGGCGAAGCAGTACGTGAATATCCAGACCTGGTAAAGGAATACCTGGGAACCGTAGTTCCTCACTCTGACAATATCTTTGCCGCCCTGAATGCAGCAGTATTCTCCGACGGCTCTTTTGTATACATTCCAAAAGGCGTACGCTGCCCGATGGAACTGAGCACCTACTTCCGTATCAATGCGGAAAATACCGGCCAGTTCGAACGTACCCTCATCATCTGCGACGATAATGCCTACGTAAGTTATCTCGAAGGCTGTACGGCTCCACGCCGCGATGAAAACCAGCTGCACGCTGCAGTAGTGGAACTCATTGCGCTGAACCATGCAGAAATCAAATACTCTACCGTACAAAACTGGTATCCTGGTGATAAAGATGGTAACGGTGGTATTTACAACTTCGTAACCAAACGTGGTATCTGTAAAGGAAACAGCAGCAAGATCTCCTGGACACAGGTAGAAACCGGCTCCGCTATCACCTGGAAATATCCAAGTGTAATCCTACAGGGCGATGATGCAGAAGGCGAATTCTACTCCGTAGCAGTGACCCGCAATAAGCAGATTGCTGATACCGGAACCAAAATATATCACCTGGGTCGCAACACCCGCAGCCGTATCATTTCAAAAGGTATTTCTGCAGGAACCAGTGATAACACCTATCGCGGTCTTGTACAGGTAGGTCCACGGGCTGCCAATGCACGTAACTTTACCCAGTGCGATTCCCTGCTCATAGGCGATCGCTGTGGCGCTCACACCTTTCCTTACATCGAGTCCAAGAATAGTACCGCTACTGTAGAACACGAGGCCACTACTTCCAAAATCGGGGAAGACCAGATCTTCTACCTCAATCAACGTGGTATCAATACCGAGCA
Organism: Chitinophaga sp.; assembly: GCF_039596135.1. Taxonomy (GTDB): domain Bacteria; phylum Bacteroidota; class Bacteroidia; order Chitinophagales; family Chitinophagaceae; genus Chitinophaga. The sequence goes on from NZ_JBCNKH010000036.1 coordinate 21,267, forward strand.
GGCAGTAGCCCTGATTGTAAACGGTTATGCAAAGGAAGTGCTGAACCAGCTCCCGATGGAGTTCGCGGTAGAAGCACAGAAACTGCTCTCCATCACACTTGAAGGTAGTGTAGGATAACAGACAAGGAAAGATATATTATTTACAAAGCAAACAACAGAGAAACAAAACATATCATGCTGACGATTAAAAATCTGCACGCAGAAGTAGACGGTAAGAAAATATTAAAAGGCCTGAACCTGGAAATCAAACGTGGTGAGATGCATGCCATTATGGGACCTAACGGTGCCGGCAAAAGCTCACTGGCGTCTGTGCTCGCTGGTCGTGAGAACTATACAGTGACTGAAGGTGAAGTGATCTTCGACGGCAAAAACCTGCTGGACATGGCTCCTGAAGACCGCGCCCGTGAGGGTCTCTTCCTGGCATTCCAGTATCCTGTAGAAATTCCGGGTGTATCTAACCTGAATTTTCTTAAGACTGCGCTGAACGAGATCAGGGCTTACCATAATCTGCCTGCAATGGAAGCGAAGGAATTCCTGAAACTGACCAAAGAAAAACAGCAGATGATGGACTTTAATGCTAACTTGATGAACCGCTCTCTGAATGAAGGTTTCTCCGGTGGTGAAAAGAAACGTAACGAAGTTTTCCAGATGGCAATGCTGGATCCAAAATTCGCTATTCTCGACGAAACTGACTCTGGTCTGGACATCGATGCGCTGCGCATTGTGGCAAACGGTGTAAATAAACTGCGCGGTGCTGACAAAGCATTCATGGTGATCACTCACTACCAGCGTTTGCTGGATTATATCGTACCTGACTTTGTACACGTACTGGCCGATGGTCAGATCGTGAAAACAGGTAGTAAAGAACTGGCGCTGGAACTGGAAGAAAAAGGCTACGACTGGCTGAAGGAAGATGTACATCAGAAAGAATCGGTATAAGTTTTTAACTCAGGCAATCGGTCTATAGATTTCAACACATGACTAGCGATATCAATAAATCATTTTACGACTTTATATCTAACGGGATACCGGGGCCTGAACAACAGGTAAACGCAAACAACGCCATCCTGCCGGTGCGCAAAGAGGCTTTCGGCCGCTTTCGCTCCCTGGGCCTTCCTACCCTCAAAACCGAAGAATGGCGCTATACTAACATACAGCGCTATCTGAAAGATGCATTTACCCTGGCAGAAGAAGAACAGGCAACTGTGACTGCCGAACAACTGGCAGGTGCCGGCATTCCTAAGCTGGACAGCTATACCGCTGTACTGGTAAACGGACGCCTGCAACCAGCACTGTCTCAACTACCTGCAGACGGGAAGATCACCATCTCCCGCATCAGCGATGCCGCCGGGAATGCACAACTCCAGGCCTGGTTTGACAAACACCCACACCTGCAAAAACAACCTTTTGCAGCCCTCAATACAGCCTTCTTTGCCGATGGCCTGTTCATTGAAGCAGGTGTAAACGCCAGCCTCGATAAACCACTGCACATCATTCATGTATATACAGCCGCTGTAAACGCCTTTATTCAGCCACACCACCTGGTGGTACTGCATAAAAGCGCTACCCTCGAAATCATCGAGAGCTCAGTAGGGCTGAATGAAGAAGCAATTACTTTTGTAAACAGTGTAACGGAAGTCATACTGGAAGAGAATGCGGAACTCTGGCACTACAATGTACAGAGCACTATCAAAAACAGCCGCCACATCTACCACACCTCTGCCCTGCAGAAAGCAGACAGCCGCTACCATCACTTTAACTTTACCCTGCCTGCAGCTGAGCTCACGCGCAATAACCTGAGCGTGGCCCTCACCGGCAGCAATACAGAGACCAACCTGCATGGCCTCTTCCTCGCTACCGAACAGCAGCATGTAGATAACCACACCTTCGTAGACCACCAGGTACCACATTGTAACAGTAATGAACTGTACAAAGGCGTACTGCTCGATAATGCCAAAGGTGTATTCACCGGCAAGATCATGGTGCATCAGGATGCGCAGAAAACAAACGCTTTCCAGCAAAATAACAACCTGCTGATGAGCGAAAAGGCAAATATTAACTCACAGCCACAGCTGGAAATATACGCTGACGATGTGAAGTGTAGCCACGGTTTTACCGTAGGCCGCTTTAGCGACGAGGCACTGTTCTATCTCCGCTCCCGCGGTATTGGAGCAGAAGCTGCCAAGACGCTGCTGGTAAATGCATTTGCTTTTGATATTACCGACCAGGTACATATCCCTGCATTACAGGAGTTCCTGTCAGATAAGATTCGCAGGTATGTAACCGGCGCTATCAATAATTAATTCCGTAAGAAATTACGATCTTTGCAGGAGGTCATGTCATCTTAGTATGACATGACCTCCGTCTTTTCAAAATTGAACACTATGCAACACGTTCCAGATATTGCTGCACCGGCATTAGATATAGATAAGATCAGAAAGGATTTTCCGCTGCTTCAGGAAAAGGTGTATGGCAAACCGCTTGTATATCTTGATAATTCAGCTACGACGCAAAAGCCACAGGTTGTACTGGATACGCTGGAACGATATTATAAGCATTATAACAGTAATGTGCACCGTGGGGTGCATCACCTGAGCCAGGTGGCTTCTGAAGAGTATGAAGCTGCCCGTCATATCATAGCAGGGTTTATCAATGCTGCGCACAGTGAAGAGGTGATTTTTACCAAAGGCACTACGGATAGCATCAACCTGATCGCGAATGTATTTGGCAGAGGAGTGATTAAACCGGGTGATGAAGTGATCGTTTCGGCGATGGAACACCACTCTAATATAGTGCCATGGCAGATTATGTGCGAAGATAGAGGTGCGGTGCTGAAGGTGATCCCGATGGATGAGAATGGGGAGTTGATGATGAGTGAATATACTAAGCTGCTTTCTGATAAGACGAGAATTGTGAGTGTGGCGTATGTGTCTAATTCACTGGGAACGGTGAACCCTGTGCGGGAGATTATTGCACAGGCGCATGCACGTAATATTCCTGTGATGCTGGATGCAGCGCAGGCGGTACAACATATGCCCCTGGATGTGCAGGAACTGGATGTTGATTTCATCGCATTTTCAGGGCATAAATTGTATGGTCCGACAGGGATTGGCATCTTGTATGGCAAGCGGGAATGGTTGGATAAACTGCCTCCTTACCAGGGTGGTGGCGATATGATTAAGACGGTTACGTTTGCGAAGACGACTTATAATGTGTTGCCGTTTAAATATGAAGCGGGTACGCCTGATATAAGTGGTGCGATTGGACTGGGGGCAGCGGTGAAGTATGTGCAGGAGATTGGGATTGAGCATATACATGCGTATGAGGAGCAGTTGGTGCAATATGCAGTAGAGCAGTTGTCTACGGTAGAAGGACTGCGGTTTATTGGGAATCCTAAGCATAGGTCTGGTGCGATTTCATTTTTGGTGGATACGATACATCCGTATGATTTGGGAGAGTTGCTAGATAAGCAGGGAGTGGCGATCAGGACAGGGCATCATTGTGCCGAGCCGGTGATGGATTTCTTTTGTATTCCGGGAACGGTGCGGGCGAGTTTTGGGATGTATACGAATAAGGAGGATATTGATAGATTGGTGGTGGCGGTGAATCGTGCTGCGGGGATGTTGAGATAGGAGGTGCAGCTGCCTTCGGCAGCAGATATTAGATTAAAAGGGAAGATAGGAAGAGGTAAGGCCACTGCGGTTATAAAAGAGGGAGTATTTCCCTTGGGGGATTTAAACCCCTGCATTTACATGCCGGCCGAAGGCCGGATTTCATTAAACAGGAAGTATGACGATCAACGAAAAACAAGACGAACTCATTTCCGATTTCTCCTTTATGGATGAATGGATGGATAAATACGAATACATTATCCAGCTTGGCAAGGATCTGCCGCTGATAGACCCGAAATATAAAACAGACGATAACCTCATCAAAGGTTGCCAGTCACAGGTATGGTTACACACAGACCTGGTAGATGGTAAACTGATCTTCACTGCAGATAGCGACGCCGTGATCACAAAAGGATTAGTAAGCCTGCTGGTAAGCGTTCTTTCCGGCCACACGCCAAAAGAAATCGCAGAATCTGAGATTTATTTTATCGACGAAATCGGCCTGCGCAGCCACTTGTCTCCTACCCGCTCCAATGGCTTGCTGAGCATGCTCAAGCAAATGAAAATATACGGATTAGCTTACCAGGTAAAATCGCAACAATGAACTTAAGAGATCAGATAGAAGAAGTATTGAAAACAGTATATGATCCTGAAATTCCAGTAAATATCTGGGAACTGGGATTGATTTATGAAGTTAAGATTAATGACAATAACAGGGTAGGTATCACAATGACGCTGACAGCCCCTGCCTGTCCGGTAGCAGGTGATATTGTACGTGAGGTAGATGAAAAAGTAAAAGCACTGGAAGGCGTGACAGATTGTGATGTGACGCTTACTTTTGAACCTGCATGGAATAAAGATATGATGAGTGAAGAAGCAAAACTGGAATTAGGATTTATGTAATTAGTTCCGGACTTGCCAGCTGCAGGTCATTTGCACGCCCCAAATACAGGTCTGACCTGTAATTGGGGCGGCGGCATTTATAGCAGCAACCTATTTATGCTTTGACTTTCTTTCCGGCGGATTTTTATGCAGCAGCCTATTTTGCTACTTCCAGTATATATTTCTGATTTTCTTTCTGGCAGCTTCTATAAAGCAACTTATTTTGCTTCCTTCAGTATATACTTTTGATTTTCCTGCTTCAGCGAATATTTTACCGTCTTCATATCCTTCCCCGCCAAAAACTTCCTCACCACATAAGGCTGCCGGATATAAAAAGTATCATTCCCCTTATACGCCTCAATACTATCATTATTATCCACATCTCCCGAAAAAATCCGCACAGGTTTGTGCTGTATAAATGTCAACCCATACACACTCCCCACTGCATCAGTCCCATCTGATTTTGTAAAAGCAAACACCTCCGGATTTCCATCTCCATCCAAATCACTCACTGCCGTACTCGTCACCTTTCCTTTTACATCATGTATAACCGTGCTATCAGCTGCCGGTTTCGTCGTATCTCCTCTCAGATCCTGCGATGCCACCGTAATTGTTCGCTCCGTACCATCTCCCTTCACCCGCACCACAAATTTATAGTTCCCTTTTATCATCGTGCCTGACCCCCGCAGCCCTTCTCCCTTAGCATACTGCTGTGCCTGCGTAGCAATCTCCTCACTGGATGGCTGACCTGGATTCTTATCCCTCTCTTCCTGCATCTGCGAAGGGCTTTTCACAGGGTTATTACAGGCTAAAGTGGCCATTATTACTATTCCCAAAAGTTGTAGAGCTTTCATCCTTGTTTCGCTTTCTAATATGTGCAACAAGGAATATGCCATCACCACTCATCCATTAGCTGTTTGATATGTAAGCTCAAAATTATATATTTGCCCATCAACTGACGATTGCGAACTAATATGCTTCAACTAAAAACCGATCATACCTTTCGGAACAGGTTTTTATTTGTTTTCCTGTTATTGACCATATTACATGGTCTGACAGCGGGTGCAGCAAACAGTCGTTTGGATGGTGCAGGCAGAAAGACAATACTGTCTTTCCGTACTCAGCCTACACACCGCCACCAGGCATTATCTTTCCGCCCACAGGCATCACACCGTCAGCATTTTGATCTCAACCCTTCTCATTTCTTTCTCCGTCTTCCCCTTTCTTTACTGGAAGACATACCAGAAGACCTCACTGCAGACCAGATTGCATTCATCTCCCGTGCACACGAATCTCGTCACAAGCGCAGGTTCTATATTTCTGTAAACTCTCAGCAATACTCATTTACAACACGCCTACAACAGTTACAGCTCCTCCTGGCCCAATATATTCCCGGAGATGAAAACAAAACCGGTGTCTACCAATGGCACGACGCGTTTCTACCCGCCTATTACAAGTTCCTCTTCAGGTATACCCTATTCTGATCAATTCCTCATTTATAGCTAATGAAATAGAATTGTATTACCATGTATACAATGCCCCCGTTATGAATGATACGTCATACGGGCATACTGTTGTATACAAAAAAATGATTACTACCTGTCATGCGCACAACTACTGTGATATTGATGAGCATCGCCCTTGGCGGATGTATTACCAAAGGAGAACAAAACAATACAACGGATAACCTGAATACTTATCCTGTAGTGCAGCTAGCACTCACAGACACTATATTACATAAGAACTACGTAGCAGATATCGAGGCAGTACGGAATGTAGAAATCCGTGCCCGTGTAAACGGCTTCCTCAATAAAATCTATGTAGACGAAGGTCAACATGTACAACAGGGACAATTGCTCTTTAGTCTGAACGACGAAGAATTCAGAGCTGAACTGGCACGTGCCAAAGCAGCACTCAGCAGCGCCATTGCAGATGCAAAAACTGCACAGCTGGAACAATCAAGGGTACAACTGCTGGTAGACAAAAAGGTGATTGCCAAAACTGAACTGGAAGTGGCCAGCGCCAAAGTAGCTGCTGCTAATGCAAGAGTAGAGGAAGCGCGCAGTGCTGAAACCAATGCCGCTACACGGCTTTCTTACACGTCTATCCGTGCGCCATTCACTGGTTATATAGATAGAATTCCTTCTAAAACCGGTAGCTTAATATCTGAAGGTTCTTTGCTGACCTCAGTTTCAGACATCCAGGATGTCTATGCATACTTCAATGTATCGGAGACGGAATACTTACAGCATAGCCGTAATACCCAGGATCATCAGCATGCCGAAGTACAGCTGGTACTGGCTGATGGTACCCTTTATCCATACACCGGCAAGATAGAAACCATCGAAAGCGAATTTGAAGAAAGCACCGGTTCCATTGCTTTCAGGGCGAAGTTTCCAAACCCGAAAGCATTGCTGAAACATGGCGCCAGTGGTAAGATACAACTCGCTGCTGACCTGGATAGCACTATGCTCATTCCACAGAAAGCAGTGTTTGAAATGCAGGATAAGAATTATGTATTCCTGCTGGATGCCAATAATCATGTAAAGATGAAAAGCTTTAACCCGGGCCCAAGGCTGAATAACTGCTATATAGTACAGGCAGGTCTGCAGCCGGGAGACAGAATTGTGTACGAAGGGGTACGCAGTCTCAGGGAAGGTATGCAGATCAATCCGGCACCAGTATCGCTGGATAGTATCAGGGCGCTCTAAAGCATTTTCTTTTCATCTTTTACATCATTTTATGTTCGATACATTTATCAAGCGACCCGTGCTGTCGCTCGTAATCTCATTAATTATAGTCCTGCTGGGCTTACTGGCCTTATTCTCTCTGCCAGTCACCCAATTCCCCGACATCGTACCACCATCCGTCACCGTTACCGCCAGGTACACTGGTGCGAATGCCGAAGTATGTGCCAAAGCCGTAGCCACTCCGCTGGAAAGAGCCATCAACGGCGTACCGGGTATGACCTACATGTCATCCGTATCCAGCAATACAGGTGTCACACTTATTTCCATTTCCTTCGCCGTTGGTACCGATCCGGACCAGGCCGCAGTAAACGTACAGAACCGTGTGGCCACCGTGCTCGATGAGCTACCTGAAGAGGTGATCAAAGCCGGTGTGAGCACAGAAAAAGAAGTAAACAGTATGCTGCTGTACCTCAACATTATGAGTGAAGACAGCACGCTCAATGAAAAATTCATTTACAACTTTGCAGACATCAACGTACTGCAGGAACTGAAGCGCATTGATGGAGTAGGTTTTGCAGAGATCATGGGCGCCAAGGAATACGCCATGCGCGTGTGGCTGAAACCCGATCGTATGCTGGCTTACAACGTAAGTGCCGATGAAGTGGTAGCAGCTATCCGCAAACAAAACATCGAAGCAGCACCCGGTAAAACAGGCGAAGCTGCTGACAATGATCCACAGGTATTGCAATATGTACTGCGCTATACCGGTAAATTTTTTGCACCTGAACAATACGCCAACCTTATCATACGGGCCAATACTGACGGTTCTATATTGATGCTGAAAGACATTGCAGACGTAGAGTTTGGTGCACTGAGCTATGGCATGGTGTCCAAAACAGATGGCAAGCCTTCGGCCTCTATCATGCTGAAACAACGCCCCGGTTCCAATGCGCAGGACGTGATTGCGAATGTAAAAAGCCGTATGGCGGAACTGAAGGAAACGTCTTTCCCGCCGGGCATGACGTACAACTTCAACTACGATGTATCCCGTTTCCTGGATGCCTCTATCCATGAAGTATTACGTACACTGGTAGAAGCATTCATTCTTGTATTTATCGTGGTATTCCTTTTTATACAGGACTTTCGCTCTACCCTCATACCTGCGCTGGCAGTGCCTGTAGCATTGATAGGAACATTGGCATTTATGCAGATGCTGGGCTTCTCTATCAACCTGCTCACCCTCTTCGCGCTGGTACTTGCGATCGGTATTGTGGTGGACAATGCTATTGTGGTGGTAGAAGCTGTGCATGTAAAAATGCATGATCACCACATGGCGCCCATGCAGGCTACACTGGCGGCTATGCGGGAAATAAGCGGGGCACTGGTAGCAATTACCCTGGTCATGTCTGCCGTGTTTATCCCGGTGGCATTCCTCTCAGGGCCGGTGGGCGTGTTCTACAGACAGTTTTCACTCACGATGGCGATAGCGATTGTGATCTCCGGTATCAACGCGGTGACCCTCACTCCTGCCCTGTGTGCCATCATGCTCAGGAATCATCATGCAGCAGGCAAACCACGTACCTGGCTGCAAAAGTTCTTCGATAAATTTAACTATCGTTATAATAAAACAGAAAAGAAATACCAGCACCTGGTAGGATATATTGCTGGCAGGCGCATGATCACAATCGGGATGCTGGTGTTCTTTTTCATTGCTACCTGGGGCACAAGCGCAATTTTGCCGGGTGGCTTCATTCCTGCAGAGGACCAGGGTATGATCTATGTGAATGTCACCACACCTGCAGGTGCTACGGTGTCAAGAACAGAGGCTGTGCTGGATGAAGTACAGAAAGTGGCTGCGAACCTGAAAGAAACAGAATCTGTGTCTACACTGGCGGGGTATAGCCTGGTGAGTGAAGTAGCAGGTGCTTCTTACGGCATGGGGATGGTGAACCTGAAACCATGGGAAGAAAGAAAGCGGTCAGTGAAAGAGATCATTGCCCAGCTGGAAAAAGATACCCGAAATATCGCTGATGCGAGTATTGAATTCTTCCCCCCGCCTACAGTTCCGGGTTTTGGTAACTCCAGTGGGTTTGAATTGCGGGTGCTGGATAAAAGTGGTAGTGGCGATTTAAGGCAAACGGCGGATGTGACACAGGCATTCATCAACGCATTGAAAGAAAGGAAAGAAATAGGAAGTGCATTTACCAGCTTTGACCCTGATTTTCCGCAATACATGATTCATGTGGATCAGGCCATGGCAGCGCAGAAAGGTGTGAGTATTGACAATGCCATGAGTACTTTGCAAACATTGCTGGGTAGTTATTATGCATCCAACTTTATTCGTTTCGGACAAATGTACAAGGTGATGGTGCAGGCTTCGCCCCGCTACCGGACAAAGCCGGAAGACATTCTGCATTTGTATGTGAAGAATGATAAAGGCGAGATGGTGGCTTATTCCAACTTCATCAAACTGGAAAGGGTATTTGGACCGGAGCAGCTTACACGTTATAATATGTATACGGCGGCAATGATCAATGGAGATGCAGCGCCGGGGTATAGTAGTGGCGATGCGATCAAAGCGATCCAGGAAGTGGCGAAGCAGCAACTGCCACGTGGGTTTAGTTATGAGTGGAGTGGTATGACGAGGGAGCAGATTCTTTCTGGTAACCAGGCGGTGTACATTTTTGCGATTGTATTGCTGTTTGTGTATTTGTTGCTGGCGGCACAGTATGAGAGTTTCTTATTGCCATTGCCGGTGATTTTGTCACTGCCGGCGGGGATTTTTGGGGCTTTCCTGACGTTGAAACTGGCAGGGTTGGAGAATAATATTTATGCGCAGGTGGCATTAGTAATGCTGGTAGGTTTGCTGGGTAAGAATGCGATTTTGATAGTGGAGTTTGCTATTCTGAAACATAAGCATGGAGCTTCGATATTGGAAAGTGCGAAAGAAGGTGCGGTGTCCCGTTTGCGACCGATTCTCATGACTTCGTTTGCGTTTATTGCGGGGTTGATTCCTTTGTGTGTAGCGAGTGGTGCGGGTGCGATGGGTAACAGGTCTATTGGTACGGCAGCGGCAGGTGGTATGCTGATCGGAACGGTGTTTGGCGTAGTGGTGATTCCGGGGTTGTATGTGTTGTTTGCAGGTATTGCGGAGAAGCGGCGGAAGCCGCATGTGGTGAAAGTGCATCATGTGGCGACGGTGTTGGTGTTGGGATTGTTGATAAGTGGGTGTTATACACCGAAGGCGGTGGAGTATCCGGATGCGGTGAAGGTGCCGGCGGGGTTTGATACGGTGGGAATGGCGGCAAGTGGTACTGTGGGTAGTGCTACCGCGACGACTGCCGCAGGTGGTAATGCTGCTGATAATAGTATCGCTGCTGCGACTTCCACGAAAGATAGCACAATACTTACCTATCAGCAGTTTTTCGCAGATCCTTACCTGAAACAACTACTGGACACAGCATTGCATAACAATACAGATATACAACTGGCATTGCAGCGTGTAGAAATGACAAAAGCACAATTGATGGTAGCAAGCCGTGCCTGGTTACCAGCTGTGAATGCCGCTGTGGATGCGGGTGTAGAAAGGTATGGTGATTATACGATGAATGGCGTTGGTAATTTTGATACCAATCTTTCGCAAAATATAGACAAAAATCAACGGATACCGAATCCAACCCCGAATTACTTTATAGGCTTGAAGAGTGCATGGGAAATTGATCTGTGGGGAAAATTGAAAAATGGGAAAAAGGCAGCACAGCAGCGCATGCTGGCGAGTGAGCAGGGAAAGCGACTGGTCACCACGCAGTTGATAGCGAATGTAGCAGGATTGTATTACCAGATACTGGCACTGGATAATGAACGGTCAGTGTTGGAAAGGAATATTGCCTTGCAGGAGACGGCGCTGGCTACAGTGCGTATTCAGCAGGAAGCAGGCAGAGCTACATTGCTGGCAGTGCAGCAGTTCCACGCGCAGTTGTTGAATACGCAGAGTTTGATGATGGCCATTAAACAACAAACCACGCGATTGGAAAACCAGTTGAATGCATTGTTAGGTCGGTTTCCACAGGCAATACCGAGAGATACGTCTTTGCTGACAGCGCCATTGCCCCCTTATGCAAGTGCGGGTATGCCGGCGAGTTTGTTATCGAATCGTCCGGATATTCAGCAGGCGGCATTGGAACTGGGTGCGGCAAAAGCTGATGTGGCAGCGGCGAAGGCGGCGTTTTTGCCTTCGTTGAATATCAATCCTTATGTAGGGTTTAATAGTTTCAGGGCGAATTTATTATTTAATACGGGATCGGTGGCGTATGGTTTATTAGGAGGTGTGACGGCGCCAATATTTAATAAGAAGCAGCTGGCGGCACAGTACCAGGTGAATTCAGCGGCAGCCTTGAGTGCATTTTATAATTACAGGCAAAGAGTGATAGATGGGTACCAGGAAGTGATGACGGCACTGAGCCAGTTGCATAATGGCCAGGAGGCATTCAGACTGAAGGAAGCGGAGGTGATCATGTTGAAAGATGGGGTGTCGACGGCAAATGATCTGTATATGACGGGGTATGCGAATTACCTGGAGGTGATTACAGCGCAGAAGAGTGTGTTGGAGGCCGAGTTGGCGCTGGCGAACAGCAGGAAAGAGTTGTTTTTGGGGACGATTGAATTGTATAGAGCGTTGGGAGGAATGTAGTAGTAGTTTTTATATAAGGATTGATGAAGTACGGCCTTCATTTGTTTCGGCAAGTGGGGGCTGTTTATCCTGCGGCGCGATTTTTGAGGTAGTCCCGTGGCCAGTAATTTATGGAAGAATGATATTAATCGTCGATGATAAGCCGGAAAATATTCTATCTCTTAGGAAGACATTAGAATTACATGATCTGGAAGTGGACACCGCGTTATCAGGAGAAGAAGCACTCAAAAAAATCCTTAAAAACAACTATGCACTCATCATCCTGGATGTTCAGATGCCTAGTATGGATGGATTTGAGGTAGCTGAAACCATTTCCGGGTATAGCAAAGCAAGGGACGTGCCCATTCTGTTCCTTTCTGCTGTTAATAAGGATAAAAAATTCATTGCCAAGGGGTACGCGTCTGGAGGTTTGGACTACATCACCAAACCTGTGGACCCTGATATTTTACTGCTTAAAGTAAAGACTTTCATTAAATTATATGAACAGAACCGGCAGTTGCAGGCCATGCATGAAAACCTCCGGCAGGAGGTAGAAGTGCGTAAGCAGGCACAGGCGGCACTGAATGCTAAAGTACAGGAACAGCATTCTATCCTCGAATCTTTACCCCAGGTAGCATTTACAGCCCGGGGTGATGGGGGCGTAGAATATGCAAACCGGCACTGGTTCTATTACTCCCCATCGCTGGACGATTTTCCGGTGACGTTTGACCAGGAGCACCAGGAACAGAAGGTATGGGAGAACGCTATCCTGGCGGGCCAACCTATTGAAAAAGAAGTATATCTACATAACAGGTTTACCCATCATTACAGGTGTCATTTGCTAAGAGCGATTCCTATTGAGGAAGATGGAAGGATTGTGAAATGGGTGGGGACGTTTACAGATATCGCGCATCAGAAACAGGCGAACGAGATCCTGGAGCAACGGGTAGAAGAGCGTACGCATGAGTTGCAGGAGATGAACCAGGCGCTGGAAGAGAGTAACTATGAGTTACAGCAGTTTGCCAGTGTGGCTTCACATGATTTGAAGGAGCCATTGAGAAAGATCCAGTTGTTTGGAACGATTCTTCGTGACAGGCATTTGGGAGCGAACCCGGATGCGTTGCAGTATATGGAAAGGATTGTGAGTTCTTCTGAGCGGATGAGTCGATTAATTAGTGATTTGTTGAAATATTCCAGGTTATCGGCGGATAATACGTTTGAGCCGGTGAACCTGAATGGATTGATCAATGAGATCCTGGCAGACCTGGAATTGTCTGTGCGGGATGCGGATGCGGAAATTGTGGTGGAAGAACTGCCAATAGTGGAGGCAATTCCCGGGCAGATCAGGCAGGCGTTGCAGAATATTATTAGTAATGCATTGAAATTCAGGAGGCCGGGTGTGAGGGTGTTGATTACAATAAAGGCGGAGATTGTGGAGGACAAGGATTTTGAGAGTGATGTGCTGGAAACCGGGAAATATTGCAGGATTGTGGTGAGTGATAATGGGATTGGGTTTGATGAGAAGTATTTGCCAAAGATCTTTACGCTGTTTCAGCGGTTGCATAGTACGGATGCGTATGAGGGAACGGGGATTGGGTTGAGTATTGCAAAGAAGGTGATAGAGAAGCATCAGGGGATTATTAGTGCGCAGAGTAGAGAGGATGAGGGGGCGAGGTTTATTATGATATTGCCGCTGAAGCAATCGAGTTGATTTTTGGGCCTGCGGCAGCGAGGAAGAAATTTTTTTGAGCCTGCGGCAAGGAAGAAATCTTTTTTATGGAGGGAATGCCCTTTTGTTGCAGCCATGTAAAAGGGACTATTTCATTAAGTGTGTAAGTTTCAAAATCGAGGTTTTAGACTGGTAAAATGTTTCCCGGCAGGCTGTTTCCCGGCAGGCTGCAGGCCATACCGCCTCTATAATGACATCACCCAATCTACCATATCCTTTTGCTTCAACACCCTATCCACCTTCACCACTGACATTGCATGCATCGGCATAAACGCTACCTCCGCCTCGGTAGGATCCTGCACCGCTATCACCGCACCCATCTCCTGTGCCTGCTGCAACCCTTCCCCACCATCTATATTCGCCCCTGATAATAACAAACAGGCAAGTTGGTCCCCCAGTACTTCCGCAGCAGCCATGAATGTCACATCTATACTCGGTCTGCTATAATTCACCTTTTCAGAATAATCCAGGGTAATTGTCCCATCCGGCTCGATTAATAAATGATAATCTGCCGGCGCCACATACACCATTCCTGCTGTCAGCAAATCCTTCTCCTCTGCTTCCTTTACAGGCAAAATACTCCTCGCCGCCAACAAATCAGATAATAATGAATCATTATCGCTCTTGCGGTGCAATACAATAATGATCGCCAGCTTACAGGCCGGATCTAACGACGGTAATAACTGTAATAATACATCCAGACTACCCGCGGATCCACCTATCACTAATGTTCGGGGAATAGAAACTATCATGTAGCTATTTTTCTTTAGTTATCGCTTTGATGTCCCTTGCCATGCGGGGAATAGAAACTATCATGTAGCTATTTTTCTCCAGATTTTTTCTTTTTGTGCCACTGATTTAAACAACGGCGCCACCGTTGTAAACCGCAATGTCTCCTTAGCACCCAGCGCCATAAAACCCAACTGCTCCAGGCTTTCGCTAAACAGGTGCAATACCTTGTCCTGCAATTCTTTGTTAAAATAAATCAACACATTGCGGCAGATAATCAGTTGAAATTCATTAAAGGAACGATCTGTTACCAAATTGTGCGCGGCAAAGATGATCTTCTCGCTCAGACTCTCAGAAAACTTCGCATATTCATAATTAGCCGCATAATATTGAGAGAAATCATGCTGCCCGCCCGACTGCAAATAATTCTGTGAATACTGCTGCATATAGGCTAAAGGAAAAATCCCCTTCCGGGCTTTTTCCAACACACTTTCATTGATATCAGTTGCATAAATTACAGACTTGTGCAACAGGTTCATCTCCTGTAGCAGGATCGCCATTGAATAGACCTCTTCACCAGTAGAACACCCTGCATGCCAGATCCTGATAAATGGATACGTAGCCAGCACCGGCAATACCTCCCTGCGCAGTACCTGAAAAAATGCCGGATCACGAAACATCTCTGTTACATTTACGGTGATCTGCTCCATCAGGTACGTGAGGTAACTACTATCCCACCTCACTCTATAGCGAAATTCAGCAAAGCTGGGGAACCTGTCATTAATAAATACTCTTTGCAATCTCCGCTTCACAGAAGCGAAAGAATAATCGGTAAAGTCGTATCCGTATTGTTCCAACAAGTCGTTTAACAATAAATTTACTTCCTCATCCTTCAAATGATGCACGTTCTCCTTCATTATCGATTCATTATTCATTTATGGCTGTTATCCTTTTACTTCCGTTATCCCTTCCTCCCGTTATCCTTTCACTTCCGTTATCCCTTTCCCGGATACAATATAGTGGGGCACACATCGCAGAATTGTTATCCTTTCACTTCCGTTATCCCTTCCCACGTTATCCTTCCTCTCCGTTATCCTTTTACTCCGGGGGTAATTTCGGGAAGTTTCCCGGCATTTGTGTAGCGTTCGCCAGACTCCATTGCACAATGTGAGAAAGTTCCTCACCACATTCCGCCACAACCTATAACATATTTACCCCATTACATATATAAAATACTTATCAAAAATCCAACTTTGGGGGTATTCCGTAAGTATTTTCGAGAATTATCTTTATAACCTAACTATTGCCAACATGAGTTTATCCTTACACAGGGGAGCGCTGAGCGCTACCATACTGTCTGCAGCATTGGCCATCAGCGCATTTAAGCCTGCAACTACCGGCAACAATGGAGGCCTTCTCCACGCCATTTCTTCGCCGACTGACAAAACCATCATCGAGTACAATGCAGACAAAAGTATTGCCAAAATGATCACTACCCACGCAATGGGCAATGATCCCTATACCGATATACGCATTCCTGTATATCAATCCGGCAAACTGGTAAAAACCATGAGTACTGCCGATGAAAGTCAGGCATCTACCCTATTCTCTGCTTTTGGATACGACAGCAAGGGTCGTATTGACAAGATCAGTTATTATGAAGAAAACCACGTATCTGGCTATGATTCACTGGTGTACGATACCAGGGGGCAGCTGGCCGCAAGGTATTTCTTTGTAATGCCAGCTGGTAAGCAGGTATTTGAAAATCACTATTGCCAGTTGTACACCTGGGACCAGAAAGGAAATATCATCCTGCAGGAAAACATGGGTCGTGCCACTGACAATGCTGGTTTTGCATTAAGTTCAACTGTGTCTTACAAGTATGATGACAAGATGAATTCACAGCGTAGTGTACCAGACTTTGGATACATTACGGATCTGAATGCGGTAAATCTTTCTGCGAACAACATCGTTTCGGAGGTGATTACACCTGCTAATGGGGCGAATGTTGTTTCTAAGAGCTATGCATATGCTTACAACAATAAGCAGTATCCGGCACAGGTGACAGCTAAGAATAGTGGGAATAATGAAGAAGTGATTACGGAGCTGACCTGGGAATAAAATGCATGCATTTTAGCAAGGGGTAAGTCATTATAAATGGAAACCTGGTTCCTGGTATATGAATGGAAAGCGTGTATCTTTCTTTTAGCGTACACGCTTTCCTAATTTGAAGTCGTTTCCTATTTCGCATTTATCTCCTTCAGCCACGCATACAATCGTCCCCCACTGCCTGCAATCCACACAATATCACCCGCCTGCAACACCGTAACCGAAGTAGGATTCAGTAACCGCTGTCCCTTTCTCTCTATCCCCAATACAATTCCGCTGGTCCGCTCCCGAATCCCGGCTTCACGAATCGTCTTCCCTTCGAGTACAGATTTCTCTGCAACCAGGAACTGTCTCAGTGCTATCGGATCCCCATCCTGCACCGGCGCTGCTACCGTAGAATTTGAGGGCTCCAGGTAGTCATCGAATTGCTGTAACTGTTCATCAGTACCTATCGCCGTCACCACATCGCCCGGAAATAATCGCGCATATTTATCAGGTGCATACATCTTGATCCCACTCCTGTTGATCAAAGCGATATTGATTCCATATTTCTCCCGCAATTGCAACTCCTCCAGTGTAGCACCTACAACCGGTGAAAGTGGTTTGATCTCTGACACGGCCAAATGCGCATCCCAGGGGGCTAATACCGACTTGTTGATATTCCCCACTTTTGTTTCCCTTGCATTGAAGTTGGAAAAGAACCGCTCTTCGATCGTGGTATAAAAATCCCCAATTTTATGGCGCAGCACGAAGATGAGTAAAATCATAACCGCCGTCACCACCAATGCCACTGAGTAAGAGAAGAACCGGTCGATGAAGAAGCCCAGCAGGAACACTGCTATCACAATACGTGCAATGCGCAGCAGCATCAGCGGCCCCCTGTACTTTTTCTGTTCCCAGATGCGATTGGACGCAGCACTGCTGATTCTTCTGAAACCCAATGCCCATAAAAACGGCATGAGCAGGAAGAAAGTAACACCTGCACTGGCAATACGTCCCCAGTTATATTTACCCGCCATCGGCAGCAGGTAGTAGGACGATAATAATATTATAGCCAGCAAAACGACGGTATAAATAATGATGTTCGTAAAGTAACTCCTCAATAATATTTTCCAGTCACTCACTACCGAAATGGTTTGTGCCGCAGCACTATACCGGTTGATCGCCGTTTTCCAGCGATGCGGCAACAGATCTGCCAGCTTTTCATAAACGGGGCCAGATAATTTGATCATGTACGGAGTAGTGAAGGTGGTCACTGCTGATACTGCCACTGCAACAGGGTACAGGAATTCACTGGTTACATTAAGCGTCAGGCCGAGTTGGGCAATGATGAAAGAGAACTCCCCGATCTGTGCAAGACTCATCCCTGCCTGAACGGAAGTCTTTAACGGCTGCCCGGAAAGCAGGGCACCCAATGCGGTACTGAGTGTTTTACCGACCAGTGTCACCACGGTAATGATCAGCACAGGTACTGCATATTTCACCAGCATAGCCGGGTTGATCAACATGCCAACGGAGATAAAGAAGACGGCACCGAATAATTCCTTGACCGGTTTTACCAGGTGTTCAATCTTCTCTGCCTGGGTAGTTTCTGCAAGTATAGAGCCCATGATGAAGGCGCCCAATGCAGGGGAAAAACCTACCTGTGTAGCCAGTACCACCATGAGCAGGCACAAGCCTACGGAGGTGACCAGCAGGGTTTCTTCATTCATGATTTTCCGGGTGATGCGCAGCAGGGTCGGGATGAAAAAGATCCCGGTTACAAACCATGCAATGAGGAAAAATACGAGTTTGACGACGGAGATCAGCATTTCTCCACCTTCGAACTGCCGGCTTACGGCCAGGGTAGATAATAGTACCAGCAGTACGATGGCGACCAGGTCTTCAACGACGAGGATGCCAAATACGAGGCCGGCAAATTTCAGGCCTTTTACCCCCAGTTCTTCGAAGGCCCTTATAATAATAGTAGTGGAAGATATGGATATAATACCCCCCAGGAAGATGCTGTCCATAGGTGACCATCCCATGATCTGGCCCAGCAGGTAACCGAGGGCGAGCATGAAAATGACTTCTACGATAGCGGTGATAGAGGCGGCTCCGCCTACTTTGATCAGTTTCTTAAAGCTGAATTCGAGACCAAGGCTGAAGAGTAAAAAGATAACACCTATTTCAGACCATATATGGATATTCTTTTCATCGGAAACGGTTGGAACAAGCGAGACGTGTTGGCCTACCAGCAGGCCAGCTACGATGTACCCTAGTACCAGCGGCTGACGGAGGCGCCTGAATATGAGGGTGGTAACAGCTGCTGCTATCAGGATTAATGCCAGGTCTTTAATTAATGGTGCTAAATGAATCATCGGGTCGTGTTAGTGGTTAAAATTCCAATGTGAATGAATCGGCGAAGAGTAGACTGTTGCCTTCGGCAACAGTCTACTCTTCGCGGGGCGGAATGGCCTGCGGCCGGCTAAAAAGAGAATACCGGGAAGCCTGTAATCAACACACCTACCAGAAAATATGTTTAGGGAATATCAGCGTTCTGACAATAGCATGAATATCTACCAGGAGTCTTCCTGTAGACAACACCGCTGCATACAATGGCAGCCGCGGTAAAAAATACGCACTGAAATGACCTGTACCAGGTCTATAATCACACTTATTAGGGAAGCTAAAACAGTTGTTGAGATCAACAATGGTCTCCGGCAAATATCCGGCACCGTTATGCCATCCGGGTTTGGGAAGGCTCTTTACTACTTTCAGTACAGTGGTTACAGGTTTCCTATTCGCTACAGCTTCACATTGTTTTTTGCACACATGCGCACCCGCCTGGCAAAAAGAGAACAATATGACGATATAAAGAAGAAGGCGACGCATTAGCGCGAAGATACGTTTTTCTGCCCCTATCTCCGCACCTTATCCAGCAAATCGCTCAGCTGCGCAGCTTCTTCAGCATTTAATCTCTCTGCAATGTCATTATAGAAATTATCCATTGGCACGTCTACTTCATCCAGCAGTTTCAAACCTTTGGCTGTAATGTTGATGTCCATCTTTCGCCTGTTGTGCGGGCACAATCGACGCTGTACATACTCCAGCTTTTCCAGTTTGTCGAGTAACCGGGTCACATCGCTCGCCTTGTCCAGCATCACGTCTTTGATGCTACCTGCAGATACAGGTTCCGGGTGGCGGCCACGGATAATGCGTAAAGCATTGTAATGCTGGGGAAGCAGCCCATAGCATTTCAGGTTGGCTCCGAGTGAATCTCTCAGCCAGTTACCCGTATAAAGGAGGTTCACAACCATCTTGTGGTGATCATCCTTAAACTTGCGCTGATTAATTGCTTGTTCAATTCTCATGTCCCAAAGATAAGGAAAATGCGTGTTGCAACATATTAGGAGTATTCCATTCTATTAACATTATGTGGATATTTATGGTTGATTATATTTGTATATACATCCTCCAACCATAAAAATATGCTGATAAAACTGATCTCTTCGCCATGGCCCTGGTACGTAGCGGGCCCTATAATAGGTCTCACGGTACCCTTGTTGTTATTGCTGGGCAATCGCTCTTTTGGTATTTCTTCCAGCCTCCGTCATATTTGCGCCGCATGTTTTCCGGCAAAGATTCCTTTTTTCACTTATGAGTGGAAGAAGGAAATCTGGAATTTGTTCTTTGCGGCGGGCATTGTGATCGGGGGATTTATAGCTGCGCACTGGCTAACCGATCCTTCTCCGGTGCAGATCAGTCCAAAGCTGGAAAGCGCTTTAGGTGAATTTGGCATCACCGACCACAACGACCTGTTACCCAGCCAATTATTTAACTGGCCAGCACTATTGACGATCAGGGGTTTTATCCTCATTATTGTGGGTGGATTCCTGGTTGGATTTGGAACAAGGTATGCCGGCGGGTGTACTTCGGGCCATTCAATCATGGGGTTATCAACTTTGCAATGGCCATCTTTGGTCGCTACCTGTTGTTTTATGGCGGGTGGTTTTATTATGTCAAACCTGGTTTTACCTTTTATATTGAACTTATCATGAAGAACATAAAATATACATTCGCCGGGATGCTTTTTGGCATTGTGCTGGTGAAATCGCAGGTATTGTCCTGGTTTAGAATACAGGAAATGTTTCATTTACAGTCGTTTCATATGTATGGGGTGATTGGGTCGGCGGTAGTTACAGGTCTTATTTCCGTAACCATCATTAAGAAGTTCAAAATCAGAACGTTCGGTGGTGAGGAGATTACCATTCCCAAGAAGCCTTTTTCGAAGGGAAATATCTATGGCGGGTTATTGTTTGGGTTTGGCTGGGCATTGACGGGGGCATGTCCGGGGCCGTTATTTGCCCAGGTGGGGGCAGGATTTACAGTGATGGCGGTAGCGTTGCTAAGTGCAATATTGGGGACATGGGTATATGGGGCGGTGCGGGAGAAGTTGCCACATTAGTTAGTTAATAGAAGGTTAATCGTCTTTACTTATATGAGTACTAGTTCCTTAAATCGAATGCAATTTTGTTAATTTTTAGTTAACGAGTGTTATTTCATGACGTTTACCAGATAAAATATATCCTTTACCAAAATTGATTAGGCGGCACCGGTGTGTCGTATATCTTTGGTTCAGGTTTTTCATAGGATATGGTTAAAAAATTAAGGGCGGTATTCTTACCGCCCTTCTCATTTCCTACAGTCTTCATTTTCAGTGATTTTTACATTTCTCTTACAGTAAAAAATTAAATTCCTTCATTATCGCTTCCATAAATAACTTATTTTTGTATTTTGTTCTCAGCTGTTCCTGTATTCCTTGAGCACAACGGCTAACCAGTTTTATTATGAATTATGCACTAATTACAGGCGCAAGCAAGGGGATTGGACGTTCCATAGCCACCGTATTGGCTGAAAAAAAATATAACCTGATTCTTGTAGCCAGATCCGCCAGTGAGTTGCAGCTGGTAGCCTCGGAGTTAACGACCAGATACGGAGTAAAGGTTGACTACCTTGCGCTGGATCTTTCTGCGCCAACGGCACCCGGAGAATTGTTTGAATGGGTTCAGAAAAACCAGTACAACATTTCCATCCTGATTAACAATGCAGGGTATGCGGTATGGGGTGAGTTCGACAAAACGGTATTAGAAGACCAGAACAGGATGTTGCAGGTAAACATGCAAACACCGATGGCGCTGTGTCATCATTTTCTGCCTATGCTGTTGCAGCAACCTGCTGCTTACATTATGAACGTGGCCAGTACCGCTGCTTACCAGGCAGTACCAACACTCAGTACCTACGCTGCTACCAAAGCTTTCATGCTATTATTCACCCGGGGTCTGCGGGCAGATCTGATGGGTACGAATGTATCGGTAACTGCCTTATCGCCCGGACCGGTGAATACCAACTTCATTGACAGGGCCGGCATGCAGGCCATCAAAGCCACTGCAGAGAAGTATGGTATGACGCCTGATGAAGTGGCACGGATAGCCGTAAAAGGTATGTTTGCAAAGAAATCGGAGTTGATTCCCGGGGCGCTGAATGCAGCCACAGCATTTTTCACCCGATTGGTTCCCAAGGCGATGGTTGAAAAAATTGCTGGTAATCTATATAAAAAATAAGTAAATTCATCCCTCATTAGGGGTGCATTTTATTATTTTGATATACGATAAAATACAATTACCTTTACCCTACAAACTTAGTAGACTAAAAAGATGCGTTACAGATTACTATCAATAAAAATACTGCAGCTAACCTGCTTGTCGCAAAGTAAATGGTGTCCGTATTGTTGAGAACAAAGACCTATTTACCCTGTACTGACAGGGATTTACAAAAATTAATTTATTTTCAATAATTCGTGATCAATCACCAATCATCTATAAATTTACCACATCATGTCTACGGCTTATACTACGTTTACACTAGGTGATACGCTAACCGAAGAACAAAGAGCATTTTTTGACGAGCATGGATATATCCACTTTTCCAGGTTCTTTACTCCTGAGCAAGTTCAGGAGATCATCAAAGCATCTGAAGAAGTACAGCAGAAATGGATCGCTGAAAAAAGAGAGAAAGTAAATGGAGTTCCCATCAAGTATGGTAAAGACTTGGATGGCAACCCAATTGTGCAACGCTTTGCATTCATCAACCAGCACGCACCTGTATTGGCCGACGTTCTGAAAGACAAACGTTTCGATGCGCTTTTAAGCCTGATTGGTCCTGGTGCCCGCCTGGGTATCAACGAAAAAGACGGGATGGTGTTTAACCACTACGTAAATGGACCAGAAAGCAAGTTCACCAAAATGGGCTGGCATACAGACGGTCTGCGTGACATCTTTATGGGTGGTAAACTGAACCCGATGCTCAATGTAGGTTTACACCTGAGCACTTTGAAAGTTGAGAACGGTGGCCTGAGAATCATTCCGGGTACACACAAACAGAGCAGGCTAAGCATGCTGTTCAAGAAGAAATACTTCATTGACCATGCGCCTGACAAGAATGAGATCGCTATCACACCTACTGCCGGTGACTTAACCGTACATGACGGCCGCCTCTGGCACCGTGTGGCGCTGAGCTCCGTAATAGGTGAAGAAAGCCGCAGAAGAGTGATCTATGTACCTATCATTGCCGGGAAATATGCTCCCAAAAATGAAAACAGTCCTACCCAGTTCTATCAGCGCTTTGCTGGTATCGTAAAGTAAGGGCCAGGACCAAAATAGGGATATGCGAACATTTTCTTCAAAGTTTTGAGGCAGGAATTCTATTATCTTTTTTCATAAATATTAAAAAGCCTTCGGATTAGATATCCGAAGGCTTTTTTTCTTATTTTCGTATTAACCATATTTTGTAACCTGTTTACCCGTATGCCCCATTCTTTGAAGAAAAACCCATATTATGGCACTCAATACTGCAACCTCATTTTCTATTGCCGGCAATCAGTTCTACACCTTTCAGTCTATAGAATTAAGGCAATACATAAATGGCCACCACGAATTTGAAATATACGTTAGCTACGACTGGTTTGAGAAACTGGGAGGCGGTATCTCCGGCGCCTCGTCCAAATTCCTGGGAGAAGAGATTGAAATCAATGTTGCTCCTGCCGAACAGCTCCCCGGGGTGCAAAACCTGATCTTTAAAGGAATTGTGATGCAGATCGCCACTGGCAAACAGGGTGACGGCACTCATGGTAATTGCATCATCAGGGGCCAAAGCCCCAGTATCCTGCTGGAAGATGATTACCACACTGCTTCGTTTGAAAACAAGTCGCTCCCGGATATTATTGCCGCCACTACCCAAAGTTACCCTCCTAACCTGCTGCGTACCAGCATTAACCCCGACACCAAAGAATCACTGAAATACATTGTTCAATACAAAGAAACCTCCTATGCCTTCATTAAAAGGCTTGCGGAAAGATATGGGGAATGGTTTTTCTACGACGGACAGCAACAGATATTTGGGAAGTTCAGTCCAAAGACGACAGTATTGACACACCAGGTGGATCTGCTGGAATTTAATATCGAAGTATCGGTGGTACCGAACAATGCTAAGTTCAACGGGTATGATTACAGGCAGGACAGTGTAGTGGAAGACACTACGAACTCCAAAGCAGCGGGTAAAATGAATTCCTATACGCAGCATGCGAGCGATGTGAGTGCTAAATTATATAATAAAGAGGGATTGTTTAAAATGAACTACCCGTTTACCAGTAGTGCCAGGGCACAGCTGGATAAACTAACGACCCTGCAAAAGAAAAGCAGGGTTTCGAAGATGGTGCAGTTGAAAGGGAGTAGTACGAATCCTTCTTTCAGAATCGGAGATACTGTGAGTATTAAGGATTCCGCGTATGCACAGGAACAGCATCATGGTGAGTTTATGATTACAAGTGTGAAACATTATTGTGGCGCGAACGGAAGTTATTACAATGTGTTTGAAGGATTGCCTGCGGATGTGGCAGCGCCACATGTGGATTATACCAATATTCCTTATTGTGAGCCACAATCGGCTACTGTGACGGACAATAATGATCCGAAAGGATTGGGACGTGTGCGGGTGAGATTCCGTTGGATGCAGTCGGGACAGACGCCATGGATCAGGGTGGTTTCTGCTTCGGGTGGCGGTGATAAAGGAATGTTTATTATGCCGGAGGTGGGTGAAGAAGTGATTACGGAGTTTGAGGGTGGAAATGCGGAGCAGCCTTTTGTGCTAGGTGCCACTTACAATGGGAAAGCAAAGAGTAGCTATGGGAATGCGGGGAATGATATGAAAGCCCTGAAGACCCGGAGTGGGAATACGATTTTGCTGAATGATGCAGCCGGGAGCGTGACGGTGACGGATAAGAACGGGAGTTCGATGGCGATGGATGGTGCGGGGAATATTACGATTAATAGCCAGACCCTGGTTACAGTAAAAACTGATGATCATATTATAGTGGATGCGCCAAATAAGATTGAGTTCTTATCGAAGGAGATTCATTTGAAAGGAAGTGAGTTGGTGGTGATTGGTGAAGGAGCGGCGCAGGTAAAGGTAGATAATAAGGGGAATAAGATTACATCGGCGGCGGATAAGATTACGCATAATGCGGTGACGCTGCATGAGACGATTAGTAGTGCGAATATCAGGATGCAGAGTGAGGTGTATAATGTGAATAGTGGGACGAGTATTGGGATGGCGAGTAAGTCGGTGTTGGTGAATGGTGAGGCGGATACGGGGATTATTGGTGGGACGCTGAAGTTGAATTGTTGAGGGTAAATGGCCTGCGGCAGCAAGGAAGAGGGCTTTTTTTATGGCTGACGCCGGGTGGTAAGAGCTTCTTTGCAGTGGGATGGAAAGGGTGCCATTTGGCTTTTTAGGCTGACGCCGGGTGGTAAGGGCTTCTTTGCAGTGGAATGGAAAGGGTGCCGTTGTTTTTTTTTATAGCTGGCGCCGGGTGGTAAGGGCTTCTTTGCAGCGGATGGAAATGGTGCCATTTGGCTTTTTTAGGCTGACGCCGGGTGGTAGGGTTGGTACAACTCTCTAATTGTCTTATTAAAACAGAAACTTATGCTCATCAGCAATAAACACTTTGTTCCCGTCATCGGACTTGATATTCACATTGTTATTCTTTTTGGATTCCCCATCCCCCTCCCCCATCCATACATTGGTTTTGTAGTGGACCCCATGGATTACATTCCATTTCTCGGCGCCTCCACCAAAGTCAACCATGTACCAAGGGGAGTGAGTGATACCAGTGGTATCATCATCATTTTCATTCACTTTCCCATGGGTGGCCCCTGGCTCCTGGCCCCCCTCATCGGCCATGACTCTGTGAACTTCTATGGCGCTAAAAACACCCTTGCCGAAGGCAGAATGCTAAGTCCCACCGGTCATATGCTCATGACCTGCAACGATATTGGTCTGCCCCTCTCCATGAAACCCGGCAAGAAAATGATCCCTAAACCCAGCATGTACCTGCCTACTTCTTTTTCGATCCCGCTCTCTTTTGGAAAACCCGTGCTGGTAGGTGGGCCCTATGTACCTGATTGGGCAGGAGTGCTCATGAACCTTATTATGTCGTATGGCTTCGGAGCCTTGCTAAAGGGCATTGGCAAACTTGGGAAAAAAATGACGACCAAATTTAACCATGCCCTGAAAGGGAAACTGGGTAGTAATAAACTAAGCAAGTTCCTGTGTAAACATGGTTTTGAACCTGTAGACCTGGTACAGGGCATCGTGATTTCTGAAGGACTTGACTTTGAAATGCCCGGTCCTATCCCACTGGTATGGGAGCGCACGTGGAATAGTGATAGCCAGCATAATGGGATAGCAGGACATGGTAATCACCTCCGTTACGATATGCGGGTACAGGAGTTTCCATCTGACAATGCTACGGTGGTACTACTCGGAGATGGCCGCAGTGCAGTGTTTGATGCCCTGCCCTACAGCGGTGACAAAGAATATAACAGGCACGAAAAATTGCTGCTCACCCGTACAGATGCAGATGAATATGTACTGTACGATTATGAAGACAAGCTCTTTTATACGTTTAAAAAGATCCGCGATTTTGATGAACAATATAGACTGTTCGCCATTCACAACAGGATGAATTTCCTGGTGACCCTGCATTATAACCAGAAAGGTCATTTATTGCGCATCACGGATAGCGTGGGCAGACAACTACATATTAAGAATGACTTCGAAGGCCGTATTACCAGCGTAACCGCACATCACCGCGGACAGGAAAAACTGCTGGTATCTTATGCATATAATGAGGAAGGAGACCTGGTTTCCATTGCAGATGCATTGGGACAGGCCACCCATATCTCTTATAAGCATCACCTGATGGTGTCCAAAACAGACCGTACCGGACAAACCTTTTATTGGGAATATGATAAGCAGGGACGTTGTATTCATACCTGGGGCGATGGCGGTTTGCTGGAAGGTTTTATTGCATACCACCCACAGGATGGTTATAACCTGGTGACCAATTCCCTGGGGCAAACTACCACTTATTATTATTCCCCCGACTTTGTGATTAACCAGGTAAAGGACCCTATGGGCAATTCCACCTTTATCAACTATACCGAAGACTTTGAAATCTACCAGGAGATAGACGAAGAAGGCACTGTAGCCGGATACACCTACGATGATATGGGAAATGTGGCAAGTGTGGTACAACCGGATGGCAGCAGTTATTCATTCCTGTATAACGCCGACGGGAATATGATTCTGGGAATGGATGCCGAAGGCAATAGCAGTACTTATACCTATTACCCTGAGAATGGGCTGTTGCATACCAACACCCGCCCTGATGGCAGTATACAGATTATGCGGTACAATGCGCAATTGCAGCTGGCAAGTGTGGAAGATACAGATGATAATGCCACTACGATGGAGTATGATGAGGACCAGAACCTTGTGCGGATGATCCTGCCGGATGGCGGTGTGGCTACATGGACGTATGATGTATGGGGACAATGTACCAGCACGAGCAATCCTGCACAGCAGGTACAGCGATTCAGGTACGATGCGCTGGGACGTATTACAGAAATAGAAACACCGGATGGGAATCTTATCAGAATGGAATATGATGCATACTTCCAGGTACTGAGGGCAGTCGATAAGCACCATGATGTGAAGTTCTCATATACCCCGCTGGGTAACCTGCGTAGCCGGGAAGAGAACGGGGCAAAAGTTAATTACATCTATGATACGGAGTGCAGGTTACGTACCATTATCAATGAAAAAGGGGAATCTCACCAGTTCGTACGCAATGCACGGGGGGAAAGTATCCGGGAGACAGGGTTTGACGGCATCAGTCATAGTTTTGTACGGGATGCTACCGGTAAGGTGATCAGGGTAAACAGACCTGGCAACAGGCATACATTGTATGAATATGATTATAATGGCATGCTGGTGCGTGCTGAACATAGTGATGGCAACTGGTCTTCCTTTGCATACAACCGGAACGGGCAGATGATAGAAGCGATCAATGAGAATGGAACGGTGAGTTTCAGGCGGGATACGATGGGAAGAGTGATAGAAGAGCGGCAAAACGGACATGTGGTGAGTACACGGTATGATGATAATGGACGCAGGGTACAGTTGCAGACGTCATTAGGTGCAAAGGTGAATTTGTTGCGTAACCGCATGGGAGATATTACGGGAATGCGGGCTATTGTTGAGCAGATGCGGGGAAGTATGCCAACTTCTGCCGGTGATGTAGGAAGCATTGCAAACGGCTTACCACCTGCTGACCCATGGACCCTGCAGGTACAATATGACCAGCTGGGCATGGAGACAGATCGCCAGCTACCCGGCGGCATCACCAGCAGCTGGACTTATGACAAAGCAGGCATGCCGGCTTCTCAGACAATCAATAGTAATAGCCGTACGATACGTAAAACCTATTATCGCTGGGATGCCAATCAGCGGCTACGTGAAATGGTGAATGCCCTGAACAACAGCAGTGTGAAGTTCGCACACGATGATTTTGGCAACCTCGCATGGGCACAATATGAAGATGGGCATTTTGATTACAGACAACCAGATAAGGTAGGCAACCTGTTTAGATCCGCCGCACAAAATGACCGTAAATATGCTCCCGGCGGACAATTGCGGGAAACACCAGATGCGCGGTTTGAGTACGATGCCGAAGGATTTATGATCAAAAAGATCACGGCGGACCTGCAGGTATGGGAATATGAATGGACAGGCAGAGGTACTTTACAACAGGTAACCAGGCCGGATGGCAGAACTGTTCGTTTTGAATACGATGCATTAGGCAGAAGGACTGCTAAGATATTTAAAGGCCGGATCACCCGATGGGTATGGGATGGCAGGAACCCGGTGCATGAATGGACCTACGCCATGGATGAGCGCCCGCAGATCCGGATCGATGATATGGGCAACATTACGCAGCCGGAAGAACCCGTGCCGGCAGAGACTTTGATCACCTGGGTATTTGAAGGAGATTCCAGTATACCAGTGGCGAAGATTGAGAATGGTAAACAATATTCTATCCTTTCTGATTATCTCGGCGTACCTTTTGCTGCATACGACGACACTGGCGGGGAACGATGGTCCTGCGAATTGGATATTTATGGAAAGGTTCGTAAGTTAGCAGGGAGTAAGGGTTTCATCCCCTTCCGCTACCAGGGCCAGTATGAAGATGTAGAGACGGGATTATATTATAACCGTTTCCGTTATTACAGTCCGGACGAAGGGATGTACATTAGTAAAGACCCGATTGGACTGGATGGCGGTAGCAGGTTGTATAGTTTTGTGAATGACCCGACAAGCCTGTTCGATCTGCTCGGGTTGCATCCCATCTTTGATGATGAGCTGGCGGAAAAAGCAAGACAGGCACATAACCTGCTGAAGCGAAATATAGAAGGAAAGCCGGAGATTGGGTTTAACCAGTCCACGGTGTCTATTGGGGAAGGTACGCTACCTAGTGGGGAGAAACAATTGTTTGCTTCGGGGAATGGGGCTTCATTGACACCGGCACAGCGAGCCAAATTGATAGAACTGGGGGTACCACCAGAGAATATTTACAGTGGTGTGGCTTATAAGAAAAAACCGATACCTAAGACGAAGGTAAAGTCTGTAAGGAAAGCTTACAACCTGGAAAACCACGCAGAGAGAGTGATAATCAGAAATGCACCGGAAGGAACTAAGTTTACAAGGTGGGGCATTTCGTGGGCAAAGTACCAAAGAAATGAGCCGTGTAAGAATTGTAAACCACATGTGGAATGTGCATCGTAAAACAAGTAATCAACATAAATGGCACTACCTTATTCAGCGTACAAAAAGAAAATTCAACCAGAGCTGGCAAAACTTTCACCTGAGCAATTGCTCTTTGTTGGTACATGGATAGCAGATTACCTGGACAGAAATTATGGTCCTTACCTGGATGGCGATGGGCATGCAAGAGAACATGAAGTATTGCAGGATGCGATTGGATTTTTGTGGAATGGTGTGGATGATCCGGCAAAATTGACGGAAGCGGATGTGAAGAAGCAATTAAAACATGTGAGGAATATTGATATTGATGACCTGGATTTTGCCAAGCCCAAAGACTGTGGAATGCTGAAGTTAATGGAGGCGGTAGAAAGTACGCTTAGTTATGCAAAGGAAAAGAAACTGGATTATATACTCACTACCGCGTGGTTTCCGATGGATGTACTGAATGCGGTGAAGGATAGTGAGTTTGTGATGAAGGAGACGCCGCCGAAGTATAAGCTGGATGATCCGTTTTTTGCGGAGGAGCTGGGCGCGCAGACGAAGCTGATTGCACAGTTGCAGGAAGGGAAAAATCTCACCAGTACCGATAAAAATATTTTTCGATGATAGATCAACTGACCTTTTCTTCTTTTGATAAGGCGCTAAAGGAAAACTTCTCGAATTTGCCATTTGAACAATGCCTGTTCTTTGGTACATGGAATGCAGAGTACCTGTATAAAAAATACAGCAGTCACCTGCTGGAGCTGGAAGATGAAGAAGGCTATGAAATTGTCACAGAAGCCCTTGCCTACCTATGGGATGTTGTAGACCAAACTGTCAATATTGAAGAAGAGGAAGTAGACAGCCACATCCTGCGCCTGCATGATATCGATATTGACCAACTGGACCTGGACGAAGCCAAAGGCACAGGGGTCATGAAACTGATGGAATGCCTGGAAAGTGCGTTGGTATATATAGAGGAAAAGAATTTCGAATTTATAGCAGCCTGCGCATACTTCCCGCTGGATGTAGCAGATGTGATTATGACGAATGAATTGGGATTGGATACCAATGATCCCAATAAGCATATTCAACACCCTTTAATGCAGGCGGAGTTTGAGGCCGAGTTCAAAATGATGGAGTACTTACAAACTGGTGCAACCGTGAGTAGTAAGGATAAAAGTCTTTTCAGGTAGCTGATATTTTTTTCTTCTCCTTTTCCTCCTCGTACCGCTTCCTGTTATCCAGGATAGTTTCCAGGTGCGCCTGCCCCCAGTCCATCAGGTTCTTAATGGGAGGAATAAGGCTTTTTCCCAGTTCAGTGAGCTCATACTCTACTCTCGGGGGTATTTCAGGGTAAAACGCCCTGGATATCAATCCATCCGCCTCCAGAGAACGAAGTGTGACGGTTAGCATTTTCTGTGAAATATCTCCAATACTTGTCGCGATCTCGCTGAACCGCATCCGTCCTTTGTGAGACAGCAATTCCACTACCAGGATGGACCATTTATCGCCAAACCGATCCAGCACATGGCGTATCGGGCAAAAGGTTGGTATAAATTTCCCAGAATTATTTTCAATCATAATACACTGATTTTCAATATTGGTTACCGTTTGGTAAGTTGGGCGCCGGCAGGTGCCTTCTTTGTTAGAAGTTACACACTATTTACCTTTGGCTCTCCAAAAGAGAGTGACTCTCTATTTCTAAGTAAAAGTAGAATAAATTATCAAATAAATAACAATAAGGTTTAGGGTAACCAGTGCGCAAAAGGCCACCACAGGGGATTTATATTAAAATATATGTTGAAACACATTTTATTTAAAAAAGTATATATCTTCGGTCCTGAATTGAGGAGAACAGACAGAACAAGAAATTCAATTAAATACAAAAGCAATCTAAAAACACCAGTTTAACATGAAAAAAATCTCAATCGTTGCATCAGCACTGTTATTATCTGCAACTGCATTCGCTCAAAACACCTGGACTGTAGACAAAGCGCACAGCAGACTGGGTTATGGCATTACCCACCTGGGTATCTCTGAAAGCGAAGGTAATTTCAAATCTTACGAAGCTAAGATCACCGCTACTAAAGCAGATTTCTCTGACGCGGTAATCGAAGTAACTGCAGACGTTAACAGCATCAACACTGACAACGAAATGCGTGACAAGCACGTAAAAAGTGCAGATTTCCTGGATGCTGAGAAATTCGGTACCCTCACTTTCAAGAGCACTTCTATCAAGAAAGCAAGCGGCAAGACTTTCAAAGTAACCGGCGACCTGACCCTGCACGGTGTAACTAAACCAGTAACCCTGGACCTGACTATCAACGGTACTACTACTAACCCTATGAGCAAAAAAGAAGAAGTAGGTGTAAAAGTAACCGGTACTTTCAAACGTACTGATTTCGGTATTGGTGCTTCTATGCCAGCCCAGATGCTGAGCGACGAAGTTGTACTGAAAGCTAACGGCGAATTCGTAAAAGAATAGGTTAAACAACGGCAATGAAAAGATTATTAATATTTTCAGGAACACTGCTGCTGGCAGCAGCAGTGTTTGCCTTTAATATCGTATCTCCCTTGTGGAAAATCACTGACAAGTACAATGTTGCATTCAGTAGCAATGAAGTAGGTGGTATCTTCAAGAGCTTTAAAGGCACAATTAATTTTGACGAGGCGAATCTGGCAGTTTCTAACTTTGACGTAACTGTAGATGTGGCTTCTATCCAGACGGGCAATGCACTGCAGAACAAGCATGCAAAGAGCGATGAGTGGTTTGATGCAGCAAAATATCCTGTCATTCACTATGTATCTAAAAAAATCGTGAAAGCGGGTGCGGGTTACCAGGTAACCGGTGACCTGGAGATTCATGGTGTGAAGAAGGAATTTACCATTCCTTTCAGCTTCGTGAGAAAAGGAAATACAGCGACCTTCAATGGTACCTTTAATGTGAACAGGAACGATTTCCATATTGGTAAACCAGGTGGGGATGTGGCTGATGTAATTAAAGTACAGCTGGCTGTGCCTGTTACGAAGTAATTTTTTAAATTGAACTTATGCTGAAGAAATTATTAATATTAGCGGTAGTTTCAGGTGTGCTGGCCGCAGTGGCGTGTTTGGTATATCAAAAGGTGTATGCGGAGTCACTGGGCGATGGGTTTAAGAATATCGTTTCGCTGCAAAAGATATTTGCTGCCTGTATAGGAGCGAATGTAGTGGCGGCAATCGGGTACTTTATACTCAGTAAGGTGCTGAAAGGGTATACAGAGGCGGTATTCAATATTTTGTTTGCCGTGGTAACGATTGCGACCATTGTATATCCGATTGGCTATAAGCTGCCACTGGATGTAGAGATGCCGGAATTGTTTCCTGGATTGGCGATTCCAATGCACTTTTTCCCAGTTTTGGGATGGATGACGTTGAAGCCGTTATTTGCTAAGAACATATAATCTTTTTGAGGCTGTCTCAAAAGAGGCAGCCTCTTTGGTTGGGTGCACCAGCGAAAGGAAACTGTTAACCTTACCCGTTATAACCGGGGTCAAACTCTATAATCCATTCAATACCATATTTATCCCTGAACATTCCGGCATAGGTACCCCATGGACTGTCGCCAATGGGTCCTTCCACCTCTCCGCCTGCTGATAATCCATTAAATATTTTATCTGCTTCTTCACGGCTTTCGGCATTCACGTATATTTTAGACCGGTTTTCATTTTCGCTTACCTGCCCCATAAATCCGGGAACATCGTTGGCTATTAACACATTGTTTTTGCCAAGCGGCAAGCCGATGTACATTATTTTATTTGCCTCATCTTCGGCTACCTGAAACTCCGGGCCTGATAAGTCTTTAAAACGGGTGATTTTTGTAAACTCGCCGCCAAAAACTGATTTGTAAAAAGTGAATGCTTCTTCGGCATTGCCATTGAAGTTGATCCAGGGATTAATTGCTCTCATGAGTTTTATTTTTAGTTTATTTTGTTTTAATTAATGCTGCGATGAGAGGGCCTTTTTAAACGAATGCACTAAAACCAGTGATGGCCCGGCCTACTATCAATGAATTAATTTCCTTTGTTCCCTCATAAGAATAAATAGCCTCCGCATCTGCCACAAAGCGGGCTACATTGTATTCCAACAGGATTCCGTTCCCGCCCATTACTTCTCTTGCCCTGCTCACAACATCCCGTGTACGAAGCGAACAGAATACTTTCGCGATGGATGCATGTTCATCATCCAGCAACCCCTGGTCCTGCAACTGGGATAATCTGAATGTCATTGTCTGCATGGCCGTCAGGTTAGAGAGCATTTCTACCAGGTGGTTTTGTATTAACTGGAAGCTGGCAATCGGTTTGCCAAATTGCTTCCGCTGGCGGGTGTAGGTCAGGGCATTTTCGTAGGCTCCCCGGGCGCAGCCCACGGCTAACCAGGCCACCCCTGCCCTTGTCATTCGCAATACTTTGGCTGTATCTTTAAAAGAATTTGCATCGGCCAGACGATCACTTTCTGCTACCTCACAGTCCTGCAGGGTGATGATTCCATTCTGTACTATGCGAAGGGCCATCTTATCATGCATTTTCTCTACACTAAACCCGGGCGTACCTTTGCGTAAAAGGAAACCTTTCACCTGGTTATCATCCACATCCCTTGCCCATATGACCAGCACATCAGCAAAGGTGGCATTGCCAATCCATTTCTTCTGACCATTCAGGATCCATTTATCTCCTTGTCTTTTTGCGGTGGCAGTCAGCCCACCAGCCGCACCGGAACCGACTTCAGGTTCAGTGAGCCCAAAGGCGCCGATAATTTTTAATTGCTCCATGCCGGGAAGCCATTCTTTTTTCTGGGCGTCAGAGCCCAGGGTATGAATGGAACCCATAGCCAGACCATTCTGTACACCAAAGAAGGTAGCAATGGAGCAGTCTACCCGCGCCATCTCCATAGCAATGATACCTTCCATCACGAAGGAATAATCTCCCCTGACGGTGCCACCACAAATATTTAACTCAGCGAGTTTGGGAATAATCTCAAAGGGGAATTCAGCTTTGAACCAATACTCATTTACAATGGGCTGAATTTCCGTTTCCATAAAATGGCGGACTTTCAGTTGTAGTGCGCGCTCTTCGTCTGTGAGCATGGCGGCAAGGTCATAGAAGTCGCCGTTTACCGGGGGCAGTTCTTTCTTGTGTGCACCACTGCTGGTGAGCATTTTCATCAATCCGGCCAGCTGCTGGTCATTCATCCTGCCTACTGCGGCCATTACTTTTGGCAGGTCCACTTTTTCGGCAATATGACCGAGCTGTTCGAAATCAATACTTTTGAGTAAGTGGAATGCCTGTCTGATAGTGGAAAATTTAACTGCCATATGGGGACGTTTTTTATAAATATAAGAAAATCCTCAGCTAGCTTTCGAAAGCCGGCTGAGGATACATTTATCCGCATGAGCGAATACCTTAATCTTGTAGCAGTTTCAGGATTTACCTGGCCTCATAAGTGGATGCAATACATCAGACAATTGAAAATAACAACCTGGCTGGTACCTCCGTTGCCAGTTTAATGTACTTAAATTGTTCATTTACCAATTCTTCAATTTTCTTTTTTCCAAACATACTGTAAGGAAATCGTAATGTAATCTTGAATTTAATAGCAGGTTCATCGTCCTGCAACCGGTACCCAAATCGAATGTCTTTAATCTTTTCCTTACCTACCACATTGGTCAGATACTGGACAATTTCTGCAGGATGCTCCAGAGTAGTGAGTTGTTCCATGGATGGTTAAAAGTTTAGGGCGTAAAACCACGCCTGTTTTTTCAATAAATACGCACTCTAAGCTTCAAAGGGGGGGATTAGGACTGGATATTGGGTATAACGGAAACAATGAATCGATTTAATCAACAAAACCGGTAAATTTGCATGCTATGCGCAACGACCTGATTTTAAAAAGACGCGTTGAAGGAAAAGTTGCATGATACCTTGTCAAGGAATTTACCTCGTCCAAATTTAGATGAAAATATACTTATTTACTGCGATCGAACAGCCCTTTAAGAAAGACTTTTATCAGCAGATCAGGTCTCAGAATATGCGGGTGACCGGCATTACGGCCACGATTGTATTGTTTACTACCCTCATTACTCATATTCTTACGCTGACGTTGCCTGCAAGACATGCTTTGCCCGAAGGGCAGGAAGATAACCTGATTGTTATCCAGCGGTTTTTGCTCTTAAGTTCGGCAGTGATTGCTACAGTTATCTATCTGATCCGTAGAAATCTGCCCTTATCACAGCAAAATCGATACCATTTTCTTGTAATCCTATTTGCCCTGTGTTTTATAGGTGGTTGTATGGGGCTCACATTTGTGTCGCAACACAATCCTAAAAACACGATGACTATGATGCTGATAGGTTTCCTGGTCATAGCCATGGTACAGGTATTTTCATTCAGGCAGCTTTTAGTTATTGGCCTGATAACGGGGCTTACGTTTTCCCTCTTTTTCCATCTTTTCCAGGTGGACCCGGTGCAGCTGGTGGGCAATATGGTTATATTCTGGCTGATGATGTGTGCATTTCTTGTGGTTTCCAGGTTATTATATTCTTACCATGCCAATTATTTTATCAAGATCAAAACTATTGAGCAAAAGAATGAGGAAATAGCGGCAGCCAATAAACTGAAAACGGAAATTTTGGGGATAGTAGCACACGATCTGCGGAGCCCCATTTCGGGAATTCGTTCTGTATTGCACCTGATGCAGGAATATCCTTTTACCCCGGAGCAGGAGGTTAAATACCTGGCATGGATCAGGGAAGCCTGTAGTACGGCAGACCAGATCATTGAGGAACTGCTCACGGCTGCGCGGCAGTCAGAAGGCGACAAACTACAAACCAATTATATTTCCCTGAATGACTGGCTCATAAATGTGCGCGACAACTGGCAACAACAAGCCAGGTACCAACAGCGGTTATTGCTGGAGCTGCCTCAGGGAGAAATAAAGGCACATATTCATACCGGTAAGCTGCAGCGGGTGGTGGATAATCTGCTGCACAATGCGTTGAAGTTTACACCTGATGGCGGGGATATTACCCTGGGCATGAGACCGCATCGTGGCGGAGTGCGGATCACTGTGGCTGATACAGGTATAGGTATCCCGGAGGAGATGTTACCGAATATATTCGACCGGTTTACTTCAGCCCGGCGGAAGGGGCTTCATCATGAACCTTCCACCGGTCTGGGGCTGCATATCTGTAAGCAGCTGGTGCAGCAGCACGGTGGGAATATCTACGTTTCATCACAAGAGAACAAAGGTACTGTCTTTAACATCGACCTGCCTTATACCTTGTTGTAAACAGCTGATAAGGTAATGTACCTGTAAACATCATGGGTAAGATGTGGCGCCGTTTCCACGGTCTTCCACATGTACCACCTCCAAAATGCGGGTAGCAATTGCGTTAACCAGTTGTGGGTCTGCTGCGTAATCCGGGTTTGGTTGTAGATCTCCGTTTACCTGCAATAAATAATCGATGGAATGCTCTTCGTCCAGCACAGCCTTGTAGTGCTCGATACCTCTTGATTCATGCGGCTGTACAACTACAATGTAGTTGCTGCCTTTCAGGTCAAAGTCTAAGGTGAAATCTTTCATATGGCATCACTTTTAAATGCAATACGCAAAATTGTCCATACAGCGTAATAGGTGATAGTTGTAGATTGCCTGCTGCTTCTTTTGCGTAACATAAATATAACAAAATTAAGGCCACGCAGTTGCATAAATTCTGTAGCAGGTTAGTCTTCTTTTCCGCCTTTTTCTCCTGTGAACCAATGTTCTTTTTGTTTGAAGAGAACATTGAAGGTAGTAAGTGACCCGTATATGCGGGTAATGTATTGTTGCATGTTGACTTTGTCTTCGTCAGAGAGCTGCTTGTGGCTATTGATTTGCTGCTCGAGCACGCGGAGACGGTCCCTGACCATCACGATTTTATGAAAGAATACTTCTATGGGTAGTTCTTTTGGTTTCAACGAAACATCTTTGGGTTGAAGGAGGATATTGCCCCCCTCCCATTTGTCTCCGAGAGGAACTATTTCTGTAGGTTCCCCCCAGAGGCGCAGGATTTTTAGGAGCGCAATTTCGACCGCAGACGTTGTTTCGATTTCGATAGTCTGGTTTTCGATGTGGAGGATTTCGAAGAGGGGATCCGTTTTGTCAACTTCGATAACACCCTGGTCCATGAAGGTGACTACGTATTGCGCATATTTGACACCGATGATGACACCGGGGCCATATTTGGCGTGTTGTACCCTCGAACCTTTGCCGGCGGTTAATTCTTCCATGCTGTTTTTTTGTTACAAGATATTGAAAAAGTGGAAGTTATTCGCTTGTCATTCCAGTTCGACCATGGCTTTGATCACACCTG
Source organism: Chitinophaga sp. (assembly GCF_039596135.1). Lineage (GTDB taxonomy): Bacteria > Bacteroidota > Bacteroidia > Chitinophagales > Chitinophagaceae > Chitinophaga. Next base: position 59,260 of record NZ_JBCNKH010000036.1, read on the forward strand.
TCTTTGGATCTAACCAGCTATTGAACTCATCTTTGACCGCATCGAATGGTACGCGGTGCGTAATATAAGTTACCGGATCCACTTCCCCATTCTTCATATTCTTCACCACATGTTCAAAATCTTCCCTGGTAGCATTCCTGCTACTCATCAAGGTAGCTTCTCTTTTATGAAACTCCGGATGGCTCACACTGAGTTCTCCTTTCTGCAAACCTACCAGTACATAGCGGGCGCCATGTGCCATATACTGAAAGCCGTTATTGATGGCTTTCTGACTACCAGTAGCATCAATCACAACGGTGGGCATATCACCATTGGTTATTTCCTGCAATACGGTCATTGCATCTTCGGTACCCGGATTAATTGTATGAGCGACCTTTAATTTGTCTTTGCAGAACCGGAGGCGTCCTGCATTGATATCCATGGCGATGACTTTGCCGCCGGCGATACGGGCAAACTCCATGATACCCAGGCCGATGGGGCCTGCGCCGATTACCAAAACAAATTCACCGGGCGTAACACCGGCACGGCGTACCCCGTGAGCACCAATGGCCAGCGGTTCGACCAGGGCAAGGGCTTCCATGCTCAGACCTTCGCCATGTATTAAGGAAGAAGAAGGTACAGAGAGGTATTCTGCCATACCGCCATCGATGTGTACACCACATACCTGTATACGGGTACAACAGTTTGGCTTGCCACTACGACAGGCGATGCAGGTGCCACAATTAAAATAAGGAATGAAAGTAACGGCTTCGCCAATGGTAAAACCAGGGGCATTGTCGGCTGCTACCAGTTCGCCAGCCAGTTCATGACCAAGAACCCGGGGATAAGCAAAATAGGGTTGGGTGCCTTCGAAGGCATGAAGGTCTGTACCACAGATCCCAATACGTTTGATTTTTATAATTGAATGGCCGGCAGTCAATACCGGCATTTCTTTTTGCCCATAATCAAACTGGCCGGGCGTGGAACAGGTAAGTACTTTAATCATAGGGTGTAAAATAAAACAAAAAAACCTGCTTTTAAAAGCAGGTTATCCTTCTTTAGGAAGATTTACCGTAGTGCTGTCTTTTTGTTTTTTCCTGGCTTTCTTTTTCTCTTGTTCCTGTGCCTCCTTAGCAGCCTTTTCTTTCTTCCTAAAATAACCTCTCAATAAAAAATTATGCTTCAATGCCTCCATATTTTCACTAAAACCTTCTGATCCTTTATGCACTGCCTTCATCGTTTTCCTGGCCTCGTTGACTGTACCTTCCAGGTCATTCGCCATACTATCGCTATATAATAACCGGCCTATGCTACCCTTTCCCTGGTTTACCTGCCGGGCAATAGCTGCCAGCTGACCAGTGATCTCCTCTGCATTGTAAGCCACCCCCGATAGTCTGTCCAGTACTTTATCAAACTGCATCGGATCCACGGCATGAATGGACTCACCATCTTTGACAGGCTCGTTAGAAGCATTACCCGAACTAATTGCCACCAGTTTATCGCCCATCAATCCCTCGGAGCTGATGCTCGCTACCGCACCTTTTTTAATAAACGGCTGTACCTTTTTCTGCACTACCAAAGTGACCCTGGCGGTAGAGTCTGAAAGAATATCGATATTGTTTACAGTGCCCACGTTGATGCCCACAAACCGGATATTATTCCCCACCTGCAATCCGCCAACGTTTTTGAATGTACTGTACAATGTAATTGTACGCCTAAACATATTCTTGTTCCTGCCAATAAGGAAAATTCCTATCAGCAACAACAGGATGGTGACCGATGTAAATATGCCCACCTTCACTTTCTGAGACGTTTTGTCGTGCATACCCTATTATTTGAAAAAGTTATGAATGAGTTCATTATCCGACTTTGTCAGTTCATCGTACGTGCCCGTGGCTATAAATTTCCCGTCATTCATTACCGCAATCCTGTCTGCTGTGATCCGGGCACAAGGAATATCGTGCGTGATAATGATGGACGAAGTATCGTACTTTTCCTGCAGGGCTACGATCAGCTCACTGATTTCCCTGGCAGTGATCGGATCCAGTCCGGTAGTAGGCTCGTCGTACAGCATGATCTGTGGACGAAGGATCAATGTTCTGGCCAATCCTACTCTTTTGCGCATGCCGCCTGACAGGTCGGCCGGATACTTGTCGATCGCATCTTTCAATCCTACACTATCCAGTGCATCTTCTACCCTTTTGGTAAGCTCCTGTTTATCCTTAATCTGCAGCACACGGGTGAGGGGAAATTCCAGGTTTTCTCTCACCGTCATAGAGTCGTACAAAGCACTGCTCTGAAAGAGAAAACCTATTTTTGTCCTGATATCTTTCAATTCATCTTCATTTAAGGCAGGAATCTCCTTGCCTAATACTTCCAGTTTGCCTGCATCCGGTTCCATTAATCCTGCAATACATTGTATGGTCACTGACTTACCCTGTCCTGAACGGCCCAGTACTACTATGTTTTCGCCTTTGTGCAGTTCGAGGTTAATGTCTTTCAGCACCTCATTTTCACCGAAAGATTTCTTTAGGTGTTCAATGCGAATCACTATTTCAGCTGTCATTGCCTGTTCCATAATTAATAATATAACAGGTTCGTGATCTGTACCGCAACCGCATCCAGCAGTATGATCCACAGGGAAGCTGTGACCACCGCTGAATTAGCGGCCAGACCTACGCTTTCTGTGCCTCTGCTGGCATGATACCCTTTGTAACAACCTACAAAACCAATGGCAAACCCGAAGAAAAAGGTCTTGATCACAGCCGGTATCAGGTCACTAAATTCCAGTGCAGCAAAGGCCTTGCGGAAGAAAAGTGTACCGCTCACATGTTCCTGGGTATTGACACCCAGCCACCCACCTACAAATGCCAGGGCATCGGCCATGACAGTGAGTAGCGGCACCATCAACGTACAAGCCAGAATGCGGGTCACTACCAGGTATTGAATGGGGTTAGCACTGGATACCTCCATGGCATCGATCTGTTCCGTCACTTTCATGCTTCCCAGCTCCGCACCTATACTGGATGCAATCTTGCCTGTACATATCAGGGCAATGATCATGGGTCCTATTTCACGTACGATGGAGATCGCGACCATACCCGGTACAAAGCTTTCTGCACCAAACTGTTTCATGGTAGGCTGGGTTTGCAGGGTGAGCACAAATCCGATGACAAAACCGGATATTGCCACCAGGGAAACAGACCTGACGCCTACAACATAACATTGATGGAGAAATTCGTTCCATTCGAAACCGTCCCGGAAAATGTTCCGGCCAAACTGGGCGGCAAAAGAGACCTGCTCTCCCACAGCGGCCATATATCTGTTTAAGGATGAAGTAATTGCACTAGCCATATTCATTCGCATTGGTGAACGATGCTTTCTGATGATGCTGCTGATAGAAATAGATGTAATTTCATGCCACCCTGTTTTTAATCATAAATAAGTTGGCAAATGGGTATTATTTTACACAATCTCAGTGGATCAAGGGGGGAATGGCCACTGCCAAGCAGGGTGATCATTTAGAATTTTTATATTTTTGGGACAATCATGAGAAACAGAAAATGTCAGCTTTTCATTTTTTTGCTCCTGTTATTGGTACAATGTACTTCTAAGAAGCACAACTATGCGGAAGAAATCCCTGATCCTATGAAACAGGGTGGGTATGTGAGCAATCCGGATCACATTATTTCAGAGAATACCACAGCAGCGCTGAATGACCTCCTGGGCAAACTGGATCAGGCAGGCAGGGCACAGATTGCCGTGGTAATACTGAACAGTATCGGCAACCAGGTGGTGGAAGATGTATCACACAATATTTTTAATACCTGGAAACCGGGTAATAAGGAAACGAATAATGGCCTGGTTGTACTGCTGGTAAAAGACCAGCACAAGATCCGGTTTGAAACCGGGTATGGACTGGAAGGCGATCTGCCGGATGTGATTTGTTTCCGTATACAGCAGGCGGTAATGCTGCCTTATTTTAAAAAGGACGATTATGATGCGGGGATGGTGAAAGGGTTGCAGGCAGTGGCTGAGGTGCTGACTAACCCGGAGGGCGCCGTGAAAGTGGCTGATAATGGAGAGGTAACGGTGGATAGTACGGCTGCGGATTCGGCTCGCGCAGCAGCCACAGATCCTGCTTTGGCAACTGTTGCTGCCGATAGTGCAGTAGCGGAATTGCAGCCAGACCCCAACTATTTAATGGTAGACAACAGTATTTCCCGGCCGGGCGTAGGCACTATCTTCTTCTATTTCTTCTACATCATTTTCAGCGTCATCGCCCTGGGTGTACTAAAAGGAGAAAAACACAAGGGAGACCTGTACAGAACTACTTGGCTGGCCAGATGCTTTGTTCTGTTTGTACCCGGTATCGTAATGCTGGTACTGTGCTTTGCATTGAATATCCCGTATAGTTTCTGGATCACCCTGGGCCTTTGCTACCTCACCTGGACCCTCTACCTTGCTTACAGGTATTCCATAACGAATGCAAGAGAAAAGAAACTGGAATATGCCGACAGGCATGCCCGTTACGAGGCATTGAATATAGCGCATAAGAACCTGTTATTCACTGCTTTTATATTCCCTATCCCCTTCCTGGCTTACTACCGCTGGCACGAACAGCGCATGAAAAAGCTGCGTTACGAGCCTTATGATTGCGACACCTGTTCACAGCCAATGACCCTGCTGAATAAAAATAAAAAGAAGCCTTTTATGAATAAGGTTCAGGCTGCAGAAGAGAAAGTTGGCTCAGTCATTTACGATGTATGGTATTGTAAGCACTGTAATACCCACAAGACTATCGGGTACGACAGTATTTATACCAAAGTAATGACCTGCCCTAAATGTAATAACAAAACCTTTGAGGCAACACGTACCCAAACCATCAAAAGGGCGACAGAATATTCAACCGGTGAAGGGGTAAAATTCTTTGAGTGCAGGTACTGTAATTTTATCGAGAAAAAGACTTTTGTAATACCTAAAAAATCTGCTTCCAGTTCCTCCTCATTCTCCTCGGGGTCATCCGGGTCCTCTTCTTCCTCATCTGGTGGAAGCTGGGGTGGTGGCTCATCTGGTGGTGGTGGTTCCACCAGCAGCTGGTAAAATGACCGTTTACTGATTTTCGTCATTGATATATATCAGGATAAAAAGATACTTTTGTGCTATGAATTCTGAAAAACAACTGAGGAAGGGCCCGAACTGGTGGCATCAATTCGACTTTTTAGGCATGCATTTGTTGCCTTTTCTGGCTTTTTTCACGCATGTAACTGCTTTCGACTGGATATTATGCGCATTTTTATATGTAACCAGGATGTTCTTTGTAACAGGCGGTTACCATCGTTATTTCTCACATCGTACGTTTAAAACTTCCCGCTGGTTCCAGTTTGTGCTGGCAGGCGGTGCACAGAGTACCTTTCAGAAAGGGGTGTTATGGTGGGGTGCAAATCACAGAATCCACCACAAACACAGCGATACGCCAGAGGATCCACACTCAGCTAATATATATGGGTTTTGGTATGCACATATGGGATGGATCATGGGGCCTGAGTACAAACCAACCCGTTTTGACCTGATTAAAGATTTTAAACAACCTGAGCTTTTCTGGCTGAATAAATACCACTGGGTACCAGGTCTGGTACTGATGACGGTGAGTTATTTTCTGGGAAACAAGGTAAATGGTACTGGCTGGTTCGACTGGCATGCTGGTCTTTCTACCCTGTGGATTGGTTTCTTCCTGAGCACCATCCTTGTATACCACGGTACCTTTACGATCAACTCCCTGATGCACAAAGTGGGTAAACCAAGGTATAAGACCGGCGATTATTCCAAGAATAGTGTGATCCTGGCACTTGTGACCCTGGGTGAAGGATGGCATAACAACCACCACTACTACCAGAGTGCTACCAGACAAGGTTTTTACTGGTGGGAAATTGATATTACCTACTACATTATAAGAACTTTGGGTGTATTTGGTATAGTTTGGGACATTAGGGGTGTACCTGAGAAAGTTAAGAATTCTAATTTTCTGAAGGAAAAAGGTAAGCAGCTGGAACCTAGTTTTCCGGCGAATGATGCAGTTGAAGTGAATAAATAAGCTACTTTATTATAGTAAGAACTCCCGTCCTTTTTAAGGCGGGGGTTTTTTTATGCCCTTTAGTAATTAAACATCTGATGTTTAGTCAAAACATCCTACCTTTGTAAAACATCAGACGTTTAAAAAGATGGCAAACGCGATTAAACTGGCAGATAAGGTCATCTACCAATTACAACAGGACATTTCGCTGGGGAAATATAAACCCGGTGAACTCATTCCCCCCGAACCAGTGTTAATGGAGCTCTTCCAGGTAGGCCGTTCCACCATCAGGGAGGCGATAAAAACCCTTTCCAATGCCGGGATCTTACGGGTACAACAAGGGGCCGGCACTTTTGTGTGCAGCACTGAAAATAACGAACCGCTGGACAAGCGCCTCCGCCGTGCCGCCAGACTGGAGGTAAACCAGGTAAGGTCGCTACTGGAAATTGAAATAGCGAGACTGGCCGCCCAATTCCGGGATGACCAGGATATTATCCATATCAACGCTGCCCTGGAAGACAGGTGGCAGGCTATTCAATCAGATAATTACGAGGCCGCTGCCGACGCCGACATCCGGTTTCATAAATCGATCGCCCAGGCTTCTCATAACAGTGTACTCGCTGACCTGTATCAAACATTCACAGCTGTAATCCGGGAATCATTTTCACAAAGAGATAAACCCCATGTACTACAGTTTCAACAGACTCACCAGCTACATGCCAGCCTGCTGCACGCCATTACACAGCAGGACGCCACTGCTGCGGCTAAAGTAGTTACACAAATCCTGGAAACGAACTTCTAAACTTATTGTCATGTCAATACTATTATTTACACTTATCCTGCTTGCCGGTGCATTCATGGCTGGTTTGCTGGGTTCCCTTACCGGTCTTGGAGGAGGCGTGGTCCTCATTCCACTGCTGACACTTGTATTTCATGTAGACATCCGCTATGCGGTAGGTGCATCGCTTGTTGCTTCTATTGCCAACTCTTCGGGTGCTGCTGCCGCCTATATCAGGGAGGGTATTACCAATGTGCGCATCGGTATGTTCCTCGAAATTGCCACTACTACCGGCGCTATTATCGGGGCATTAATCGCCGTCTATACATCTACTTCGCTGGTAGCCATTCTCTTTGGTGTAGTGCTGCTTTTCAGCGCCGCGATGACTATCCGTAAAAAGAATGAACATGGTGACAATACCAGCAATAGTAAACTGGCCCAGGTTCTTAAATTGAATAGCTCCTACCCTGTCAATGGTGAAATGGTGCCTTACAAAGTACGCGGTGTGGGCGGTGGTTATGCCCTGATGACACTCGCAGGTATTGTATCAGGTCTGCTCGGCATTGGTTCAGGTGCATTGAAAGTATTAGCGATGGACAATGTGATGCGTATTCCATTCAAAGTATCTACCACTACCAGCAACTTTATGATTGGGGTTACTGCTGCGGCAAGTGCGGTAGTGTATTTGCAAAGGGGTTACATCGATCCGGGCATAGCCATGCCGGTAGTATTGGGTGTGCTTGCGGGTGCTTTTGCAGGTTCCAGGCTGCTGATGAAACTGGATGTAAAGAAACTGAGGCTGCTCTTTAGTATTGTGATCAGCGCACTGGCCATCCAGATGATCTATAATGGTTTAACAGGCAAATTGTAAGATGATGAAACGGTTATTTTCAAAAGAATTCTGGCAGGAAAGAGATGTGGAGATGTTTATCGGGAAACAATTACGGTGGGGTGTGATCACTTCAAGCATCATTGCATTCATTGGTGGCATTATCTATTTATTCAGTCATGGTAGTGATACTCCTGCGTATCATGTATTCAATGGAGCGCCTGTGTATGTAAGGCATTTACCGGGTATCTTTCATGGTGTAGCACGCGGGGATGGTATGGCGATTATACAGTTGGGCGTAGTGGTATTGTTAGCGACGCCTATTACCCGTATTGCATTTTCTGTGCTCGCTTTTGCAATGGAAAAAGACAAACTGTATGTGATGATTACCTTGTTGGTTTTGAGTATTATTATATTCAGCATATTCAGCGGACTGGGAGGTTGATACTCCCAGCCCGGCTGACTTCTAGCTATTTCTTTCATGATGCAGCAGCATATTGATGGCATGACTGAATGACCCCGCACGCACGATCTCCCCTGCGTTGATAAAGAAGATCTCATCTGCATTTTCAATCGTATTCAGTCTATGTGCAATGATCACACGTGTAGTATGTGAAGGTAATTTATGTAAAATCTCTTCCAGCAATTGTTCTGTGACTGTATCGATATTGGCAGTAGCTTCATCCAACACTAATAATTCAGGTTCTCTGAGCACTGCACGCATAAAGGCGATCAGCTGTTTCTGACCGAGGCTCAGACTTTCACCACTGCTCGTGACAGGAGTTTCCAGTCCACCATCAAAGCGGGTGAGTAAGGTATCTAAGCCTGTAGTGCGAATTACATCCAGCAATTGTGCTGCTGTATAATTTTCGTATTTCTTATTGCCATAGATGATGTTCTCGTAGATATTGCCGGTAAATAAAAACGGCTCCTGCAGGATGAACCCGATCTTCTGTGTACGTTCTTCGTCTGTAAAACTGCGGATATCTCTACCGTCCAGCAACACCTCTCCACCTGTAGGATCGAACAATCTTGCGATCAGCGATGCGGTGGTTGTTTTCCCGCCGCCGGTAGGCCCTACTAAGGCATAAGTTTTACCACGTTCCAATTCAAAACTGATATGATGCAGGATGTCTTTCCCGTCAGGATAATGGAAGTTAACATCTTTGAATGCCAGCAATGGTGCATGACCATTTGTAGTGGCGGCAGGAATGAGGTTCAGGTCAGACTCCATATTCAGGATGTGTGAAATCCTGTCCCAGCCAGCCATTGCTACCTGGAAGTTGGTATACAGAATGGCGAACTGACGCATCGGGTTGTAAAAATACGTACAGTATGAAAGGTAACTAATGAGTAACCCGATGGTAAACTCATGTTGGGAAATGAGGTAAATACCATAAGCCAATACTGCCAGTTGGGCGAGGTTCGCACAAAGGCTGAATAAAGGCATGAAGAAGTTATTGACCAGCCCTGCTTTTACCGCGGTTTTGTATTGTTCCTTATTCGCGATATCAAAACGCTTGCGGAAATAATCCCTGCGGTTAAAGGCGATGATCACTTTGAAATTGTTCAGGCTTTCCTGTATTTCTGCGCTCATGCCACCGGTGCTCTTCATGTTTTCCGCATTCTTCTTTTTCACGATCGGGCCGGTGATTCTTGTTACGATCAGCAACAATATGGCGGGTGTAATTGCCGCAATACCCAGTGAAAAATGGATGCTGAGCAGGAAGACGGCGGCGCCGATCATAGAAGCAAAGCCACTGATAAACTGGACGAGGGATTGTGCAAAGAACTGGTTCAGTTTGTCCGTATCATTGTTGATACGGGAAATGAGATCACCTGCTTTGTTCTGGTTAAAGAATGCGATGGGCAATGCCTGTAACCGGCTGAACACATCATTGCGCAGTCGGTAGAGAACACTCTGCCCTACTGTTCCCATCAGGCTCGTCTGAAAGTAGCTGGCAGTGAGGGAAATGAGGAATATGCCGAAGAGGATACCGGAAAATAGCAGTACCCCGTTAAAGTCTTTATGTGTGACGTAAACGTCGATGGTGTGCCCTATCAGGATAGGTATGGACAGGTTCATGGAAGTACTGATCAGGATGGCGATGAGTGCCCCGAACAGTGTATTCCGGTCTGGCCGCAGATAAGGTAAAAAGTTCTTGAGCGCTTTACCGGTCTTGATTTCCTGACCGGCAGCCAGTTTATTCAGGTTGTAGCTCATAGTTGCTGGTACTGCGTTGAGAGTTATAGATCTGCACATATTCAGGACAGGATTGCATCAGTTCATCGTGTGTACCGATAGCAATGACCTCGCCTTCCATCAGCAGGATGATCTGATCAAAGTGCACGGCAGAAGCGATCTTTTGTGTTACTGAGATCAGGGTCAGGTCGGGATAATTTTGCTGCACATTGTGCAGGATACGCTGTTCTGTATTTGGGTCTACCCTTGCGGTAAAGTCATCCAGCAGGAGGATGGTCGGGTTGATGGCGAGGGCTCTTGCCAGCATCAGCCGTTGTTTCTGACCACCGGAAAGGCTGGTACCGCGTTCAGAAACGATGGTTTCCATGCCTTCGGGAAGGGTAGTGATAAAGTCTTTGAGTTCTGCGGTGGAGATGGCTTTTTCCATCAGGGCATCGCTGACTGATTCATTGAAAGCGATATTTTCTTTTAAACTCATATTGAACAGGATACTGTCCTGGAATACGAGACCTATTTGTTGTAATAGTCGTTCTTTATCGCAGTCTTTCAGGTCGGTGCCATCGTAGGTAATCTTTCCGCTGTTGGGGTTCAGGAGACCTACGAGTACATTGAGCAGCTGTGTTTTGCCAGCGGCGGTTGGGCCAATGATGGCAGTGCGGGTACCTGCTTTCACCCTGAAGGAAACGTCTTTTAAAACAGGCTTGCCTGCCAGTGTCAGGTTTACATTTTCCATAGCCACATCACCATCCAGCGTAAGCTGAACGGTGCCTGTATCGACAGCATCGGGCGCGTAGAGCACTTCAGCAATGCGGGCGTAAGAGGCAGCAGATTGCGCGATCAGGCCGCTCATGAAGCCAATTACCACAATCGGGAAGATCAGGATCGCAACATAGCTGTTATACGCCGCTAATTCACCCAGGGACATGCTGTCATTGATCACATAATGGCCGCCTAAGAGCAGGATGGCCAGCAGGGACATATTTGCCATGAAGGAGATGACAGGTACCAGGCCGGCGAAGAGGCGTACTACGGACATGCCTAGTGTTCTGGACTCCCCGTTTGGCGAGATGAAGCGGTCGTATTCCTGTTGCTGTGCATTGAGCACGCGGATGAGGGCAGCGCCCATTACGCTTTCGTTGATAATTTTATTGAGGCGGTCGATGACTTCGCGACTCTTTTTGAAGATGGTGCGCACCTTATTTAATACCATGTAAAAGGCGAGGCCAATGACAGGGATGATGGTGATAACGCAAAGGCCCAGTTTCCAGTTCATAACAAGCAGCAATGTGCTGGCGCCGATGATGATGAAAAGGGAGGAAGATACGGACACAATTCCTTGCGACACGAACAGTTTTACTGTGTCAATATCGGTGGTAAGATTGGTCAATAGTTTGGAAGGGTTGGCAGCCTGGATGGCAGCGTATTGCTGGCGGGATATTTTGTCGGCCAGTTTAGTGCGCTGTTCGCGGGCTACTTTCTCAGAGGTATAGGTTTGGATTACACTCTGGAGGTAGGTGAAAATAAAAATGAAAGCAGCGGCGAGCACGAATTCGGTGACCAGCCGGGACATGACCAGGTGACCATTTGTATAGGCGTCGATTCCCCTGGAGATGAGCCATGGTAATATCAGGTTCAGGCCATTGCTGAGCAGGGCGAGGAAGATCAGCAGGGTGACCATTCCTTTATAGGGCTTCAGGATGGAGGTGATACCAGGAAGGGCCGGTGCTTTGTCAGCAGGGGGGCTTGTTTTTTTCCTCATAAATCGTAATAGTAATAGTTGTCAAACCGGTGAGCCGCCGGCAGCGGCAAAATTACACCAAATAGATAGACGAAGAAGGGGTTGAGATATTTTATAACACTTGATAAATATTTTTATTTTTTTGAGGGAGGGGTTAAAAAAATGCTCCGGGTGGTTTGCCCGGAGCTTTAATTTGACGCGTCCGCGTCACAGCTATTTTTGATGGAGCAACCCAGTTAGGCGATACTAACTGAAGGTTTCCATGAATATACTGTAGATGCCATGAATACCTCCTTTTCTTTGATGAGTAATGAAGATACGTATAATTTACGTTTAAAAAAAGACCAACTTTTGTGTCATTTTAGGTTGTTTTTGGATGGCTTCGGTTTATACGAAGAACGTTTCCATTTTTTCGAGGTAAGATTCTATAGGTATGCTATTGCGTAAGGCCATGAGGCCCTGGCCAGCGGCGCCGACAACAGTACGAAACTGCTCACTTTGTTTGGTAGCCAGCGCATAGATCGCATCTACAATTATTTGCGGATCGTCCTGCAGTTTGGGATCTCTTTGGGTGATGAGTGCTTTTACTTTGTTGGTGATAGCATCATAATCAGTGATAGCTGGATTTTCGTTCCAGATGATAGCGTCTTTGAAATTATTACCTGCGGATCCCCCCTGCTCTACCAGTCTTAGTGCAATACCGAGTGGCTTTAATTCATAATACAATCCTTCGATAAGCCCTTCCAGGGCAAATTTGGACATATTATACAGGGACCCTACAGGCACAGCGGTAGTAACGCCCATGAAGGAACTAATATTGATGAACATGCCGTCTTTATTTTCGCGGAAGTGTGGCAGAAAGGATTGGATGACATAGATGGGACCTTTTACATTTACATTAAATTGCCAGTCGATTGTTTGATCGGCGGCGAATTCCAATGGTCCGTAGGCTCCTACACCGGCATTGTTCACGACCACGTCTATTTTGCCGAAGGCGTGTATAGCTGCGTCGACGGCTTCCTGTACCTGTGTTCGGTTGGTAACATCCAGTTTGAAGATCTGTATATTTTTTATTTGAGTGAGTTCGGTCTCCTTTTCAGGAGTACGCATGGTAGCGGCTACATTCCAGCCATTGGCGGCGAAATAGCGCGCGGTGAGCTTGCCGAGGCCAGAGCTGGCCCCGGTGATAAATATTGTTTTCTGCATATCGGAACTTTTGTTCCACAAATGTATTCATAACGGAACAAAAGTTCCAAATATTTTTTATCTTTACGTTACTATGGCAAGAACAAAACAATTTGATGAGGAAGCGGCACTGGATCGGGCGATGGAGTTTTTCTGGCGGAATGGGTATAATAGTAGTTCTCCGCAGGAGATCCTGAATGCGTTGGGGTTGAGCAGGTCTAGTTTGTACGATACATTTGGAGATAAACATACGTTGTTTATTAAAGCGCTGAAGCGATATAGGGAGAAGCAAACGGGGGCGGTGATTCAGCTATTGAATACAAGTACGAATGTGATGGAAACGATAAAGGAATTGTTGGAAGCGACAAAGAAAGGATGTGTTGAAGGGGGGATCAGAGGGTGTTTGATGGTG
>NZ_JBCNKH010000037.1:0-72230 GCF_039596135.1 Chitinophaga sp.
TCGCCATTTACAACTGTATAAGTAAATGTAAGCGTGGAACTACCGGTGCCGCTGACATAATCAGCATACACTGTACTGCTACCCATTGCGATAGCAATATGCGGAGTACCTGTTACATTCACTACCTCTCCAAAGCTTACCCCAAAACTTAATACACTTCCTGATTTATAATACCCATTAGCAGGCACAGTTACATTCGTCACAGCAGGCGCGGTCAAATCAGCCACTACTGTAACCGTATTAGATGCAAGGTTACCATTATCACCTTTGTTAACAGCCACATCCACAGGCAAACTAACCGTTACATTGCCACCTACAGTTGGCGTAATTGTGAAGGTATAAGTTACATTATCACTTGTCTGCAGATTGCTAACTACACCATTATTAACTGTAAAATCAGAAAGCGCCAACCCCGTCACCGCCTCACTAAACGTAGCTGTCACATCAAACGCCCCATTCACCAATGTAACACCTGAAGACAATGCCACCGTCGGATGTACCGTATTCACCTTCACCCCACCAAGCGCCGGCACTCCCGCCAATGTAACATTCGCACTATTACCTGCCTTATCTTTAACCGATAAATTATCCAGTTCTACTGCCCCCATTAACCCAATACCATCCTCATCTCCATCCCCATCCTGCACCGTATACTTAAAGTTCATTCCATTATTCCCACTCCTACCTGTATAATAAGCCTGTACCGTACCAGATTGTAAAACTACATTCAGATAAGGATGCTCTGTTGTTACATTCAATACCACCTCTTCACTGAAATTAACCGTAAAATCCAACTCCTCGCCTGCATGATAATAACCATCTGCCGGTACACTCACCCCCGTCACTACCGGAGCTGTCGTATCTACCGTCACCTGCAGCTCATTCGATACCGTATTACCATTTCCACCCACATTCTCCGCCACATCAACCGGCAACTGGACCTTGACTATACCCTCCCCTGCAGGAGTTACATCCACCGTATAAATGATATGATCTGCCGTCTGTAAGTTCGATACCGTACCATTTACCACACTGAAGTCATCGAGAGTCAACCCTGTCACCGCATCACTAAATGTAGCCGTTACAGCAAACACACCATTCACAATAGTGCTGCCGGATGACAATGTCACACCAGGAATCACCGTATTAACAAACACATTATTAGTTGCACCCGCGCCATTTATTGCCGTTGCCGCTTCATTACCATAACTATCTTTCAGCACACCTGCATCTGCTGTCAGGCTACTACCTATCTGTATACCATCGTCGTCATTATCCCCTGCCACCACTGTATAGCTAAAGGTGAGTTCCTTTGTACCACTGCCACTTACATAACCTGCATGTACTACAGTACTACCAATTGTTACCGGCAAATAAAGCCCCCCTGCTGCAACTGTTATATTCTTATCAAAAGTTGCCGTAAAACTCAGCGTAGTACCTGCCTTGTAATACCCACCCGCAGGCACACTCACACTGGTGATAACCGGCGCGGTATTATCATAATCCACATCTGCAGCAGCTGCTGCATTGGTATTTCCCCCCTGCCCTACAGCCGTAGCTGCATCTGCAGCCAATGCTATATGCAAAGTACCCTTACTACCTGCCGGCACCGTAATGGTGATGGTATAAGTGTTAGTCGAAGTGGTGGCATCCGGCGTTACAGCGGTAACGGTAGCCCCAGCAATGCCAGACAATGACAGCGAAGAAGCATCCACTCCCGTCACAGCCACATCAAATCCAAGTGTTACTGTCATTGTAGTTGCATTCGATGTAGGTGGCACCGTCAGCGTTGCTACCGGACGAATACCATTTACATTTATTCCCGATGCTGCTACTGCAAAGGATGGATCCAACACGTTGTTTGCTGCATCTGTCAGTTTATTGCCCGCCACTTGTATAGGCGACAAAATCTCTATTCCATCATTATCCAGATCTCCTTCCTGCACTGTATAAGTAAATGCCCATTGATTGGTGCCCGCACCTGATGCATATACTGCTTTTCGGGTGGTACTACCAATGGTCATATTGATATAAGGTGCTTCTGTTCCCGCATTATCAGTAATAACAGCCTCACTCATATTTGCCATCAGCGTTATCGCCTGCCCTATTTTATATGTACCGGCAGCTGAGGTGAGATTTTGTATTACCGGTGGCGTCTGATCTATACTCCAGATAAACGGAGTAGTAACACCTGTATTTCCTGCTATATCTGTTGCTTTGATGGTCAATGTGTGCGGCCCATCAGCCAGTCCGCTCAATGTATATGGAGAAGTCACTGGCGTGAACGGACCTCCATCCAGGCTCGCAGTAAAACCCGTCACTGTTTCACTTGCCCCAAAAACAAATGTTGCCGTACTCTGATTCGTTGAAGTCGGCGGCGTGGAAGTAAGGGCCACCACCGGTGCTGTCTGATCCAGGGTAATTACTGCACTCGTACCACTTACATTGCCGGCATTGTCTTTCACCTGCATATATACTTTCTGTATACCGTTTCCTGTTGCCAGTGTATAAGACTTACTTCCCGCAAATGTCTCATAAGCACTCCAGTTACTGCTATCTGCCGAGAATCGCATCTGCATTGGTATATTTGCATCTGTAGCCGTTTCTGTCAATGCTACTGTAGTGGAATTGGTAACAGCCGCTCCCCCATTTATAACCAGTGAAATGACTGGCGACGTCTTATCAATTGTATAGACTTCCCCGGAAGTAAACGGCACATTCGATAAAGCAGGTGTAACCCCTGCACCGTTTACATCCAGCCGGATTGTACCGTCTCCCGTACCTGTATTTATTGTCACCACATATGTTCCATCTGAACCGCTGCTTATCCCTGCTATACTGGCTCCTGTTATCCCCGTTGTAGTCAGCGTAAATGCGCTTGCCGGGAGGTTCGATACATTCGTGGTTAAATTCACCAGAAACCTCACCACTCCAGCGTTAGTAGGACTCACCCCATTCAACCATATAGAAGAAACCCCTGGATTTATCAATCTGAACAACCTGCCGTTTCCACTAGCCGGACCATCCCCAATATACACCGAACCCATGCTGTTTACAGCAAGGCCCTTCGGATACACTATACCCGAAACAGTCAATGAGGAATCCAGGATTGTACCTGTTCCCATCGTATTTGTATATTTTACTACTGCCGCTCTTCCTTTTCTCACTACTTCAGTCGTATACAAGTTATTGGATGCATCGACCGCCAGGGCAGTAAATTCCCTTCCTGTAGCCAGTGTAGACACCGCATAACCAGGATAAGTCAGTTTCATGACAGCACCACCCGGATGCGCTGCACTCTCCAGGAAATCTGTAAAATAAATATTGCCCTGTGAGTCCGTTACCAGCCCCCAGGGATAAGAAAAACCTTTCGCAGGCACTGCAATACCTGTGTAGAGCCGGGTACCGGCATCACCGTCATATTGGTAGCGTACAATGTCAAATGTGGAGGTAGTACTATTGTACTCTATTGCCAGCAGATTATCATTCTTATCTACCGTAATTGCAGAAAAATACTTTCCCGACCGTACCACAGCTGATGCATAACCGCCATACAATTTGAGAATCTGTCCATTGCCTGTGCCAAATGAGTTAAGTACATATACATCGCCGAAACTGTTCACCGCTATGCCCCAGGGATTATTTACCTGGACAGCCGAACCATTACTCAGACCGGAATAAAGTACTGTCGTAAGACCATTAATTGCCCAAAACTTCACTACATCATATAGACCAGTTGTGCTATTCCACCTGGTAGTATATATATTATCATCGCGATCTGTTGCTACAGCTGTGTAATTACCCCCTGTTTCCAAAGTGGAAAAGACGTACTGCGCCTTACCTGTAAGGAAGGCGGTTACAGCTACGATGATCAACAGTAATATCCGGATACATCGTGTAAAGGTATATTTCATATAAACCTGTTAAATACAGAGAAAAGGATTCTGCCAGCCGGATACATTCTCCTGGTGAATGATCTGTAAGCCGGCATCGTCATGACGAATTCCCTCCCCCTGGTCAAGAATGATTTTATTTATCTTTTGGGTAGTTGTATTCAGTTTCACAATGTTAGAAACAGGCAATCCCAATCCACTGGAAGGATGGAAGCCTTTCTCTCCCCTGGGGCCACGGATAGTGTTTGTGCGCAGTTGTGCTTTTACTTTTTCCCAGTCCCCTTTCTGTGCATAGGGTATTAATTCTCTCCACACCAATCCCGCTTCATAACCCATTAATCCATAAATATTGGCTGGTTGCTGTGCTTTGCTTTCAAATGCTTTTACGAACAACTTATTTTCTTTGCGCTCATCTTCCTTCATCCACGTAAGTGCGCTGTACAGTTCCAGTTCCAGGTGCTTTACATCCTCCAGAATATCTTCGTAAGCCATTGTCTCTACCACTACTAGTGGAATGGTTTTGTTGTACCTACTTTCTTTCCATGCATTCAGAAAGCGCGTTCCTATATTTCCACCGAAAATTGCATGCACATAAGGAGGAGGATGCTTTTCTATTTCTGCAAAAAATTCAGCGAGGTCCAATGCCCCTGTATCAGCAGGGTCATTAGGTAATACACTCACCCGAAGCTCCTGTGCACCTGCAAGGAATGCTCCTTGCTGAAATGCATTGCCCAAATGATACCCCGATTCGTAAAGTGGCATTACTATATGCCCTGCATTGCCAAAACGCTTTTGCGCCCAGCGACCCAAAGCATATTCTGACTGCCAGATCTGGTGAGAAGCATAAAAGATATCCGGACTGATGGCAGCATGATCCGGAATCAGCTCTCCCATATCAAAGAAGAAACCTAACTTACGTTGCGCTTCTACCACCGGCATAAGCGCTGGCAATGACTTATAACTAATAAGCCCTGACAACACATCTGCCTGATTAAAAAACAATAGTTTTTTTGCAGCCTCTGTAGTCGCAGCCGGACTACCACTCCTGGTAAACTCCGGCATGATCTGCCATGTACGCTGACGTGCAGGATCCAGACCCATTCCCAACATCCATCCGGTCCACAGGTGCGTAGAATAAAAGGGATATACGCCACTATAAGGCGTCAGAAAACCTAAAGTCAATTGCTTCATACTAAGAACGGGAAGGGTAACTTCCTTGTAGTGCAATACAATAGTTCAATACCAGGTATGGCTGCATGATTGAGTGTGGCTGACTGCCACCTGCAATCGCAGGGGTAATTGTACCCGATACATCGGTAGGTAATAAGGTAGCATCTGCAGCTGCGTTACTATACCCATTCACTGCAAACGTATTTACACCGGCACCTATGGTCGGCAATGCAGCAGGTATTACAGTTGCACCAGGCACATTGGTGGTACCAGCCTGTGTACTTGCTTTGGGTGCCACCGTAAGCGTATGAGTAACTGTATGCGTATGCGCTGGCATCTGGCTTGTTATAAGGGTCACTGTTTCCGTACCTCCACTTTGTGCGATGTTATAGTTTGAAAGCCCCGGCCCTTGCCCCATACCTAATGGTACTCTGCCACGCAGATCAGGAAGACCAAAAGAGTTCATGCCATCACCACCAAAATAAGTACCGAGAAGGGAGTATAATCCAACGTTTTGGGCAATTGATAATAAAGCTCCATTACAAAATGCCCATCCATAAGGTGCAAAGTTGAATGCATAAGCTACGATAACTGCAAGAAAAGGTTCGACCATTGCGCAGAATAATTATAGTGATGAATATTAAATCAGATTACAATCAGGAAATGCTAATACCTTTCCGCCCTGGGCGGCAGACTGACGGCCCAGTAATGCAACCAGACTATTGGTTGCTGCTATATGTACAGACGATTGATGCCAGGGAGTTTTCAGCATGGCTACCAGCTCATTCAATGCCATTGCGACCGGTGAGGCTGTATATTGTTGCAGGTCCAGCTGATCCGCTTCCCATTGGTTGTCACCCACCCGCATAGATTTTGTATAATCAATCCAGATGGCATCCGTACCAAAAACATGCGTACCAGTTGAATATCCCTTTTCTGCCTGCAGGTATACCTGCTGGCCTTGTGTGGTCGTGAGACAAATAAACGGAATCATTCCGTTTTTGATATTGGTATATTGCCGGCCTGTTTTTGCATGTACCTTAGGAACGACATAATCCCGCAGCTGTGTGGTAACTGAGATGGTTTTGAATTGATTACCAGCCCCTAATAACCGTTGTAAAAACAACGCGGGATATAACGGATACGTGTCTACCTCCGGTGGCTGTACTTCAAAAGGCGCCCCTGCATACACTGTTTTCAATGCCCCAAAATCGATCTGGGAACTCGCCTGCAGATCATGCCGGTAACTTTGCTCATCCAGGGTAAAGTAGTGACGGCCAGTTTGTTTACTGGTCCTTACTATATCCCGGTGCTCCTCCAGGGACTCCCCCATTACAGGACCACAGGCCACATGCTTACCCGCCAGCATAGCTGCTTTGGCGATTGTATAATGTGTATGTGCAGGTGTAGCAATGATCACCACATCCAGCGCATCGCTGGCCAGCATTTCCTGCCATGACTGGTATACAGCCGGACTGCCATATCCTTTAAATAATTGAAGACCTTCCTGTAAGGAAGCGCTGTCTGTATCACATATTGCCGTGATAGTCAGATCTTTTTGTGCAAGTGCTGCAGACAAATATTGACGCCCCCAGATACCGGTTCCGATAAACCCGGTGCGCAAACCGTTACGAACATTTTTTGAGAACAGAGACGACGGCATAATGGCCAATGCAGGCACTATATACGCGACATTTCTGAAAAATTCTCTCCTTTTTTGATTGTGCATTACAACTTATAGGGATAATTATTCAAATCGTTTACTTAAATGGCTTTTCCAGGATTGAGGTTAAAAATCGAATTACAATAATTAGGAATGGTTCACAAATTTATATACAAATTATTTAAATGTTAAAATATTTTTTTGAGGGCAATAAAAAACCGGGACCTGCCAATGCAAATCCCGGTCTGATTTTAAGTATAAGTGTCAGGCTCTCTGCTCTTTTACATTCAATACTGCTACCGCAGCTATGATCATAAATATGCCCCCCATTACCAACGCATATATAGGCTGATCATGAAAACAGTACCTCACGATGAGACCACCGAACAAACCGTTTACAATCTGAGGGAAGGTG
Organism: Chitinophaga sp.; assembly: GCF_039596135.1. GTDB lineage: Bacteria > Bacteroidota > Bacteroidia > Chitinophagales > Chitinophagaceae > Chitinophaga. Next base: position 7,142 of record NZ_JBCNKH010000037.1, read on the forward strand.
ATAAAGAAATTAAAGATCCCCATGTATACCCCCGTCTTATGCGGCGGTATTACACCCGATAGAATAGCATAAGGAGTTGATAGAATGCTGCCCCATGCAAAACCAATACCGATCATCGGCAGTATCAGCAGGTCAGGGGATTGTATGAAAAAGATGGAGATCAATGATACCCCGCCCGCTATCAGAGAAAAAGCATGCGTCACTCTCCTGTTGGTTTTACGCGCTATAGCAGGTAAGATTAGTGAATACACCGCAGATACTGCACTGTAAATGCTGAATAAGAATCCTACTTTATTCCCCGCATCTGCATAGCTGGATGACGACGTATCTCCAGGCATTACCTTATAGATATGCTGCGCCACTGCAGGTGTGGTAAACACCCACATGGAGAACAATGCGAACCAGCTACAGAACTGTACCAGCCCTAACTGCCGCATGGCCGATGGCATGGCTGCAAAGTCTTTTACTATTGTTCCCAACCCGGATGCAGCTGTTGCTTCCTCCGTTGGATTAAACTGTTTAAACTCCTCCGGACTATACTCCTTACTCATGAAGATGGACCAGAGAATCGTGGCTATCAATACCAGTGCACCTATGTAAAAAGAATAAATCACATTGTCTGGTACCACTCCCGGTGCCGCTAATTTAGATACACCACCATACTCTGCCAGCAAATAAGGTAATGAAGATCCCAATACAGCCCCTGCTCCTATCAGGAAGGTTTGTACCGAAAAGCCCATACTCCGCTGTTCATCAGGCAGATTGTCCGATACCAGTGCCCGAAAAGGTTCCATGGCCACATTGATGCTTGCATCCATCAGTGTGAGCATTCCCGCTCCAACCAGCATCGGAGGCAGCAGGTAAGCCAGCATCGACGAATTAGGCAACAGTATCAGTGCCAAAGCTGTCAACAGCGCACCTACAAGAAAGTAAGGACGGCGGCGCCCCAACCTGTTCCAGGTACGATCACTATAATGCCCGATGATGGGCTGTACAATCATCCCGGTCACCGGTGCGGCCAACCAGAATAGGGATAAATGCTCTACCTCTGCACCATAGGTCTGTAGGATACGGGATGCATTTCCATTCTGTAATGCAAAACCAAACTGTATTCCGAAAAACCCCATGCTCATATTCCAGATCCTTGCTGCAGATAAGCGTGGCTTTGTCATGCCTTTCATGGAATTTCTTTTTTAATTGACTTTCAATTGTACTACCGCACCCGCTTTGACGATATATGTATCTTCGTATACTTTTACTGCCACATCATCCCCTTCTTTGTTCTCAATTACAACACGATGTTTGTTGATTTCTACTTTCAGGATATTTTTCCTGAAACGAATGCTGAATGCAAAAGATTGCCAGCTGTCCGGCAGGAAGGGTGTAAACTGTAACTGCCCCTCACGTACACGCATACCTGCAAATCCTTCTACCACACTCATCCAGGTACCTGCCATAGACGTGATATGCAAACCATCTTCTGTATCATTGTTATAATCATCCAGGTCCAGTCGGGAAGTACGCAGGTAAAACTCATACGCCCTTTCCCCATCTCCCAGCTTCGCAGCCAGGATAGCGTGGATACAGGGAGATAAAGAACTTTCATGCACCGTACGTGGCTCGTAGAAGTCAAAGTTCCTGCGCAGCGTATCCAGGTCATACCTGTCTTCCAGGAAATAAAATCCCTGCAATACATCTGCCTGCTTTATAAAGCAACTTCTCAAAATTCTATCCCAGCTCCACTTTTGATTCAATGGTCTTTGCGCCGGATCCAGGTCTTTTACAAGGATCTGCTCTTTATCCAGGTAACCATCCTGCTGTAGGAAAATACCCCGCTCAGCATCTTCAGGATAGTACATGTTATCTATGATATGTTGCCATTGAGCGATTTCGGTACCAGCATCAAATGAAGTCTTTTTAATGATAGCATCATTCACATGCGCCAATGCCTCAATCGTATACTGCATACACCAGGTCGCCATTGTACTGGTATACCAGTTATTATTGACGTTGTTTTCATATTCATTTGGCCCTGTCACCCCCAGCATTACATATTGCTGGCGGGCTTCGCTCCAGTTCACCCGCTGTGCCCAGAACCGGGAGATCCCAATCAGTACTTCCAGGCCATATTCAGCCAGGTAAGCCACATCACCGGTATAACGGATGTAGTTGAATATCGCATATGCAATGGCCGCATTTCTATGAATTTCTTCAAAGGTGATCTCCCACTCATTATGACACTCTTCCCCATTCATGGTCACCATCGGGTACAGTGCAGCCCCTTTACCAAAACCCAGTTTACCCGCATTTTCAATCGCCTTGCCCAACTGGTTATGGCGATATATCAACAGGTTTCTTGCTACCTGCTGATCCGCTGTTGCAAGATAGAAAGGTATACAATATGCTTCTGTATCCCAATAGGTAGAACCTCCATATTTCTCGCCCGTAAAGCCTTTAGGACCGATATTTAAACGGGCATCTTCACCCGTGTAAGTCTGGTTCAGCTGGAAGATATTGAAACGGATCCCCTGCTGTGCTGCAGCGTCTCCGGCAATTACGATATCGCTTTCCTGCCACTTGGCAGCCCAGGCTGCTGCCTGCTCTTCCAGCAGTTTTGCAACCCCTTTCGCTGCTACTTTTTCTACTACCTTCCGGCATGCTGCCACCAGCTCATTCCTTGAGTGATTCTCAGAAGTCAGGTTAGCAGCATATTTACAGATCACTGTTTCCTGGTTGCGGGTAGCTGTCACCTTCACCTTACCACCTACAAACTTATCTTTTTGTACCGGTGCAACTGCTGATGCTAATTGGTGCCCCTGCTGATATACGTGGAATAACATCCCTGTACAGACGTCAAAACCAGTTTTCTTTGTACGCAAAGTCAGGTAAGCGCTATTGTCATGGATGCTGCTTTCCACCAGCTCCCAGAATCCTTCATCATAATTCGCATCCTGGTTTCTGACTGCTCCATCTATATAAGAAATGATTTCTATCTCCCCATCAAAATTCAATGGCGTAATGCTATAGCGAAGCGCACCTGCCTCATCGTCTACAATACTACAAAAGCGGGTGGCTTTCACAGCCAGTTGTTTACCAGAAGATAAGGTCGCAGTAAACGTACGCTCCAGGTAGCCTTCCTTCATATTCAATACACGACGAAAGTCACTCACTGCCGCATGATGCAGGTCTACAACCAAACCGTCAATGCGGATCTCTAATCCAATCCAGTTCGCTGCATTCAATACTTTGGCAAAATATTCAGGGTAACCATTTTTCCACCACCCCACACGCGTCTTGTCAGGATAATAAATCCCCGCCACATAGCTACCCTGCAACGTTTCGCCGGAATAAGTCTCTTCAAAATTGCCACGCTGCCCCATACGACCATTACCCAAACTGAAGATACTTTCTGAGATTTTGTTGTAACCTGGTATAAATCCTTCTTCGATGATATTCCACTCATCTACCTTTATATATTGCTTCATAATTATAAATCTTTTAAGCGCTGGAGACTCATGTCTCCAAGACCACTGACAATCATATCTGCGTTACCAAGTACGTTCACAGCACCAATCCCAACAGCTTTCATTCCACCTGCCTTTGCTGCCTGCACACCCGCCACCGCATCTTCAAACACCACACAATAAGCAGGGTCTGCATGCAAACTATCGGCCCCTTTCAGGAACACTTCCGGATCTGGTTTGGAAGCGGTTACTGAATTACCATCCACCACCACATCAAACAATGCAGCCAGCCCCACTCTTTCCAGAATAGTACCTGCATTCTTACTCGCTGAACCCAGCGCCGTTTTCACACCCGCCTTACGCAGGCTTTCCAAAAATGCTCTCGCACCCGGCAGCACCTCATCCGGTTGCATATGGCGAATCATATCTACATACCATTCATTCTTGCGGGCCGCCAGTATTGCCTGTTCTTCGGCTGATTTTTGCACACCGCCGATCTCTAATATGATCTCGAGAGAACGGGTACGGCTCAGGCCTTTGAGTAATTCATTTTGTTCCTCCGTGAAGTCGAACCCCAGCTCATTAGCCAGCCTTTTCCAGGCTTTGTAATGATATTTGGCAGTGTCTACAATCACTCCGTCAAGGTCGAAAATACATGCATCTATTCTGTCCATATCATCCATTTAAATTGCTGCATCAGTGGGCCAGTTCCAGTACCAGTGTAGTGGTAGCCGGTACATGCAGGCTGTCTGAAAGACTATAGGTTTTATCAGTTACTATATCGTGCGCGCTGGAAAATCCAGTTGTTCTCTCTTTAAATCTGCTCACATCAATGATGGCAGGATCGCTGTTTGGGTTCAGTACGATCATCACTGTCTTGTCAGCATTGTACCTGAAGTAGGTGTATACATTATTCTGAGGAATGTACTGCATCAGCTTACCGGTTTGTACCACAGGGTTGTTCTTCCTGTAGTTAGCCAGCTTTTGTATATAGTCGTGCAGTTCATTTTCTTCTTCATTACGACCCGCTGCGGTAAACTTGTTCACCTTATCATTCTTCCAGCCACCTTTAAAATCCTCCCGCACTAATCCATCCGGCGCACTGAAATTCTTCATACCAATTTCATTACCGTAATACAACTGGGGAATACCACGGGTGGTCAGCAACCACGCCAGCGCGGCTTTGTATTTACCTTTGTTTTCGCCGATTACTGAATAGAAACGGCTCAGGTCATGGTTATCCAGGAATACCACATTGCGCATCGGGTCCTGGTATTGATAATCTGATGCGAGGGTAGTGTACAGTTTCACTGCGCCATCATCCCATGCTGCTTTATCATTCATAGCCCCCGTAATAGCCCAGAGTGAATTGAAATCTGTAAGACCGGGTAATTGTGTATCCAGGTGCTGGTTCACAGTTTTGCCCTGTGTAAAATACACCTGGTCTGCCACGCCTTTTACCCATACCTCACCAAAGAAGGTGAAAGTGGGATAAGCATCTTTGATCGCCTTTCCCCACACTGCCATGAACGCTCCGTCATTGTATGGATAAGTGTCCAGCCGGAATGCATCCACGCCCGCATACTCGATCCACCAGATATGACTTTGTGTAAAATAATTTTGTACAAAAGGATTGGATTGATCCAGGTCTGGCATGTGATTGTCAAACCAGCCATTGGTCATTACATCCTTATCGTATTGTGAAGCATAAGGATCAAAGTCTGGCTGTGCCCTGAAACTGGAGCGGGTGAACTCAGGCCATTGGTGTACCCAGTTCTTCATTGGCATGTCTTTCATGGTCCAGTGCTGGCTGCCAATGTGGTTGTGCACCAGGTCCATCACTAACTTCATACCACGTTTGTGCAGACTATCTGCCAGTGTTTTGTACAGTTCATTTGTACCATAACGGGGATCTGTACGGTACTGCTCCGTAGCAGCATAACCATGGTAAGATGCCTGTGGCTGATCGTTGGTGATCATAGGCGTCATCCACAGTGCAGTGGCGCCCAGTTCCTGCAGGTAACCCAGGTGATTGATGATACCCTGTATATCGCCACCATGACGATAATACATAGAATCCCTGTTCAGGGTCGTTTCCTGCATACCTTTAATCACATCATTGGTCGTATCCCCGTTTGCGAAGCGATCCGGCATAATGAGATATATCAGATCGCCCGCATTGAGGCCTTGTGCTTTAGTACCAGTATTTCTGGCTTTCAGCTCGTAACTAAACACCAGATCCTTGCTGCCTTTCTTCAGGAACCTGATCGGGAATATACCCGGGGCAGCCGAAGGATCAATATTGAGATCAAGAAACAGGTAGTTCGGGTTTTCCACTTTATTCACCTTCAGGAGTGTAACCCCGGGATATTCCAGTTTGACGTCTCTTTCTGCAATCTTATTACCATGTACTATCAGTTGTAAAAAGGGCTGTTGCATCTTCACCCACCAGTTGGCAGGTTCAATACGCTCCAGGCTGGGAATTTGCGCCATTGATGTACCTGCCATCAACAACAGCATCGTGATCCACCGAATCTGTTTCATGCTATTATTCTTATTATTGAGCTGTGAGAGAATATGTATAGTTACCTGGGTTACTTAAGTTCATACTGATCACATAAGTACCCGCTGCATCTACTGTGATAGCGCCTGTAGTACCTGAAGCCAGTGTACCATTGTTGCTCACATCACTCAGGGCAATGGCATCTGCATTATTGGCTCTGAAGTAAAATGTGCCAGCGCTCAAAGCTGTTGTCACCGTCCATACACCTGTGCCGGAATTGTAAGTCATTGCCGCATCTGCACTACCTACGGCACTACCATAGATGCTCCACGTAGTGTTCGTCATCGTGTATTTAAGCTGGTTAATGTCTACCGTCAGGCGATAGTAACCACCTTCAGACACAGCAATGTTGCTACCACCGGATGAGAGTGATCCACCACCACCATCACCATAGTTCACATCCCAGCTCTTCGCTGTCGTGATCTTAAATTCGGTAGCACCGGAGAGGTACATGTAACCTTCGTAAGTACCATCGTTCTTTACAGATGCTACGCTATCCAGCCCTGCATTGTCAAATGACCAGCCTTCATAACCACCCGGTAAATACAGGTAGGTATATACCTTAGGCACATAGTAAGGCGTCACTGTCAGGGAAACACTGTCAGAATAAATCTCGTCTCCTACTGTGTCTACAGCTGCTTTCACACGGAGTACCAGGTCATGCTCACGACCTGCTGCCAGTCCCATGTTGTTAATCACCTGGTTCAATGCTGCTACGGTGTAGGCTTTCTTCAATACACCTGTACCAATCGTTACTTCTGTCGCATTCTTAAAACCATTACCTTTCTCATCTATTTGCAGATAATAAGTGACGATGGATTTGTAACCCCAGTTCTCAGATGCAGTCCAGGAATAAGTTACTGCTGCATTGGATGCATCTGCTTCCGTGAATACGAATACGGAATCAGTAGCTGTCAGCACAGGAGCAGTACCGGTTTTCACCTGGGTAAAGCTGCCTTCCTTTTTACAGGAAAACAGGATCAGCAAACTAAAGCTGAGGATGTATATATATTTGAAACTGACCTTCATGATGAATAATGTTTTGATTAGTAACCACTGTTCTGAGTGAGATTAGGATTAGCCACCAGTTCTGTAGCAGGAATCGGGTACAGGTTACGATAGTCGCCTACCGCTGTACCATCTGCCACACCGCCTTTCCATGGCCATAGGTAACCGCTGCCGGCAAAGTAACCATAACGGATCAGGTCTGTTCTGCGATAACCTTCCCAGTAGAATTCACGGCCTCTTTCATCGAGAATGAATTGCAGCGTGAGCTGACCACTGGTGATATCTCCACTCGTACCACCATATGCTCTTTCACGAATGGTGTTCACATAAGTCAATGCTGTCGCAGCACTACCACCGGTACCACCTCTCAATACAGCTTCTGCATAGTTCAGGTAAGCTTCCGGCAGGCGGAACAGCGGGAAGTCTGTATCTACGAATGTGGTGCTGGAACCAGTACCACCGGTAGAAGTTTTATTGCTCCACTTAGTTACTGCATAACCATCTGTGAAAGTGCCCAGGTCTGCTATTTCCAGGTTTTGCCCGCTGGTATAAAACATCGCACGGCTATCAGTGGCACCTGTTACATCAGGGAATAAATTCACCAGTCCTTTAGTAGTACGTAAACCACCCCAACCGCTGCTCACGCCATAGTTAGAAGCCGTCATACTACCTCCTATTTCTGCACACACCAGGTATGTAGTACCACCATACGTCTGCGTTCTGGTACCATCAAAGTTGCTGGTGAGCAGGAACTCTGATCTGGAAGTTGCATTGTTATCTGCCTTGAACAGGTTTGGATAGCTGGAAGCTAATGCATAACCGGAGTTGATCACCTTAGTGCTATAGGTAATGGCATCAGTATAACGGTCAGTTCCTGTATACACAGCTGCATTCAGGTACAACCTGGAAAGGAGCAACCATGCACAAGCCCTGTCTGCACGACCGTATTCATTGGCGCCGGGTTCTACCAGCAGTGTATCGAGTGCTTTCAGCTCTGATTCTACATATGTGAACAACTGCGCACGGGAAATTTGATTAGGATAATAGTAAGATACCTCGTTGGTATCGGTAGAAAAAGGCACATTCCCAAACATGTCCAGCGCATGGTAGTAACTCAGCGCACGCAGGAACCGGGCTTCTGCCCTGAATGTCTTTGCTGTTTCTGCATTCGTACCGGTGATGCCATTGCTGGCCAGTTTTGCATCAGATGTCTGACGGATAAACTCATTACACTGGGAAATCTGGTAGAATACACGGGCAAACATGGCAGTAATGAAGTTGTCATCTGCTGTCCAGGTCATCTTGTGAAAGCTCTGTATAGTACCATCGTTCCAGGTCATCACTGCTTCGTCAGTAGGTAATTCCTGCATCTGGTAGTAAGCACGAATGTAGTTGGAAGTACCTTCATCAATACCACTGATGTCGGGATTACCAGTTGGACCGGTTTGCCCGGTAGTAGCCAGACCTGCATACAGCTTGGCCAGGATACTCTTGTAATTACTAAAGTCTGTATATACACTGGCTGTCGTTGCTTCCGTGATAGGATTCCGGTCCAGGTCTTTTGTACATGCTGCCAGTCCCCATATCATCACGCCGGCCAGTAATGTATTATATATGAATTGCTTGATCATAACGTTCCTGTTTGTTAATTAGAAATCAAGGTTAACGCCCAGGGAATACACACGTGGACGTGGATAGAACTTATCATCTATACCGCTGAATACTTCCGGATCCTGACCACTGTATTTAGTAATCACGAATACATTCTGTACGTTCGCATTCACCCGCACACCTAATTTCTGATGCCAGATGCGGCCAAAATCATAAGCCAGGTTCAGATAATCCATACGTACGAATGAACCGTTTTCTACATAGTAATCAGACCAGTATTGTGGATTGGTGAATTTCGTTTTCAGTACACTGGCACTCATATTCGCCAGGTAGTTGCTGTTCTGGAAAGATTTGTAGTTACCAAAGTTAGAAGCCTGGTTGTTGTAGATGTAGTTACCAATGTTACTACGCAGACTGAAACCAAGGGTCCACTGTTTGTAGATGAACTGTGAATTGAAACTCAGGTAAAGGTTAGGATTAGGTGATTTGTAACGGTATTTATCTGCCGCAGTAATCGCACCATCCCCATTTCTGTCTTCGTATAAACCTTCAATTGGTTTGCCATCCTTATCGTAAATCTGTTTGTATACGTAGAAGGAGTTAATAGCATAACCAGTGGAGTTGATCTGGATAGTATTACCAGTACCACCGGTGATGCCGCCGGTAGCAAAACCTACTGCTGTATCACTCTTTGCTTTGGAGAGAGAAAGCAGTTTGTTCTTGTTGTAGGTTAAGTTAAAACCTGCATTCCAGGTAAAGTCTTTCGTCTGTACAGGTACCGCGTTGACGATAAATTCAATCCCTTTATTTTCAAGGCTGCCTACGTTCGTAAACAGGGAGTTGGTCAGGTTGGTACCTGCTGGTGCTGTAACAGTGGCCAGCAGATCGGTGGTTTTCTTGTAGTAGAAATCTACGCTACCATTGATCCTGTTGTCCAGGAAACCATAATCCAGCGCAACGTTGTAAGTAGCAGTCTGTTCCCACTTGATGTTCTGATCGTAACCAGCTGCACGCAGTGTCTGGTAATAGCTATCGCCCAGCTCGTAAGAAGAAGCAGCATCACCCCATGTATAGCGGGATACAGCAGCATAATCCTGCCCGATGTCTTCCTGACCGGTTACACCATAACCGACTCTCAGTTTCAGGTCAGAGAGTACTTTATTATTCTTCAGGAAAGCTTCGTCTTTAATTTTCCATGCGAGTGCTACGGAAGGGAAGTTGCCCCAGTGCTTCCGGAAGCGGGAAGTACCATCACGACGCAGTGTAGCAGTCAACATATATTTTTCATTAAAAGTATAGTTCAAACGACCGAAGAAGGAAACCAGCGTATGCTGTGATTTGCTGTAGTTACCTGCGGCCGTAGTGGTATCGCCGGAACCATCCAGCGTTGGGAATGCAGGCGTGGTGGTGATGAAGTCCTGGTAAGAATAACCGGCAGTCGCATTGATGTTACTCTTAATGCTTTTTAGTGCCTTGTTATAGTTCAGGTAAAAGTCAAACAGTTTATCCTGTTTTTCCTGCTCGTAGTGATGGTAAGAACCACCTTTACCATTATAATAAGACAAAGCAGCGTATGCAGGAATATTCGTATTACCGGTACCCTTAGAGTAGTCGTAACCCAGGTTCATATTCGCATGCAGTTCAGGCAGGAAATGGAACTTGTAGTCAAACTGCAGGTTACCGATACTTCTTTTTACAGTAGACGCATCGTTCTTCAGTTTCAGCATAGCCAGCGGGTTCCTGGTAGCGAGGCTATACAGATCGTCGTTGTATAACCACTCATAGTAACCACCAAAGGCATCCTTGCCGGAGTAAACAGGTTTGGTTGGATCCATGGCAATCGCTGCATTGATAGCTCCCTGATCTGCAAAACGGTTATCTGCAACAGATCCTTTCAGGTTCAGGTTTATCTTCAGGTGATCGTCGAAGAGACTTGGAGAGAGGTTCACCGCAGCGGAAGTTCTTTTCAGGTTGGAGGTTTTCAAAATACCATCCTGAAAGAGGTGACCGACAGAAACGCGGTAAGGTAATTTTTTCCATGCACCGGCTATGCTCAGGTTATTATCAGAGCTCAGGGCTGACTGATAAATTTCTTTCTGCCAGTTGGTATTAGCAGAACCCAGCAGGGCTTTCTGTGCATCGGTACCATGTTCATTGACCACATCGGTAAACTGTGCGGCAGACAATACCGGTGAATAGGATGTTACTTTAGACAGTGCATTGTTAGTGCTGAAGTTTATATGAAGTTTATCGCCTGCACGACCTTTCTTGGTAGTGATGATTACCACACCATTGGATGCGCGGGAACCATAGATAGCAGTAGCAGATGCATCTTTCAATACGCTGAAAGATTCGATATCATTGGGGTTCACCATCGCCAGAGCATTGGAAGAACCGCTCACATTACCGTTTTCAACAGGTACCCCATCAATTACAATCAGCGGATCGTTGGTAGCATTCAGAGAAGCACCGCCACGTACACGGATGGTACTACCACTACCAGGTGCACCACCGTTGGAAGTGATCAGTACACCGGGTACTTTACCAGTGATGAGTTGTTCAGGAGAAGCCGCCGGGCCTTTGTTAAAATCTTTCGTAGATACGAGGGCGATAGAGCCGGTGAGGTCGCTTTTCTTTTGTGTACCATAACCGATCACCACCACTTCGCTTAATCCTTTGGTATCAGTTTTCAGTTGAATATTAAGTTCCAAATTTCCGCTTCCTACAGTGATGGCTTTTTCTACGGCTTCAAAACCTGCCATTCTTGCTACCAGTACATAACTACCGGCACTTACACCGTGTATAGTATAATGGCCGGCACTATCTGCAACTGCATTTTTGCTGCCTCCTTTAATAAAAAGGATAGTCCCCGGTACCGGACTATTCGTGCCGTCCGTAACGGTTCCGCTGATACTTCCTGACTGGGCATATACGCCTAAGGTAACCAGGATAAAACACAACAGCAGCGCTAACCGGGTAAAGTGTGTTCGTTTCATTTAACGTTTCATTTTAAAGACAAGGAATTGCTGTTACGCTACTGCCTACGCAGTGCGTTTAATGAAAAGACAAGAAAATAGCTGTAGAATTCCTGTTTAGAATTCAGGGCGATTTTTCATTGTTGTAATGGGAAGGGATAAATTATTGTCCAATAGCAGGTCCCAGTCCCCCTGTTTTTTGTCCGTAAGTTCTAAGTTGAAAACATAATCAGTCTGTGTTGAACATTTCCGGGAACGTTCCCGGAACGTGGAATAAAAATATTTTATGATGCTAAAGTATACAATTTTTTGTTTTTCCTAACATTTTGTTTCTTTTTTTTTCTTTTGCTTACACTTTTGCCGAGGAGTAACGGGGGATGAGCTTGGAACCCAATACGATATGATTGTTCTGCGGGGGCGTTCCTTCCAGTACTTTGAATAGCATTTCGGCAGCATGGGTGCCTAAATCGTAGGCTGGCTGGGTGATGGTGGAGAGTGCAGGATTGAGCAGAGAGGCGATTTCCAGGCTGGAAAAGCTCACGACTTTCACATCTTTAGGAATATTGATGCCCAGGTCATGACAAACGTAATAACTGGAAATAGCCAAACGTTCTACAGCGGTGAAGAGGCCATCCGGGCGTTCATGCAGCAGAAAGTCCGTCAGTATCTGGTAGTTCCTGTCATAGTCATTGCTACAATCTACTACCAGGTGCTCCTGAAATGGGATGCCTGCGTCCTGCAATGCGTCGCGGTAGCCCTGCATACGAATATTACCGATAGACATGCTTTTATTAATTACCAGGAAAGCGATTTTCTGGCAACCCGCTTCTATCAGGTGCCTGGTAGCGGAGAAACTACTTTCATAGTCATCAGTAGTGACTTTAGGTACATCTATATCATCGTATACCCTATCGAAAAATACCAGTGGAATCCGTTTGTTGCCCGCATTCTTCAGGTATCTATGGTCATTGGCTTCGCCGGAGGCAGACATGATGATTCCATCCACACGACCATTGTATAGTTTTTCGATGAACATCACTTCCTTTTCATAATCATCGTCAGTGAGGTAGATCAGGGTATAATAATCTTTTTCCCGGGCTACACGCTCTATGCCGTGGATGGCCTGGGAGAAGAAGTTGTTCGCGATTTCCGGTACAATGATGGCGATCGTATTGCTTCGCTTATCCCGCAGGTTACTGGCATGATGGTTTGGCTGGTAATTGAATTCCTTTGCTGCAGACAAGATTCTTGCTTTAGTTTCCGGATTGATGTCACTGTTGCCCCTGAATGCCCTTGAAACAGTAGATGTGGATAGGTTGAGCTTTTCTGCCAATCTTTTTATATCAACACGCTCCATAAAAGGTGGTTTTTTGACCCGAAGAGCCAAGGTAGAGAAAATAGTGGAATTCGAAAAATGATCCGTTTCCCCTCACTGACCAGAATCATCCCCCCACCTAACCAATACGGTTGTCCCCACCAAAAACCTACCCTACATTTGAATCAACAAATAAAAGACAAAAACATCTTTTATTCAACACCCGATAAGAAGCTCAAACACTTATACCATGACCAGACTCAAATTTTTCTTAAGCGCATTCCTCAGCGCATGGTTGCTGAACGCCTGTTCCAGCAGCACACCAGAACAAACCAAAACACCGCCCACTGAAATGAAGGTCGTTGGTGAAAGCATCGCTGAACTCACGGCTCCCCCACTGGTACCAAAACCTGTCGGTAACAGGGAAGCGACTAAACTCATCGTGAACATGGAAATCGTTGAAAAAGAAGGTACCATGGCCGATGGTGTAAAATACCTTTATTGGACATTCAACGGCACCGTACCCGGTTCCTTTATCCGTACCCGTGTAGGCGACGAAGTGGAATTTCACCTGAAAAACCACCCAAACAATAAACTCCCACACAACATCGACCTCCATGCTGTAACCGGCACTGGTGGCGGCGCTGCATCCTCTTTCGTAGCACCCGGTCACGAAGTGACCTTCTCTTTCAAAGTGCTGAACCCAGGTCTCTTTGTATACCACTGTGCCACTGCTCCCGTAGCCATGCACATTGCCAACGGTATGTATGGCCTGATCCTCGTAGAACCTGAAGGTGGCCTGCCTCCTGTAGACAAAGAATACTACATCATGCAGGGCGACTTCTATACGAAAGGTAAAAACGGCGATCCCGGTCTGCAGCCTTTCGATATGCAAAAAGCGATTGACGAACGCCCTGACTACGTAGTGTTCAATGGCCGTGTAGGTTCCCTCACCGGCGATAATTCCCTGAAAGCGAAAGTAGGCGAAACCGTTCGTCTCTATGTAGGTAATGGTGGTCCTAACATGGTATCCTCCTTCCACGTGATCGGCGAAATATTTGATCATGTAAATGTTGAAGGCGGAGACCTCATCAATCACAACGTTCAGACCACCCTCATCCCTGCCGGTGGTGCATCTATCGTAGACTTTAAATGTGAAGTACCCGGTACCTTCGTGATCGTAGACCACTCTATCACCCGCACTTTCAACAAAGGCTCTCTTGGTATGCTGACCGTAACCGGCGATGAGAATAAACAAATCTATTCCGGCAAGCAAACGGAAGGTATCTACCAACCAGAAGGCAGCACTATCCAGAACATGCCCGGCGAAAAAGCGCCTGAAGCACCCAAAGCCGCCAGCCATGAAGAAAGAATTGCCATGGGTAAATCTGTCTTTGCTAAAACATGCCAGGCTTGTCACCAGGAGAATGGTCAGGGTATTCCCAACGCCTTCCCGCCACTGGCAAAATCTGATTTCCTGAATGCAGATGTAAACAGGGCGATCGGTATTGTACTGCATGGTAAAACAGGCGAAGTGGTGGTGAATGGTGCGAAGTTTAACGGTGTAATGCCAGCCCAGGTACTGAGCGATGAAGAAATTGCCAATGTGCTCACATTCGTTTATTCCAGCTGGGGCAATAAGAAACAGGAAATTAAACCAGCAATGGTAGCTGCTCAAAGAGGTCACTGATGAAAACGACAATCCTTTTCGCTACAGGCATCTGTTTTGCTGTATCCTGCTCCCGCGTACCTACGCCGCACGATACGCCTGCACCTATCACACAGATGGCACTTGCACCTGTAGCTGATACTGTAAAGATGGCTGAAGTGAAAAGCGGCGTTTATACACCCTTCTTTGGTAAAAAAGATACGACGATATTGGTACGGGGATTCATGATGGACGTGGTCCCCGTCACCAACCGTCGCTTCCTGGAATTTGTAAAACATAATCCACAATGGCGTCGCTCACAGGTAAAACATATCTATGCAGAAGGTAATTACCTCGTGAACTGGAAGAACGATACCACCCTCTCTCCTGCTATGGATCCGGATGCACCCGTTACAAATATCTCATGGTTTGCTGCCAAAGCTTACTGCAATGCCGCAGGCAAATCACTGCCTACTGTCGATCAATGGGAATACGCTGCCATGGCTGATAAGAACACAGAAGATGCCCGTAACAAAACAGCTTATAACAAAGATATTCTCAGTTGGTATGAAAAACCAAACACCGCCGGCAACCGTGTGGATCAGACCCCTAAAAATGTTTGGGGCATTGCCGACCTGCATGGTCTGGTATGGGAATGGACCGCTGATTTTAATGAAGTGATGTTGTCTGGCGAGTCCAGGAAAGATGTGTCAAACGATGTGGCCAAGTTCTGCGGCAGCGGCTCTGTAGGTGCCAGTGACCTCATGAACTATGCAGCGTTCATGCGGTTTGCTTTCCGTGGAAGTTTAAAAGCGAATTATTGCGTACAGAACCAGGGGTTCAGAGCTGTTAAAAACTTATAATTATGAAAAAGGTAATCTTTTTCCTGTCACTACTGTTAGTTGCCTGTAAGCAACCCACCACCAAAGTTTCGGATGAGTCGATCTTTAACCTCACTTCTACCTGGCATACGGAAGAAGGGAAATCTATTCAGCTGAAAGACCTGAAAGGAAAAGTGCTGGTGGTAGTGATGATCTACACTTCCTGCAAGGTAGCCTGTCCAAGACTGGTGGCTGATATGCAGGACATTCGTAAAAAAGTGGGCAACAATGATAAGGTGCAATATGTACTTGTGACCATCGATCCTGAAACCGACACGCCTGAAAAACTGAAAGCATTTGCTATTTCAAAGGGAATGGATGGCGATGAATGGACCTTTCTGCAAGGCAATCCGGAAACGGTTCGTGAGTTTGCCAATGTGCTGTCTGTTAAATACAAAGAGATTTCACCGATGGACTTCTCTCATTCAAATATTATCAGCGTGTTCAGCCCCGGGGGCGATCTCCTGCATCAGCAGGAGGGCCTTGGGGTCAATAACAGGGAGACGATTGCGGCAATTTTACAAGCAGCCGGCCATTAACAGAAAACCTGCTCAATGAGCAGGTTTTTCTTTTTACATTCATATATATTAGTATATTTACCCATAAGGGACGATATTTGTTAACACTAACCCGAACTATAATATATGGCCATCAATTTACAGAAGGGACAAAGAATAAACATCGGACTAAGCAAAATCACTATCGGGCTGGGTTGGGACCCAAATGAAGGCACCGGCTACGCCTTTGACCTCGATGCTTCTGCATTCATGCTGGATGATAAACGACTGATACCCACTGAAGGTTTCTTTGTATTTTACGGCAACGCTGATTCTGAAGATACCGCCCTCCACCATTCCGGCGATGACCCTACCGGTGGCAACAGCGATGGCGGGGATGATGAAAGTATCAAAGTAGACCTCTCGCTGGTGGACAACCGTGTACAGGAAATTCTCTTCGTAGTCACCATTCACGAAGCCCAGCCACGCAGGCAAACCTTTGGTCAGGTGCGTAACTCCTACATCCGGATCGTAGATGATGCAAACGGCCAGGAAATAGCAAAATACGAACTGGGAGAAGACTTCTCTATCGAAACGTCCATTGAATTCGGACGGTTGTATAAGCGGAATGATCAGTGGAAATTCGAAGCATCGGGCATCGGCTACAGGGAGGACCTTGCCTACTTCCTCTCCCGGCATTTCAAAGGGCAAATTATTAAATAATTCATATGGCTATCAACCTGCAAAATGATCGTGGAAATGCGACACACGATCTTTCTACTACAACGATTGGATTGGGATTACCTACCCTTCCTGCCGAACTAAATATTGTAACCTGATAAATATTTTAACCATACATGAGAAGATTACCCGTTTATCTGCTGCTGGATACATCAGGATCTATGAACGGTGAACCCATACAGGCATTGAACAATGCCCTAAGTGGTATGATCAACAACCTGCGATCAGATCCATTAGCTATGGAAACCCTCTGGATCAGCATTATCACCTTCGATAAAGCAGTAAAGGAAGTATTGCCGCTGACAGACCTTCCATCGTACAATGTACGGGAAATAACCTGCCCGGAAAGTGGTCCGACCCATACAGGACAAGCCCTTGAGTTTGTCTGCGAAAAAGTAAAACAAGACCTGCGGAAAGGAACAGATACCCAAAAAGGAGACTGGCGGCCTTTACTGTTTATATTCACAGATGGAAACCCCAATGACCTGTACCTGTACCAGGAGATGATTCCCCAGGTCAAATCACTGAACTTTGCTTCTATAGTCGGCTGTGCTGCAGGCAGGCTATCTAATGATGAATTCCTGAAAGAACTCTGTGATGTGGTCGTACACCTGGATGTAGCTGATAGTACCACTTTGAAAAGCTTCTTTAAGTGGGTGTCTGAAACCATCGAGCATGGCAACAAAAGCATGGGTACTACAGATACCATCGATCTGCCACCACCACCGGACGAAATTCACTTTGTTATTTAAACTGACCATATGCGAAGACTACCCATATACTTCCTGATTGATGTTTCCGAATCAATGGTAGGAGAACCTATTTCACAAGTAGAAGAAGGAATTTCCACGATCATCCAGGCATTGAAAACGGATCCTACTGCTATTGAAACAGTATGGATTTCTATCATTGTATTTGCCGGCAAAGCAAAGACGATCCTTCCTTTGCAGGATATCATCAGCTTTTACCCACCTAAGTATCCTATAGGCAGCGGTACGTCGTTGAGTAATGGTCTGCGACACCTGATGACGGAGCTGGATAGTAATGTAAAGAAAACAACCCCTACTTCCAAAGGCGACTGGAAGCCGATTATATTCTTATTCACCGATGGCGTGCCGACTGATAATACAGATGCTGTCATTGCTGAATGGAAACAAAGGTGGCAGCGACAGGTGAACCTGGTAGCAGTATCTTTCGGCAGTGAAGCGAATGCCGGTATTTTAGGACAGCTCACGGAGCATGTATTGTTCTTTAAGAATGCGAACATCGATTCTTACAAATACTTCTTTCAATGGGTGACGGCGTCTATTACTACCAGTAGTGTGAATATCGAAAGTAACGGATCAGGACTGGAACTGGAAAAGATCGATAATGACTGGCTGTCGAAGATTGACATCTCCAAAAGTGCACCTGTCGTACAAATGGTGGATGATAACTATGTAGTTTTATTGGCGAAATGCCAGCAATCAAATCGTCATTATCTCATCAAATACAGGAAGAGTATTGGCAATAACATCTGGGGCGGAATGAACCTGGAAACCCGTTCTTATTTGCAGGTGGGTGCTTTTCCTTTGAAAGACGATTATTTTGAATTGTCTGACGGTGCCGGCAATCATAAGATAAATACTGCGGAGTTAGTAGGTGCACCTACCTGTCCCTGCTGCAGTAACCAGTTTGCACTGGCACAATGTAGTTGTGGCAAGATTCATTGTATCGGGTATGAGGAGATGAATACCTGTCCATGGTGTGGCAAAACATCCCGATATGTTGTGGTGGAAGATGGTGGCGGATTTGATGTAAACCGTACACAGGGGTAGCTTATGGAAAATCATACGATTAAAAACAGGATTAATGATATTATCACCGCACCTATCAGTATTCCAAATGGGAGTGTGAATAAGCCGTATAAGGCAGTAGTGGATTTTGAGAAATGGAATATGGGGGATGTGGTGTATGCTGAATGGAAGGGATTGGAGGAGATTGGCCTGGTGTATAATAAAGCACAGGCAACGATAGAAGGTACGCCGACTGTGAGCGGGGATCTTAAAATTCAGCTCCTGTTTAGTTTAGAAGGGACCCCCGTAAATGTGAAAGTGTTTAACCTGATTATAAACCCTGATCCAAGAAGTTTGTGGAAGGATATTGCGAGTGATGTGAATGATCCGTATTGGAAGCAGGATGATGTAACTGCTGCTACGCAGCTATGCGAGAAACAACTGGTAGTAGCCTCTAAACGCGGCAGATCGCATAAGAATGTGGGCGCTTTCAGAGATGATGATTTTGCTTACCATGCTTTTGAAAATAAAGGCTGGTCTGTAGTAGCGGTGGCTGATGGTGCGGGTAGTAGTCCATTTTCAAGAAAGGGAGCGCAGATAGCCTGCAATGCAACGATTGAATATTTTCAGCAGTACTTTGAGCAGGAAATAGCGCATACGCCACCAGACACCATTACTGCCGTTGCGAAGAAGCACATGTACATCGCAGTAAAATATGTGTTTGAGAAAATAAAAGGGGAAGCAGCAAGAAATGCAGCTGCAAATCCATCCTTATTCGATAATAAGCATAAATCAATACTTGAATACTACCATACGACTTTAATCTTCGTAGTATTTAAAAAATTTGATTTCGGCTATTTGATTTTATCTTTTGGTGTGGGAGATTGCCCTATCGTTTTGTTGCAGGAAGATCAGGTGCAATTATTAAACCAGCTGGATATAGGCGAGTTTGGCGGCGGCACCCGGTTTATCACTCAGCCGGAAATATTCCATTCAAAGGAAATACCGATGGAATCAAGATTTAACGTCACTATAGAACAGGATTTTTCTTACTTGTTTTTAATGACTGACGGCATCTATGATCCTAAATTCGAAGTAGAATACAACCTGCAAAATCTTTCCCATTGGAAGAAATTCATGGCGGATTTAAATGGCGATAATGAAGCAAAAGTAGTGGTAGATTTCAATGCTGACCGCGAAGAAGTCGCCGCTCACTTATCTGCCTGGATGGACTTCTGGAGTCCGGGTAATCATGATGACCGAACACTGGCAATAATATATTAGGCTATGGCTGTAAAAGTTGTGCATTCGATAATCAATCCTGGCAAGACCTATCAGTACGTTGATAATGGCGAACCGCTAAAAGGTGGAATGAAAGATGTATTCTTCAGTCCGGACAAGTCGTATGTAGTTGCTATTTACAGAACTGAACCTGACTATAATTCCAAAGAACGTCTCAGAAAGATCGTTACGCAATACTTTGACAGCTTCTTTAACAAAGAAGGCGGCAGCTATTACAAAGAGCTGTACAGCTGGCCGGTGGATGTAGTAGAGGCGGATAAAAAAACAGGCATCATTGTTCCTTGTTACAATAACAACTTCTTTTTCAAAAAAGGCTATGCTAACAATGACCTGTTAAAAGGAAAGGAAAAAGAAGGCAAGTGGTTTGCCAGTGCACGATTCAGATCGCCTCAGTCAAGAACCAGGCTGGACGATGCAGAACTGGGTGACTGGCTAAGCTACTTCCAGGTAGCAGTCAATATTGCCCGGGGTGTAAAGCGGCTACATGCCGCCGGGCTCGCACATTCTGATCTGTCTTATAAAAATGTACTGATAGACCCTGTGAGTAAAACAGCAGCTATCATTGACATTGATGGATTGGTTGTACCTAATCTATATCCGCCTGATGTGTTAGGTACTGCGGACTTCATTGCCCCCGAAGTATTGGCCACTAAAAACCTGGACAAAAAGGATCCGGACAAAAAACTCCCAAATCGCTTAACAGATCTCCATGCCTTAGCAGTATTAATTTACATGTACCTGTTTTACAGGCATCCCTTGCGCGGTGGCAACTATTTCGGTCCGATTGAATCAGAGCAGGAAGAAGAGCTGTTAATGGGCGGGAAAGCGCTATTTATTGAACATCCTACCGACAGCAGCAACCGGAACTTCGCGCGGGAATACGGCGACAACATGGCCATCTATCACCCATGGACGGACCTGAACAAAACACCTTATACCATAGCCGGTCCTTACCTGAAAGAACTATTCGACCAGGCATTCATCAAAGGTCTCCACGACCCGGTACAGCGGCCTACCGCCGATGCCTGGGAGCAGGCACTGATCAAGACGAATGATCTGAAATTAAAATGTGCAAATGCTGCCTGCCATCAAAAATGGTTTATTTACAATAATACAAACCAAACCTGCTGCCCTTTCTGTGGCACGCAATACAATGCAGGCATCCCGGTACTGGATCTCTATTATCAGTTTAAACCAACCGTATGGAAACCTGATAATCTAAGGCTGGTTATTTACCACAATGCCACCTTACATTACTGGCATGTAAACAGGAATATCTTACGAAATGAACGATTAAATAATAACCTAAAAGAAAGAGTTGGCTATTTTTCCTATCACAATGGCCAGTGGCTGTTTGTAAATGAGAGACTAACGAGTGCAAAAGACATCACCAGGGGTGTGGATATTGAAATTGGCGCACCGGTGGTATTGGAAGATGGGAATAAGTTATTATTGTCCAAAGAAGATGGAGGCAGGTTAGTCACAATCACATTTGCAAATAATTAATGGTTCCTACTTCATCCTGTACAAGTCATTCATCACCCCGGCAATCTCTTTCATCACCCGCCTTGTCTTCTCCACATTCCCCTCCGCTTCTGCAAACGAGTTCTTCAATACCAGCAGACTGTCCATTATGCTCGCAGAGCAGGTACCATACTTCTCCAGAATGGTAAAAACTTCCTCCAGCTTCGGAGCCGCGTAACTATGAATCTTGAATGTATAAGGCGGGTCAAGAAAGTACAGCTTGATCTCCGCCATCCGCACAATATCCGTATTATTCATTTTCATACTGCAAAGGTACGACAAATAAAAAAACTGGCAGGGAATGACCCTGCCAGTTTAGTACTACAATATAATATCTTTTATGTTCAGTTTTTCATTGTTATTTCAACTGTGGAAGGTAAAAAACTCAAAGAAGGCTAAAAACTATCGCATAGACATTATCCTAATATATCCTTTGCCATACTCCCGGATAATCGACCACATACCCATCGTCATCTACTATCAACTCTGAAATATAACCAGAGTGCTCATTCTCATACTTATAAATCTTACTTCCCTTATTCAGATACCGCTGCTTTACTTTTTTTACAGCGCCCTGCCTGATATCCACATATACCACGCTGATATTCTGCCCCTCTCCTTTCGTAAGCTGCAGCCTGTTGATAGGCAGTGAATTTGTAAACGGTGTAAAAGAGATATCTACATCTACACAACCATCAAAGGCTTCCAGGTGATCCCCATTTTCATTCAACCACTGCTGTAAGTCATTCTTATATAACTCAATGGTATAATTCTGCTCAGACATTACTTCAATAAATACAGTCTGTGCTTCCCAACGGGCATTGATTGTGAGGGTATACCTTATCTGCCATGGCTTATCGTAGCCCTCGCCGGTAATATATCCCTTGACGGTAGTCATTTCTTCTTTTTCAATGCTGACAAATTCAGTCAGATTGATTGTACTGTTTTTCCAAACTATTATTTTTTGCATATCCTTAATTTATGCATTTTAATTTTTCAATTCAAATAGAACCGCCAAAAATTAACGGCAATATAATTGTGAGTGAATAGATTATATTTCCTACACATATCTATGACTATATGTTTGAAAGATTAAAAGATATACAGAAAAAAACTGATACGCATATCCAATGCGTAGCGCTCCATGTACTTTTATCGTAACTTCGAAGTCATGGGAACACAAATCACCTGTCCTAACTGCAGGCACCAGTTTGTCATGGAGGATGCATTTGCAGCAGATATTGAAAAAGAGATGCGCGGTAAAATGGAAACCGAATGGCGCAAACGTGTGGATGCATTACAAAATGAAAAAAATCAACTGGCACAAATCCGCCAGCAGGTAGAACAACAAAAACAATCACAGCAGGAGGAGCTTACCAGGTTACTTGAATCAGAAAAAAGTAAATTGCAGGCTACCCTCACTGAGAATATCCGTAAGAGCGTATCCGCTACTTACGAAAACCAGTTGCAGCTTCTGCAACAGGCCAATACCGAACAGGAAGAAAAGCTGAAAGAAGCCCGGCGCCAGGAACTGGACTTCCTGCGCAAGGAACAGGAACTGCTAACCAAAGAACAGGAACTCGAACTCTCCATCCAGAAAAAACTGCTGGAAGAACGGAACCTGCTCACAGAAAAAATACGCCGGGAAGAGGCCGACCGTAACCAGCTGAAAGACCACGAATACCAGTTAAAACTGGCCGAACTGGCCAAACAACTGGAAGACCAGCGTAAGCTGGCCGAAGAAATGCGTCGTAAAGCAGAACAGGGCTCTACCCAACTACAGGGCGAAATACAGGAACTGGTGCTGGAAGAACTCCTGAAAGGCGCATTCCCCTTCGACGAAGTCATGGAAGTAGGCAAAGGCATCAGAGGCGCCGACTGTATTCAACTGATCCGAAACCAGTTCGGTCAGGAATGCGGCAAAATCATCTATGAAAGCAAACGCACCAAAGACTTTGCAAAAGACTGGCTGGAAAAGCTGAAAGCTGACATGCGTAGCCAGGGAGCAGACATCGCCATCCTCGTTACCCAGGCCATGCCTAAAGACATGGAGCGGTTTGGTGAAAAAGAAGGCGTATGGATCTGCACCTTTGCCGAAGTACGGGCGCTGGCCTATGTACTCAGGGAAGGGATTATCAAAGTAGCCGGTGCACTCAAAACCCAGGAAAACAGGGGCGATAAAGTACATATGCTCTACGGCTACCTGACCAGTGGCGAATTTGCCGAACAGTGGAAAGCCATCCGCGAAGGATTTATGGCCATGAAGATCTCTATCCAGAAGGAAAAAGATGCCATGGAAAAAATCTGGAAGGCGAGAGAAAAACAACTGGAAAAGGTATTGCTGAATGCTGCCCATATCAAAGGCTCCATCGAAGGTATTGCCGGTACAGATTCAGTAGATCTGAAACTCCTGGAAGATGCCGCCGATGCAATGCTGGATTAATAAAAAAGCGCTTTTATCACCCCGGTAAAAGCGTTTTTTTCATTCAGATGATCCACATTCCCCAAATACTACTTAAAACTGTAGCTTTCCTGCTACAATTATTTTCCCTCATTTTTTACGCACACTTATTAATTCCAAACTGGTAAGTTTTAGCAACCCGTACCATATCAATATATGATAACCATAAGATAATCAACCACTTGATTTTAAGAATACATTAACACCGTTCAGCTAAATCTTCCACAAGATTCTGCTTTCCTATACGTTGTATACAAAGAGGGAAATTTATTTGGCATATTTCATGTTGTAACAATAGTGCTGCATTACTTAATACTATAGACCTAACAGGCGGTTAACTTTAGACAGGACTTATTTCATATATATTTTTATCTTAGCAGAGAATATTTTTTAGGACGTTGGTAACTGATTTTTATTTAATTAGGGAAACCAAACAATCCTATTGTTCCGTATGTTATAATATGTTAGTCTGCTTACGGATTTGTGTGAGTAATTTCTTGCCATCTATCTACAATTGAAAAATCACCCTCTAAGACGATATTGAATTTGTTATTTATTACGATTGTAATAAATAAAATAAATGGATATATGGGTGATTCAGAAAAAAGGATTTTCGCATATTCTATAAAAAACCAAAGTATGAGAGGGCTGCTATTATTAGCAGCCCTAACTATTTGGGAAAACCCGGAGAGAAACTTTCCCGGATATTTCCTTCGGCATCCTTATAAATAAAACCTGCTTCCAGCTGCAATTCCGGGTGCTGTTTTATAAAAGCAAACGCCTTTTCCACTCCCATTAAAATCAGGGCATTGTCAAATCCATCGGCAGTGATAGCGTCTTTGGCTATGACGGTGACACTGATGATATTGTTGTGAATGGCTTGTCCGCTTCGCGGATCGATGGTATGTGCAAATCGTTTTCCACCTGAGTCAAAAAAACGGCGGTAATTGCCGCTGGTGGTAACCGCACGATTCGCTAAAGGGATGATTCGCTGATTTTCTCCCTCAATGCCCACAGTCCAGTATTGATGATGACTGTTCTGGCCTTTGGCGCAAAGCTCCCCTCCTACATCTACAAGGTAGTTTTGAATACCTTTGCTGTCAAGAAAACGACCTATTACGTCGGTTGTATAGCCCTGGGCGATACCGTTACAATCCAGTGTCACTCCGGCTTTGGTGCGGGAAAGTCCGGTACCTTTTATTTTTAAATACCGGGAGCCTACGCAGGATAGAATAGATTTTAAGGTATCGGGAGAAGGGATTTTTCTTTCTGCCGGCGGATGAACGCCAAATCCCCATACATCGACCAGGGGCTTGACGGTAATGTCGAAAGCCCCTCCAGTGATTTTGCTGATCACCAGCGCTTTTTTGATAACCGCCTGCATATGAGGGTCCATTTGTACATAGCCCTTTTCATTGAACTCGTTGATGAGGGAATTGGATTTGTACAAAGACAGGGATTGGTCGATGGAGGCAAAAATAGAATCAATGGCCCCCTGCAATGAGGTCGTATCTGCTGATATGTATTTAATAACATAATAAGTACCCTGTGCCTTTCCTTCCAGTACTGTCTGGGCACTTCCTGCAAAAGGGAGTAGTAATAACCATAATAATAACCGCATATCAATGAAAAGCATCCAGTCCGGTGATGTCCTGGCCGGTAATGAGTAAGTGAATTTCGTGAGTGCCTTCGTAGGTGATCACACTCTCAAGGTTCATCATATGCCGCATCACGGGAAACTCGCCGGTGATACCCATACCACCCAGTATTTGCCTTGCATCGCGGGCTATCTGGGTGGCAATGGCGCAGGAGTTGCGCTTGGCCATAGAGATTTGAGCCGGGGTGGCTTTGCCTTCATTTTTAAGTACCCCCAGGCGCCAGTTCATAAGCTGGGCTTTGGTGATTTCAGTGATCATTTCGGCCAACTTCTTCTGGGTGAGCTGGAAGCCTCCAATAGGACGGCCGAACTGCTCTCTTTCCCTGGCATAACGCAAGGCCGTGTCATAGCAATCCATAGCAGCCCCGATCGCGCCCCAGGCTATGCCGTAACGGGCGGACGACAGGCAGCTTAACGGGCCTTTAAGACCTTTGGCGTTTGGAAGAATATTTTCTTTTGGTACCCTGACGTTGTCAAAAACGAGTTCGCCCGTGGCACTGGCGCGAAGACTCCATTTTCCCTTGGTTTCGGGAGTGGTGAAACCAGGCATGCCTCTTTCCACAATGATTCCCCTGATCACCCCTGCTTCATCTTTTGCCCATACGACAGCAACCTGGGCAAAGGGAGCATTGGAAATCCACATTTTTGCACCATTCAGGATTACATGGTCACCATCTTCTTTGAAATGGGTAACCATGCCGGAGGGGTTGGAACCAAAATCTGGTTCTGTGAGTCCAAAGCAACCCATCCATTCACCGGAGGCGAGCCTAGGGAGGTATTTTTTCTTTTGTTCCTCACTGCCGAAGGTAAAAATCGGGAACATGACGAGGGAGCCCTGTACGGAGGCAGTAGAGCGTATACCGCTATCGCCTCTTTCCAGTTCCTGCATCATGAGCCCATAGGCAATGTAATCCATGCCGCCGCCGCCATATGCTGTTGGGATAGTGGGACCAAAACAACCCAATTCACCCAGCCCGGGGATGATCTGGGCGGGAAAAGTAGCGGTCTGACAAGCTTCTTCTATAATAGGTGATATCTCTTTTTTTACCCATTGCCTGACAGCGTCGCGCACCATAAGGTGTTCGGAGGTGAGAAGGTCATCTATCCGGAAGTAGTCGGGGGATTGAAACAAATCTTTCAGCATGTGGAACAGGTTAGATAAGGAATCAATTTAACTAATTTTCGCGTAGGGGCATAAAAAAACACCGCCCGGGGGCAGTGCTTTTTTTCCAATTGGTTTTAAATGAAATTATCTTGCTGCCGGCGCTACGTCCAGGTACTCGGCCATTTCCTGTTGCAGGGCCTGTGCGGCAATCCTTGCATCCTGGGCAAAGTCCTCCCCATTTCCTGCATAAATAATAGAGCGGCTTGCATTTACCAGCAATCCGCAATCCTTATTCATTGCCACTGCAGAAATCTCCTGCAGGTTTCCCCCCTGTGCACCTACACCAGGCACCAGGAAGAAATGATCTGGTACCAACTGGCGAATATAAGCCAGCTGGGAACTTTGGGTAGCACCAATCACGAACATCATATTGTCCGGCGTGCCCCAGCTCATCCCTGCTTTCAGCACTTTCTCATACAGCAATTCATCCCCACTCCGGGTAAGCTGAAAATCCTGGCTGCCTTCGTTGGAGGTCAGGCCCAGCATAATGGTCCATTTCTCATTGAAAGACAGGAAAGGCTGTACACTGTCGCGACCCATATATGGCGCTACAGTTACGGCATCAAAATTATATGTCTCAAAAAATGTTTTGGCGTACTGCGTAGAGGTATTTCCTATATCTCCACGTTTGGCATCGGCGATGGTAAAGTGGGTACTGGGGATGTATTCTACTGTGCGTTGCAGCGATTCCCAGCCACGGATACCCATACATTCGTAAAAGGCTGTATTGATCTTGTAAGACACGCAAAGATCCTTAGTGGCATCGATAATAGCCTTGTTAAATGCAAATACCGGGTCTGCATGTGCAAGCAAGTGACGGGGAATCTTTTGGATGTCTGTGTCTAATCCAACACAGAGATAAGATTGCCTCTCCTTGATCAGGTTCACCAGTTCGTGTCGGTTCATATAAATACTAATTTGGGGCGCAAAGGTAAGTAAAACTTATTCAATGCGGGCGTGATGAGTGATATGATACAATTTTATTATGACTGCATGACAGTATACTTCCCTCTTAAAAGTTAAAGTTCTGGTAAATTTTTTAAAAAAAGGAAAAAACCTTTCAACTCATAGTAAAGCTATAGCATAGGTTTACTACTATACCGTCACTTCTTCGTCACCAAAAGGGCACCTCAATATCCCCGGGGATATTGAGGTGCCCTTTTGGTGACCTTATAGTAACGAAGAAGCAGTAAAGCTTGGGTAAAGTTTGGGTAACCCCTAACTAACCGTTTATCAATTAGATTTTTGATTTTTTAAATAATGTTCCTAACTTTTCCCTCCACGTTATATGGAAATACAAATGAAAAACTCCCCGGTCTGGCTTTTATGCCTTTTTTTATTCCCTTGTTTGCAATCGAATGCACAAACACGGTTGCCTACCTTAGGTGTCACCACCACCTATAGGAACGACTCTCTTTTACACGCCGCCGGATTTGATTATATTGAAGGTAGCGTGGGCAAACTCCTGTCTCCCGAAATTCCGGAAGACACTTTCCAGGTATTTCTCAGGAACAAAACCAGGATGCATTGCGCTTTCAATACCTGTAATGGTTTCATTCCTGCCGAAATACCCATCGTAGGACCCAATGCCGATGAACAAAAAATCCTGACTTATGTAGATAAAGTGATGCAGCGGGCCAAAAAAGCGGGGGTCACCACCATTGTACTCGGCAGCGGTAATGCCCGCAAACTGCCCGAAGGCTGGACACCCGAAAAGGAAAATCCACACTTCGTGCACATCTGCCGGAAAATAGCCGAAACGGCAGCCAGGTACAACGTGGTCATCGCCATCGAAAACCTGAACAGTACCGAAACGAACTATATCAATACACTGGCGGAAGCGAATGCGATCGTAACCGCGGTGAACCATCCGAATTTTAAACTCACGGCAGACATTTACCACATGCTCAAGGAAAATGAACCTGCTGCGAACATTATAAAAGCGAAACAGCACCTGGTTCACTGCCATATTGCAGAGCGGGAAAAACGGACTGCACCAGGTGTAGCCGGGGATGAAGTGAGACCTTATATTGCCGCATTGGCAAACATCCATTACCAGGGCGGTATTTCTGTTGAAAGCCGTTGGGACCCAATGGATGTACAGGCGGCACCAGCACACAAATATTTACATCAACTCATCATTGAACTGTATCATTAAAAATTCTAATCCAATGAAATCACGTCGTGAATTCCTGAAACAATCCCTGCTGGCCGGAGCAGGCGTTTCTATCACCGCTATGGGCATGCCTGCCAGTAGTTATGCCCGCATACTGGGAGCCAATGACAGGGTAAACATAGGATTGGTCGGATTTTCCGACCGTGCACGCCAGACGCTCCTACCCTGCTTTTTCAACAACAACAAAGAACTGAATTTTGATATTATCGCCGTATCGGACATCTGGAAACGGCGCCGGGAAGAAGGGCAGGCCTTTATCTCTCAAAAAGCAGGTCATGATATCCAGGCATGTGTCAACAATGATGAACTTTACAGGATTAAAGATCTGGATGCAGTAATCATTGCCACTGCTGACTTTCAGCATGCTTACCATACCATCGAAGCCGTAGGCCAAAAGAAAGATGTGTACTGCGAAAAACCATTTGCCGAAACGATGGACGATGCCCGCAAAGCACTGAAAGCGGTGAAAGATTCCGGCAAGATTTTCCAGGTAGGTACGCAACGTCGTAGCGGCGATAGTTATCATGCTGCGAACAACTTTATCAAAGAAGGTAAATTCGGCCCCATTACCATGGTTGAAATGACCTGGAATGTGAACCAGCCGGGTCGCTGGCGCCGGCCTGAGTTAGTGAAGGAAATCAGGGAGCAGGATACTGACTGGACCCGTTTCCTGGCAGGCCGTCCGAAAGATAGCTGGGATCCGAGAAAGTACCTGGAATATCGCCTGTTCTGGCCTTATTCTTCCGGGATCTTTGGCCAGTGGATGACTCACCAGATCGATACCGTGCATTGGTTTACAGGACTGAAACATCCACGCAGCGCAGTGGCAAATGGCGGTATTTATATGTGGAAAGATGGTCGTAAAAATGCAGATACTATCACGGCTGTATTTGATTACGGACCAGACAATGATCCTACCTCCGGTTTCCAGGTACAGTATAGCTCCCGCTTCTCCAATTCTGCAGGTGGCGTAAAAGAAATGTATTACTCCAATGGTGGTACTATTGATATCGATAAGAACAAAATTTCACCTACCGGTGGTCTTACTGAGCGCGAGGCAAGAGAAATGGGCATGCATGCGAACCTGCTGCCTGAAATGACATTGAGCAGCAATAGCACCGGGGTAGCTACTTCTGCTGATATGGGGGGTGATCCGCTCACGAATGCACATGTACGTAACTGGATGCAGAGTGTAAGAGATAGAAAGCAGGGTAATGCACCGATTGAAGCTGCTTATTCACATTCTATTGCGTTGATTATGGCTAATGCGGCGTATAGAACTGGGTTGAAGGCGACTTTTGATGAGAATAAACAGGATGTGATAGTAGGTGGTAAGCCGTTTATTATATAAGCAAAATAAATAGCAAAAAAATAGCTTCTGTCTACGACAGAAGCTATTTTTTTGGAGGTGCATTTGACCTGCGGCCTGCTTAATGCAATTTTGGTGCATTTTGACCTGCGGTCTGCTTAATGCAATCTTGGGTGCGTTTTGACCTGTGGTCTGCTTAATGCAATAATGCTATACTTTTATACAAATACTTCTACAATTTTCGTAGGCGCTATATTCGCATTTCTCATCGCAATGCTTCGTGCAGCCGTACTTGCAAATCCCATAAACGCAAGCTTGGTAGCATCCTCACCGCTCAGCATAGCCGGTACTCCTTCATCTCCACCTTCACGAATGCTCTGAACAATCGGAATCTGGCCCAGGAATGGAATTTCCAGGTCTTCTGCCAGGCGCTTACCACCATCCTTACCAAATATGTAATACTTGTTGTTAGGCAGCTCAGCAGGTGTGAAATAAGACATGTTCTCCACCAGACCAATAATCGGTACATTGATCTGTGGACCATTGAACATAGCAATACCTTTCTTCGCATCGGCCAGTGCCACATCCTGCGGAGTGGTTACAATCACAGCCCCTGTAACCGGTACTGTCTGTACCAGGGTCAGGTGGATATCGCCTGTGCCCGGAGGCATATCAATTACCAGGTAATCCAGCTCATCCCAATATACGTCTGTGATAAACTGCTTGAGGGCGCTGCTGGCCATAGGACCACGCCATACCACCGCCTGCTTTTCATCGATCAGTAAACCGATGGACATCAGCTTGATACCATGCTTCTCCAGAGGAACGATCATGCCTTTTCCGTCTACATTCACCATCATCGGACGGTGACCACGAACCCCAAACATAATAGGTACTGAAGGTCCGTAAATATCTGCATCCATCAACCCAACTTTGGCACCGCCTTCAGACAGGGCGAGGGCCAAATTGGCCGCTACAGTAGACTTACCTACGCCCCCCTTGCCGGAAGCTACTACGATGATATTCTTCACCTTAGGTAGCAGGCTCTTTCCGTCTTTACGGTTGGAGTTTACGTTGGCAGTCATATTTACATGCACTTCAGCATCTTTGCTTACCAGGTGATGGATAGCATTGATACAGGCATTTCTGATCAGATCTTTCAGTGGACAGGCAGGGGTAGTAAGCACAACAGTGAACGTCACTTTATTCCCATCTATCTCAATGTCTTTCACCATGTTAAGTGTTACCAGGTCCTTCCCCAGATCAGGCTCTTCCACATTGCTCAAAGCCTTTAAAATCTGTTCCGTAGTGATCATAAATAGTTGTTAATTTTAATTCGAGGATGTAAAGTTAACCTAATTGCTAGTTACTTTGTCAGCGCTGTCATAGTTTTTGTCAATTGCTTCCGTTCATCCATCTATATGTACAGGAAAAACATTCCTATGGCTTATGTTTAATTCAAATCATTTATCTTAGAGGCGGCATGCACAAGAAGATTTCCTACATACTGTTTTCGCTTTTGTTCCTACCTTTTCTGCTGAAAGCACAGTTAACGCAGTTCAAGGATAGCATCATCCAGATTTCAGGTATTACAATGACGGCAGACAGCCTCAGAGCCGTTCCAGCAGTGAGTATTCTCATCAAAGGGCAAAACAGGGGTACCATCTCCAATCCACAGGGGGTGTTTTCTATTGTGGCATTTAAAGGTGATACACTGACCTTCTCTGCAATTGGTTATAAAAGAAAAGAATTCAGAATTCCTACTACGCTGCCAGGTAATGCTTATTCCCTGCTGCAACTCATGGTAGATGATACTACTTACCTGCCGGTGACAATTATCAAACCTTATCCTTCCAAAGAAGAGTTTGAAAAAGCGTTTGTAAGTATGGATATTCCGGATGATCAGTATGAGCTGGCCAGGAAGAATACGGAAGAGGCGAAATTGCGGGCTGTTTCAAGATATGTGCCGCCAGATGCGGCTGAGGCGACGAATATGTATTTTAACAGGCAGGCACAGAACCTGTATTATGCAGGACAGTTGCCGCCGCAGAATATTATGAATCCGTTGGCATGGGCGCAGTTTATACAGGCGTGGAAGCGAGGGGATTTCAAGAGTAAGAGTAATAATTCGTACGGATACGGGTATTAAGATATTTAAATATTGGTCAAACCGCCTCAACCGCTTCGCGGTTGAGGCGGTTTGACGTTGGGGGGATGCCTGCGGCGCTGAGGGAACGGTTTTACATTGAGAGAATGCTTACGGTGGTAAAAGAGCAGTTTTGCATTGGGATGCCTGCGGCGCTGAGGACGGTTTTGCATTAAGGGAATGCTTACGATGGTAAAAAAGCAGTCTTGCATTGGGATGCCTGCGGCGCCGAGGACGGTTTTGCATTGAGAGAATGCTTACGATGGTAAAAAAGCAGTCTTGCATTGGGATGCCTGCGGCGCCGAGGACGGTTTTGCATTGAGGCGCTAAACGGAAATGAATTTTCAATGCCATATTCACTTAAATTTGGCCAAATTCAATTCCATGTTCTCATCAAAAAATATCGCCGTGATCGGCGCCGGCACCATGGGTAATGGCATCGCTCACGTTTTCGCCCAAAACAATTTTACCGTTACCCTGATCGATGTCTCCGCACCGGCACTGGAACGCGCCCTGCAAACCATCGAAAAAAACCTTGACAGACAGGTAGCAAAAGAAACCATCACGCCCGAAACAAAGACACAAACTTTACACAACATTACCACCACCTCTGACCTGGCCACCGGCGTGCAAAACGCCGACCTGGTCGTAGAAGCCGCCACTGAAAACACTGCCCTGAAACTAAAAATATTCCAGGACCTGGATCAGTATGCAAAACAAGACGCCATCCTCGCCACCAACACCTCCTCCATTTCCATCACTAAAATCGCTGCTGCTACCAAACGCCCCGGCAAGGTAATCGGCATGCACTTCATGAACCCTGTACCTATCATGAAACTGGTGGAAATCATCAATGGCTATGCAACAGAAAAAAGTGTCACCGACACCATCACCGCCCTTTCCATACAATTAGGCAAAGTACCCTGTGTAGTGAACGACTACCCCGGTTTCATTGCCAACAGGATTTTAATGCCCATGATCAATGAAGCCATCTGCTCTCTCTACGAAGGCGTGGCAGGTGTCGCAGAAATTGATACCGTCATGAAACTGGGCATGGCCCATCCCATGGGCCCATTGCAGTTAGCCGATTTTATCGGACTGGATGTCTGCCTTTCTATCCTTCGGGTATTGCAGGATGGATTTGGGAATCCGAAATATGCCCCCTGCCCGCTGCTGGTAAATATGGTAACAGCCGGTTACCTGGGTGTGAAAAGCGGGGAAGGATTTTACAAATATGAAAAAGGTAACAAAGACCTGATCGTCAGCGATCGTTTTAAATAAATAAAGAAGGCGCTAAGCCTTCTTTATCTCCAATCCATGAATATCCTGCAACTTCAGCAACGCCAGCTCCTGCACAGCTTTCGGAATCCCGACGTCCATACTGCAAAACAGCTGCAACTCCTGCGCATACACTGTACAATTCTGTTGCTTCACCACCATCATCACATTATTCAATATCGTATAGTCAAAACTCAGGTGATACTTTACCTCCACATTCTTCTGCACCGCAGGAATCACCTGCAGTACCATCGATGCCGACATCTTGTAGGCATTGATCAGACCTGGTGCCCCCAGCAATGTACCGCCAAAGTAGCGGACTACCACCACCAGGGTATCTGTCAGTCCCTTGCTGTCTATCTGCCCCAGTATGGGTTTTCCGGCAGTGCCTGAAGGCTCTCCGTCGTCACTGGCGCGAAACTGTACACCATCTGTACCCAGTCTGTAAGCAAAGCAATGATGCGTAGCTTTGGGGTGTTCTTTTTTCACTTCCTGCAGGCATTCCTTCACCTGCTCTACCGACTTCACCGGCCATGCATAAGCCAGGAACTTACTGCCCCTGTCCTTAAATTCAGCCGTTGCTGATTTTTCTATAGTAAAATAAACTTCCATGCCTAGTTGTTAAGGGGTATAATTGATCACCAGCAGGTTGTTCTGCTTCAGATCCGTCTTTATGCGCACATATTTCCTGGTCTTACCTGCTGTAATTTTCATCACGGCAGTGTTGGGCGGAATACTCCCCAAATTGTCTGCCAGTAATATCATCCGGTTCTCACCCGGTTGGAGTGTAACTGATAATTTTTGTCTGCGTTTTAATACGGGGAATCCACTTACTATGAATTTGTCATTCAGGCGAATGGAAATGCTGTCGCCATCTTCGGCAGCATCATCCCACAATTCCAGTTCTACCTCACCGGTATTGACGGTGACCTGGTCCAGCAGGTTGTTACGTCTTTCCGTCACCCTATTATCCACTATGGGTACGGGTTGCTGTGGTTTGGCCTGCCTGTATACCTGTGCTATCAAAAAGGTAGCATAGTAATTGGACTTGTCATGAAAATCGTAAATCGCTGCCACGCTATCCGTCTTGATCCGGAAGGAACCAGTGTTTGGCGGGAGCCTGCCAAAATTGTCTGCGAAGAATCCCAATATATTCATGCCCGTATCCAGTTTCACCTGGAAGAGGGAGCCTCCGGGACTCACGTATTGCTGGTTCAACACGGTCTTACCATTGTGCACAAAGGTCACGGTGTCTTTGTCGTCTACATCTTCGTCCCTGATAAATACAGGGATGATGGAATCGTACACGGTGACTTTATCATAGACCCCGAAATAAATGGAATCACCTTCCGGATGAATCATGCGATAGGTATCCGGACTTTTCCAGGAGATGTTATCTTTCTTCTTTAACAGGATGGGTTTCTTTGACAGCAGTTCGCGCAGGTAGTCTTTCATCGTGGCGTAGATTTCATCATCATGATAAAAGCCCTGCATGTACAACTCGAAAGAGTTGATCCACATACGTTCTACCGAAATACCATTGGGTTTAAAATCCAGTGTGCCATTTAGGTACAGCATCCAGGCGCCAATTTTGAACGGCGTTT
This sequence comes from Chitinophaga sp., assembly GCF_039596135.1. Lineage (GTDB taxonomy): Bacteria > Bacteroidota > Bacteroidia > Chitinophagales > Chitinophagaceae > Chitinophaga. Next base: position 42,242 of record NZ_JBCNKH010000037.1, read on the forward strand.
CTGAGATGGGGTACTTATTTCTGCCAATGCCGAGTTCGTGGTCGTTCTTTTTACACAACAACACTTCGTAGGCACCGGAAAATGAGCCGTAACTCATTTTGAGGAGGGCCGGATACAGCATTTTATTAGCAGGTTCACCGATCTGCAATTCCATGCTGATAGTTTTGGAGCTTCCGGTGGGGGTGTAATCCATATGCCAGGTACCGGTCCATTTATCACCCTGGCCCACTGCCTGCAGTGAGCAAAGTATGAATAACCATATGCATATTGGAGCCCTGAATTTGTACATATTATTGTTCCCTGTGGTAAATAAAAATATGATTGCCCAGTAGCGGGGTTTCGGCAGTTAACTTTGCATTCTTCAACCGGGGTGCCGATAGGCCGCCTGGCAGTGTGATGGCTCCCCTGATCACCCGTGCCTCATCCCACAATCCTGCTTCTATAAACCTGGTGAGGGTGGTAGCACCGCCTTCTACCAGTACACTGAGCACCCGGCGCTCATGCAGTTCCTGCATCAGTTGTGTGAGACTATGCCCCCTGAAAAAGAGGGTCGGCTGACTGTCATCGTGCAGGTGGTGGGTAAGCGGTACTTTGTGGTGCGGGTCTATCACAATCCGTAAGGGATCTTTGCCTGTCCAGAGGCGGTTATTGAGCCGGGGATTATCCATAACGGCAGTCCGGCTGCCTACCAGGATGCCCATTTCCTCACTTCGCCAGCGGTGTACCAGTCTGTCAGCATATTGATTGGAGATTCGTACCGGATGCCCGTCTTCCGTTCCCATATACCCTGCCTGGCACTGGGCCCATTTTAATATAATATAGGGGCGTTGTTGTTCATGAAATGTAAAAAAGCGGCTGTTCAGCGCCCTGCATTCGGCTTCCAGGATACCTGTCCGCACGATGACGCCGGCATGCTGGAGGATGCTGATCCCCTTTCCGGCTACGGCGCTGAAAGTATCGACACAGCCAATCACGACTTCCCGGATCTTTTCGTTGACGATCAGGTTGGCACAGGGCGGGGTTTTACCATAATGTGCACAGGGCTCCAGGCTCACATACATGGTGGCGGTGGGGATCAGGTGCCGATCGGCATCTTTTACAGAATTGACACAATTCACCTCGGCATGTGCCTGCCCGTATAGCTGGTGGTATCCCTCTCCTATTATCCTGCCCCCGTGTACCAACACCGCGCCCACCATAGGGTTCGGGGCTACATGCCCGGCTCCCAGGGTAGCCAGCTGAATACAACGGGACATGAAAAATTCATCTGTACGGCAGTCCATGATAGTGTTTGTATCTTTACTTTTGCCTGCAAAAATATCGTTTACGCAGGGAATTTCCCTTTTTTATACCAGAGCTTATGACCATTCAGGCCGCATTTGTACACATCGTCTCTGCCCTAACCCCCATCCATGGCGATCGGGAGGCCGCCAGTATGGCCCATATAATAATGGAGCATATTACCGGCCTTGGCAAAATGGACAGGATCGTTTATAAAGATACAGCACTCACTGCCGATCAGGAGGTTCAATTTGAAAATGCGTTAGCTGCCCTGCTCAGGCATGAACCGGTGCAGTATGTGACGGGAACGAGCTGGTTTTATGGGATGGAACTTCGCGTTACCCCGGATGTGCTGATTCCAAGGCCGGAAACGGAGGAACTGGCAGAGTGGATTATTAAGGATGTGAGGATGGCGGGAACGCAGCCCAGTATATTAGATATAGGTACGGGGAGTGGGGCGATTCCGCTGGCGATCAAAAAGAATTTGCCTGGGGCTACTGTGAGTGCTATTGATATAAGTGCCGGGGCATTGAAGGTGGCCCGGGAGAATGCAGTGAAGCTATCGCTGGATATTAATTTTGAGCAGGTGGATGTATTGGACGCCGATGCTACGGAGTCTTTGCCTTCTTTTGATATTATTGTGAGTAATCCGCCTTATATCTGCGAGCATGAAAGTGCGGGTATGCAGGAACAGGTGGTGAGTTACGAGCCGGGTATTGCGCTGTTTGTACCTGATCATGATCCACTTCGGTTTTATCGCAGGATAGGGTTGTTGGGGCAGGAGAAATTGCCAGCCGGGGGTGGGTTGTATTTTGAGATCAATGAGGCATATGGGGCAGAGACCGTGAAGTTGTTGCAGGAGCAGGGCTATGGCAATGTGGTATTGAAACAGGATCTTTTTGGAAAGGATAGGATGGTGAGGGCTACGAAACTTTAACACAACAGATTTAGAGCAGGGTAGTAAACTTTAACATTCCTGATTTTTAAACCCTGGTAGCAATGCCCGGTCTTTATAGCAGCAGTCTCTATAACCTGCATGCGAACTAACTTTTTTATTACTTCTCAATTGGCAAAAAAAGAACGGCTCCGGAACTTAGGTGGTCCGGAGCCGTTTTGAATTTCGTGTTGGTATATTCGTTAGACCTATTTAGCTTCCGGCGGTTTGGTAGTAGCCAGTACAACCCTGGCCCCTATTTCGCGCGCAATCTCCATAATAGATACTACATCCTCTACAGGAACTGATTTTTCTGCATTTACCACAATAGTAGGATCTACTTCCTTGGAATCGCGGGCAATAGCTGCGGCGAGCATCTGCTTCAGGCTTCCAAAGGCCACCTTGTTGGTACCCACAAAAAATTCCCTTTTATCATTGATGCTGACAACCACCGTCTGTTTAGACTTGGTATTGCTCTTTGCCTTAGGCAAAGTCAGCTTGATTACATTCGGATTGGCCAGCGTGGATACGATCAGGAAGAAGAGCAGCAGAATGAACAAGATGTCATTCAGCGCCCCGCTGTGCATCTCCACGTGATTTTTTCTTCTGTTGCGTAAGTTCATAAGCTTGATTATCTGGTTGGCTCCTGTAAAATATCTATAAACTCAGCAGAAGCTGCTTCCATCTTATTGATCGTCTTATCTATCTGCGCATTCAGGAAACTGTAACCGATATAGGCCACCAGACCAATAATCAGACCACTCGCAGAGGTTACCATCTTCACATAGATACCCTCTGCTATGGTACCCAGGGTAATATCGGAAGTGATAGAGATATTGAAGAAAGTCTGGATCATACCGGCAATGGTACCCAGGAATCCGAACATAGGCGCAATACCGGCGATGATGGAGAGAATCACGAGGTTCTTTTCCATCTTATAGATTTCCAGTTTACCCACATTCTCCATGGATTTTTCAATGCTCTCAATAGGCTTACCTATACGCTGTATACCTTTGTCGATCATACGGGCAATAGGGCTGTTGGTGTTCTTTGACAAAGAACGGGCAGCAGTGATATTGCCATTGGAGATATGATCGCGGATCATTGGCATAAAGTTATCTTCCAGTTTGCCCGCCCTGGAAATGGTGAGGTACCTTTCCACAAAAGAGAAAACTGCGATAACGGAGAGAATCCCGAGAGGGATCATGAGGATACCACCCTTTGCCAGCAGGTCTAATAAACTGAGATGCTTGGCGGCAACAGCGGCGGCATCTGTGCCTGCAGCCACTGTATCGGCCTTGGGCGATAATAAGGAATCCTGGAGTAATGTTACTAATCCTAAGAGCATGAATAAAAATTTAACCTTGCAAAAGTATTACATCAAATGCAACAAGCAGGGAAAGATACCAATATTATGTAAACATTTAACGTATATGTCCCTAAAATATTATCCCTATACATAAGGAGTGCAGCATGCAACTCCTCTTCCTGCCATTTCTATGCCAGATGTGAATCTGGTATTTTTTTTCTGTATCAGCTCTTCTCTTCCCATACCTGTGCAAGGTGTACGATTGTCTGTACTGCCTTTTGCATATCCTGTATGCTCACATATTCATATTTGCTATGCAGGGCCATTTCGCCGGTGAAGATGTTAGGACATGGTAACCCCATAAAAGAGAGACGGGAACCGTCTGTTCCGCCACGGATAATCATTTTCAGTGGTTCTACCCCTGCCCTGCGGATGGCTTCTTCTGCATGAGCAGTCACCTGCGGGTGCAGGTTCAGCACCTCTTTCATATTGCGATACTGCTCTGTGACAGTGAGTTTCGCGCTGGCAGCGGGATATTTTGACATGACCCTATCCAGTATATTTTGCAGGAAAGCTGCGTGGTCTTTTAGTTTGGCAGTGACGAAGTCACGGAGAATAAAATCAATTTCAGCATGTTCCACAATTCCGCTCACCCGCACAGGATGAATAAAGCCTTCGCGGTCTTCGGTGGTTTCAGGCGAGAGACTGTCTTTGGGCAGCGCATCTATGATTTCTGAAGCTATCTTGATGGCACTCACCAGTTTATTCTTTGCAGTACCGGGGTGTACACTCACCCCTTCGATCACGATTTTGGCAGCATCGGCACTGAAGCTTTCGTCTTCCAGGGAACCCAGTTCGCCGCCGTCGAGCGTGTAACCAAAGGTAGCGCCGAGTTTAGACATATCCAGTTTTTCCACCCCGCGGCCTACTTCTTCGTCTGGCGTGAAAAGGATGCGGATAGTACCGTGTTTGATTCCAGGGTGCGCCATCAGGTAGTGCGCGGCATCCATGATTTCGGCTACACCGGCTTTGTCATCTGCACCCAGCAGCGTATTGCCGCCGGCTGTGATGATGTCGTCACCTTTTTTGGAGGCGAGGTATGGATGAAGGGCAGCTTTTATAACGGTATTATCTTCCGGCAATTCAATGTCATCACCCTCATAATGCATGTGGATGATGGGTTTTACACCTGTACCACTGCAATCGCTGCTGGTATCCATGTGGGAACAGAAGCAGATCACAGGAACATTTTTGGTGGTGTTGGAAGGGATGGTGGCGAATACATAACCATGTTCATCCATTTCAGCATCGGTAATACCCATTTCGCGCAGTTCCTGTATGAGCAGGCGACCCAGGTCTTTTTGTTTTTCTGTGGAAGGAAAACTTTTGCTCAGTGGATCGGACTGTGTGTCTATCTGAACGTAGCGCAGAAAGCGCTCGATAACGGTGTATTTGTAATTAGTGAACATAGTGCAAACGTAAGAAATATGGAGAAAAGAGAAATGTACTATTTGATACTGACATTTTGATTAAAATTAGTACAAGCGAATTGTTTTATTTATTTAAATAGAATAATACTCTAAATAAATTAATTTAAATAGTTCATTTTATCTTTATTCATAGGTTTGTATAGAAATTTGTACTGCGGTATGGAACCGTGTGCAAATCACGGGCTGACGCGCAACTGTAAAATGACGTGTTATTGTCATGAAGCCAGATACTTGTCGCAGGCAGATATTTTTTCACCTTTTTTAAATGATGCAAGTATGCAAACCAACGTTCCCGGCTATCCGCGTATTGGTAGCAACAGAGAATTGAAGAAAGCAAACGAGGCATACTGGGCTGGCAAAATCTCTTTGGAGAAATTGCAGATGACTGCCCGGCTGCTTCGCCGTCAGAATTGGGAAACCCTGCACAATGCGGGGATTGACCTGATCCCCTCCAACGACTTTTCTTATTATGACCAGGTACTGGACATGTGTTTGATGACGAATACCATTCCTGCCCGGTTTCAGGCATTGCAGGCTACGCAGGTGGCTCCTAATAGTCCTGAATTGTATTTTGGTATGGCCCGTGGATACCAGAAAAATGGGTTTGACCTCACGGCCATGGAAATGACAAAGTGGTTTGATACCAATTATCACTATCTCGTGCCCGAGTTTGATGGTACCCAGCAATATACATTAGCTTATAACAAAGCCCTGGAAGAATTTGAAGAAGCAAAGGCGTTGGGCATTCATACCAAACCTGTGATCATAGGGCCTGTGAGCTTTTTACTGTTGGGCAAAATTAAGGATGAAAAATTGCAGGTAGCTGATTTGCTGGATCAATTAATACCTGTTTATATTTCCCTGTTACAATCTTTGGAAAAAGCAGGAGCCACCTGGATCCAGATAGATGAACCTACGCTGGTGCTGGATTTGACACCTGTGCAGCAATCCCTGTTCCAGTATGCTTACAATAAAATTGCAGCCGTCCTTTCATCCGCCAGATTGTTGTTGACTACTTACTTCGGCAGCCTGCAGGATAATACTGCATTGGCTTTGAAACTACCGGTACAGGCATTGCATATTGACCTGGTACGTGCACCGGAACAACTGGAAGTGATTTTAACGAATATTCCAAAACACCTGCAACTCTCACTGGGTGTGGTAAATGGACGAAATATCTGGAAGAATAATTATGAGAATAGTCAGCAATTAATTCAACGTGCTGTGACGGCAATTGGTGAAGACAGGGTGCTGATTGGCACTTCCTGTTCTCTATTGCATACACCGTATGACCTGGACCTGGAAGAGCTGACACCACAGTTGAAAAGCTGGATGGCATTTGCAAAACAAAAGGTGTATGAGCTGGGTGATCTGAAATCAGGAGATACTGCTGCATTAGCAGCCAATAAAGCAGCTATGCAGGCAAGAGCCACGGCAGATATCATTCACAAACCAGCTGTAAAAGCCCGTCTGGCAGCATTGACAGATAGCGATGCCCATCGTAAAAGCGAGTTTACCATCCGGCAGCAGGCACAGGAAGCAGTGCTGAAATTACCGTTGTTTCCTACTACCACCATCGGCTCATTTCCGCAGACAGAAGATATCCGTAAACTGCGGGCAGATGTAAAGAAAGGAGTGATCACACCATCGGCATATGATGCAGCGATCCGGAAAGCGATTGGGGAATCAGTACAGTTACAGGAGCGATTGCAGCTGGATGTATTGGTGCATGGGGAGTTTGAGCGGAACGATATGGTGGAATATTTTGGTGAACAACTGGAAGGATTTGCATTTACGAAGAATGGCTGGGTACAGAGTTATGGTTCACGATGTGTAAAACCACCGGTCATTTATGGAGATGTATCACGCCCGGCACCAATGACAGTAGATTGGAGCAGCTATGCACAATCGCTGACCAGGCAACCCATGAAAGGCATGCTGACAGGGCCTGTAACGATTTTACAATGGTCATTTGTGAGAGATGATCAGCCACGTGCTACCACGACCTTACAGATTGCACTTGCCATCAGGGATGAAGTCAACGACCTGGAACGGGCAGGTATCCGGGTGATACAGGTAGATGAACCTGCTATCAGGGAAGGCTTACCACTGCGCCGGGCGGATTGGGGAGCATACCTGGAATGGGCTGTACGCGCCTTTAGGGTAGCGGTTTCCGGCGTGGAAGATGCGACGCAGATTCATACACATATGTGCTATTCAGAATTTAATGATATCATTGATAGCATTGCAGCGATGGATGCAGATGTGATTACAATTGAAACATCAAGATCACAAATGGAATTGTTGGAGGTGTTTTCAACATTCAGGTATCCTTATGAAATTGGGCCTGGGGTGTATGATATTCATTCGCCGAGAGTACCGACCGTGGCGGAAATGACGGCATTGCTTGAAAAAGCGGCGCAGTTATTACCTGCAAGGAATATCTGGGTAAACCCGGATTGCGGTTTAAAAACAAGGAAGTGGCCGGAGACGGAACAGGCTTTGCGGAATATGGTGACTGCTGCGCAGCAGATGAGGATTGCAATTAAGCAACCAGTTTGATTGAACCCACTTTATGGAACAGCGAAACTGTTCCATAAAGTGGGCGTGCGATTGTCTGTAACTCTTGCGGAGCAAGGGTTACAGACAATCGCTATATTTTCGTATCTTTAAGCTATGGCAGAACACGAAACAATCAGCTGTCCACGCTGCAACAAAACATTCGAATGCCGGGTCGGCACTATTCTTCGTTGCCAATGCCAGGCAGTAACTCTTACAGAAGAAGAACGCACCTACATAGCTCAAAACTATTCAGGTTGCCTATGCGCTTCCTGCATGGAAGAAATGAAAGAAAAATACAAATCCATATTAAAAGAAAAAGGGTGTTTACCATAAGATAAACACCCTTTTTCTTTTAATATCCTTGATTATACGATCTCTACCAGTTCAATATCAAAGACCAATGGTTCACCAGCCAGTGGATGGTTCGCATCCAGGGTGATGAATTCGCTGCTGATGGCAGTCACTTTCACAGGAAATACCTGACCCTGAGGATTGCTCATCTGCAGTTCCATACCTACCTGGGGATTCAGGTCTTCCGGAATATTCTGCTTAGGGAAATCCATGATCAACTCCTCGTTCTTTGGACCGTAAGCCTCTTCAACGGGAATGTTCAAAGTCTTCTTATCGCCTGGTTTCATATCCACCACACCACTGTCGAAGCCTTTAATAACCATACCGGCGCCAACCTGAAACTCCAGCGGGTCTCTGCCTTCGGAAGAATCAAATGTAGTTCCGTTGGTCAGACGGCCATGATAATGCACACGCACCGTATCTCCGTTTTTAACTGCTTGCATAAAAATAAATTGTTAAGTGTTTAGGAATCTTATTACCTGCAAGGTAAGAAAAATGATTAAAGTGCCAAGTGTTCAGGTGCATTCTGTCTGCATTATAGGAAATTTAGCCTCTAAATTTTACTATTTTTGATCCTATGTATAAATTCCTCCTCTCCTTCATTATTTCTGCGGCTCTCCTGCTGCCCGCAAAAGCACAGGTTACCACAGGGGCAGCCCGCACTACAGCATACCTTCCCCTGCTCAAAGGCAAAAGAGTCGCCCTGCTGGTCAATCAGACAGCCACTATCGGCAACACTCACCTGGTAGATTCCCTATTGAAACTAAAGGTGAATATCGTAAAGATTTTCAGCCCTGAACACGGTTTCAGGGGCAAAGCAGACGCAGGCGAAAAAATAGGCAACAGCAAAGATGCGGCTACCGGCCTCACCATTGTATCGCTCTATGGCAAACATCGTAAAGCTGATGCCAGTGATCTCAAAGATGTTGACATCCTCATCTTTGATATACAGGATGTTGGCTGTCGTTTTTATACTTACATCTCCTCCCTGCAGGAACTGATGGAGTCTGCCGCCGAAAATAATAAACCGCTTATTGTACTCGACAGACCCAATCCAAATGGTCACTATGTAGATGGCCCTGTATTGGATACTGCCCTCCGCTCTTTTGTAGGCATGCAACCGATTCCCATTGTACATGGTATGACTGTAGGTGAATATGCCAAACTCCTGAACGGGGAAAAATGGCTGAAGAATGGTGTGCAATGTAAATTGACCGTGATCACCTGTGAGCAGTATGATCACCATACGTATTATGAATTGCCGGTGAAACCCTCTCCCAATCTGCCTAACATGGCAGCTATTTACCTCTATCCCAGCACATGCCTCTTTGAAGGCACTGCACTGAGCCTGGGCAGAGGTACAGATCTGCCTTTCCAGGTGTTTGGCAGCCCTGAGTTTCCCAAGAATTTGTATTCCTTTACACCACACAGCACAGAAGGGGCGAAAGAACCTCCACTGAAGGATATAACCTGCTATGGATACAACCTGACAGGTACGCCATCAGAGAGCAGGGCAAAGATGGGCAACCAGGTGCAACTCAAATGGCTCATTCAGGCTTATCAGTTGTTCCCCAATAAGGATAAATTTTTTATCAGCAGTTTCAACAGATTGGCAGGGAATACTACCTTGCAGCAACAAATCAAACAGGGATTGAGCGAAGCTGCTATCCGTCAGAGCTGGGAACCGGCTTTGAGTCATTTTAAAACTATCAGGAAGAAATATTTACTATATGCAGAGTGATTCTCTTAGGATCGTATTTATGGGTACACCGGATTTTGCAGTGGCATCACTGGATATCCTGGTACAGAATGGATTTAATGTAGTAGGGGTGGTTACGGCGCCGGATAAGCCGGCTGGACGTGGGTTACAGCTGCAGGAGAGCGCGGTGAAGAAGTATGCTGTGAGTAAGGGGTTACGTGTATTACAGCCAGAGAAGCTGAAGAACCCGGAGTTCCTGGAAGAGTTGCGTGCATTGAAAGCAGACCTGCAGGTAGTAGTGGCGTTCCGTATGCTGCCGGTGGCAGTGTGGGATATGCCGAGGTTAGGAACTATCAATGTACATGGTTCGCTGCTGCCTAATTATAGAGGGGCTGCACCGATCAACTGGGCCATTATCAATGGAGAAAAAGAATCTGGTGTAACGACTTTTAAGTTACAACATGAGATAGATACGGGTGATGTGATGTTTAGCCAGGCAGTGCCGATTCGGGAAGATGAGACGGCGGGAGAACTGCATGATGCGTTGATGGCTACAGGGGCTGAACTACTGCTAAAAACGGTGCGGGCGATTGCTGCGGGTGATGTACATGAAACTCCGCAGACGCAGATGAAAGCAGAAGATATTAAGCATGCGCCAAAGATCTTTAAGGAGGATTGCCAGATTAAGTGGGAAGATTCTATTGATCATATTTATAATCTCGTAAGGGGATTGAGTCCTTATCCTACGGCGTGGACTATCTTGCAGGGGAAGAGTGTGAAGATTTTTAAGGCACTGAAAGAAAAGACGACGCCTTCGGTAGCGCCTGGAGAGTTTGTGACGGATGGGAAGAGTTATTTGAAGATAGCGGCGAGTGATGGGTATTTGAGTTTGGTGGAGATACAGATAGAGGGGAAGAAGCGGATGGATATTGAGGCTTTCTTACGAGGATTCAGAGCGAATTAATAAGCAAAAAAAAAGACTTCATCGAAGATGAAGTCTTTTTTTTTGCAGGGAGAAAGCTTATTGCTTTTGCTGTCGCAAAAGCAATAAGCTTTCTCTAAATTAGTTTTCGTAGCTCAATTCACAATAGAACTTCGGATCATTTGTACCCAATGCCTCCAACGCTGAATCACTCAGTTTAATAATCAAACCGGCATTCTGCTTGATCTGCGGAATGGTCTCCAATACTTTCGCATAGATGTATTTACCATTCAGTGGGTTGGTTACTTTAATAATCGTTCCTCTCTGCGCTGTATTGTGCAAAGCATAATATTTTCCGGCAGCAGCATTGCTCTTGAACCAGCCACCAGGGCCTTTTTCAGTAGTTGCATTTTTACCATTGCTGGTCTGCTGTAAATACAGTGATTCAAATGTAGCACCTGAGGTAGTTACTGGTTTGGACGGCGTGGTCTCTGCAGGAGCTGGTGTATTATTCACTGGCGCAGGCGTATTATTAGCCGGTGCAGGCGTAGTCTCTTTCGGAGGTGCCGGATTGTTGGTACTAACCGGGGCCGGAGCAGGTGTGTTATTCACTGGCGCAGGAGCTGGTGTGTTATTTACTGGTGCTGGCGTATTGTTAGCCGGAGCCGGAGTTGGTGCAGGCGTATGTGCTACTGCTCCACCACCACTACCTTTCAGGTAACCGACAATCACATAAGTATCCTTCTTCAATCCATCGCCGGTCATATTGTTCCAGCGGCGGATATTATCCAGCGGCACCTTGTTATGATTGAGGCTCAGGCGATACAATGTTTCACTGGCTTCTACTTTATGATACAATGGCGCACCACTGTTTGCGGCATCCGCCTTCTGGGAGAAGTTCGAACTATTCAGCGGGATTTTGACATTCTGCCCCAGCTGCAGACCTTTATCGGCAGAGATGTTATTCTCCGCAGCTATATCCTTGATAGGCAGACTAAATGTCCTGCCCAGGCTATATAAAGTTTCACCTTTTTTCACCGTATGCAATACATACAAGTCAGGAGAAGTGCCCTGCACCTGGATAATATCCTGTGCATGTGCGCCTGCTACTGATAATACAAGTACTGCTAATGTCATGAACGATTTTACCATACTTCGCTGTTTATACCTTTCGGGCAACTAAATTATAAATATTTTAGGTTTGAAACCTAAACGGATTTTCAAGCCTGAATTTCTTTCAGAATACGGAGTTCTTTAGGATAATAATTATTGATACGGTTTGGCAATACCTTGGCCCAGCCCAGCGACATTCCTCCATATTGCATTAATGCCCATCCTTTTATACCGACAGCAATTGCAGGATCTTCTTTTCTCAGGTATTTCAATGCCTGCTCACGGGTCAATGTTACTTTTTGCACATCGCTGGCCACCAGGGGGCTCATGGCCAGCTGGTGATCGGGTATCAGTTCCTTTGCGGCTAACTGGCCAGCCTTCACCCCGGCTTTTCGCAAATATAAGTGCTGCTGCAATACGGAAACAGCTGGTTGCATTATTTCCGGGAATAATAGTACCTCTCCCTGGTGTGCCATCATATAGATGCCTTCACTATCCTGTAACCAGGGTGCTACCTTTTCCCTGTCTTTTTTGTCAACTGCTGTGAGTGTATTCCGTTGTTTCTTAGCATTATATTCTTCGCCTGACTTTCTGCGGAAACAGGTGATAAAGAATCCCTCTCCCTTTACTTTATCAGGATAAAAACGATATCCTTCTGCAGCGGTTTTTACAATGTGCCAGTCTGGTTGCAATAGCACCGGTATATTTTCCAGCTCAAAGTTAGCCTGTAACCAGTCCATGATTTCCTCATCTTCTTCCCTGCTGTAAGAGCAGGTGGCGTAGATCAGGATTCCACCCTCTTTCAGCGCCGGCATGGCATCGGCCAGGATCCTTTGCTGTCGCTGACTACACAGCATCACATTTTCTTCTGACCATTCACTGATCGCCTCCGGTTCCCTGCGAAACAGCCCTGAACCTGAACAAGGCGCATCTACCACCATCACATCGAAGAAACCCGGCAACCTGCCAAAGTCCCTCGGATCATTGTTAGTGACTACCACATTGGCAGCACCCCACTTCGTAATATTATCTCCCAGTAGCGCTGCCCGGGTTTTGATCACTTCATTGGATACCAACAGGCTCTCCGGGCTGATCAGGGATTGTAACAGTGTGGACTTGCCACCCGGTGCTGCACAGAGGTCCAACACTCTGAGGGTAGCAGTAAGGTCACATGCCTGCCGTAATACCTGTTCCAGGAACATGGAAGAAGCTTCCTGTACATAGTAGGCCCCTGCGTGAAAATATGGATCAAATGTAAAAGACGGCCTTTCAGCCATATAATACCCGTCAGTCGTCCATGGAACCCGGCTATACCCCCTGGCTGCCAGTTCTTCCAATATTGTTTCCGTCGTGTTCTTATCCTTTATCTTGTTCGGATTGATACGCAGCGAAGTTACCTTTTCTTCCGCCGCATGTACACGCAAAAAAGCTGCCAAATCCATTTCAGGCAGCGAAATCAGACTATCAGTAAATTTTTTTGGAAGCTCCAACCCGCTTTTTGAGGCAAAATACTGAAAATAAAGGTATGATGGACGCAGATAAATTTAAATGGGTGCCGGCAGTTGCAGGTACTTACACCTGCGCTATCTCAGCAATCAACTGCTGCATCACGGCTTTCGCATCTCCAAACAACATCGCCGTCTTTGGTCTGAAAAATAATTCATTCTCAATGCCGGCGTAGCCCGGCTTCATACTTCTTTTATTTACGATCACTGTTTTGGCACCTTCCACTTCCAGTATAGGCATACCATAAATAGGGCTGGCAGGATCACTTTTTGCCGCCGGGTTAACTACATCATTGGCACCTAATATCAACACTACATCTGTTGTATTGAACTGAGGATTGGCCTGTTCCATTTCCAGCAATTTCTCATAGGGTACATCTGCTTCTGCCAGCAGCACATTCATATGTCCCGGCATTCTTCCCGCCACCGGATGAATGGCATATTTTACTTCTACTCCTTTTCCTTCCAGCAATACTTCCAGTTCATGGCAGGCATGCTGTGCCTGTGCTACCGCCAATCCATACCCGGGCACGATCATTACTTTGTGTGCATAAGCCATCACCACAGCTGCATCCGCCAATCCAATTTCCCGATAGGCTCCCTGTTCTTTATTACTACTGGCTGTAGCCCCCCCACCAAAACTGCCAATCAATACATTCTTCAGGGAACGGTTCATGGCTTTACACATGAGTATTGTTAAAATCGTACCTGCAGAACCAACCAGTATACCACCTGTCAGCATCACCGGGTTATTGTACAAAAAACCGCCACAAGCCGCTGCCACGCCTGTAAAAGAATTCAATAATGATATCACCACCGGCATATCTGCCCCTCCTATGGGCAACACAAAAAACACTCCGTATAACAGCGATAACAACAACACTGCCACCATGCACCACACCATCGTAACCGGTTGCACCCCTATCACGAATGCCGTGACACTTACAATGACTACCAGCAATAATATATTGTAAATATGCTGCCCTTTAAAGGCGATGTCTTTGATCTTACCATTTAGTTTTCCCCATGCAATCACTGATCCTGCAAATGATACGCTTCCTATAATCAATCCGGCAAAGATGATGAGTAAATGTAGGCTTTTGGTTTCTGTATTTACATGCTCAAATTCCACTACTGAAATCAATGCCGCACAGGCACCACCCATTCCATTGAACAAACTCACCATCTCCGGCATCGCTGTCATTTTCACTTTCTTTGCCGATACCAATCCGATTACCCCACCTATTAATAATCCGCCTGCTATCCACCAAAAATTATGCAGGGGTTCCCCATTGCGCGTATACAAAAAGATGGTACCCAGTATAGCGATAGTCATCCCACCCGCGGCTATCAGGTTGCCTTTGCGGGCAGTGGCGGGGTGGCTTAACATTTTCAGACCAACAATAAATGTAACAGCGCCAATCAGATAGATCAATGATAACATGGGCTACTTATTTTTCTTTGACTTGAACATTTCCAGCATACGGTCTGTGACCACAAAACCACCGACTACATTCAGTGTACCCAGTATAACAGCCAGGAACCCTAAGATCAGTGCGAGGTAATTATCTTTCTCCGCCTCTCCCATCACGATGATGGCACCGATAATCACCACACCATGAATAGCATTGGCACCACTCATCAGTGGTGTATGCAATACCGACGGTACCCGGGAAATGACTTCTATACCCAGGAAAACGGAGAGGATCACCACATAGGTCATCTCCATATGTTGTTCGAAAAACGAAAGCATGTCCATTGTGCTATTATTTTAATACTGCCTGCAGTCTTTCACTGATCACTGCTCCTTCGTGTGTAATACAGGTGCCTTTTACGATATCGTCCTGCAGATTGTTGATTAACTGGCCTTCTTTGATCAGTAGCTGCAGGAAGTTGAATACATTTTTAGCATACAGTTTACTGGCATCGGCCGGCATGCTGGCTGCGAGGTTGGAGTCGCCGATGATGGTAATGCCATTGTGCAGGATGGTGGCCTGGTCCCTGGTGAAGGCGGTATTGCCACCTGTAGCTGCGGCCAGGTCTACGATCACACTACCGGGACGCATACTGTTGATCATGGTTTCTGTCACCAGTAGCGGTGCGCGTTTTCCCGGTATCTGTGCAGTAGTGATAACGATGTCTGCTTTGGCGATGCTGGCGGCGATCAGGAGTTCCTGTTGTTGTTTATATTCCGGGGATTGCTCTACTGCGTAACCGCCTGCCTGCGAGGCATCGGCAGCACCTGCTACGGCAATGAATTTAGCGCCAAG
Source organism: Chitinophaga sp. (assembly GCF_039596135.1). Classification (GTDB taxonomy): domain Bacteria; phylum Bacteroidota; class Bacteroidia; order Chitinophagales; family Chitinophagaceae; genus Chitinophaga. The sequence continues at coordinate 57,678 of NZ_JBCNKH010000037.1, forward strand.
GCTCATCACTTCTTCCCGCACCGCCGGTCGGGTATCGAATACTTCGACTACTCCGCCCAGTCTGCGTGCGGTGGCAATGGCCTGTAACCCGGCTACACCGGCGCCCAGGATCAATACTTTGGCAGGTGCAATACTGCCTGCCGCAGTCATAAACATGGGAAAATAACGGCCATACGAGACTGCTGCCACCAATACCGCTTTGTAACCGGCAATGTTAGCCTGTGAGCTCAGTATATCCATCGATTGTGCGCGGGTAGTTCGGGGTATGTTGTCAAGACTGTAAGTAGTGAGTGGATGTGCAGCCCATTGCTGCATTAATTCGTGGTGATACAATGGTTGATAAACACCTGCTAAGGTAGTGCCGGCCCGGAGTAACTGCCAGTCTTCCGGAATCTGTATGCTGCATACCAGGTCAGAAAGTTGCAGGATGTCGGCCCTGGACCTGACAGCGGCCCCGGCCTGTATATAGGTATCATCGGCATAAAAAGCGGCTGCGCCCGCACCTGGTTCTACCCAAACAGTTACGCCCTGTTTTCCCAGCTGCTTTACTATGTCCGGTACTAAAGAAACCCTTTTTTCTGGTAGCCGTTCTTTTAGAACCCCTATGATCATTCAGTGGAATTTATGTACTGAATTTACGGTTCTTTTTGCCATAAACAAAAACGCTATCGAAACAATTTATTCCCGCCGCAGGCAAAATGCAAACCTCTTCTAAAAAAAAGATCCTGCCGCTGGCAGGATCTTTTTTTTTAGAAAATTCTTTTATTTAAATGCGGGCTGCAATGTCCTTTGCTCCTGATATAATTCCCGGTATGGAAACTCCCGTCACATAATTCCCCGCCACTATGATTCCCGGGTACTTTTGTTCAAATGTTTTAATCTGTTCCCTCGTCACTGCAAATCCTACATTCAACTGTGGAATGGCTTTCTGCAACTCACTGAATTTCTGCAATTCAGGGGGAGTGGTCAATCCCAGCAATTCCATGAATTCTTTGATCACGGTTTCCTGCAATTGTGCAGCACCCATCCTGTCAAACAATGATTCCTGCTGTGCACCACCTACGAAAACGGTAAATAATACCTTTCCTTCCGGCGCTCTTGACGGGAATACGGCTGAATTACAAATGGCCCCCAGGAAATGTTTTTTCTCCGCATGTGGTACGAGAAAACCAAAGCCTTCCGGAATCTTATCCTTTGCTTCACTGCCAAAACCAAGGTGCAATACACCCATATGCGGATAATGCAGGTCTTTTAAAGTGGCAGACAATCCTGCATCCAGGCCGGCAATCGCCCCTGCGGTAGCATAAGATGGTGTGGATAGGATCACATGACCCGCATTCAGCTGCAGCGTTTGTCCATGTTCTTCATACTGCACGATATAATCTGTAGTACCCCGGGTAATACCCGTTACCTTACAACCCAGTTTAATGGGGGTATTCAACAGGGATACCAGGCGCTCAGGCAATACCTGGTTACCGCCTTTGAAAGCGATGATCTTACGGCCACCCATTTCACCTTTGCTCTTCATCATCCCTTTGGTTACACTACCATAGGTCTTTTCCCACTTTGGTAACATGGGCAACACTTCCTGTATAGATAACTTATCAGGATTACCTGCATAAATACCAGACAACACCGGTTCAAACACATACTCCATGATCTCCGCACCAAAGCGACGGGTCACGAAAGAAGATACAGATTCCTCCTGTGTTGTTTTATCTGCTTTGCGGAAACTTTCAGTGAACAACCGCCACTTGGCGCCACCGCTTACATATTTCGAGCTGAGAATCTTTACCGGGTTGGGCGAGATACCATGCAGCTGTCCGTTTCTTACAAGAAAACGATTTTTGCTGGCAGCTGTCGCTTCCATCACTGCATCTTTTAAACCGATTTCTGTGAGAAACGACAACGTATCCGGCGTAGCACCAATAGAGTTAGGTCCTGCATCCAGCTCATAGCCATTGATATGCAAAGAGCGGATCACGCCTCCGGCCTTATCTCCTGCCTCCAGTATCTGATAAGGGATTCCTTTTTTCTGTAACTCGTAGGCGATGCTTAGCCCGGCAATACCGGCGCCTACAATGATAACAGGTTGATGTGTATCCATGATTAATTATTGGCTTGCAATGCCCCCATCCACTTCACGATTGCCTGCACCCACAGTGGGTGTATGTTCAAACAGGGGATCATAGTGAAACTATCTCCGCCACTACTGATAAAAGAATGCTTTCCTTCCACCGCTATTTCTTCCAGCGTTTCGAGGCAATCGGATACGAAAGCCGGACAAGCTACCAGCAGGCGCTTTACACCCTGCTTTGGCAACTCTTCCAATTTTGTGGCAGTGTATGGCTTGAGCCATTCTTCCCTTCCCAGCCGGGACTGGAAGGATACACTCCATTTGTCACGTGGAATTTTCAGTTTTTCGGCTACCAGTTCTGCAGTAATATGTACCTGATGACGATAACAGAATTCATGTGCCGGAGAATCTACATGACAACAATCGGCTACCTGCAGGCAATGCTTACCTGTGATGTCGCCTTTGTGTATATGCCTTTCCGGTACGCCATGATAACTGAACAGCAGGTGATCAAAGTCCTTAGATACGTAAGGACGCATGCTCTCTGCCAGCGCATTGATGTAATCAGGTTCTTTATAATAAGGAGGTACCACCGTGAGTTTGAACGGGTACTTCTTCTTTTTATATACGTTCTTCGCATGCTCTACCGCCGTTTCGTAAGATGACATGGCGTAGTGGGGGTACAGTGGCAGTAATACCACTTCCTTCAGGTTCGGGTTCTGCTGCAACAGGTTTTCGTAGGCCGCTTCCTGGGAGGGATTACCATAACGCATGGCTATTTCTACCGGCATATCCAGGTCGTGGTGTACAGCATTCTGCAACTGCTTTGTCAGCACGATCAGGGGAGAGCCTTCCGGCCACCAGATAGACTGATATGCCTCGGCGGACTTCGGTGCACGCCGGGGTACTATGATACCCTTGATCAGCAATAAACGGAACAGGTAAGGATAATCGATCACCCTTTTGTCCATCAAAAATTCATTCAGATATCGCTTTACATCGGGTACAGCCGTAGAATCCGGTGAACCTAAGTTCATCAGGATGATTCCTATATCAGATTTAGCTTCCATTCGTCTCTTTAAAAATTGATGCAAATGTAATAGGTTTGGCGCCCTGAAAATGTCATACAATTGTTGAAATAACAGATTAAGGCCCATCTGATCAGAATTAGCGCACAAACTGATAAAAATCATTTTTCCGCTAATGCTGATCACCATCAGTGGAAATGACTAACTAATGACAGCCTGAAGCCTGATGTTGCAGCGTATGAATGTATTTTTGCACCGGAAGCTTATAATAAACAATGCAGGGTAGTCAATCAAAGGATATAGCCCACTATCATATAGTTGGTATCAACTATAAAAAGACAGATGCAGCTATAAGGGGGTCGTTCGCTATCAATGAGGCACAATACGGGCAATTGCTCGAGCAGGCAAAAACTGCGTACCTCGATGACGTGTTCGTACTCTCCACTTGTAACAGAACAGAGATCTATGGCTTTGCTGAAGATCCACAACAACTGGTAGAAATGGTGTGTCGCCAGACAAATGGCGATTGCAACCTCTTCAGCCAGCTTTCCTATGTTAAATCAGGCGAAGATGCTATCAAGCACCTGTACCAGGTAGGTACCGGTCTCGATTCTCAGATCCTGGGTGACTATGAAATAATCGGTCAGATCCGCAATGCTACAAAGTTCGCGAAAACCAATGGATGCCTTGGCGGTTTCCAGGAGCGACTTGTAAACAGTGTACTGCAGGTATCAAAACTGATTAAAAATGAAACCGCTCTCAGTGCCGGCACCGTATCAGTCGCCTTCGCCGCTGTACGTATGCTGGAATACAAAGTGCCGGATATTCTCAATAAAAAGATTTTACTGGTAGGTGTAGGAAAAATAGGCCGTAATACCATCAAGAATATGATGGATTACCTCGGTGTACAGGATGTGACACTGGTAAACAGAACACTCTCCACTGCCGAAGAATTTGCAAGACAGCATGGCCTGCGCCATGCCCCCTACGAAAACCTGGCAGCAGAGCTGAACAGGGCAGATATTATCCTGGTCGCCTCCAATGCACCGGAACCCAATATCCTTAAACAACACTTTGAAGGATCAGGTCCTAAGCTGATTATTGACCTCTCTATTCCTTTCAATGTGGCACCGGAAGTTAGTGAACTCCCCCAGATCTCACTGGTAAATGTAGACGAACTGTCCCGGATACAGGACGAAACGTTGCAGATGCGCCAGCAGGAAGTGCCAAAAGCACTCGCTATTATCGAAGAGCATATGAACGAGTTCCTCTACTGGTACAAAATGCGCAAGCATGCAGTGGTACTCAAAGCCGTAAAAGATAAGCTGCAGGAAATTCATACCAAAGAAATTCAACAGCAAAAAAACGGTGCACAATATAAACTGGAAGATATGGAAGCTGTCTCGTCGCGTATCATCCAGAAAATGATCAACCTGATGGCTGGAAAAGTGCGCCGGGAAACTGATAAAAGTGATCAGTACATCTCCATGATCAACGATATATTTGAGGCAGGAGTTAAGCAGGATTAATCATAATGAGTAAAGAAATTAAGATCGGCACACGGGAAAGCCAGCTCGCACTGTGGCAGGCTAATAAAGTTAAAGACCTCCTGGAAGCACAGGGATACACCACTGTGCTGGTGCCCATAAAAAGCGAAGGCGATATAGACCTCGTCACTCCACTGTATGAGATAGGCGTACAGGGTATATTTACAAAAAGCCTTGATATCGCATTGCTGAACGGCCGGATTGATATTGCCGTACATTCTCTCAAAGACGTTCCCACTCAACTGCCTACAGGTATTATACAGGGCGCTGTACTCGAAAGGGGCCCTGTAAAGGATCTGCTGGTATATAAAACAGATACTGCCTTCCTGGACCAACCGGGTTACATTGCAAATATTGCTACCAGTAGCGTACGTCGCAAAGCACAGTGGTTGCGCAAATATCCACAGCATCAGCTGCATAACCTGCGGGGCAATGTGAATACACGCCTGCATAAACTGGCAAATGAACAGTGGGATGGCGCCATCTTTGCCGCTGCCGGCCTGGAAAGAATTGGAGTACGACCTGTTACTTCTGTAGAAATTGACTGGATGCTGCCGGCACCTGCACAGGGAGCGGTAGTTGCCGTATGCCGTGAAAATGATGATTACTGCCATCAGGCACTGGAAGCACTGAATGATGTATCTACTGCATTGTGCACACGCATAGAACGCGATTTTTTACGTACGCTGATGGGTGGCTGTACCACGCCGATCAGTGCGTATGCAGCTATTAAAGATGGAGTGGTAGAATTTAGTGGTGAGCTGTGCAGCCTGAATGGGGATCAATTGCTAAAAGTGGATAGCAGTGCTCCTTTAGCCGAGGCGGCATCTATTGGTAAAAGCGCTGCTGAAAAGATTCTCGCACAAGGAGGGGATAAAATCGTAGCACAAATTAAAAATGCAAGGTAATTACCGCATATTAAGTACAAAAGATCTGCCGGCACCACTGCTGGAATCGGCCGCCGAACAAGGCTTTGAGATCACTGTACAACCATTTATCCGGATACAGCCTGTTATCACCACTACATTAAAGGAAGAGATCAGAGATCTGTTACAAACTGATAGTGTCTGTGTATTTACCAGTGCGCATGCTGTGACCAGTATACAGGACTTTGCACAACCAACACAGGTTTACTGCCTGGCAGGCGCTACACTGGAAGCTGTGAAAACTGCCTTTCCACAGGCCGCCGTCTTAGCCACAGCCCATGATGCAGCTGCACTGGCAGCACAAATTGATAGCCCAGCTGTGTTGTTTTTTTGTGGTAACCAGCGCCGTGATGAACTGCCTGACCTGCTCAGGCAACGAGGTATTGAACTGAAGGAAATAGTTGTGTATGAAACCATCGCCGTGACCCCTTCTTTTTCAGGGAATTTTGATGGTATTCTTTTTTTTAGCCCCAGCGGCGTTCACAGCTTCTTTGCTGCGAATAAAACGGAAGATCATACTATTTGTTTTGCCATCGGCAACACCACCGCACAGGCACTGCAACAATATACCGGCAATATCGTTGTCAATCCCGGCAAACCTGCTGCCGCACAACTGATACAAACTGCAATAACTTATTTTAACAATCATAACTGAGACTAATGAGTGCATTAAAGAATGACCTTTTGCTGAGAGCTTTACGCGGAGAAAAAACGGAACGTACACCCGTATGGATGATGCGCCAGGCAGGCCGTTATCTCCCTGACTATATCAAGCTGCGGGAAAAATATTCCTTCTTTGAACGCTGTATGAAACCTGAACTGGCTACAGAAATCACTGTAATGCCCGTACACCAGGTAGGTGTGGATGCTGCCATTATCTTTTCCGACATCCTCGTTGTTCCACAGGCCATGGGCCTCGAAGTACAACTGATCGAAAAAACCGGCCCTATTTTACCGGATCCGATCAGAACCCTGGACGATATGAAAAGAGTATGCGTTCCTGATGTAAATGATAAACTCGGTTATGTATTCGATGCCCTGCGCATGACCAAACAGGCACTGAACGGTGCTGTGCCGCTGATCGGTTTTGCAGGTGCACCATGGACCCTGCTGTGCTATATGGTACAGGGCCGTGGCTCCAAAACATTCGATGGTGCCAAGCAATTCTGCTATCAGCAACCAGCTGTAGCGCATCAGCTGCTGCAAATGATCACAGACACCACTATCATCTATCTGAAAGAACAGGTAAAAGCCGGTGCTGACCTCGTTCAGATCTTTGATTCATGGGGTGGAATGCTGAGCCCTGAAGATTTCGAAACTTTCTCTCTCCAATACATGCGACAGATCGTAGCTGCCCTGAAAGATGTGTGCCCTACCATTCTCTTTGCAAAAGGAGCCTGGTTCGCACTGGAAGAAATGGCTGCAACCGGCGCCCATGGCCTCGGTATAGACTGGTGTATCAAACCGGAACTTGCAAGACAATTTGCAGGTCCAAACGTAACTTTGCAGGGTAATTTTGATCCTGCCAAATTACTGGCGCCGATCCCGGAAATCGAAAAAGCAGTGAAAAACATGCTGAAAAGCTTTGGTGGCCACCGGCACATCGCCAACCTGGGACATGGCATTCTGCCAAACGTTCCTGTAGACCACGCAAAAGCATTTGTTGAGACTGTAAAAGCGTACTAATGAGCGTTAAAGAAAAATTCATTCCTTTTATACACCAGCTGCAGGATGATATCTGTGCAGCATTGGAAAAGATTGATGGGAAAGCCACCTTCCGCGAAGATCGCTGGGAACGCCCCGGTGGCGGTGGTGGTAAAACCCGCGTGATTGCAGATGGCAATGTGTTTGAGAAAGGGGGTGTAAACACCTCTGTGGTAGAAGGGCAATTGCCTGAAGTAATGGCGAAACAGTTTGGGGTGACCGAAGGCCAGTTTATGGCCTGTGGTATCTCGCTCGTGATCCACCCGCTCAATCCTTATGTACCTACTGTACATGCCAACTGGCGCTACTTTGAGCTATACGATGCGCAGGGTAATATAAAGGATAGCTGGTTTGGCGGTGGTGCTGATCTTACCCCCTATTACCTGGATGAAGAAGATGGAAAACACTTTCATCGCACTTTCAAAAATGCCTGCGATCCTTTTGGTACAGCATTGTATCCGCTCTATAAAAAACAATGCGATGAATACTTTGTAAACAAGCATCGTAACAATGAAACGCGTGGCATAGGCGGTATCTTTTACGACTACCTCCGCCCTGATGCCAGCAGAACAGCTGAAGATTTATACCGCTTCTCCAAAGCTACCGGCGAAGCCTTTCTGCCAGCTTATCTGCCAATCGTGGAAAAGACAAAAGACTTACCTTACACCACTGCCCATAAAGACTGGCAGGAATACAGGAGAGGTCGCTATGTAGAATTCAACCTGATCCATGACAGGGGCACCTTATTCGGCCTCAAAACCAATGGCAGAATTGAATCTATCTTAATGAGCTTACCACCCAGGGCCCGCTGGGAGTACGATTATCACCCGGAACCAGGTAGTGCTGAAGCCAAATTGGTGGAATACCTGCAACCCCGTGAATGGGCTTAAATTGCTAACTACAAAAACAGAGATATTATGATTCGCCGTAACAGAATTTTGAGAGCTACGCCCGCCATACGTGCTATGGTTGCGGAAACGATTTTAAGGCCGAGCGATTTCATTGCCCCCTTATTCATTGTAGAGGGGAAAAACGTAAAAGAAGAAATCATTTCCATGCCGGGATATTTCCGGTATTCACTGGATCTGATCGTGACTGAGGTAAAAGAACTGTGGAGCCTGGGTATTAAGAGTGTATTGCTGTTCGTAATGGTTCCTGACAACCTGAAAGATAATAAAGGTACAGAAGCGGTAAACCCCGATGGATTGATGCAGCGTAGTATCAAAGCCATCAAGGAGGCTGTACCCGGTATTGTAGTGATGACGGATGTAGCATTGGATCCTTATTCCATTTACGGCCATGATGGCATCGTAGAGAATGAACAGATCGTAAACGATGCTACTGTAGAAGTACTGACCCGCATGAGCCTGAGCCATGCACAGGCTGGTGCTGACTTTGTAGCACCCAGCGATATGATGGATGGCCGTATCCTGGCAATCCGCAATATACTGGAAGCAAATAATTTTACTAAAACAGGTATCATGGCCTATAGTGCCAAATATGCTTCCTGTTTCTATGGTCCGTTCCGCGATGCACTGGATTCTGCACCCGGTTTTGGGGATAAGAAAACCTACCAGATGGATTATGCGAACTCCACCGAAGCCATCCTGGAAACCATGCAGGATATAGAACAGGGCGCGGATATTGTAATGGTAAAACCAGCACTGGCTTACCTGGACATCATCCGGATACTGAAAGATCATGTACATGTACCCATCAGTGCTTACCATGTAAGTGGAGAGTACGCCATGATCAAAGCAGCTGCACAAAAAGGATGGCTGGATGAAAACAAAACCATACTGGAAACACTGACCAGCATAAAGCGTGCGGGAGCCAGCCTGATAGCTACCTATTTTGCGAAAGACGCAGCTAAATTATTACAATAAACAGCTTAACTACCATGTACGAGCAAAGCAAGAAACTTTTCGACCAAGCTAAAAATGTCATTCCCGGTGGTGTAAACTCTCCTGTACGCGCATTCAAAAGTGTAGGCGGTACCCCCGTTTTCATGAAGAGCGCCAAGGGGGCTTACCTCTACGATGTAGATGGCCACAGGTATATTGATTATATCAATTCCTGGGGACCTATGATCCTGGGTCATGCCTATGAACCAGTAGTAAAAGCCATCCAGGAATATGCAGGCTATTCTACTTCTTTCGGTGCGCCGACAGAACTGGAAACTAAGATTGCGGAGCTGATCGTGAGCATGGTACCGAATATTGAGATGGTGCGTATGGTGAATTCAGGTACAGAAGCCTGTATGTCGGCTATGCGTGTGGCAAGGGGTTTTACCGGCCGCAATAAGTTCATCAAATTCACTGGTAACTACCATGGTCATGCCGATGCATTTCTTGTGAATGCGGGCAGCGGAGTGGCCACTTTGGGTATACAATCTGTGCCGGGCGTTACGCAAACTGTTGCAGAAGATACGTTGACCGTTCCTTACAATAATTTACCGGCTGTGGAAAATCTGGTGAAGGAATATCCTGATCAGATAGCAGCTATCATCGTAGAACCGGTGGCGGGCAACATGGGCTGTATCCTCCCCCAGCAAGGTTTTTTGGATGGCCTTCGTTACATCTGCGATGAACATAATATACTGCTCATCTTCGACGAGGTAATGACGGGTTTCCGTTTGGCCAGAGGAGGTGCACAGGAACTGTTCAATATTAAAGCAGATTTGGTTACCTTTGGCAAGATAATTGGCGCAGGGATGCCTGTAGGTGCCTTCGCCGGACGTAAGGAAATCATGGAAAATGTAGCACCAGCTGGTAAAGTCTACCAGGCTGGAACATTGAGCGGCAATCCTATAGCCATGATAGCTGGTTATACACTGTTGCAGACGTTAAACGACAATCCTGACATTTACCGGCAACTGGCAGAAAAAACAGCATACCTCTCAGGTGGTTTACAATCAGTATTTAATGCGGCTGGCATCGTTCATCAGGTAAATAGCATTGGTTCAATGCTGAGTGTGCATTTCGCAGAATATCCAATTATTGATTTTGATGCAGCCTCCGGCGCAAACAACGAATTATTCAGGCGCTTCTTCCATGCTATGCTGGAAAAAGGTATTTACCTGCCTCCTTCTGCATTCGAAAGCTGGTTCCTAAGTAATGCTTTGACAATCGAAGACCTGGACGAAACAATTGCTGCTGCAAAAGCTGCAATCGCGTCCCTGAAATAGTTAACAATTCAAATCCTGTGCAGAGTGGAAAAACGCCCCGGTCAAGTCGGGGCGTTTATTTTTTTATTTACGCTTGTGCGAGAGTAACCACGGTACTAAATCCGGTTCGGCAAATGCATTGTCCCAGCTATTGTGCCCTACACCCGGATATTCGGAATATTTCACTTCCGCTTTCAGTTTTTTCAATGCGTCGTAGTATGCCCTTGAACCTGCTACAGGTACAACCGGGTCAGCACCACCATGGAATATCCAGACCGGGATGGCTTTGAATTTCTTTGCGTTTTCCACGTTGCCTGCACCACAGATCGGAAAGCCAGCTGCCCATTTTTGGGGATAGCGTGCCAGCAGGTCGAATGTACCCATACCTCCCAGCGATAATCCACCGATATAGACCTTTTTCGTATCAATTTTACCTGTTTTATTCAGGCTGTCTACCAGCTCTCCTACCAGTCTGCCAGGTACCGTGGGTGGTGCATCTGCAGGGAAAATACGACCTGAATCTGTACGTTCGAGCGGTCCCCAGGTAGAATCGTTTGGCAACTGCGGGAAGATGACGAATGCAGGATATTTATCCCGGATAGTATCTTTTAGAAAAAGGGCACCGCCATGTGTGAGTTGTGCGGCATTGTCACGGCCACGTTCTCCTGATCCATGCAGGAATATGATAAGCGGATATTTTTTGTGGATATCGTAGTGCAAAGGTGTGAGCATGCGGTAACGAAGGGTATCACCGTGGTGAATGTATTCTTCGTAACTGTATGTGCTGTAATCGGGGGTTTGCGCTTTGGCAAAAACTGCTATTAAACATAGCAGCAGGGTACAACCTATTTTCATCATGGAATTAAGCGTTATACACCCAAAATAATAAAAAAGGGGATCGAATGATCCCCTTTCCCTTAATATTTCAACACAAAATGTTGTTTTATCTTCATTTCCGGCAGGAAAAACACCAACCCGATAAAGAATAAATCGATCGTGCATGTAACCCGCGGATGATCCTGGATCGTTTTCCATGCTTTCTCCATGTCCTCCGTCCAGTGAATATCATCAAATATAAAAATGGAATGGTCATGCGCTTTGGCCAGGCACTGTTCAAAGTATTCCAGTGTGGGTACAGAGCGGTGGTTACCATCAATGTATACATAATCCAGCTGTGGCAACTCATCCAGCACACCTGCCAGCACATGGTCAAAATTCCCAATCCGCTGGGTGATGTTCTGCAAACCCAGTAACTGAAAATTCTTCCCGGCCCTGGCTGCAATATTCGGACAACCTTCTATGGTGTAGACTTTCGCGTCCGGCGCTGCCGCCCTGGCCATATAAGAAGTAGAGAGCCCCATAGAAGTACCCAGTTCCAGCAAATACCTGGGTTTGTAGTACTTTATGAGTCTGTAAAATAACTGCCCGAACTTAGGCGGTTTGGCAGCATGCCGGGTAATATCCCTTACTGCCCGCTCAGTGCCGGCATTCATCAAGGAGCCTGCACCCAGGTCGGTTACCTGCAGGGTTTCATTACTTTTCAACAGCTCTTTCCGCAGTTGTTCCACTGCTTTATAATCCGCAGGTTGGCTTTTATCCCGCAGTACCTCTTCGATCAGTGTGTACACAAACGGAGAGTGCACATCATGCCGGTTACCGGCTGTGAAGTAGTAATTCAGGTATTTTTTAGCAAGTTGCCACTGTACATTCATCAGATTAATAAATTTTCGCCCGGATCAGGCCCATTTTATGCAGGCGGTGTTGCAATGATACACGCAAAACCCCTAATCCGTATATACTGCTTCTTTTAAAGTTGATACTGGATGCCTCTTCAAAATACTTGGTAGGACAGGTTACCTCCCCTATCTCATATCCTTTCATAAAGATCTGGGACAACATCTCATTATCAAAGATAAAATCGTCATTGTCAGCCATATAATTGATATCCCTGAGTACAACCGCTGAAAATGCACGGTAACCGGTGTGGTATTCACTCAGTTTTTCGTTCATGAGCAGGTTCTGGAACAGGGTCAGACAGCGGTTAAAGAAGTACTTATAACCTGGCATTCCACCTTTTAAAGCCCCTTTTCCCAATATTCTTGAGCCGAGCACTACAGGATATACATCATTTGCAATGATGGAACTCATAGCGACAATCAGCTTGGGAGTATACTGGTAATCAGGGTGTAACATGATTACAATATCTGCCCCTAATTCCAGAGCTTTGTTGTAGCAGGATTTCTGGTTCCCGCCATAACCCTTGTTGTTGTCATGACGAATGATATGTCGGATGCCCAGCCGTTTTCCAACAGCAACGGTCTCGTCTTTACTGGCGTCATCAACCAGCACCACGTCATCCACTATATCAAATGGTATTTCGTGGTAAGTCTTTTCCAGTGTTAACGCAGCGTTGTAGGCAGGCAATACCACCACTATCTTTTTATTATTCAGCATGAAAGTGGATAATTTGCTCGCAAAGGTAAGAAAGTACTTGAAAGACTGACAATTTCAACTTAGTATAAATTGTTATCTTTGTGCCAAATTCTATTTTGGCACCATATTTTCTTAACATTTAGGTTGATATAGTTCCAAATATGCTAACTAATAGCATGCTAATTCACTTACAGGTCTCAACTGCTGGTTATTGATTTAACCTTAGGAGGAGATTGTACCTGACAGTGAACAATTTGCAAATCAAATCAGGCCAATATCATGCATTTTAATTCTATGAGATATCTGACACTATTATTGATCTGTCTTGCCGGCGCTAAAATGGCCATGGCACAACAACCTACGGATCCCAACGCTGAGTTAAAGAATGTGGTAATGCCACAAGTTAGGAGCCAGGACACTACCATTCGCAGAATAATGGAAGAATTACAAAAGATCCAGGATAGTGATCAGGCTAATTCAAATGCTATACAGGGGTTACTTCAGGGCCGGGAAATTGATAACATTACCAAGTACCAGCTGATCAGGAACAACATTGTATATGCCAGCGAAACTTATTACCTGCTGAACAAGAAAATTATTGACCTCAAGTCACGTACCACTACCAACAATCTCGATGTATTCATCACTTCACTGAACAACCCTGAAAGTAAAGAACTGGGGTTCTCTCTGAGTGACCGTATTGTAGAACTGGTAGAAAAAGTAGTACTGAAAGGTAAGAAAGACAAGAACGATGAAAAGAGCACCAAGATTGTAGAATCGACCAAGTCTATCATCGCTTCTCCTATCTTCCAGAGCTTTACCTCGCTGACTCCTCCTTTGGCGATTGCTAACTCTGTGATGAACTTTCTGCACAGTGTGAGCATCAACAACAAGGAAATCAATCAGCAGACACTGAAAGAGTTTGAAAAAGAACTGAACAAATATGTAGTGTATTATACAGCGCTGAACGATGCGAACAATAAATTTGAATATGGGCTGAACTTCAACAAAGATCAGCTCAATCTGCTGCACGACAACCTGTATGATCACATCATGTTTACCGCCAGTGCACTGAAATTTAACCTGCCACAGCGTGGTAACAAGTCGCTGGGTGAAACACTGAATGACTTCTTCTTTGACTTTAAGAAAGAGAAAGTAGTGTTGTTCTTTGACGACCTGGAGACTAAGTATACCAAAGGTAAGAAGATCGATTACGAAGCACTGCTGCGTGAAAATCCAAATCTGAAAGAGGTGAACAACCAGCTGGAAGACCTGGTATTGCAGACAAAACGCTTTGAGAACCTGTACAATGAATACTTTACACTGTTGGATTCTTACTATGGTAAAGTAGCAAATGCGCTGAAGATTGCACAGGATAACGGTCTGGCAGATAAAGCTACTATTGACGCCAAGCAGTCTGAGTTCCGTAACCTGAAGGATGAAGCAGTGAAAGAAATCCAGGCTTCTATCAATATCAAGGAGCTTTACAACAATACGGATAAGATCAAATACCGATACAGAATATTCTAAAATAAGCATTTCATGATGCTGCACGCTCCCCGGGAATTATTAGCAATAATTTCCGGGGAGTTTTTATTAACGAGAATCCAGTTACTTTTGTGTATGACTACAGTTCAACTAGAATATATCGTGGCAGTAGACACCTACCGCA
>NZ_JBCNKH010000038.1:0-69469 GCF_039596135.1 Chitinophaga sp.
TGAGTGCCTTGCCAAAACAGGTAGTAGGGGATAAGGGAGTTTTTGCAGGCGGGAGTCTGGGATTTAGTTTACCATCCCCGTTACGATCAGGTCTTCGGGAATTATGCATGAGCCTGGGTATCACGGAGAATATCTTCCTGCAGACAGTCTGGGGCATCTTGTTGGGGAGTTATAGTGCTCAGGAGGAAGTGGTCTATGGCTCAGTCGTATCAGGCCGTCCTGCGGAGCTGGAAGGTGTAGAGGAGATGATAGGATTGTTCATCAACACGATCCCAGTGCGTATGCAGCTGGAAGGGGAGATGAGTGTGAAAGAGCTGTTATTGTCCGTACAACAATCCTTTATAACAGGCCTGCCTCATCATCATTTACATTTGTCAGAAATCCAGTCCCAGTCAACGTTAGGAAAGGGACTGTTCGATCATATCATTTTGTTTGAGAATTATCCTATACAGGAGCTGATAGCAGAAAGTGTACAATCCGGTGCAAAAGACCTTAGGATGGTATCTGCAAATGTATTCGGACAGAATAGCTTTGATTTTACCGTCACAGTGTTCCCGGCAGAAAAGTTCACTATCCGTTTTGACTACAATCGTAATGTATACGCGGATGAACAGGTAGAAAGTATCAGGGAAAATCTCATCCAGATCATTCAGCAAGCCATCGCTGAGGTTACAACAAAACTACAAGACATTCATTGTATAAACGAAGCAGAGCAGTATAAACTGTTAAACACCTTCAGCGGTATGTCTGCAATATCTCCGGCAACATATCTTACAGTAGAGGAGATGATAGTAGCACAGTCGATACGCCAGGCAGATCATCCTGCTATTCAATACAAGGATGTACGGCTATCTTACAGGGAGCTGGTAGACAAGGCTGACAGGCTGGCGGCTTATCTCATCAGCCATCATAAAGTAGACCCTGATCAGCGGATAGGTATACTCCTGGACCGCTCCCCAATGATGATCATCAGCATCCTTGGCATTTTGAGAGCCGGAGGCTGTTATGTGCCGATTGATCCAGGTTATCCCGCAGCACGACAGCGATATATTATGGAAGATGCGGGCATATCGGTTTTACTTACTCAGACAGATTATCTCTTTGGCCTGGATTTTTACCAGGGCGCCATCATTGCGCTGGATGTACAATTAGAAGAGATGAAGGAGGTACTGCCATTACATGTGGTTGCTCCGCAACACACGGCCTATGTGATCTATACCTCCGGTTCTACCGGTACACCCAAAGGATGCGTCATTACGCGGCATAGCCTCTCTGTCTATATCAGCTGGGCAAACAGCTATTATTTTAATGATGGTACGATCCCTAATTTTGGCTTATTCACCTCTCTTTCTTTTGACCTTACTGTCACCAGCATATTTTGTACCCTTACACAGGGCGGTACCCTAACCATATTCGAACAAAGTACAGACCTCAGCACCGTGCTGAAAGAAAGCTTTGAAGGAAGAATGGGCATCAACAGTATTAAGTTAACACCTTCTCATATCAGTTATCTGAAACAGCTCCAGCTTACATCTTCCACCCTGATGACAGCAATCGTGGGAGGAGAGCAGCTAAGTGGCTACCAGGTAGCTGCATTAAAAGATATTAATCCTTTCATCAGGGTATATAATGAATATGGCCCAACGGAAGCTACCGTAGGTTGCATTGTAACAGCACTGGAAGAAGGAGCGCCAATATTGATAGGAAAACCTATCACAGGAGCATTGGCCTATATCCTGACGAAGGATAATGAGCTGGTTCCGATAGGAGGGGTAGGGGAGATCTGTATAGGAGGTGAAGGCCTGGCTACAGGATACCTGAACAAAGAACAATTGACAAGTACAAAATTTGTCCGTGATCCTTTTAGACCAGGTAAAAAAATGTATCGTACCGGGGATCTTGGACGATGGTTACCCGACGGGAATATGATCTTTACTGGCCGTATGGATGAGCAGGTTAAGATCAATGGATACCGTATAGAGCCAGGTGAAATTGAAACAGCGCTGCTGGCCTGCCAGGGGGTAGACAATGCGGTGATTGCTGTGTGGGAAAGGGAAGATGGGGAAAAGGAATTGGCCGCATACGTGACTGGTGAGGAGCCTCTTACGACTACCGAGCTAAGGGCTTTCCTGGCAGCTCATTTGCCTTTCTACATGGTACCAGCCTGGTTTATCCAGCTCCAGGAAATCCCTGTGACCCCACACGGGAAGATAGACAAACGGAGACTTCCGGATCCTAAAGGAGTGTCGCATGCGCCGGACCCCTCTTATGCACCGCCCCGCAATGAGCTGGAGGAGCAGCTGGTGAACATCTGGCAGCAGGTACTTGAAAGAGATAAGATCGGTATCAATGACAATTTCTTTGATGTTGGAGGTAACTCTCTCCGTATTGTGAGGCTTTCTAACCTGGTCAGCAAATTGCTGGGCAGAGAAATTTCAGTCGCCATGCTTTTTGAGTATCCCAGTATTAAATCGCAGGCAGATCATCTCAGCAGTGAGCCTGCTACTGCTTTTGTACAGGAAGAGACTGATTCCGACGAGATAATAGGTACACTCAATAAATTTAATGCAGCCGAAGATGACTACCAGTGAGCAATATAACGGTCTCGAGATAGCCATCACCGGCATATCTGCGCAATTTCCACAAAGTGCTGACCACAGGGAGTTTTGGAAACACCTGGCGGCAGGAAGGGAGCTGCTTACTTTTTATAGCCGGGAAGAACAGCTTGCAATGGGCGTGCCGGAAAGCCTGTTGCAAAATGAGCAGTACGTGCCAACCGGCGGCGGAAGAGTACATGACAAGGACCATTTTGACCATATGTTCTTTGGTTATACGCCTGATGAAGCAGCCCTTATGGACCCACAGATCAGGTTATTCCATCAGCATTGCTGGCATGCATTGGAAGATGCAGGTTGTACAAGAGCTATTGAAAAGCGGAAGATAGGGCTCTTTGCCGGTGCTTCCGCCAATACTAACTGGAAGATATATACGCATTCCAAAGCAAAAAATGCTGCTGTGGATCCTTTGTATCTTTCAATGATCACCTCCCCCAACTTCATCGCTACTATCGTTGCGTATAAATTAAACCTGAGAGGTCCTGCAGTTTATGTAGACTCTGCCTGTTCTACCTCGCTCACTGCAGTGCATTTGGCCTGCCGTAGCCTGTTGACCAGGGAATGCGCCATTGCTTTGGCAGGTGCCGTGTCCATGCGTACAGAGATCAGGAAGGGATATCTTTTCCAGGAGGGAAAGATAAGCTCCAGCGATGGTCATTGCCGTGCATTTGACGCCGCAGCCAGCGGCACGGCCTCCGGTGAGGGAGCAGGTATTGTAGTACTGAAAAGATTAAGTGATGCCATCAGGGATAAGGACCATATTTATGCTGTGATCCGTGCGACGGCTGTTAATAATGACGGTAGCCATAAAGCTGGTTATACGACTCCAGGCGTCAGAGGGCAGGTAGATTGTATCACTACAGCCCAGAAGCTGGCAAATATTCCTCCTCAAAGTATCACTTATGTAGAGGCACATGGCACAGGCACCAGACTGGGCGATCCTGTGGAGATCAGAGCACTCAATGAAGCTTTTGGCGTAGGCGGAAAAGAAAAGTTCTGTGCGCTGGGAGCTGTAAAAACTAATATTGGGCACCTGGACACTGCGGCAGGTGTGGCAGGGCTGATCAAAACGTCCTTATGCTTAGCACATCGGCAGCTGCCGCCAAGTCTTCATTTCCAGACGCCCAACCCGGAAATTGATTTTGCTGCAGGGCCCTTTTATGTGAATACTTCCCTGCAACCCTGGAAGTCTCGTGGTCAATGGCCGCTCCGGGCCGGGGTAAGTTCTTTTGGTATAGGCGGAACAAATGCACATGCGGTAGTGGAAGAAGCGCCGCCTGTACCTGCAAGTGATGATGGCCGGCCGGCAAAGCTCATATGCTTATCTGCACGCACCGCTCGTTCGCTGGAGCGATATATAGAGAAACTATCTGCTTTCCTTTCAGAGAAAGAACAAATACAGCTGGCAGACCTCTGCTACACGTTACAAACGGGCAGGAATGCATTTGAATATCGTTTGTCAGCTACATTCCGTGACCATGGCCAGCTGAGAGAGCTGTTAGCAGGAGGAACAGAACACCTGCCAATAGCCAGGATACGGGAACAGCGCTCTACCATAGTATGGATGTTTCCCGGACAGGGAAGCCAGTATACCGGAATGGGAAAGGAGCTGTATATGTCAGAACCTGTGTTCCGTGCACAAATGGACGAAGGGTTTGCATTAATAGAAACCATTACAGGGGAATCTTATAAACCGATTTTATTTGAAGATGACACGTCCGGCAGGATCAGGAATACCTTTTATGCACAACCCCTGTTGTTCCTGGTAGAATATTCACTGGCCGTATTGCTCAGATCACTGGGCATACAGCCAGACTATATGATTGGCCATAGCATAGGAGAATATGTGGCTGCCTCCCTGAGTGGTGTTTTTAGTTTTGAGGATGCCCTGCGGCTCGTTATAAAACGTGGCCAGCTAATGAGCCTTGCGGAAACAGGGGCCATGTTAAGCGTGTCGCTATCTGAAGAGGAAATATGCATCTATCTCAATGACAAGGTGAATTTAGCAGCCATTAATGCACCCGGGCAGGTAGTGCTATCCGGGGATACTGTTTCCATCCATCATATCAAAACCCATCTCGAAGGAAAAGGTATTCCCTGTGTATTGCTGCATACTTCACATGCATTTCACTCCTGGATGGTAGCGCCTGTGATGGACCGTTTCAGGAAAGAGCTGGAACAGGTTACTTTCGGAAAGGTCAGCATTCCGTTCCTGTCCAATCTAACAGGAATGCCGGCAAATATAGCTGTTTGCTCAGCGGACTACTGGTTACAGCACATGCGCGAACCAGTGCGTTTTTTACAGGGGCTGGAAACGATCCTGTCCAGTGCATCGCATCCTGTATTCATTGAGGTCGGTGCCGGTCATTCTCTTATGAGCTTATTGCGACAAAGTGCATCTTCTGTAGCAGGCGTTCATCTTTTACGTAGTGCAAAGGAGCAGCCGGATGATGGCATGTGCTTTGCCGCCAGCCTGGGCAAATTATGGTGTTATGGTCTGCCCGTTGATTGGGATAGTTATTACCAGGGGCAGGAGCGATACAAAGTCTCATTACCAGGTTATGCCTTTGAGCCAGTCCGTTTCCCCACAGAAGTAGATCCTTTTGTTAGCGGTATTACAGGAGGATTGTTGGATGGTCTCCGCAGTACCACTCTAAAAGAATGGTTATATTATCCCGTATGGAAAAGGCAAAGGCCCCTAACTCCCGCTTCAGCAGCAACGTCACGATGCTGGTTGTTCTTTTCCTGCAATGCTGCCTTTTCGGACAGCCTGAGTGCCGCACTGCTACTGAAGGATGCGGACCAGGCCATCATAACAATATCAGCAGGGGATAGCTATATGCAGCTTTCTGCTACCAGTTATATTATCCATCCAGGTACCAGGGAACATTATGAATGCTTACTGGAATCCCTTTCTGCCCAGGATTATGTTGTTACTGACATTATATATAGCTGGGGAATGGATGCGGATAAGGCGCCTCTGCAGCAAAATTTTTTCGGATTGGTATACCTGGTACAGAGTATGCTTGGCCACAACCTTTTAAAAGATCGCAGGTTCTGCATCATTACTAATCAATTGCATCACGTAACAGGCACAGAGCATGGAGATGCCAGCCAGGCTCTCCTGCTGGGACTTGCGAATGTATTGCCCCAGGAATACCCTGTTGCCTGTGTGAATATCGATATCAGGCTGGATGAACCTGTAGAAAGACTAGCTGCAGCACTGATAGCTAATAATGGTACAGGTGACCGCATAATAGCCCTTCGTCATGGATACGCCTGGGTACAGGATTATGAAAAAAATCAGCAGGAAGTGACGATCCATGCTGATCCTATTACCCCGGGAGGGGTTTACCTGATCACCGGAGGTCTGGGCAATGCCGGGTATGTTCTTGCCAGCTACCTGCTGGAAAAGTATAATGCCTGTGTGATACTCATCGGCCGCCAGCCGGAAGCTTTACTAAAGGCTGAAAGCCGTAGACATTATGAGTCCCTGCTTCAGCGTAGTAAGAAAGTGGTTTACGTGGCGGCAGATATTGCAGATACCTTGTTGCTGGAACAAACAGTGTCTATGGCTGAAGAACAATACGGCCGCATCAATGGCGTGGTCCACACTGCCGGTATTACTGCAGAAGAATATTTTGAGCCGGTAGGAGAAATAACCCCTGATAAGGTGCTCGCGATGCTGCATCCTAAAGTAGGTGGTGTTCAAAGCCTGTATCAGGTGTTTGCCAAAAGGCGTCCGGATTTTGTATGGCTCAGCTCCAGCTTGTCTTCTGTACTGGGAGGACTTGGTTTTGGAGCTTATGCTGCCGCCAATCTTTATATGGACCATTTTGTACAGTCCATTGCAGCGATACACCCTTATTGGAAAGCCGTTTGCCTGGGAGGAATCGCATTCAGCAGAGAAGATATACAACGGGAAGACACCAGCCAGCGGCTACGCCTGAAGCCAGAAGAGCTTTGCCAGTTGTTCAACTGGAGTCTTACTGTAGAAGGAGGCCCTGTGATCATACAAACAGTGGGAGAGCTTTCTACACTGATCCATAAAGTGTATGCAATAAAAAAGACTGTTTATCTCGACGATGGGGTACAGGTAGAAGCGGGCATGCAAAAAACAGAGCGTCCCGGTTTATCCACTGTTTACCGGGTGCCCGCCACCCCAACAGAATTCAAACTGGTAGAGCTGTTCGAGCGCTTCTTTGGGATAGCGGGCATAGGCACCGCCGATAACTTTTTTGAACTGGGAGGTGATTCCCTGAAAGCGATGATGCTCCTGAAAAGGATCAATAACGAGCTGGATCTCCATCTCACTTTAACAGATTTCCTGACCAATACCAGCATCAATACCTTAGGTGGGAAGATCGATGAACTGCTGTGGTTGAGCAGGAAGGGGAAAATGGACAACGAAATAGTTATCTAACCTTACTATTATTTTACTTATATACCATGGAGCAATTACTAAAAAAATTAAGGGACCTGAACATCGTGATCTCCATTGAGGGCCGTGATCTGAAAATAGGGTTTAATGGTTCCGGTCTGCCAGCAGAACTGATCAGTGAGCTTAAAGAGAATAAGGAAAAGATCGTAAATTATTTATCCGGGATAGAAGCTGTAAACAGCGAAGAGATCCGTCCCCAATTATATCGGGAAAGCTACGCCCTTTCCTCATCACAGTCACGGGTATGGGTCCTGAGCCAGTTCGAAGGAGACAGCCATGCTTATAATATGCCGGGCGTGTACGTATTCGAAGGCCATTTGGATCCGGCCGCGCTTGAAGCTTCACTGAAGGCGCTGATGGCCCGTCATGAAATACTGCGTACGTATTTCAGGGATGATGCACTGGGGGAGATCAGGCAGTTTATCTACCCGGAAGAAGACAACCCCTTCGTATTGTCTGTAATGGATTTCAGGGGCTTGTCTGACAAAGAACAGGTATTGAAGGAGGAAGTACAAAAAGAGATCATCACACCATTTAACCTGTCTTCCAGGCCCCTGCTAAGGGCCCGTTTATTCAGGATGGAGGAACATAAATGGGTGTTCACTTATGTCATCCACCATATTGTCTGTGATGGCTGGTCCATGAACATCCTTTTCCAGGAGTTAGCTGTGTTTTATAACGCTGCTATCAGCAATAGTGCAGCTGATCTACGTCCGCTCCGAATTCATTATAAAGACTATGCTTTCTGGCAGAACCAACTACTGAGCGGCGCCACCCTGCAAGCGCATAGATCGTACTGGCAGGAAAAGTTCTCCGGAGAAATACCTGTATTATCGCTCCCCGGAGATCATCCACGACCTGCAGTAAAGAACCACCACGGTGATGCCACTGGCAGACGTATAAATGCCGCACTGGCAGAAGGACTAAAGAAAATTTGCAACCAACAGGAGGCTACTCTCTTTATGGGATTGCTGGCTGTAATCAATGTGCTGCTGTACAGATATACCGGACAGGAAGATATAATCATTGGTACTCCGGTAGCTGGCCGTGATCATATAGATCTTGAAGATCAGATAGGTCTTTACCTGAATACATTGCCCCTGCGTACCTGCTTTAACGGAACTCAAAGTTTTATAGCCTTGTTGGCAGTTGTAAAAGAAGTAACCATGAGCGCCTATGAGCACCAGGTATACCCTTTTGAAAAGCTGGTAGATGACCTGGCCCTGAAAAGGGATATGAGCAGAAGCCCGCTGTTCGATGTGATGATTATGTTGCAGAATACGGATGTAAAAGGTAACAGTCATAAACTGCAGTTTGGTGATGTGAAGGTAAGCGGGTATGTGCTAAGCGAGCACCAGGTTAGCAAGATGGACCTCACCTTCGACTTTGTGGAGCTTGAGGATGGACTGCAGGTAACTTTAGAATATAACAGCGATATCTATAATAAAGCAACAGCAGAACAGCTGATGCGTCACCTGGAGCAATTGCTGGAGGCGATCGTATTGCAACCCGCGTTGTCCATTTCCATGTTGGATTATATAGGCGATGCCGAAAAGAATATGCTGCTGGAAACATTTAACCAAACAACTGCATTGTTGCCGGCAGGTGAGACCATCTGCTCATTAATTGAGGAACAGGTACAAAAAACGCCTCAGGCAATTGCGCTGGTAGTAAATGATAAAAGTTATACTTATAGTGCCCTGTATGAAAAGGTGAGCCAGGTATCCGCTTACCTTCGCCGTACTTTCGATGTAAAAGCCAATGACCTCATAGGTATTCAGCTGGAACGTGATGAATGGATGGTGTTTTCCATGCTGGGCATTCTTGGCAGCGGGGCGGGGTATGTGCCCATTGATCCTGCCTATCCACAGGAGCGAATTTCCTATATACTGAAAGATAGTAATTGTATCGGCGTAATAGACACGGAAGCACTGGGAAAAATGAAAGCCGCAATAGATGAAAATGACAGTGTGGCCCGGCCGCTTACTGTGCAGCCACATGATATTGCTTATTGCATCTATACCTCCGGTACTACGGGAATGCCTAAAGGTTGTTTGCTCACACATAGCAATGTGGTGAACTTCTTCTATGGTATGGACCAGGTGTTTACAAAAACCCCAGGCACCCTGCTATCCCTTACAAATAATACCTTCGATATTTCCGTACTGGAGCTTATCTGGACCCTTACCAAGGGTTACAAAGTGGTTCTGCAACAGGAAATTACAGATATTGTCAGTCGCCCCCGGAAAGCGCTGCGTCCTCTTGATTTCAGCCTGTTCTATTTTGGGAACGCTGATACAGGCCGGCATGATGAGAAATATAAATTATTGTTGGATGGTGCCAGGTATGCTGATGAAAACGGGTATGCTGCTATCTGGACGCCAGAGCGCCATTTTCATGAATTTGGCGGCTTATATCCCAACCCTGCAATACTTGGGGCTGCACTGGCGGCCATTACCAGCAAGGTAAGCATCCGGGCAGGAAGTGTGGTAGTACCATTGCATCATCCGCTGCGCATTGCAGAGGAATGGTCTGTGGTAGATAACCTTTCCGGTGGTCGGGTGGGTATTGCCTGCGCCTCTGGATGGCACGCAAGAGATTTTGTGCTTTCTCCTGCCAGCTATGCAAACCGCCATGCGGTTATGTATGAGCATATACGAATGGTACAGGGCCTGTGGAAAGGCGATACCATTGCCTTTGAAGATGGCACCGGGCATCAGAAAGCAACCGCTGTGTTTCCACGTCCTATTCAGCAGGAGCTGCCAATATGGATTACTTCCGCGAATAGTATTGATACCTTTATCACAGCCGGCAAAATGGGTGCTGGCGTATTGACC
Organism: Chitinophaga sp.; assembly: GCF_039596135.1. Classification (GTDB taxonomy): domain Bacteria; phylum Bacteroidota; class Bacteroidia; order Chitinophagales; family Chitinophagaceae; genus Chitinophaga. The sequence goes on from NZ_JBCNKH010000038.1 coordinate 9,894, forward strand.
CACTTATTAGGGGAAACGGTTGAGGGGCTGGCCGTAAAGATCAATGCCTACAGGAAAGCTTTTGCTGAAAGCGGCCATGATGCCACCAAACAAAAAGTAGCCCTCATGCTTCATGCCTTTGTAGGGGAAGATGAGGCCAGTACTTATGAAAGCGCCCGCCAGCCGTTTATGAATTATCTGCGTACCTCCGCCGGCCTGATGAAAAACTTCGCAGCAGATCTGAACATGAATATTGATGCAGAGAATTTCTCAGAAGAGGATATGCAAAGCCTTTTAGAGCATGCATATAGTAGGTATGTATCTTCTGCAAGCCTGATCGGCAGCAGAGAAAATTGTTTTAAAATGCTGGAAAAGCTTTCAGATATCGGTGTGGATGAGATAGCTTGTCTTATTGATTTTGGTGTGCCTTACCAGGAGGCCATGCAAAGCCTTGAAAATATCACTGCTTTAAAAAGTACTTACGCCAAAGCTTTGCAGGAGAGGGAAATGGAAGATTATGCTGTACATACCCAGCTATTGGCACACCAGGTTTCTCATTTGCAGGTCACTCCTTCAATGGCTATGTTGTTAAGATCAGAGACTGGCCCGCTCCGGTCCCTGAAAAAGCTGCTGCTGGGCGGTGAAAGGGTTCATCTATCCCTGGTGAAGGATCTCTATGCAGAATTGCCTGATACCAGCATTTACAATATGTACGGTCCGACAGAAACTACCATATGGTCTGCCACCTGTTTGATTGACCGGCATACAGAAAAGATACTGATTGGAAAGCCCATTTTGAATACACAGATCTATATCCTTGATGCACATATGCAACTGCTTCCTATGGGGGCAGAAGGAGAAATTTGTATAGGGGGAAGGGGAGTGGCTGCTGGTTATATCAACAAGCCAGCGCTTTCTGCACAAAGATTTGTGCCAGATCCTTTCAGGCCGGGAGAACGGTTGTACAGGACGGGGGATTTCGGTAGATGGCTGCCGGATGGGAATATAGAATACCTGGGTCGCAGAGATGACCAGGTTAAGTTACATGGTCATCGTATTGAGCTGAAGGAGATTGAGGCTGCCCTGCTACATGATACACGTATCGATGACGCGGTAGTGCTGGTAAAGGAATCTCCCGCCGGAGAAAAGACACTGGTGGCATGGTTTGTAGCCAAAACGCAGCTTACATCCCAGCAGATCAGGGAAGCACTTGCCAATAAGCTGCCGGGATATATGCTGCCGCAGCAATGTATCCAGTTATCCTCCCTGCCTTTGACCTTTAACGGGAAGATAGACAGGAAGCAATTGTTACAGTCAGACATTACGCCTGTTAAGCCTATACAAGCATTGACGATGGCAGAAAATGAGGTAGAGACGAAACTACTGGAGATATGGGAGCTGGTGTTGGAAAGACAGGATATTGGTACTACAGATAACTTTTTTGATCTGGGTGGCAGCTCTATAAAAATAGTCAGGATGGTGATGTTGTGTAACAGGGAATTTGACAGGAAGCTCACCGTAGCAATGGCATTCAGGTTTACCAATATCCGTGCGTTGGCTGCCTATCTCTATACGGGCCATCAGCATCTTTCCGCTGAATCGGAACAGGAGCTGGACAAGGCAGTGGATATTATGGAAGATACATTCACGCTATTAAATGAAAATGCCCATGAAAGCTGATCCTAAATATTCAGGGCTGGAGATTGCTATTACCGGAATGACCTGCGTTGTGCCTGGCGCAACTGACTGGCGGGCGTTCTGGGATAACCTGGTAAAGGAAAAAGAAGGTATCAGTTTCTACTCCAGAGCAGAGTTGGAAGCACTGGAATTCGAGGAGAAAACAATTGTTGATCCGCGTTATGTGCCTGCCAGAGGGGATCTTAGGGATAAGGATCTTTTCGATGCGGCTTTTTTTGACTATACGCCTCTTGAAGCATCCCTTATGAACCCTGCTAACAGGGTTTTTCACCAAATGGTGTGGACAGCCCTGGAAGACGCAGGATATAATCCTGACAACATTAAAGGGCCCATTGGCCTTTACGCAGGAGCAGGGGATGATTCTAACTGGATTCTGTACGCAAGGCTTAAAAATCAACAAAAGGAGCTGGACGATTTTAGCCTGAATAATATCGCCAACAAAGACTTTCTCGCTACGCTTGTTTCTTATAAATTAAATTTGAAGGGGCCTGCTGTGTCAGTAAACACCACTTGTTCAACTTCACTCGTGGCCATTCATCAGGCCTGTAAAAGCCTGCTGTTGGGAGAGGCAGAGATTGCCCTGGCAGGAGGTCTTACCATACGATCAGAACCTCAGCTTGGATACTTTTACTCAGAGGGGCTGATCTTCTCTGCAGATGGGCATTGCCGGGCCTTTGACAAAGACGCCAGTGGTACGGTAGCAACTGAGGGCGCCGGTATTGTAGTCTTAAAAAGGTTAAGTAAGGCTATTGAGGATAAAGATCATATTTACGCCATCATAAAGGGAGGAGCAGTCAATAACGATGGGAACAGGAAAGTAGGGTTCATGGCCTCCAGTGTGGAAGGGCAATTCGATTGTATCCGCAAGGCACACCGATTCGCAAAGGTAGCTCCCGAAAGTATTTCCTATGTAGAAGCACATGGTACAGGTACAAGACTGGGAGACCCTATTGAAGTGGAAGCGCTGAACATTGCGTTCAATAATAATAAAGCGCACCGTTGTGCGCTAGGCAGCGTAAAAACAAATATTGGCCACCTGGATATAGCGGCGGGGGTAGCAGGATTGATAAAAGCAGCACTCTGCCTGAAATACCGGCAACTACCTGCCAGCCTGCATTTCAAACAGGCTAACCCGGAAGTGGATTTTGAGAATGGGCCTTTTTATATAAATACCCGCCTGAAATCATGGGAATCTGCAGACGCTGGGCCATTGAGGGCCGGGGTAAGCTCTTTTGGGATCGGGGGCACCAATGCCCACCTGGTACTGGAAGAAGCGCCGGCTTCGGAGAGCGGGGCAGAACGCAGCTATAAACTGATGAGCATTTCCGCCCGCAGCCGCCAGTCGGTGATACGGTACCTGGAAAAAATGAAACACTTTATTGCAGGCCCGGAGAAAGTAAGCGGATCTGATATGTGCTATACCCTGCACACAGGCCGTAAAGCATTCCCATATCGTTTGTCCGTCGCATTCAGGGACAACGATGAGCTAAAATCCCTGTTAGAAAATCCTGAGCTTCAGTCAGGGATTACAAAAGCATCCGGTCATTCTCCAGCTATCGTATTCATGTTTCCAGGGCAAGGGTCACAATATGCCGGCATGGGTAAACAGCTTTATGCCGAAAATGCCGTATTCAGGGCACAGATGGATAAAGGCTTTGCACTGTTACAACAGTGGACCGGAGCCGCTTTCAAAGGCTTCCTTTTTGATGCTGCACTTATCAATAATACCCGGTATGCCCAACCGCTGTTATTCCTATTCGAATATTCGCTGGCCATGATGCTGCAAAGCTTTGGCCTCACTGCCCAATATATGATCGGTCATAGTATAGGCGAGTATGTGGCTGCATGTATCAGTGGTGTGTTCAGCTTCGAGGAGGGGCTCAGGCTGGTGATGCAAAGAGGCAGCTTAATGAGCATGGCTGAAAAAGGTATTATGCTCAGCATCCCTTTGGCAAAGGAGGAGGTGCTCCCATATCTGAATGAGCAGGTCTCGCTTGCAGCCGTAAATGGCCCTTCGCAGGTAGTATTATCCGGAAGTATGGCAGTCATGGAAGCATTAAAGGAAAGGCTGCACGCAGAAGATGTTCCATTTGTACAGTTACATACTTCCCATGCTTTCCATTCTTATATGCTTGACCCGATACGTACCGATTTTTGTAAAGCATTGGAGCAGATCAGGTTCAGCAAACCCGCCATCCCCTTTGTCTCTAACCTGAGCGGCAAGCTCACAGGCGAGCAGGAAGTACTGGACATCAGCTACTGGTGGCGCCATACACGGGAAACGGTGCAGTTCTCCAATGGCATTGCCACCTTGCTAAAACAAAAAGAGGACCTTATATTCATAGAAGTAGGCGCAGGCCATTCCTTATTGAGTCTCCTGCGCCAGCAGCAGCCGGGCGTGAAAGGTCTGAGCCTCTTACCTGGCGCAAAGGAAAATGTCGAAGATAACCTGCATTTTACAGCAGGCCTGGGCCAATTATGGGCTTATGGCGTCAATATTAACTGGGAGCTTTATTACCAGGGAGAAACCAGGTATAAAGTATCCCTGCCTACCTATTCCTTTGAGCCGGTTCGTTATCCCACTGAGGTCAATCCATTTGCGGCTGGCGTTCCTGATGCGCTACTGGGGCTTAAAGGAACATCTGAGCTGAAGGACTGGCTTTTCTATACTTCCTGGAAAAGGGTCTTTGCAGGTCCTGCAATACCACGTGCCAAAGATGGGAAAAGAGTATGGTTATTGCTGTCATTTGATGCGCAGAGCTCAATAAAGATAAAAGCAGCGTTGATAGCGCAGGACCCTGACTGTGTGGTCATTGAGGTGGTTCACGGAGCGGAGTATGACCAATTGTTGCAGGAGCTGGCCCGGGAAAAATTGTTTGTTACAGATCTTATTTATGGCTGGGGTATTCAAACCACCCGGCATCAATATATGCAGCAATTCTGGGGCCTGGTGTACCTGGTACAATCTCTTCGCTCCAATAATATGCTGAAAGAGTTGCGGATCGCTGTGCTCACTGACCGGTTGTACCAGATCACGGGGAAAGAAGCCGGGAATTATCAGCAATCCCTGTTATTGGGATTGGTCAATGTGCTGCCCCAGGAATATTCTGTCACTTGTTTCAATATTGATCTTTCGCTGGAGGAGGATCTGGATAGCACTATGCCCCTGCTGGTCAGGGAACTGATATGCAATAGCGGGCGCAAAGACAGAATAACCGGCCTGAGGAATGGCCATCGCTGGATCAGAGAGTTTGAGAAAAACAGTGTTTTGACTACGGACGATCCCCTTCGCCAGGAAGGTGTATATCTTATCACGGGCGGTTTGGGAAATGTAGGATATATCCTAAGCCGTTTCCTGCTGGAAAATTACAATGCAAAGATCGTCCTGACCGGAAGAAGTGATGAAAATGCACTCAAAGAGCAGGCCAGGCAGCGTTATAAAGAATTAAAGGCTGTCAGCGGAAATGTTTGTTATTATAAAGTGAATGTAGCGGATGCATCCATGCTGGAACAGGTAGTGGCTACTGTGGAAGAGCAATGGGGCAGGATATCTGGCGTTATCCATACTGCGGGTATCATTACAGACGAGTATTTTGAGTTGGTGGAAGATATGACACCGGCAAAGGTACAGGCACTGTTTGAGCCGAAAGTGCAAGGTGTACAGCACCTGCATGAAGTGTTTAAAAAGCGGGCGCCGGATTTTGTCTGGCTTAGTTCCAGTTTGTCGTCCGTATTAGGAGGCCTGGGCTTTGGCGCATATGCCGCTGCCAACCTGTTCATGGACCATTTTGTATTATCACTTCCTGCCGGGCCCACCCGTTGGCGCTCCGTCAACCTGGCGGGTATGGCATTTACAGCCGGGGACATCGCGAAGGAAAGTGGCAGGAACCGCTTCCTTTTAAAACCTGAAGAGCTTTGCCGCCTGTTCGTATGGAGCCTTGGCATACAGGAAAGCCCCGTCATCATTCAAACAGTAGAGGACCTTGCAGCACGCCATCACGGAGTATATGAGGTGAGAAAAACAGCTTACCTGGATGAAGATGACCCCGAAACCGAGCTTTCCCAAAAAACAGAAAGACCTGGATTATCCACTGCATACACCCAGCCGGAGAACGAAATGGAGCAACGGATGGTGCACTTGTTTGAGCGCTTTTTTGGCATTGCTGGCATAGGCACCGGAGACAGCTTCTTTGAGCTGGGGGGCGATTCCCTGAAAGCAATGATGATGGTAAAACGGATCAAGAATGAATTTGATATCAATTTGTCGTTGACCGATTTTTTCAATCATGACAAGCCCGGATTATGCGCAGGGCTGGTAGAGCGGTTGAAACCCACAACAGATGTACCCCAGAGAACTTCCCGAATTATTATTTGATGCTCCCATACATAACCCACAATGGATACTATTGCTAATCTGATCAACCGGCTCCGGGATCACAATATAGACATCTCTCTTTCTGGCGCCGACCTCGAGATCAGCTTTGATGGCCACGAATTACCGCATACAATATTGGAGGAGATCAGGTACTACAAACCGGGTATTGTTGATTTCCTGAAAAATGCCGGTATGGGCAGGGAAATGGACATCCCCGTTGCCGCCCTGCAAAGTGATTACCCCCTGTCTTCCTCACAGAAAAGGATGTGGGTGCTCCATCAGCTGGACACGGAGAGTACTTTCTACAGCCTGCCGGAAATGCATGTGATGGAGGGCCCGCTTGATCCTGTAGCTTTGGATGAAGCTTTTAGGATCATGGTCAACAGGCATGAGATACTGAGAACCATATTCTGTGAAAATGAAGCTGGAGCCATCAGGCAGGTGGTGTTGAGTGGAGAGGGGGAAGGATTGGTATACGAAGACCTGCGGAATGAAAAAGAACAGGAGCAGTTGCTCAGGCATAAGACCCATGCCATTCTCAGAACTCCTTTCGATCTGAGTAGGGGGCCGCTGATCCGCGTCGCCCTTTTTCGCACAGAACAGTATAAATGGGTGCTGGCGTATGTGATGCATCACATCATTAGCGATGGCTGGTCTATGGGCATACTTGTGAAAGAGCTGCTGCTGCTGTACAATGCACGTATCAGGGGTATAAAAAGCCCATTGCAGCCTCTGAGTATCCAATATAAGGATTATGCAGTGTGGCAGGTGGAACAGTTGAGCGGATATCGCATGAATGCGCACCGACAGTACTGGCTACAAAAGTTTGCAGCAGGGCTGCAGGTATTGGACCTACCTGCAGATCGACCCCGTCCTGCTATAAAGACCTACCATGGAGCGGTAGTCGTTACACAGATCCGAAGCCAGCTGGCCCTTGCTGCAAAAGCCTTGTGGCGGCAACAGGGATGTACTGTGTTCATGGGGATGCTGGCTGTATTGAAGAGCATATTTTACCGCTATACTGGCCAGGAAGATATTATAGTGGGCACTCCGGTAGCTGGCAGGGACCATACCGCCCTGGAAAACCAGATCGGTTTTTATATCAATACACTTGCCCTGCGCACCTGTTTAAAGGGGAGTGATAGTATGGAAACGCTGCTCAATAAGGTAAAACGGGTTACGTTGGAAGCCTATGAGCACCAGGAATACCCTTTCGATGAACTGGTCAGTGAATTAGATCTGAAAAGAGATATAAGCCGTCATCCCCTGTTTGACGTAATGGTGGTGATGCAGAATGTGAGGTACGTGAGCAGCGCAGAGCAAGCCACATTACAGGATATTAAAGTAAGCAGGTTTGGCCGGGAAAATGAAAGGGTCAGCAAATTTGACCTGACGATGGATTTTATAGAAACGGATGGAGGCATCCGCATAGAGATGGAGTATAATACTGACCTCTATGAGCCCGCCACTATTGAATGCCTGGGAAAGCATATGGCAAACCTGCTGGAAGCAGCGGTGCAATCTCCCTCTACTCCTATACAGGAACTGGACTACCTGGACCTGGCAGAAAAGCAGCAATTGGATAGCTTTAATAGTACAGACAAACTTTACCCGCATCACAAAACTCTCGTGCAGCTATTTGAAGAACAGGTAAAAAGCCGACCTGAAGCGGTTGCCCTGACCTTTGAAGGGAAAGATACCAGTTTTGCAGCGCTCAATGCTATGGCCAACCGGCTAGCCCATTTCCTGAGAGAACAGTATGCTATCCAACCAGATGATCTCATTGCCGTAAAACTGGCAAGAGGCAGCGCCATGATCACTGCCTTACTGGGCATACTTAAATCGGGCGCCGCTTATATTCCTATTGATCCTGATTACCCACAGGAGCGTATCGATTATATCCTGCAGGATAGTGGCTGTAAAGTACTGATAGATGAACAGCTGCTGGCTGTTATACCCGAAACGGAAGAGGATGATCTCCCATTGGAAATAACAGCGCATCACCTGGCTTATGTAATTTATACTTCAGGCTCCACAGGAAGGCCCAAAGGCTGCCTGTTGGAACACACCAGTATCGTGAACAGGATCAGCTGGATGTGGGAACATTACCAGTTCAGCACCCGCGATGTTATTTTACAAAAAACGACCTATACCTTCGATGTATCCGTCTGGGAGATCTTTATGCCCCTGTGCTTTGGTGCAAGAATGGTGATCTGTCCAAAGGAAATAGCTGCGTCTCCGTCAGGGCTGTTGACATTGATCCGCGAGCAGCAGGTAAGCTGTCTGCATTTTGTGCCCGGCATACTTCAGGATTTTATGCATCATCTGTTTGCAGAAAATGATATTGCCGGGTCTTTAGATAGTCTTCGATGTGTATTTGCCAGCGGCGAAGCGCTTGCTGCCGGAACGGTGATGCAATGGTACGATCGTATGCAGGCACCGCTCTATAATTTATATGGACCTACGGAAGCTGCAGTGGACGTTACTCATTATACTACTTCTCTCCATGATAAAAGGATACCAATAGGAAAGCCTATCTGGAATACCCGCATGTTCGTACTGGACCCATTGGGAAACCCTGTACCTGTAGGTATTCCCGGGCAGATCTGTATAGGAGGCGCAGGACTGGCAAGAGGATACCTGCACCAGGAGGAGCTGACGAATAGCAAGTTTGTACCGGCCTCACTGCCAGGAGTGCAACGTATCTACAAGACTGGTGATCTGGGCCGATGGCTGAGGGATGGGAATATAGAATTCCTGGGCAGAATGGATGACCAGGTAAAAATCCGTGGGCTGAGGATAGAGTTGGGTGAAATAGAAAGCCTGCTGATGGAGATGGAAATACTGGATAATGCAATAGTGGCTGTGAGGAAACACCCGAATGGGGATCATTTCCTGGTGGCTTACCTGATAAGCAAGAAAATTCCTGATCTTGCTGAGATTCGGAACCAACTGGCAAAGCGCCTGCCTGCTTACATGATACCACAATATTATGTACAGCTGGATAAACTGCCATTAGGTGCCAGTGGTAAAGTAGACAGAAAGCAGCTGCCCGATCCCGATGCTTTTAAGGAAGACAGTTCTTCCGGGTATATAGCTCCTGGCACCAGCACCGAAATCGTGCTGGCCGGGCTTTGGACGCAGCTACTGGGAAGACAAACCATCGGGTTGCAGGATGATTTCTTTAACCTGGGTGGCCATAGCCTTAAGGCCATCCGCCTGGCAGGTCTGATCTACAAGACCTTTCAAGTGAAATTAAGCCTGAAGGACCTGCTTGAGCATACGACGCTGGAAGCGCAGGCATGCTTTATAGCAGCGGCCAGGAAAGAGGTATATAAGGAGATTACGCCTGTACCGGAGGCGCCGGATTATCCTTTGTCTTCTGCTCAGCAAAGATTATGGTTCTCCTGTCAGTTTGATACCAGTAACATTGCTTATAATATTCCTGCAGTTTATTTATTTGAAGGCCATCTTGACCAGGAGGCATTGCGCCTTTCCTGCACAAAGCTGCTGCAAAGGCATGAGAGCCTGCGTACTGCCTTCCGGAAGAATGAACAGGGGCAGGTACGCCAATATATACTTGGGGAGGATGAACCGGACTTTAATATCCGATATACTGATTTGCGGCAGCATGCTGAGCCTGATCATCCGGCAGCGGCACTGATAAGGGATGAATGCCTGCATCCATTTGATCTCACTATAGCTCCCTTGTTAAGGACATCTGTAATACAGCTCACGGATCAGAAATGGGTGCTCATTTTTGTCATTCATCATATCGTCAGTGATGGCTGGTCTATGCAGATACTCTTCTCTGAGCTGCTTGAAACTTATAAGGCGATACGGGCAGGCATTGCTTCCTCACCTGCTCCACTGAAGATCCAATACCGGGATTATGCTGCATGGCAGCAAATGCAGCTGGAGGATGAAACTAACCTCCGGCACAGGACTTACTGGTTAAAGCAGCTGGAAGGTGAGCTGCCCATCCTTGAGCTGCCGGGAGACCAATTGAGACCTCCTGTCAAAACCTATAACGCCGGTGCTGTTTCGGTAATGATCGATACAGTGCTGACGGCCCGTTTGAAGGCCCATACCACTGCGCAGGGAGCAACCCTGTTCATGGGGCTACTTACAGCTGTAAACGCCTTATTATACCGTTATACGCACCAGGAAGATATTATCATTGGCAGTCCTATAGCTGGTAGGGAGCATACAGACCTAACCGGTCAGATAGGCTTGTACCTGAATACGCTGGCGTTGAGAACAAGGTTCAGCGGAACAGACAATTTCCCTGAGCTGCTGGCAAGAACAAAGCAGGTGGCTATTGAAGCCTATGAGCACCAGATCTATCCTTTTGATGTACTGGTAGGTGAGCTTGCCATTCCCAGAGATCCCAGCCGGAATGCCCTGTTCGATGTGGTCATAGAATGGCAGCAGGCAGATATGCTGCAGGCGACAGGGCCCGATGACCTAAAAATATTTGAGTACAGGACAGGAAAAATAGAGCTGTGCAAATTTGACCTGTACTTTAAGTTCATAGAGCGTGGAGATGAAATAGAGCTTTTGCTGCATTACAACAGTGATATCTATTTTCCGGAAACTATCACCAGGATGGCCAGGCATCTGCAGGCGCTTTTGTCAGCCATGCTTATGCATCCTGAAAAGCCTGTCAAAGACCTTGATTATTTAAATGCCGAAGAAATTCAACAACTACTTGTGCAGTTTAATGCAACTGCTAAAGACTATCCTGAAGACAAGTCAGTAGTAGCGCTGTTCGAAGAGCAGGTATTACGTACGCCGGATCATACGGCGCTGGTCTTTGAAGATACCCGTCTGGATTACAGGACCCTTGATGAAAGGATCAACAGGGTGGCTAATTATCTGCTGAAACATTATCCCCTGGGCGCTGATAAACTGATAGCCATTTTAATGGACCCTTCCGCAGAAATGATCATTGCTACTTTTGCAGTGCTGAAAACAGGCAGTGCCTATGTGCCTGTTGATCCCGAGCTGCCTGCTTCCAGGATTGAATTCCTATTGAAGGATACTGGCGCAGCAGTATTGCTGACTACCACGGCTTTTTTGCCTGCACTTGAAAATTATACCGGGGCGATCATTTGCATGGACCAGGCAGCAGCAGTGGCGCAAAGTCCTGCCAGCGCTCCTGCCATACCCATCAACATGCAGGATCTTGCCTATGTAATTTATACATCGGGTTCTACGGGCCTCCCCAAGGGAGTGATGATCCGCCATGCTTCGCTGGTAGACTATTTCTACGGGATCACTGATCATACAAATCTGAAAGAGTGCCGTACCTTTGCGATGGCTTCCACACTCGCTGCTGACCTGGGGAATACGGTTATCTATACTTCTTTGCTCTTAGGCGGTACGCTGCTCCTCTTTCCCCGCTCAGTACTAATGGAACCGGAGAAGATGTTTGCGACCCCGATAGATTTCCTTAAGATCGTGCCTTCTCACTGGAAATCGTTGCAGACTACCGGTAAAACATATCTTCCTGAAAAATGTATGATCATGGGGGGAGAGCCACTGACCCCGGATATTGTAGCGATGATCAGAAAAAGTGGAAGCGCTTGCCGCCTGTTCAATCATTATGGTCCTACAGAGGTGACTATAGGCAAAGTGATCAATGACGTAGATATCAGCTCCGACAAAACAGTAACATTGGGCCGGCCTTTTTGCAGCATTGCCGTATATGTAGTGGATGAGCAGCAAAAGTTAACCCCACCCGGTGTGATCGGAGAGATCTGTATTGCGGGAAAAGGTCTTGCCAGAGGATATATCAACCGCCCTGACATGACTGCACAACGTTTTGTGCCCAATCCTTTCACGGAAAACGACCGGATGTACAGAACCGGCGATCTCGGAAGGTGGAATGCAGCAGGTACCCTCGAATTTTTTGGCAGGAAGGATGACCAGGTAAAGATCAGAGGATATCGTATAGAGCTGGGAGAGATCGAAAAGGCCCTGAGAGATCATCCTGATATTGACGCCTCCTTTGTAAAGGTCAGCACAGCGGAGAATAATGAAAAAGAATTGATAGCTTATATCGTAAGCAGGCAACCGTTGTCCTTCTCCCGCTTACGGGATCACCTGTCTGCAATATTGCCGGCTTATATGCTGCCCACTTATTTCGTGTTCCTGGACAAACTGCCGCTGACGCCCAATGGGAAAGTGGACAGGAAAAAATTGCCTGATCCAGGTCTGCCTGATATGCCGGATGGAGCTGTATATGTAGCACCCCGCAATGATATAGAGCATCGGCTTGTCAGGATATGGGAAGCCCTGCTGAATAGAACAAACATTGGTGTGCAGGACGATTATTTCATGCTGGGGGGCAATTCTCTGAAAGTGATCAGTATCATCAAAAGGATGCAGGATGAAACAGGTGTAACCGTACCTGTCAAAGTATTCTTTAAAGAAAAGACGGTCGAGGGGGTTGCCGCTTATATAGCCACGGCATCTCTATCGGCGTCACCTGAGCAGGTGCTTAAAAAGGAGGCTCCCCTGTCATGGACCTCCTACAACCAGCTTAGCTTCCTTACAGGCTGGAAACTGGCCAGTCCCCTGGTCATAACGCCTTACGAATTTGATAGCCTGGACCTGGATGCTTTCAGATTGGCCGTACAACAGCTGGTGAGCAGGCATGACATTCTGAGGACCCGTTTTGTAAAAACCGCAGATGGGCAGATCATGCAGGAAGTACAGCCAGTAGCAGCGTTCCAGGTAAATATATCTGCTCCTGTTTTCATCTCAGACCAGGAACAGCTTGATGAGCTGATCGAAATGACACATGAGCGCCAGCTTGATCCCTTTTCTTCCCCGTTGATCCTGATAGATGTTTACAGCCTGTACAACGGCAAATATCTTGTACTGTTGACCATGCATCATGCTCTCACAGATGGGCATTCGGATGGCATCATCCGGTCAGAGCTGATGGCATGCTATATCGCTGCCTTACAACAAAGTTCCCCCGATTTACCACCCCTGGCTTTTCAGTATAGCGACTTTGTGAACTGGCAAAGAGATTTCCTCTTATCCCGGGAAGGCCTGCAGCATAAAGAATACTGGATGGACCGGTTGAAAGGTTTTATGCATGGCGCCAATATCTTCGGCAATCATAAATCTTTAAATGATACAAAGGGAAAATCCTTCTGCATCAGTGGCCTGATCGAGGGTACTACGCTGAAAGCGCTGGACAAGGTAGCCATCACCACCGGTATTACAAGGGCAGCCTTTTTAATGGGCGCCTGGGTGCTCCTGCTAAAGCAGTTGGGCTGCCCTGATGAGGTTTCGCTGCTGGTCACTGTTTCTGGGCGTAATTCCCCGCATTATGGAGCACTGGACCTGAGTGGTCTGATCGGTTATTTTGCAAATGCCCTCATCGTAAGTAATAGAGTGGACGATACCCAATCCTTTACTGAGCACTGTCAACAGGTACAGCAGGGGTTCCTGGATGACCTCCTCCACAGCGCCTATCCCATAGAAAAACTGCTGGAAGACAACCCGGAGGTTTCACCAGTTGCCTTCATGAATGAAATTCCTTTTTTCAATTATCATAATTATGATCATCTCAGCAATCATCATTACAATTTAACGGAAGTAGAAAGGAACGGTATTGTTTCCCGGAAGCAATGGTTGCAGATGCCTTTAGGGCTCGCAGTAAAGGAATACCAGAATTGCCTGAAACCGGAATTTTTCTTTGACCACCGGCGTTTCGATCTTTCAGCTGTCAACGACATTTATACACGTTATCTCAATATTTTACACTTAGCCTGTACAAACCCTAATATTAAAATTCCTTTTTTATGAATGAGCGAAAATGGTATTTAAAACCAAATGTAGTAATCGAACCATTGATCGAAAGATGGTATGCATGGTCTCATCTTATATCTCCAGCCACAGCAGCCATGAATGTGGTAGGCAGGCATCTGAAGATCATGAACTCCTACATACAGTCTCCCCAGATCCATGCTGCCGCTGTATTGAACCCTAAAATGCTGGGCGGGCCTTTTATGGACTACAAGGAGAATAGAGTGGAAGACGTTAAAAAGCTTAAAAATGAGACCCTCATAAAACAAGCTCGTTCTGTAGAGCTGGCGCAGGCTATTCAGGACCTTGACAAGATGCTGAAAAGCCAGGCAAAGGGTTACGCACTGGAAGCGTTGTATGAAAAAGTGCCCGATATTCTGAAAGGATATGTAGAGCTTACTTATGACCTGAACAATAACCCGTCCTTTCGGATATTCGAAAGCCTTTTATATAACAGTGAATTTTACGATCCTTCCCTGCAAAGTATTGCTTTATGGGTTACTGATAATGACGAGCGCCCCTTTTGCCTGAGCACGGCCAGGCTGGATGAACCGCATGTGCTGCACCTGAATATTCCGTTTGACCATGAAGGTATAGATATGCTTTGCAGAATGAAGCGGACGCCGGGATCTATCAGTGAGATCGCAGCCATGCTGCATGTCCAGGAAAGCGATCTACCGCTGTTCGAGACCTTCTTCACTGAGCAGGAACATCCTGCTTACAGGAAATACGAAGGAGAGTTTATAAGAATGCGGTATTTTGGGCATGCCTGCATCCTGGTAGAAACAAAGGACCTTTCCATACTCGTAGATCCTCTCATCAGCTATTATGGCTATGAGTCCAGTGTAACGCATTACTCTGATATTGATCTTCCGGATGTGATCGATTATGTGCTTATCACTCATAACCACCAGGACCATATTCTTTTTGAGACCTTGCTACCGCTTCGCCATAAGGTACGCAATATCATTGTGCCCAGAACCACCAGTGGGGCACTGCAAGACCCTAACCTCAAGCTGACCTTCAATCATGCAGGGTTTAAGAATGTGATAGAAATAGATGATATGGAAAAGATCAGGTTCAAGAACTGTGTAATAACCGGCCTGCCCTTTACAGGAGAGCACAGCGACCTGAATGTAAATGCAAAGACCTGTTTTCATGTAGCTATCGATAAATTCACGCTGCTGTTCATGGCCGATTCCAGGATAGTGGAGGCCCGCCTTTATGAACATGTGAAACGGATTACGGGGGATGTGGATGTTATCTTCCTTGGCATGGAGTGTGATGGCGCACCACTTACATGGCTATACGGGCCTTTGCTCACGGAAGAGATGCCCAGGGATAAGGACCAGTCGAGGAGACTTTCCGGCTCTGATTACCAACGGGGCATTCACCTCGTTGATATTTTTCATCCAAAGGAAGTATATGTATATGCAATGGGGCAGGAGCCATGGTTGGAATTTATCAGTACGGTCCGATATACAGAAGCATCTAATCCCATCATACAGTCAAATAAACTGGTGAATGATTGTATCAGTCGTGGCCTGATCGCAGAAAGGCTGTATGGCGAGAAGGAGCTCTTGTACTCATATGCACAGATAGTGGAAAAAATATCTTAAACCAATTGCATGCGGCGATTATTAAAAGCGGTTATGCCGTTGCTGGGAATAGGCGGCCTTATAAAATTTATAGTTCTTGGAATGCTCTCCGGTGTGTCCAGTTTCCTGCTTTTACATTTTATCAATAAAGCGATCGGCTTAATTTTGCAAGACCGGTTTGGGTCCAGGCGACTGGAATATGCCCTTATTTTTGCAGGGATCATTCTGTTGTTCATCATCGCCAGAAGGATGCTGTCATTGGGTATTATATATCTATCACAGTCATTATTCTGGAATATCCGAAAGCAGATACTTAGTACAGTACTGGGTGCTGGTTATGCGCAGATGAAGGAAAAGAAAATGGAAATCCAGGCCGCTATAGTTGCGGATGTGAATGTGCTGACCAATGTTTCCCTGACCCTCATCGGTTTTTTCACATCTTCCATTCTCGTAGCAGGTACGCTTATCTACCTTGCCTGTATCTCGCTTGTGCTGTTTGCAGCTACCCTGGTGGTAGCTATAACTGGTGCACTTATATATCATTTCGGGTCGAAGAAGATCAACCGCCGTTTTCAGCAGGCGCGCAAGCTGGAACGCAATTTCCTGGGAAGCATGAATGCGATCCTGGATGGGTTCAGGGAGATCTATATGGAGCCCCGGAAGGGCAAAGCCATCTATGATGAAAAGATCCGTTCCATTTCCAGGGAAGGCTTTAAGAACAGCGTAGAAGGGCTGACTATGTTCCTGAACAACCAGGTTACCGGACAGGTACTTTTCTATATGCTCATTTCCTCCATTTTATTACTCTTGGGAGTAGTCATCCATATCAAAATGGAGGATACTGTCAGTTTTGTACTGACACTGCTCTACCTGTTAGGCGCCCTCGAAACGATCCTGACCTCCCTGCCGGGTATTATGCGGGCCACAATCTCTTCAGACCGTCTGCTGGACCTTACCATCAGTTTGGAAGGGAATAATATACGTAATCGTCTTCCGCGGGAATATATAAGCAGGGCGGAGTTTGATAATATAATCGTCAGTAACCTGTCATTTCAGTATACCTCGATAGAACAGGGATTTAGTATAGGCCCCGTTGACCTGGAGATCAGAAAAGGGGATACCATTTTTATCTATGGAGGAAATGGCAGCGGGAAAACCACCTTTCTATATACGCTGACAGGACTGAATGTACACACTGGCGGTGAGATAAAGGTGAATGGAAAACCCGTGACACCAGCGCTTTATCCGGAATACAAAACACTCTTCTCTGTGATCTTCAGTGATTTTTATCTCTTTAAGGAGCTATTCGGGATCAGCAACCTGGATATCGGCAAATGGGAGCATTATCTGCATTTGTTTGAGCTGGAAGGAAAAGTGACGCTGGAAGGCAAAAGCCTGTCTACCACCGATCTTTCTATGGGGCAGCGCAAAAGGTTGGCGCTAATAGTAAGCCTGCTGGAGGAGAAACCTGTGTTGATACTTGATGAATGGGCTGCCGACCAGGACCCCTATTTTAGAAAAAAATTCTATACTGCAATCATTCCTGCCCTGAAACAGGAAGGGTTTACTATCATCGCTATTACCCACGACGATAAATACTACCATTGTGCGGACAAGCTGTTTAAAATGGAAGATGGCAGACTTACTGAGCAACCCATTGATACTTACACAACCAATTTTTATTAAGCACCAATTAAATGGATAAACCACAATTGTTTTTGTTCCACTTTGCGGGTGGCAACCGTTATTCTTTCCAGTTCATCGCTCCCTTGTTAACAGATTTTGAGGTGATTCCCCTTGAGCTGCCAGGCAGAGGGCGTAGAATGGATGAATCGCTGCTGACCAGGTTTGAAGCCGCAGCAAAAGATATCTATCACCAGGTATCCCAGAGGGTAAACGGTAACAACGTTGTACTCTATGGGCATAGTCTGGGGGCTTATATAGCATTTAAGATCTGCGGACTGCTGGAAAATGACGGCATATTTCCCACCAGTTTGGTGGTAAGCGGTAATCCGGGGCCGGGGGCCAAAGAAATGAAGAACAGGCATTTGATGGAACAGGAGGAATTTATCAAAGAGCTAAAGATGCTGGGTGGCGTGCCAGAGGAATTCCTGAATGAGCCGGAGCTGTTTTCCCTGTTTGAGCCAATTCTCAGAGCAGATTTTGAGCTGGCGGAAAAGAATGGGCTGGAGAATGAGGCCCCGGTGAAAGCGCCCCTGTTTGCTATGATGGGAGAGCAGGAAGAAGGAATAGAAAAGATAGCCAACTGGGGAAGATTCAGCAGTTCCCGCTTTGATCATGAGCTGCTTGAGGGAGATCACTTTTTTATCTATAAGCATCCTCAGCGTATTGCAGACATTATTCGGTATTGCTATCAAAAGGCAAAGCCTATACAACAGGAAATTTAATACCCCTCCATATGTGCGGCATAGTAGGAATTTTTGATAAGACAAGACAGCGGCTGGTCAATCGCCAGTACCTTGAGAAAATGACATCCTGCCTTCTTCACAGAGGCCCGGATGACGAAGGATACGTTATCCATAACAGTACAGGATTGGGCTTCCGGCGGCTATCCATCATTGATCTCTCCGGGGGCCGTCAACCCATGTACAATGAAGATGGCACATTGGCACTCGTTTGCAATGGAGAGATTTACAACTATAAGGAGCTTAGGAGAGAGATGATACAGAAAGGGCATCGCTTTGCATCAGATTGTGATGTGGAAGTGATTCTGCATCTGTATGAGGAAGAAGGCACTGGTTTTATAAAACGGCTGAACGGGCAGTTTGCCTTTGCCATATTTGATATGAAAAAGGATTGCCTGATAACTGCACGCGACCAGGTAGGTATAGCGCCCCTATTCTATACTACGGTGAATGACTATTTCCTCTTTTCTTCCGAGATCAAGGCGCTCCTTCAATATCCTGGTATAAGGAAGGAAGTGAACCTGACCTGCCTGGACCAGATACTCTCTTTCCCCGGTTATGTAAGCCCGGCCACTATGTTTAAGGATATTCATAGTTTGAAGCCCGGCCATTACCTGTATGTGGACAGGCATGGAATGAGCTGCCACGAATATTGGGATATTAAGTTTACAGCCCGGGAAGATCAGCTCAACCTGCATTCCGAGCAATATTATGTGGACCAGCTGGAGGAACTGTTATTGCAGGCTGTAAAATACCGCCTGCATGCCGATGTACCTGTAGGTTTCTATTTGAGCGGTGGCCTCGATTCTTCACTCATTGCTGCCATGATCCACCGCTTAAAGGGTGGCAATATGCATTCTTTCTCCGTTGCATTTGAGGAGCATGAGATCAGTGAAAGGATCTACCAGCAGCAGGTATGCGCTCATTTGGGGCAGGAGGCTTTTCACCATGAGGTCATGTTCACGCCGGATGATATAGCCGAAAGGTTGCGGCAGGCGATCTATTTTGCTGAATGCCCTTTAAAGGAGTCTTACAACACCTGCAGCCTTGCCCTCTCAGCAGCGGTGAATAAGAAAGGGCTTAAAGTGATCCTCACCGGCGAAGGGGCCGATGAGCTTTTTGCAGGATATGTAGGTTATCGCTTTGATCGTATCCGTACTTCCGATGACTTTGCTGGTGCAGAGATGGTGCTGGAAGAAGAGCTGCGAGAGAAGATGTGGGGCGACCGGGGATTACTCTATGAAAAGAATTACCACGCCTTCCGGGATATTAAGCGGGCTGTATTTGCTGACCGTGTGAATCAGCAGTATGAGCACTTTGATTGTTTTACGGATACCATTGTGAACAAAGCCCGGATTTCGGGATGGGACCTCCTGCAGAAACGATCTTACCTGGACTTCAAGCTCAGGCTGGCTGATCACCTGATCTCCGATCATGGGGATCGTGTTGCGTATGCTAACTCTGTAGAAGCAAGGTATCCATTTTTAGATATCAATGTCATTGAGTTTGCCGCATCTTTGCCTTCCCACCTTAAACTAAATGGACTGGTAGAGAAATACCTGTTAAAGAAATGCGCAGCAAAATATCTACCGGCCAGTATTGTAAACCGGGAAAAATTTGGTTTTGTGGCACCAGGGTGCCACTACCTGATGAAGAAGAACATAGAGTGGGTCAATGACCTGCTCTCGGCAAGCACGATAAAACGGCAGGGCTATTTCAACGTGGAAACAGTGGAAAGGCTCAAGAAAACTTATATGCAGGATGGCTTCCGTTTACACCAGGTATTTGAGACCGATTTTCTGATGATTATTCTCACCTTCGGTCTGTTACAGGAGATATTTGATCTGCCAGCTTATTCCTGACTCAGATCAGGAGCTCATTTCTGATGGCAGGGAGGAATCTGATCAGCATATCTGCGCTAAAGTATTTGCAGGGTAATAAACGTGTGGCATCTTTTTTCTCGTCTTCAGATAGCTGATGGAGTACCACTACTTCTTTCCCGTCGTTTTCATCCTGACGTACTATCAGGCAAGTGACAAGTGGAGCATTTCCCCACCAGTGATCAGGGGTGTCGTCTGCATCGATATATTTCCCCGTATAGGTAATGATGGAAGGGAGGCTGGCAACAGGCCTACCTGTCCGGACAAAATAATTATAGATCCCCGAAGCACAATGCATCAAGCCGGTACAGGGGCCTAAGATAAGCCTGGTCTGCTCTGCGCCTAAGAGGCAGATATCCTGGCGTAGTCCCAGTTTATTGGCAAAGATCATTTTAGAAAGCTTGTCCTCCCCAATCCATGTGCGATAGAAACTTTCTTTGCCAACACCTGTTTCATCATAGATCAGCACTTTTACCGCATCCTGGTTCAGCAGATAAGAAAGCACTCCATAGTAGGTATCCATGGTCATTAGCTTCTCTCTGTCAGAGGTATTGTCTAATATGATGAAAAGACGCTCGTGCTCTTTTAACCCATGTTCCCTGAGCCAGTTGTAAGCCCAGTCCCTTTCTTCCGGGCTAATATAAAGCTCCATAGCATGCTCCTGTGTTACCAGGTCCTGGTTATTCAGCATTGCAGTAAAGGGAGGAAAGGCTGAAATGATGTTGGGGTTGAGATGGGTGTTGATAAACTGTGCCGTCAATGAATATATGGTTGTAGGCCAATAAGCTGCATCTGTGTATTTATCCTGCAATACCTGCAACAGTTTTTGCTCATCCGGTAAAATGCAAAATACAATGTCGTAAGCTGAGTAGTCCAGCTCATGCCATTCCATGTTATTGAAATTGCTGATAAAGGGATTATGCTTCAGCAATGCGGCGCAAAGACCAGTATATTTTTTATTACAGCAGTTAATGTCAATCGCTGCATCGGGAAAGTAAGACTGGCAGGCGCTTAATTTGTTGATCAGGATATAACTGTCGCCAATAAACATTTTCTCTTCATAAAAGATGATCAGAATGTTCCTGGGAGAAGATACGGGGTTGACGTTGACCATAGGGGTTGGTTATTTTATACTATAAAATTAAGGAATTACCTAAATACGCTTAAAATATTTCTGTATGAATGCTGCGCAAAATGAGATCATATCGAATCTTAAAAAATGGGCTGAAAAGAACAAGGATGTGGATTGTGTGATCTGTGCCGGTTCTTCTGGCAATAAGAATAAGATAGCAGATGACCTTTCCGATCTGGATGTGGTCATATATGCCAGACGGAAGAACTATTATGATGAGCATCACGAGTGGCTCAGTGAACTGGGTGATGTGGCTTATTATTACCAGGAACCCACAGACGTAATAGGAGTGTGGCACATCTTAAAGATCTATTTCTCAAATGGGGTAAGAGTGGATTTGTTTTTCTGGAAGATCAGCAAGATGAAACTGGGTTATCATTATGTCTTACTCAAAGAAAAGACCATTCTTTTCAGCGTGCTGCCGGGTATAGTAAGTAAGATCATTGAAGCCCAGTTCAGGTTCTTTACAAAATACGTGAGCCGTGGTTTTATAACTATTAACGATAAGGTTGGATTAAGTCCTAAGCTCGCCTATATGGAGCAGCATTGCAAATACAGACAGGACCCCTTTTCGCTTAAAAAATTCCAGTATACCATCAGCCGGTTTTGGTCTCATGCACTGACCACGGCTATCTACATTTACCGTGGGGAACTAATGTGCTCAAAAACAGTGGGAGACCGTATAATGAAGCAGCACTTGCTGCAGGTAATAGAAATGTATGTCAAGCTGGATAAAGGAAGGGACTATGACATTTTTGAGAATGGTCGTTACCTGGAGCAATGGGCGCCTGATTTTATCACCAGTAGACTGGAGGACATCTATGGGCTGTATGAACAGGAAGATGCCTGGAGATCGCTCAGGGAGACGGTCAATTTATTCTCACTCATATTGGAACGGGTGAGGGTTGAATTTCCGGAATTAAAATTCAGCAATCCCGAACAGCATTTTAGAAAACAATTACAAAATATTCAACCAGCGCTCTGGTCAACCCCTCAAACGATCGACTGATGAGAACCATACTTTCCCTGGATGAATTTTCCCTGGATGAGATAGGATACTTTGCCCAGGCTATCAAAAAGGACCAGTTTTCTTTTATGATAGCAGCGCCTTCTGAAATGACGTGTCCTAAAGATATTCATGCCCACCAGCTCACTCATCCCTATTATGCAGGCATGCTGGATGATCCGGCAGGACATTTCCAGTGTTTTCTTATCTGCTTTGATGGCGGCGGAGAGCAACTGCGTTTTCCGATGGGCATCTTTGGTGTCAGCCCTGCCAATAAAATAAGGTTCCCCATACTCCTGAGCGGAAGAATACTCAATTTCCTGAATATTGATGAAGACACTTTTGCAAAATATGTGTATAGTGAATTGCCCCCGGAAGAAGAGAGAAGCGCTAAATGGAGGCGTTTTTATGGTATCAAGAAACACCTGATCAGGAGGATACTCCAGTTCTATACGCAACTGGATGATGAGTTTATAGCAGCAATGGCCTGGAAAGCGAGAGGGCCGAACAGCATGACCAGGCAGGTAGGAGAAGCACTTCCGGCTTACATCAGAACTGAGGACCAGACAGGAGATACTGAATATTATTACAAGAATACCCTGAGCGATCAGTTGGTGCAATACCTGCATGAGTGCTATGCACGCAGGGACCATGTAACTGTTAATACGGGGGATGCAGGCAGCAAGCCCGCCGTATACGAGATCTCCTGGCAGCTAAAGCAATTATTGTCCTCATTTATTGCAGCGCTGGTGGGCGCCCCCCGTTCTTTTTCCTAAGAGTTTTTAAAGCTATTCTTCACATTTAAAAATATTCCACTTGAGCCTTAATATTATTGGCATCTCAGCCCATTATCATGATGCCGCCTGCTGTATACTACAGGACGGTGTGCTAACGGCAGCCGTACAGGAAGAGCGTTTTACCAGAAAGAAGAATGATTCCCGCTTACCGGAATCCGCTTTTTTGTATTGCCTGGAAGAAGCCTCATTAAGTATTACAGATATTCATTGCATTGCCTACTATGAAGAGCCGGTGAAGAAACTGGCCAGGCAGCTCTGGAGCGGAAATAAGAATATTGATTTCGCCACTTTCCTGAACAGGGATCCCAATTTTGTTGAAAAGCAATTGCGCAACCGGCTTGGCTATGAAGGACCTATCCACTATTATAGTCATCACCTTTCTCATGCTGCGAGCAGTTATTATTATTCCGGTTTTACGAACGCGGCTACCCTTACTGTAGATGGGGTGGGGGAATGGGCTACCACGACCTATGGTATAGCAAATGGAAAAGACCTCTCGCTGTTTGAAGAAGTGGTCTTCCCTGATTCGATCGGCTTGTTGTACAGTGCTATTACCAGTTATCTGGGTTTTAGCGTAAACAGCGGCGAATATAAGGTGATGGGACTGGCACCCTACGGGGAAGCCCGTTTTGCAGATAAGATCAGGGAAATGATCATTTCCGGGCCAGACGGGCAATATCAGCTGGATCTGCGCTATTTTGAATTTCTGGAAGGCAATAAAATGTATAGTTCCCTGCTGGAAGAATTGCTGGGAGTGGCTGCAAGGAAAAAAGATACGAAGATATTGCAGGTACATACTGATATAGCTAAAAGTTTGCAGGTAGTGCTGGAGGAGATACTCCTGGAGAAAGCAATATATCTTCATGAGAAGACGGGTATGGAAAACCTGTGTATGGCCGGAGGGGTGGCATTGAACTGTGTCGCTAATTCCAGGATATTGAAGGATGGCCCATTCAAAAAGCTTTTCGTACAGCCGGCTGCGGGCGATGCCGGTTGCTGCCTGGGAGCCGCTGCACTGGCGCATGTGAGCCTGTCAGGAGAATGGATGGAGCGTCGTCTGGAGCATGTATACCTTGGGCCCGCCTATGGGGAGAATAGTATTCGCCCCCTGTTGGATGCAGCAGGATTGAAGCACCAGGATTTTACCGGCAGGGAAGACGAATTGCTACGGCAGACAGCAGAAAAAATTGCGGAAGGAAAAGTAATAGGGTGGTTCCACGGCAGGCTTGAATTTGGCCCCCGCTCTCTGGGCGCCAGAAGCATTCTGGCCGATCCCAGAAACCCGGAGATGAGGGACAGGATCAATGCTATGGTCAAACTGAGAGAAGCATTTCGCCCCTTTGCTCCCGCTATTCTTGTAACCGAAGCGGGTAAATTCTTCGATATTGATCATGCCTCTCCTTTTATGCTGGAAACCTGTCAGGTAATAGCAGATATAGCGTTACCAGCCATTACGCATGTAGACGGATCGGCCAGGGTGCAAACGGTAACCCGCGAAACCAATGCATGGTTTGCCGGATTATTGCAGGCATTCTATGAGATCACAGGTTGCCCTGTATTATTGAACACCTCTTTCAATGTGCGGGATATGCCAATCGTTTGTTCGCCTGAAGATGCGCTGGCTTGTTTTATTACAACCAATATTGATTGCCTGGTACTGGAAAATTTCTTCCTGGAGAAAGAGGACCTGGATGCAGGAATAACTGATCTGATCAGCAGCATTATCCTGGAAAAGACATTGCCCGAACTGAGCCCCAATGTGTACACCTTTATTTGATGATAAACAATATATACTATGTCTATAAGACCTGATGAAGAACGTAAGGCGCTGGCTACTATGCTGGCTGATACACTGGCCTCAGGATCGGCCGGAAAGGAACAGGTACTGGATCTGTTTACTGCGCTGGGATATGAATTGCCTGCTAACAGGGGGACTGTTAAATTGCCTGAAACAACTGACCATGCTATTGGTATCTATACCCCCAGTCTGATAGACGGAGAAATATATTACCGCCGCAATGAGTCATTCAGGGCCAGATGGGATCGATTTGCAGATATAGACAGTATTCCTCCGAAACGTACCTCTAAGCGCATTGTGCTACTGGGAGAATCTGTGGCAAGAGGTTTTCTGCTGGACCCTGAATATACCCCTGCCCAATTGCTCAGTACCTTATTGAACAGTAATACTGCGGGAGAGGAGCTGGAAGTGATAGACCTGGCAGAGACCAATCTTAGCCTGGAAGGGTTGGAGAAGCGATATCGGGAATGCCTGGTATTGCAACCTGACATGATTATTTTATTTGCAGGTAATAATTGGCGTACGGATATTGAAGTAAAATTGCAGCGGGACCCGCTGGTGCAGGAACAATTGGCCAGAGAAGTGCTGGGTAAGCAACACATTGCCGGCATGAAAGGTATCATTGAAGAAGTATTTGCTTCTATGATCGATACTTTCCTGGCAGGTTTGCATACACAGGCTGTCAGGCAGCAAGTGAAGCTCCTGTTTGTGGTGCCTGAATATAATTTGATGGACTACCGTAGTACAGCGGGAGAAAGGGCCCTTACCCGCCTGAAGGGAAATGGGAGCCAGCAATGGATACAGGCGATGAGTAAAGCAAAAGACCTGATCTCTGTTGGAGAGATGGCGGAGGCAGCTATTTATGCTGCACGCATGACTGTCCTTGATCCTACTCATCCGCTGGGATATGAGCTGTTGGCCGACTGTAAACTGGCACAGCTGGATTTGCCCGGTGCCCGGATCGATCTGGAAACAGCCCGGGATTGCGGTCTTTATTTTCGTACCAATAGCAAGCCCAGGATGTACCGGGTTATCCGTGATACGATCCTGGCAAAAGCACATCAATACCAATTGCAGATAGTGGACCTGCCTCTTATATTCTCTCATCATTTGCGCAATGAACTGCCAGGTCGTACCTTATTTTTTGACTATTGTCATTTAACCGCCAGAGGGCTGCAGATAGCGATGGAAGCTGTTGCCTGTCAGGTGTTGGCTGTTCTCTATGGAAAGGAACTTTCACCTGGGCTCCCGGCAGCCGCCATCCATCCGGACAATGAGGTAAATGCCCGTGCTCACCTGCTGGCGGCCATTCACAATGCACATTGGGGCCAGGGTTATGAGATTCTGTTCTATCATTGCATGCGCTCATTGGACTATGGGCAAGACATGAAGGAAAATATGATGCGGTATTGTGATATGGTGACCCGCAGGACCTCCAATATGTTGTGTGCCTCTTACCGGGAATTATTGCTTGACTTCAGGCATAGCCGGCATTTTCATGCGTTTAGGAGCCATGTGAAAATGAAAGGATTCGAGCTACCCCTTGTAACAGCCATGACGGATGCCCTGAAGCATGCCGGTATCGGGGATCCGTCTGAGCAGTTCGATACCCTTCGTTTGGAGGAACATGGGATAACGGATTCCCCCATCAACCTGTTGAGCAGCCATTACCATGTCCGCTCTTACGATTATTACCAGGGAACAAGGCCGGCTTATTATCAATCACGTGAGCCTGTTTCAAGCTTTCAGCTGCCGGTGGCTGTTTCTGGCCCGGTTATGCTTACCCTGACCCTTCGTGTCCCTGCACAGGAAATCGGCAATGGCAGTGCATTGGTACGTGTGAATGGTACAATGGTTCAAACTATCATGGTCAATGCCTCCTGGAGCGACCATGTGATATGGATAGCAGCAGATCAGCTGGTACAGGGGATCAATGAGCTGACAATAGAATGGCCCATCCCCTTTTCGGATAAAGGGCCCGAGCTGCCGACATCCCTGCTGTTTATCTCTTCTAATACAATGCTCGATAAATTATTCTGGGTAGCTGGTGAAATAATAAGGTTCAGTGCGATAGCAACTCCTTCTAAAAAAAGTTATATTGCGTAACCGGTTCCTTAAAATAATAAAGCGCTATGAAACTCAACTATTTGAAAATTGTTTGGCGAAACCTGATGAAAAGCAAGGTCTTTTCTGGTATCAACATCCTGGGCCTGGCCATTGGTATTGCGGTATGTATGATGATCCTCCTGTTTGTTATCACTGAGTTCAGTTATGACAGGTTCCACAGGAATGGAGATCACATTTACCGGGTAATGCGCAGTTTTGATGACAATGGTTTAAGAAGAAGTGTTCCCTCAGTATCGCCGCCTTATTCTGCCGCTCTGCAAAATGATTATCCTTATGCTATTAAACAGGCTACAAGGGTAGAAATGTCCACCGCTGTCATAACGGTAGATAATGAACCCTTCAACGAAAAGAAAGTGCTGATGGCAGACCCTAATTTCTTCAGCTTTTTCTCATTCAAGCTTTTGGAAGGTAACCCGAAAACGGTGCTAAGCGATCCCGGAAGTGTTGTCATGACGGTATCTGCCGCAAAGAAATATTTTGGGAATCATGACCCAATCGGAAAGGTGGTGACGATGGATCAGGATCTTTCCCTTAAAGTAACAGGTATCATGGAAGATGTGCCTGTCAATTCACACCTTGATTTCAATATGATCGTGCCATTGGCCAACTATTCCAATGTCAGCACTTTTACTGACTGGACACGCAACCGGCTATATACCTATGTGGAGCTGAATGATGGCATAACAGAAGCACAGGTGGAAAAGAATTTCCCATCCTTTATGGAGAAATATATGGGAAATGCTATGGAAAAAATGGGAATGCATTTTGAGCTTAGTCTGACCCCTTTGCACGATATCTATTTTGAACCATTTATCTCTGACAGGGTAAAGCATGGAGATAAGAATATTGTTTATATCTTCCTTTCTGTGGCGATTCTCATTCTGCTCATTGCCTGTATCAATTTTGTGAACCTAAGTACCATTCGTGCACTGGACCGGTCGAAGGAAATAGGGGTAAGAAAAGCGATGGGAGCTATGAAAGGAGCGCTCAGATGGCAGTTTATCAGCGAATCGATTATCCTTACGACATTCGCATGTATGTTGTCCATAATACTTGTATTTATATTCCTGCCCCTTTATAACAATGTATTGGACCAGTCAATGACCTTTACAGGTGCTTTTTCATATATCCTGTTATTCATACCGCTGGTGATCCTGGTAGTAGGGTTCCTGGCTGGCCTGTATCCTGCGTTCTTTCTTTCTTCATTTTCTCCTATTGCATCTTTGAAAGGGAGGCTCAATCTCGGAACAAAAGGCGTTTTCATACGTCAGACCATGGTAGTGGTACAGTTCAGCATCTCTGTGCTGCTGATTATTGGTACTATCATTATCATGTACCAGATGAGCTATATCAGGCATAAGGATGTAGGTTATAACAAAGAGCAAACCGTTATTCTGAAAATGGATAACAGGGCCCTGATCAGTGGTCAAAGTGCTTTTAAGAGTGAGTTGAATGGCAATGACAATATCATGGCTGTGTCCCGCATGTCGGGAGAGCCGGGTGGTTTTTTTGACGGAATGACATTTGATGTAGAAGGGAAAGATGGATTGCTCTGGAAGGCGTCGACGGAATTTTCAGACCTGGACTACGTAAAGGCACTTGGATTGAAAATAGTAGCCGGAAGAGACTTTTCAGCCAGCTTTTCTACGGACACTATAAGTGCCGCGCTGATCAATGAAACAGCTGCCACTGAGCTGGGATTTACTCCTGAAACGGCAGTGGGAAAATGGATTAAGAATAGCCTCAGGGATAGTGTAAGGAGAGTGATCGTAGGTGTAGTACGGGATTTTAATTATATGTCTCTCAAAGAAAAGGTATCCCCGCTGGTAATTGCCCCTGTAAAAGATTACAGGGTGATACTGGTGCGGATCAAGCCCGGGCACCTGGAAACAGGGGTAGCCGCCATTCGGGAAGCATATAGGAGAGTAGCACCGGGGCTACCCTTCGAATTTGATTTCCTGGACCAGAAATTTGATCTGCTGTATAAAAAGGACCTACGGCAACAAACAATCCTTAGCATCTTTAGTTGTCTGGCTATTTTTATTGCCTGCATGGGCCTGTTTGGATTGTCCTCCTTTGTGACCACCAAACGGATCAAAGAGATCGGTATTAGAAAAACCCTGGGATCGTCCGTATCCGGAATTGTGCTGCTGTTGGCAAAAGATCTGCTAAGACCTATTGTAATAGCTATATTCATTGCCATACCTTTAGGATATATATTCATGAACTACTGGCTGCAGAATTTCGCCTACCGTATTTCATTAAGCTGGTGGATCTTTTTAATAGCATCCCTTTTTGCATTTTGCATCGCCTTGTTCACGGTATGCTATCATACCATAAAAGCTGCTGCAGCAAATCCAATTAGCAGTTTGAGATCAGAGTAATTGTTTTCGGAGATCAAAAATAAAGAGATTCAAGTTTTGTATCATAAGGATCACAGGAAGGCGACTTTAAGTCGCCTTTTTTAATTTGACCCATTTGTGCATATTGGCACAATAGCGCATTCAAGTGGCCCTAAAATCCAACAACATCCATTTGCTTCCTGTAATTCCCTGGCGACATTCCAGTTATTTTTTTGAAAATTTTTGAGAAGTAAAATACATTCTCGAACCCAGTTTGCACGGCAATTTCAGCGAAGGTCATCTGGGTAGTAATCATCAGATATTGTGCCCGCTCAATTCTCTTTTCCTGTACATAAGAGACGGGTCTTTCGCCTGTGTGCTGAAAGAAGAGACGGGAGAAATAGTCAGTATGCAGATTCAACCTTTGCGCCAGCAGGGTTACTGATAGGTCGTGCTGGAGATTTAGCTGAATATAGCTGATGGTATTTAGAATTTTAGGGGGTACCTGTAGTACATCATTGGATTTAAATACTTCCTGCGTAAGGAATCGTGAAACCAGCTGTAGAAGAATGCCATGCGTCTCCGTAAATACAGCAATACTTTGACGGTGATTAAGGTCCTGGAAAGCTTTGTAGAAAGTGTTTTTTTCATAGACCGTAGGATTGTCTGACCCATTAATACCTCTGCCAGGGTTTATTTCCAGCAGTCTTTGGAAATTCAGGATATCGATATTGGTCGCTGCCACCTTCAATATAGATCTGTTGTTTTCGAACATTGAAATACCATCCGAAGATTCTTCGAAAAACTGAACGAAATATTGACTTAGGTACTGTGGGCATACCAGGTTGCATAACGTAAAGCTTGGTATAATATACAGATAGCCTGGTTCCAGTCTGATTTTATTAGCAGCATCCCAGATCTCGCCTTCCCCTTCATCTATATAATATATCCTGAAATAAGGACTGATCACATTTTTGTAGTTCCATTTGGAGCCAAGCTTTACATGGTCAACATTTAATAAAGTAAATGTATGTTTTAGAACTCTTTTGATCATGTGGAAAAAATGGTTAGCAGCTTTTGCATAAATGTTTTTAATCCTTTGCTGTTATATGTTTTTATGCCTATCTCTGGTTGATGAAAATACTATTTCCTGGTAGCAATATTATTCAAATTGTCGGATTTGTATAAAAAAAGGTCCATTTTGATTAAATGTTGAGCAATTAATTCGGAGTAAGTTTGATTAATTGATTACATGGTCAACAATATAGGCTGTATGATCAATCGATAAAAAATAAATTCCATGAAAAGAAGAACGCTGATAAAGGGCCTGGCCACCGGGCTCACCTCACTATATCTGTCTAAAGTTTATGCCAACAGCTTATTGACTCAACCAAATCCACGTATGGCACCAGGTCCATTTCTGCCAACATGGGATTCATTAGCGCAATACCATGTACCAGATTGGTTCAAAGACGCCAAATTTGGCATATGGGCTCACTGGGGGCCGCAGTGCCAGCCGGAACGTGGCGATTGGTATGCACGCGGCATGTACCAGGAAGGTAGTGATCAGTATAATTATCATATCCAGAAATATGGCCATCCTTCGAAGTTTGGCTTCAAGGACGTGATAAACGAGTGGAAGGCAGAGAACTGGAATCCCGAAGAACTACTCAGCTTATACAAAAAAGCCGGTGCCAGATACTTTATGGCCCTGGCGAATCACCACGATAACTTCGACCTGTTCGATAGCCAGTATCATGCCTGGAATTCCACTAAGCTGGGACCTAAGAAAGATATCGTTGGGGGGTGGGCAAAAGCTGCAAAGCAACAAGGTTTGCGCTTCGGTGTTACTGTACATGCTTCTCATGCCTGGACATGGTATGAGGTGGCCCAGCGCTCAGATAAAAATGGACCTTATGCAGGCATTCCTTATGATGGTAAACTGACGATCGCAGATGGTAATGGTAAATGGTGGAGTGGGTATGATCCACAAAGTTTATATGCGCAAAATCACCCTTTAAGCAAGGATAGTTTGAATGATAATAGTATGGTAGGTTATTGGGACTGGGGAAACGGTGCTAATGTACCGGATAAGGCATATTGTGATGCATTCTTAAACCGTACTATTGATCTTATTGACAAATACGGCCCTGACCTGGTGTATTTTGATGATAACGCATTGCCGCTTTGGCCAATTAATGATGCGGGACTTAAAATCGCAGCTCATCTCTATAATACCAATATCAGGAAACATGGAAAATTGCAGGCTGTATTGTTTGGAAAACACCTGAATGGGCAGCAGCGGAATTGCATGGCATGGGATATTGAGCGTGGACAAAGCAACCAGATAGAGCCCCTGCCATGGCAGACGGATACCTGTATTGGCGAATGGCATTATGATCGCCGTGTCTACGAAAGGAAAGGCTATAAAACCGCGAAAACAGTCATCCATTCTCTCGTGGATATTGTAAGTAAAAATGGTAATCTCCTGCTGAATGTTCCTTTGCGCGGTGATGGTAGTATTGACAGTGAAGAACGCGCAGTTGTAGAACAAATTGCCGACTGGATGAAAGTCAACGGTGAAGCGATCTTCAGCACACGTCCGTGGAAAATATTTGGAGAGGGGCCAGCTACTGCATCAGTAACCGGTTTGAATGCTTATGGATTTAATGAAGGACAAGGTAAACCATATGTAGCAGCGGATATCCGCTTTACTACCAAAGGGAAAACACTCTATGCGACAATGCTTGGCTGGCCTGAGAACAATACTATTACTGTAAAGGCGCTTGCAGAGAATAACGAGGTAGGAAAAGTGAACCAGGTAAGTCTGTTGGGAAACAGCCGTCTGAAATTTGAGCAGACTCCGGAAGGATTAAAGGTACAGTTGCCGGATAACCGTCCATGTAAAGAAGCCTTTGTATTAAAGATTGAAGGAGCGATTGTCTAAAGCAATTACCTCTTTTGCGTTATAATGTTATATAAATCTTTGACATAAATAATTCCTGAAATGAATGGAACGACATTGCCGAAAGTAATTTTTGGTACCAGCGGATTGGGGAATTTATATGTGGCGCTTCCGGATGAAATTAAGCTTTCTATCGTTGATGAATGCATAAAGTGTTCCCCTGACCAGGTTGTATTTGATACAGCAGGTAAATATGGTGCCGGACTGGCCTTAGAGGTATTAGGGCGTAGTTTAAAAAAATTGGGTGTCAGTCCGGATGACGTGCTGATCAGCAATAAGCTGGGATGGCTACGTACCGAATTAAAAACCGATGAACCAACATTTGAGCCTGGGGTATGGCGTAATCTGAAACATGATGCCATTCAGAAAATAAGCTATGATGGTATTCTGGAATGCTATGAGCAGGGAAATAATTTGTTAGGCGACTATCATGCGGAGC
Organism: Chitinophaga sp.; assembly: GCF_039596135.1. GTDB lineage: Bacteria > Bacteroidota > Bacteroidia > Chitinophagales > Chitinophagaceae > Chitinophaga. Next base: position 42,283 of record NZ_JBCNKH010000038.1, read on the forward strand.
TGGTTTCGGTGCATGATCCTGATGAGTACCTGCTGGCAGCGGAAGATGAAACAGACGAACAACGACGTTACCTCGATATCTTAGGAGCGTATCGTGCACTTCATGATTTGAAACGCCAGGGGAAGGTGAAGTCTATAGGAGTAGGGGCGAAGGATTGGCGTGTTATAGCAAGAATAGCGGAAGATGTAGCGCTGGACTGGGTAATGATAGCAAATAGTATGACGATACATAGTCATCCACCTCAGCTGCTGAACTTCATGTCAGCACTGGAGGAACGTAATATTACTATTATAAATTCATCGGTATTCAATGGTGGATTCCTGACCGGATCTGCTTATTACAATTATCAGTTAACAGATCCGGTTAAAGATATTGCCTTATATAAGTGGCGGGAGCGGTTTTATCAGCTATGTAATGACTATAATATAAAGCCGGTGGAAGCATGTGTTGTATTTGGTGCCAAAGCACCAGGCGTTAGCAGTATAGCTTTGAATACTACACAGGTGGAAAGAGTGGCGCAGAATGTAGCATTGCCTGATTCCGTTATTCCCGATGGGTTCTGGGAGGAGATGAAAAACAGTGGTTTGATTGATGCTGATTATGTTTCCCGTTTTTTATAAATTTTTTATAACGCTATGAAAAGGCATTGTCTCGCACTGGATCTTAAAGATGATCCCCAGCTGATTGCAGAATACGAAAACTGGCATAAATCAGAAAATGGTTGGCCCGAAGTAAGAAAAAGTATTCTCGCCGCAGGGATTATTGAAATGGATATCTACAGGACTGGTAACCGACTGATGATGATAATGGTTACCGATGATTGGTATAATGAATCTTTGAAAGCGGCATCCGATGCAGCAAATCCGAAAGTGCAGGAGTGGGAACAATTAATGTGGAAGTTTCAGCAACCGTTGCCATGGGCAAAAGAAGGAGAGAAGTGGGTGCCGATGAAACAAATTTTTCACCTTTAAAATATACTGTTGGTTGATAATATTAGCTGACGTTAATCATTAAACTAAAAAATGGCAATGATCAAACCTGATTATTGCCATTTTTATTTCCCATTATTGTATATTACGGCGGTAGCAATTTTAAAAAGGAATGTATGCGCATAATTATTCGTACCTAAAACCTACACTAATGCGTTATTTTTTGGGGATTGTGCTGTTACTGCAATCTCTTCGGGCTTTGTCTCAGAGTGAACATTATAATTTTTCCAGACTTAACACCTACAATGGTTTGTCGCATAACCAGGTAAATTCCATCCTGAAAGACAGTGACGGTTATTTATGGTTTGGTACCACGTATGGGCTTAATCGATACGATGGGTATTCATGTAAAATTTTCAGAAATGATCACAACGACAGCACATCGCTGATTCATAACAACATAATTAGTTTATTCCCGTTACCTGACAGGAGAATGTGGTTGTCGACGATGGGAGGTGTTTGTATATATAATCCGGATACGGAGAGATTTGATGCTGATTACAACGGGTACCTTACGGCTATCGGGTTGCCTGCCGGCTCAATTTCCGGCATTGTAAAAGGGAATGCCGGGAGGTATTGGTTTATTTATGATAGTCAGGGACTTTTTTTGTATTCATCCGGTGATAAAAGTGTAAAACGTATTGTTACACCGGGAACTGTTCCTCCTGTGGATAATATTGCTACGGTTAATGAAACCACTGATGGAAAACTATGGATAGTATACCGGTCCGGGCAACTGCAGGAATATGATATCCGGCAGCGAAAAATTATTTTCTATAGCAATGCTTTAAAACAACAGGGAAAAGGAGAAAACTATTATAAACTATTTATTGATAAAGATGGCGACGTATGGGTCTGGTGCTACCAAAGTGGTCTTTTTCTTTTCACTCCAAAAGATAATAATATCATACGGATTGGTAAAAGCTCGTCTCCTGCAAAGTTAAAGTCCGACCAGGTTAGCGAGGTTACACAGGATAATAATGGTTTGATCTGGGTAGGAACAGACCATGGAGGGGTCGCATTAATTGATAAAAAGAACGGGTTCAAAACAACGTTTCTGCTGAGTGATCCCAATGACCCTAAAAGTATCAGTCAAAACAGTATTACTGCAATGTATAAGGATGACCGGGGTTTAATGTGGCTGGGTACTTACAAACAAGGTGTGAGTTACTACAACAGTGGCATTGTACAGTTTCCTTATTACAGTCACCAGGAATCTGATCCACAAAGTTTGCAGTATAATGATGTCAACCGGTTTGTTGAGGATCGGCATGGGAATATCTGGATTGGTACCAACGGTGGAGGATTAATATATTTTGACAGGACAAGAAATACCTTCAGACAATACCTTGCTGATCCACAGAATAAGAATAGCCTAAGCAGTAACGTTATTGTAAGCATGTGCCTGGATCATGAGGGGATCCTTTGGATAGGAACATATTTGGGTGGACTTAACAGCTTCGATGGCAAGATGTTTACGCGCTATCTACATAATGAAAACGATTCTTCCAGTTTGGCCGATGATACAGTCTGGGAGATTTTTGAAGATAGAGAAAATCGCCTGTGGATAGGTACGCTGGGCAGTGGTCTGGACCACTTTGACAGAACGGGAAATCATTTTCTTCACTATAAGCGTCAGGGAGGAGAAAACTTTATTTCTGCTATCCTGGAAGATAAAAAAGGTGATTTATGGATTGGTACAAGTGGGGGTATCGTTGTTTTTAAAAAGGGTAAATCTCCAAATGTCTTCTATCAGCATTCGAACAGGAAGAGTAGTTTAAGTGACAATGGAATTCTATGCCTGTTAGAAGACAGCAAAGGCCAGATCTGGGTAGGGACCAGGGAGGGACTTAATTTATTTAATGCCAAAACGGGGGAATTTCAGACATTCACCATATCAGATGGGCTTCCTGATAACCTGATACTGAACATCCTGGAAGATGCCCACCAAACCCTCTGGATCTCTACCCCCAGCGGATTATGCAACGCCATTCCCAAACAACAAAATGGGCATACTACGTTTTCGGTTATCAATTATGATGAAACCAATAACCTGCAGAACCGCGAGTTTAATGAAAACGCAGCACTAAGAACCCGGTCTGGTGAATTAATTTTTGGAGGGCCATCAGGCTTTAATATCATTAACCCGGCTACCACAAAATCAGTCATTCATCGCCCGGTAATTGTTTTTACCGGATTTCAGATACTCGATAAAAACATAGCTCCTGGCGAACGTATTAATAATAGGGTACTGCTGGAGCGTGCATTATCGCAGGTGGAAAGCATTGATCTGAAATATAAAGAAAATTTTTTCTCCATAGATTTTGCTGCTATTGATTTCTCGCACAACCACAATGATAAGTATGCGTACATGCTGGAAGGTTTTAATACAGACTGGCTGTATACTGATGACAATCAGCGGCGGGCTACTTATACCAATCTTAACCCCGGGCATTATACGTTTAAGGTGAAGGTGCTGGACAGAAGCGGGGCCTGGAGTGAAATTAAAACACTGCAACTGAATATTTTGCCGCCTTTCTGGCGCACTCCCTTTGCCTACCTGGTTTATTTTCTCATTGCTGCCGGACTATTCTGGCTTATCCGGCGCATTACATTGGACAGGATAAAAATGCGATTTGAAGTGGAGCAGCAACGGAGGGAGGTGGAAAGGGCTCATGCGCTGGAACAGTTGAAGACTAAATTCTTTACTAACGTAAGCCATGAATTCCGCACGCCGTTAAGTCTCATCATTGCGCCACTGAACAAGATCATAAAAAACACAGGCGATCCGGCCCAGGTTGAACAATTAAACCTGGTAAAACGAAATGCCGGCAGGTTGTTGAACCTGGTAAATCAGCTACTCGATTTTAGAAAGATGGAAGTACAGGAGATTAAGTTGCATCCTGCTATTGGGGATATTGTCAGTTTCTGCAAAGAATCGACCCTGTCTTTCAATGATATTGCTGCAAACAAGAAGATCCAGCTTTCGTTCTCCAGCAATATTGAAAAGCTGGAGATTTATTTTGATAACGATAAGATAGAGAAGATTCTATTCAACCTGCTTTCCAATGCATTTAAATATACCTATGACAGTGGGAAAGTAAGTGTTGATCTAAAATATAGTACTGCTGAAGATGGTGATGGTACGATTTCTATCAGTGTGAAGGATACGGGTATTGGTATTCCCCGAAATCAGCATGAAAAGATCTTTGAACGGTTTTTCCAGACGGAAGTGCCGGGAACTATGGTGAACCAGGGTACGGGCATAGGTTTGGCTATCACTAAGGAGTTTGTGAAATTGCATAACGGCACTATCCATGTTGAAAGTGAGACCGGTCAGGGAACGTGTTTTACAGTGTCCCTGCCTGCAAGGAAGATATATGCCTCTCCTCAGCCTGTTTCCACACAGGTGACTGCTACTGAAGAGGAGCAGCTTATGCTGGAAGAAGGGAAAAAGGCAAGTAAGAAAAAAACGGTGCTGGTAATAGAGGACAATGAGGACCTGCGCTTTTACCTGAAGGATAACCTCAAAGACCAGTATCATGTAGAGGAAGCCACTAACGGCGTCGATGGCTGGGAGAAGATAAAGCGTTTGAATCCGGACCTGGTGGTGAGCGACGTTATGATGCCGCTTATGGATGGTGTTGAATTAACCGGGAAAATGAAATCCGAAACCCTTACTGCGCATATTCCTATTATTTTGTTGACTGCCATGGGAAGCGAGGAGAAGCACCTGGCCGGACTGAAAGCGGGTGCTAATGACTATATTACCAAACCTTTCACCTTCGAGATTTTGTCTTCCAGGATAAACAACCTGCTGGTGCAGCAACAGGTACTGAAAAAAAGATTTCAGAAGCAGATAGAAGTTAACCCGGAGGAGGTAACTATCACCCCCGTAGATGAGAAATTTCTTAAACAGGCATTGGATATAATCGAAAAGCAGATAGATAACCCTGATTTTTCAGTAGATGAGTTCAGTAAGGAGATGTTCATGAGCAGGGTCACCCTGTATAGGAAAATTAATTCGCTGACGGGGAAATCTCCATTAGACTTTATTCGTTCTGTTCGACTGAAAAGAGCTGCCCGGTTATTGGAGAAAAGTGGGATGTCCATCGCTGAAATTGCATACCAGGTAGGATTCAACAACCCCAAAATATTCAGTAAGCTTTTCAAAGAGGAATTCAGTACTACACCTTCAGATTATGCTGCCGGTTTAAAAAATAAGGGGTCGTAAATGAATTTTGTTCGTGTCTCTCCGGTTATTTGTAACATTTGAGACCCCATGTCGAATCATTTGGCCCCCCGGCTACTGGCCACATAGCGATAGCTTTACAGCACTTAATCCACGTATATGAAATTGAGATTGCTGCTGTTTAGCCTATTGACATTTGTCATGCCTGTTCATTTGAAGGCTGACCCACCTGCCTACATCAAACTTCCTGACGGGGTCCTTGTTTATACGGACTCTCTCTTTACAGATTTGTCACATGCGGTGAAACTTGAAGTTATAGCTGATAATATAATAAGAGTAATAACTGCACCTGGAAAAGAAATAGCACCGGGGAACAGCCTGATTACTGTTTATCAAAAAAAATCAGCAATTACCTGGGATATCATCCCGTCTGAGGAAAACCTGATCCTAAAGACAAAAAAGCTGATAGCAGTTATCAATCGTAAAACCGGGGTTGTTACCTTCACTGATCTGGATGGCAAAAAAATACTGGCAGAGAAGCAAACTTTAGGTCGCAACTTCCAGCCTGCTATTTTCGACGGGCAACGACAATACGCGCTGACACAATCTTTTCAGACCTCGCCCGGCGAGGCATGGTATGGTCTGGGCCAGCACCAGGATGGCATTATGAATTATCAGGGTCAGCAGGTTACCTTTTTCCAGAATAATACTGAAGTTGCCATCCCCTTCCTGATCTCCAGTAAAAATTATGGTATCCTCTGGGATAATTATTCCCTCACCAGGGCAGGCGATATCAGACCGCTCCATCCGCTTTCTGCAATGCAGCTTTTTTCTAAAAATGGAGAACAGGGGTGGCTTACCGCCTCTTATGCCAATGATCTGCATAAACCGCAGGAGATTAGCGTGGAAAGGGCTGAAGGCAATATAAACATGGAATTCCTGGGAGAGTCAAAAATGCATTTCCCTGCTGAATTTACACCTGGCCCTGGCATGGTTACCTGGGAAGGTATGCTGGCCAGTAACCTGGAAGGAATTCATCAGTTCCGATTTGTATATGGTGGTTCACTAAAAGTATGGCTGAATGGCAATTTGGTGCTGGACCGATGGCGGAAATCCTGGAACCCGGCTTCAGCAGTAGTTCCGTGGAATTTTGCCAGGGGAATAAAAGTCCCGGTAAAAATTGAATGGATACCCGAAGGAGAATCCTATCTCTCCTTAAAATGGCAGGAGCCATTGAGTGAAGATCAGCGTAATAGTTTCGGGTTCAGTTCTGAAGCTGGTAAACAGATCGATTATTATTTCGTGTATGGAGAAAATATGGACGAAGTAATCTCTGGCTATAGAATGCTGACAGGGAAAGCCCCTATCGTTCCTAAATGGGCACTGGGCTTTTGGCAAAGCAGGGAGCGATACAAAACCCAGGATGAAATTATCTCAACAGTAGATGAGTTCCGCAAAAGAAAAATCCCCATCGATAATATTGTTCTTGACTGGAGTTATTGGAGGGAAGCGGAATGGGGTAGCCAGGAGTTCGATGAAAAGCGTTTTCCATCTCCAGACAGCATGATTAGCCTGTTGCATAAAAAATACAACACCCAGATCATGATTTCTGTATGGCCGAAGTTCTATGATGGAATTCCTGCCTATAATGAGTTTGATAAAAATGGATGGCTATACAAAAGAAATATAGCGGATCAGCAAAGAGATTGGATTGGCAAGGGTTATATCTCTACATTCTACGATGCCTTCAATACTTCTGCCAGGAAAGGTTTCTGGGATCTGATCAGTCAAAAGATCTATAGCAAAGGGATTGATGCCTGGTGGATGGATGCCAGTGAACCGGATATCCTCTCCAATGTAAATCCGGAAAGAAGAAAATTGCAGATGACACCTACTGCTTTGGGTAGTGCTGCTGAATACCTCAATGCCTACCCTTTGCAGAACGCTAAAGGAATCTATGAAGGCCAGCGCTCTACTGATCCTGGTAAAAGAGTGTTTTTGCTTACCCGGTCCGGGTTCGCAGGTTCTCAACGCTATGCTGCAGCTATATGGAGCGGGGATATTGGTGCTACCTGGGTGGATATGAAAGCACAAATTGCAGCAGGTATAAACTTCTCAATGTCCGGACTCCCTTACTGGACAATGGATATAGGTGGTTTTGTAGTGCCAGGAAAATTTGAGCAGCCAGATGCCGAAAACCTGGAAGAATGGAGAGAGCTAATGACCCGCTGGTCGCAGTTTGGTGCTTTTGTTCCGTTATTCCGTTCGCATGGGCAGTTCCCCTACCGGGAAGTATTTAATACCGCACCAGAAAATCATCCGGCTTACAAAAGCTTTCTCTATTATGATAAGCTTCGTTACCGGATGCTCCCATACATTTATTCGCTGGCTGGCTGGGGATATCACAATGATTATACTATCATGCGTGGCCTTGCCATGGACTTTCCTAATGATACTGCTGTTCTGAATATTCCGGATCAATATATGTTTGGACCTGCAATCCTGGTAAACCCAGTTTACGGGTATAAGCAAACCCAACGTAATGTGTACCTGCCGGAATGTGCCGGATGGTATGATCTCTATACTGGAAAATGGTATGCTGGTGGCCAGAAGATTGCGGCAGCAGCACCTTATGAACGCATTCCCCTTTTTATAAAAGCCGGATCTGTCATTCCTTTCGGGCCAGCCCTGCAATATACCTCAGAGAAGCAGCCGGATATAATCACCTTAAATATTTATACGGGTGCTGACGCATCTTTTAATCTCTATGAGGATGAGGGAAACAACTATAACTATGAAAATGGTGCTTATACTATTATTCCAATAAAATATGAAGAGAAAACTGCCACTGTTACCATCAGTGACCGTCAGGGTTCGTTCAACAATATGTTGAAGAAAAGAACATTCCGTATCAATTTAATTACTCCTAATAAAGCCAGACAGCTGGATTTCGATACAAAATGTGATAAAGAAGTGGTTTATGAAGGAAAATCACTAGTTATAAAAAAATAGCCAATTTAAATTCTCACGTATGAACTTAGCTAAAACTATTCGCTTGCGAATGTTGCTGCTATTGGGTATAATTTTCATTTGTACCCTTAGCAAAACCACCCTTGCACAAACTGCACGGGTAAGTGGAACCGTTACCAGTCAAACAACCTCTTTGCCAGTATCGGCTGCATCGGTGGTCGTAAAAGGTTCTCACACATCAGCTATTGCCGATGAAACAGGAAAGTTCACTATTGCAGCAGCTGCAGGTGATATACTCCAGATTTCTTCTATTGGCTTTATCCCTAAAGAGGTAAAAGTAACCTCCGGTGATTTAAAAATTCAATTGCAGGAAGCAGAAAGCCAATTGGAAAATGTAGTTGTGATAGGTTATGGTGTACAGAAGAAAAAGCTCGTAACCGGTGCCAATGTGCAGGTTAAAGGGGCGGATATTCAGAAACAGAATACCACCAATGCATTGCAGGCATTACAGGGACAAGCTGCAGGGGTACAGATTACCTCCTATTCAGGACAGCCCGGATCAGGAATGAATGTTGTTATTCGTGGTAAAGGTACTGTGGGTAATTTTGCGCCACTGTATATTGTTGACGGGGTGCAAACTTCTGATATTTCTTACCTGAATCCTGCCGATATTGCATCTATAGACATCCTGAAAGATGCTGCTTCTGCTGCTATCTATGGTTCCCAGGCTGCTAATGGGGTAATTCTCGTTACAACAAGAACAGGGAAAGTCAATCAGAAACCACAGATCACCCTGGATGTATATTACGGTGAGCAGCAGGTGGCCCGTAAAACAAAATTACTGAACGCCAAGGAGTATGCTACTATTATTAATGAAGCGGCGGTAAACTCCGGAAAGGCGCCATACTTTAGTGATGATGTGGTGAACAACCTGCCGGTTAATACCAACTGGCTTGATCAGATGTTTAAGAAGAATGTTCCTACCCAAAATTATGTTTTGGGAGTGCAGGGCGGCGGTTTAAATTCAGCCTATTCTATGTCTCTTGGATATACCAGCCAGGGCGGGATAGTAGGAGGCTCCGATATTTCTTACTTCGACCGTTACAACTTCAGAATTAACTCCGAACACAATATATATCAGAATATTGTGAAAGTTGGAGAGCACCTTACATTCAACTATCAAAATAATCACGGTATTTTAGTAGATGGACTATACAACAACACATTACGTAGCGCCTTCACTACAAGTCCATTCCTGCCTATGTATGATGCTAACGGTAACTATTACAGCAGTGACACCAAAGGTTGGTATCCCGGAAAACCTGACCAGTCATGGAATAATACCGAAGCGAATCCCTATGCTGTAATGGACTATACTACCAGGAACCGTAACAGCAGCCAGGGTTTGTTTGGCGATGTTTACGTCCAGGTTGAACCTGTTAAAGGACTGAAGTTCCGGTCCAGCCTGGGTTTAAACTACAACAGCAATCAAAGCCATGGCTATACACCGGTATATCACCTGTCTATTTATGCCTTAAACGATACTGCTAAGGTGAGTCAGTCAATGGGCAGTGGAAGGACCATTCAGTTCGATAACTTACTCAGCTATGATTTTGATGTGCACCAGCACCATTTCAGCGTAATGGCAGGTACTTCTTCACTAAAAACGCAGACTGTAGGCATGAGTGGTAATAACTGGGACCTTCGTGTGGCAGATATGAGCCATGCTTATCTGTCTGTAGCACAGAACGTGGACAGGGGGGCGCCTTACATGAGCGTTAGTGGCGGGCCAACTGCCAGTGCTTTGATGTCTTACTTCGGCAGACTTCAATACGACTTCCGGGAAAAGTATTTATTGAATGTGACCTTCAGGGCGGATGGTTCATCAAAGTTTGCGCCGGACCGTCGTTGGGGATATTTCCCATCTGTGGCTGCAGGCTGGGTTACAACCAGGGAGAAATTTATGGATAATATTCATTGGCTCGACTTCTTAAAGATCCGCGGAAGCTGGGGCCAGGTAGGAAATCAGAACGTAGCTGCCTACCAGTTTTTATCTCCCATCAGTTTCAGTAACGCTGCTTATATTTTCGGCCCGGTTGAAGGAGCAAATACCCAGGGTGCCTATCCAAATCGCATTGCTAACCCCAATGTTAAGTGGGAAACCTCTGAACAGACCAATATCGGCTTTGACGCTACCATCTTCCGGCGTTTGAATGTAACGTTTGATTATTATGTCAAAAAAACAAAAGACTGGCTGATCACTGTTCCTGTACTGGCAACTGCCGGTGCTGATGCCCCATTGATCAATGGCGGAGATGTTAAAAATACCGGTGTTGAACTTGCATTGAACTATAGTAATACCATAGGTAAAGATTTTCACTATTCTGTAGGTGTAAACGGAGCAATTAATAAGAACCGCATCGGAAATATTCCTACTAACGACCATGTACTGCATGGTAATACCAATGTACTCTATGCCAATGCCGGCGAGTTTTACCGTGCTGCCAACGGTGAACCCGTAGGCTACTTCTGGGGATACAAAACAGACGGTGTTTTCCAGACAGCCGATGACGTACTGGCCTACAAAAATAAATCCGGAGCGCCTATCCAGCCCGATGCTAGGCCTGGCGATGTTCGCTTTGCTGACCTGAATGGAGATGGTGTTATCGATGCCAAAGACAAGACAAAAATTGGTGACCCTAATCCTGACTTCACTTTTGGTTTTAATATCGGCCTCAATTACAAAGGGTTTGATTTCATGGTCCAGGCCTCCGGCGTATCGGGTAACCAGCTGGTAAAGTCCTGGAGAAGTCCGGGAGGCTTTGGCAATTACAGTACTGAAATACTGGATCGCTGGCATGGCCAGGGAACATCCAACAGGATTCCAAGAGTAACAGAAGATGGTGCCAACTGGGCACAGTTCTCTGACCTGTATGTATATGATGGAAAGTTCCTGCGTATCAGCAATATCACGCTGGGTTATGATTTTGCCAAACTGCTGAAGAATAATTACCTGGGTAATCTGCGGGTATACGCAGCTGTACAAAATGCCTTCATCTTCACGAAATATAAGGGGATGGACCCTGAAGTAGGCTATAATGAAGGGTTTTCATCAGGTGTAGATCTGGGATATTATCCGCGTCCCAGAACATTCATGTTAGGTGCAAGCATCCGTTTTTAATTTAAAATGAATAGGCGATGAAAAACATTAAATATTATATACTGGTTACTGCGTTAATATCCATGATAGCCTGTAAAAAGGACTTTCTGGATACAGAAGATGTAACCACAGCAACAGAACAGAATTTTTATAAAACACCCAATGACGCCTGGAAAGCGCTGGTAGGGGTTTACGATGGATTGCAACGTGTCTGGTCGGGTGGTATAGCCTTTCCTGTTGCATCTACCATAATGTCTGATGAAGCTTTTGGAGCTACAGGAAATGCGGATGGTTTTGGTTTTCAGATGATGGATGAATTTGACAAGCTCCGTTCTCCTTCTGATCAGGATCTGTTCGGTGATTCCTGGAGTCTTTATTATAAGGCTATTTACCGTGCCAATATGCTGTTGTCACACCTTGATGGTGTGGACTGGAAAGGAAATACTGACTTGCGTAATACGTATGAGGCAGAGACCAGGTTTATACGTGCCTATTGCTACTTTGATATGGTCAGGTTATGGGGTAATATTCCACTGATTACCAAACCGACCACTGACAACGTACCACAGGCCAATGCAGACAGTGTATATAAGCTTATTGCCGAAGACCTGAAATTTGCAGCAGCCAACCTTCCTGCAACCAGCTATGGCAGTCAGGACCCATCTACACATGGCAGGGTAACCAAATGGGCAGCTGAATCACTGATCGGTCGTGTATTCCTGTATTACACTGGCTACTATAGTCAACCAGATGTAGTAGGAGAGATATCAAAGGCTCAGGCACTGGCATTTCTGGAAGATGTGATTAATAACGGCGGCTTTGGTCTGGTGGATAAGTTTGCCAATCTGTGGCCTGCTGCTTCTTTTAATAATTATGTGGGAGAAGATAATAAGGAAACGGTATTTGCCATCAAATATACTTATACCAGCAACTGGAACGGAAATGTGGATGGAAATACCTGGATGGTATTATATGGTATTCGTATCCAAAGCATTTATCCTTATGGTATGGGTTGGGGAGGCGCTACCATTGATCCAAAACTTTGGAATGCCTTTGCGCCGAACGACAGCCGAAGAACCGCTTCCATTATTTCCATTAATGATGAGAAACTTGATTTTCAGAATATAAAAGACCAACGGGAATATACAGGTTATACCATTAAGAAATATACACCAATGGCGGACGAGGCAGGACGAAGTCTGGCAGAAAAAATGGGCGGGGTCAGCTTTATGATCAGCCAATACCAGGATTATGTGTCCATCCGCTACGCAGATGTATTGTTGATGGCAGCTGAACTGGGATCTGCCGGTGCCCAGAATTACTTTGATGATGTGAGGAAGAGGGCCTATGGGGTTGATTTTATGCAAGTGCCTGTTAATCAGGAAAATATCATGAATGAAAGAAGACTGGAATTTGTTGCGGAGGGTATCCGCTATTGGGATTTGCTTCGGCAGGGTGTGAGTGTTGCCGCTTCGACTATAGCTGAATCAACAACCGTCCAAAACGGAGGGGTGAATACTACCAAAACTATTTTGGCATCGAAGATCCAGGAAACAAAAGGACTGGTACAGGTACCTAACTCCCAGATTACCTTGTCCAATAATGTATTGAAACAAAATGCCGGATGGTAGGTTTTAAATAATAATTCAAAAAAATACAGTCAGGAAAGCCGGGTTGGGGAAAATGTAGCTGTTGGATGAATGCAAACTGGCGACACCCGGTTTTCCTGATTATTAATAGTAGGTATTATTTCTATAATACATTCCCTGAAACGGTCAATTCCAGGGGACAAAATTGACTCATTGAAACATTTGGACCCCATAGTTGAATCAATCCTGGCCCTGTATAACGCCATGATAGCTATAACTTTAATACTCTTAATCCGCGTTTATGAAATTTCAATTGCTGTCATTCCACATGCCTGCCGGTTTTCCTTTAAGGAATTTACCGGAGGGTGATCCTGTTCGTTGGACAGAATCAATTCTTCTTTTCGCTGTTATTATTTCCTTTCAATTTCTTTTACCTCAAACAACTAAATCGGCAATCGTCCGGCCTCATTAACACGGGGCCGAAAAAACTGGCAGCCGGAGTGACCTGCTTCGATGTGCAGTTACAGGTCATGCATGTGCTGACCTATGAAATATTACCTCTTTCTGTTGAGATTTACCTTCTATTCAAGAAAAAAAGTACAAAATGAAGTCAACCAAAATGATTCGCTCGCGAATATTGCCGCTATTGGGTATTCTTTTGGGGTTCCTTAGTGCTAATCTCTCTGCCCAAACATTAAAAATAACAGGTAAAGTTGTGAATGCAATTAATGGTTCACCTATCCCCGGGGCTACTATTACTTTAAAAAATACCAATCGTTTTGTGATAACTAACGATGCCGGCGGGTTCACTATCGACGCTGCTGCCGGGAATACCCTGGTTGTTTCGATGATAGGTTATCAGAAAAAGGAAGTCGTTGTTAATAATGGTACTTCCATCGAAATTGGATTGAGTGAAAATATTTCCCAGCTGGGGGATGTTGTAGTAATCGGCTACGGCAAAGTAAAGCGTCGTGATGTAACCGGTGCTATATCCTCTGTATCCGGCGATGAAATCCGTAAAACACAGCCAGTAACCTTTGATCAGGCCCTTCAGGGTAAAGTGTCTGGGTTAGTAGCTCAGCAGATATCAGGTCAGCCTGGTGGAGCCGTGTCTATACAGATCCGGGGTTTGTCATCTTTTGGTGGAAGCTCGCCGATGTATGTAATAGATGGTATCATTATAGGCGGGACCGCAACATTAGGTGCTGGTGTGAATCCCCTGGCAGGTATCAACCCCTCCGAAATTGAGTCTATAGATGTTTTAAAAGATGCTTCTGCAACCGCCATTTATGGTTCTCAGGCCACCAATGGTGTTATTGTGATCACAACCAAACGGGGACAGGTAGCTCCGCCTACTATCACTTATGATATGTATACTGGCTATCAGCAGATACCAAAGAGATTGCCATTGATGAACCTGAGAGAGTATGCCACGTTTATAAATGTAAGAAATACAGGTTTGGGCTGGGGGTTTGATACCCGCCCGGAATTTGCGAACCCCCAATACCTGGGGAATGGTACTGACTGGCAGAAAGAACTTTTCAGGAATGCGCCGATGACTAATCACACCCTCACCGTTAGCGGCGGTGATTCCAAAACACAATACCTGTTATCCGGTTCTTATTTTAAACAGGAAGGTATTGCGCTAGGCTCAGATTTCCGTAGGATATCATTGAGATTAAACCTGGACAATAAAACAACCAATTGGCTAAAGATCGGTACCAGCCTGCAATTGGTTAATATTAAGGAAAATGTTAATTCCACCAGCTCCAATGTCATTAATACGGCGTTAAGTCAGACCCCAGATATTGCTGTGAAGAACGAGGATGGTAGCTGGGGAGGCGCTTATAACCCTAATGGATGGGTGAACAGTACCGTTAATCCTTATGCCATTGCTCTGATAAATAAAGATGAAGCAAAGAGAAACCAGCTTTTCGGCAATTTATATGCTGAAATCGCCTTTACCAGGGACCTGAGCCTGAGAAATGAGGTTACAGGAAGTTTTTCCATGGCCACGGAAGATAAGTTTAATCCAACTTATACATTCGGTCTGGTAAAGAATAATACCAACAGTGCAGTTTATAATTTTTCCCAAAGCGTATTTACAACTGTAAGAAATTTCCTGACTTATCAGCATCTGTTTAATAAAAAGTTTAATGCGAATGTATTGTTGGGGCATGAGGCACAACTGGGTACCAATGAAAACTCTTCCGCCGGCAGAAGTAACTTTCCCTCCAACAATGTGCAGGTGATCAGTAGCGGCGATCCTACCACTGCTACCAACTCCGGCAGCAAGGGACAAAGTGCCCAGGAGTCATATTTTGGCCGTATAAACTTTGGTATCAATGATAAATATTTGTTTACTGTTAACGTCAGGGCAGATGGTTCATCAAAATTTGCTTCTGATAACCGCTGGGTAACAACCTACTCCGGTGCTTTTGCCTGGAAATTAAATAATGAGTCATTCCTGAAAGATGTAAGCGCAGTAAATGAGTTAAAGCTGAGACTGGGTTATGGATTTACCAATAACCAGAACATCAGGGACTATGCCTACACCTCGACACTGGCCACGGTTGCTACTGGTCTGACCGGTATTGCTCAGCTGACCCAGAATGTAGGTAACCCTTATGTGGAGTGGGAGAAAACAAAATATACAAACATCGGACTGGATGGTGCACTATTTAACTGGAGAATAAATTTTGCGGTTGATTTCTACAACCGTAAAACAGATGGTCTGGTACTGCAGATACCTTTGCCATTATATTCCGGAACCTCAGTAGGATGGTCCCCTGGATCACTGGATGCGCCATATGTGAATGTGGGTACTGTAAATAATAAAGGCTTTGATTTCAGAATCAGCTCAACCAATATCAAAAGGAAATATTTTACCTGGAAAACTGACGTAACTGTTTCCCGCAATATTAATGAGGTATTAAAACTCAATACAGATGGAGCTTCACTGAATGGAACTTACAGCAAGACAATAGTGGGCAGGTCTATCGGAGAGTTTTACGGATATGTTATTGATGGAGGCGTTTTTGCAACAATAGAAGATTTCAAAACCCATGCATTGCCTACAAAAAATGGACAGCCATTACCGGTAGGTGCTGCTGGCGGAAGCATCTGGTATGGTGACCTGAAATTCAAAGATATGAATGGCGATCATGTGATCGATGAAAAGGACCAGACATTTTTAGGATCCCCTATTCCTAAATATCAGATTGGCTTAAATAATACTTTCTCCTATAAGAATTTTGACCTGAACCTGTTTTTTACCGCCAACATCGGCAGCAAGGTATATAACCAGCTGCGTGTAAATGGTGAATATCCTGGAACTAGTTTCGGTTATATGCGGGCACTGATGGATTATGCAAAGCTTACTTTGATCGATCCCAACGGAAGTGCTACGGATATCAATAATATCAGGGTTACTAATCCATCGACAAGGACCGTAGGTATCAGGAACGATAATACGAATGATAATAACCGTAATTCTGACAAATTCGTCGAGAACGGGACTTTTTTAAGATGCAAGAATATTTCTTTAGGTTATACACTCCCTGAAAAGCTGACCTCTCTGGCCAGCATTAAATCCCTGAGAGTTTACTTTAATGTTTCAAATGCTTTCCTCATTACCTCCTATAAGGGAATGGACCCGGAGATCGGATCATGGGACCCGCTGTCGGCAGGCGTGGATAATGGTTATTACCCACAACCACGGGTATATACCATCGGTGCTAACATTAAACTGGCCAAATAAAGTATTCATCTGCAAATACGAATAATCATGAGATCAATATCGGATAAAATAATTGCTTTCCTGCTAATAATCGTAATGATGACAGGGTGCTCCAAAAGCTTCCTGGATCGTCCGCCACTATCACAAATAAGTGCTGACAACTTTTATCAAACCACCAGTGATCTGCGACTGGCAACAGCAGCACTATATGCTGGCAGCCCCTGGGGCGACTGGAACTATACCTGTTATTTGCCCGTGGGTGATGTACTCAGCGGGAATATGGCAGTAGGATACTGGGGAGATGCTGTACAGCTGAATACCTTCACCGTTACCGGCATGAACGGGATTATGATTGCTAACTGGAAATCCATGTATAAGATCATTGCACATTGTAATGTTACTATTAATGCTATCCTGCAAAAGTCACCCGCTACGATTCCCGATAAGGACAAAGACGCAGCTATAGCTGAAGCGCGATTTATCCGTGGTTTTGCATATTATAACCTGGCAGTACATTGGGGAGCAGTTCCTATCATTGAGGACAACAGCAAGTTGATTGTTTCGCCACTGGTAAACCGTATAAAAACGGAGGATGTCTACAAATTCGCGATCAACGATCTGACATTTGCGGCCACCCATCTACCTGCCACTGATGACGCAGGCAGAGTAACCACCTGGTCTGCCCAGGGAATGCTGGCAAAGGTTTACTTAACGGCGGCAGGTTTAAACCAGAGCGGGGGTACCAGGGATCAGGCTATGCTTGACAGTGCAGCAAAATATGCGGGCAACGTATGCAGGAATAGTGGTTTGGCTTTGCAACCAAATTATGCTGACCTGTTCAAAACCCGGTATAATGATAATCCAGAGTCGTTGTTTGCATTGCAGTGGGCGCCTGGGGGTGCATGGCTGGAAGGGAACATGCTGCAGATATATTCTCCTGGTGGTACCGAAATATCTGCCAACGGACAGGCTGGCTGGTTTAATATACAGCCAACAGTAGAGATGTATGAATTGTATAAAACCAGGGATTCTGTAAGGCGAAAAGCGACCTTCATGATCAATGGAGACTACTATCCTGAACTGAATGCTGCAGGTGGCGGATATAAATTTACCGGAAGCTGTGGACTGAAAAAACATATTATCGGAACAAACAAGGATAATAATGCCCCTACGATGACCCTGACTTCTTCTACAGAGCACAATGCATTATTGAGACTTGCAGATGTATACCTCTTGTATGCAGAGGCGAAACTTGGCAACAACGGGGTGACTGCTGACGGGGATGCGCTGTTATATTTTAATAAAGTTCGTGCCCGGGCAGGCATGGACCCGGCGCCAAAGATAGATGCCGATTCCATATTAATTGAAAGAAGAATTGAACTGGCAGGAGAAGGGCAATACTGGACAGACCTGGTGCGGTTATCCTATTATGATCCGGCTAAGGCTATCAGCAGGTTAAATGGGGAATCACGTGTAACCTTTACCCTGTCGGCCGGTGTATTAACGCCGGCAAGTGCGTATGGCGTAATTACACCTGCCACTATTCAGAGTTTCACATTCCCGATTCCTTCTTCTGAGGTGACTGCCAATCCTAAATTGCAGCAGCCTCCGGTATCTTATTACTAAATAATAAAATTATTATACCGTGAATAAATTATATCTTTTTGCTGCTGCGGTGATCTTTACGTGTATGCAAACTGCATGTAAGAAGGATGAAGCAGGAAGTGCTCCGGTAATTACAAGCGTTAGAAATTATGCAGCTTCTCCGGCTGATACACTGGTGAATACCATCACTACGGGACAATACGTGGTGCTGATCGGGCATAATTTAAGAGATGCTGTACAGATATCATTCAATGGGGTACCAGCTACGATCAACAGCGTACTGTTTTCTGATACCAGCGCGGCGGTGCTGGTACCAGCAGTAATACCATTTCCAACGGTGCCGGCGGAGAGTCTGAATACCATTCGCTATGTTACCACACATGGTACAACAACGCTTACTTTCAGCATTGCGGCGCCTCCACCATCCATTACAGCTATCTCCAATGAAAATGCACATGAGGGAGATTCTGTTTACATTACCGGTCTGAATTTATTCTTTACAGAGGAATTTACTTTCGCGGGTACACCGATTACCCAATTTAAAGAAGCCAGCGACGGGACTTCTCTCGGATTCGTATTACCCGCACTTACCCAGGGAGGCCCGGTAAGTATCACCACCAAATCTGGTACTGCTACTACACCGTTTAATGTGAATGATGTCAAAACAGGTGTACTGTGCAATTTTGATGATATCAATACTTTTAGCTGGGGCACAAATGTTGAAAACAGCAGCGCGGACTTCCCTGGTAACAATGGCTATTATGCAGTATTACAAAATGATGTATTGCCGGCAGGGGATGGTAACTGGTGGAATGGCGGACGTAGTATTAATACCAACGGCGTGCAGTGGGTGCCTGTTGACAGCCTGAATGTGCCTGTGGACCAATACGCCGTTAAGTTTGAGATCAATATACCTGCTGCCTGGACAGGTACCTCCATTTATGTTATTAAAGATTACGATTTCGGTTATCTGGCCCGCTATGAGCCATGGCAGGGAGCCGATGGTACTATTGTGCCCTTCACTACCAAAGGTTGGCAGACAGTTACTATTCCTTTATCCTTATTCAGGACTAATGATGGTAAAGGGACCGCAGCTGGCAGCCTGTCCATTTTACTTGGTGACAAGGGTAGTGGTGCTATAAATATTCAGACAAAAAATTTTACTGCTGTACCTACTACTTCAGGTTTGCGGGCAGCTGTTGATAATATTCGTGTAGTGAAGATTAAATAGTATAAACATATAAGAGTGATGAAAAAAATAGTAAGGCAGGTAGTGCTTGGAATAGCAGGACTGTTAATCGGAAGTGCAGCCAGCGCACAATTGGTGGCAAATGACAGTAATCAGGATAAGAAAATCCGGTCATTGATCCGGCAGATGACCCTGGCAGAAAAGGTTAGCCTGTTGCATGGGAACTCAAAATTTTATGTATCCGGAATTAAGCGATTGGGTATCCCGGAATGGGCTTTGAGTGACGGACCACATGGCGTTCGTGCAGAAATAAACCGGCATGATTGGGCTTATGCCGGATGGACGAATGATTCATCTACCTGTTTCCCACCGGGTACGGCATTGGCTGCCACCTGGAATCCCCGGTTGGCATATCAGCGAGGTATTGTTCTGGGTGAGGAAGCTCGTTTCCGGAAGAAGGATGTCTTATTAGGGCCGGGTATTAATATCATTCGTTCGCCGCTTTGTGGACGAAATTTTGAATACCTCAGTGAAGACCCTGTGCTGGTTTCCAGAATGTCTGTTGCCTATATTAAAGGTCTGCAGTCAAAAGATGTGGCTTCAAGTGTAAAGCACTGGCTGGCCAATAATCAGGAAACCAACAGGGATTCAGTAGATGTGCATATGAGCGAGCGGGCATTACGTGAAATTTATCTGCCGGGATTTAAAGCTGCTGTAACTGAGGGCGGGGCATATACCGTAATGGCTGCTTACAATAAATTCAGGGGTGACTGGTGTTCTGAAAATGAATATCTGAACAGAGAGATCCTTCGCAGGGAGTTTGGCTTTAAAGGTGTGCTGATGACAGATTGGTCAGCTGCTCATACAACAGTTAAAGCTGCATTAACCGGCCTTGATCTGGAAATGGGAACAGATAAGCCGGATTATAATGACTGGTATTTCGCTGATCCACTGATCAGGGCTGTGAATGAAGGAAAAGTACCAATGTCTGTCGTGGATGAAAAAGTGGCTAATGTGCTGCGGGTAATGTTTGCCACAAAAATGTTTGATGAAGGGAAACGTGCAAAAGGAAAAATGAATACACCGGAACATCAGCAGGCAGCTTATAACGATGCCGTAGAAGCAGCTGTTCTGTTACAGAATAACGATGATATCCTTCCTGTCAATTTCAAAACTATTAAATCAATTGCAGTGATCGGCGATAATGCTACGCGGAAACATTGCAATGGCGGCCTTAGTTCTGAGATTAAAACTTTGTATGAAATAACACCGCTGGAGGCTATTCGGGAAAAATTCGGTGCAGATGTGAAGATTAATTTTGCACAGGGGTATGAAAAACAATCCACCTTCAGGGAAGGCAGCAATACTGGCCAGACCGGTGCGAATAAGGTAGATTGGAAATTAATCGATGAGGCAGTCAGGGTGGCTAAAGCATCTGACATCGTAATCGTTTTTGGAGGGTTGAATCATGATTTTGATACTGAATCTTCCGATAAACAAAATATGGATTTACCTTATGGGCAGGATGTGCTCATTCGTGAGGTAGCCAAAGCCAACCCTAAGACGGTGGTTGTTATTGTTGCCGGCTCTCCGGTAAAGTTGTCAGGCATCGTTCAGCGTGTACCTGCGATATTATGGTCATGGTACGGTGGAATGGAGGCAGGCAACGCTGTAGCTGATCTGTTGAGTGGTAAAGCCAATCCTTCCGGTAAGCTGCCATTCACCTTACCGGTGTCACTGGATCAGTCGCCGGCACATGCACTGGGCAATTTTCCAGGAAGAGATCTTAGCGTAAACTATGAGGAGGATATTCTGGTGGGTTACCGTTGGTTTGATACAAAGAAAATTGTTCCCCAGTTCCCATTCGGATACGGGCTTTCTTATACCAGTTTTTCGATAAATAATTTTTCGACTGATAAGCAGCACTACAGGAACGGAGATACAATCCGTGCAAAATTTACTATCAGCAATACAGGTGCCCGTGAAGGAGCGGAGGTAGTACAGTTGTACACTAGTGAACCTGTATGTTCTGTAATACGCCCGGAGAAAGAACTGAAGGCTTTTGAGAAAATTTTTCTGCATCCTGGTGAAACAAAAACGGTAGAGTTGATGGTGAAAGTGGCAGATCTTGCTTTCTATGATGAAACAAAAAAAGCATGGAATGTGGAGCCAGGTGAGTTCGTTTTACAAATCGGCAATTCATCCGGAAATATTTCATTGTCCGCGAAAATATCAGTTGACTAAGCGTATTTATTGAAATTGAAATCCAGATGAATAAAAGTTTTATAGTTGTTCTGGTCATATTACTGTTGGCCTTGAATGGAAGGACACAAGATACCAGCCGGTTTTTTCCGGCCAAAGATCTTATCACCACCGGTATCTATTATTATCCTGAACATTGGAATGAAAACCAGTGGGAGAGGGATATAAAGAAAATTGCTGACATGGGCTATGAATTCGTTCATCTCGCCGAGTTCTCCTGGTTCAGACTGGAGCCGGAGGAAGGGAAATTCGATTTTACATGGCTGGATAATGTTGTCAGTCTTTGTCAGAAATACAATCTGAAAGTACTGATGTGCACTCCTTCTGCAACCATGCCTGCGTGGATGAGGGAGAAATATCCGGAAACTTATCTGATGTACGGAAATTATATCCGTGGAGAACATGGTACCCGTGGTTTGGGATCAAATGCAAATGCAAAGTATCGTTTTTTTGTAGAGCGGGTGGTATCAGCATTAGGTAAGCATTATGGGCAGCATAAAAATGTGGTGGGCTGGCAGTTAGATAATGAGCCTGACGCCAAAACAGATTATAGTCCTTCTGCCCAGCAGGCATTCAGGAAATGGCTGCAACGCAGATATAAAACCATTGAGGCCCTGAATGCTGCATGGGGAACAGCTTTCTGGAGCCAGCGATATAATAGTTTTAACCAGATCATTATTCCAAATATAACATTGGTGAATTGGTGGGGAAATAACCCACATGCATTGCTGGACCTGAAGAGATATGCTGCTGATGAACAGGCAGGATTTCTGGATTTCCAGGCTGCTACATTAAGGAAATATATTTCTTCCAATCAGTACATTACTACGAATTATACGGCTGTTTGCCCATATGCCAATCCCCGACTGACCCGGAAGCTGGACTTTGCGTCTTATACGGCTTATCCTAATGGCGGTGCTAACAACAATGGTAGCTTAGGCTTCCGGTTAGGGGATAGTAAAACGGTATTGTTTGCAGCTGAATATTTTAAGTCACCAGGAGGTATTACCGGAGTAATGGAAATGCAACCCGGCCCTACGAACTGGGCAGGGCAGGCATCATTGCTGCTTCCCGGTACTGTCAGAATGTGGCTGTATCACACCTTCGCAGCAGGTGGACAGTTTGCCTGCTCCTATCGTTTCCGGCAGATATTATACGGTTCAGAACAATATCATGCAGCAGTTATTAAGACGGATGGTGTAACCCCTTCCCAGGGAGGCGAGGAATATATACAGTTTAACAGGGAGATCCGGCAGCTTCGTCAGTATTACAAGGCGGGAGCACAGCTTCCCCAAAAATTAACTGCACGTAAAACGGCTATTGTATGGAACCTGGAAAACTACTGGACGATCGATCGGCAGAAACAGAATGTACGCTGGGATTCATGGAACTACCCTGTGAAATTTATAGAAATGGCTGCATCCTTTGGCGCAGCCGCAGCTGTTATCGATGAAAAAGCTGATCTGTCCGGGTACAAGGTGGTAATTATTCCTGCTTATGAGATGGCAGACCAGGAATTAATTAAAAAATGGACCCGTTACGTAGAGCAGGGCGGGCATCTGATCATTACGTGCCGGACTGCCACTATGGACCGTAACGGACATTTCTGGGAAGGTGAAACGGCAGCACCGCTTTCAGCATTGATCGGGGCACATATATCTTCTACTGATATGATTGCACCCAATACCAAAGGTGATGTGCTTTCCGGCCAGCAACATTATTTCTGGAATATCTGGGCTGATTTATTGAAGCCTGATGATAATACCACTGTTCTGGCTACTTACAACGACCAGTTTTACAAGGGTACATCGGCTGTGGTGAAAAGAAATATAGGAAAGGGTACTGTAACTTATATCGGTGTTGTATCTGACGATATGAAACTGGAAAAGGAAATATTGAAGGCCAATTATATTGAAGCTGGTGCAGCAATCGAAAATTATCCACCTGGTATATATGTTTATTGGAGAGATGGATTTTATGTGGCAGTAAATTATTCATCTGATAATTATGAAATGAATATACCTGCGCAGGCGAGGGTGCTGATCGGGAAGAAAGTGCTGGAGCCGGCAGGGGTTTTGGTTTGGAGTGAATAAAAAATAGTAATATGTCAAGGAGATTTTTATTTACAGCGTTAGCCGTTTTTGTTTTCGGCTATAGTTGCCTGGCACAATCAGGTAGTGTTGATTCGACAACTACATTTCCTCTTCCGCCGGCTGGATTTAATGTACAGCGGGAAAATATTCCTCATGGGAAACTGACAGCTGTACAATACGATTCCAGGACACTTGGAAAGCGCCGGGAGATGAATGTTTATACACCGCCGGGATATGCTGCCAGTGATAAATATCCTGTTATCTATCTGTTACATGGCGTCAATGCTGATTATCGCCAGTGGACGGAATGGTGTCAGGCTGATAATGTTATAGATAACCTTATCGCTGATGGTAAGATAAAACCTGTGATCATAGTTTTTCCCAACTGCGATGCCAGGCTGACGGTGAATGATACAACCGCTGCAAACCGTTCCGGGAAAGCGGATAATTATGATGGCTACAGAAAACCATTCGAAGATGATTTACTGAAAGATATAATCCCGTTTATAGATTCACATTATTCCACTATTCATAATCGAAAGTACCGCGCCCTGGCAGGTTTGTCAATGGGAGGTGGACAGTCCTTTAATATCGGATTATATCACCTGGAAACTTTTGCTTATGTAGGTGGATTCTCCGCCGCCCCTAATACGAACATGTTTGGTGGTATGTATAATGATGTCAGATTTATTCCTGATATCAAATATGCCAGGAAGAACCTGAAGCTGTTATGGGTTGGATGTGGGAATACAGATTATCTTTTCCGGGTTAGTGAAAAAGTACATCAGTACCTAAAAGAAGTAGATATGCCACATGTTTGGACGGTAAGTACTTACGCACATGACAACAGGGAGTGGGACCGTAATCTGTATTTATTTGCCCAGCAGATATTCAAAGATTTGTAAGAAATAAAAATGAATGAAAAAGATGAATAGAAGTTTAAGTCTTTTTGTGCTCCTGGTGTTATCCATGGCCGGAACAACTATAGCACAGCGTAAAAAAGAAAAACAGCCAGTAATTCCAGAACGGGTTATCAATATAGATTTTAATAAATCTGCCGGAAAGTTTAACACCATGTTTAATGAGTGTGTGGGTGCCGGACGTGCTAATGAGGGGCTTCGGGCAGATTGGCAACAACAGTTAGCTTACGTTAAGAAAGCATGTGGTTTCAGGTATATACGCATGCATGGCCTCCTGACAGATGATATGGCGGTATATACCCAGGATGAAAAAGGTAACCCGGTATATAACTATATGTACATCGATGTACTTTTCGATTTTTTGCATAGTATCGGCATGAAACCTTTTGTAGAACTTGGCTTTATGCCGTCTGCACTGGCAAGTGGTCCTAAAACGATCTTCTGGTGGCGTGGGAATGTTACGCCTCCCAGAGATTATGAAAGGTGGGGTGCTTTAATAGAAAACCTTACCCGGCATTTCACTGAGCGTTATGGCGCTGAAGAAGTAAAAACCTGGTATTTTGAAGTCTGGAATGAACCTAACCTGGATGGTTTCTGGGCAGGAACACAGGACGATTATTTCAAATTATATACTTATAGTGCCAGGGCAATTAAGCGCGTAAACGCATCGTATCGTGTAGGTGGGCCTGGGACCGCCGGTGCTGCCTGGGAACCGGAAATGATTGCCTATTGTCAGCAACATCAGGTGCCGATCGACTTTATCAGTACCCATGCCTATGGCGTAAAACAGGGATACCTTGATGAATTTGGACACGGAGGTACGGTGCTCGACAAAAATCCTATGAGTGTAAGCGGAGATGTATTGCAATCGCGCAAAGAAATTGCCGGCTCATCTATGCCAAAACTTGAACTGCATTACACAGAATGGAGTGCATCATATACCCCGGCAGATCCTATCCATGATAGCTATCACGAGGCAGCTTATGTTTTGCAGAAGCTAAAACAGGTGGGGGATGCCGCTAACTCCATGTCCTATTGGGTTTTTACAGACATCTTTGAAGAACCAGGTCCGCGCTTTACCCCATTCCATGGAGGATTTGGTCTGCTCAGTACCCAGGGTATTAATAAACCCGTGTTTTACGCCTATCAGTTTTTGAACAAGCTGGGAAATACTGAATTAGTCAACACCGATTCCACTTCATGGGTATGCAGGGATTCAGTTGGTAATATACAGGTACTTGCCTGGGATTTTACCAATACGCATCCGGGAGATTCGGTACATAACCAGGACTATTATATCCGCGACCTTCCTTCAAATCCGAAAGGGAAACTAAAGTTGAATATTGCCAATGTTCCGGATGGTAACTATGCACTTGAAATATATAAAGTTGGGTATCGTAGCAATGATGCGTATTCTACATATCTGTCTGTTGGTAAACCGGCGCAGCTTAACCGGCAGCAGGTTGAACAAATAAAGAAACAAAACGATGGATCGCCCGTAACCAGGGAAATGATTACAGTGAAAGCCGGTGTTCCATTTACAAAAGAGCTGGATATCCGTGAAAATGATGTATTCTTTTTGAATATGATCAGACTGTAGATACATTTACCTGATTTTTCGGCATATGTTATGCCCGAAGATAAAAAAGCCCTGCAGTGTTTATCTGTAGGGCTTTTTGTTTATGTAATAACAGGCCTTGAAACAATTCCTGCCATAGAATGAAACATATAAGATCCATGTCTTAATTAACATTCAGCTAGTTTTGCATCATTCATATAACAGAAAGATTCCGGTTATGAATAGAACGTTGCGGTCACCCGCTGTCGCGGATCATCAATTAACAATTAATTATACAACAGTGCACAATTGAACAATACAATAGAAGTTTTTGCAGAGAACTTTATGGTATTGTATTTCTTAAATCCCGCTTTATTTACCTAAAACCATTTTAACTTTATGAAAACCAGGTTACTTACATCATTCAAACAAAGTCTTTCTGTACTATTATGGACCTTCAAAGTATGCACAGGGGGGCGGCAAAGTGCACTCACCTGGCGCTTATTATTTTTTGTTACCCTAGGTCTGGCCCAGCATGTCAGGGCCCAGACCAGTACTTATACCTGGAACAATGCACCTATCGGCGGTGGCGGATTTGTGACAGGAATTATTACCCACAAAACATCCGGGGACAGGTATTGCCGTACTGATGTAGGAGGCGCCTACCGTTGGGATGCTGCTAACAATAAATGGGTGCAGCTGCTCGACTGGCTTAATGAATCAGAGACCGGCTTTGTCGGAGTGGAAGCATTGGCCCTGGATCCCCAAAATGCAAATAATCTTTATATGCTGTGCGGTACTTCCTATCTCAATGGTGGAAGAACGGCTATATTGAAATCTACCGATAAAGGAAATACTTTCACCTATACAGATGTTACCTCCAAATTTACCGCAAACGGCCATTGCCATTGCCGTTTGCGG
>NZ_JBCNKH010000039.1:0-67947 GCF_039596135.1 Chitinophaga sp.
CGCCGCGATCATAACCACCGCCGCCACGATTGTAGCCACCACCTTCACGGTCGCCATAGCCACCGCCACGGTTGTAGCCACCACCACCGCCTTCACGGTTGAAATCACGGTCTCCGCCACCGTAGCCACCGCCGCCGCGATCGTAACCGCCGCCGCCACCATAGCCACCGTTGTCACGTGGACGATATCCACCGCCGCCACCATCGCGATCACCGCGATTATAGCCACCGCCGCCTTCGCCGCGGTCACGGTTAAAATTAGGTCTGTCATCTCTGTCCTGGTTGTAACCACCAGGTCTGCCCTCCCTTTCGTTGTTAAAATCGGGTTTGAAGTAACCGCCTGGTCTCTCCTTATTGGGATCTTGGTCTTTTTCTGTACCAGGAGGAGAGTAGGGCCTGCGGGGGCGTTCGTTTCTCTCAAAATTCATCGTACTTAATTAAGCGTTTTAAGCAATATTTGCTATGATTTCATAAAAATGAAATACGTCTCCATAAGAGTTATATAAGGGCGCCGGTGAAACCCGTATTACTCCGGGCTCCCGCCAGTCCACAATGATACCGGCATCCGTCATCTTTTGTTGGATATCTTTACCTCTGTCATGGAATAGCAAAGATAATTGGGCGCCGCGTTCCTTACAATTTTTAGGCGTAATTATTTCAAATTTTATGTTTTCTATATGTTTTAACAGGAATTCAAGATAATTGGTAAGTCGTATACTCTTATCTCTCAAAGCTGCCATACCAGCTGATTCAAACAGTTCCAGTGAGGCTTTTAATGCTACCATGTTAAATACCTGTGCCGTGCTTATTTGCCAGCCTTCTGCACGGTTTTTAGGCTCAAAGCCTTTTTCCATTTTAAAACGGATGGTTTCCTCGTTGCCCCACCAGCCGCCTAACCTTGGCCGGTTCCTGTCTCGGGCATGTCTTTCATGTATAAATGCTCCACCAACTGCGCCGGGGCCTCCATTTAGATACTTATATGAGCACCACACGGCAAAATCTACTTCCCAGTCGTGTAACTTCACAGGTACGTTTCCTACTACGTGTGCCAGGTCGAACCCGACTACAGCCCCTGCTCTATGGGCTGCTTTCGTAATGGACTGCATATTAAACAATTGGCCGGTATAATAGTTTATTCCCCCCAACAATATAAGCGCTAAGCTACTACTTTCCTGATCAATTATCTCAAAAATATCTTCCTCACGGATTAAAAATTCTCCCTCACGGGGCGCTACTTCTATTATTGCCGTCGCCGGATCCAGGCCATGCAGTTTCACCTGGGTTTCCACAGCGTACTGGTCGCTGGGAAACGCACCTGCTTCCATTAGTATCTTGAATTTTTCCTTTGTCGGTTTGTAAAATGTCATCATCATCAAGTGAAGATTGACAGTTAGTGTATTCATTACTGTCAGTTCCTCCTGGCTGGCACCTACTATCTCCACCATCGGCCGGCTGCAATATTGCTGGTAATATAACCATGGATTCCTGGCTCCCCAGTACCCCTCTACTGCACATTGCTGCCAGTCCTCCAGCTCCTGCATAACAGCTGGTTGCACATTCTTCGGCTGCAGACCCAATGAATTACCACAAAAATATATCGCATCCTTTCCATTCCGCTGTGGGAAATAAAACTGATTCCTATAGTTTTTCAAAGTGTCTTTCTGGTCCTGCTCTTCGGCAAATGCCCATGATAGATCAAACATAATTCAATTTCCATTGTTTCCCGGCAGATTCTGCTTTTTACGAAGACTCTACTTAAAAAAATTGAGTATTCAATGCCCTTTTGGTGTATCACAGAACCCGTAACGTGTACAATTATTTTTATGGTCCATAATGCCCGTCACTATCATGCAGGACTTAATACCGCCATGCAATAGCGCCAGTTATTCTAGTATGTATAGTTTGCTAATTTTTTCTTTCTGTTAATTGCTAACGCTGCTTATTAATAATATCAGTTTATTTAAAAATTACCGGTTAGTCAATATTCCTTTCTAATTATAGTATTCCGTTTGATAACCTTGTTTTCAATAAATAAATCTTATAATCATAGGTCTTCTTCCTCTGGAAGGTACCATTAGTTTCACTGTCAATCAGGATGTAATATGCAATGACCGGTTATTAATTTTTTTCCTCTGCCAGTTACAACAGTTATTTGATTCTTTGTCTGTTTAATGATCTCAATTCTATAAAAATACCTGCTAATAACGGTTATTCAATAAGGCGGTTCTTAACGATACCAGTTTTCTATGCGTCTGATTATTCCAGTTATAACAGTTAATATGCTGTTTCAGTTTAATTAATTGTCAATCTCCATCCAGTAAATTTCCCAATCCGCCTAATATACTACCTTCTTCCTTACGGCGAACTGTTCCATATGATACAATTCTGCTTGCTAACCGACTTATAGGCAATGACTGTACCCACACCGTCCCGGGTCCTCTCAAAGTGGCAAAAAATAATCCTTCACCACCAAATACCATATTCTTAATTCCCCGTACAAATTCAACGTCAAAATCTATTCCCGAAGTATACGCGACCAAACATCCCGTATCTATTTTTAATACCTGCCCGGGCAGTAATTTTTTCTCTAATACCAACCCTCCTGCATGCACAAAAGCCATACCATCACCCTCCAGCTTCTCCATAATGAAACCCTCGCCTCCAAAAATCCCTGTGCCCAGCTTACGCTGCCACTCTATCCCGATACTTACCCCCTTCGCCGCACAAAGAAATGCATCCTTCTGGCAGATCACCTTGCCCCCCATCTGGGATAAATCCATGGGGATGATCTTACCCGGGTAGGGTGCCGCGAAACTTACACGCTTCTTTCCCTGCCCCATATTCGTAAATGCAGTCATGAAAAGACTCTCCCCGGTCAGCATGCGCTTACCGGCAGACATCAACTTCCCTAAAATACCTTGATTTGATTGTGAACCATCACCAAACATGGTTTGCATCTGTATCTCCTGGTCCATCATCATAAAACTACCACTCTCGGCCACGGCGGTTTCCTGTGGGTCGAGTTCTATTTCGACAATCTGTATTTCTTCGCCATAGATACTGTAATCTATTTCATGGTTGCGTCGCATAGCGTTGTTGTTACCCGGATTAACAAAAATGGCGCTTTAAGCCCAAAAATACTGATTTGCTACAGTAGTATTTGTTAAAGTTTGTTAAGATACAGAAAAAAGTGGGAATATGGCAAAGTTTAATATAAAAAAACCGTCCCGGACGAAACGGGACGGTATGCTGTTAAACCTACAACTGTTACACTGTAATTGTGTACACTTACTTTAAATTATCTACTACAAGCTCTTCACTTCCTTTACCCCTACCCCATTTTCATGCGCCTTTTCCTCTTCCTCTTTCCCACTGAAGAACTTATACGGCTTGTCTGATACATAATCCGGTGCATGCAGTTTCCGCACTGTCTCCTTCTTCATAAACAGCTTCACAATCACTACAAAGAATGGAATATACTTCAGCGCCCTCGGCCATCCATAATAATCCAATACATCGATAGACCGCTTATTCATCGCATACATCACCGGAACAAGAATCAGGGTCAGGAAGGTAGCAAATACCAACCCATACACCATGGTCCAGGCCAGAGGACCCCAGAATGCCACATTGTCTCCACCAAAGAAGATATGTGGCTTGAACTCAGAAAACAAGGTTTCGAAATCAATATTTAATCCCACCGCCAGTGGAATCAAACCTAGAATTGCCGCTATGGCTGTGAGCAACACCGGCGTCATACGGGTACGTCCCGCTTCTACCACCGCTTCATATACCGGTATATTTTGCTGCACCAACAGATCTGTAAACTCTACGAGTACAATACCATTACGCACTACTATACCCGCCAGCGCCATGATACCTACCCCCGTCATTACGATAGAAATATCCATTCCGAAAACGGAGAAGCCCAGGAATACGCCTATGATACTAAACAGGATTTCCATAAAGATCACCAGCGGACGACCTATTGAGTTGAACTGCGTCACCATAATCATCAGGATCAACCCAAATGCACCGATCATCGCAAACATCAGGAAGTTCATCGTCTCTGCCTGGTCTTCCTGCTCACCCGTCATCTTTACCTGGATACCTGCAGGCTTCGCAAAATCACCCAGCGCCGTCTGTATTTGTTGTACCACTTCGTTCGCATTATAACCTGTGAGTACATTTGAGTACAATGTAACCACACGCTTCTGATCTATACGCTTGATACTTGCATATGTATTGGAATAATGAATATCTGCCACGGCACTCAGTGGTACCTGCCTGATCGTGCCTCCCATATTCATGTCCCTGTATACCAGGTTCAGGTTCATAAGCGTATTGATATTGTTACGCTGTGTTTCCTGGAACCTTACCATAATCGGATAATCATCTTCCGGATCCCTGAACTTAGATACCTCATATCCATACAATGCTGTACGCAATGCCATACCAATCGTAGTGGTAGAAATACCCTCCCTGTTCGCGCGCTCACGATCTATATTTACTACGATCTCCGGCTTGTTACTCTGAAAATCTGAACGTAACTCTTCTACCCCACCAATCTCCAGTGAATCCAGGTAACGTTTCAGTTTATCGGCTGTAGACGTCAGTTCTTCAAATTCATCGCCAGCTATTTCTATGTTGATAGGTTTACCTGTTGGAGGCCCCCCCTGCTCCTGCTCTACCGTGATGTCTGTACCAGGTATTCCTTTCACGGCCTGCCTGATCTTGTCCAGGTATTGCTTGGTATCATGTCCGTCACGCTTGCCAAATTCCACGAACGCCACTGTTACCTTCCCTTTATGTGGCTGCACACTCATATCCATCTGCGATGGATCGCCGGCACCTACTGCTACATTGGAGATAATAGATTCTACAATCGGATTGTTTGCCCCGACTACCTTTGTTATCCTGTCTTCTACAATATGCGTGATACTATCAGTGTACTTCTGATCTGTACCCATCGGCAACTCTATATATGCATAGATGAAGTTCGGATCTGCCTGCGGAAAGAATACCACTTTGGGATTCCTTATCGCTGTCAGCATGATACTAAAGATGAGCAAACCGAATGTGCCGATCAGGATCCAGATAGGTCTCCACCCAATAAGGCACCATTTCAGGATACGCTTATAACGCTCCTGCACCTTCGGCCAGAAGTTGCTCTGGAAGCGACGTGCCACCCCACCCAGGTAAAATTTCTCAAGTAAAATGAGCAGGAATATAAAGATGACAAAGTTGCCTAATCCCATACTACCATTCGCATAACCTAACAGTGCTATCACACCAAACACGATTGCCATGTAAGTGAACTTCTTATTCCATGTCGGCTTCGGATGATTTTCACCTTCGTGCCTGTCCATGAAATCCACCGCAAATACAGGGTTAATGATATATGCTACTACCAGCGATGCACCCAGCGTAGTGATCAATGTTACCGGCAGGAAAAACATAAACTTACCTATGATACCCGGCCAGAACAGCAGGGGCACGAATGGCGCCAACACCGTCAGCGTACCGGAGAATACAGGTAGAAACACCTCTCCTGCCGCTATCTTGGCGGCCTTCACAATACCTAAATCCTTTCGTTCATAAAAGATACGGTGCACATTTTCTATCACCACAATCGCATCATCTACCACAATACCCAATGCCAGCAGGAAGGAGAACAGCACCATCATATTCAGCGTGAAATGATAGGCGGGCATCAGCAGGAAGGCAATGAACATCGAGATAGGTACTGACATGGCTACGAAGATCGCATTCACCGCTCCCATGAAGAACATGAGGATCACCGTCACCAGCAGAAAACCAATGATGATAGTATTGATCAGGTCATGTAGTGTAACGCGTGTAGAGTTAGACTGATCGCCTGTGATCACTACATTCAGTCCTTTCGGGAAATAATCCTGTTTCATTTCTTCGATGATCACCCTGATTTTATCAGAGGCATCGATCAGGTTCTTACCACTCTGTTTGATCACGTTCAGTGTGATTACATTCTTTCCACCCAGGCGTGCATAACTCTCCTGCTCCTCAAATCCATCTACTACATCGGCAATATCACGCAGGTAAACCGTTGCGCCTGAAGCACCGCGGATCACGATATTGCGCAACTTGGAAGGATCCTTATATTCTCCTTTCACACTCAGGGTACGCTTTTGTCCATCCATAGATACCTGGCCGCCGGAGATAGTCCTGTTTTCAGAAGCCACTGCGTTGGCAATATCATCAAAACTCACCTGCGCTGCATCCATCTTGTATTTATCTACATTGATCTGGATTTCACGATCCAGTGCACCTACGATATCTACACGGGTAATTTCATTCAGGGCTTCGATCCTGTCCTGCATCTCATCTGCATACCTTTTCAGGGATTGCAGATCGAAGTCACCAGACAGGTTAATGTTCATAATCGGAATCTGTGATACATCTATCTTGATGATCTGTGGTTCCTGTGTGAGATTATTAGGCAAATCCTTTTTCGCATCGTCTACTTTTTCTCTTACTTCCTGGCGGGCCGTTTCCATGTTCTCACCCGCTTCGAACTCAATGGTGATGGCAGAGTAGTCCTGCATACTCGTACTCTTGATAGACTTCACACCAGATATACCGCCCAGTTGTTTTTCAATGGGCTTGGTCACCAGTGTCTCCATATCTTCAGGAGAGGTTCCATCATTGATCGTACTGATATAGAACTGCGGGAACACTACCTCCGGGTATTGTTCCTTCGGCAGACTTTGATAGGATAGTATACCCGCTATGGCTATGATAATAGTGGCGACATACACGCTCACTTTATTATCAATGGCCCAGCTGGTAGGCTTAAATTCTTTGTTCAGATTATCTTGCATACAACAGTATTTTTAAGATCATAACTGGATCAGGTCATTATCATTCAATCCCTGATAGCCTGTTGTCACTATATTATCGCCTGCCTGTAATCCGCTTTTGATTTCAGCTTTATCATTGTAGGTACGGCCTACTTCCACTTCTCTTCTTTTAGCAATCAATCCAGCTTTGGATTTCTCAGCGATGATTACATAGGATTTACCCAATGCATACTGGATGATATTGACAGGTATCACCAGCGCATGGGGCGCCACGTAGTCTATGATCTTGATCTGTGCAATCATGTTTGGTCTCAGTGCCGGATCGCTGTTCAGCGGCACTTCTACTTTGATAGTACGGCTTATGGGATCGATAACTTTGGCTGCAAACCCGATTTTAGTTCGGAGTTGCTTATCGATGTCCGGGAACCGGATCACTACCGGGTCACCTGTTTTCACCACCCCGGCATAAGCTTCTGCCACATTGGCCAATACACGCAGGTTCGCATTGTTCACCACCCTGAACGAGGTGGAACCCGGTGCTGCATTGTCACCCAGTTTGGCAATCACTGCATCGACAGAGCCATTGATCGGGGAAACGATTTTAGCCTGAGAGAGTTGATCATTCAGGGTAGCCATTTTCCGTTCCAGTGATTCCTTCTGGTTTTTGGCATTGAGGTATTGTACTTCGGAGCCTATCTGTTGTTTCCAGAGGTTCTGTTGCTTTTCATAGAGGGTATTGGCGAGGTCCAGCTGGGTGCGGAGTTCCGCCATGTTAGCCCGCAGAATCTGATCGTCTACCTGGGCCAGTGTCTGGCCTTTGGACACGCTCTGCCCTTCTTTTACATAAATAGCGGTGATCACACCGGGTACTTTGGAACTGACGTTCACGTTTTCACGTGCATCTACAGCTCCCTGTATATCTATATAGTGTTCGAATACAGAATCCTTTACAGCTGTGACAATCACTGACTTCATCTTTTGGGCAGCGGTATCAGTTTTATTCACCTGTTTTTCCAGCTGTGCAATCTCCTTTTTCAGGGCCGCCTCCTGTTGTTTCAGCTGTTTGAGTTTTTCTTCGGCTGTAGGTTGACCGCATGCCATGAAGACGAGCAGGAACAGTAATGCGGATGGATATTTGTAAGACATATAGAATGAATTAGAATGAGAAATAATGCAGCAACTACAACTTGCCATACGCTTTCAGGTAATCGATCTTGGCCACACTGGCATTGAATAGTGCTGTGAAATAATTGTTCTGGGCAGTGAGCAGGTCATTTTCCGCATTACTCATTTCCAGGCTGGAACCTACGCCCTCCCTGTATTTTATTTGTGTAGTATTGTATACTTCCTGCGCCAGCTGCATATTGCTTTCCTGTGCTTCGAGCGCCATGATATTGTTGCGCAGGTTAGAAGTAGATTGTGTTTGTTCCAGGTCGATACCGAGTTTTGCATCTTCTATGCTGACTTCAGTTTTCTTCACCTGCAGGAAAGCCTGGTCTACCTTGCGTCTGCGCTGGAAGCCGGTAAATATGTTGAAACTCAGGTTAACCCCATAGCCAACATAGCCGTACCAGGTTTGCTTATCAAAGTAGTTGAACACGTCGCTCGCGCGGCTCACACCACCTGTACCAAAGAGGGAGAGCACAGGCAGGGCATTGTATTTATATCTCTTAAGATCGTATTCGTATGCTTTCTTTTGTGATTCCAGTAACTGGTATTCTATACGCTGGGAGTAGTCGAATTTTTCCACGGCTACTGCTGATTTTATCTCTGCAGTAGAGAGCGTGTCGGTAAGTGTCAGCTCCTGCTGCATGGGCATGCCCATGGAGTATTTGAGAGCTGCCAGTCCTACTTCGGAGAGGTTCTGTAACCGGGTCTCTTCCGTGCGGAGGTTGGTTACCTGCACCATCAGCCTGTCTACATCAAGTTTTTCAACGAGGCCGTTTTTGTAGGTCTCCCTGGTTTCGCCCAGCAGTTTTTCCAGTGTAGCCAGGTTGCCCCTGAGTATGGTCAGGGCTTTACGTGCGGAAAGCACGTTGTAATAAGCTTTGTAAACATTCACTTTGACATCGATTTCCGCTTTCTGCACACCTCTGTGTGAGAGCTCTTCCAGTGTTTTGCGGGCCTGAAGGGCTACAAGTATACTGGGATCGAAGAGTACCTGGTTGAATTTTACTTCGCCAAGCACATTGAATTTAAGGCCAAAAGCGAAGGGTACGAGGGTACCTTTGGGTACAGTGTCTGAAAAGTTGGAGGCATCGATCAGTTGTTTCTGGACAATCGGATTGTGCTGGAAGGATCCTGCGCCGCTGAGTTGTGGCATGGCCATTCCGCTGACTTCTTTGTTTTTCGCCAGCTGGATGAGTTCATCCAGTTTCGCGTTTCGCACGGTGGCCTGGTTAGCCAGGGCATAGTCTACCGCTTCTTTCGCAGTAAGCGACATAGGCGCTGACGGCGGATTGGCGGGGGACTGGGCCATTCCCGTGTGAAAGATCAGCAGCAGTAAGGCTCCTATCCATCCTGTCCGCTTTTTGTTCGCTTGCATAAAGGTCATTTGTTTTTACGATAGTTGTAGTTTATAGGCTTCGATCCTTTCAAATCCATCACTGGAAACAAGTCCATATAGAAAATGTTCCAATAAAATGCGTTGTACCTTACTCATTTCGTAGAGGCCGGGTGCAAATACATCTGGTTGAAAACAGAGCATAGCAGTAGCCAGCCGGTATTTGGTGAGTACATCTACGTCCAGGTCCGGGCGATAAAGCCCCTCCCTGATACCTCTTTTGAGGTTTTCGCGGATGGTGCTTTGCAGGCTATTGTCCCGGTAAGAGAGAAATGCCTGGTAAGCGCTGGAGTGATATCTTTGCAGGTCGAGGAGGACAAAAGGCTTCATGTTTCTGAACTGTTTGTCCAGCATTTGCATGACGAGGAAGAGCTCGTCGATGGCATTGGCGGCCTGGGTTTGGTTTGCCTTGCAGTCTTGCTCTATGGTTAAGAGATGACGGGTGATCGCATGGGTGACCAATTCGTCTTTGTCGGCGAAATGGGCATAGAGGGTCTTTTTGGATACACCCATTTTTTGGGCAATGTCATCCATGGTAATGGATCTGGTGCCGAATTGGCTGAACAGATTGAATGCGGTATCCAGAATACGTTCCTGTATTTCCATTGGATAGTGGTTTTGCAGGGGCAAAAAATCTCAAATCTCTTCTCAGAATAAGGTCGGGAGTAAAACTATGGAAACTTTTTAAACTATAAAAGTTTCCAGAAGGATTTTATTTAATGTAGATAACTTGAAGTTAAAAAACACATTGCCCTTTAAATAGTACCTTTGCCCCAGTTCACAACAACTTATATGTCTCCAAAAATCCGTCTTAAGGTTCTGGCATCGAAGATATTAAGGTATTTCTTCCAGGGTTTGCTGGTTCTGGCACCCATGGGTGTGACCGCCTTTACTTTGTATTACCTGTTTGTAACCATCGACAACATCTTCCCGAAGGATCTCATCCCCCAGGAAGCTCCTTTCAGCTATCTCCGGTACAAGGGGGTGGGGTTTGCGTTGGTATTACTCCTGGTAGTAGTGGTAGGTTACCTGAGCTCCTCCTTTATTCTGGGAAGGATTTTCGCCCTTTTTGACGGCATCCTGGAAAAGACACCTTTCATTAAATATATTTACTCATCTGTCAAAGACGTTTTCGACGCCTTTGTAGGGGAAAAAAAGAAGTTCGATCACCCCGTACTTGTCCAGATCTATGGTGTGGATGTATGGGAAATGGGCTTCATCACCCAGCCGGACGTAAGCACCCTGGGCCTGGAAGGTTACATGGCGGTATACGTACCGCATGCGTACGCCATCACAGGCAAAGTATTCATGGTGCCTGCCCAAAAGGTAAAACCCCTCACGAATATCTCTGCCGGGGAAGCAATGAAGTTTGCCGTGAGCGGTGGGGTGACTTCCCTGGAACACCACCATAAATAATCATGTTTTTTAAAAGACTGTTTTCCATTGTTGTTTGCATCCTCCTCCCAGTCATCGTTATGGGCTGGGGTTTCTTTGCTCACCAGCGCATCAATGAACTCGCGGTGTTTTCTCTCCCACCTGCCATGCTCCTGCTCTACAAGCCGTATCAGGCCTACCTGAAAGCGCATGCTACAGATGCCGATAAAAGAAGATATATTGTAGCTGCCGAAGGGCCCCGTCACTACATAGATATTGATCACTATGGCGCACCACCCTACGATTGGATACCCCGCAGCTGGCAGGCTGCCCTGCTACAGTTTGGGGAAGACAGCCTGCTACAGTATGGGATCGTACCCTGGTACATACCGCAAATGATGGCCCGCCTGTCTAAAGCGTTCCAGAACAGAGACCTTGACGGGATACTCCGCCTCAGCGCTGACCTGGGCCATTATGTAGCCGATGCACATGTGCCCCTGCATGCCTGCTCCAATCACAACGGGCAGTTCACCGGGCAGGAAGGTATTCATGGACTATGGGAGTCTCGTATTCCTGAACTGCTGGCAGACGCCAGTTTCAATTACTGGTGTGGCAAAGCCATTTACATCCGGGATGTTCCAACCTTTGTATGGCAGATAGTGAGTAGCAGTGCCAGCGCAGCAGACACCGTGTTAAAACAGGAGAAAGACCTGAGCCTGCGTACTCCGCCGGATGCACGTTATGCCTATGAAAACAGGAAAGGAAAACTGGTGCGCACTTACGCTACTTCCTATACGAAAGCGTATCAGCAATTGCTGGGCGATATGGTAGAACGTCGTATGCGTGCCGCCATTCATGCAGTAGCCAGCTGCTGGTATACTGCCTGGGTCGATGCAGGCCAGCCTCCACTCACCACCATCGTGAACGGGAAACTGAAAGAAAATACGCCCCTGCCAGATACGGGCAAAATGATTGGTCGTGTGGAGGAATAGCTGGCACACGCTTTGTGCAATGGAGCGGGTTGAGCACACAAAGGATTTTCAATTAATTTCGAATTTAAAAAAATATAAATTACCTTTGTTAGCACTATCTTTTTTAGCCTTATCCTACACGCTATCAGCATCTGATTTGAAATGCCATACATTTATTTTTTAATCCATTCCTCTGACAAAACCAAGAAGCAAAGTGGAACAAGCTAACAATTTATTTAATTTAGATCGACCTATGAAGGTGCACAATTTTAACGCGGGACCTTCCGTATTACCAAATGAGGTTCTGTACAAGGCTAGTAAAGCTTTGATTGACTTTGAGGGGTCAGGAATGTCCATATTGGAAATAGGGCATAGGACACCACTGTTTCAGGCTGTAATGGATGAGGCACGTAATCTCGTACGCGAACTGATGCAACTGGAAGATGACTTCGAAGTACTCTACCTTCACGGTGGTGCTACGCAGCAATTCCTGCAGGTTCCTATGAACTTACTTGAAAACGATGGAACGGCATCTTACATAGATACCGGTGTATGGAGCAATAAGGCGATTAAAGAAGCAAAGCAGTTTGGTTTCGTAGACGTAGCTGGTAGTTCAAAAGAAAGCAACTACACTTACATCCCCAAACAATTTAATGTTTCCCCAAAATCAACTTACCTGCACATCACAACCAACAATACCATCTATGGTACGCAATGGCAGCAATTGCCACAGGTAGATGTACCACTGATTGGAGACATGAGTAGTGATATCCTGAGCAGGCCAATGGACTTTAACAAGTTCTCCCTCATCTACGCTGGTGTACAGAAAAACATGGGCGCCGCAGGCGTTACGATGGTAGCTGTACGTAAGAGCATTCTTGGTAAGGTAACCCGCAAGATTCCAACGATTTTGGATTATCGCAATCACATTGAGAACGGATCAATGTTGAATACCCCGCCCGTATTTTCAGTTTACATATCCATGCTCACCCTTCGCTGGCTGAAAGATCAGGGCGGTGCGGCTGCAATGGAGAAACTGAATGAAAAGAAAGCAGCGCTGCTGTACGATGAGATCGATCAGAACCCATTGTTCCGTGGTACTGTGGCCAAGGAAGACCGTAGCCGCATGAACGTTTGCTTTATCATGGATAAACCTGAACTGGAAGATGAATTCCTGAAATTTACTAAGAAGGAAGACATAGTAGGTATCAAGGGACATCGCAGCGTAGGTGGTTTCCGTGCTTCTCTGTACAATGCATTGCCGTATGAAAGTGTGGAAGTGCTGGTGGAGGCAATGAAGTATTTCAGCCTGAAGAAAGCATAATTTTACTTATTAAATAAAGAGAAAAAGCTCCCGCCTTCGGCAGGAGCTTTTTCTCTTTAGGGGAAGGGCCTGCGGCCGGCTTATTGCCAACAATACCATTGTGGCCTCGTATTTGTTCATCTGCCTATTTGCAGTTACATTTACCTGACTAACAATATCTTTTCAATATGGCAATCATCAGACCGTTCAAAGGATTAAGACCCACGCCGGCACTGGCTCAAAAAGTTGCAGCCAGACCATATGATGTGTTAAGCGCTCCAGAAGCTAAGTTAGAAGCAGCCGGCAACCCCTACTCTTTTTACCACGTTTCCAAATCAGAAATCGACCTGCCAGATGGCACCGACGTATATAGCCAGCCTGTATACGATAAAGCTGCTGAAAACCTGCAACGCTTTATCAAAGAAGGTACCCTCTTCCAGGACAACACCCCCTGCTACTACATCTATCGCCTGATCATGAATGGCCGCAGCCAGACAGGCCTCGTATGTATCTCCTCGATCTCCGATTACAATAGCGGGATTATCAAAAAGCACGAATTCACCCGTCCAGACAAAGAAAAAGACAGGATCAACAATATCAAAACTACCCGTGCACAAACAGGCAATGTATTCCTTGCCTACAACGATGTTCCCGAGATCAATTCACTCATTGATCAATGGACAACCCATCATACACCAACGTACGACTTTACCGCTGCCGACGGCATTCAGCACACCATCTGGGTGGTGGATGACAAAGCAACCAATGACAATATCACCTCTCTATTCGAGACCAAAGTACCACATACCTATATTGCGGACGGACACCATCGCGCCGCATCGGCCTCCCTGGTACAAAAGGAACTACACGTCAACCCCGATGATCCGGCTAATTATTTCCTGACCACCATATTCCCTGCCAGCCAGCTGGTGATCCTTGACTACAACAGGGTAGTGAAAGACCTGAATGGCCTGAGCAAGGAAGACCTGCTTTCCAAACTGGAATACGACTTCGTCGTGGAACCCATCGGTCACCTGCCACAGGCACCTTCCATGCTCCACGAATTCAGCATGTACCTGGATGGCAGCTGGTATCGCCTGGTGGCACAGGAAGGTACCTTTAGCTACGACCCTATCGGTATACTGGATGTCACCATCCTCTCTAACAATGTGCTGGATAAACTGCTCGGCATCAAAGATCAGCGTACAGACAAGCGTATCGACTTCATAGGCGGCATCCGGGGACTGCAGGAACTGGTAAAACGCGTAGACAGCGGAGAATACAAAGTTGCTTTTGCACTATACCCTGTCACCATTCAGCAACTATTTGACATAGCAGATAGTGGTAATGTGATGCCGCCCAAAAGTACCTGGTTCGAACCCAAATTAAGAGACGGACTGGTATCCCACCTTCTCTGATCTGTCACAGAAAGCTTCAAATCCGTAAGATGAAGCAGGTTTGGCACATTTTTTACCTAATTTTACACCAAACGAAAGATCAAGAATGTACACGAGGGCCTCTTTATTGAAAATAGCTATATGTATTGGCTTCTTTTTCGCGACCATACCGGGTTTCGCACAGGATGCCAATGAATTATTTAATACCGCCAATGGCTTTCTTCGCAGCGGAGATTATTCCAACGCTATATTGGTACTGAACCAGGCCATTACCATGGAACCTGACAATACCCAATTTAAAAAGCAACTGGGATTCGCTTATTTTCTGCAGGGCGATATGAGCAAAGCCAAAAGCACCATCGAACCCCTGCTGAGCAAAAAGGACGCCGATGCACAACTCTACCAGATAGCCGGCAATATCTACCAGGCGAAACAGGAATGGAAAACAGCCCAGAAATTGTACGAAAAAGGCCTGAAGCGCTTCCCCGAAAGTGGAGAACTGTATAATGACAATGGCCAACTGCTGATGTTCCTGAAAATATACGAGGGCGGTATGGCCAGCTGGTTGAAAGGGATTGAGAAAGATCCCGGCTTCCCGGGCAACTACTACAACGCCTGCAGGGCCTACTCTTACGTAAAAGATCCTTCATGGATCATCCTTTACGGTGAGATCTTCGTAAACCTGGAGAGCTACACCGAGCGTACTGCCGAAGTGCGTACCATGCTGATAGATGCGTATAAAAAATTATATAACGATCCCAGTCTCATGACCCAGGCCCTCGAGGACATGGAAAATGAGCGGAAAAGCAAAAAGCAGTCAGCCTCCGAATTTGCTGACAGCTATAAAGCCTCTATGGGCAAACAAACATCTGTAGTGATGACAGGTATAGACCCTGAGAGCCTGGTGATGGTAAGGACCCGTTTCCTGCTGGACTGGTTCAACTTTTCAGGTGTGAAGTTTCCCTACGCATTATTTGACTACCAGCGCAACCTGCTGAAAGAAGGCTTATTTGACGCTTACACCCAGTGGATTTTTGGTCCCGTAAGTAACCAATCTGCCTTCAAAGCCTGGACAAATATGCATAAAGCTGAATACGACGCGTTTTTACAATATCAGCGCAACCATCCGCTGAAGCTGAGAGCTGATGAGTACTACAACGACAATCGTTTCTCATTAGCCAGATAATGACTGAAGGATGGTAAAGATCTCTACCGGGGCTTGCAACGACGCAAGCCCCGGAATGAAAAGCTAATTATTCAAATTCCACATATGCTTACCAT
Organism: Chitinophaga sp.; assembly: GCF_039596135.1. Taxonomy (GTDB): domain Bacteria; phylum Bacteroidota; class Bacteroidia; order Chitinophagales; family Chitinophagaceae; genus Chitinophaga. The sequence continues at coordinate 15,728 of NZ_JBCNKH010000039.1, forward strand.
CAAACACCAAAACACGATTGAAAAAGCCGTGAAGGCAAATCACGAGCGTGCGTTCTACTCGCAATACCCTGAGCACCCCAAAGCTTACGGCGAGCAAGCCCCCGAAGAAGGCCATAACAGGTACAAAGCACAACTCAACAACCCTTTTTCTCTACTTCTACAAACCGGTGAATCCGGATGGGCCGGTGAGGAAGTATCTCCATACACCATGGAGCCACTGGGCATTACCTATCCCCTTTTCACGGCGAACGATCTTGTGGAAAATGCTGTTGCTGCGGCTCCCCAATGGCGCAATACAACTGTGGATATACGGGCCGATATCCTGGTAGAAACACTGGATCGCATACAGACATATTTTTTTGATATCGCCTACGCCACCCAGCACACTACCGGGCAGAGCTTTATGATGAGCTTTCAGGCATCCGGCCCACATGCAAACGACCGGGCACTCGAAGCTATTGCCATGGGCTACTACGAACTGAATCGCTACCCTGCCGAACAGTTGTGGGAAAAACCTATGGGTAAATTTGCCCTCCAACTCAAAAAGAACTTCAGGGCCATGCCCAAAGGGCCGGGTCTTGTAATTGGCTGCTCTACATTCCCGGTATGGAATTCGCTACCTGGTATATATGCAGATCTGGTAACAGGCAACCCTGTGATTGTGAAACCTCATCCCAGGGCTATATTGCCTATCGCGATTGTGGTAAGCGCCATACAGCAGGTATTGCAGGAGAAAGGCTTTAGCCCTAACCTGTGCCAGCTGGCCACCGATACCTCCGCAACGCCGATTACCAAAACGCTGTGCGAACATCCCGGTATCAAACTCATTGACTATACAGGGGGCAGCCAGTTTGGGAATTACGTAGAATCCCTGCCTGGCAAAACTGTTTTTACAGAAAAAGCGGGCGTCAACTCTGTGATCCTGGATAGCGTAGCGGATATAGATGCGGTGATGCAGAACCTGGCATTCTCCGTCTCCCTGTACTCCGGGCAGATGTGTACCGCGCCACAGAACTTCTTTATACCTGCAGGAGGCGTGCAAACTCCTAACGGCACACTTTCTTTCGATGAAGTAGTAGAGAAATTCAAAAATGCAGTAACTGCCCTGGTCAGCAATCCTAAAATGGGCGCCGGCACGCTGGGTGCTTTACAGAACGATACCACCCTGCAACGGGCGCACAATGCGGGTAAACTGGGTGCAAAGGTGATACTGGAAGGCCAGCCTCTGGTAAACGAAGAATTTGCACACGCCAGGGGTTTCACACCAGCTATCCTGCAGGTAGACAGTGCAGACAGGCACATTTTTGAGCAGGAACTATTTGGCCCGGTTTTATTGCTCGTCAGGACCAAAGATACAGACGAGTCCATTCAACTGGCCCGCCAGATGGCAGAACAACATGGGGCAATTACCTGCGCAGCATATGTTGTAAACCCGGACATAAAGGAAAAAATCACAGAGGCAATGAACAGCGTGTTCACCCCGGTTTCTTTCAATTTTACCGGATTTATATGGGTGAACCAGCACGCAGCTTTCTCTGATTTTCATGTGACCGGAGGTAACCCTGCGGGAAATGCAAGCTTTACGAACCCGGAATTTATTCTCAGACGCTTTGTCTGGGTGGGCAACCGGGAAATAGCTGGCAGCTGAGATGCGAATAATATAGTTTATGAAATATATAGTTCCAATCATTTTGCTTACGTTCATGGCCGCCTGCGAACAGGTGCCAAAGGCCGATAAAGCAACGATTCAAAATGCCCAGTCCGTAAAGGAAGGAGAAGGCAGGTCATACCAGGTAGATACCACGGTAAGTGTTGTACAGTTTATCGGTACAAAGCCTACAGGCAAGCATACCGGCATCATCAGGCTCCTGGAGAGCAAATTGTATGTGCAGGATACGCTGATCACCGGCGGTAGTATTAAGATCAATATGAGCACGCTGGAAGACTTAGATCTGGCACCTACTGATTCCATGCTGCAACACAAGCTGGAAGCAGAGCTGAAAGGACCTATGTTTTTTGATATTGAAAAACACCCGGTGGCTACTTTTGAGATTACTGGTGTGACCAATTTTAAACCTTCTGTCGGGAATGAGGTATTGATGAAGAATGCGAACTATACCGTGCAGGGAAACCTTACTATAAAGGATTCAACAAAGAACATTTCATTTCCAGCTATTATTACAAAAGATAAAGGTGTGATAAGAGCAGAGGCGAATTTTAACATCGACAGAACATTGTGGGGAATGACTTACAGAGCAGATAAATCCATGCAGGATAAGTTAATTAATTCGCTGGTGAATATCCAGTTTAAGCTCGTTGCAAAACAATAAGCTGTATCCAAATAAAGAGGGGATGTATCATGATGATGATACATCCCCTCTTTATTTATACTGCGACAGCTTTCTCGTCGTAGATAATACTGGAAAACTCACATAACTTTTCCAGTAAGCCACAAAGTTCCACTCCATTTTCTGTGAGGGAATAAACAACTTTAGGTGGCATGCCGGGAAACTGCTGACGGGTGATCAATCCTGTCTTTTCCAGCGTTTTTAGCCGGTCTGAAAGAATATGATCTGTAATGTAGGTCAGCTCTTCCCTGATTCCTGAAAATCTATTATTGCCTGCTTCTATACAAAATAAGATATCTGTAGTCCAGCGACGGCTCATAGAAAACAACAACTCATTCAGCGGACACTTGCTCTCCAGGAACGATTGATTCTGATAATTAGACGAATTGGTCTTTCTTTCTGCCATAGTGCTCTAAAATTCTAAGTTTACGATCGGGTTCGTCCTTCAAAAAGTGACAGGTATAGAAAAGATACTGCTATTATAGAAATTAGTCAAACTAAATTATCGTTAATTGATGAGTGGCAGCAGCCTGAACCGGACTATTAGCTGTTCATTCATATCTTTGCCACTGTTCGAAAAAAGAACAGGCTGAACCACCGGAATGAATGGGTTTCGTAAAAACACGCTATGATCCGTCTTATTTTAATTATTCTTTTGCTGCTGACTTCATTACTCACAGTTATCAAAGCACCTACCTATCACCTGTGGATGCTCGCCATTGGCGCCGCTGAACTGGCGTGGATTTTCATTGTGATCACGCTGGTGGTCATGCTAAGTGGTTTCTTTATACATGACTACAATACATGGGGCACCGTATTGGGTTGTGTGGCCATCATACTGTTTCTCTCTCCCCTTTTCAGGGCGTACGATGTGGCCAGTCACTTACCCAAAGCCATGAATAAAGCGCTTGGAGATGAGTCAGATGCAACGCCTTTGAGCCTGTCTGTATTACTCTCTGGTTATAAAGAAGCCCCTGTTGCTTATAAAAGCCTGCCTTATTGCAACAACCTGCATGTGGACTTCTACCCTGCCGTACATCCGGGCAATCATCCCTGTGTAGTGCTGGTGCATGGTGGATCCTGGAGTAGTGGCAGTAGTCAGGACCTTCCTGAACTGAATATCTACTTAGCCAATCATGGCTACCATGTAGCAGCTATCAATTACAGGCTGGCGCCGCAATACATATGCCCTGCGCCAGTGGAAGATGTGTACCTGGCCATGGATTACCTGCGTGCCCATGCCGGAGAACTGCGCATCGACACGAACAATTTTGTATTGATGGGCCGCTCTGCCGGCGCACAGATTGCTTTGCTGGCAGCCTATCGCGAGCAGGTACCGGGACTGAAAGGTGTAGTAGATTTCTACGGTCCTGCTGATATGGTGTGGGGTTATTCACTACCTGCCAGCCCACTGGTTATGGATTCCAGGAAAGTAATGGAAAACTACCTGGGTGGTACTTACAGCGCAGTACCAAACAACTATGCAGCCAGTTCCCCCGTTGAATTTGTAAACAAAAATACAGTGCCTACATTACTCATTCATGGTGAACATGACGTGCTCGTAGCGTATGAACATAGCATCAGGCTGGAAAAGAAACTACGGGAAAATGGTATTAAACATTTCTTTCTCTCGCTGCCCTGGGCCACCCATGGGTTTGATTATAACCTGAAAGGGCCGGGCGGACAATTATCCACCTACGCTGTATTAAGATTCTTACAAAATATATGTAAAGGATAAAATCAGACTGCGTCTGGTACAAAGTTGATTTCTGACTCGTCAGTAAAAGCGACATATACTCTCTTCCATGGCTGATCATCTATTAGTTGCCACTTATGGCCACTGCCAGTGGTATCCATCGCAATGAGTATATCTCCGGGTTGAAGTGTGAAGGTCTCACCCGGACCGGTTTCAAACAACAATGTTCCGGTAAGGGTGATTACATATTGTGTAGTTGGCGCCGGGTGCCAGTCGTAAAAACTATGCGCCGGTGTTTCGTTGAACATAATTGATGCAGCAGGATTTACCTGCAGATTCGACACAGTACCCACCTGTACATAAGAATGGCCGTCGTTGCCTGTGTATAACTTGTACGCCCTGATCATAACTATTTAAACATTTTCCTGAATGATTCCAGCAATCTCACCGGCAAAGATTTTGCACGGGAGAATGCTTGTTCCGATGCCTTACGTTCCTGTAGTATTTCCGTTCTGATCACAGGATCTACCTTTATATAGCGCGAAAGACGATTGACCAATCTAACTCTTTTTCTTCTTAAATGAATGAGCTGTACCAGCTCATCATTACCGGCCTCACCTTTCAACTCTTTCAATTGCAGTGCCGGCACAGGATTATTGCCTGCTATAATACTGTTAATTTTTTGCATATACCCCCACCCTACCTGTTGCTTACTATGCACACGATAGCGGATCAATGGCGCTTCTATATATCCCAGCATCTTTGCATTGGCGGCGACCAGTGCAATCCACGCATCATGCCAGATCTTGTGCATAAGACGGAATGGCAGGATCTGTGGCAGGCTCTCTTTTTTGAGCGCAAGTGTTGCCCCGGTTACAATACGACCGTGTTTCAACAGGTAGCGCAGCAGATCATCTTTTGTTTGTGCATATGCCCTTACTTCGGCAGTGAAGCCAACCACATCCCATAAGGTAGATGGTAAAGGAGCACTGTTTTCATCCATGAAAACAGCATTGGTAAAGACCACCTTGTTCTCCGGATGATTATTAAAATATGAGACCACCGTTGCTACTTTCTCTGGCAACCAGCAATCATCATGATCACTCAGAAAGATGATATCTCCTTTGCTCTCTGCCAGTACACACTCAAAATTCTTACGCGCCCCTTTGTTCTTTTCATTACGAATAATGCGGAAAAGATCAGGATAACGACTGGCATAATCATTCAAGATCCGGATAGTCTGATCTGAGGAAGCGTCGTCGACTACCACTATTTCATTCACGCGCAGCGTCTGGTGAATGATGGTTTCCAGTTGTTCCGGAAGGTATTTCTCACTGTTGTAGGTGCAGATGCCGACGGATATGATCACTGATATTTGAATTTGCTGCAATATAGGGCAAACGAATCCCATTTTTTATTCCTTGACTATGGCAACTTTATTATGTATTAATATTCAAATTAATATAACTCATCCTTTTTCATTCATTTTGCAATAGTTGCCTTTGTCAAGTTGATAATCTGCTACATTTATCCTGCTCAATAACCAACCCCATGTTAAATTTCGAATTTAAAAATCCTACGAAGATCCATTTTGGGAAAGGACAACTTTCTCAACTCCCCAACGAGATTCCTGCTGGTGTAAGATTACTGATGGTGTATGGTGTAAGCAGTATCAAACAAAATGGTATTTACGAACAGGTTAAAAGTCACTTAAAGGAATATCACCTTTTCGAATTTGGCGGCATCCATGCCAATCCCGAATACGAAGTGCTGTTACAGGCGCTGGACATTATCAGGAAAGAAAAGATCAATTTTATACTGGCTGTAGGTGGTGGCTCTGTCATAGATGGTGCAAAATTTCTGGCAGCAGCAGCTAAGTACGAAGGAGATAATCTATGGGATATGCTTACCTATAGAATCAGGGTAGAACATGGTATTCCATTTGGCACTGTACTTACCATGCCGGCTACCGGTTCTGAAATGAATTCAGGCGCGGTGATCAACAGGGCTGCAACACAGGAAAAATTGCCCATGGGTCATGGCCCGGCCCTCTTTCCACAGTTTTCAATTATGGACCCGGAGTTCATTGCTTCCATTCCTGTCCGGCAAATAGCGAATGGGATCACGGATGCCTTTACACATGTGCTGGAACAATACATGACCTATCCTACCGGCGCCCTGCTACAGGATAGATTTTGCGAGAGCATTCTACAGACATTGATTGAAATCGCACCCCGGATTATTGAAAATCCGGCGGACTACAATACGGCGGCCAATTACATGTGGTGCTGCACCATGGCCCTGAACGGCCTGATTCAAAAAGGAGTTCCTGCAGACTGGGCAGTGCATTCTATGGGGCATGAATTGACTGCCATGTATGGAATAGATCATGCCAGAACATTAGCTGTGATCATGCCCTCTCATTACAGGTATAATATCCATTCTAAACAGGAAAAACTGGCCCAATATGCGGCACGGGTATGGAACATCACAGCCGGTAGTATACGCGAAAAAGCCTATGCGGCTATCGATCGTACTGAAGCGTTTTTTCACTCTCTGAACATCGCTACACATTTATCTGCTTATACCCCTGATTTTGAAGGCGCTGCCCAGCAGATTTCCCGCCGGTTTATTGAAAGAGGCTGGTATGGGCTGGGGGAAAGGAAAACACTGACACCTGCCGATGTGGAAAAGATCGTGGAAATGAGTTATTGAGGGCCGCCATCACAGCGGCCCCTGTATTAATTAAGCAGAGATCTTATCCTGCAATTCTTTTACTGTCATATTGTAGAGTACACTGTGCCTGTTATTCACCCTTTGTACCAGGTGCACATGCGCAATAAACTGTTGTACTACTGAGATCTTATCACTTGGTGTCACCACCAGTAATTGTAAGTGCAGCTGCTTACAGAGCTCCATAAGGTAAGTTGCCTTTTCCTCATCCTGGTTACTGAAGCTCTCATCTACTGCAATGAAACGGAGGCTGCGGGTATTCTTGCCTTCCCTCGTGATACCAAACTGGTAAGCAATGGCGCTACACAGAATAGTGTAAGTGAGCTGTGCTTTTTCACCTCCTGACAGTTGTCCCATCTGGCGGTAAATTTTCTTGGACTCGTTGGTATTGCGATACCTTTCATCTGCCCAGAACTCAAACCAGTTACGGGCATCCATTACCCTGCTACGGTAGGTTTCACTTTCATCCAGTGCGGTGATCAGTGGCATCACTCTTTCACGGAAGTGCGTGGCCTTTTCTTCGAAGGTGCTTTGTTGCCAGTTAGCCGCCTGTGGCAGGGCATCGAGTAAGCGGCTTTTGAATTCCCTTACTTCCGTACCTGTTGGTACAGGCCGCTTTACCAGCTGTATGTAAGTATCCGGCAGGCGGTTGAAGTTGATGCCGCTCAGAGATTGATTCAGCTTCTGGATGGTATTGGAGATATCACGCTCCCACTTCTCCATCTCTTCGTTCAGGCCCCCGATCTTGTAAGTGATGGTGACGTTGATATAGCTTTCAAAATCCTTTTTAAAACGGGGCAGGTTATCGTTGCTCAGTTTATCCAGCCATTCGATGTATTCACCCGCATTTTTCGCCTCTTCTGACATCGCGTGAACATCTGCACTCCAATCAGGGAAACGCTGTAATAATTCAGGAGAAGGGTTTTTAAGACGATTGATACTGCGGTTCAGCAATACCTCTTCTTTATGACTGGCATCTTCTGCCTGCTTCAGGTTTTGCTCCTTGCTATCACGCAGCGATTTGTAGATGCTGCCGATATTATCCAGCGTTACCTCACTCAGTTCCTGGCTATGCTGCTGCTGGAATTGCAACAGTTGGTCCTTGTCTGCATCCGTGATGTGTTGTAACAGGTGTTGCAGGGTTTCCTGCTCTGTTTCCATATCGGAAATAGTACGTTGCTCCAGTGCTTCGTTCCTGATTAGGGTAGCCTGGGTTTCCTGTACTTCCTGCTTTTGCCTTTCTATATCCTGCAGTTGTTCTGTCAGCGCATCCAGTTCCATGTTTTCATCACGCATGGAAGCAATCTGTTCTTCTGCTTTATGAATGTTTTTCTGGATCTTAGGAATGTTCAGCTCTTCAAAACCTTTGTGCTCCTTTAAGCGGCCGGCAGCATAGAATTGCTTTTGCAGGCGCGCAGAGCGGGTTTTGCAGGTTTGCAGTATTTCGGTACTCGATGTGATGGCTTCATTCAGCTTATTACGCTTAATGATCAGCGCTTCTTTTTTCCTGTCATTGTTCCAGCCCATCACATAGCGGGACTCATCGTTCCTGTTGGAGCGGTCATCCTTTTCATGGCGGTCCCGGTTCTTGATCAGCCCTTCGATGGTGATGGCCATATCATAGCGCTGCAGAAGCTTTTCGTTTTCTACACAGGTGTAGTTGAAATGCTGGATGATTTGCTGCTCTACCCATTCGGTGAGCTTGTGATCAGGATGGAAATCCAGCTTTTCATAAACGGTGTTTTCATCCGGGTACAGGTTGAGTGCTGATTCCTTGATCTGGTAGTATACCAGGCGGGTACGCATGTTATTGTTGTTCACATAACTGGTCACCTTCTTGTAATGTTTGTCAGGCACCAGCAGGCGCAATGCAAAGGAGTGCAGCAGCTTCTCGATAGCTGGTTGCCAGTGCAGTTCTTCTGGTTTTACCTGGATCAGTTCACCGGCAAAGAGGATCTCACCTTCATCTATCTTCAGGTAATTGCACATGTCTTTGCGCAATTGAATCAGGTGAGAAGGGATGTTGTTTTTAGATTGGTGCAGGAGTTCTATTTCCTTTTCCAGGCTATCTTTTTCGCTATCGGCTTTTTCCTTTACCCGCTTGGCACTGTACTCATCTTCTTCATTCAGACGCTGCTCTGTTTCCAGTTTCAGCGCTGCACGGCCGGCTTCTTTCAGCAGGCGTGTATAGGTAGCTTCGTCATTGATTTCATTATCCTTGATGTGCAATGTTTCGCACCAGGTCATGAACTCCTGCAGGTTCGCTTCTGCAGCTACTTTCTTCTGGCGCAGTTCTTCGATCGTCTTTTCCAGCTGTTGCAGGCGCTGACCAGCTTTGTTCTGTTCCAGCATATTGCGGGTAGTACGCTCCTGTTCCAGCAACTCATTCATCTGCGTTTTGGATGTTTCGATCTTGCGGAGCAGGGTGGTTACTTCCTGACGTTTTTCCTGCAAGACCTGGCCCAGCAACTGGCTGCGGGTAAAGCTGTTCCAGATGGTGGCGGTATTCAGGTCCTGTTTATAGCCGGAGATCTTTGCTGCATAGTTGGCAAAATTCGCATGGTGTTCCTTGATTGGTTCCAGCATGCGGATCTGTTCTTCTGCCTTTTCGATGTTGCGTTGTGCATCGAGCAGGGTAGTCAGGTGTTTTTTCAGTTCCTGAAACTGCTCTTCCATGTTACGTGGTTCCAGCATGTTGGTCCGGATAAAATCGTCCAGGTTACCCAACACTTTGATACCTACGGTCTGGTTAAAGAGCTGTAATGCCTGTATACTCTGCATACCCAGGGCGTCTACCAGTCGCTGTGCATATTTGCTGGCGGCGTCGAACCATTCTACCTGTTTACGCGCACCTTTGTTGTACAATTGATCGATCCGTTTTTTCCACTGGCCGCCCAGGTCGAAGGGACGGAAATCGTCTGCAATGTGCATAGCCCTGTGCGCCACGCCAAAGATCTTGCGCATGTCGCCATTCACAAAGTAACGTACCTGGAAGATGGTCACGAACTGTTCTGCTTCGTTGGCAAAGTTGGCCAGCAGAATGCTGTAGGCTTCATCTTTGTTCTCGCGCAGGTACAGGGTTTTGGTCACGCCTGTGGCCTCGTTGTTCACCATACCATAGCCTCCCATTACATAGGAGTCTTCGGTACGGTCGCCTTTCTTTTCACTACCACTACTCTGGTTGTAAAAGCGATATTTTTTTTCCGGCACCATCAGGGTGAGTAGGGCATCGATGAAAGTGGTCTTACCACTACCATTGGCACCGGTGAGCAAACTGGTCTCCCCTTCTGGCTTGATGGTATGAATGTGTTCATCAAAGGTTCCCCAGTTGAACACTTCCATATATTGCAGGCGGAAGCCGGTCTTTTGACTATCTGTACTAAATACGTTTAATTGCATTGGATGAGTTGGTTTTGCTTACTCCGCCTCCACAGGGGTTTCCTGGTGAGCGAGCAGTTGTTGCTGGAATTGCTCCAGCGCTTCGCTGTCTACTTTCGCTTTGATGATTTTCCTGATGCGAAACTTCTGTTCATCGATCAGGTCGTGGTTTTCTATTTTTTGCAGGAAGCCGTTTTCCTCCACTTTGTCGATCAGGCGGTCTATATCTTTCAGGAAGCGGATACGGCTGGCGCCTTCTTTGAAGAACAGTTCTGCATATTCCTTGATCTCTCTTCTCTTCTTGATCAGCTCACGGGAAGAGGAATCGCTGATTTCAAATTCGGCCATCATCTCGCGTAGCAGCACCAGCATAATGCTTTCTTCGTAAGAGAATGAGCGGCGCTGTACCCAGCTCACATAGGCTTCTTCGTCTTCAGACATGGCATGCTTTACAAATGCATAGCCATCCTGTTCATCCAGTACCAGGGTGAGGCCCAGTTGCTGCAGGAAGATGATCAGTTCCACCTTGTATTGCAACAGTTTCTCCCAGGCACTTTTTTCTACGTATTCTACGGGTCCTTTGAGCAACTTGACTACTAAGGAAGCGTAGGGTAATATTTTGACAGGTGTACTCATACTTGTTTATTTTCCGAATAAGAGATAAGGTACTTCCAAAAACCGGGTTTGCTCTGCATTGAGCGGTATCAGTTCTGTGGTATTCTGTACGGTGTATGCTTTGCCCCCTTTTTCCCTGACAAAGTCGTAATAGCTGATGATTTCAGCAAGGCCATATTCCAGCGGTGAAGCTTCCAGTACTTCTTTGAGCGTAGCGGTCTGCTTGTCTTTCAGCACGCTTTCTACTTTTGTCCACAGGTATTTTTTGTTGATATGAGAAGTATTGAGCAGGCGGCTGAAACGTGTCATATCCTCTATTTTCTCAGTAGCCGTACCTGGTTGCTTTACTTCTGTGATGGTTTTCTTTTGTTCCAGGGTCAGCTTACGCTCCAGGATCATCCTGATTTCAGCACTGTCGTCAATGCTGATGCCGGCTTCTACATCCACTTCTTCTTCTTTGAAACCGAACACCAGTTCTTTGATGCTGTTGATCTGCTTGCGCAGGCGGCGGTGGCGTGCTATCTCTTTTTCAGAGATGATACGGCTTAGTTTTTCCGCCATCTTATCGTTGGCATCATATACGTTCTTTCCTTGTTCCAACAGCAGGGATTTGATGTTGGTGAGGAAGGATTCGTCTGCCTGTATGCCTCTTTCATCTACCAGGTGCAGGAGCTGTTCGGTGAGTTCCCGCCATTCTTCCTGGCCGGCGCGGGAGATGAGGAAGTCCCAGAAGGCGTAGAAGCTCTTACCCTGGTTACTGTTGCGCAGGGAGTCGTAGGCTTCGAATGCAAAACCGATGATGGCACCTTTGCTTTGTTCAGCGCGGGTATGTTGCTCCACGATCGTGCGGTGAATCTGTTTGAAGTTATCTTCTACCTCGCGGAAGTCGCTGATCAGTTCATAACAGAGGCGGGTAAAGAGTTCCAGTCGTTCCTGTACCTGGGCATTGTTGTACCTGTCCGGAGTAATACCTAGTTCCAGTGCCTTGATTTCTTTATCGATTTCAGCGCGCTTATTCTTGAGTATTTCCAGTTTCTTTCCCCTGTCATCTTCGGTGTTCTCCACGATATCGCGGAGAGAGTTGAAGAGGAGTTTGAAGCGGCTTTCTGTACCTACGTGCTGGCGTAGCTGCAGGGTTTGCATCCACTGGAATACTTTTTCAGTATAAGCGCTCAGCTGGTAGCGGGTATTGCCTTCGGCATCCGGCAGATCCTGCAGGATGCGTTTCTGTACCCAGTTGAGTATATATTTTCGGCTGCGTGTTTCTTCGTCTTCACCAAAGTTGATCCTTGCTTCTTCCAGGTCTTCCACGCCGTCTTCCTGTAAGCTGAGCGTTTCGGCCAGCATTTGTACCAGCTGGGACTCAGGGATAGAGAAACGGTTCTCTTCCTTGAACACGCTGTACAGGAATGGCAATATCCAATGTGTGTTGCGCAGGCGCAGCATCTGGATAGCAGGTGAAGAGGAAATGAGCCAGAATAAATCGTCTTTGTTCATAGAGGGTGCAAATTGTAGAAAAAAAAGGAGTGAACAAAGAAGGAGTTACCCCCATTACCTGTTGAAAAAAAGAGTTGATTTATAATCTTCTGTATGGTTGATCCATTCCTGCGGAATGTGTTCAGTACCAGCTGATAAGGCAACGATGCCCCCCACGATGGCACAGGTGGTATCCCGGTCGCCAAGGCCATTTACAGTAGTCCAGATGGCGGCCTCAAAATCATGCAAATGGTGGGCTGCACACCAGAGGGCAAAAGGCACCGTATCCTGGGCGAGCATTTTCGCCCCGCTACCCAATATGGAAACGATGGTACGGAGGTCGTAATTGGCTGGTAATGTGGCTGCTTTTTGAATTTTGGACCGGGTATCGCTGGCTGGCGTGTGCTGAATAATAAAATTGAAAAAATCGGCAGGGGCAATACCTGGTTGCTGAATCACGATACTGGCAGCCAGGGCTACGGCAATCGCGCCGGCAATGGCTTCTTCGTTATAATGAGTAACTTCCGCCGAAAGGCGGGCCTGTGCCACAAGTGTATAGACATCATCGTGAAAGTAAGCGCCCAGAGGAGCGGCACGCATGGCAGCACCATTGCCCATGGAACCCATGCCGTCAAAGGCATTGCTGCTCACAGTTTTCCAGTCTTCGCCCTCCCCTATTGCACGTAGAATAGCATGAGCGGTACCACCGTAACCACGGTAATTGTCTAAATTATAATTTCTGGCAAATTCAGCTGCAAGCTTTGCCTGGTCTACCTTTCCTCCCTGTGCGAGCATATTGTAGATGCCGATAGCCATAACGGTATCGTCGGTGAAGTTCCAGGAACTCGATTTTAATTCCCTGTTAATTAGTCGCTTCGTAATGAGATCTTCATTGCCAAAGAAGGTTTCTCCAAAGGCGTCTCCAATTGAGAGACCAAATAGAGAGATGCTGGCAAGGCGTAGTTTTTCGGCTATGGTCATAGGGTATAAAGATACTAATAAATCAATGCAGCATACATATTCCCCTGCCCAAAAGCAGACGGTCGTTCTCTCAATTTTTTAATCTGCCTGTCAGGAAAATGGGTTGACAGTTTGCTGTAACTAACCGGATAAGGCACCCATGTTGGCACCGGTTTTTCTATATCGTACTCAATCACTAACAAAGTTGAACTATATCTTTTCAGCTTTTGTAAAAATGCAGCTTTATCCTTTACATAATGCAATGAATTGGCCATCAATATACCATCCAAAGCACCAAAAGGAAACGGATCAAACACAAAATCAAGCTCCAATACCTGCACTCCATGCCCCGGTATCTTCGAAGCCGGTTTACGATCCACTGCGTAGATAGTACTACCTGCTGGCAGGTAATGCGCAAGTGCAGTAGAAAATAAGCCACTGCCGCATCCCAGATCTGCCCATTTACTCACAGGCGCATGCTGCAATACATCGCATTGTATAAACTGAATGGCTTCTGATAATTGCATGATTAAAGACTATCTGTATTCAACATGGCTTTGAGGATGTTCGCCTCTATATCCACATCACTGAGGTTCTGCAGAAAATTCACATCATCAATCTTATTATGATAATCCGATATCAACCTTTTAATATCCGGAGGAATCTGCGTTTTCACCACACTGGCAGTGCTTTGCAGCTGGTCATTTTTATCCGCTATTTCCTGAATGATCTTCGCTTTTTTGGAGATATTGTTGTGCAGATCAATTCCTGACAGATCTGCCAGATCGAGGAAGAGAAATAAACTACGCGATGGTACAAACACAAAGTACTTATCTACTCCTGTAATGCTATATACTTCCAGTATGAGGCTACCCGCCGTCAATCCGCAATAGAACTCGCTTTTGAACTCCACCTTATTCAGAATGCCCATCAGCCTTCTGTGGATGGTAGCATATGCATTGCGATATACCTCTGCAGGATTATAGTCTGTGAGTTTTTCTACCAGGTCGAAGGGAACATCGAAGAAGAAATCTGCCGCAAAACGGGCACTAAAGGCATTGATATTTTTCGAGAAAGGCGACTCATCTTTCTCTTCTGATAATAACTGGAAAAGCCGACGCAGGGACTGGTTTACTTTCAGCGCCTGTCGCTGCTTTTCCAGGTTATAACTTGCTTCTGTAAATACGTTGCTATTCAGCTTGTCAATAAGGTCTCTGTTCAGCTGTATCTCATCATGAAGAATGAGTACATTCCGCTCGTTGGCACTTTTGATTTTCCTGAGTAGTTCGATAATGGTCAACGAATATTGAACATGAAAGAGTTCCAGTTTATTGATATCCAGGTCCGCATTGTTCTCAAATAATTTATGGATCACCTGTGTACGCAGGTAAATCTTATAGATTATTTCATCTTCGAAAAAGACTGAGAGCAGCTGTAGCTTGCTGATCGTTCTTTGTGACTCACTTAATATGATGGCCCGGTTCTCCTCCATTTTCTAGCGTTCCTTATACGTTGGTTACATTCTTTCTCAGCTCTGTTTCAAGTGACTGCAATTCGGTATTCAGTTGTTTTCTGTTTTCTGCACCCTGATCGTGAATACGTTTCACTTCATTCAGTGTTTCGATCAGGGAAGAAGTAGTCCGCTTCAGCGTATCGATAGATACCACGGTACTTTCATTCTGCCTGGCTACTTCAATACTGTTTTGTTTCAGCATGTCCGCATTCTTCTGCAGGATGGTATTGGTCGTATCTGCTACTTTCTTCTGCATTTCCACATTCGCCTTTTGCCTTTGCAGGGCAACGGCAATGGTCAGCTGGTTCTTCCACACCGGGATGGTGGTAGATACGATGGACTGCGCTTTTTCAGCAATGGCAGTATTGTTATTTTGCACAACCCTGATCTGTGCCAGGGACTGCATCATGATGAAGCGTACAATCTTCATATCGGCCAGTCGCTTGTCCAGGCGGTGCAGGAACTCACGCATGTCAGAGATTTCGTAATCCTGGTATGCAGTCGGGTTGCCTTCCATTTCAGCCAGCTTAATACTCAGCTGGTTGTATTTGTACTGACCGGAGATGATCAGTTCTTCCATCTGCTTGATGTAGTTCACATTGTTGTCGAACATCGTCTGCAACGCTGTGTTATCCTTCAGGGAGTTGATACGACCCGCTTTGATCTTGTTGGTGATCTTGTCCACATTGGCAATCACGGTATCGTACTTCTGGAACATTGCTTTCACATCCACTACCAGCTTCTTGAAGAAAGGTATTTTGGACATAAAAGACTTGAATCCGCCCTGTTCCAGTTCATCTACATCTATATAGTTCAGTTCTGTGAGCAGATCGTTGATGTGGCCCCCTACTTCTCCGGAGTTGAAAGTACGCACAGAGGTAAGGAAGTCGTTGCTGTACTTGTCCATGGATTTCTCCACTTCAGCTCCATAGTTCAGGATGGCGTTCACATCACCAGGTACGAGGGACTTACTGACTTCCTCGAACTTTTTGCTTTCGTCCGAAGTGACGGTGGTGAGGTCCACATTGCCTTCCCTGTCTATGTGCGGGGTGGCAACGACTACATCAGTTGTTGTATTTGCATTGATATCCATTAGCAAATGTTTAAGTCTTATAAGTATTGGCGGGTCACTGTATCAACAGTTTCCTGCAGTTTTCTGTCTTTGGTAGCTTCCCCGATGGCATTGAACTTCCATTCACCATTCTTTTTGTAGAATACTCCCATGACCATAGATACGTGTCCGGCAAAGGCTGCATCGTGCGCAATGTCGTACTTGGCAAATACTTCGGTCACCCGGCTGGGCGTACCTTCGTAAATACGGATAGATGCAAATGGGATGGTACCAAAATCCTGTCCCCTGAAGCTGTTGAGTACAAAAGCTACATAGTTTACAGCAGGATTGAGGATGGAAAAATCCAGTGTGATCACTTCATTATCCAGCCCGTCGTTACCATTTACATCCCCGGTCAGGTCGTCACCGCTATGTTTTACTGCCCTGTCCTTAGATTGCAAGTTACCAAAATAGACAACTTCCAGGGCCTGTTTGTTTTCGTTGTATAATACGCAGCTACCATCCAGGTCTACGGCTTCTTTGGTTTTGCCGAGTCCGAATAAACCTTTCTTTTCAATAGCTCCCCAGTTGATACCCACACATACTCTTTCCAGTTTGGTGCCATTGCTTTTTTCGAGGGAAATGCGTTGTCCTTTCTGTAAGTTGATAGCCATGATGATTAGTTATATTTATTCAGATAATCCTGTAAACCGCCTTTCATGCCGGCACCTACAGCTTCAAATTTCCATTCGTTGTTTCTCTTATAGATCCTGCCAAACTCAACGGCAGTTTCGATAGAGAAGTCTTCTTCCAGCTCGTACTTAAGCAGTACCTGGTTGCTGGAAGCATCCACAATGCGCACATAACTGTTTCTTACCTGGCCAAAGTTCTGGCGTCTTGCTTCTGCCTCATGAATGGTCACTACCACAGAAAGCTCGGTTACATTAGGATCTATTTTAGACAGGTCTACCTTAATCTGTTCATCATCGCCAGCACCCTCACCTGTCAGGTTATCGCCGGAATGTTCTACCGCACTGTCCGGGGATTTTTTGTTGTTATAGAATACAAAATGAGAATCTGATAAGATCTTTTTATTTTCTCCGAGAATGAATACTGATGCATCCAGGTCAAAACTGGAGCCCGTGGAAGAGCTATTGGTGTCCCAACCAAGCCCGATTGTGAACTTAGGCGCATTGATTGCCTCTCTCTGTCCTTTTTGAAGGTTAATTGCCATTTTCTAAGCTTTTATATTATTTGTCGGATATATGAACCTGTTAATGAAGCCGAGGTTGCGGGCGTAAGCGTCAATGGTATGATACCCGTTGCCCAGGGCCATGTTATACAGCAAATTGACAAAGTTGTCCGATTGATTTTGTAAAAAGATACAAAACGACTCGTAATCATAATTGAGGATATACTTTACAATCCTCGTATTGATCAGGAAACTATCCCCCTGTATAATCTTTTCAAGATCGAAGATAGACTTCACATGGTGATAATTTAAATAATTTTCGATGTTCGGATGAATTGAAGGATTGGCCAGCTCTGCGAAATATAGCAGGTAAATGTCGTTCTTCAGCTCATATTCCTCTACCATGCGCAGGATCATCTTTTCATGACTGCCTGTAATGCGGATATCATCCAGGAAAATTACAGCTTTTCCTTCCAGGAACGACCTATCGATATGAAAAGAATCATTATTAATCAGGTTAAGCCGCTCAGCTGCATTCAGCTCTCCATAATCTTCCTTGTAGGTGATGGTACGGTGTACTTTGGCCTCCTGTACTACCGGGTAGCCCTCCTCCGCCAGCCACCTGTTAAGACGGAATACAAAGTGATTCTTCATCGCAAATGTAGCGGTGGGAATGAAGGAATATGGGCTGGAAATAACAACCAGTTGCTTTTCCAAAGGCACATAATGCAGGTAGTTCCTGATAAATCCTTCGGCAAGGGCTATCCCAAAATCCTTCGCAACCCCATCATCTCCAAATTTAAAGCGGCTATAGGCATCAGGAGAGAAACCAAAGCTGTCAGGATGGTGGATCTTATGTAATGAATAGGTAAATGTCATTAGTTTAACAAACTTTTTTAGTTCATAAGTCGAATACAATACAATCTTAAAATGCCTGGTTTTGGGTCCATTTAGCTCTTGTCCCTCTGTCAATATTTTAAAAATAACGAGATTTTCCGGGTTCCGTCGATTTGGAAGTTAAATATTTGATGAAGTTTTTATACAAAGGGGGGAATAAGGGTCAAACGAGGTTATAACAAATTACTTATATATTAAAATAAAGGCGCCGGCAATGCCGGCGCCTTTTACATTTATTTACTTTTGAGCAGGATCCTCCCGGAAGTGAGCCCTTTGGCCTGCACTTCCACTACGATCTCCCCTGCCTGTTCTTTTGACTGGACAATGGTGGTCAACTCCCCGTTGAAAACATGCATCCGGGGAAGATGAAATAACTCAAGAGAAGTAGGATCTCCATTGGCCACTGCTTTAAAACTACCTGCGCCTGACACTGTAAAGGTGACCAACCGCTGATCTGCCGGGCAAAGATTCCCTTCCTTATCTGTTATTTTTACCCGTATATATGCCAGGTCCTTTCCATCAGCAGCTATCGTATCTCTATTCGCCTCCAGCACTATGTGATGTGGTTTTCCTGCAGTACGTACCACCTTTTCTGCTGCCGCTTTTCCATTTTCATCATAGGCGACTACCTTTATTTCGCCCGGTTCGTATACGGCATTCATCCACATTAACCGGTAGCGGTTTTGTGTAGTTGAATCATTTTTGAACCGCCTGCCATAGCTTTTGCCATTAATGAATAACTCGGCCGCAGGATAACTGCTATAAGCAAATACAGGCGTTACCTGCCCCTCACGACCCGGCCAGGTCCAATGTGGCAGTACATGCAGCGTAGGTACTTTTTTATTCCAGACACTCCTGTACAGGTAATAACGATCTTTGGGAATAGATGCCAGGTCTATAATGCCGAACATAGAACTATGATTAGGCCAGCCATCCACATCATAAGGCGAAGGCTCCCCTAAATAGTCAAAACCTGTCCATACAAACTGGCCTATAGACCACTCATTATCTTCCGCCATTGCCAGATCTTCGTCCGGCAGGTTTGACCAGGAGCAATATTCAAAGTCGTAAGCTGAAGACTGGTGATCTGTATACACCGCATCCGCTTTTTTCTCCACAGGAAACTTGTATACACCCCGGGAACTTACTGTGGAAGAAGTTTCTGTGCCCAACACCAGGTTTTGCGGCAGCTTTGCATAGGCTTCTTTATAACGGTATACCCTATAGTTAAATCCCGGAATATCCAGCATAGCAGCAAAGCCATTGTTCAGTACACAGCTTACCTGGTCCATGCCACAGGTGACGGGTCTGGAAGGATCTTCCCGATGACAGATCTCCTGCAGAAAGGAGGCCACCTTGTATCCACCAGGACTACATTGTGTAGGCACCTCATTCCCAATACTCCACATCACCACAGCCGGATCATTGCGGTAATGACGCAACATATTGACCATATCTTTCTCTGCCCATTCTGCAAAGAAGCGATGATACCCGTTTTCACACTTAGCAATGTCCCATTCATCAAATGGTTCTATCATCATCATAAACCCCATTTCATCGCACAGGGATACCAGTTCAGGAGCTGGCATATTATGCGATGTCCTGATGGCATCACATCCCATCTCTTTTAAGAGTGTGAGCTGATATCGCAATGCTGCTACATTGACAGCAGCCCCCAGCGGCCCAAGGTCATGGTGATTACACACCCCCTGGAACTTGTGTAGCTTCCCGTTCAAAAAGAATCCTTTATCTGCCACAAACCGGATATCACGTATCCCAAAACGGGTGGTATAAGTATCTACCTGCTCCCCATTTATATAGATAACAGACTTCGCTGTATACAAATTGGGCGCTTCGGGAGACCATAATGCCGGCGCGTTGACAATAAAGTTTTGTTCAAACGGTTTACCATGCGTTACTTTCTGGATATTCTCTTTTTTAGCAACGGACTCTCCTTTTGCATTGAGTATTTCTGTGATGATCTTAATATCTGCATCTCCCCCATTGTCAATCGTTATTTTAAGATTCACAGCAGCATATGCGTCGGAAACGTAGGGAGTAGTGATATAGGTGCCCCATACAGGTACATGCACTTTACGGGTAGCTATCACATGCACATTCCTGTACAAACCTGCTCCGGGATACCATCTTGAAGACTGTGGCTTATTTTCTAATCTCACAGCAAGCAGGTTATTGTGTCCATCAGCCGTTAAATAAGGCGTCACATCTACAGAGAAAGAATTGTATCCATTCGGCCAGAAACAGGCTTCCTTTCCGTTCACATATACCCGGGCTTCGCTCATCGCACCATCAAACAACAGGGATACGGTAGTGCCTGCAGGTACATCAAAATGGGTACGATACCACCCAACACCTGTATAAGGCAAGCCACCCGTTCTACCCGTCTTCGTGCTGGCAACCGTTTCTCCATTCTGCTTCACTGCCACTTTCTGCAGGTCATTATTGCGATCAAAAGGACCGTATATTGCCCAGTCATGAGGTACGGACACAGTTTGCCAGTCTTTATCGTTAAAGGTTTGCTCCATGGCCCCCGATGGATCGCTTTGGATAAACTGCCAGTTCTTTTGCAGCAAAAATTCCTGCCGGTCCTGTGCCTGTATGCAATTTGAGATCAGCACAAATAGCAGGCACCATCGTTTAATCATCATATCGTCTGTTTATTTAAATGCATCCAGGGCTTCAGTGGGTTTGCCTGAGTCGTCGAATGCGCCCATCGTGTAGTTTTTCCAGGCACCATATGCCTCTGGTTCCCAGTAAAATATACCCAATACTTTGTTGTTGGCAATGGACTTTGATTTTGTAATCAGGTCAGCCAGGAAACTTTTGGTAGCTGCTGCCTGCTCCTGGTCCATGCCCACTTCGCAGATCATCACCTCAGAACCATAACGGGATATCATATCCTGCATATTTTCGTAACAAGCTGTATTCAATGCAGACCAGTTATCTTTAGTAGGATACAGGGACATCCCGATTACATCCCATTTTGCTCCATTGGCTTTCAACCCATCAAACAACCATCTGAACAAAGAATTATCATTTCCGTTCTGCAGGTGCACAATCACTTTAGCTGCCGGAAAGATCGCTTTCACTGCATCATAACCGGCATTGGTCAGTGCAGCGTAATTGGCCATATTTGTAGCTGCCTTTCCATCGTCCCACAGCATACCATTGCCGGTTTCGTTCCCTACCTGTACCCATTCAGGTGTAATGCCTTTCTCTTTTAACAGGGAAAGCACTGCTGTGGTATGATCAGCCACCGCTGTTTTCAATTCATCAAAACTCTTGCCGGACCATGCGGCTGGTTTGGTTTGCTGACTAGGATCAGCCCAGCTATCGCTATAATGGAAATCGATCATGATACGCATACCCAGGCTATGTGCACGATAAGCTTTTACCAGCAGATCATTTTTATTACACCAGCCATCTGAAGGATTGACCCACACCCGCAGGCGTACTGCATTCGCACCCAGCGTTTGCAATAACCGGATGCCTTCCATTTCTGTGCCTGCAGCATTGTAGAATTTCTTTCCGGATGCTTCCATCTCGGTGATCCAGCTTACGTCTGCACCTTTGGCAAATCCCGAAGTATCTGTTGCTGTAGTTGTAGCGCCGTCGTCCTTATTGCATGCTAACAGCAACAGTATCGCTACTAATATCCTTATGTTCCTCATTCTACTGAATATTTAAATTTATGTGGATCGCTCAGGTCCAGCTTCAATGTGTAGGTGCCTACTTTTGTATATGGAAACCCATTTGCATCGGCAGTATATAATGTACATACCCCTTCTTCATCACTAGTGCCAAAGAACCAGCTCCAGCTTTGATTGATCAGCACTTTGATGCCCCATTGCTCTGCAGCAGTAGTAGTGATACTCGCTGTCCATACCTTGTTGGCAGCATCGTACGTCATAGGTGTGGCTGTAGTACTCCAGCTATTAAAGTCGCCCACTACGCTGAGCGAAGTGACTACTGTTTCACTCCACGTGAGCGTATTTGTATTGGCTGCTATATAAAGGTAGCCGCCATTAGACGTCCACAAATTCCAGTGATCGCTGCCAGCTGATAAAACGTATTGGTTGCCATCTGCAGGATAGCTGCCGTAGATTACAGAAGCGCTGTTACTTTCTTCGTTCGTAAGCAGGAAATTGTACCACTGGTCTACTTTTACAAACCCGTCATACTTTCCGTCTTTATTCCTGGCACAGAGTTTCCAGGGAAAAGAGGTGAGATCGGTACTCGCCATATATAAATAAGCGGCATCGCTCACTGCTGCATAAGGTGTGATGCTGATCGCAATTACATTGCTGTAATTGGCAGCTGTATTGGCAGTCAGGGTAGATTTTACACGTACGTACACGGTGCCACTTTCACCTGCCGTCAACCCAAACCCAAGTACTAAAGTATTCAATGTAGCGGAGGTATAAGAGATGGATGCACCGGTCACTGCCACTTCTTTTTTGATACTGCTAAAATTTGCATCCAATGCATACTGCACGGTAGTTGATATAAGAGACTCTTCTACCGCATAGCCATTAGAGACGCTTAATTTTCCTGCATCCCACACGAGTTGTAATACAACACTATCTTTTGCAGACTGTGACAAGGCCAATTGTGTGGCAGTGGCAGTCAGGGTAGCATCTTCAAAACCGGAAAGCACTGGCTGTGCCCCCTCCTTTTTACAACTGGCAAAAAGGAATATACTCAGTATATAGCAAACTATTTTTTTCATGGAACGTGTATTTGAGATTAGTAGCCTGTGTTTTGAACCAGATTAGGATTTGAAGCCAGATCAGTTGATGGAATCGGGTACAGGTTATACTTTGTATCAACAGCCTGCCCGTTCACAACACCACCTTTCCATTGCCATAAATAATCTCCACCGGCGAACTTGCCAAAGCGGATCAGGTCTGTACGACGGGTACACTCCCAGAACAGTTCGCGGCCGCGTTCTGCCAAAATGAAGTCGAGTGTTAAAGTAGAAGCGTTAACATCACCTGAAGTATTCTGATAGGCACGTTCACGAATCAGGTTTACATAGTTCACCGCACTACCAATAGAACCACCGGTACCACCTCTCAATACTGCTTCTGCATACATCAGGTATACATCTGCCAGGCGGAACATGGGGAAGTCAGTATTTACCAGCCCACCATCTGTTGTATAACTACCATCATCATTCAGGTTGGTGAACTTAACGATAGAGAGGCCCTGGCTGGAAGATGATGGATCGTCTACATTGAGGGTTTGGCCATCCGTCCAGAAATCACCACGTATATCAGTTTGCCCGGTTGTATCCGGGAACAGATTCACAAACTCCCTGAGTGTGCGTATGCTGGCCCATCCTGATACTACGCCATAGTCGGGTGCTTTCATCGTGCCTACAATAGGACCATTTACCAGGTAAGTAGTGGAGCCCCAGGTAGTAGTATTGACTACATCTGCCTCAATAGGGAAGATGATCTCATTTGCCGTACGCTTGTCATTATCACCATTGAACAGTTTTTTATAGTTAGACTCCAGGGCATAACCACCGGCAATCACTTTGTTACAATAGGTGAGGCAGTTAGTGTAATCTGCGGCACCGGTATATACCGCGGCATTCAGGTAGTTCCTTGCCAGCAGTGTCCATGCTGCTGCTCTGCTCACTCTGCCGTATTCATTTTGCAGTGGTGCCGGCAGTACTTCTTCTATATCCTGCAACTCAGACTGGATATAGGCATACAGGTCAGCTCTCTTGATGCGGGGTGGAGTGTAAGCACCCACTTTATCTGTTTCCGTTACAAAGGGGACATTGCCATACAGGTCCATCGCATGTGTATAGGCCAATGCACGCAGAAAACGGGCTTCTGCCCTGAACACTTTCAGCGTGGCCTGATCTGATTCAGAAAAGGAAGCGATCTTTTCATCTGTTGCATTTCTCAGGAACTCATTACAGAGTGCCACGGTATAGTATATGCGGTAATACATGGCACTTACCCAGGTGTCTGACGCGCCCCAGGTCATGTATTGTATATCCGTGAGGTTATCTCCACCGGCCCAGGTATATACCACTTCGTCAGTGGGTATTTCCTGCAGGTTGAAATATACCCTTAAATATCCCCAGGATGCTGTACTACTTGCCATATCGGCATTGCCATCTCCTTTTTCAATACCTGCCACTGCAAATGCGGAGTAAAGTTTGGCCAGTACGGATTTATAATTAGCAAGACTGGTGTATACAGATTCAGACGTTGCTTCTACACTGGGTACCTGGTTCAGATCCTTGGTACAGGATGCTAACACGGTGATCAGTAATATGCAGGATAATATCTTTTTCATAGACGTTAGAACTCAAGGTTAATATTGATGGAATAAGTACGTGGACGGGGATAGAATGCGCTTTCATATCCATTGGTCACCTCTGGATCCTGTCCGGTGTATTTGGTAATGGTGAATACATTCTGCGCAATGGCGCCAATGCGCATATTCACATGCTTTACTACTTTTCCAAGGTTATAAGCGACAGACATATTATCCATTCTCAGGAAAGAGGCATTCTCTACATAATAGTCTGAGTAATACTGGCGGGTCTGAAAACCTGTTTTCAGGTAATCTTTATGCAGGTTGTTCAGCGCAGCATCTACATATTGCACGGTTTCCCAGGCGCTCAGGCTCATTTTTGTATTGTTGTATACATAGTTGCCTATGTTTGCGCGCATGGTGAACCCGGCAGACCATTTTTTGTAAGTGGCTTGTGTGTTGAAGCCCAGCAGCCAGGTTGCAGCAGGAGAATGGTAACGGTACAGGTCACTTTCGTTGATCACACCATCTTTGTTCAGATCAGCATACACGCCTTCCAGCGGCTTTCCTGCCTTGTCGTATACCTGTTTGTATACGTAGAACATATTGGGCTGGTAGCCTGGTGTAAGGATCTGTATCCCCCTGCCGGCCACGGAAGGCCCTGCATAAGTGCCCACTGTATTAGCACCCTGTACCAGGGAAATGTTGGTCACTTTTGTATGCTGATTGGTGGCGTTGAAATTCACGTCCAGTTTGAAATCACGCGTACTGATCGGGGTAGTATTGAGCTGGAATTCAAATCCCCTGCTTTCAATATTACCCACATTGGTGGTAGCTGTCTGGTCAAAGTTAGTACCAGCAGGTACTGATACATTTGCCAGCAGGTCGTAGGTTTTGCGGGTGTAATATTCAATTGAACCGGAAATCCTGTTGTTTAAAAATCCAAAGTCTAATCCATAGTTAAATGCCTTTGTCGTTTCCCACTTCAGATCGTATACATAGACTGACGGTCTGTATACATACAAATATTCATCCCCAAAGCGATATTGTGCATAACTGTTCCCCTGTTGATACACAGACAGGTAGCTATAGTTGCCTATACCATCCTGTTGCCCGGTTACACCATAACTGGCCCTTAATTTTAAGTTGTTCAGCACCTTGTTGTATTTCAGGAAATTTTCTTCTGTTACATTCCAGGCTACTGCTACTGAAGGGAAAGTACCCCATCTGTTCTCAGGGCTAAAGCGGGAGGTACCATCTCTTCTGATAGTTCCCGTAATCATGTATTTGGATAATAACGTATAGTTCACTCTTCCATAATAAGACAGCAGTACATGTCTTTCATCTGTAGCTTTGGCTGTAGATTGTAGCTCCCCTTTTTCATTGTAATAGGTGATAGCAGGGCTTTTGGCACTCCAGTTCTGGTAATCATACCCGGCAGTGGCATCAAAGCGGTGGGTATTGTTAATGTTCTTAGCGTAGTTCAGATAGCCTGTGAACAATTTGTTTTTCAGCGTCTGGGAGTAAGTATTATTAGATCCGCCCACACTATAGCCATCTGCAGAGGATGCAGGAATATATACAGAACCCTCCCCTTTACTATAATCGTAACCCAGGGTAACATGGGCTTTCAGGTCAGGCAGAAAATGGAATCTATAATCCGCATCAAAGTTGCCGATACTTCTATACACATCACTTTTCCGCTTTTCCTGCTCTAATAATCCTACAGGGTTCCGGTTAGCGCCTGTAGCAGGTACGCCACTGTTGTCAAGACTTTCATAAAAACCACCATAGGCTGATTTACCAGAGTATACAGGTTGTGTGGGATTGAAGGCAACAGAAGACCAGATAGCATCTGTATTGGCAAACCTGTTATTATTGGCAGCCCCTTTCAGGTTGAGGGTCAGGTTCAAATGTTTGTCGAAGAAGCTCGGTGTAACTACCAGTGAACCGGTGAAACGTTGCGTCTTATCTGTCCGCAGGTTACCATCCTGGTTGTAATAGCCTGCTGATGCACGGAAAGGAATTGATTTGGCTATTTTACCTGTCACGCCCAGGTTATTATCAGTACCCATTGCATTCTTAAATACCTGTTTCTGCCAGTCAGTATTACTACTGCCTAAGAGCGCTTTTTGTGCGTCGGTACCTTCTGCATTTATCACATCTCTGAACTGCGCTGGCGACATCATATCTGCTACATTCTTCCTTTGCTGCAAAGTGACAACGGATGAGAAGTTGAGCTTCAGCTGATCTCCTTTCCCTTTTTTAGTGGTGATCATCAATACCCCATTAGATGCCCTGGAACCATAGATAGCAGTAGAAGCTGCATCTTTCAGTACGGTAATGCTTTCAATATCATTTGGGTTGATCATGCTTAAGAAGTTGTCTGTATTGCCGCTGATACCGCCTGTTTCCAATGGCACACCATCCAATACAATCAGGGGTGCATTGCTGGCACTTAAAGAAGCGCCACCACGTATGCGGATAGTACTACCAGCAGTGGGAGAACCTCCATTGGTCATAATCTGCACACCAGAAGATTTGCCACTGATCAGCTGTTCAGAAGAACCCACTAACCCGGGGTTAAACTCTTTGCTGCTGATGCTGACAGCGGAACCTGTCATATCTTTTTTAGTCTTGGTACCATAGCCGATCACGACTATTTCATCCAGTTTTTTGTCTTCAAAAGACATCACTACATGCACGGTATCTCCCTCTGCTTTCACTACCTTTTTAGCAGCACCTATGTAGGTGAATTCCAGTACATCTTTTCCTTCAGGCAGATGTATTGTAAACCCTCCGGCAGCATCGGTAAGCGTGCTGGTGCTGGTACCGCTTACTAATACGGATACCCTTTCAAGAGGTTTTCCACCTTCGTCGGTCACAATACCTTTTACGGTACGGCTTTGCCCCTGGGCATGCACTCCCAGGCTGCTAATCACCATGCATAGGCAGAATAGGAATTTGCGGAAAATTGATTTCTTCATATTGTGGAATTAAAAATTTTAAACGATCTGTTTATTCCAGCCAGATTGCTCCTATGTCTATCGAAGCATTATCAGGCACCCTGTCTGATGTGGAAATGTTTAGTGTTTCAATTTTGTGAATGTTAAAGTCAATGTTGGTTTTTGGTACAAAATACCGGTTCATAAAAACCGGGTATGGACGAGGTAGTAAAGCTGTACTATCCTGTACCAGCGCAGTAACCGGTATCTTATACAAATGCTCATTATTGTTTAATGAAATGTGATGTGAATAAGTGTACCCATCTGTTGTAATAAATCCAATATTTAGTTCTGTTAATGTTGTTGCCGGAATATATACACACAGGAATTTTGTCTCTTGCAATTGTCTGTCTCTGTTGATATGTTTTCTCCAAAAAAAGCGGGCGTCATTATCTTTTACATGCAGGGTATATCGATGTACAATTGCTTCCCACGGCCGTTCTCTGTGGAGTTCAGCCTGTATAAAGGATTTGTCAGAGAGAGAATAATATTCCAGTTCCCCATGCAATATGACAGGTGCTGTTGGTGATGTAATGCCCGTTTCCCAATATTTTGTGACAGTGAAGTCCCAATCTAAAGGAGCCCCCTTTTCATTTTGAGGAAATGTGTAGCTATTGCCGTTATTAAATACAGTGATAGTGTATTTTAAATCTTTGCTTTTTATCATACTGGCAGGAATAGTTCCCTGATAGGTATAACCGTGTGCTCTTTGCAAATGGATATAAGGATTGTGATCAGACCAGAAAGACACATGATCTGTTTGCAATATTACAGAGTCGGGAAAAGTAGGTCCTACTATATCTGCTTCGACTAATATATTTTGGTCACTTGCGGCCGTGGTCAGTGGAGTATGCACTACGGTGAACTGTTTTTGTTGTGCAGGTGGTGCTACGAACTCACCCAGTTTAATATGCTCCCATTCAGTAGCAGCAGACCATCGCCGGGTATCTTCCTTCATCAGCAAATAAACACCGGGACTGACGTTAAAAGCCCCATTTTCGGCGATGGTATCTCTTTCGGAGTGGAGGTTCCTGATAATAAAATGGGCCCCCAGGTCTGGCAATTGCAATTGCATCGGCCATTTGTTCCATGCAATGCTTACCACCTCCTTTTTTGGAGCTGGCCGTGCAAAGGGATCTGACACCTGTATTGCATCAGGCATTACCTCTAATCGCCACACACCATTTTCCAGTTTGTCCAGGAAATAAGCACCAGTGCCTTCATACTTAATTACAGGCGAATTGCCATAACCGGCAATCGTTGTAAGCTGTGCGGGTGCTACTGGCTGGATGGTCGTATTGTTAGAATAAAAGTATTGCTGCGGGCTATTGAGCAGGCTAAGATCCTGCTGGTAACTAACCAGGAAATTGCCAAAAACAGTATCAGCAGGAAAGGAAGGGAATTGTTCCCCACGTTTTACATCCTTTGCCACTGCTGCAGCTATTTTCATACTCAGGGCCTTCCTGGGTGTATAGGCAAGGTTTAAATAATGCGTCTGGTATTCAGTATTATAGGCCGCAATATCGATGGGGTCATAAGCAAACTGGGTGATCCACTGGAAGCCCTGTGAGCGGAACGTCCGGGTCATAGCCGGGTACATATAACTATAAGTGATATCTGCCGGATCGAATTCATAAATGGCTTTGGCCTTTGTGTCAAATCCTTTTTCGTTGGAGAAAGGGATGTTGTACTGGTCTACATAAGGCAGAAAATTCCCCTTTCTCGTATGACCAGCTACCAGGCCAGTAGGATACCATTGATAGGTAGTACCCTGAATATCAGATGCATAGTAAGCTCCTACATGCTCCCGGTTATGACTTACATTATAGAATATTGGTTTTTTGTTGCCTGTTGCCTTGATAACCGCCACCATTTCGCCGATATACTTTTTAGTCAGCGCCGGGTCTTCTACATGGCAGGGTTCATTATTGATTTCAAAACCTACGATTGCCGGATCCTCTTTGTAAGCTTTTCCTGTGTACGGATTCACGTGCGTCAGCAACTGCCGGATATAGGTTTGTTGCGCAGCAATGGCTTTGGGATTCTTATGTACATCACATTTGTCATATAAATAGGAAAAACCACCAGTAGGCTCATTCTTTTCGGGGTAGCCATTCCCAAAATTGGTCATACAGGTGATCAGCACCCTGATTCCCCGTTGCTGTACCCGGGATACCAGGTAGTCGAGGAGATCGAGGTGCTCATTCTGTTGTAACCTTCCTATGGAATCGGTGATCTCTACATCCCATATATGTATCCTATAAGCATTCAGACCAAGACGGGAAAAATGGTATACATCTTTATCAATAGCTGCCTTATGATCTTTTATTGAACGGTAGGCATGTGCAAAAGGGAGGGTATAGTTCACCCCATAAAAGGATGCCTCTTTCTTACTATCCGACCAGCGCATCACCCCAGCTTTATCTACATAGATAATCTGTTGAGCGAACGTGGCTGTAAAATACAAGCACATGCAAAGGAGTGGAATTGCCTTTAGGGACATATATAACCGTATCAGTTTTCGTACGGTTCGAAACTATTTAAGATTCGTTTTTAAGTGCGGCTGATATCGGACATAATAGGATAAAATTCAGACAAAGAGAACATATATTGATTATATATTATTTTTAATGAATTGAGAAGGTGTGAGTCCGAATTCTGCCTGAAAACATTTAGAGAAATAGGAGGCCTCAGAAAATCCGACCATATACATTACCTCGGCCACGGAAAATTTGTTTTGTTGTAACAGCACGGCGGCTTTTTTCATCCGGATGGAACGGATGTATTCTACCGGGGTAAGACTGGTGAGCTGCTTTATTTTGCGGTATAGTTGTTTGGAATTCGTAAAACTTAGCTCACTTAGTACCTGCACATTGAACTGGGGATCGTCCATTTTTTCCTCTATGATCTGGGTGATGTCGGAGAGGAACTGCTCGTCCCGGGATAGGGTCTCTTCTTCTTTTGGGTTGGTGAGGGATGAAATACGCAGTTGGTGTTCCATTTCTTCCCGGCGTTTTAGCAGTTGTTCGATCCTTGAGAGCAGGATGGAGATATCAAAGGGTTTGGACATAAAGGCATCGGCCCCCAGGTCTATGCTATCCAGTTCGGTTTTCCGATCGTCTTTTGCGGTTAATAATATAATAGGTATGCTCGCCGTCATGACCTGCTTTTTGAGCTGTTTGGTCATTTCGAGTCCGTCCATTATTGGCATCATGACATCTACAATGATCAGGTCAGGTTGCCATTCGAGGCTGAGGGCTTCCCCTTTTTTGCCATCATGGGCGATTTTGGTTTGGTATTGGGGGGATAATGCCTGTTGCAGGAATTCTGTTATTTCCTGGTTGTCGTCTACGATGAGTACCTTTTTGCCAGTGGCGTTTTGTTCCTTTGGAAGGTGCTGTTCTCCTGAAAAGGTGTTCGGTTCTCCTGAAGGGGTGTTTTGCTCTTCTGAAAGGGCGTTTTGGCTCTCTGGAAGGGCTTTTTCGGGCACTGGCAGGCTGACAGACACTGTAGTGCCCTCTCCTTCTACAGATGCTATCGTTACATATCCACCCAGTTGTTCAGCATAGCTCCTCACCAGGTAAAGACCAATTCCGGAACCTTCCTTGTTCCTGGCTGTAATGGAAGATTTGAAAAAACGCTCAAACACGTATGGCAGGTCGGCAGCCGGAATACCAATACCGGTATCGGTTACTTTTATAACAACGACGTTGTTTTTTTGGGTGATATCCAGGTGGATGGTCCCTCCATCTGGCGTATACCGGCAGGCATTGGACAGCAGGTTGTTGATGATGGCCTCTGTTCGGATCACATCTGTATCAATATAAATTTCTTCCTTATTGCAGGTGAAAGTAAAAGTTACCTGCTTATTGATAAAGGAGTCATACAGCTTTCGGGCAAAGGCAACCAGTTCCAGCTTTGACAGTACCAGGGCGGAGAGCGCACTGCTGTCGGCCCGGTTGAAATTCAGTACCCGGTGAATTAAGCCATTTAACTTCAGCGCATTCTGTTGTATACCTTCGAGTTGTTTCTTTTTCAGGGGACTCCTGGTTTCTGCCAGCATTTGGCTTACAGGCGCCAGAATAAGGCTCAGGGGCGTTTTTAGCTCATGAGAGATATCAGTAAAAAAGTTGATCTTCAGGTTCGTCAGCTCTACCGTCTTTTGCTTTTCGATACGCTCGATCTTGAGATTATGCCTTACCCTGAAGAAATTAATCGCCCAGAGCACCAGTCCTACCACGATCAGGAAGTAGATTGCCTTGGCCAGGTTGGTGTAGTACCAGGGTGGAACAATGGTGATCGACATCTTTAAAGGATTGCTATACGGCTTTCCATATGCATCGAGTTTGCTCACCAACAGGGTATAATGCCCATAACTGAGATTGGTATAGGTGATCAGGTTGCTATTGAGGGGCAGGGTATTCCAGTCATCGTCTATTTGCGTGATTCTGTATACATACCGGGTACCTTCCGGATCTGAATAGCTAAGGTCAGAAACGGAGAAAGCAAGGTTGTTCTGCTCGTGGTTCAGGCGAATCTCCTGCTTGTACCGGATAGATCCAGACAATTTACCGTTGATGTACATGGCGGTGAGGTACAGCTGATTGCCCGCACCAGTGGCAGGTTGTATAGCCGACGAGGCGATTGCCAGTTCATCTGCTCCGCCCAGGTAGACCTCATGCAGGGCTTTGTCGTAATACATGGATGTGAAGGCAGATTGACCACTGTTGAATTGTTGCACCATTGTAGTATTCCTGTCCATCATCCATATACCTTCGCTCGTGGAGATCCAGATATAACCATCCACCTGTTCCATGCTTAAGATCTGGTCGGCTTTGAAAGGAATGGTTTGTAGCTGGCCATCTTTAATCCTGACGATATTGCCCTGGCAGCCGATCCATATTACACCGGCATCATCTGCGATCATATAAGTAGGATGCATGGCTCCTTCCATCACCGTTTCTACCTGGAAGGTATGCGGGTCTATCTTATGCACAGCCCTATTATATATTAATGCCCAGATATTTCCCTGCTGGTCTTTTGTAAGCTGGTTCACGGAATTGCCGGCCAGGCCATTGTGAGCAGCGAGGTTGCGCAGGGCAATATTAGGAGCTCCCGTCAACTTTGACCTGTCTACTACAAAAATCCCTCCCAGGTAGGTAGCTATCCATAGTCTTTGCTGGTCGTCTTCCTGGATGCTATAGGCCCAGTTAGCATTGCGTGACTGGGAGCTGTCGATAATATTGTAATTGACGAATGCTTTTGTATTGCGATCGTACCTGTTGATACCACCATCAGTAGCTACCCATACATTGTTGTTTGCATCTTCAAAGATGTTCCTGATGCGGTTGTGTGAAATAGGCAGGAACTTATCTCCCATCTTATACCAGGCGGATAGTACTTCGTGCCCCCCGGGAGAGCTGGAGCGGATGATACCATTAGTACCGCCCAGCCAGTAATCACCGAAATGATCTTTATAGATATTATAAAACCGGTTACCATCTTTTTCATGGGTGATGTCGAAGATGGGAATGAGCTGCAGGCTGTTCTGGTTTTGCAACAGGGAGATGCCGTAATCGGTACCCAGCCAGATATTGGCTTCTTTGTCGGCAAACAGGGACCAGATAATATTATTGACAATAGAGCCTTTATTGCGGGCGTCATGTACGATATGCTCTAATTGTTCATTGGCAGGAGTGTATATGTAAAACCCGGCGTCGGTTCCTATCAGCAGGTTATTCCTGTTGTCTGTCATCAATGACTTTACAGAGTGATCCTGGAGGATGGGCAGCTTTACTGCCAGGTTGTTTTGAAGATCATAGTAATAGATGCCGCCTTCTGTACCTACCCAGATCCGGTTGCGCACGGTATCTTCAAATAGCGCGTTGACAAAAAGGTTGCTGCGCTTATGGAAGTCGGATAGTGGGATCTGGCGGACCTGTGATTTATCAGATGAAAGGCAATAGAGGCCATTATAGGTGCCAATGAAAATGTCTCCTGCTGCGGTGCGGGTCAGGGAATAGATGGTGTGGTTGGATAGTCCTTTGTATCCAACGCTTTCCAGTTTCTTGTGGGTGACGTTGTATTTAAATAGTCCTTTGAAAGAGCCAATCCATAGGTTATCGTTTTCCAGCAGCAGGGTACGTACGTCGGTGGGGAACTGTATGGGGATGGTTTCATATTCATCTTTCTGGTAGTTGTAAAAGAAGATACCATTTTCCATGGCCAGGCACATCAGTTCTTTGTTGATGACGATGATGTCGTAGACGAAGGTTTTATGGGAGGTGTCGTTGCCAAGGTGGGGTTGAACAGAAAACCCGTCGTAGCTATAGAGGCCATTGTTGGTGCCCAGCCACATGAGGCCAAGGCTATCCTGGGCGAATGCGTTGATGGTGGTTGCTTCCGGCCCGATGGCGATGTTTTTGAATGTATGGTATTGATAGTTCTGGCCCCAAAGTAATTGTACAGACAATATGAGGATGGCTGTACAAATAAATCGATTCAACATAACGGTACAAATGTAGGGGGAAATGCTCAGCTTTCCCATCCACATCAATAGTTTAAAAATGCTTAATTATCGTAACCTGCCTGTAGAACACTAAAAAATTAGCACCTCTTAAGTATACAAATAAGAAAAGAACATCCTCCGATGTTCCTTTCTTATTTGTAGCCGACAGGCAATTTGTCGAACTATTTATAGTCGTTCTTTGCTCGAATTTACCCGTTAAGACACGGAATTTCTGATTTGAAACTATAAAGGCTTAATTATCCAGGCGACTATGCTCCGCCAAATGGCGAGATAACGCTCGCTTTTCCGGTTTTTGTAGCCAGGTATATACTAAAGGGAAATCATTATTGGCCTTTCTGTGGATCGTCTTCCGGGTTTACATAGGTTACACCAGAAGGTCCATAACCCGTTATTTGGACAACCACCGGCTCATTCTTTGTCATTGCAAAATGATTTTGGTCTTTTACTTCCGAATAAACGCTTCCGACAGGCAATTTTTTTAAATCGCTTTGACTAAATACATCTCCATAGCCAAAATACCATGTTCCTGAAACAACACAGCCCATTCTTTCATCAGGGTGCAGGTGAGCCGGAATTTTTGTGTTCGGAGCTACCTTCAACAAAATGGTATAGAGACCCGCTTTGGAAGGGTCGCCATGAATAACGATTACCTGCACGGCGCTTAAGTTGGAAGAGCCCGGAGCTGAAGGCCAGACGGCTTTTACCGCTACAATTTCCTGTGGGGTCATTCTGAGCTGACCGTTTTCTTTGGACTGGCTGTACGAGGCAGTAACAATGCCTGTAAGAACCAGGACAAGGCTTAACTTCAGCACTATGGAATTTATTTTTTTAAGCATACTCTATCAGATATTTAACAGTTAAAGAAAAAATTTGAGAAGGTCACGTTGCACCTGCTCCGTATTTTCCTGAACCAGCCAATGGCCGGATCCTTTGATGATGGATGATTGAACATTCTCAGCCACTAACCGGCAATGATCAGGTAAGAAACTGCCTCCATACTCCCCACCCATCGCGAGGAGGGGCATTTTCAATTTATGCTTCATGAACTGTTGATTATCCAGCGCATCCTGGTTAAAAGCTGCAAACCAGTGGAAGGCGCCGTATGTTGATTTTGGAGTGGCGTAGGCACGTATAAATTCATCTGTTTCCTGTTGTGTAAAAGCATTGTGTACATGTCCTACTACGGGCCAGAAACCTGTCAGGAATTCTTTTTCCTTTCCGGCAACAATATTGGCAGATGCAGGCATGGCAAAGAAACCAAACCACCAGGCTTTGGCTCTCACCTCACTCCATACTGGTTCTATGCCAGGCAGCAATGCATCCAGCAACGCAACTTTTTTTACCTCCTCGCCAAATTGTGCCGCATAGGCGTAAGCAACCATCAGACCGATATCATGGCCAACAAGGTTTATTTTTTTGTAACCCAGCTGTACTATTAAAGCGTGCAGATCCGCAGCTAGTGTTTTCTTGTCATAGCCATTGTCCGGCTTGTCACTTTCACCTAGTCCGGGCATATCAGGAGCGATAACGGTAAAGTGTTTGGACAGCTCTGGCAGCAGCCGGTTCCACATATACCAGTTTTGCCCAAAGCCGTGGATCAGCAACAGTGGGTCACCGGCTCCGCCAATAACATAATGTATATTGATACCATTTACCTTCATTATATCACTTTTGAAGCCTGATGGTGGTTGTGCAGGTTGCACGGGTTGCTTATCTAATGTATCAGATAAGAAAGCAGAAGTTCGGGCATTCACCTGGAGGTTCGCACATACCAGGAGGACGCACATACTTGACAGAAAGAGTATAGATTTCATATCAGTAAAATTTAGCTTGTAATTTGTTCGTTTGTAATTATGATTTTTTTCAGCCTTGTTTTAATAGCTGTTTGCCTGTGATCTTATCCATTCAAGAATATAATGGGCATCTTCTTTCCAGGTGGATTGGCCCAGCACAAAATGGTTACGACCTTTAAACTCTTTGTATTCAGTGATGGAGTTACTGTGTTTATATTTTTTGTAGTTTGAATAATTGAGTGAAGCAGGGATTGTATTGTCATCGCTGCCTGACGTAAGCAACAGCGGCGGGTGTGGACTTTCGAAATTTAACTTTGCAGCACTGGTTATTGTGTCTCTCACAATAAGTTTGGATTCAGGTATGGCAAATTGGTAATATGCTTCTTTTTGCTCCTCACAATCCATTCCGTTGGTAAATGCATACTTCCACTGTGCAAAAGACATAAAGAATGTTTTTTTAGTGGAACTAAAAAATCCGAGCGGCCCCCAACCGGCTTTTAAGAATGAAAGCTTAAATGTAAAAATACCCTGGGGAGGGACAGAATGGATCGCTACACCTAACGAGCCCAATCCTTTTTGCAACAAGAGCTGAACAATCAGGCCGCCTATTGAATGCCCGATTAATACCGGCTTTTCCGGTAAGCCGTTTATGATAGATGCAAAATATTCAGTTAATTCCCTTAGTCTGTTAGAAGCTATCTCTGCATTGGGATGGCTGTTGCGCAACACCTCCGGAGATTTGTTTTTATGCGGCCATGGAGGTACAATAGCTTTATATCCATTGGCTTCAAAATAAGTTTTCCATTTATCCCAGCAGCTGTGATGCACAAAAGCACCTGTAATGAAGACAACCGTTTTTGACTGAGCATTTTTCATAAATCATATTTTCGACGGCGAGTGATGGCTTGTTGTCGCTAAGAAAGTGCCATCCGCATAAATAACTGGTAGTCAGATATTTTAAATCCTTTCGTGAGCGGGCAGACCACGAAATATCGTGGTTCCCCAATGAATACCACGAAGTATAATTGCGTATTTATTTATACCTTTAAAAGGATGTAATTACATTATAAACGGAGTTCCTTACCGGTAGTTTTAACCTGTTGAATCCCAATAATCTATTCTGAACCAAGCTGCCGACAACCGGGCTGTCATTCAATTAAAGAAAATCAGGCTTAATATATGAACCAGTTAGTTCAATGCTGAGACGACTTAAATATACATGTATATTGGCCGGCTTCTTTTTCTCCGCTTTGGCACAGCAGACAAAAGATAACCTGGCCAGCCTGCTATCCCAATTGTCAGAACATAAAGAAGACACGCTTAAGGTAGACCTGTTTTTGTCGGTGAGCGAACATTATTTTTTGAATCCGGCTGGTAATGCAAAATATCTTGACAGTGCGTTATCGTATGTACTTGCTGCCGAAAGACTTGCCAAGTCTTTGCATTATGAACGGGGAACAGGCAAGAGTTATGAGCAGCTTTCGCAAATTCTGCATGTACAAAATAATACAGCCAGGGCGAGACAATTCGCCGATAAAGCCATTGCTATTTTTAAGCAAAACAATTTTTTCCTGGAATTAGGATTCGCCTACTACGATTTATCGGGCTATTATTCGATAAATACCACTGAAGACCTGACCGAAAGAATACGTATAGTAGAGCAATTGGCACTTCCTGCTTTTCAAAAATCGGGAAATAAACTAAAAGAAGCGGATATTCTCAAAGAGTTGGGTGATTTGCTCCAACTCATAGGCAATTACACAAAAGCATTGGTAGTGCTCAACCAATCGCTCCAACTGTACCGGTCACTTGATTATAAAAAGCTGCACGACATTTATAATCTGATGGGTGCTGTTTACAGTGTTACGGGGAATAATGAACTGGCTTTACAATATGGATTGCTGGCAGTGGATGCTGCTGAAAAGAACAATGATACTACCATTCAGCTCGCGAGTATTTTCAAGCGCATCGGTTCCACTTATCGCCGTATGAAAAAATTAGATGCAGCCTATTTATATTTTCAAAAAGGCCTGGTAGTTGCAAAGAAATATGGTAACAATGAGGTTATCGTTTTACTGGCATCCGAAATTTCGAGAACATTGGTAGCATTAAATAAACCATACGAAGCACTCATTGTTTTAAAGGAAGCAAGCCCCAAATGCCCTCCCAACGATATTTATTCTCAACTTTATATTACCGCCAGTTTTTTAATTGCTTATGAAGCATTACAACAATATGATGAGGCACAAAAGTACTGTAACCGGCTATTGGCCATTTCAGCAAAGCTGGATAAATATGAGCCCGATCAGAGTGAGGCGCAATACCCCGTAACAGAGTTTTATCTGGCAACACACCAGTATGATCTGGCACGTAAACATCTTGCCCAAACAGATACTTTTTATAAGGCCATTCAGAGCAGACTGGAATTAAACTACAATCATCTGCTTTGGTTTAAGCTGGATTCAATACAGGGCAACCATCTTTCTGCCATCAAGCATTATCAACAGTATAAGACCTTAAGCGATACCCTGCTGAACGAAACCACAAGTAAGCATATTGAACAACTGCAGGCAGCATATGAAAGTGAGAAAAAAGACAATAATATTAAACTACTCGAAAATGCCGGCAAATTGCAGGAGTCAAGACTTGCACATGCAAACCAAACACGTAACTGGTTTTTGGGCGTTGCTGTATTACTGCTCATCATCACTGGTTTGCTGATAAACAATGTGCGGGTAAAACACCTGTCAAACAGCAAATTAAAAGTTCAGCAAAAGGAAATAGAAAAAAAGAATAGTACCCTGCTCAGGTTAGTCAATGAAAAAGAATGGCTGGTGAAAGAAATACATCACCGCGTAAAGAATAATTTCCATACGGTAGCAGGATTATTGGCAACCCAATCGCAATACTTAATAACGGATGAAGCAATTGCAGCGATGGACGAAAGCCGTCATCGTGTTCATGCAATGTCTCTTATCCATCAGAAATTATATCAGTCCGATACTTTATCTGCTATCAGCATGCCGGCTTATATTCATGAGCTGGCAGACTACTTGCGCGACAGTTTTAATATTGGCCAGTCCATTCAGTTTGTACTACGGATCGAACCGGTTGCATTAGCCTTGTCATATTGCGTTCCCCTGGGCCTGATTTTGAATGAAGCCATCACTAATTCAATTAAATATGCGTTTCCGGATAATAGTAGAAATGGCATGATTGAAATATCACTAAAATCAATTCAGGTAAATCTCTTGCGTTTAACTATCAGTGATAATGGGATTGGATTACCGGCAAATGTTGACATGAGGAATCCCGTTTCAATGGGACTGAAACTGATGCAGGGCTTGAGTGAGGACATAGATGGAAGTTTTAACATCAATGGCTGTAAAGGAACAACCATAACAGTTGAATTTACTTATGACAGCTGAATGACATCATCGTAGTTAAATTAAAATAATTGCCCCTTATGAAGGAGAAAATATTGATTGTAGAAGACCAGTTTGTAGAAGCCGATTATTTGAGATTGATGCTTGCCCAGGCAGGATACAGCGTTATGGAAATTGCGCGTTCCGTCCCCAAAGCACAGGAAATAATAAGCAGGGAAAGACCCGATTTTGTATTGCTGGACATTTTTCTGAAAGGCAGGCAAACGGGCATCGATTTGGCTAAACAGTTAGCGGTTGATAATATTCCTTTTGTTTACCTGTCTGCCAATTCAAACGAAGATGTGTTGAATGCTGCCAAAGCCACACAACCCTACGGTTTTCTGGTAAAGCCTTTCAGAGAAAAAGATTTACTGGTTACGCTTGAAATTGCAAAGTATCGCCATAAGCACAGCCTGGAGTCAAAGTACCGGCAGGAAGCTGAGCTGAAAAAGAGTATAAAGAATATCATAGCTGAATCAGGTAATCCAGAGCAGATGCTTCCTAAAGTCGTGACAGTACTTCAGCAATATATTCCCTTTGATTTTATAGCCGCGGGCTTTGATAACATAGGACAGTCGCCTTTCCATGGTCTTTGTTTTTTAAGGATTGGATTTGATGAATATCAGACCATCGGGGTTAACGAACTTATAGTTATCACCGGCAAATCCTTACAGGAACTTACAGCATTACAGTCTAATAATACACAGGAAGCCCAGGCAACATTTTATGACGACCAGGCCTTCAAAAATATGTGTAGGCAACCTTCTTTAAGAAAATTGTTTGCCGATACTTTTCAGTTACGATCCCATCTTGAGATGCCCATGTACATTTCGAATGGCAAACCTTTCAGTTTTTGTTTGTACAGCCGGATATCAGATGCCTACAATCCGGTTCATGTCGATTTGTTTGAACGAGCACAAATGCAGCTCATCAACGCCATTGAAATAATGCTGGACAAAAAAGATAAGCAGCAACAGATTTCCTCAGGCGGTCATATTAGTCATAGTCCTGATACCGGCATACCCAAGGGGTGTGAAGGGATTATTGGCAAAAGCCCGGTGCTGTTAAATGTACTGGATCATGTGGCCCAGGTTGCCCTTTCGGATACTTCTGTTCTTTTACTTGGAGAAAGCGGAACAGGCAAAGAAAAAATAGCCGATTGTATTCATAACCTATCCCCCAGGAAACATAATCCTTTTATAAAAGTGAATTGCGCAGCGCTACCCGCCACCTTGATCGAGTCTGAATTGTTCGGGCATGAGAAAGGCGCTTTTACAGGCGCGCACGATAAGCGGATTGGAAAGTTTGAGAAAGCAAACGGCGGGACCATCTTGCTGGATGAGATTGGTGATATGCCAGTGGAATTGCAGGTAAAATTACTTAGAGTGTTACAGGAAAAAGAAATAGAAAGGATTGGCGGCAGGAATACGATAAAAGTTGATCTCAGAATTATCGCCGCAACCAATAAGAATCTGCAAAAGGAAGTAGCGGAGGGGCGGTTTCGCCTTGACTTGTATTACCGCCTGAATGTCTTTCCGATTGAACTTCCTCCGCTTCGGGAACGTAGAGAAGACATTCCCGCGCTGGCTTATCATTTTATGGATTATTACAGTCATAAATCAGGAAAAAAGATCAGTGCTATCGCTGATCACGTTTTGAAGAACATGATGGCTTATGTGTGGCCCGGAAATATTCGTGAACTTGAGCATTCAATAGAAAGAAGTGTATTACTTACAAAGGGAAACGTGATTGGAGAAATTTTACTGCCGGTTGCCATAAAGGAAACAGAAGTGGCCGTTGAAAAGTCTTACATAAAAACTATCCAGGAAAATGAACGCGATTATATCCTTTCAGTACTCAAAAAATGCAATGGTCGTATCTGGGGATCGGGCGGCGCCGCCGAATTATTAAATCTCCCTCCGTCTACATTGAAATCGAAAATGAACAAACTTGGCATCAAAAAGGAGTTTACCAGTTAAGATCGGATCCAGGTTTTTACATAAAAAAAAGCATTCATTTGAATGCTTTTGATGTTGGAACAAGTAGCCTCGACAGGAATCGAACCTGTATCTGGAGCTTCGGAAACTCTTATACTATCCATTGTACTACGAGGCCAAAACGCCTTCTCTCACAAGAAGGAAGGCAAAGCTAATGTTTTTGATCTCAATTACAAAAACTACAGGTTAAGATTACTCTTAAATATCTTCACAGCTATCGCCAGGAGGATGACGCCAAAGAACTTACGAACCACCATCAGACCGGCTTTGCCCAGTATTCTTTCGATAAAACTAAGGGAACGGAGTACCACGTAAATGATGACCAGGTTAATGAGAATACCTGCGAAAATGTTCCACTGGTCAAAGTTTGCCTTCAGTGACATGATGGTAGTCAGGGTACCGGAACCTGCAATGAGCGGGAAAGCAATAGGAATGAGACTGCCTGTTTTCGTATCCTTTTCACTCTTGAAAAACTCCACTCCAAGAATCATTTCAAGCCCAATCACAAAGATTACGATCGAACCGGC
This sequence comes from Chitinophaga sp., assembly GCF_039596135.1. Taxonomy (GTDB): domain Bacteria; phylum Bacteroidota; class Bacteroidia; order Chitinophagales; family Chitinophagaceae; genus Chitinophaga. The sequence continues at coordinate 57,163 of NZ_JBCNKH010000039.1, forward strand.
TACGGCAAACGAGTGTACATCTACACTCAATAATTTCAGGAATGGCTCCCCTACCAGCAGAAAAAGGATCATCAGCACACCGGATGCCAGCGTGGCCTTGCCCGAATCGATATGGCCCAGCTTTTCTTTCATAGAAATAAGAACGGGAACGGAACCAACAATATCAATTACAGCAAAGAGTGTAAAGGTAATGGCTAAGATCTGGTCAAAATGAAACATGCAGGGTTCGTATTTCCTGCAAATGTAATATTTAATTGCTTCCATGAGAAATCCTTACCAGGAAGGAAATTCTGGTACAGGGGGCTAAATCTATTCAAGACTTAAAAGCATTGGCTTCGGGTCAGGGCCTGCGGCCGGCCGGGAGGGTCAGTGTAATAGGTAATGATGACTGCTTATAAAAGAAAAAGGGCGCCCCGGTATGGAGCACCCTTTTTTGAAGTTTGTAGCCGGCATCAACCTGGCATACGGGAAATATATTTATCCATTTCCTTGATCTGGCTTACGATCTGTGCAGTGGTTGGCTTTTGCTCCTTTGCCCTGCGGAAATAGTCTTTAGCAGTTTTAAAGTCCCTGCGGCTCATAGCGATAGAAGCTAAGGTGAGCAGCGCAGCAGCAGTATTCTCTTTGTCAGGCAACCCCATTCTCACCGCTTTTTTCAGGTTCTCATTCGCTTCCTTCAGGTCATTCTTCTGGTAAGCAATGGTACCCAGCTGGAAGTATTGCATACCCTCATATTCCTTCATCGGGCTACCAGACTTGATACTCTGGCGGATAGTTGCCTCTGCCTTGTCCAGGTCCTTATTATACATCGCCAGGTTGCTCTGCATAAAATAATAAACAGACTGGATAGGCTTATATAACAGTTTAGGGAACTTGATGGTATTCATCATCGCCATAGCAGTGTCAATATCACCGGCTTCAACAGCTTCCTGTACCAGGCGCATAGGGCCAAACATAAAATGGGTAACCAGGCAGATGACAGCCAGTACCAGTACGATGGTGGCTTCCCACCAACCCACCGAAATACCCAGCGCAATCCCGCCTAACAAAAGAATGATACCCAGTGGTAACCTATAACGAATAAATAAGTTTAATGCTTTCATCTGTCAAATCTATTACAAGAGGCGCAAAGATAAATAAAAAAAGATGTGCCGATTTAAAAGGAATTACTACCTTTGAATCATCAGATGATATGATGAATAAACAATCCTTACCAATTAAGCGAAACAGCCTTGCAGACGAGGTTGCGCAACGGCTACAGGAGCAAATCTCGCTGGGAACCTACAAAACAGGGGAAAAATTACCTACCGAGCCCTCCTTAATGGAGGCATTCGGAGTAGGTAGGTCTACCATCAGGGAGGCCGTGCGCATCCTGGCAAACAGTGGGGTACTCAGGGTACAACAGGGCCTGGGCACCTTTGTAGAAGGGCAGACAGGTATTGCAGAGCCCCTCCCCCAGCGTTTGAAACGCGCACAGTTTGAAGACCTGGACGAGGTAAGGCAGCTGCTGGAGTTGAAAATAGCGCAGAAAGCGGCCATCAACAGAACTGAAGAGGATATAGAACGGATGACCGTGGCACTGAAAAAACGAAAAAACTATGGGCTGGCCAATGAAGTTGCTGCCTGTATAGATGCGGATATTGAGTTTCACCTGGCGATTGCACAGGCTTCGGGCAACAGCATCCTCACAGATCTGTACAAAACTGTGGCCATGCACCTGAAAGCAAAGTTTATTGAACGGTTTAAAACAACTGATACTTTTACAAATACGCAGCATCTGCACAAAAATCTTTTAAAAAGTATTGTGGCGCAGGATGATCAGAAGGCATGGAAATGTGTGCAGCAGATCATCGACGGCGCTCATAATACCCTTTAAATTTTCACCCGGCAATATCCGTTTCTGTTAAAACCACTTTCACTGCAGGAAAGCGGTACAGGGATAGTATTGCCTATTTTTTCACTGATACATTTTATGGAAAAGATCGCCACTGCCAAAGCACCTGTGCAACAAGCCGCTGAGAAGACCGTTTTCTCTGTATTATTGGCCCTCAGCTTCTCACACCTGATCAATGATGCTATCCAGTCACTGATCCCTGCCATTTACCCAATTGTAAAGGATTCATTGAACCTCAACTTTAGCCAGGTAGGATACATCACGCTTACTTACCAGCTAACAGCCTCATTGTTACAACCACTGGTCGGTTTATATACTGACAGAAAACCGCAGCCTTATTCCCTTATTATAGGCATGGGCTTTACCTTGCTGGGGCTCGCATGTCTTTCTCAGGCCCACAACTTTTATTTCGTCCTGTTCTCTGTAGGATTGGTGGGCGTAGGTTCTTCCGTATTCCACCCGGAGTCCAGCAGGCTCGCGCACATGGCCTCCGGCGGACAACATGGCCTGGCACAATCACTCTTTCAGCTGGGTGGTAATGCCGGTAGTTCACTCGGTCCATTACTGGCAGCAATGATCATTGTACCTCATGGACAATCCAGCCTGAGCTGGTTCTCTGTGCTGGCTATCCTCGCCATCGTGGTAATGATCAATATCGGTGCCTGGTATAAGCAAAATACACATCGCCTGAAACCTAAAAAGGCAAAGGTGCATATGGACAATCATCTGTCAAACGGCAGAGTGATATTTGCACTCAGCATACTACTTGTACTGGTGTTCTCCAAGTATTTCTACATGGCAGGTATGACCAGTTATTATACCTTCTATCTCATGCATAAGTTCAATGTGAGTGTGCAGGCTTCGCAAATCTACCTGTTTGTATTTCTCTTTTCAGTTGCAGCAGGTACGTTCTTTGGCGGGCCGCTGGGCGACCGCATTGGCCGTAAGTATGTGATCTGGATTTCTATTCTCGGCGTAGCGCCTTTCTCATTGTTGCTGCCACATGCAAACCTGATGTGGACATGTGTACTGAGCATATTCATCGGGGTTATACTCTCCTCAGCATTTTCAGCTATACTGGTATATGCACAGGAGTTAGTGCCGGGAAAGGTAGGCATGATAGCCGGGCTTTTCTTTGGACTGGCCTTTGGTATGGGAGGTATAGGTTCTGCAGTATTAGGAAATATTGCGGATAGTAAGGGTATAGATTATGTGTTCCAGTTATGCGCCTGGCTACCATTGATAGGTATATTAACAGGACTATTGCCGGATGTAGAGAAATCCCGAAAGTAGTTTGTGTAAAAACCAGCTCACCCGTCCCTGCTGATAAAGGATAAGTTTACCACCAGGGACTGGTGAGTGCATTATTAAACAAAACGCCCTGGGTTTCATCAATTAAATAACCATTAAGACACAATCTTTGAATATCGTTGCGTGTGATGATCGTCAATAAGTTTATGTGTAGTCCGTGGAATACCGTATGCGCTGATCTGGTAGTTAGTTATGCTCGCAGTCTGTCTGTCAGGTTCTCAAACCAAAAATAATCTGTTCTGCTGAAATGTTATTGCAGTCATGATCCCCCTCCGGATAATTCAAAAAAATTATCTATATTTAGAGACGCGCCTATCTTTCTAAACCACAAAACATATGGAAACTATACAGCAAAGGGATGAAAGGCTGTGGAAGATTGCAAAATCCCGGGCAGCTTTTAAGAATTCCCTGATTGTTTACCTCGTTATGAACCTTTTCTTCTGGGCGATCTGGTATGCCACATCAGGTCACTATGAAGGAGGCACTCCATGGCCGGTATGGCCGGGTCTGGGATGGGGATTAGCCATCGCATTCCAGTACTTCAACGCTTTCCATCGCGACCCGTTTGGGGACACACTCAGGGAATATGAGCGATTGCAAGCTGAGAAGGAACAAAGAGGCCTGTAATAAACCAAAAGCAACATGACTGATCAGCCACGGAGATTATTCGACATCATCGCATACCAGCTGGCACACTTCCCAAAAGCTGACATGCTGGTAGGAAAAGAAAACAACGTCTGGAAAAAATACAGCACACAGGATGTAGCCGATCTGACACTGCGCTTCGGTGCAGGCTTGCTGAAATTAGGTATTGGCAACGGGGACCACACGCCTGAAGGGGTTGATAAGATTGCGATCATATCCCCCAACCGGCCGGAGTGGCTGATTACGGACCTGGCCTGCCAGCAGGCAGGCGCCGTACTGGCACCCATTTATCCAACACTGAGCGAGCACGACCTGGAATACATTCTGAATGATGCTGCCGCCAGCCTGCTCTTTGTAAGTGACAAAGACCTGTACGACAAGGTCTCGGCCATCCGGGGCAAACTACCCCACCTCAGGGAAGTGTTTACCTTCAACAAGGTCCCTGACGCCAGACACTGGCTGGAAATACCAGCCATGGCAGACGAAGCAGACTTTCCAAAGATTGCCGCTATCAAAGACAGCATTGACCCGGAGCAATTAGCTACCGTCATTTATACCTCGGGAACTACCGGTACACCCAAAGGTGTGATGCTCACTCACCAGAATATCATGAGCAATGTACACGCCTGTACCCCCTGCCTGCCAGTAAACCCTTCGGCCAAAGCGCTGAGCTTCCTTCCCCTTAATCATATTTTCGAACGCACCGTCTCGTACGTTTATCTGACCGCCGGCGTACCCATTTACTATGCGGAAAGCCTGGATACGATTGCAGATAACCTGCGGGAGGTAAAACCCAGCATCTTCACTACCGTACCCCGGTTGCTGGAAAAAGTGTATGAGCGGATCATGGGCAAAGGGCTGGAACTGAAAGGCATCAAAAGAGGGCTTTTCTTTTGGGCGGTAGACCTGGGCAAAAAGTTCGATATCAACCAGGACAAGAGCTGGTGGTACAAGGTACAACTGGCCATTGCCAATAAACTCGTGTTCAGCAAATGGCGGGAAGCACTGGGTGGAAACATCGATGTGATCGTAACGGGTTCCGCCGCCTGCCAGGTAAGACTGCTGAAAATCTTTACCGCCGCAAAGATCCCTATCCTGGAAGGGTATGGACTTACAGAAACCTCGCCGGTGATCAGCGTAAACCGTACGGAAGAAAAAGACCGCATGTTTGGCACCGTAGGCCCCCTGATCAACAACGTAGAAGTTAAGATCGCTGAAGATGGTGAGATCCTGGTAAAAGGTCCCAACGTCACCATCGGTTACTATAAACGCCCCGACCTCACGGCCGAAGCTATTAAAGACGGATGGTTCCATACCGGGGATATCGGTGTGCTGGTGAACAATAAGTTCCTGAAGATCACCGACCGTAAGAAAGAGCTGTTCAAGACCTCCGGTGGCAAGTTTGTAGCTCCGCAGCCTATCGAAAACAAGTTCAAGGAGTCGGTGTTCATAGAGCAGATGATGGTGGTGGGCGAAGACCGCAAATTCACCGGGGCATTGATTGTACCGTCTTTCCCCCAGCTGGAACGCTGGGCGCATAAACGAGGTATACCGGTTGGCTCCCACGAGGAATTGTGCCAGCAACCGGCGGTACAGACCCTTTTTCAGCAGATTGTGGATAAGTACAATGCATATTTTAGTCATATAGAGCAGGTCAAAAAGTTTGAGTTGCTGCCGCAGGAGTGGACGATTGCCAATGGGGAACTGTCGGGGACGCTGAAAGTAAAGCGGAAGGTGATAGCGCAGAAATATGCAGATCAGATAGAGAAAATCTATAATTAATTAAATGTGTGAAGGAATTTTGGAAAAATCCTTTACTTTTGCACTCCGCTTAAGGAAGGTTTTTCCTGAAAGTGATGGCCTGGTAGTTCAATGGATAGAATAGAAGTTTCCTAAACTTTAGATACAAGTTCGATTCTTGTCCAGGCTACGAAATGAAGTCAGCAGAGATGCTGGCTTTTTTTATTTTTTAATATCTCACTTCCGCGGCAAGGGACATGCCGACATCAGCACAATAAATATGAACTTCCTGTCAATAGCTAATCCAGCTATAGCATAACTATACTGCCATCAGCTTACCATAAGTACATCATAACTACATCTCTATATCGATTGGATATTGAGGTGCACATTAAGTGACGTATTAGTACTCATTTAGTGTTAAAGCTTGATTATTCTTTGGACAAGATCATTAATATTGATCTCATAACCCCAAAAACAATTTTTATGGCTATTGTTAAAGACAATATACTCCTCCAACTCGTCCGGGGTACGCTGGGCGATCAAATCACGATTTACGAACGGAACGGGCAGATAATTATGGCGAAGAAACGCGGCCCGTCTAAGAAAAAGCCGACGAAGAAGCAGCTGGAAGCCAGGTATAAATTGCGGGTCGCGGCAGCTTATGCCATGGTAATCCTGGAAGATCCGGAGCTGAAGGCTTATTATAAATCGCTGGCCGGCCCGGGGCAGAATGCCTATAATATGGCAGTGAAAGATGCTTACAGGTCTCCTGAAATCCAGAATATTCAGTTTGAAGATGAAACTGTAGTGGTGACAGCGAAAGATGAATTCAGGGTAGCAGAAGTGAATGTACGGGTAGTGGATGCCGCAGGCAGTATACTGGAAAAAGGTAAAGCGGTTTTAGGCAGAAATGGCGTGGATTGGTATTATAAGGCGGCCAGTCGGCCGCCGGGCGGCAAGGTAATAGTGGTGGCAGTAGATTTGCCCGGGAATGAAACCGTCAGGGAAGTGAGCGTAGAATAAATGGGGAAGAGTACAGGTAGGTATGTACTGTTCCAAAGTTTGCTTAAAAAACAAAGCAGGCAGCAGCTTATCTGTCACCTGCGGTAAAGAACTGGTAAAGGAGCTTAGTTCCGTAAACTTACAGTAATCGACGACTGATCCGTTACTGTAAACTTTGTGCTTGCATAAGTCGGATAAGCCGGCACATTATTAGAAAGCCCATATGGCTCTACCGGTACGGACATCACCTTATCCAGCATCTTATTACTGTTCAGATCCTGAAAGATCGTAACAGCATAATCACCTGCCGGTAATTTAGTAAAGATCACCCCGTTTCTTACACGGCTGGCAGGTACCCTGATCTTTGAATAAGGAACTTTCATAAAGTCACCTTCTTTGTTATAAAGCGCGAAATAGAAATCTCCTTTATTGATCAGTACATTTTTGACATTGACTTTTATCGAGCAATTTCTCTGTGCAAAGCTGGTAGCTGCTACAAGCAACAACACAGCTGTAAATATTTTTTTCATTTGTATTAATTATGAATTAAGAATCTGTTTTTATATAGCAGTTGAATATCTGCAATCGGCCGCGCTATAATAGCGTCACGATTTTTATTGTCAAACAAATGGAAGACTTCTTTGTCCAGTTCCATTAGTTTGTAATTTTCTTTGTTGAGTATGTAGTACCTGTCATCCAGGATAAACAAACCAATTTTGTCATTGATACTAATATTGGCAGTCTCAGTCAGCAACGCGCCCTGGGCAACTGGTCCTATATTCAAATACCGATGCAAAAACATCCACCCCTCCCACTGCATGGTATACCGCTGCAATGCATTTTCCAATATCCCATACAGGTACCGGATACTTTGATCCACATAACCAGCAGGACTCTTCTCTCCCTTAGGTGGTGCAATTGGATCATACACATTCCACCTGGGCTGCAGGCGCTCATCGTAATAAGACAACATTGGTATGATAGGTACTTTCAGATAAAAAGACATTGTAGGCAACCCGGTTCTCACAAATATCTCCTGCCCGAAAAATGGAATCTGCTGACTATTATCCCGGTTAAGGTAACCATTGGATCCCGCATTACCATCTATATAAGCCAGTACAGAATAACCCTGCTTTATCTTCCCCATAATCTGGAGCGTGAGGTCCGCTCTATCCGCAGGATATACAATGAACTCAGAAGTAGAATTGAATGTATCTTTTACCTGCTGAAACTGTTGCAACATCTTCTCCAGGCTATACTTGTACGCCAGCGGATCTGCGATGAGCACTACATTAATATTATACTTTACAAGAAAAGCGATGGCTGATCTGTAAGAACCTGTATGATAAGAAACAAACAGCGCTGGTAAATGCTTTTTAATTTCTTCATAGTTAAATTCATTAAAATCGTCTATGCCACTGAACTTAGCGCTAAACTGTGTATCAATTCCCTGCAGCACTTTGTAAGACAGTATGTCGAAATAAGCGCTCTTGTGCTGGGATTCAGGGATGGCAGGCAAACACCTGGAAAGGTTGGCAGACAGGAACTGAAATGTCTGCAAATTGTGGGTTTCCCACTTCTTTTCAAATGATAATTTCAGTTCCTGCTTGCTTTCCTCATATATTTCGAGCCTTAAACTTTTAGATGGCATATTCCTCAGTTTTTAGGAATTGATGAATGTGATGAAACATTTTCGTCGGATCGATGATGTGTGCTTCTCCAATCAACTTTTTAAAACTCAGATTTTCTAAATATTCATGTAAGCTATCCAATGTATCCATATCGATCATCTTGTCTTCCGATCCATACAGCAGCATAGTCCTGGTGGCCTGCTTCTGAATCTCGATCCGGGATGTGCGGATGATGTGATTCATCTGTTGAATAATCGGTACCTTATCAGGAATAGACAATTTCAGGTTTGAAAACTTCTGTAACCCGATCAACGGATTCTTGTTGAAGTCTTCGTACCCGTGAGAGAAGAGGCTCAGTACCCTACAGAAAAGATACATGTCTACATCACTCACTTTTTTTAGTACAGACAACAGCTCTTTATCTCTTGCCAGAATCCTGTTTGCACATGCTATCAGTATGGCGGACTTGATATTATGACGGTTCAGATTCAGTAAGTGCTGTACCAGGAGACCTCCGTAACTATAACCGACCAGGTGTATGGGTTTATGTATGTTTTCCAGTACTTCTGTGTCGATATATCGGGCCAGTTCCTTAAAATTTTCCAGCTTGATAAATGGCCTGTTGTAGCCAGGATATTCGTAAAATATGACCTCAAAGCGTTCCAATAAACCCTTGGGGATATTGGTCGTCCAGAAGCGGCTGTCTGAACTCATGGGGTTAAAGAATATCAGGCATTCATCCGCATTTTTATTTATGCTCTGTACCATTTTACACGTTTTAATATGACGTTTGAAAATAGCCTCCTGTACTTCCGGGTAAACAGTGATATGATCACTATGGTCACTATGCGCTTGAGCACTTCAATAGCCGTCTCGAAATTAAAACTTAAGTAAGGTAAATACCTGATCAGTGCAATTGTCTTCAATATGGAGGCATATATAAAGGCACATGCCATAAAGGTGACGAATATGATGAATGATACGCGAATGATAGTATATACCACCAGCAATATCTTTTTAAAACTGTAGTCGCGCGGCTTCTCTTCTTCGAACGGATCTCTTTTGGTGACCGCATTCAGGAGTAGCTGGTTGGATGTTTTGATCAGGTTCGGTACACCCAGGAAGTCTGATAATACCCAATAGCCGTCGAGCTTTAAGAGTGGTACCAGGTTCGCCACCATGAGGACACTGTTGAACAGGTAGATCTTCCAGACAAAGCTTTGTGCAAAGTCATTGCTAAGGGTATGCAATGCTGCTACAAGACCCAGGTTGATGATCAGCTGAATGTAGATGCCTGCCAGGTTTATTTTTATCCTGCTGCTTTTGGACACTGTCCATACATCCGTCAGGTCAGTATACATGGCGGGCATGATGGTGTAGAACCCAAGACCTATGCTTCGGGCGTTGATACCCGATTTGTAGGCGGCGGCAGTGTGTCCCAGCTCATGCACAAACATGATGAAGAACAAGGAGAAGTAAGAGGCGGCCCAGGTCAGTATCTCAGTTCCCAGTGGCAGGTCATCGTTGGCCACGATACTATGCGTACGGGAATAGAGCGCAATGTTTATACCTGTCAGTAACAGGAACAGGAAGTAGAATGATTTGCCAAACAGGAAGGACAATGGTTTGGCCAGTGTGGTGGATTGCCTGCTGGAAAGAATTTGTTTCTTATACCAGAATCCATCGTCGGGCGCTTCACTGGCTTTGCCTGCTGTGGTTTTGAAGATGGGCAAAATCTTTGTGTCAATTATTTCTTTCAGGCCGGCCAGGCTGACGTTCGCTACATTACCAAGTTGAGCGTGCAGGTCTTCCAGGTATTTGGCTTGCTGGCCTGCCCTTAAGATCTGATACATGAATTCGCCTATCTTAAAGTACTTCCCTTCGAAGGCAAGTACAAATTCATTGTTGGAGGCACTGGTGATTGTGTAATCATAGTTCAACAAGGAATTTTCTGTTTTTAAAGGATTCAAATTCATATAAACTGATTTGAAGGGTTTTTAAATGATGGGCATTTTTATCAAATGCCCATCATTAGTGATCATATATTGCCGGGTAACATACACCAACACCAACTTTGGGTAATGACTTATAACAAGGATCTACTCTTTTCATGAGAATCGATTTTAGACTGTTATAAATTGGGGGTTCGCGTGCTCCTGCCGGTGGTTACAGGCTGCTGATTAGCAATTGATAGTTACGTCGATTGCTGCTTCAGCTGCCGCCAGTTCTACGCGGCTTTCCAGTTCTACGATGTTTAACTCTTGCATGTGTTTAAGTTTTAATTGGTTTGAAAATGTGATTGATGGATTAGCAATTGATGGTTACGTCGATTGCTGCTTCTGCTGCTGCCAGCTCTACGCGGCTTTCCAGTTCTACGATGTTTAACTCTTGCATTGTGTTAAGTTTTAATTGGTTTGAAAATGTGATTTGTGAATTAGCAATTGATGGTTACGTCGATTGCTGCTTCTGCTGCTGCCAGCTCTACGCGGCTTTCCAGTTCTACGATGTTTAACTCTTGCATGTGTTTAAGTTTTAATTGGTTTGAAAATGTGATTGGTA